>NZ_JBDUUE010000004.1:0-568310 GCF_039939255.1 Nocardioides secundeburneus
CCCGGTGTGGCGGGCGTTCAAGATCGCTGATGCGACCATGACCCTGTCCGAGACCGCCGCCTGGCACGTCGACCGGTTCATCGCGCCGGTGGCGGATCGGTGCTCGTTCGCTCAGCTCGACCGGACCGTGAATGCCGCCCGGGCCGAGCACGACCCCGCCGACGCTGAGGCCCGACGGCTGGCTGCGCTCGAGGACCGGCGGGTCACCGTGTACCTGGCTGGTGCGACCACCGACGGCACCGTCGACGTCATCGCCACCCTCGACACCGCGGACGCGATCGACCTCGAACACGCCTTGCGCGACGGCGCCCAACAATTGGCTGACCTCGGCTCGACCGACCCCCTCGACGTCCGGCGCTCGCAGGCGTTGGGGGAGATGGCCCGCACCCAGCTCGCGCTCGACCTCGACGCCAGCGGAGGTGGTCGCGGGGTGACGATCTACGCCCACCTCGACGCCGCCCACCCGGATCTGCCCGGTCTGCTCGACAACACCCAGACCCCGCTCCTCGTCCAGCAGGTCCGCTCCTGGTGTGAGACCGCCGGCACGAAGGTCACCGTCAAGCCGGTCATCGACCTCGCCGAACCCCACGAGACCCCGGCTTACCGACCCAGCGACGCGATCCGTGAACGCGTCACGCTCCGCGATCGGTGCTGCGTGTTCCCCGACTGCAGCAGGCGTCGGGTCGACCTCGACCACATCGTCGCCTGGGAGTCAGGTGGCATCACCGCGACCTGGAACCTCGCCCTGCTCTGCCGCAGACACCACCGCGCGAAGACCCACGGCGACTGGTCGTACCGGATGGTCGAACCCGGCCTCTACCACTGGACCTCACCGACCGGCACCGAGACGACCGTCGACCGGCGTCCACCACCCGGCACCCACGCCCGCCGACATCCCTGACCGCCCCACCAGCCCGCCGTCCACCCGGACCGCGGGCTACCGACGCGCACCGACCGAGCCGGTCGGCGGTATCGCCGGAGTCGACCGAAGGGACGACGTCGATCGCGACGTCCGACCGATCCGTCCGACCCCGTGTCCCGGCACCGTGGAGGTCATGGCCACGAACCTCAAGCGACGGTGGCAGCTCGGCAAGGTCCGACCCGGCGACGGGAGCCAGTTGCCCGACTACCGGCTGTGGCACCTGTTCTCCCGATCGGTGTTCTTCCTCGAGCTCGTCGACAAGGGCGGGCGACCGCTCGCCTACGCCGTCGACGTGCGGCCGTGGGCCGACCCGAAGTCGCGCCGGGAGCACGAGGCCGGTGGAAAGAGCCCGGCCGCGCTCTACCGCGACGGCGTGCAGGTGGCGCGCTCGAACCTGCCGGCCACGTTTCCGGTCGAGGGCGGCGTGGTCGAGGTCGCGGCCAGCATGGCCGGGCTCAAGCGACTGCGCTTCGTGGACGACGGCGGGGGCGAGCTCCCGCTGCGGCCCCACCCCCGATCGCACGAGGGACGACGGGCGCGGCTGGCCCGCACCCGGCCGCGGCTCAGCGCCGGCATCGGCATGGCCAGCCTGGTGACGCTGCTGGTCGCGCTGACGTTGATGCTGGTGCAGCTCGTCGCGACGCTCTCGGAGGTCCCGCCCGTCGCCGAGAACCTCGGCGTGCTCACCTCACCGGTCACGCTGCCCGTGTGGGGCAACGTCGTCCTCGGGCTGCTGGCCGCCTTCGCCGGCACCGAGCGGGCCACGCGCCTGCGTCACCACTGGCTCCTCGACAGCGCGGTCTCCTAGAGGTCTGGTCGCCCGGGGCGCGGCACGCGACGATGGTCGCGTGCCTCCCCCCGCCACGCCACTCGTCGACGTCCGCGGCCTCCACGTGCGCTTCGGCGAGGTCGAGGCCGTCGCAGGAGTCGACCTCGAGGCGCACGCCGGCCAGGCGACGGCGCTGCTCGGCCGCAACGGCGCGGGCAAGTCGACCACCATGCGGGTGCTGGCGGGCGTCGTCCCGCCGACGTCGGGCACGGTGACGGTGTCCGGGCACGACGTCCGGGCACACGCGCTGCGGGTGAAGCAGGCGGTCGGCTACTGCCCCGACGTCGGTGGTCTCGTGCCGCGCGCGAGCCCGTGGGAGCACCTGCAGCTCTCGGCGCGGCTGCGGCGCCTCGACGGCTGGGAGGACCGGGGTCGCGACCTGCTCGAGCGGTTCGGCCTCGGCGACGTCGCCCACCGCGTCACCGCCGGCTTCAGCCACGGCATGGGACGCCGGCTCAGCGTGCTGCTGGCCGCGCTGCACGAGCCTGACGTGCTGCTGCTCGACGAGCCGTTCGACGGCGTCGACCCGCTCGGCGTGGAGGCCACCCTCGACGTCGTCAACGACGCGCGCGTCCGGGGCGCGTGCGTGCTCGTCTCGACCCACCTGCGCGAGCTCGCGGTCGAGGCGTGCACGTCGGTGAGCGTGCTGCGCGGCGGTGCGCAGGTCGCCACGCTCCCCGCCTCGGAGATGCTCGGGGAGGACGGCGCCCGTGCCTACCGCAGCCTCCTCGGCTAGGCGCAGCGTCGCCGACGTCGGCCACCTGCTCCGCTTCCGGGCCTCCGGACGACGCCGCCCGGCCGTGCTCGCCCTGACGATCGTCGCGGCGGTGACCCTCGTCGTCGCCGTGGCGCCGGCCCTCGCGCCCGGCGCGGGCGACGGCGGCGAGGGTACGGCGCAGGACCTGCGGGCCGTGCTGCCGGCCGCGCTCGCCGGCTTCGTCCTGCTCGCGGTGCTGTCGGCGGGGGCCTCCGGCGGTGGGCGCGAGCTCATCGCCCGCGACGCGACGGCCGTGTTCCCGGTCAGCCCGACCACCGACCACCTCGGCGCGCTGCTCCTCGCGCCGCTGAACATCGCCTGGATCCTCCAGGCCTGGGCGCTCCTCGGGATGACGTCCTACGCGGTCGGCGCCGGCGGGCTCGTGCCCGCGCAGGTGCTCGTCGTGCTCTGGTTGGTCGCCGGCACCGCGTTCGCGCAGGCGATCGGCTGGGCGCTCGAGTCGGTGCGCCGCACCACGCACGGGCCCCTGGTGGTGCGCGCGCTCGCGGTCGCGGCCGCCGCGACGGCGCTCGTCGTCCAGGCGAGCGGGCACGCGGGCGACGTGCTCGACTCGCTGCCGACCCACGGCGTCGTGGTCGTCCTGGCCGACGGGGTCACCGCGCGGTGGGCCCTCTCGGTGCTGGTCGCGCTCGTCGCCGTCGTCGCGCTGGTGGCGGTCGGTGCCTGGCCGGCGCACGTGGCCGCGCGCCGGAGCCCGCGCGAGGAGCACCTGGTCGAGTCCGGGCAGTACCGCGCCCGGGCCCTGCCGGCGTCCGCGCTCGGCGCGATGGTGCGCGTCGACCGGGCCTCGGTCTGGCGCGCCGTCCCGATCCGTCGTGGCCTGGCCGTGCTCGCGCTCGGCCCGGCCATGATCGCGCTGCTCGGCGGCCTGCAGTGGGACAGCATGACGATCCTGCCGGGACTCGTCGCCTCCGGCGGCGCCCTGCTGTACGGCGTCAACGCCTGGTGCCTCGACGGGCGCGGCACGCTGTGGCGCGAGAGCCTGCCGGTCGACCCGGCCACCGTCTTCGACGCCCGCGCCTACGTGCTCGCCGAGCTGCTGCTCGCCGCCTCGCTGGTCACGGTGTGCGTGGGCGGGCTGCGCGCCGGCGTCCCCGACGCCGCCGACGCCGCGGCGCTGGCCTCCACGCTCGTGGTCGTGCTCGTGCAGGTCGTGGCGGCCGCGATGCGGTGGTCGCAGCGGCGCCCGTTCGCCGTCGACCTCCGCTCGGCCCGTGCCACCCCGGCCCCGCCGGCGGCGATGATCGGCTACTCCTCGCGCCTGGCGCTCACGACCACCACGACGGGCCTGCTCTTCTCCACCGCGGCGCTGCTCGGGCCGTGGTTCGTCTCGCCGCTGCTCGCCGTCCCGATGCTGGTCTGGTCGGGGCTGCGGCTGCGCCGCACCCGGCGCGCGTGGCTCGACCCCGACCGGCGGGTCACGGTCACGATGACCGTGGCCGCCGCCTGACGACTAGCGGCACGACTCCTGGGCCGCGGTCAGCTCGGCGGCCGCCGGGTCGGTGTCGAACCGGCCGCTGAGGCTGGCGACCAGCGCCTCGTGCACCCGGGCGGGCTCGACGGCGGCGTCGAGGCACCGGGCGAACCCGGCCTCGTCGAGGCCCGGTGTGCGCAGCGCCTCGGCACGGGCCGCGACCTCGGGGTAGGGCGCGCAGGCGCCGGCCGCGTCGACCCACGCGGTGGCGACGTCGACGGTGAGCATCGGCGCGGTCTCGACGACGACGCCGTCGTCGCCGACGACGCCGGCGTCGACCAGGTCGTCGAGGGTGAGGGCGTCGAGCAGTCCGGTCGCGAAGCAGGCGCTCTCGGCCTCGACGTCGGCGCCGCTCAGCCCGCCCGCGTAGAGACGGGCGAGGCCGGGCTCGACGATCGAGCGCTCGGGCGGCGCGTCGTCGTTCTGCTGCAGCGTGTCGTCGTCGCACGCGGCGAGAGCCATCAGCGCCACCGCGACGAACGGGACGAGGAGGGCGCGCACGGCGCCGATCCTCCCATGCACGGTCTACGGTGCGAGACGTGGACTTCGCCCCCTCTGCCCAGGCAGCCGACCTGACCGAGCGCGTGCGCGCCTTCCTCACCGAGGAGATCGAGCCGGTCGAGGCCGACTACCACCGCGACCTCGCCGAGGCCCGGCGCACCGGCGACCCGTGGACGCCACTCCCGGTCGTCGACGAGCTGAAGGCCGCGGCCCGCGAGCGCGGGCTCTGGAACCTCTTCCTGCCGGCCGACCACCCCTACGGCGGCTACACCGGTCTCAGCAACGTCGACTACGCCCCGATCGCCGAGCTCACCGGCCGTTCCACGCTGGCGCCGCTGGTGATGAACTGCAACGCGCCCGACACCGGCAACATGGAGGTGCTGCTCAAGTACGGCACCGAGGCCCAGCAGCGGGAGTGGCTCGACCCGCTGCTGGCCGGCGAGATCCGGTCCGGGTTCGCGATGACCGAGCCCGACGTGGCGTCGTCCGACGCGACCACCATGGCCGCCACCGCCGTCGTCGACGGCGACGAGGTCGTCGTCAACGGTCGCAAGTGGTGGACGACGGGCATCGGCCACCGCGACTGCAAGATCCTGATCTTCATGGGCCTCACCGACCCCGACGCCGACCGCCACCACCGGCACTCGATGGTGCTCGTGCCGGTCGACACGCCGGGCGTGAAGGTCGAGCGGATGCTGTCGACCATGGGCTTCCACGACGAGCCGCTCGGACACGGCGAGGTGTCGTTCACCGACGTCCGCGTGCCGCTGGCCAACGTGATCGGCGGCCCCGGCCAGGCCTTCGCCATCGCCCAGGGCCGCCTCGGACCGGGCCGGGTGCACCACTGCATGCGGCTCATCGGCCTGGCCGAGGTGGCGCTGGAGCTGGCCTGCCGGCGCGCGCTCGAGCGCACCGCCTTCGGCAAGCCGATCGCCAACCTCGGCGGCAACCGCGAGCGCATCGCCGAGGCCCGCATCGCCATCGACTCCGTGCGCCTGCTCGTGCTCAATGCCGCGTGGAAGCTCGACACCGGCGGTCCGTTGAACGCGTTGAGCGAGGTCTCCCAGATCAAGGTCGCCGCGCCGGCGATGGCCCAGCAGGTCGTCGACATGGCCATGCAGCTGCACGGCGGCGGCGGCCTCTCCGACGACCACCCGCTCGCCGGCATGTGGACGACGGCCCGGGCGCTCCGGCTCGCCGACGGCCCCGACGAGGTGCACCGCGGGCTGGTCGCGCGGCTCGAGCTCGGCAAGTACGGATCGGGGCGATGAGCGACGGCAACCCCGCCCGCCCGGTCCGCGACGAGGACGCCTTCGACGTCGCAGCGGTGGCCCGGTGGCTCGACCGCGGCCCGATCGCCGAGGTGCGCCAGTTCGCCGGGGGTGCGTCGAACCTCACCTACCTGCTGCGCCTCGAGGAGCCGGCGGCGTCCGACCTGATCCTGCGGCGTCCGCCGGCGGGCACGAAGGCGGCCGGCGCCCACGACATGGGTCGCGAGCACGACGTCCAGGCGGCGCTGCGGCCGGTGTTCCCGCCGGTGCCGAGCATGGTCGGCCACTGCGCCGACACCTCCGTGATCGGATCGGAGTTCTACGTGATGGAGAAGGTCGACGGCGTGATCCCGCGCCAGGACTTCGGCTTCCCGGTCACCGAGGCACAGGCCGACGACCTGTGCAGCCAGGCCGTCGACACCCTCGTCGCGCTGCACGCCGTCGACGTGACGGCGGTGCCGGTGCTGGCCGCGCTCGGCAAGGGCGACGGCTACGTCGCGCGACAGGTCGGGGGCTGGACCCGGCGGTTCGCCGACTCCCGCACCGACGACACCGGCGACTGGTCCGACGTGCTCGCATGGCTCGACGCCGAGCAGCCCGCCGACGTCGCGCAACGGCTCGTGCACAACGACTTCCGGCTCGACAACCTGGTGCTCGACCCCGACACGCTGGCCGTGCGAGCCGTCCTCGACTGGGAGATGGCCACGGTCGGCGACCCGCTGATGGACCTCGGCGGCGCCCTCGCCTACTGGGTCGAGGCCGACGACGACGAGGTCTTCCAGCTGTTTCGGCGTCAGCCGAGCACGAGCCCGGGCATGTGGACGCGCGAGCGCATCGTCGCGACCTACTGCGAGCGCGCCGGCGTCGGGCTGCCCGCCGTCGGCTGGCGGTTCTACGAGGTCTTCGGCCTGTTCCGGCTCGCCGTCATCGCCCAGCAGATCTGGTACCGCTACGTGCACGGCCAGACGACCAACGAGGCGTTCGCCGTGCTCGGCGGCGCCGTCGGCTACCTCGAGACCCGGTGCCGGTCGCTGATCGGCGCACCGAGGACGGCCGGCTGATGGGCGTCGTCCTGCTGGTGCGGCACGGTCAGGCCTCGTTCGGCACCGACGACTACGACGTGCTCTCGCCCACGGGGTGGGCCCAGGGGCGCCGGCTCGGCCGTTGGTTGGCCGGACAGGGCGTCGTCCCGACCTCGTTGGTGCGGGGCGACATGCGGCGTCACCGCGAGACGCTCGAGGCAGCCGCCGAGACGGCCGGGTGGTCGCTCGAGGCCACCGTCGACGCCGACTGGGACGAGTTCGACCACCTCGGGGTCGTCGCCGGTCACTCCGACGTCGCGGCGTCGATGGGTGACCGCAAGGCGTTCCAGCGGGTCTTCGAGGAGGCCACCGCCCGGTGGACGGCGGGCGAGGGCACCTACGACGAGACGTGGGCCGGCTTCGTGGGCCGCGTGCGCGACGCTCTCGGACGCGCGGTCGCGAGCGCCGGCCCGGGGTGCACGGTCGTGGTCGCGACCTCCGGCGGCGTCATCGGCGTCGTCGCCGCGCTGCTCGCTGACCCCGACGACGACCGCCCCGACGCCCTCGCCCGCCGGTGGGCCCGCGCCAACGCGGTGATGGTCAACTCCTCCGTCACCCGCGTCGTCGCCGGCTCCACCGGCCCCCGCCTGCTCTCGCTCAACGAGCACGCCCACCTCGACGCCGACCTCCTCACGTACCGGTGATGCGGACCGCGGCCAGGTTCGTGCTGGCGGGCGCGCTCGCGTTCGCCGGCGTCGCGCACTTCGCCATGACCGAGGAGTTCCTCGGGCAGGTGCCGACGTTCCTGCCCGCGCGCGAGGCGATCGTGCTGGTCTCCGGCGGCATGGAGCTCGCGCTCGCGGTGGCGCTCGTCGTCCTGCGCGGCGAGCGGCTGGCCCTGGCCGGGTGGGTGGTCGCGCTCTTCTTCGTCGCGGTCTTCCCGGGCAACGTGTGGCAGGCCGTGCACGGCTCCGACTCGTTCGGGCTCGACACCACGACGAGCCGTCTGGTCCGGCTGCCGTTCCAGCCGGTGCTGGTCGTCTGGGCCCTGTGGTGCACGCGCGCCTGGGCCGACCGCCTTAGATAAAGTCAGGCTTGACTGTTTGTTGGTGGTGAGGCAGGGTCGAGCGCGATGGCCACCACGACGACCCGCACGCCCCAGGAGGAGCGCACCCGGCAGATGCGGGCGCGGCTGCTCGAGGCGACGATCGAGTGCCTGGTCGAGCGCGGGTTCGCCGGCACGTCCACCACGCTGGTCTCCGAGCGTGCCGGCGTGAGCCGTGGCGCGCAGCTGCACCACTTCCCGAGCAAGTCCGACCTCGTGCTCGCCGCCGTCGAGCACCTCACCGTCGTGAGGGGCGCCGAGCTCGCCGCCGCGGCCGAGGCGCTCCCGCGCGGACGTCGACGCACCCGGGCCGTGCTGGCCATGCTCGCCGACCACTTCACCTCGCCGGTCTTCATCGCCGCGCTCGAGCTGTGGGTGGCGGCCCGCACCGACGACACCCTGCGCGCGGCGGTGGCGCCGCTCGAGCAGCGCGTGGGTCGCGAGGCCCACCGCCTCGTCGTCGAGGCGCTCGGCGCCGAGGAGTCGCGGCCGGGGGTCCGCGAGCTCGTGCAGGCCACCCTCGACCTCGTCCGCGGCCTCGGGCTCGCCACCACCATCACCGACGACGCCGACCGCCGGCGTCGCATCCTCGACCACTGGGCCACCGTCCTCGACACCGAGCTGCAAGGAGCCGCATGACCCTCCTCGACGAGCTCCTCGCCGACCTCGACGCCGAGAGCGCGCTGCTGCGCGACGTCGTGGCGCCGCTCGACGCCGAGGGGTGGGCCACCGACACCCCGGCGCCGGGGTGGGACGTCGCCACCCAGGTCGCGCACCTGCTCTGGACCGACGAGGCCGCCACGCTCGCGGCCCGGTCGCACCTCGACCGCGCCCCCTGGGACGCCCTCGTCCTCGCCGGCACGACCGACCCCGCCGGGTTCGTCGACGCCGCCGCCCGCGAGCTCGCGGCCCTGCCGCCGGAGGACCTCCTCGCCCGGTGGGACGACGCCCGCGGCGCCCTCGCCGAGGCGCTGCGCGCGCTGCCCGAGGGCCAGAGGATGCCGTGGTTCGGCCCGCCGATGTCGGCCGCCTCCATGGTCACCGCGCGTTTCATGGAGACCTGGGCGCACTCGCTCGACGTGTTCGACGCGCTCGGCCTCGACGCCGAGCCGACCGACCGCCTCCGGCACGTCGCCCACATCGGCGTCCGCACCCGCGGCTTCTCGTTCGTCACCCACGGTCTCCCGGTGCCCGACGCCGAGCCCCGCGTCACCCTGACGGCGCCCAGCGGTGCGGTCTGGACGTGGGGGCCCGACGACGCGGCCGAGTCGGTCACGGGCTCGGCGCTCGACTTCTGCCGGCTCGTCACGCAGCGCGTCCACCGCGCCGACACCGCCCTCGTCGCCGTCGGCCCGGGCGCCGACGCCTGGCTCGACGTCGCCCAGTGCTTCGCCGGGCCGGCCGGCGCGGGCAGGGCGGCACGATGAGCGTCCTCCGCATCGGCAACTGCTCCGGCTTCTACGGCGACCGCCTCTCGGCCATGCGCGAGATGCTCGAGGGCTCGGTCGACGGGCAGGGCCTCGACGTCGTCACCGGCGACTACCTCGCCGAGCTGACGATGCTCATCCTCGGCAAGGACACGATGAAGGACCCGAGCCTCGGCTACGCGCGCACCTTCGTCCGGCAGGTGGAGGACTGCCTCGGCCTGGCGCTCGAGCGCGGCGTGAAGATCGTCAGCAATGCCGGCGGCCTCAATCCGGCCGGGCTCGCCGACCGGCTGCGCGAGGTCGCGCGAGGCCTCGGGCTCGACCCGGCCGTCGCGCACGTCGAGGGCGACGACCTCCGCTCGCTCGCCGAGGAGGTCGGGCTCAGCCCGGGAGCGCTCACCGCCAACGCCTACCTCGGCGGCTACGGCATCGCCGCCGCCCTGCGGGCCGGCGCCGACGTCGTCGTCACCGGCCGCGTCACCGACGCCAGCCTCGTCGTCGGCCCGGCCGTCGCGCACCACGGTTGGTCGGACACCCAGTACGACGAGCTGGCCGGCGCCGTCGTCGCGGGCCACGTGCTCGAGTGCGGCACCCAGGCCACGGGCGGCAACTTCTCCGGGTTCCTGAGCCTGCCCCGCGACGGCCGACCGCTCGGGTTCCCGCTCGCCGAGATCGCCGACGACGGCTCGTTCGTCGTCACCAAGCACGACGGAACCGGCGGAGCGGTCACGGTCGACACGGTCACCGCCCAGCTGGTCTACGAGATCCAGTCGACGCGCTACCTCGGGCCCGACGTCACCACGCACCTCGACAC
Organism: Nocardioides secundeburneus; assembly: GCF_039939255.1. Classification (NCBI taxonomy): domain Bacteria; kingdom Bacillati; phylum Actinomycetota; class Actinomycetes; order Propionibacteriales; family Nocardioidaceae; genus Nocardioides; species Nocardioides secundeburneus. The sequence goes on from NZ_JBDUUE010000004.1 coordinate 10,144, forward strand.
GGTGCGCCTCGAGCAGGTCGGTGCCGACCGCGTCGCCGTCTCCGGCGTCCGTGGTGAGGCACCACCCGCGCGGCTCAAGGTCTGCGTCAACACCCTCGGCGGGTTCCGCAACACGATGGAGCTCGTGCTCACCGGTCTCGACATCGACGCCAAGGCCGACTGGGTGCGTGAGCAGGTCGACGGCGCGCTCACGGCCTCGTCGGTCACCTGGACCCGCACCGCCCTGCCGCTCGATGACGCCGACACCGAGGAGGGCGCCTCGAGCCTGCTGCGCGTCACCGTCAAGGACGCCGAGGCCGGCCCGGTCGGCAAGGCCTTCACCGGCCCGCTCGTCGAGCTCGCCCTCGGCTCCTACCCGGGCTTCACCATGACGTCGCCGCCCGCCCCGCCCACGCCGTACGGCGTCTACCGGCCCGAGTACGTCGACCGCTCGGCCGTCGCGCACACCGTCGTGCACGCCGACGGACGCCGCGAGGTCGTGCCCGACCCGCCGACCGTCGCGCAGCCCGAGACCGACCACGGACGACGTCCCTCGCCCTACCCGGCCCCCGTCGACACCCTCACCCGTCGCGCACCGCTCGGCTCGTTCGTGCACGCCCGCTCCGGCGACAAGGGCGGCGACGCCAACCTCGGCCTCTGGGTGGTCAACGACGGGTCGGAGAAGTACGCCGACCGCGTCACCTGGCTCACCAAGCTCATCACCCCGCGCAAGGTCCGCGAGCTGGTGCCCGAGGCCGCCGACCTCCCCGACGACGCGGTCGAGGTCTTCGTGCTGCCCAACCTCGGCGCCGTCAACGTTCTCCTGCGCGGCCTCCTCGGCGAGGGCGTCGCCGCCTCCACCCGCTTCGACCCGCAGGCCAAGGGGCTCGGCGAGTGGGTGCGCTCCCGCATGGTCCACATCCAGGAAGGGCTTCTGTGACATGAGCGACCTCTTCGACCTCGGCGCCGAGTTCACGCGCCGCGAGGTCCTGCCGCACCTCGACCGGTGGGAGGACGACGGCAGCCTGCCGCGCGAGCTGCACCTGGCCGCCGCCAAGCAGGGCATCCTCGGCGTCGGCTTCCCCGAGGAGGTCGGGGGTGGCGGGGGAGACCTGCTCGACACCACCGACCTGCAGGAGGGCATGTTCGCCGCCGGGGCGTCGTCCGGGCTGATGGCGAGCCTGTTCACGCACGGCATCGCGCTGCCGCACGTCGTGTCCGCCGCGGTGACGTCGGGCGACCACGACCTGGTCGACCGGTTCGTGCGGCCCACGCTGGCCGGCGAGATGATCGGCTCGCTCGCGGTCACCGAGCCCGACGGCGGCTCCGACGTCGCCGGCATCCGCACCACCGCGCGCCGCGAGGGCGACCACTACGTCGTCAACGGTGCCAAGACGTTCATCACCAGCGCCGTCCGGGCCGACTACGTCACGACGGCCGTGCGCACCGGCGAGGCGGGCCACGGCGGCATCTCGCTGCTCGTCGTCGAGAGGGGCACGCCCGGGTTCACCGTCGACCGCAGCCTGCGCAAGATGGGCTGGCACTGCTCCGACACCGCCGAGCTGTCCTACGTCGACGTCCGGGTGCCGGTCGCCAACCTGGTCGGGCAGGAGAACCACGGCTTCTTTGCAGTAGCGGAGCAGTTCGTCGTCGAGCGGCTCGGGCTGGCCACCCACGCCTACGGCATCGCCGGCCGCGCGCTCGAGCTCACCGCCCAGTACTGCCGCGAGCGCGAGACCTTCGGCAAGCCGCTCGTGACCAACCAGGTCGTGCGGCACAAGCTGGTCGAGATGCGGCGCCAGGTCGAGGTCGCCCGCGTCTACGCGCGGGACGTCGCGCGCCGTCACGTGGCGGGCGAGCAGGTCATCGCCGAGGCCTGCCTGGCCAAGCAGACGGCCTGCGACGCGGCGACCCACGTCGTCGACCAGGCCGTGCAGCTGCACGGGGGCACCGGCTACCTGCACGGCACCGAGGTCGAGCGGCACTACCGCGACGCCCGCATCCTGCCCATCGGCGGAGGCGCCACCGAGGTGCTCGCCGACCTCGCCGCGCGACTGCTCGGGTACGCGTCGTGACCGCCAACCGCGAGGCCATGCTCGACAAGATCGAGGGGCTCGCCACCGAGCACGCCCGGGCCGTCGCCGGCGGCGGCGAGCGCAGCGTGCAGCGCCACCACGACCGCGGCAAGCTGATGCCGCGCGAGCGCATCGAGCTGCTGGTCGACGAGGGCTCGGCCTTCCTCGAGCTGTCGCCGCTGGCGGGCTGGGGCTCCGACTTCACGGTCGGCGCCTCGGTGGTCACCGGCATCGGCGTCATCGAGGGCGTCGAGTGCCTGATCACCGCCAACGACCCGTCGGTGAAGGGCGGCGCGAGCAACCCGTGGACGGTGAAGAAGATCTTCCGGGCCAGCCAGATCGCCGAGCAGAACGGCCTGCCGACCGTCTCGCTCGTCGAGTCCGGCGGCGCCGACCTGCCCACGCAGAAGGAGATCTTCATCCCCGGCGGCAAGCTGTTCCGCGACATCACGCGCTCCAGCGCCGCCAAGCTGCCCACCATCGCCCTCGTCTTCGGCAACTCCACCGCCGGCGGCGCCTACGTGCCGGGCATGAGCGACTACACCGTGATGGTCAAGGAGCAGGCCAAGGTGTTCCTCGGCGGTCCGCCGCTGGTCAAGATGGCCACCGGCGAGGAGTCCGACGACGAGTCCCTCGGCGGCGCCGAGATGCACGCTCGCACCTCCGGCCTCGCCGACTACCTGGCCGACGACGAGCGCGACGCCATCCGCATCGGACGACGCATCGTGGCCCGGCTCAACTGGCGCAAGGCGACGGCGGGGCCGACGACGTACGCCGAGCCGGACGTCGACCCCGACGACCTGCTCGACCTCATCCCCACCGACCTCAAGATCCCCTTCGACCCGCGCGACGTCATCGCCCACCTCGTCGACGGCGTCTCGCCGGTCGACGGCGGAGGCAACGGTGCGGTCTTCGACGAGTTCAAGCCGCTCTACGGCACCTCGCTCGTCACCGGCTGGGCGAGGATCCACGGCCGGCCGGTCGGCATCCTCGCCAACGCCCAGGGCGTGCTGTTCAGCGAGGACGCGCAGAAGGCCACGCAGTTCGTGCAGCTGGCCAACCAGACCGACACGCCCCTGCTGTTCCTGCACAACACCACCGGCTACATGGTCGGCAAGGACTACGAGCAGGGCGGCATCATCAAGCACGGCGCGATGATGATCAACGCCATCAGCAACTCCACCGTGCCGCACCTGACCGTGATCCTCGGCGCCTCCTACGGCGCCGGCAACTACGGCATGAACGGCCGCGCCTACGAGCCGCGGTTCCTGTTCACCTGGCCCAGCGCCAAGTCGGCCGTCATGGGCCCGGCCCAGCTGGCCGGCGTCCTGGAGATCGTGGCCGAGCAGTCGGCGGCGTCGAAGGGCGAGCCGTTCGACAAGGCGGGCTTCCAGGGCATCAAGGACGTCGTCGAGGCCCAGGTCGAGGAGCAGTCGCTGCCCTACTTCCTCTCGGGCATGCTCTACGACGACGGCGTCATCGACCCGCGCGACACCCGCACCATCCTCGGCATCTGCCTGTCGGTCATCGACAACAGACCCGTCGTCGGCACCGACCGGTTCGGGGTGTTCCGACCGTGACCATCCAGCGGCTGATGGTCGCCAACCGCGCCGAGATCGCCTCGCGGGTCTTCCGGACCTGTCGGCGTCTCGGCATCGAGACCGTCGCGGTGCACTCCGACGCCGACGCCGCGCTGCCCTACGTCGCCGAGGCCGACCACGCCGTCCGGCTGCCTGGCACGGCACCGTCGGAGACCTACCTGCGCGCCGACCTGCTGATCGAGGCGGCTCGTCGCTCCGGTGCCGACGCGATCCACCCCGGCTACGGCTTCCTGTCCGAGAACGCCGACTTCGCGCGACAGGTCGTCGCGGCCGGCCTCACGTGGGTCGGGCCGCAGCCCGAGTCGATCGAGGCCATGGGCGACAAGATCCAGGCCAAGCGGCTCATGGAGCAGGCCGACGTGCCGGTGCTGGCCAACCTCGACGCCGCGAGCGCCACCGCGGCCGACCTGCCGCTCATCGTCAAGGCGAGCGCGGGCGGCGGCGGACGCGGCATGCGCATCGTGCGGCGCCTGGAGGACCTGCCCCGCGAGATCGAGATCGCGCGTGACGAGGCGCTGTCGGCGTTCGGCGACGGCAGCGTCTTCGTGGAGACCTACGTCGAGCGCGGACGCCACGTCGAGGTGCAGGTGTGGGGCGACGCCGAGGGCCGGGTCGCCGTCCTCGGCGAGCGCGACTGCTCGCTCCAGCGCCGCCACCAGAAGGTCGTCGAGGAGGCGCCTGCGCCGGGCCGGCTGTCCCGCGCGACCCGCGAGCGCATGCACGGCGCCGCCCGGCGCGCGGCCGAGGCCGTCTCCTACCGCGGCGCCGGCACCGTCGAGTTCCTCTACGACGAGGAGCACGCTCGGTTCTTCTTCCTCGAGATGAACACCCGGCTCCAGGTCGAGCACCCGGTCACCGAGATGGTCTTCCACCAGGACCTCGTCGAGCTCCAGCTGCGCACGGCGCAGGGCGAGACCTCCGACCTGCGGTTCCCCGACAAGCCCGACACGCACGCGATCGAGGTGCGGCTGTACGCCGAGGACCCCGCCGCCGACTACCAGCCCCAGAGCGGCGTCCTGACGGCCTTCGACATCCCGGCCGGGCCGGACGTGCGCGTCGACACCGGGTTCGCGGCGGGCAACGAGGTCACGACCTTCTACGACGCCATGCTCGCCAAGGTGATCGCCCACGGTCGCACCCGCGACGAGGCCGCCCGCAAGCTCGCCACCACCCTGCGCCGGGCGCGCATCCACGGCGTCACCACCAACCGCGACCAGCTCGTCGCGATCCTCACCTCGCGCGCGTTCCTCGACGGCGAGATCAGCACCGCGTTCCTCGTCGACCACCCGCCCGAGCCGGCCACCGCCGACCGGCACGCGGCGGCCGTCGCCGCCACGATCGCGCTCGCCGAGCGGGCCCGGGCCGAGCGCGTCGTCCAGCAGGGGGCGCCGGTGGCGTGGCGCAACGTGGTCAGCCAGCCGCAGCGCACGGAGTTCACCTCCGGCGAGGTCGTCGAGTGGTACGGCGGCCGCACCTACGCCGTCGACGGCTTCGTCGTCCGTGAGGCGAGCCCGACGCGCGTCGTCCTCGAGGCCGACGGCGTCGCCACCGGCTACGACGTCGCGGTCTCCGGGTTGCGGGTCGACGTCGACCACCCCCACGGCCACGTCGCCCTCGCCCGGGTGCCCCGGTTCACCGACCCGGCCGACGCCGTCGCCAGCGGCAGCCTGCTCGCCCCGATGCCCGGCACCGTCGTCCGCGTCGCCGTCGAGGCGGGCCAGCAGGTCGCCCAGGGCGAGCCGGTGCTGGTGCTCGAGGCCATGAAGATGCAGCACACCGTGAGCGCGCCCACCGCCGGCACGGTCACCGAGATCCACGTCCAGGCCGGCGCCCAGGTGGCGTCCGGCGCAGTCCTCGCCGTCGTCGAAGGAGACACCCCGTGAGCACCTACACCGAGCCCGAGGAGCGCCAGGAGCTCCGCACCCAGGTCCAGAAGCTGGCCTCGAAGTACGGCCGCGAGTGGTTCACCGCCAAGGCCCGGGCCGGTGAGAAGACGACCGAGCTGTGGCTCGAGATCGGCCGATGTGGCTACCTCGGCATCAACATCCCCGAGGAGTACGGCGGTGGTGGCGGTGGCATCGGCGACATTGCCGCGGTGTGCGAGGAGCTCGCGGCGCAGGGCTGCCCGCTGCTGCTCATGGTCGTCAGCCCGGCCATCTGCGGCACGGTGATCACCAAGTACGGCACCGAGGCGCAGAAGCAGCGGTGGCTGCCCGGCCTGTGCGACGGCACGTCGACGATGGCGTTCGCGATCACCGAGCCCGACGCCGGCACCAACACCCACAACATCACCACCACCGCCCGCAAGGACGGCGACGAGTGGGTGCTGTCGGGCCAGAAGATCTGGATCTCCGGTGTCGACGAGGCCGACAACGTGCTCGTCGTCGCCCGCACCGAGGACGCCCGGACCGGCAAGGTCAAGCCGGTGCTGCTCGTCGTCCCCACCGACGCCGAGGGCTTCGAGTACCACCACATCCCGGTCGAGATGGTCAGCCCGGAGAAGCAGTTCCAGGTGTTCATCGACGACGTCCGCCTGCCCGCCGACGCGCTCGTCGGCGACGAGAACGGCGGCCTCGTGCAGCTGTTCGCCGGCCTCAACCCCGAGCGCATCATGGCGGCGTCGTTCTCGCTCGGCCTGGCCCGTCACGCCCTCGAGAAGGCGACGGCCTACGCCAAGGAGCGCACGGTCTTCAAGGCCCCGATCGGCAGCCACCAGGCCATCGCGCACCCGCTCGCGCAGAGCCACATCGAGATCGAGATGGCCCGGCTGGTCACCCAGAAGGCCGCTGCGCTCTACGACGCCGGCGACGAGGCGGCCGCCGGCGAGTACGCCAACATGGCCAAGTACGCCGCCGCCGAGGCCGCCTGCGACGCCGTCGACCGCGCCGTCCAGACCCACGGCGGCTACGGCGCGAGCCAGGAGTACGGCATGGCCGGCCTGCTGGTCGCCACGCGCGTCGGGCGCATCGCCCCGGTGAGCCGCGAGATGATCCTCAACTTCGTCGCCATGCACTCGCTGGGCCTGCCGAAGAGCTACTGACCCCGCACCCTCGGCCGGCCTCACGCCGCCGGCGTGAGGTTTGGCGTCATGCCCCTCCCGGTATAGGTGTCACGGGAGATCGTGACGACTGACGGTGCCGCGACCTGCGGAGCCACCGCTTCAGTGGTGACGACCGTCGGGAGGGCGTACTCGTGGACGACCGTTACCTGTACTTCGCGTTGAGCGACGACGACTACTTCGACGTGCCGTGGGGCGCGGGCGACGGCACGGAGCCGCTGCGCGTGCCCGACGGCCTGCTGCCCGGGTGGCAGGTCGACGAGCGCGGGCCGTGGCGGGTGCACCGGCCGCCGGACCACGTGGGGCCTGACGTCGGCTGGAAGGTGCACGTGACCGCGCGCCCGCACGACGCGCGCCGAACCCTCGAGACCGTGGCGCGCGTGTGTGCCGCGGAGCGGGCGGCGTTCAAGGTGGTGCGCACCGTGGGGCTCGTGCAGGCCGCGCACGCCAAGTACGCCCCGGCCAGCCTCGCCGGCAAGGTGTGCGCCGTCTACAGCGACGACGACGACCACCTGACCCGGCTGGTCGCCCACCTCGGCGTGGCGCTCGCCGGGCGGCCAGGACCGCGGATCCAGGGCGACCTCGCCCACCCGAGCGCCCCGCTCGGCCTGCGGTTCGGCGCCTATCGCGAGCACTGGGTCGAGGCGCCCGACGGGCGCACCGTGCCCGGCATGCGTGCCGACGACGGACCCGCGCCCGACGACCGGTCCGTGCTGCCCGGCCGCATGCTGCCCGACGACGTCGCCCGGCTGCTGGCCTCGGCCCATCGCGAGCACCCGCTGCCGGTCAGCGGAGTGACCCTCGTGCACCGCAGCAACGCCGGCTCGCTCTACCGCGCCGTGCTCGACGACGGCCGCGCCGTCGCCCTCAAGGAGGCACGGCACCACACGGGCCTGACGGCGCAGGGCGTCGACGCGGTCGCCCGCCTGCGCCACGAGGAGGCGGTGCTGCAGCGGCTGTCGGGGCACGGCATCGCCCCCGAGCCCGTCGACTACTGGGAGCTCGTCTCGAGCGACATCCTGGTGATGGAGTGGGTCGACGGCGGCAGCCTGGTCGCCCGGCTCGGCCGCACCCACCCCGCCGGCCGTCCCGGCGCGAGCGAGCACGAGGTCCGTCGCTACCACGCGTGGGCCGAGGCCGTCGCCGACGAGCTCGCCGACCTCGTCGCGCGCCTGCACGACCTCGGTCTCACCCACGGCGACCTGCACCCGGGCAACGTCGTGCTCGGTCCCGACGGGCTGCGCCTGGTCGACCTCGAGTGCGCCTCGATCGACGGCCACGTCGCCACCCGCGAGATGGGGACGCCGGGCTACGCGCTCGCCGACGCCGACCCGTTCCGCCGCGACCGGTTCGCCCTCGACCGCACGCGCGCCGCGCTGCACGACCCCGACGTCTCGCTGCTCGACCGGCGCCCCGACCTCCGGCCCCGGTTGCAGCCGACGGACTCCTCGACGGCGGAGCCGGGCGTCCCCGACGTCCCGCCCGACGCGGCGCTGCTCGACCGCCTGGTCGACGACCTGCTCGCCCGCGCGAGCCCCGAGCGCTCCGACCGGCTCTTCGCCGGCGGTATCGAGCAGTTCACCTCGCCGCTCGGCGGGCACGACCTGCTGAGCGGCGCGGCCGGCGTCCTGCTGGCGCTGCAGGCGGCCGGCCGCCCACCCGACCCCGACCACCTCGACTGGCTCGCGGCCGTGCCGGGCGGGCGTCGTCCCGGACTCGCGACCGGGGTCGATGGCGTCGCCCTGGCCCTGGCCCTGCTCGGCCGCCACGAGGAGGCCGCGACCCTCGTCGAGGCGCCGGACGTCGCCCGCCACCTCGGGTGGGCCTCCGGCCGGGCCGGTCAGGCCGTCGCCCTCGTCGAGCTCGGACGGTGTCTCGGCCGCGCCGACCTGCACGACCTCGGCCTCACCGTCGCCGACGACGTCGCCCGCGCCGCGGCCGACCCGGCGGTCACGCTGTCGCGCCCCGGCCTGCTCGACGGCTGGGCCGGCGTCGCGCTCGCCCTGCTCCGCGTCGCCGAGCTCGCCGAGCTCGACGCCGATCCGTGCCGGGCGTCGTCGCTGCGGGTGGCTGCGGCGACCGCCCTGCGGCGCGAGCTCGAGGTCCTCACGCCGATGGGGGAGTGCCTCGTGGCGACGCCGGCCGGGCGCGTCCGGGCCGGCCTCGGCCACGGCAGCGGCGCGTTCGCGCTCGCCGTCGCGGCGCTCGGCGTCCACGACGCCTCCGACGCCCTGCTCGACGACGCCGGCGCCCGCGCGGCCCGGGCCTGCCGCCAGGTCGTGCCCGTCGCCGGGCTGTTCGACGGTCTCGCCGGCCACGCCGCCGTGCTGAGGGCCTGGGGCCGCCACCCCGACGCCGAGGTGCTCGAGCACCGGGCCGGTTGGCACTGCGTGCCGACCCGCCGCGGGTGGAGCGCCCTCGGGGCCCAGCGCCTGCGCTGCTCCGACGACGTCCAGACGGGCAGCGCCGGTCTCGTCGCGGCCCTCGGGCCGGGCGGGACGACGCGGCTGGGGCACGTGCTGCGGCTGCCTCGGACCGGACATGACACCTGTCATGTCCCTTCCCTGCCGACCGCCACTGCCGAGGCCTCCCGAACCGACGTTTGATGATGTGAGTCAAACGAATCGCCGCTCCACATCACCCCAACGGAACCCACCGAGGAGAACTGTCATGACGCTCGACCAGCTGCACGCGCTCGACCTCGACACCATCACCGCCCCCGACGACTCGGTCGTCGTCGGGATGGTCACCTTCCTGCACCTCGGCTGCTGACCCGGCCGGACTGGACCACCTCCGTACGATGATCGTGCTGATCCCCCACAGCGACTCTGGACCGGGCCGGAGGGAGAACGACATGCTCAGCGTGTTCCGCGCGCAGGCGGCCGAGGCACGCCTCGCCCTGGTGCTGTGCTGGGCCGTCATCCTCGTCCCGATCCTGGTCAAGTGGCTGCGGGTCTACCAGCACGGCGACGGAGGTGGTCTCGAGCTGGCCTCGGCGGTCTCGCTCACCATCGCGTTCCCGCTCTTCGTCCGCACCCAGCTCGCCACCTGCCGCGGCGGCGCCGACCTCACCTGGCCGTGGGTGCCGGTGGCCCTCCTGGTCGCCACGCTCGCCCCGATGGCCTTCGGCGCGCTGAGCCTCACCGTGTCCTACACCGTGGCGGCCGCCGTGCTGCTCTACCGGCCCGTGCCGGCGGCCGTGGTCGTCGGCGTCACGGGCGCCGGGTTCCTGCTGCTCTACCCGCAGTCGGGGTTGCAGACGGTCGTCGACCCGGTCCCGGCCCTGATCGAGCTGATGGTCTTCGCCGTCATCTTCGTCGCGGTCACCCGGCTCGCCGTCCTGCTCGACGACCTCCAGTTCACCCGTGAGGTGCTGGCCCGGCGACGGGTCGACGTCGAGCGCGAGCGGGTCGGTCGCGACCTGCACGACCTCATGGGACGCACCCTCGTGGCCGCGTCGCTGCGCAACCAGACCGCGCTGCGCACGCTCGGCGACCGCGACCCCGACGGCGCGCAACGCCTCGAGCGACTGCACGAGACCCTGTCGCGCGGCCAGGTCCAGCTCCGGGCGCTCACGAGCGGTCCGGCCATCGCCCGCCTCGACGACGAGCTGGCCACGGCCCGCATGCTCGCCGAACGGGTCAACATCACGCTCGAGGTCGACGTCCGCACCGAACCGCCGGGCCCGCACGAGGCGCTGGTCGGGCTCGTCGTCCGCGAGAGCATCACCAACGTCCTCAAGCACAGCCGAGCCACCACGTGCACGATCGTCATCGACCGCGACGACGACCACACCGTCGTCCGGGTCGTCAACGACGGCACCATCCGCACGGGCGACACCAGCGCCGCGGCCGACAGCCGGCTCGCACGCGCCGTCCAGGCGGCCGGCGGCACGTCGGTCTCGCGCCAGGTGCGCCAGTCCGAGTTCGAGACGGTCTCCCGCATCCCGATGCCGCAGGCGGTGGGCCACCGATGACCGACCTCCGGTCCCGCCTGCGCGTGCACCTCGCCGACGGTCGTCTGGCCCGGGTGCTCACCTGGCTGTTCGTCGTCTGGCTCGTCAGCACGCCGGCGCGCTACGCCCTCACGGTCGGGGAGTGGCTCTACCCGCTCGTCGCCGCCCTCGTCTTCCTCGCCTGGGAGGTCAACGCCGACCGCCTCGGCCGCTGGGGAGCCCTGCCCGGCGTGGGCCTGGTGCTGTGGGGGATCGTCGAGCAGGACATGGTGATGATCGCCCTCGGCGCACCGGTCGTCGCGCTCACGGTCCCGGTCGCCACCGCGGTCGTCGCGACGCTCGCGACCATCGCGGCCTACGTGGCGCTGGCGGCCCGCGAGCTCCCGCCGGGCCTGCCGGGCACCGACGTCTTCGTCGCGCTGCTCCAGCTCGCGATCGGCGTCCTCATGCTCGGCCTCGTGCCCTACCTGCTGCAGCGCATCGCCTTCACGGCCCGGCGTCTGCGCGACACCCGCGAAGATCTCGCCAACACCGAGGTCGACGCCGAGCGCACGCGGTTGGCGCAGGAGCTCAACTCGCTCATGGGCCAGACGCTGCACCAGGTCGCGCGCCAGATCGGCGAGGCCCGGCAGGCCATCGACCTCGATGACCCCGCGCTGCAGTCGCAGCTCGCCGACGTCGACAACCTCGTGGCCCGCGGCCTCGACCAGCTCGAGCTGCTCTCGTTCGAGCCCGTCATCGACGACCTCGACACCGAGATCCAGACCGCGCACACGCTGTGCCGACGCCTCGGCGTCGAGTTCACCGCGTCGGTCGACCAGGTCGACGACGCCGTCAGCACGACGTTCGCGCTCATGCTGCGCGAGTGCGTCACCAACATGTTCAAGCACGCCGTGCCCACCCGGTGCACGTTCGTGGCCCGCGACCAGGACGGCGAGGCGATCTTCAGCTTCACCAACGACGGGGTGTCCGACGAATCGTCCTGCCCGACCGGTGGCACCGGCCAGGGTCGCTGCCGCGACTCGGTCGTCGACCTCGGCGGCACCTTCGAGGCCGGACCGTTGTCCGACGGGCGCTATCGCATCGTCGCCCGGGTGCCCGTCGTCCCGGCACCCCCATCGCTCGTGAACCCGGACCTCCAGGAGGCCACGCACCATGGATGAGCCACTGCGCATCCTCATCGCCGAGGACATCGACCTCGTGGGAGAGGCCTTCGAGGCGCTCCTGCAGACCGAGGCCGGCTACGAGATCGTCACCCGCGTCAACCGCGGCGACCACGTCGTCAAGGCGGCCCTGGCCTACCGGCCCGACATCGCGCTGCTCGACATCGACATGCCCGGTGCCACCGGCATCGAGGCGTGCGCCGAGCTGACCAAGGTCCTCCCGTCGTGCAAGGTGCTGCTGCTGACGGCCCTGCCCGGGGCCGGACACCTGCCCCGCGCGCTCGCCGCGGGCGCGGCCGGCTACCTGGTGAAGTCGTCGTCGGCCAAGCAGGTCATCGACGGCATCCAGGCGGTCGCCGACGGCGGCACCGTGATCGACCCGGGCCTCGCGGCCGAGGCGCTGCGCTCCGGGCCCAACCCGCTCACCGACCGCGAGTGCGACATCCTGCGCCTCGTCGACCAGGGCGTCTCGACCGACCACATCGCCGACGAGCTGTTCCTGTCCAAGGGCACCGTGCGCAACTACCTCTCGAGCGCCATGACCAAGCTCGACGCCGTCTCGCGCATCGAGGCGGTCAAGACCGCCCGCCAGCGCGGCCTGCTCTGAGGCAGCGGGACATCTGTCACCTGCTTCGGTGACGGCGGGCACTGCCCGCCGGGGGCCCGGACGGGCGAGGCTGGAGGAGCACCACCGCTCCCCGACCGTCCGTCCAGACCCTCGAGAAAGGCCAGAACCATGGGAACCCTCATGCAGGACATGAGCCGTCTCACCCCGGCGCCGACCGTGCGTCGCGAGACCGCCGTCCTCGTCGCCACCACCGTCTTCGTGCTCGTCGTCTTCGGCGGCCTCATCGCCGTCACCGACAAGTCGCCGGCCCTCTATGCCGCGCTCGGCGCGGCCCTGCTCGTCTTCGGCATCGGCCGCTGGCTCTACACGGTCAAGCGCGGGGACGTCGCCGCCCGCTAGCCGCACCAGCTGCACGACACCGACGCCGCACCCGCCTCTCGGGGGTGCGGCGTCGTCGTGCGTGCGGCCGGCGGACACCGTGACACCCGAAGCACGTGATCACTGTCAACAGACCGGATGACGCTTGCCTCTGCTGGTCGCCCGTCGACCTCGGCAGAGTTGTGGTCATCAGGAAGCGCACCACCGAGACAGACACCGAGACGCAGCGGAGGAGGACCCGATGACCACCACGAACCACGCGCACCCGACGCCGGCGTGGGTGCTCGACGTCCTCGCCGAGGCCGGTCTGCCGAGCGCCCCGACCGCCGTGCCGCTGCCCGGACGCAACGAGACCTGGCGCACCGAGCGGCCCACGCAGTCGGTCGTCGTCAAGCAGCTGGTCGGCCCGAACCGGCGCCAGCGCTTCGCCCGGGCCGCCGCCCACACCGGCCACCGCGGCCCGCTCACCCCGACGCTCCTGCACGCCGACGCCGACCGGCTCGTGCTCGTGCACTCGACGCTCGCCGACGCCGTCACCGGCTCCGAGCTGCTGGTCGAGCAGACCTTCACCACCGAGCTGTGCCGCGAGCTCGGAGCCGGCGTCGCCGACCTCCACCTCGGCCCGCTGGACGACGTCCGCGACGTGCCGCCGCCGGTGCCGTCGGTGCCCTCGGAGCAGGCCGTCTCCGCCCTGCCGATCGAGCTTGTGAGCCAGTTCAGCGCCGGCGAGATCCAGGCCTGGCGCATCCTGCAGTCCGACCCGCAGCTGCCCGGCTACCTGCGCGACCTGCGCGAGGCCACCGCGGCCGCCCCCCGCACCCCGGTGCACGGCGACCTCCGCATCGACCAGGTGCTCGTGGCCGACGGCCGGCCGTACGTGGTCGACTGGGAGGAGCACGGTGCGGGCGACCCGGCCTACGACACCGGCAGCTGGATCGGCGAGTGGGTCTACCGCGCCGTCCTCGACATCCCCACCTCGCGGGGCGACGGGCTCGGCACCGCCCAGCCCGACGGCGTCCTGCACCACCAGGACCTCACCACCGCCGAGGTCGTGCAGCGCGGCGTCGCCAAGCTCGACGCCCTGACGCCGCACATCGTCGCCTTCTGGGACGCCTACCGCGCCGTCCGGCCGGTCGACGCCGCCGAGATCGCCCGCGTCACCGCCTTCGCCGGCTGGCACCTGCTCGACCGGCTCCTGGCCCACGCCCACGCCGCGTCGTCGTTGCCCGGCCTGCACCGCGCGGCCGCCGGCATCGGCAAGCGCATCCTGTCGAACCCGGCCGGCGCCGCCGACGCGCTGGGGCTGGCCCTGACCGAGGCAGGTGCGGCATGAACCGCTCGATGGCCTCCGTGATGGACGACGTGCTCGACCGCGTCGAGATCGACCTCCGCGCCGGCAGCGTCCGGCTCGACGGCTCCTACGCCGAGGAGCGCGAGCAGCGCGACCTCGTGCGCCGCCTGAGCACGCTCGTCTACGAGCACCTGCACGTCGGCCATCGCGTCGACGACGGCCTCGACGTCAGCGCGGCCCGCGACTTCGACTACGAGCGCGAGCTCGCCGAGACGTTGGCCGGACACACCGTCCGGCAGCGGGTGCCGCTGCACGGTCTCGACGACACCCACGCCGTCGTCAACCACCTGGGCCTGCGGGTCCGGGTGCCGGTGGAGTCGGTCACCGTGCCGCCGGGCCAGACGTCAGCGGCGGAGCTCGAGGTCCCGGTGCTCGCGCCGGCGCTCTCGCCCGGCTTCGCCCTGGCCCGTGGCGCCGACCAGCCCACCGACGGCGGGCCGATGCTCCGCCTCTACCTCGGCGCGCAGACCCGCGACGACGCCACGGAGGTCTACCTCCGGGTGCTCGACCAGCTGCACGGACGCCGCCGCTGGCAGGCCAAGGTCGCCTCGCAGACCCGGCTCTACCCGCGCAGCGACGCCGTCACGGTCTACCTGCACGTCGACGACCTCGACGCCGTGGGAGCCGTGGTCGGGGCGGCCCGCCGTCCCGAGGCCGCCGAGGCGCCCACCTCCGTCTTCACCCTGCGGCTCGCCCCCGGCGTCGGCTGCGCCTGGGAGCCCGACCAGCCGCACGGCCGCAAGCACGCGGTCAGCTTCGGCCAGCACCGCGCCCGGGTGCTCGCGCAGCTGCTCGTGGCCCGGGCCGACGGCACCTGGCACCCCGGCGACACCGCCGAGGCCTGCCGCCGCAAGGGAATCGACCCCGGCGACGTGTGGCGCAACGTCACCTCGCCGGTCCTCAAGCTCCTGCACCGCCCGGTGCAGGCCCGACCGGCCGCCCTGGCCGGACACCAGTGAAACACCAACCCAAGGAGAACATCATGGCCAAGGACGAGCTCGTCGACGGTTTCAAGGACTACTCCGGCCCGGAGGAGGTCAACACCGAGGAGGGTGACGACACCCCCGGTTCGACCCCCTGGTGCGCCACGGCCGCCTCGGTGATCACCATCGAGATCGACTGCTGATCGACCTCACCTGAAAAACCAACTTGCCTCGGGACTGCGGTTACTCGTAATAACCGCACTCCCGAGGCAACGCGGTTCCCCAGAAGGATCCGCCACTCACTAGTGAGGAGTGTAACCACCGATGGACGCTTTGGTCACGCGGTCGCCGCGCCTCGCGGCGTTCTGGCCGTTCACCCCGACCGCGATCGACGACGTCGCGACCTGGTCGGAGCTGGTGACCGGTGGCGCCTTCGAGCGCCTGTGGCTCGGCCAGTCGGTCGCTCTCGAGACCGCCTCCACCGTCGCCTACGCCGCCGGCACCGGCCGGCGGGTGCCGATCGGCATCGCGGTCAACGTGATCCCCATGCACCACCCGCTCACGGTCGTGCAGTCGATGCGCGCCATGGCCGCCGCGACGGGCCACGACGTCCGCGTCTGCTTCTCCGCCGGCGACCCCGTCGCGCAGGAGCGCTTCACCGGCGCCCGCTACTCCAGTCCGATGACCGCGGCCCGTGAGTTCCTGACGGTGGTCCGCGGTCTCCTGGACGGCGAGCGCGTCCGTCACGACGGCACCTACTTCCCGCTCGACGCCGCGCTACCTGCCCGCCCGCACGCGGGACGGGTGCTGATCGGGCTCGGCGTCCTGCGCCCCGGCATGACGCGCCTCGCCGGCGAGCTCGCCGACACCGCCACCTCGTGGCTGACCCCGCCCGACTACGTGCGCGACGTGCTGGTGCCGGCCCTCGACGAGGGCGCCGCCGTCGCGTCCCGCCCGCGCCCTGAGCTCGTCGTCCCCGTGCACTGCGTGCTCGCCGGCCCGGGCCGCGACCCGGTGGCCCTGGCCGAGGTGGCCATCGGCAAGCACCTGCGCACGCCCAGCTACCGCAAGCTCCTCGCCGCCGCCGGCGAGGACGACGTCCTCGCCCGCGGCCACCGCGCCGCCCTCGACTCGGGCCTCGTCACCTACGGCACGGCCGACGACATCGCCGAGCGGGTGCTCGCGGTCGCCGCCGCCGGAGCCGACGAGGTCCCCCTCGTGGTGCACCACCCGCACCGCTCCTGGCCCGCGGCCCGCGACGAGTGGCTCGAGGTCGGCTCCGCGGTCGCGGCCCGGCTGTCGTCCGCACGCCGCGACCGACCGACGGTGGCAACGACATGAACCTGGTGCTGGTCGTGAGCGGGTCGCTGCGCGCGGCCTTCGCGCCCTACATGATCAACTGGATCCGGATCCACCGGCCGGACATCGAGCTGCGCGTCGTGCGCACACGCGCGGCTCGCAGCTTCGTCACGCGCCCGGCGTTGCAGCAGCTCGCCGGGCGCTCCGTCGACGACGACGAGTGGGACGCCGAGGCGGTCGGTCCGGCCCTGCACATCGAGCTGGCCCAGTGGGCCGACGCCGTGCTCGTCTACCCGGCCACCCTCGACTACGTCGGCCGCGTGGCCCGCGGCGAGGGCGACTCGCCGTCGCTGCTCATGATCGCCTGCTCCGACGCACCCGTCGTCATCGCCCCGGCGCTGCCGCCCGGCGGGCTCGAGGGCCGCACCTACCGCCGGCACGTCGAGGACATCCAGCGCCTGACCGGCGTCGTCGTCGCGGCCCCCAAGCTGGGCATGAGCGCCGCGACCCGCACCATGTCGGCCTACACCTCCGCCGAGCTGCCCGACTGCCTCGCCATCATCGACCGGATGCTCGCCGAGCGGGCGGGTGAGGCCCCCGACACCGGCCTCAACGACGCCACCGTCGTGCGGCTGGAGCCGCGGTGACGAGCACGACGACGGCGGCCACGACCGCCCAGACCGCCGCCGCGGCAGGGATCTCGAGCACCCTGCGCGGTCGCGACCGCGAGGGCCGCCAGCTCGTCCGCCTCGTCGGACCCGGTGCGCCGGCCCCCTTCAGTCCGCTCCCGGGCGACCTGCTCGAGCTCGTCGCCCGGGAGTCCTCAACCACCGGTCCGGCGTGGCGCTGGGACTGCGGCGAGGGCGACGACCTCCGTCGTCGCTACGACGTGCCGCCCGGCTCACGCTCACTCGCCGACCTCGCCCTCTCCCAGCCCGGGCTGGTGGCCTCGTGGCCGGCCGCGCTGTCCGAGATCGGCGCTGCGCTGGGGCGGCTGCACGCCGTCCGGCCGACGCCGGGCGTGGCCGAGGGCGAGCCGCAGGGGTTGCGCCGCCTGGCGCTCTTCCTCGACGGCGTCGTGCCCGAGGGCCGACCCGCCGCCCAGCGGCAGCGCTTCGTCGACGCGCTGTGCCCGGGGCTGCGCGACGAGCTGGTCGTCGACACCCGCCGCGCGGCGGCGCCGCCGCCCGGTGCCGGCGTCCGCAGCCACGGCTGGGCCGGCCTCGGACGCTGGTACCCCTCGGGGTCCGGAGCGGTGGGGCTCGTGGGGGAGGACCTCGGCATCGCCGCCCGCGAGCACGACCTGGCCGCCGTGCTCGCCCAGGTGGTCGAGCTGCGCTTCTTCCGCCCGGAGTTCGAGCAGGTCGTCACGCTCGACGACGCCCGCGCCGCCCTGCTCGCCGGCTACCCGGCACCGATCTCGCCCGACGCCCTCGACCGCGAGGTCCGGCTCGGGGTGGTGCGGCACGTCGCCGACATCGTCGTGCACGCCGACTGCCCCGACGACGAGCCCGCCCGCTGGGCCGCGCTGGTCGGCTCGCTGCCCCCGGTCGCGCTGCCATGAGCCGGGCCGACTGGGCCGACCGCCTGCGGCACGAGGAACGGGTGCTGTCGTCGGGCACGCGGCTCCTCCTGCTCGACCGCCCGGGCGTGCGCAGCGCCGTCGTCCTGTCGCACGTGCACGGCGGCAGCCGGCTCGACCCGCCGGGCGCCGCGGGCACGGCCCACCTCACCGAGCACCTGCTCACCCAGGGCCTCGCGCCCGACGGCGAGCGCTGGGTGACGCCCGTGGTGCTCGCCGGCGGCGACGTGAGCGCGACGACGCACCCCGACTACCTCGAGTTCTGCTTCGAGGGCCCGCACGAGGCGCTCCCCGCCGGGATCGCCGCTGAGCGGGCCCGCCTGTCCGGCTGGCCCGTGCTGCGCGACACCGAGCTCGACAAGCAGCGCGACGGCGTGTGGCGCGAGATCCAGCAGCACGTCGGCGACCGCGCGACGCGCTCGCTGCCCTGGCCCGACCTCGGCCTGCGTGTCTTCGGCAGCTGGTCCGAGGGGCACGACCCCTTCGGCGACGTCGACGAGGTCGCCCGCCTGACCGAGGCCGACTGCCGCGCCTTCTGGTCCGCGCACCACCGACCCGTCGACACGGTGGTCGTCGTGGTCGCCGACCTGCGTCGGGTGCCCGGCGGGGCCGACGCTCTCGCGGACGCGCTGGACGGCCCGGTCCCTGGCAGCGCAACGACGAGACAGTCTGTTGTCCCGATGCCCCAGGCCGACTCCGACGGAGTCCTGACCGCCGCGGAGTGGTCCGCCCCGCACTCGGTGGGCGCGCTGGCCTGGCGCGTGCCGTCGGTCGTCGACGCCCCGCAGGCCTACGCCGGGCTGCTGGTCGTGGCCGCCCACCTCGGTCGGCACCCCGCCGCGCGCGGACGCCTCGGCCAGATGACGCCGATGGACCGCCTCGACGGCGACGCGCTCACCCTCACGGTCGTCGACGACGTCGACGCCGCACCCGGACTCGACCTCGCCCTCCGCGAGGTCGCGGCCGTCGCTCGTCGTGGTGCCGACATGGGGTCGGCGCTGCGGCGGGCACGGGCCGACGTCGCTGCCGCGCTCGACCGCCCGCGCGGGGCCGCCGAGCTCCTCGCCCGGGGCGCACTGCTCGGCGGGTCGCCCGACGCCGCCGTGCGCTGGGTCGAGGCCGTGCGCGAGGTGACCGTCGACGACGTCGTCCACGCCGCCCGGCTCCTGGACGACGCCACGCCGGTCGGGCTGGTGGGACGCCCGCCGGTGGCGGCCCGCTCGACCCGGCCGCCGTCCGGCTCGCCGGTGCGCCTCGTCGCCGTCGACCGGGCGTCGTTGTCGTCGTCGGCCTCCGTGCGGCTCGCCGCCGCACCCGGACCCGCGACCGAGCAGCGCCTGCGGGCCGCCGGGTGCACCATCACCCGCGACCTCGCGGGCTGGGTGGCCGCGACGACCGCCGCGGTGCCGGCCGACGAGCTGATGGCCGACCTCGCTGTCGCGGTGGGCGACCTCGCCGTCCGGCACGTGGCGCTCACCGGCCGGCGTGCCTCGCGCGCCGTCGCCTGGGTCGCGCCGACGCCGGCGCCGACCGTGGTTCCGTCGCGGTCGGGCCTCGAGGTGCGCCCGCTCGACGGCTGGCCGCCCGACGTCGCCGGTGCGAAGCTGCGCTGGCCGACCGACGGCGACGGCTTCGTGGCCCGGTGGCTCGGGATCGCCCTCGTGGCCGACCTCCAGGCCCGCTCGCACGGTCGCGACCCGGCACCCTTCGCCGCGCCACCCGACACGGTGCTGACCCTGCGGCAGGAGGCCGTGCCGGGCGACCAGGCCCTCGTCGTCGAGGTCTGGGCGTCGCCCGAGGGCCTGCCCGCCGCGCTCGAGCACGTGCGTCGTGAGCTGTCGGAGGTGCGGCTCGTCGAGCGCGCCGCCGGCGTGCCCGACACCGCGGTGGCCCTCGCCGGACAGTGGCTGCGCGACGAGTCCGACGGCGCCACCTGGTGCCGCCGCGCGACCACGCTGCTCGACCTCGGCGCGTCCGACGACGACGTCCGCCACTTCGACGAGCGCCTGCTGGCGACGCCGCCGCGTGCGGTCGTCGACCGGTTGCTGGCCGACACGGCGTCGGAGCCGCACGGGTGGGTGCGCACCGCCGCCCCCGAGCTCGTGACAGGTGTCATCGGTAGTGGGGCCAACGGCCCCTACGCCGGACACGCGCGGGCCGCGACGCTGGAGGCATGACCCCGATCGTCGAGGTTCGAGACCTCCACTTCTCCTACGGCAACCACGACGCCGTCCGCGGCGTCTCGCTCACCATCGAGGCCGGGCAGGTCTACGCGCTGCTCGGCACCAACGGGGCGGGCAAGACCACCACGCTCGAGCTGATCCAGGGCTTCCGGCGCCCGCGCGAGGGCGCCGTCCGGGTGCTCGGCGTCGACCCCGCCGCCGAGCCGCGCACGATCCGCGCCCGTACCGGTGCGATGCTCCAGGAGGCCGGGTTCTTCCCCGAGCTGTCCGTGCGCAGCACCCTCGCGCTGTGGGCCGACCTGTCGTCGCGGCGTGATCGCGTCGACGACGTGCTCGAGCGGGTCGGGCTGACCCACAAGCGTGACACCAAGGTGCAGTCGCTCTCGGGCGGTGAGCGCCGCCGGCTCGACCTCGCCGCCACCATCTGGGGCGGCCCGGACCTGATCGTGCTCGACGAGCCGACCACCGGCCTCGACCCCGCCTCGCGCCAGACGCTGTGGACTCTCGTGCGCCAGCTGCGCGACGGCGGCACCACGGTGCTGCTCACCACCCACCAGCTCGAGGAGGCCGAGAGCCTCGCCGACCGGGTCGCGATCATGCACCACGGCGTGATCGCCGTCGCGGGCACGCTCGACGAGGTGCTCGCCAGCCAGCCCGCCCGTGTCTCGTTCGACATCGAACCATCGGTGGGGCTGTCGTGGTTGGCGCCGGTGCTGCCCGGCGTCGCCGTCGATCAGGACGTCGTCCGGCGCCCGCACGGCTCACGCCTCGAGGTGCGCGTCAGTGGACCCGAGCCCGTGCGCGACCTGCGCTGGGTGCTCGACGCCGCCGACCGTGCCGGCGTCGTCCTCGAGCGGCTGCGGGCCAACCCGGCCTCGCTCGAGGAGGTCTTCCACCAGGTCCGACTCTCCGCTCCTGCTCCTTCGCCCGCCCCTACTGCCCGTGAGGTGTCCGCATGACCGTCCTCGACGACCGCACCGCGGTCGCACCACCGACCCCGCTCCCCGCGCTGCCCGACCGCCGACGCCGGCGCCGCACGGCGCTCGGCCGGGTCGCCCGGATGACCCGCTTCGAGCTGACGATGATCTTCCGTCAGAAGGTCGCGCTCATGTCGATCCTGCTCGCGCCGGCCACCGCGATCGGCATCGCCTCGTTCACCAAGCCGGTCGACGACGCCGCCTGGCTCTCGCTCCTGTCGTCGATGGCCGTGCTCGTGCTGATCCTCGCGGTCTACACGACCACGACCAGCACCGTCGTGTCGCGGCGCGAGAACCAGGTCCTCAAGCGCTTCCGCACCTCCGAGCTGCTCCCGCGCCAGATGCTGTTCTCGCTCGCGGCGCCCTACGTGCTCGTCGGCATCGGGCAGGTCGTCGTCCTCACCGCGGCCTACCAGGCCATGGGGGCGCCGTCCGTGGCCCGGCCCGAGCTGTTCGCGCTCGTCGTCGTCGCGACGACCGTGATGAGCGTGCTCGCCGGCTTCGCCACCGGCACCATGACCGCCAACAGCGAGCGCGTGCAGTTCGGCGTCATGCCGATCATGATGACCGGCCTCGTCACCTCGATCATGGTGCTCAACCCCGGCCTCTCCGACAACGTCCGCGGGCTCGTGCTGCTGGCGCCGTACGCGTCGTCGAGCGACCTCGCGGCGCGGGCGCTGGGTGCCCCCGCCGACACGTTCGCGACGCCCGCCGTCGTCGTCGACCTCGCCGAGCGGCTCGACGTCTCGGCGTCGCTGTTGATGACGGGCGCCAACTCGCTGCTGCTGGCGTTCTGGTGCCTGGTGTTCGTGCAGGTCGCGCGCTCCAAGTGGCGGTGGGAGCCGCGCGGCTGATGCGCGACTGAGCCGGCAGCGCCGCTGCGAGACCCCGGGACCTTCACGGTCCCGGGGTCTTCATGCGTCGTCCGCGGGCGCCGGTGGGCCGGGGTCCGGGGCCCGGGGGCGGAGATCACCCGGTGCACCGGGTACTCCTGACGTTCGCAGGGGTTGCAACACCTGAGAAGGGTGCGCAGTCCCTGAGGAGCTCCCGGGACGGCGGGGGCGGTGCGTGAGCCACCGTGATAGTTGCCGCTGGGCGGGCGTTGCGGGGCTCCCGGGGTCCGTGGGCGGTGAACACCCGGTGCACCGGGTACTCCTGACGTTCCCAGGGGTTGCAACACGGCGACGTCAACCGGTCCAAGCAACGGGTCAGGCTGCGGCCAAGTCGGCGAGCAGTTGGTCCAGCGCTTGGGCTGGGGTTCGTAGGTCCAGGGTAGGGCGGGGTCGGGCGTTGAGGCTGGCGGCGACGCGGTTGAGGTCGGCCTGGCTCCATGCGGACAGATCGGTGCCCTTCTCGAACCAGTGGCGTAGGAGCCGGTTGGTGTTCTCACCGGTGCCGCGCTGCCAGGGTGCGTGGGGGTCGCAGAAGTAGATCGGCATGTCGAGCTCGAGCTGGATGCGTTCGTAGCGGACCATCTCGACGCCGCGGTCCCAGGCCAGCGACTGGCGCAGCCGTTCGGGAAGGTTGCTCATCTCGCGGATCATGACCTCGGCGACGCTCTCGGCGTCATGCCTGCCGGGTAGGTGCAGCAAGATCGTGAACCGAGTGGTGCGTTCGACCAGGACCCCGATTGCGGAGCGGTTGGCGGCGCCGAGAATCAGGTCGCCTTCCCAGTGTCCAGGTACGGAGCGGTCAGCGGCCTCGGCCGGGCGGTCGGCGATCTTGAATGCCTCGCGGTACGGGCTCTGGCCACGTTTGACGCCGTCACGAGCTTGTCGTCGGGGTCGTTTGGTCGACAGCTTCTGGTGCAGGTCCTTACGCAGCGACCCGCGGGTCTGGACGTAGAGGGCCTGGTAGATCGTCTCGTGCGACACGCGCTCCATTATCATGTGCGGGTAGTCCTGCTTGAGGATCGTCGCGATCAGCTTCGGAGACCAGCCCTGGTCCATCCACTGCTCGATCGCGGTGCACAGCGCCGAGTTCTGTCGTAGCCGGAACTTCTTGGGGCGACGCCGTTGGGTCAGGGCCTGGCGATGCGCCAGCGCGGCGTAGTAGGTGCCGTCCGGGCCGCTGTTGCGGGCGATCTCACGACCGATGACCGAACGGTCGCGACCGATCAGCGCTCCGATCGCGGCCAACGACATCGGCCTGTCGCCCCGTTCGAGGGCCTCGACCCGCTGACGTACACACGCCGCAATCACTGCCCGGTCCTCAGAGGTCAGCACCCGCCGTCCAGCAGCTTCGATCGACGGTGGCTCGACCAGCTCACCCAGCTCGACCGGCGATTGGTTCCACGGATGAGCAGGCAACTCAGGCAGGCCGCCAGCAGCGCCACGAAGTAAGGTCAGGCTCACCGGAGCACACTGACTCCACCACAGCTCGGCCGAGGCCTTCGACACGCCCGCCACAACCGCCGCCCTCGTCAGCGACGAGCCAGACGCCAACGCCTCAAACACCCGCGCACGGACCTCATACGGAATCGGTGGTCTGCCCATTCTTCAACACCTCGATCACTCGGTGTTGCTTGGACCACTTGAATCCGCCCACCTGAGAAGGGTGCGCAGTCCCTGAGGAGCTGCTGGGACGGCGGGGCGGTGCGTGAGCCACCGTTGGGGAACCGGAGGACGAGGCGTTCGGTGGCTCAACGACCGCCCGACCGCCGCGACGCAACGACCCGACCGCCGCACGCAGGAACGGGCGGCAGGTCGACCACCACGTCGGTGGCCCACCTACCGCCCGTCTGGGGGGGGAGAGGGTCAGGCCTCGCGCGCCGCCGGGACGGCGACCGCGGACGCCCCCGGCCTCGGCGCGACGGCGGGCGCGTCGTCCTCGACGGCGCCGGCGAGCTGCGCCCGGTACAGCCCCGTGTAGAGACCGCCGGCGGAGACGAGCGTCGCGTGCGTGCCCTGCTCGACGACGCGGCCGGCGTCCATGACGACGATGAGGTCGGCATCGCGGATGGTGGAGAGGCGGTGCGCGATCACGAACGCGGTGCGGTCGGCACGCAGCGCGGTCATGGCGCGCTGGAGGAGGAGCTCGGTGCGGGTGTCGACGGACGACGTCGCCTCGTCGAGCACCAGCAGCGACGGGTCGGCAACGAAGGCGCGGGCGAGGGTGATCAGCTGGCGCTCGCCGGCCGACAGGGCGGAGTCCTCGCCGGACAGCACGGTGTCGTAGCCGTCGGGCAGCGAGCGCACGAAGCGGTCGACGAAGGCGGCCTCGGCCGCCGCCTGCACCTCGGCGTCGGACGCCGACGGGCGGCCGTAGCGGATGTTGTCGCGGATGGTGCCGGTGAACAGCCAGGTGTCCTGCAGCACCATCGCGACCTTCGAGCGCAGGTCGGCCCGGGGCACCGAGGCGACGTCGACGCCGTCGAGCGTGATGCGGCCGGCGGAGACGTCGTAGAAGCGCATCAGCAGGTTCACCAGCGTGGTCTTGCCGGCGCCGGTCGGTCCGACGATCGCGACCGTCTGCCCGGGCTGCACCTCCAGGTCGAGTCCGGTGATGAGCGGCTCTAAGCCGTAGCCGAACGACACCGACTCGAACGCCACGCGGCCCCGCGTGGGCGTCGTCAGGGTCCCGTGCGCGTCGGCCGGCTCCTCGGGTGCGTCGAGCAGCTCGAAGACCCGCTCGGCCGACGCCGTGCCCGACTGCAGGAGGTTGGTCATCGACGCGACCTGGCTCAACGGCTGGGTGAACTGGCGCGAGTACTGGATGAACGCGGTCACCTCGCCGAGCGTGATCGAACCGCTCAGCACGCGCAGCGCGCCGACGACGCAGATGACGACGTACGACAGGTTGCCGACGAACATCATGATCGGCATCATCAGCCCGCTCACGAACTGCGCACGGTAGCTGACCTCCATCAGCTCGTCGTTGGTCGCCCGGAAGCTCGCCCGCACCTCCTCGCGGCGGTCGAAGACCGTGATCAGCTCGTGGCCGGTGAAGGCCTCCTCGATCTGGGCGTTCAACGCGCCCGTGTGTGCCCACTGCTGCACGAACAGCGTCTGGCTGCGCGACATCACGACCTTGGTGATCAGCGCCGTCAGCGGGACGGCGACCAGCGCGACGGCGGTGAGCAGCGGCGAGATGTAGAACATCATCGCGACGACGCCGACCACGCTCAGCAACGAGTAGATCAGCTGGCTCAGCGTCTGGTTGAGCGACTGCGCGACGTTGTCGACGTCGTTGGTCACCCGCGACATCAGCGCGCCGCGCGGCTGCCCGTCGAGGTAGGCCAGCGGCAGCCGGTGCACCTTGGCCTCGACGTCGGCGCGCAGACGCTGTGCCGCCGCGTTGACGGCGCTCGCGAGCAGCCAGGCCTGCCACAGCTGGGCGGCCGAGGCGACGACGTAGAGCAGCAGCGTGATCACCAGCAGCCGCCCGACGTCGCCGAAGTCGATGCCGACGCCCGGGACGACGTCCATGTTCGCCAGCATCGAGGCGAAGTCCGACTGGCCCGACGACTCGAGGCCGGCGACCACCTCGGACTTGCTCCGGCCGGCCGGCAGTCCGGCGCCGATCGCGCCCGAGAACACCGCGTCGATCGCCTTGCCGATCACCAGCGGGGCGACGACGTTGAGCGCGACGGCCGCCACGGTCAGCACCAGGACGGCGGTCATCCGCCACCGGTCGGGCGCCAGCAGCCCGACCAGCCGCCGGGCCGACGGCAGGAAGTCCTGCGCCTTCTCGCTCGGCGCCCCCTTGGCTGCGGCCGCGCTCATGCCGGCACCCCGTCCTGCGACTCGACGATCTCGCGGTACGTCGCACACCCCGCGAGCAGGACGTCGTGCGGACCGGAGCCGACCACGCGCCCGTCGTCCAGGACGACGATGGTGTCGGCGTCGCGCACGCTCGAGATCCGCTGCCCGACGACGATCACGGTCGAGTCGCGGGTGACCTCGCGCAGCGCGGCCCGCAGCCGGGCGTCCGTGGCGGTGTCGAGCGCCGAGAACGAGTCGTCGATGAGGTAGATCCGTGGTCGGGCGACCACCGCCCGTGCGATGCAGAGCCGTTGTCGTTGCCCGCCGCTCACGTTCGTGCCGCCCTGGTGGATCGGGGCGTCGAGGCCACCCTTCAGGGCTTCGACGAAATCCCGGGCCTGGGCGACCTCGAGCGCGGCCCACAGCTCGTCGTCCGAGGCCGTCGGGTCGCCGTGCCGCAGGTTGCTGCCCACGGTCCCGGAGAACAGGTAGGGCCGCTGCGGCACGATCGCCATGCTGCGCCGGACGACGACCGGGTCGAGCTCGCGCACGTCGTACCCGTCGAGGCGCACCGTGCCCTCGGTGGCGTCGAAGAGCCGGGCGACCAGCGACACGAGGGTCGTCTTGCCGCTGCCGGTGGAGCCGACGATCGCCACGGTCTGACCGGGCTCGGCGTGCAGGTCGATGCCGCTGACGACGGGTGCGTCGGCTCCCGGGTAGCGCATCGCGACCCCCTCGAGGTCGACGACGCCGCGCAGCTCCCTCACGGGCGCCGGACGACGCGGCGGGGGCACGGACGACTCGGTGTCGAGCACCTCCTGGATCCGCTCGGCCGCGACCGCGGCCCGCGGCAGGATCATCAGCATCAGCGTCGCCATCATCACCGACATCAGGATCTGCAGCAGGTAGGTCATGTACGCCGTCAACGCACCCACCTGCATGTCCTCCGACGCGACACGGTGTCCACCGAACCAGACGACGGCGACGGTCGAGGCGTTGAGCACGATCAGCACCACGGGGGAGAGCGAGCCCATCAGCCGACCGACGCTGCGCGCCGTCCGGGCGAGGTCGTCGTTGGCGGCGCCGAAGCGGGCCTTCTCCTCGGGCTCCCGGACGAACGCGCGGACCACCCGGATGCCCATGAGCTGCTCCCGCAGCACGCGGTTGACGCCGTCGGTGCGCTCTTGGAGCCGACGGGTGTGCGGCACCATCCGCAGCACGACGAAGCCGACCGACAGGAACAGCACGGGCACGGCGACGCCCATCAGCCACGACAGCCCCAGGTCCTCCCGCAGGGCCATCACGACGCCGCCGACCATCATGATCGGCGCGGTGATCATCATCGTGCAGGTCATCAGCACGAGCATCTGCACCTGTTGCACGTCGTTGGTGCAGCGCGTGACGAGCGACGGCGTCCCGAACTGGTTGTTCTCGCGCGCCGAGAACTCCCCGACCCGGTCGAAGACGGCGGCGCGGACGTCGCGCCCGAAGCCCATCGCCGTCCGGGCGCCGGTGAAGGCCGCGCCGGACGCCGCCACCACCTGCGCGATCGTGACCAGCAGCATCAGGCTGCCGACCCGCCAGATGTGCTCGACGTCGCCGCGGGCCAGGCCGTCGTCGATGAGCGCGGCGTTGAGACTGGGCAGGAACAGGTTGGTGAGCACGCTGATGAGCTGCAGCGCGGCGAGCGACCACAGCCAGCCGCGGTAGGGCGCGAGGTAGGTGCGGGCCAGCCGGAGCAACATGGGGAGGGTCCTCGGATCGGGGCACTCGACGTGCCCGTTCACCGACAAGAGCGTAGGAAGACCGGCGCCCCGCCAGCAGTGCCCGCTGTCACGACATCGCCATGACTAGGCTCGCCCCATGGCAGAGGGCTGGGACGTCGGCGGCGCGCAGGCGCTGCAGACGTGGGCGCCCACTGCCGGTGCGGCCGTCGCCGCGCTGGTCGCTGCCTGGCCCGAGCACGTGCCCGCTGCCCGCCTGCGCGAGGTGCGCTCGGCGACGGCCGAGGCGGTCGGCGCCGGGGCGCTGCCCGCCCCCGCCGGGCCCGACGACCCGGGCGAGGTCCCGAGCCTGGCCGTGCTCACCTTCGCCGAGCAGCTCGCCGCCGACGTCACGTCGATCGCCGACGGCCAGCGCGAGGCGTTCGCGGCGGCGACGTCGCCCGCGGCCCACGAGGTGGCGCTGGCCGCCGCCGTCGCCGACGCGGTGTCGCGTGCACGCGCCGTGCTCGACGGGCTGTTCGGCCCCGGCCCGTGGGACGACGCCGACCCGGCCCCGACCGCGCACCTGCGGTGGCTCGTCGCCGAGCTGGGGCGCGAGGTCGCGCTGATAGGCGTCCTCGACCCGGTGACGGTCGAGCTGGTGCGGCTGCGGGTCGCCCGGCGGATCGGCTCGCGGGTGGGCATGGCCCGGCGCAGCCTCGACGCCGTCCGGGCGGGGGCCGACGCCGCCACCTTCGCTGCTGTCGACCACTACCGCTCGAGCTCGCTGAGCGAGGTCCGGTGCGCGGCCCTCGGGCTCGCCGACGCCGCGCTCCGGACGCCGGCCGGCGTCCGGCCCGCCGACCTCGAGGGGGCCCGGCGTCACCTGCGCCCGGCCGAGGCCGTCGCGGTCGTGCTCGTCGCCCTGGTCGCCGGTCTCGACAAGGCGGCGGTCGCCCTGGGCACCGACGAGCCCGACGGCGACGGCATCCAGCTCTTCGTGCTCGACGAGTCCGGCGACGTGTGCTTCCCGTGAGCGGCCGATGAGCGCCATCGGCAAGGCCGACCGCACCCAGCGCCGCTTCAGCGTGCTGGGGTTCCCGCTCGCGGTGATCTACAAGTTCTTCGACGACCAGGGCAACTACCTGGCCGCGGCGATCACCTACTACGCGTTCGTGGCGATCTTCCCGCTGCTGCTGCTGGCGTCGTCCATCTTCGGCTTCATCCTGCAGGGCAATCCCGAGCTGCAGGAGCAGGTGCTGAACTCGGCCCTCAGCCAGTTCCCGATCGTCGGTCAGGAGCTCGGCCGCCCGCAGGGCCTGCAGGGCTCGGCCGGCGCCGTCATCGGCGGTGCCCTCGCCGCGACGTACGGTGCCCTGGGCCTCGGCCAGGCGATCCAGAACCTCATGGCGACGGCCTGGGCGATCCCGCGCAACAGCCGGCCCAACCCCTTTCTGCTGCGTCTCAAGAGCCTGCTGCTGCTGATGTTCGCCGGGATGGCGGTGATCGCCGTGTCGGTCATCTCGGCGCTCGGCAGCAACACCGAGGTGTTCGGCCAGGGCGTCAACACCACGATCAAGCTCGCCATCCAGGCCGCCACCGTGCTCGTCGTCGGGCTCGTGCTCACGGTGCTGATGCGCTTCGCCTCGGCCCGCAGCCACCGGATCACCCGCGCCGCCCCGGGCGCGTTCACCGTCGCGCTGCTCTGGCAGCTGTTGCAGTACCTCGGCACGATCTACGTGACCAAGGTGCTCACCGGCGCCGCCGCGCTCAACCAGACGTTCGGCTTCGTGCTCGGTCTCGTCGGTCTCATCTACATCGCGGCGGTCATGTCGATCATCGGCGTCGAGGTCAACGTCGTGCTCGCCCGGCGGCTGTGGCCACGGGCGCTCCTGACGCCGTTCACCGACGCCGTCGACCTCACCGAGGCCGACCGCCGCGCCTACGCGATGTACGCACAGATGCAGCGCCACAAGGGCTTCGAGACCGTCGTCGTCCGCTTCGACGGCCGCGACGGCGACACCCACGAGATCGTGCTCGAGCCCGACAAGAAGCAGCCCGACCTGCACGGTGCCGTGCAGCCGACGGTCGACCCCGACCCGCCGCCGAAGGCCTCGGTCGCGGACTGAGCGTCGTCAGGACGAGGTCACGCGGTGACGACGTCGGCGCCCCAGGCCAGGTCGCGCACCTGCTGCCCGATGCGCCGCAGGCGCGGCACGAGCTCGCCGGGCGCGCCGTTGCCGAGGGCGGCGTAGGCCAGCGTGCGAGCGGGTCCGCGCACGAGCCCGACGTCGCACCGCACGCGTTCGTCGGTGCCGGTCTTGGTGACGACGAGGGCATCGACGACGAGCGGGTCGCGCTCGAACGCGGCCGCCACGAGGGAGTGGTCGGTGCCGGCCGCCAGCCAGTCGAGCACCTGGCGCGAGACCGACGGCGACACCCATGCGCCGCGGTGCAGGTCGGCCATCACCGTCGTCCACTCGCGGGCGGTGCCGCTGCTGAGGGTCGGCGGGTCCTCGGGCGCGCGCTCGTCGCGGACGACGTCGTGCAGCCGCGTGTGCTCAAGCCGGCGGTCGGCGGCGAGCCCGTTGACGGCGTCGAGGCCGAGCCGCTCGACGAGCACGTTGTTGGCCCAGTTGTCGCTCACGGCTGCGACGAGCAGGGCGACGTCGCGCACCGGCAGGGCGTCGACGGCCATGCGGTGCCACAGGCCGGAGTCGGCCACTCGGGGCGTGGTGTCGCGACGGAGCACCTCGTCGTCGGCGACGCGGCCGTCGTCGAGGGCCGCGGCGAGCGCCGAGAGCACGAGCACCTTCGCGACGCTGGCCGTGCGGCGCACGACGTCGGGGCCTTCGGTGAGCAGCACCAGGTCGCGGTCGACGTCGACCACCCGGACCGAGACGCCGCTCATCGGCGCGGCGGACGCGGGAAGAACAACGGCACCCGGGCCGCGTAGTCGTCCCACCCGGGCCGCTGCGACATCGTCTTCTCGAGCAGCTTGGCCCCGGTGACGTTGCGGATGAAGAACGTCATCGCCACCGGGCAGAGCACCGTCGCGAGCCCGACGACCCAGCCGGACGCGAGACCGCCCACCAGCCACAGGCCCCACCACACGGTCGCGTCGCCGAAGTAGTTGGGGTGGCGCGTCCAGGCCCACAGTCCGGTGTCGAGGACCTGCGGGCGCTGGTCGCGTGGCCGCTCCTTGTAGGCGGTCAGCTGCCGGTCGCCGATGGTCTCGAAGGCGAAGCCCACCGCCCACACGACCACGCCGACCACGACCGCGGGCCACACCTCGACCTCGAGGAACATCCCGAGCGCCACGGGGAGGGCGATGAACCACTGCGCCGCACCCTGCACGAGCAGCACCCGCCGGACGACGGTGCCGAGCCCGACCTCCGAGACCGAGCCGCCGAGCATCTCCGCGTAGCGGGGATCCTCCTTGCCCTGGTGCGCCCCGACCGCCCGGCTGCGCACGTGCCAGGCCAGCCGGCCGCCCCAGGCGGCGACGAGCACCACCAGCAGCGCGCTGCGCCACGGCTCGCCCTCGCTGCTCGCCAGCGCCACGCCCGCCGTGACCAGGGCGACCAGCACGAAGCCGGCGCCCCAGGTCACGTCGACGACCGCGGCCTTGTCGAGCTGCTCGATCCGGATCGCGGTCACGGTCATGCCGACGACGACGGTGGCGAGCGAGACGCCCAGCGCGAGCAGCACGAGAGGCAGGGTGTCCATGGGTCGAGTCTGGCGTACGACGGGTCACCCCTCGTGGTGGATCAGTAGGCCTTGCTGACGCCGTACTCGGCCTGCTCGTAGGTGAAGCCCTCGAAGACGAGCTGGTCGATCAGACCCTGGCGGGAGAAGCTCGAGAAGCTCAGGTAGTTCTCGGCGGACTTCGCGGCCTGCTCGTTCCAGTCGACGTCGAGGTAGTCGACGGCGAACGTCGCGTCGTCGGTGGAGTAGTCCTCGAACTCGAGCTGGTCGATGAGGCCCGACCGTGAGAACGCCGAGAAGTCGAGGTAGTTCTCCGCCGAGTCGATCGCGTTCTGCATGCCGGACGTGATCTCGGACCGGCTCGCGTCCTGAGGGAAGTCGTCGACGGAGTCGGCCACGCCGTCGCCGTCGGAGTCGGTGGTGTAGCGGTCGTCCTTCGGGAAGTCGTCGATGCTGTCGGCGGAGCCGTCGCCGTCGGTGTCGCGGCTGAACTCGGCGTTCTTCGGGAAGGCGTCCTGGTGGTCGGGGACGCCGTCCTTGTCGGTGTCGATGTCGTCGTCGGTCTGGATCGACGGGTCGTCGGGCCGGACGTCGACGTCGTCGGTCACGCCGTCGCCGTCGGTGTCGACCGGCACCGGGGCCGGCTCGGCGTCGACGACCTCGCCGGCCTTCTCGACGTCGGCCTGCACGACGGTCTCGGACCGGTCGGCGGCCTGCTCGGGGCTGGGATCGGCGTCGGTGTCGCCCGAGCCGCCGGCGATGGCGGCGATGAGGACGACCGCAGCGATGCCGCCGCTCGTCTTCGGGTGCGCCTTGACCCACGTCGCGACCTTGCGCGCCGTGCCGGGGCCGGGGTCCTGGGCCGGCGGCTGCTGGACCGGGTGCCACTGACGCCCGTCCCACCAGCGGCGGTAGCCGGAGCCGTCGGGGTCCGTGTACATGCCCGGGGGCGGGGGCGGCTGGAACTGGCCGTGCTGGCCGGTCGGGTCGTTCATCGAGGGTCTCCGTCGTCGTGTGGTGGAACGCGGAGAAGCATGCGTTCGACCTCCGACTCAACGTCGCCGAACCACGACGCAGTGACCGACCGTTGCCGGAGATGCCTCGATCGGGCCAGCGGCTACCCGTCGGTCAGGTGGCCGGCTTGCTCCGAGCTGTCGCCGTCGGCGGTGCGTGAGCCACCGAGTAGTGGTCGGGGAGGGGCCGGAACGGTGGCTCACCTACCGCCCGGCTGGGCCGGGCCGCGCCCGAGCCACCAGGTCAGAAGCCGCGCACCGCCGGCAGGTCGTGCGGGCCGTCGGGACGGACCATCAGGATCTGGTCGACTCCCATGCGGCCGTCGCGGAAGGCCATGGAGCCACCGACGAGGTAGAGCTCCCAGACGCGGTAGATCTCCTCGCCGTGCTCGCCCATGAGGCCGACGAGCCGGTCGCGGTTGGCGTAGAAGTTCTCGAGCCAGCCGGCGACGGTGAGCACGTAGTGCTCGCGCAGGGCGTGCACGTCGCGGACCTCGAGGCCACCTCGCTCGAGGAAGGCGACGGTCTCGCCGACCGGGCGCATGTACATGTCGGGGGCGATGAACGACTCGATGAACGGTCCGCCGCCGGGCCACTTGCCGGTGCGCGACATCTGCTGGATGAGCACGCGGCCGCCGGGCTTGACCGAGCGGCGCAGCACGGAGGCGTAGGTCGGGTAGTTCTTCTGGCCGACGTGCTCGCCCATCTCGATCGAGCTGACGGCGTCGAAGTGGTCGCGCTCGGGGATGTCGCGGTAGTCCTGCAGCCGGATCTCGACGCGGTCGGCGAGGCCGCGCTCGGCGATGCGGGCGTCGATGAACTTCTTCTGCTCGGCCGCGATGGTGACGCCGACGACGCGGGCGCCGAACTTCTCGGCCGCGCGCAACGACATGGAGCCCCAGCCGCAGCCGATGTCGAGCAGGGTCGAGCCCTCGGTGAGGCCGAGCTTGGTGCAGACGAGGTCGAGCTTGGCCTCCTGCGCCTCCTGCAACGGCTGGTCGGGCGAGGAGTGGTAGCCCGACGAGTACGCCATGTTCGGCTCGAGGATGAGCGAGTAGAACTCGTTCGACAGGTCGTAGTGGTGGCTGATCGCGCGGCGGTCGCGGAGCGCCGAGTGCAGGCGGCCCTTGATGTTGGCCTGCGAGACCGGCGCCGCCGGCGGGCGCGACACGGCGCCGAGGTCGACCGCGGCCCGGATCGCCTTCACGATCGCGGACGGCGAGAACCGCGTGCCCGACAGGCCGCGCTCCTTCGCGACGGCGAACGCGTAGGTCAGCGCCTTGTCGAGGTCCCACCCGTCCTGCTCGGGCACGTCGAGCTCGCCGGTCACGTAGGCCTGCGCGGCGCCGAGCTCGCCCGGGTGCCAGAGCAGCCGGCGGACGGCGTCGACGGAGTTGAGGACGACGAGCGGCCCGTCGGGCGAGCCGGCCTCGGAGCCGTCCCACGCGCGCAGGCGCACGGGCAGCTCGCCGCCGACGAACGGGCCAACGGCGTCGGCCAGCTGCTGGGCGACGCCGCCGCTGTGCCCTCGGGACGTCGTCGTGCCGGTCTCGGTGTCGGTCGTGTCGCTCATGGCAGGTCCCTCGCGAAGGTCAGCTGGTTGACGTCGATGTAGCCCGAGGCGAAGCCGGAGCGGGAGTACTCGAGGTAGAAGTGCCACATGCGCAGGAAGGTCTCGTCGAAGCCGAGACCCACCACCTCGGACTGGTGGGCGAGGAACGCCTCGTCCCACAGCCGCAGCGTCTGCGCGTAGTGCTGGCCCATCGCGAACGCCGGCGCCATGCGCAGCGACGTGTGCTCTCGCGTGATCTCGTCGATGACGCGCACCGAGGGCAGGAAGCCGCCCGGGAAGATGTACTTGTGGATCCAGGTATAGGTGTTGCGCGTGACCAGCATGCGGTCGTGGGGCATCGTGATCGCCTGGATGGCGACCTTGCCGCCCGGGGCGAGCACCCGGTCGATCGTCTCGAAGTACGTCGTCCAGTAGTCGAACCCGACCGCCTCGATCATCTCGACCGAGACCACGGCGTCGTAGGAGCCGGAGACCTCGCGGTAGTCGCAGATCTCCACCGAGCACTGCTCGGAGTAGCCGGCGGCGGCGATGCGCTCGTCGGCGAGCGCCTTCTGCTCCACCGACAGCGTCAACGAGGTGATCGTGGCACCGCGACGGGCGGCGCGGATGCACAGCTCGCCCCATCCGGAGCCGATCTCGAGCACGCGTGAGCCCGGGCCGACCCCCGCCTCGTCGAGCAGGCGCTCGATCTTGCGCCCCTGCGCCGCCTCGAGGTCGGACGCCGTGGCCGTGGCCGGGTCGCCGTCGAAGAGCGCCGAGGAGTAGCTCAGGGTCGGGTCGAGGAAGAGCTGGAACAGCTCGTTGGACAGGTCGTAGTGGTGCGCGATGTTGGCCCGCGAGTTCTTGGCCGAGCTCTTCTGCCGACGCGGCTGACGCTTGGCGACCACGGCGCGGAAGCGCTGCAGGGGCTCGGGCACCAGGGTCGCCATCTCGGCGGCCAGCACCTGCAGGAAGCCGCTGACGTCCTCGGCGTCCCAGGCCCCGGTGAGGTAGGCCTCGCCGAAGCCGATCAGCTGGTGGCGCCCGAGCCGGGCGAAGAACTCCTCGGGTCGGTGGACGACGGCCACCGGGCCGCCCCGGCCCCAGCGCTCGTCGCCGGCCAGGACGGTGACGTCGAGCCGGTTGATCGCGGTGATGAAGAGCCGGCGGGCGATGCGGGCCGAGACCTTCGACCGTGGTCCGGACGGGACGACGTCGAGGCCGGGCCAGTGGTTGGCGCTCAGTCGAGCGGGAGCGACGGTCACTGCACACCTTCTTGGGAGTGGGCCGGGCGCGGGCGCACCGGCAGGCGACGCAGCCACAGCCAGATGCCGTGGGCGCGGATGAGGAACGAGCCCCGCAGCGCCGCGGGCGCGGCACGTAGCGGGGTGGTGGACGACGGCTGTCCGTTCATGGACGCCGAGAAGCGTCGGCCGCCGTCGGAGGTCAGCTCGACGACCACGTGCAGGCGGCTGCCCGACGCCGTCGTCGGGGGCGGCACCGTGAGGTCGTAGGTGCCGTCGGTGCCGTGGAAGGGCGAGACGTACATGGCCTTGGGTGTGCGGGCGCGGCCCCGCTCGTCGGTCTGGACGAGGTAGGCGTGGCGGTCGCCGTAGGTGTTGTGCACCTCGACGACCGTCGCGACGAGCCGGCCCGCCTCGTCGTGGCACCAGAAGACGCTGATGGGGTTGAAGCAGTAGCCGAACGCCCGGGCCTGGGCGGCCATGAAGATCTTGCCGGTGCCGACCTCGATGTCGTGCAGGCCGAGGAACGCCACGACGTTGGCGCGGATCGAGGTGTCGGGCGAGCCGAGGTGGTCGCGGGCCTCGAACCGGCCGAGGACGCCGTGGTCGGGCAGGTCGTCGAGGTCGACCACCCAGGTGTGCGAGCGGTGGGTGAAGCGGCGCTTGAACGGCCCGCGCCGGGTGTGGGCGATCGTCGTGTCGTAGACGCCGGTGGTCACGCCGGGGTCGACGGTGCGCGTGACCTCGGGCCACGACAGTCCGAGGCGGGTGGCCGCGGCCAGGCCCGAGCGGGCGCCGTCCTCGTGGAAGCCCCAGCCGTGGTAGGCGCCGGCGAACACGACGCGGTCGGAGTCGATCTCGCCGAGCCGGGCCTGTGCGGCGACCGACGTGGGGTTGTAGAGCGGGTGCTCGTACTCCATGCGGTCGATCACCAGCGCGGGGTCGACGAGGTCGTCGCCGCCGAGCGTGACGAGGTAGTGGGTCTCGGTGTCGAGCCGCTGCAGCCGGGTGAGGTCGTAGGTGACGACCACCTCGCCCGACCGGTTCGCCACGGGGCGCCGGAAGTTCCACGACGCCCACGCGTCGCCGGCGGCCGGCATGACCGAGGTGTCGGTGTGCAGCAGGGCCGTGTTGGGGGAGTAGGGCATCGCGGTGAGCAGCTCGCGCTGCAGGTCGGTCGGCTCGGCCAGCATCGACAGGGCGTGCGAGGGGTGCGTGGCGATGACGACGGCGTCGAAGGCGGTGACCGTGCCGGACCCGTCGGTCACCTCGACGCCGGACGCCGTCTCGAGCACCGAGGTGACCTTGGCGCCGAGGCGGACCTCCTGCAGGGCGGCACCGACGCGCTCGACGTAGGAGCGCGAGCCGTCGGCGACCGTGCGCCACTGCGGGGAGCCGAAGATGCCGAGCATGCCGTGGTGCTCGAGGAAGGTGAACAGGTAGCGGGCGGGGTAGTCGAGCGACACGGCCGGGTCGCACGACCAGACGCACGCCACGACCGGCTCCATGAAGTGCCGCACGAAGTAGTCGGAGAACCGGCCCTCGGCGAGGAACTCGCGCAGCGTGCGGGTGTCGGTGTCGACCGACAGCAGCGCCTTCGCCTGCCGGTGGAAGCGCGGGATCTCGACGAGCATCGCCAGGTAGCGCGGGTTGCGCAGGTTGGCCGACGTCGGGAACAGCCCACGTCGGCCGAGCGCGCCGGCCCACTCGAGGCCGCTGCCGTCGTCGGCGATCGACATCGACATCTCCGACGGCTGCGTGGCCACGCCGAGCTCGGCGAACAGCCGCAGCAGCACCGGGTAGGTGCGCGGGTTGTGCACGATGAACCCGGTGTCGATGTGCAGCGTGCGCCCGGACGACGGGTCGACGACGTCGTGCGTGTCGGCGTGGCCGCCGAGCCGGTCGTCGGCCTCGTAGAGCGTCACGTGGGCCGTGCGGGAGGCGACGTAGGCCGCGGTGAGACCCGCGACGCCGCTTCCGACGACGGCGATGCGTCGGGCCATCAGGCGAGCTCGACCGCGCCGACGAAGTGCTGCAGGTCGGGGTGCTCGGCCTTCTCGGAGTCCTCGACGGTGATGTTGGCGCTGGTGGCCGTGCTCAGGTCGCCGTGCAGGACGGCCCCGGAGTCCGGGTCGTCGAGGAAGCCGGCCCAGACCATCTCGCCGTCCTGGTCGAGCCACATCTGGTAGGTGCGGCCGTCGGGCAGGGGAGCGAGGTCGGTCGCGCTGAGCACCGCCTCGCCGCTGGAGGGCGAGTGGGCGAGCTTGATGGTGCCGCCGTCG
This sequence comes from Nocardioides secundeburneus, assembly GCF_039939255.1. Classification (NCBI taxonomy): domain Bacteria; kingdom Bacillati; phylum Actinomycetota; class Actinomycetes; order Propionibacteriales; family Nocardioidaceae; genus Nocardioides; species Nocardioides secundeburneus. The sequence continues at coordinate 47,441 of NZ_JBDUUE010000004.1, forward strand.
GGCAGCGAGGCGGCGACGACCTCGGCGTCGGACGCCGCGGCGACCTGGTCGTAGACGCCGGCCGGGGCGTCGTCCTGGGCGTTGTGCCACACGGTGGCGCCGGCGCCACCGATGGCGATCAGCGCCACAGCTGCTGCGACCAGAGCCGGAAATCGGCGGCGGGTCGACCGTCCTCGCTCGGCGGCGGCCACCACGACCGGCGGGAGGGGGCGGACGGTCTGGATCTCGGCGAGCACGGAGGCGCGCAGCGAGTCGGGAGCGGAGAGGGCCGAGGTCTCGGGGAGCAGGGTCGCGGTCTCGGTGAGGGAGTCGACCTCGTCGCGGCAGGTGGAGCACCCGGCGAGGTGACGCTCGAACTGGGCACGCTCGAACTCGTCGAGCGCGTCAACGGCGTAGGCGCCTGAGAGCGCATGGATGTCGACGCTCACTGCCCCACTCCCATCTTGTCGCGCAGCCTGATCAGGCCGTCTCGGATTCTTGTCTTGGCGGTGCCGACCGGCAGGTCGAGCATGCTGGCCACCTCGGTGTGGGTGTAGCCGCCGAAGTAGGCGAGCTCGATGGCCTCACGCTGGACGTCGGTGAGCCCGCCCAACGCCTTGCGGACCCGCTGGGCCTCCATGGAGGCCTGCGCGGCGTCGGACGTGGCGTCGTGGTCGATCGTGCTGTTCTGCTGGTGGTACGAGGTGTCTCGTCGCGTGGCGGCCTCGGCCGAGCGGACCCGGTCGACGGCCTTGCGGTGGCAGATCGTGAGGATCCACGACAGTGCGCTGCCGCGGTCGGGGTCGAAGCGGCTCGAGGTCTTCCACACCTCGAGGAAGGCCTCCTGGGTGACCTCCTCGGCCTGCGCCGGGTCACGGACGACGCGGACGGCGAGGCCGTACATGCGCGAGGACGTGGCGTCGTACAGGTCGGCGAACGCTGCCTGGTCGCCGCGCGCGGCGCGCTGGAGGAGACCGCCGAGCTGCGCGGCCAGCCCGGCGCCGGGCGCCGCCGGCACCCCGTGAAGGGTGCCGGCGGGCTCGGGGCTCTGACCACTCATGGGTCGATGATGCCTGGTACGTGTTTCGGGTGTCGAACGTCAGGCGAGCGGGCCGGTGAGGACCGTGTCGATGACGTAGACGGTGGCGTTGGCGGTGGGGATGCCGCCGCAGAGGACCTTGGCGGTCGCGACGCCGTCGGTGACGGTGACGCCGTCGGGGTCGGTGGACGGGTCGCCCTCGATCGTCAGTGCGTCGCCGAACAGCGGCGTCTGCTCGCCGTCGATGGCGTCGGGGTCGACGCGCTCGGCGAGGACGTGGTGCTGGAGCACCTGGGCCAGCGGGCTGTCGGCCTCGGCAGCACCGTCGAGCAGGCCCTGCAGGTCGGCCGGCGGGATCTTCTCGAAGGCCGTGTCGGCCGGGGCGAAGACGGTGTACTGGGCCGACTCGTCGTTCAGGGTGTCGAGCAGGCCGGGAACGGCCTGGACGGCGGTGACGAGGGTACCGAGCAGCGGGTTGGTGCTGGCCGCGGTGCCGACCGGGTCGGTCACCATGCCGTCGAGGGAGCCGGGCTCGCCGGCGCCCGGCAGGCCCGAGCAGGCGGAGCCGAAGACGGCCGCGAACTGGTCGTCGCCGGCGGCGTCGGACGAGGTGTCCTCCGACGGGGCGTCGGCCGAGTCGCTGGTGTCGGGGGCAGCCTCCGAGCTGGTGTCGGTGTTGTCGCTGCCGCTCTCGTCGTCCTCGCTGCCACAGGCGGCGAAGGTGAAGGACAGGGCGACAACAGCGGCAGCGGCGGTGCTGCGACGGAGCGTCTGGAGCTTCATGGCGGTGGTGCCTTCCGTTTGGGGACTTACGGGATGTGTTCGGTGCTGCGCGGGGACCGGATGGGTGCGATTGCCACCCGTTCGGTGATCTGGGTCACTCGACGTTGAACAGCAGGGTGTGGAGCCCGCTGGAGCCGCCGGGGAACGGGTTGGCGCGCGCGTCGGTCTGTGTCTGGCCGTCTCCGTCGACCATGCGCGCCGAGACGTTGTGCTGGCCCGACTCGAGCCCGGTGGCGTCGTAGTACCACTGGCGCCAGTAGACGTTGTTCACGTCGGGGCCGGTGGTGGCGTCGACCCAGGGGCCGCCGTCGATGCGCACCTGGACCTTCGCGACCCCGCCGTTGTCCTGCGCCCAGGCGACGCCGCCGATGATGACCTGGTCGCCCGGGATCGGGGTGGCACCCCGGGGTGTGTCGATGCGGGCCGACGGCTTGATCGGGGCGCGGGTGTCCCACTTGCGCTCGGTCCAGTAGGACTCCTCGGCGGCGTAGGTGGTGAAGTCGAGCTTGGTCACCCACTTCGTGGCGCTGATGAACCCGTACAGCCCGGGGATGATGATGCGTGCGGGGAAGCCGTGCTCACGCGGCAGGGGCTCGCCGTTCATGCCGATGGCGAGCAGCGCCTCACGGCCGTCGGTGAGCAGGTCGTAGGGCGTGCCGATGGTCATGCCGTCGAAGTCGTGGGCCATCATCTGGTCGACGCCGCTGCCGGGCTTGGCGCGGTCGATGATGTCCTTGAGCAGCACGCCCTGCCAGCGGGCGCCGCCGACGTACTTGCCGCCGACGCTGTTCGAGACGCAGGTGAGGGTGATGTCGCGCTCGACCTGCGGCATGTCGAGGACGTCGTCGAAGCTGAGGGTGAACTCGTTCTCGACGTCGCCGGTCACCTCGAGCGACCAGCTGTTGGAGTCGACGAGCGGGACGTCGAGACGGGTGTCGACGCGGTAGAAGTCGTTGCGCGAGATCTGCAGCGGCGTGATGCCGGAGTAGGTCTTGCTGAGGTCCATCGGCAGGGGCTTGGGGATCTCGGCGGCGGCCACGGTGGGCAGGTCGAAGTTCTCCGGACGCAGCCGGAGCTGGCCGATCAGGCGCCCGGCGCCACCCATGACGGCGGCCGCGGCGGTGAGCACACCCGTGGCGATGAGCACGCCACGACGTGACGGCTGGGACGACGCGCCGGCCGGCTCGGCCTCGCCGCCGGGCGAGATGACGACGTCGGCCTCGTCGGGCACGGGGGCGTCGGTGAGCACCGCGCGGGGCTTGGCCAGGGGGTCGACCACGGCGGCCTGGGCGCCCTCGGCCTTGGCGACCTCGGCGCTCGACCGGGCTCGGGGGTCGACCGGCAGACCCCGACCGAGGCGGTCGAGCAGGTAGAGGCTCGCGACGGCGAACACGGCCGCGAGGACGGTCGGCACGAGGTCGAGCACCTCGAACAGCGGGCGCACCACGACGGCGGCACCGGCGACGGCGACCAGCAGCAGCATCATCAGGGCGCCCCAGCGGAAGCCGAGGCGGGTGACGAGGCCGGCCACCAGGGCCAGCACGGCCACGCCGGCCATCACCGAGCCGACCAGGAAGACCTTGTCGTTGTCGCCGAACTGCTCGATGGCCCAGTCCTTGATGCCGGCCATGCTGCCGTCGGTGCCGAGGTCGACCACGTAGGAGCCCACGGCGAGCAGGGGCGAGGAGTCGGGCTGCGTGAACGCGGCCACGAGGTGCCCCACGGCGAGGCCGACGAGGGCGGAGACGAGGCCGAAAACGGCGTAGAGCCAGCGGGAGACCATGGCGTGTGTTCGTCGCCACCCGGCCGGACGGATGGGGCTGCGGCAAGATGCGCGGCATGACCGACGTCACCTCCGAGCTCGTCCACCTCACCGTCGACGGCCCCGTCGCCACCGTCACGCTCGACTCGCCGCACAACCGCAACGCGCTCTCGCGCCGGCTCGTCACCGAGCTCGCCGACCGCCTCGAGCGCGCCGACGCCGACGACGACGTCCGGGTCGTGGTCGTCACCTCGGCCGATCGGGTCTTCTGCTCCGGTGCCGACCTGTCGGAGGCCGCGGCGAACGGCAACTCCGACGGCGTGCAGGCGATCGTCGGCCTGCAGCGCTTCCTGGTCGGCATGTCGAAGCCGGCCGTGGCCGTCGTCCGCGGGCCCGTGCGCGCCGGTGGCATCGGCATCGTCGCCGCGTGCGACATCGTGGTCTGCGCCGACGACGCCACGTTCGCCCTCACCGAGGTCAAGCTCGGCCTGACCCCCGCGGTCATCTCGCTCACCGTGCTACCCCGACTGACGTCGCGGGCCGCGGCGTACACGTGCCTCACCGGTGCGCCGTTCACCGGCACCGAGGCCGTCGCGATGGGGCTGGTCACGCGCGCCGTCCCGACCGCCGAGCTCGACGACGCCGCGGCCGCCGTCTGCGCCGAGCTCGCCACGGGCGCGCCGCAGGGACTGCGCGAGACGAAGGCGCTGCTGGCCCGCGACCTGCTCGACCGCATCGACGCCCGCGCCGACGAGATGGCCGAGCTCTCCGCGCGCCTGTTCGCCTCCGACGCCGCGCGCGAGGCCATGACCGCGTTCCTGAACCGCAAGAAGGGGTGAGGGCGCACCCGCCTACGGACGCATCTCACACGGCGCGAGTGGTGAACGTGTGCCGAACCCGGTCACACGACGGCGATTCCCTTTGTAGACTCGACGACTTGCCGTTCGGCAGTCGGGAAGTGTGAGGGGCACCGTGTCAGAAGAGCTCGTCGAGCAGGAGATCGCTCGCGAACAGGCATTCGTCGATCGCGTGCACCGTCAGCTCCTCGACGCCGGCAAGGCGGCCGAGCAGCTGGCGCGCGAGGGCCAGAACCGCGGTCAGCTCGGTCACGAGGGTGGCCTGGTCGAGCGCGACGCGATGGTGTTCCAGGCGGCCAAGCGGCTCGCCGAGCTCGACGCCGCGCACGAGGGCCTGGTGTTCGGCCGGCTCGACCTGCGCCCCGAGAAGGACCCCGAGCCGCGCTACGTCGGGCGCATCGGGCTGCGCGACGAGAACCGCGACTCGCTGCTCATCGACTGGCGCGCCCCGGCCGCCGCGGTCTTCTACCAGGCCACTGCGGCCGAGCCGCACGACGTCGTCCGGCGCCGGGTGCTGCGCTCGCAGGGCACGAAGGTCGTCGGGGTGGAGGACGAGCTGCTCGACGCCGAGGCCAACGTCGACGACCTGCCGATCCTCGGCGAGGGTGCGCTGATGGCGCAGCTCTCCCGGGCCCGCGACCGCACCATGCACTCCATCGTCGCGACGATCCAGGCCGAGCAGGACAAGGCCATCCGGGCCCCGCACAAGGGCGTCACCACCATCAGCGGCGGCCCCGGCGTCGGCAAGACCGTCGTCGCGCTGCACCGTGCCGCCTACCTGCTCTACACCGACCGACGCCGCTACGAGACCGGTGGCGTGCTCGTCGTCGGCCCCAGCGGGGTGTTCATGCGCTACATCGAGCGCGTGCTGCCCTCGCTCGGCGAGACCGCGGTCGCGCTGCGCTCGCTCGGCGAGGTCGTCGACGGCGTCCGCGCCACCCGGCACGACGAGCCGGCCGTCGCCGACGTCAAGGGCGCGGCACGCATGGCCGAGCTGATGCGGCGCGCCGCGCGCCAGCAGGCGCCGGGCAGCCCGGGCGAGTTCCGGCTGTTCTGGTACGACAACACCCTCGTGCTCGACCGCGGCACGCTCGGCCGCATCCGGCGCCAGCTGATGTCGCAGGGCCGGCGCAACCAGCAGCTGCCGCGCGTGGCCAAGGCGCTGCTCGACGCGATGTGGCGCCAGGTGCGCAGCACCCGCGGACGCGACCGCGGTCGCGAGTCGTTCGACGACGACCTGCTGGGCACCGACGGGTTCCTCGACTTCGCCGTCGCCTGGTGGCCGCCGGTCACCGCGCCCGACGTGCTGTCGTGGCTGCGCGACCCCGAGCTGCTCGCCCGCGTCGGCGACGGCGTCGTCACGCCCGAGGAGCAGCGTCTGCTGCTCAAGTCGTGGACCGGCCTGCCCGGCGAGCTGTCCATCCAGGACGTCCCGCTCGTCGACGAGCTGCGCTACGCCGTCGGCGACGTGCCCGCCAAGGCCGACGACGAGCGCGACGACCCGCTCGCCCTCATCGACGGCGCGGTCAACATCCAGGAGCTGATGACCGCCTCCGACCGCGAGTACGCCCCGTCCGGTCGCGCGTGGGCGCCGCCCACCCACTCCATCGACGACGACGGCTACGCCCACGTGCTCATCGACGAGGCCCAGGACCTCACGCCGATGCAGTGGCGCATGGTCGGACGCCGTGGCCGCACGGCGTCGTGGACGATCGTCGGCGACCCGGCCCAGTCGTCGTGGCCCGTGCCGGCCGAGTCGGCCGCCGCGCGCGCCGAGGCCCTGGCCGGCAAGGCCGTGCACGCCTTCCACCTCTCGACCAACTACCGCAACAGCTCGGAGATCTACGCCTTCGCCGAGGCCTACGCCCGCCGGGTCGGCCTCGACGCCGACCTGCCCACCGCCGTCCGGTCGACCGGGGTCGAGCCGCGGGTCGTCGGGCCCGTCGCCGACCTCGAGGACGCCGTGCGCGAGGCCGTGGTCGACGTCGCCGGCCAGGTCGGCGGCACCGTCGGCATCGTCGTCCCCGTGGCGCGGCGCTCGGAGGTCAACGCCTGGCTGGCCTCGTGGCCCGAGCTCGCCGACGACGCCTCCGCCGCCCGCGCGTCGGTCGACTCGTCGGTCACCCCGTCCGGCGACGACCGGGTCGTCGTGCTCACCGGCCTCGACACCAAGGGTCTGGAGTTCGACGCGATCGTCGTCGTCCGGCCGCAGGAGATCGAGGACGAGTCGGCCACCGGACGCGCCACCCTCTACGTGGTGCTCACCCGCGCGACGCAGCTGCTCACCACCGTCAGCTGACCCGCTCGCGCGGGCCGTGTATCAGGAGCAGTGGCAGAACCCTCCGGTTGTGCGAGACGATGCCGCGGCGGTGTGCTGATCGCACGCCCACGCCGCGGAGGAGGGTCGACCACGATGGACGCGTCGTACCCCCTGACCGACCTCGTCTCGGCAGCTCGAGGGGGCGATGCGGATGCCTGGGACGCGATCGTCGAGCGCTTCCTCCCGCTGGTCGGTGCGGTCGCGCGCCGGCACCGGCTCTCCGAGGCCGACGCCGACGACGTCAGCCAGACCGTCTGGCTCCGGCTCGTCGAGCATCTCGACGGCCTCCGCGAGCCGGCCGCCCTCCCCGGCTGGATCAGGACGACGACGCGCCACGAGTGCCTCCGCGTGCTCGCGGCCCGCGGCCGTACCCGTGTCGCCGACCCGCAGGACGCGCGGGTGCTCGACGCCGTCACCGACGACGTCGCCGGCGACGACCTCGTGGCCGCCGAGCGGCGTCAGGCCCTGCGCGAGGCGCTCGCCGAGCTGCCCGCGGCGCGCCGCGAGCTGCTGCTCCTGCTGCTCGCCGACCCGCCGCTGGCCTACGCCGAGATCAGCGCCCGTCTCGGCATCCCGATCGGCAGCATCGGCCCCACCCGGGCCCGCGCCCTCGACCAGCTCCGCAAGACCCGCGCCCTGCACGACCTCGGGGAGGTCCTCGCATGAATGACGACCAGCTCCTCGCCGAGCTCGCCGCCGCCGTCGCCGAGGCGGCCGACGTCGGCGAGCGACGTCGACAGGCCGCGCGCGCCGCGTTCACCTGGCGCACGGTCGACGCCGAGCTCGCCGAGCTGCTCCACGACTCCGCGCTCGACGCCGGCGCCGCCGTCCGCTCGGCCGGCTCCGACGACGAGCCCCGGTCGCTCTCGTTCGGCAGCGGCGCCCTCGCGCTCGAGATCGAGTACGACGGCACCGAGGTCGTGGGCCAGGTCGTGCCGTCCGCCGACGCGACCCTGCACCTGCAGCGGCCCGAGGGCGACGAGGTCGTCGTCGAGGTCGACGCGGCGGGGTTCTTCCGGTTCGAGGGCGTCGAGCCGGGGCCGACGCGGTTCGTGGCGAGGTCGGCCGACGCCACCCTCACCAGCCCCTGGGTGAACCTCTAGGGCCTCAGAACTCGGCGACCGCGAAGCCGGTGCTGCCGTCGGGTGCCGTGATCAGCCGGCCGTCGGAGATCAGCATGGCCTTCGCCGCGTGGGCCGACATCCCCCCGCTCATGTAGCGGGCGAGGGTGCCGCTCACCACCGGCGTCGAGAACGACGTGCCGCTCCACTGCGCCATGCCCTCGAACTCGCGCACCTCACCGAGGTGGTCGGGCTCGTGGCAGGTGTAGGTGCCGTGCGGGAAGGCGTTGATGAGGTCGCGTCCGCGCGCGTAGACGTCGACCCAGTCGCCGTAGTTCGAGAAGTCGGACACGGAGCCGTCGGCGTCGAGCGAGCCGACGGAGAGCACCCAGTCGAAGGCCGCGGGGTACAGCGGCCAGTCGGCGCCGTCGTTGCCGGCCGCGGCGACGATGAGCGCCGGGCGCCCGTTGCGCTTCTTCAGGCCGTGGCGGGCGTCGTCGCGGAGCACGAGGAACGAGAGCATCGGCGCGCCGTTGCGGGTGCGGCCGCCGGCCGAGATGCTGATCAGGTCGGGCCCGTCGGGGTCGGTGACCGCCTCGTGCAGCTCCTCCACGATCTTGGACTCGTAGATCGCCCCGCCCGTGGTCAGGACGCCCTCGACCTCGACGTCGGTGGCCGGCGCGAGGCACCGCAGGACCCCGGTGACGAACGTGCCGTGGCCGGCGTACGGATGGATCTTCGTCGGGTCGACCGTCTCGACGTCGCCCTCGATGCCGTCGTCGTCGAGCCAGTCGTGGGCGGCCGCCTTCGGCCACCACCCGGTGTCGACGACGGAGACCCGCACGCCCCGACCGGCGTCGGCGTCGTCGGTCACCGCGGGCAGCGGCGTCTCGGACGGCGGCAGCTCGGGCTCGGTGGCCGGGCACAGGCGCCCCGTGCCGCCCGAGACGTGGAGCAGGTGGTCGAGGGTGACGACGCCCGGGGGCAGGCGGCGCTCGAGGTCGGCGACCGCCTGGAGCGCGTTGACGTCGGAGCGGCGCCGGGCCGGGGGCGTGTAGACGACCAGGCCGTCGAGCCTCGACCGGTCGGCCTCGCCGACGCCGTCGTAGTGCTTGTCGGCCTCGAACGCCTCGCGCACGCGCTCGACGTCGCGCGAGCGCACCAGCAGCCGGCGCGGGTGGTAGAGGAACTCGGCGTCGCCGTCGTGCCCGGTCGCGCTCCACACCGCGACGTCGTCGCCGTAGGCCTCGCGCACGAGCTGCACCTGCGCGTGCACCCGGTCGCGCACCTCGCGCGGCTGTCGGCCGCTGTCGCCGCCGGACACGGTGACCAGCGGCGCCGAGGTGGGCAGGACGTCGTGCAGGAGGCGCCGGGCGCGCCGGGGCGCCCGCGCCGCGACGGCGACCAGCTGACGTGGCTTGAGCTGCATGGCGACTCTCCTCGTGGTGGTGCCGGGCGCGCGGTTACGGTACTGCTGCTCCCGAGCCTGGTAAACGTCTGACAGGGGACGCCGACACGATGGTCGACGACTTGCTCGAGCTGGCGATGGACGACCCGTCCGCGGCCACGGCGGCGGCCCGCCGGGTGATCGCCGCGCGGGGCGACGCCGCCGGGGTGGCGCTGGCCCACCGGACGCTCGGCGTGGTGCTGCGCGACGGTCACCAGGTCGGCCTGGCCCTGCGGCACCTGCGGCGAGCCGTGGCCGTCGCGACCGCGACCGGCGACGCGGCGCTGGCCGCCGACGTCCGCGCCACGCTCGGCATGACGCTCTGCGTGGCGGGCCGCGAGCGCGCGGGGCTCGCCGAGCTCGACGCGGCCGCCGCGGTGGCGGGCGACCACCGGGCGATGACGCTGATGCGCCGGGCCGCCGCGCTCGGCCTGCTCGGGCGCCACGACGACGCCGGACACGACTACGGAGCCGCCGTCGACCTCTTCGCGGCGGCCGGCGACCGGGTGTGGGAGGCCCGCGCGCGGCACAACCTGGGCTGGAACGCGCTCGAGGCCGGTCGCACCGACGTCGCCCGCGCGGAGACCGAGCGGGCCCGGGCCCTGTTCGCATCGGCCGGGCTCGAGCTCGACGAGGCCTGGGCGCGGCAGAACCTCGGCGAGGTGGCCGAGGCCGAGGGGGACCTGCCCCGCGCGCTCGCCATCTACGACGCCGTGCACGAGCGCTACGACCAGCTCGGGCACGAGCGCACCCACCTCGCCATCGCTCGGGCGCAGGCGTTGATCAGGGCCGGCCTCCACGACGACGCCGTCGCGGTGGCCTCGAGCGCGCTGGGGAGGCCGGCGTTCCCGCAGAACGTGGCGTGGCTGCACCTCGTGGTCGCCGAGGCGGCCTCGGCCGCGAGTGACGACGACCGGGCGCGCGAGCACGCCCGCGAGGCCCGGCGGCTGTTCGCCCGGCTCGGCAACCGTCAGCTCGAGCTGCGGGCCCGGCGGGCCCTGCGGCGGGGCGCGCCGTGGCGCGCCGGCGCACTGCGGGTGGCCGCCGAGCTGCACGGCAGCCGCTCCGACCTGAGCCCCCCGGCGCTGCTGCTGGCCGCCTCGCTCGCCCCGCACCACCGGGCCACGCTGCTCGCCGACGCCGCGACCTACCGGCGCAGCAGCCGCGACCTCGTGCGGGCCTCCGGATGGCTCGCGACCGCGCTCCTGCACGACGAGGACGGCGCGCCGGGGCGGGTGCTGCGGGCCTGCGGCCGCGGTCTCGACGCGCTCGACGAGCACCGCGAGACGCTCGGCAGCACCGAGCTGCGGGCGCTCGCGACCACGCACGGCCGCGACCTCGCCACGCTGGCGCTGCGCCACGCCGTCCACCACCCGCGCACGCTGCTGCGCTGGAGCGAGCGCTGGCGGGCCACGGCGCTCGCGCAGCCGTCGGTGACCCCCGGCGACGAGCCCGTGCTGGCGTCGCTGGCCGCCCTGCGCGACAACGGACGCCGCCTCGCCGAGGCCCGCGCCGACGGCGCCCCGACCGACCAGCTCGAGGGCGAGCGCGCCCGGCTCGAGCGGGCGGTGCGCGCCGAGCACCACCGCCAGTCGGGCACCGGGCCGGCCGGTGAGCGGTTCGACGTCGCCCGCCTGGTCGCCGAGGTGGGCGACGGCTGCCTGGTCGAGCTCGTCGACGTCGACGACGTGCTGCACGTGCTCGTCGTCCACGACGGGCGGGTGCGCCGTCACGTCGCCGGCACGACGACGGCGGCGCTGGCACTCACGCGGTCGGCGGCGTTCGTGCTGCGCCGGGCCGCGCGCGGACGGCCGTTCGCCCCCGGTGACCTCGGCCGGCTGCTGCAGGCCGAGCTGCTGGGCGACGCGGCCGGACGACTGCCCGACGGGCCGGTCACCGTCGTGCCGACCGGCCGGCTGCACGGCGTGCCGTGGGCGCTCCTGCCCGCACTGGCCGGGCGGCCCTTCGCCGTCGTCCCGTCGGCGGCGCAGTGGCTGCGGGCCCACACCGTCCGGGCGCCCACCGGCGCTCCGCTGGTCCTGCTGGCCGGGCCGGGGCTGGGCACGGGCGGGGCCGAGGTGCCCGTGCTGGCCGGGCGTCGTCCGGGTGCCGTGCTGCTCGACGGCGACCGGGCCACCGTCGGCGCCGCGATGGCGGCCCTCGACGGCGCCGCGCTCGCCCACGTGGCCGCCCACGGCCGGTTCCGCGCCGACAGCCCGCTGTTCTCGGCGCTCGAGCTGGCCGACGGTCCGCTGACCGTCTACGACCTGGAGCGCCTCGACCGGGCGCCGCACCGCGTGGTGCTCTCGGCGTGCGAGTCGGGCGTGCTCGCCCCCGTCGGTGCCGACGAGCTGCTCGGGCTCGCCTCGGCGCTCTTCGCGCTCGGCACCGCGGGCCTGGTGTGCAGCGTGGCGGAGGTCAACGACGACGCCACCGCCGCGCTGATGGTCGACCTGCACGCCCACCTCGACGCCGGCCTCGAACCGGCCGCGGCCCTGTGCCGCCTGCGGTCGGGCGCCGGCGGCGTCGCCGCGGCGACGGCGGCGAGCTTCGTGGCGATGGGCGCTTAGCCGGCGTCCGCCCCGACGCGGGTGCGCGCCGGGGCGGACGGGGGTCAGGCCTGCGACGCCTGACCCGACGAGCTCGACTCGAGCGTGGCCGTGGCCCCCTCGGTGGTGCGCTTGAGCAGCGCCTCGAGGTCGATGCCCGTGGTGGTCTTGAGCATCGACAGCGTCTGGACGACGTTGTCGTTGACCTGGCGCGGCAGTGCGCCGGCGCCCTCGGTGGAGACCACGGTGAGCTGGTCGATGGCGGCCATCGGCGCCGCGACCTCCTTGGCGATCTTCGGCAGCACCTCGATGAGCATCTGCAGCACCGCGGCGTCGTTGTAGTGGGCGAACGCCTCGGCGCGCTTGTCCATCGCCTCCGCCTCGGCCTGGCCGACGGCGAGCGTGGCGGCCGCCTGGGCCTCACCCTCGGCGCGGGTGGCCTCGGCCTCCGCGACGCGGCGGGCCTTCTCGGCCTCACCGCGCTTGGCGCCCTCGATCGCCTCGGCCTCGGCCAGCGCCGACCGGCGGGCCCGCTCGGCCTCTCCGGAGAGCCGGTCCTGCTGGGCCTGGGCCTCGGCGGCCGCGATGGTGGCGGCCTTGCGGGCGTCGGCGGCGGCGATCTCGGCCGAGCGCTTGGCCTCGGCCTCCTGCTCGACGCGGTAGCGCTCGGCGTCGGCGGGCTTGCGGACCTCGGTCTCGAGCTTGCGCTCGGTCAGCGCCGCCTGCCGGACGGCGACCTTCTCCTGCTCGAGGAGGATCGCCTGGTCACGGTCGGCCTGCGCGAGCGGGCCGGACGCCGCGGCGGTGGCCGCGGCCGCGTCGGTCTCGGCCTTGATCTCGGCCTGCTTGAGCGCGAGCGTGCGCTGGGAGACCGCGATCTCCTGCTCGGCGGCGATCTGCGCCTGCTCGGCCGCCTGCCGGGCGTTCGCCTCGGCGATGCGGGCGGTCTGGCTGACGCGGGCGGCCTCGGGACGTCCGAGGTCGGCGAGGTAGCTGCCGTCGTCGGTGACGTCCTGGATCTGGAAGGTGTCGAGGATCAGGCCCTGGCCGGTGAGGGAGTTCTCCGACTCGTCGGCCACGCGCTGGGCGAACGCGGCGCGGTCGCGGATGATCTGCTCGACCGTGAGGCCACCGACGATGGAGCGGAGCGCACCGGCGAGCACCTCCTGGGTGAACGGCTCGACGTCCTGCTGCTGGCTGAGGAAGCGCTGCGCGGCGAGGCGGATCTGGTCGGCGTTGCCGCCGACCTTGACGATGGCGACACCCTCGACGTTGAGCTTGATGCCCTGACCGGACACGGCGCCGCGGATGGCGACGGTGATGCGTCGCGACGACAGGTCCATCGTCGCCTGCTTCTGCACGAACGGGATGACGAAGACGCCGCCGCCGAGCACGACCTTCTGGCCCGACAGGTCGGTGCTGAGCTGCCCCGTCTCGGGGTTGAGCACCGCCTTGCCCTTGCGGCCGGTGATGATGAACGCCTGGTTGGGTCCGGCGACCTTGTAGCGGCTGGTGATCAGCAGCACGAGCAGGAGGACGAGGACCACGAGCCCGATCACGGGGCCGAGGGCGGAGTCGAACATGAGGCTCCTTCTGGTGGGTGTTGAGTTGTGCGATTCGTGGGGGTGGTGCGGCGGGAGTCAGTCGGCCGGGGGCAGTGCGCTCCACAGCGGCGACACCGTGACCGCGGTGGGGGAGAGCACGCTGGTCACGTGGACCTTCGTGCCCGCCTCGAGGGCCAGGTCGGCGCGGGCGTTGAAGCGGAGCGTGTGGCCTCCTACCCAGATCTCGACCGATCCGAACCCCTCGTCGGGCACGGCCGAGAGCACCCGGCCCTCGCGGCCGATGACGTCGTCGGGCTCGGGCACGTCGTCGGTCGCGCCGCCGCGGACCAGGCGGGTCAGCGCGCCGGCGCCGACGCCGAAGACCACGCCGGCTGCGAGCCCGACCCCGACGGCGACCGCGTCGGGCGCCCCGGCCTGCAGCGCCACCGCGCCGCCGAAGCCGAGCGCGGAGACGAAGGCGCCCACGACCTCGGTGGCGAACCAGTCGCCACCGAAGGAGTCGAAGACGTCGCCGAGCACGAGGGCGACCGCGATGACCACGAGTCCGATGACGCCGAGCGCGACGAAGAGGGCCATGCCCCACCCTAGTCCGGGGTGCAGGGTCGTGCCGCCACCGGTCCGCGCCTGGTCTGCACCCGGTCTGCCCTGCGGGACCGTCCGGAGCGCCACGACCCGACGCTCATAGGATTCGGCCATGACTGAGCCCCTCGCCGCCCGCGACGCCATCGCCGCGCTCCAGGGGCACGAGGCCTGGGCGATCATCCGTCGCTCGACCCGTGTCGGCGGCAAGGACACCGTCGGCCTGATCGGCGGACGCCGCAGCGAGGTCTCCTCGATCCTCGACGTGCCGCTCGAGGACGGCGTCCCCGAAGCCGGGCACATCGCCGACCGGCTGGTCGCGATCCCGTTCCGCCAGGTGACCGAGCGGGGCTTCGAGGCCCACGACGACGGCACCCCGCTCGTCGTCGTCGACGTCGAGACCGAGCGCGAGTACTCCGTCGCCGAGGTGATCGAGGCGATCGACGACGTGCCGGTCGAGTTCGGCGACCGCGGCGGCTTCGAGACCGACGACGACGAGTACGGCGAGCTCGTCGGCCGGATCATCGCCGAGGAGATCGGCCAGGGTGAGGGCGCCAACCTCGTCGTGGGACGCCACTACCGGGCGACCGTGGCCGACTGGGGCGCCGACAAGGCGCTCGCGGTGTTCCGGCGCCTGCTCGAGCGCGAGCGCGGCGCCTACTGGACCTTCGTCTTCTTCACCGGCGACCGGTTCCTGGTCGGCGCGAGCCCCGAGCGGCACGTGACCGTGCACGACGGCGACGTGCGCATGAACCCGATCTCGGGCACGTTCCGCATCCCGGGCGCGGGCGACGCCCGCGCCGCTCTCCTCGACTTCCTGCACGACGAGAAGGAGATCTACGAGCTCTTCATGGTCGTCGACGAGGAGCTGAAGATGATGTGCGACATCTGCCACGAGGGTGGCCAGGTTCTCGGCCCGTTCCTCAAGCCGATGAGCCGCCTCGTGCACACCGAGTACCTCCTCGCCGGGCGCACCGACCGCGACCCGCGCGAGGTGCTGCGCGACACCATGTACGCCGCCACGGTCACCGGCTCGCCGGTCGAGAACGCTTGCCGCCTCATCAAGCAGTACGAGACCGAAGGACGTGGCTACTACGGCGCCGCGCTCGCGATCCTGGGCCGCGACGCGAAGGGCGGTCCGGTCGTCGACAGCCCGATCGTCATCCGCACCGCCGACGTCAAGCCCGACGGGCGGCTCACCGTCACCGCCGGCGCCACCCTCGTGCGTGACTCCGACCCGGCCTACGAGGTCGCCGAGACCCACGCCAAGGCCGGCGGCATCCTCTCGGCGTTCGGGCTGGTCCCCCCGGCGCCGGTGCCCGACGTCGACATCGCCGAGCTGGTCAACGACGAGGACGTGCTGCTCAGCCTCAACGCGCGCAACCGCCGGCTGAGCCGCTTCTGGCTCACCGACCAGGCGGGCGCCACGCCCGACCCGCGCCTCGCCGGCAAGAGCGTCGTGATCCTCGACAACGAGGACGACTTCGTCAACATGCTGCGCCACGTGCTCGGTGTGCTCGGCCTGCGCTCCACCGTCGTGCGCCACGAGCAGTACCAGCCCGGCGTGCTCGACGGCCACGACCTCGTCATCGTCGGCCCGGGCCCGGGCGACCCCCGCGACGGCGACGACGCCAAGATCGCGGCCGTGCGCGCCGCCGTCGACGAGCTGCTCGCCTCGGGCCAGACCTTCCTCGCCGTGTGCCTCGGCCACCAGACCCTCTGCGGGCGCCTCGGCATCCCGCTGGCCTACAAGGACATCGTCTTCCAGGGCACCCAGTCGGCGATCCCCTACGACGGCGGCACCGAGCGGGTCGGCTTCTACAACACCTTCGTCGGCCGCGTCGGCGCCGGCGACGTGCTGCCCGACGGCGTCAGCGTCGACGTCGACGCCGCCACCGGCGACGTGCACCACCTGCGCGGCCCGCACTACCGGGGCATCCAGTTCCACGCCGAGTCGATCCTCACCGAGCGGGGCTACGACGTGTTGCACGGCCTGGTCTCCGACCTGCTGCTCGACTGAGGACGCCGGTGCCCCCGGACGTCGTGGTGGTCGACCACCACGACTCCTACACCTGGAACCTCGTGCACCTGGTGGCCTCCGTGACCGGGGTGCTGCCCACCGTGGTGCAGCACGACGAGACGACCGCGGCCGAGGTGCTGAGGCACGCGCACGTCGTCCTGTCGCCGGGGCCGGGGTCGCCCGACGTGCGCGCCGACTTCGCGGTGGGGCGCGAGGTCGTGCTGGCCGGGCGTCGTCCGGTGCTCGGTGTGTGCCTGGGCCTGCAGGGCCTCGTGACGTCGTACGGCGGCCGCGTCGGCCGGGTGCGGCCGGCGCACGGCGAGGTGGCGCGCGTCGAGCACGACGGCCGGGGCGTCTTCGCCGGCGTCCCGCAGGGGCTCGCCGTGGTGCGCTACCACTCGCTGGCCGCGCTGGAGGTGCCCGACGAGCTCGAGGTGACCGCCCGCTCGGAGGACGGCGTCGTGATGGGCGTGCGGCACCGCGAGCGGCCCCAGGAGGGCGTGCAGTTCCACCCCGAGTCGGTCCTGTCCGAGCACGGCGCTCTGCTGGTGGCGAACTTCCTGGACGCGGCCCGGTGAGCGCCGACGTCGAGGCGGTCTTCGCCGAGGTCGCCGCCGCGCACCGCCGGTGCTTCTGGCTCGACGGCGGCGGCGCCCGCGCGTGGTCCGGACGTCGCTCGATCCTCGGCTGGCTCGACGACGACGACGTCTCGCTCACCTACTCCGCGTCGCGGCGCGAGGTGACCCGGTGGTCCGGCGGCCGCGGCGTCGTCGTGGGCGACGACGTCTTCGCGGTGCTCGAGGCCGAGCTGGCGACCGCGGCGGGGCAGTGGTTCGGCTACCTCGGCTACGCCGCGCGGCCCGACCTGCCCGCCACCACCGACGAGTGGCTGCCGGACGCCGTGTGGATGCGTCCCTCGCACGTGCGCTCGTTCGAGCACGAGACGTCGTCCGGGGCCGCGGCGCTCGGTGCGGCGCCGCACCTCGAGGTCGAGAGCGTCGACGAGGGCTACGCCGCCGGCTTCGCCCGGGTGCAGGAGCACCTGCACGCCGGCAACACCTACGAGACCAACCTGACGTTCCGGGTCGAGGCCCGCGGCGGCGGTGACCCGGCGTCCACCTACCGGCGCCTGCGCACGCTCAACCCGGCGCCCTACGCCGGGTTCCTGCAGCACGACGTCGACGGCGCCCGGGCCTGGCTGTTGAGCTCGAGCCCCGAGCGATACGCGCTCGTGGGCGCCGACCGCACGATCGAGACCAAGCCGATCAAGGGCACGACCCCCCGCGGGGCGTCGTCGGCCGACGACGAGGAGCAACGTCTCCGACTTGCTACGGATCCGAAGTATCGTGCCGAGAATCTGATGATCGTCGACCTGCTGCGCAACGACCTGGCCCAGGTGTGCGAGGTGGGCTCGGTCGAGGTGCCCGAGCTGATGGCCGTCGAGTCGTACGCCACCGTGCACCAGCTGGTCTCCACCGTGCGGGGCCGCCTGCGCGACGACGTCTCGACCGTCGCCGCGTTGCGCGCGCTCTTCCCGGCAGGGTCGATGACCGGCGCACCGAAGCTGCGCACGATGCAGATCGTCGCCGACGTCGAGACGGTGCCGCGCGGGCCCTACGCCGGCGCGTTCGGCTGGGTCGCCGCCGACGGGCGCGCCGACCTCGGCGTCGTCATCCGCAGCCTGACGACCGACGGCGGGGGCACCTACCGGGTCGGCACCGGCGGCGGCATCACGGTGCTGAGCGAGGTCGGCGACGAGTGGGCCGAGGCCCGCCTCAAGGCCGAGCGTGTGCTGCGGGCGCTCGCTCCCTGACCTCCCGGGGAGGACCTGGCTACTCCGTGGGCGCGTCGGTGGGCGACGAGCCCGGGGCCTCGTCGCTGATGCCGGACTCGGCCGCGTGGGCGGCGAGCCCCTCGAGCATCGTGGTGACCGCGGCCTCGACCGCCGCGCGGTCGGCCGGGGCCGGGTCGAGCGCGTTGACGACCTGCACGAGCCGGCCGTTGCGCACGAAGCCGGTGACGGCGAGCGTGTCGTCGGCATCGACGTCGCTGACGACTCGGGCGTCGTCGGCCCCGGCGACGGTGGGGCTGCTGACCCGGGTGTCGGCGCCGTCGGCGAGCACGCCGAACGACTTCAGCAGGTCCTCGAGCGTGCCGGCGTAGAGCTGGTAGTTGACGTCGATCGCGGGCCCGCCCTCGGTGGTCGGGCTGAACGTGCACGTCGGCTCGGAGTCCGACCCCCGGCGCACCGTGAAGGTGGTGCCGAACGCCGTGGAGACGGCGGTGTCGTCGAGGCCGTCGCACGGGTTCCACAGCTCGGGCGGTGCCGTCGGCAGGTCCGGCGGGGTGCCGGTGGCCTCGGTGTCGTCGCCGCCACCGCAGCCGGCGGCCAGCAGCAGGACGGCGGCCAGGGCGGCCGTGAGGCGGTGGGTGCGGGTGCTCATCCCGACCATTCTCCCGACCGGCCCGGCAGCTCCAGCACCAGGCGGGCTCCGCCGCCCGGGGCCTCGTCGGCCCAGACACGCCCGGAGTGGCGGTCGGCGACCTGGCGCACGATCGAGAGCCCCAGGCCGGAGCCCGGCATGGCGCGCGACTCCTCGGCCCGCCAGAACCGGTCGAAGACGTGCGGCCGGTCGGCCGCGGCGATGCCGGGGCCGCGGTCGTCGACCGTGAGTCGTGCGACGCCCTCGTGCTCGACCAGGCGCACCGCGACGACGGTGCCGGGCGCGCCCCACTTGGCGGCGTTGTCGAGCAGGTTGGTGACCGCGCGCTCGAGCGCGGGAGCCTCGCCGACCACCGACCAGTGCACGGTCTCGACGTCGAAGGTCTTGTCGACGGCGCGCCGCCGCACCCGCTGGACGGCGGCGTCGACGATCTCGCCGAGGTCGACCTCACCGACCACGGGCGCCAGCGGCTCGTCGCGCGCCAGCTCGGTGAGGTCGCCGATGAGCGTGGTCAGCTCGTCGGTCTGGGCCCGGATGTCCTCGAGCAGCTCGGCGCGGGCCTGCGGCTCGATGGCGACCTGGTCCTGGTCGGCCTGCACGAGCAGGTCGACGTTGGTGCGCAGCGAGGTCAGCGGCGTGCGCAGCTCGTGTCCGGCGTCGGTGACGAGGCGGCGCTGGCGATCGCGCGAGGCGCCGAGCGACTGCAGCATCTCGTTGAACGCCGCGGCCAGCCGGGCCACCTCGTCGGCGCCCTCGATCGGCAGCGGGTCGAGGCGCTCGGTGCGCGCGATCGTCTCGACCGACGTCGTCAGGCGACGCACCGGGCGCAGGCCGTTGCGGGCCACGAACCACCCGGCCATCGCGGCGCCGACGACGCCGAGCAGGCCGAAGCCGAGGCTGACGAACCCGAGTCGCGACAGGAAGTCGTCCTGGCTCTCGAGCGAGCGCGCGATGAGCACGGCGCCCGCGCCCTCGACGGGGTAGGCCAGGAGCCGGTAGCGGTTGCCGTCCTCCAGACGCACGGTGCGGATGGACTGGTCGCGCTGCCCGAGGGCGACCTCGAGCTCGGGCTCGCCCAGCAGCTCGGTCGCGTTCTCGACGCCGTCACGGCCTTGCACGTAGGCGTTGTCGCCGATGACGAGCACGGCCGCCAGCCGGATGTCGGAGGCCCCGAGCGCGTAGGTGCCGAGGTTGTTCTGCGGGGTCTCCTCGTTGGTGAGCCCGTAGCTGGCCACCTTCTTGGCGCGGTCGTGGAGGTCCTGGTCGAGCTGGCTCTGCAGCTGGGCCCGGGCCGAGACGTAGACGCCCACCGACAGCACGGCGACCGAGATGCCCACGGCGAACACCGTGAGCAGCGTGACGCGGCTCGCGAGGGAGCGTCGGTAGTGCCAGCGCAGCGGCTGGGGGACGATCCGGGCCGCCGCGCCCGGCGGCTGGCTCGGACGGGGCCCCGTCGGCGGGGGCGGGGGAGGCGGTGGCGGCGAGGCCGGCTCCCCCCACCGCTGCTCGGGCGGCGCGGTCACGTCAGGACTCCTTGAGCACGTACCCCACGCCGCGCACGGTGTGCAGCAGCCGCGGTTCGGCCTCGGCCTCGGTCTTGCGGCGCAGGTAGCCGACGTAGACCTCGAGCGAGTTGGCGGTCGTGGGGAAGTCGTAGCCCCAGACCTCCTCGAGGATGAACGAGCGGTCGAGCACCCGGCGCGGGCGGCGCAGGAACAGCTCGAGCAGGGTGAACTCGGTGCGGGTGAGGTCGATGCTGCGCGAGCCGCGGAGCACCTCGCGCGTGGTGACGTTCATGGTCAGGTCGGAGAACGAGAGCGTCTCCTCGCCGTCGTGGTCGCTCGGCACGGCACGGCGCAGCAGGGCGCGCAGGCGGGCCAGCAGCTCGGGAAGCGCGAACGGCTTGGTCAGGTAGTCGTCGGCGCCGGCGTCGAGGCCCTCGACCCGCTCGCCGACGGCGTCGCGCGCGGTGAGCACCAGGATCGGCACGTCGTTGCCCGCGCTGCGCAGCGCCCGCGTGGTCTCGAGGCCGTCGAGCCTCGGCATCATCACGTCCATCACGACGACGTCGGGCCCGACGCCCGCGATGCCGGCCAGCGCCTCGGCGCCGTCGCCGGCGAGGTGCACGTCGTAGCCGTTGAACTCGAGCGAGCGACGCAGCGACTCGCGCACGGCCTTGTCGTCGTCAACGACGAGCACGCGCGGCTTGGGCGGGGCAGACACGCCTGCCAGCATCGCACGACGGCCTGAGGTGGTTCTGAGAATGAGCCGACGCGGCGTCAGGCGTAGCGGCGGGCGACGTCGCCGGCGCGGGCGCCGTAGCCGCCCCCGAAGAGGCAGGCGTGCACGAGGAGGGGGAAGAGCTGGAAGAGGCCGGTGCGGTCGTCCCAGCCGTCGGCGAGCGGGCTGACCTCGGTGTAGGCGTCGACGACGCGCTGCAGGTGGGGGAGGCCGAAGAGGGCGAGCATGGCGAGGTCGGTCTCGCGGTGGCCGCCGTGGACGGCGGGGTCGATGACGGCGGGGAGGCCGTCGGCGGCCCAGATGACGTTGCCGTTCCACAGGTCGCCGTGCAGCCGGGACGGCGGCTCGACCGGCACGAGCTCGCCGAGCCGGGCGGCGACGGACTCGACGGCAGCGGCCTCGGCGGGGTCGAGGACGCCGCGGTCGACGGCGAGCCGCGCGAACGGGATGAGACGCCGTGTCGCGTGGAACTCGGCCCACGTGTCGACCGGCGAGTTGGGCAGGGGGAGGCGTCCGATGAAACCGTCGGCGCCCCCGAAGGACGGCGCCCCTGCGGCGTGGGTGACGGCGAGGGCTCGGCCGAACGCCGCGGCGGAGTCCTCGGAGGTGCGGCCGGGCTCGACCCAGGCGAGCAGCAGGCAGTCGGCGTCGACGGCGAGCACCTCGGGGACGACGACGCCGCCGTCGGGCGTGGCCTCGGCCAGCCAGCGCAACCCGCGTGCCTCGGTCTCGAAGAACCCGGGTGGCGCCTGGGTCATCGACTTCATCAGCGCGGTGGTGCCGTTGCCCAGCCGCAGCTTGGTGGCGGTGGCGATGTCGCCGCCGGCCACGGGGGCGGTGGCGACCACGGCCGAGCCGAGCAGCTGCTGGGCGCGGCGGGCGAGGTGCGGCTGGCGGGTCATCGGGCCGCCCGCAGGTCGGGGAGGTCGTCGAGGGCGTCGACCAGTGCGTCGCAGCTGCGCTCCACCATGGCCAGCACCTCCCGGAACCCGTCGTCCCCACCGTAGTAGGGGTCGGGGACGACGGCGCCGGGCTCGTCGGGGTCGAGGTCGCGCAGCAGGAGCACCCGGTCGCCGCGCCCGCCGATGTCGGCGAGGTTGGCCTCGTCCATGGCGAGCAGCAGGTCGTGGTCGTCGCGCCAGTGGTCGGCGTACTGCTGGGCGCGATGGCGGGTCGGGTCGTAGCCGGCGTCGGCCAGGGTGGCGGCGGCGCGGTCGTCCATCGGGTCGCCGACGTGCCAGCCGCCGGTGCCGCAGCTGTCGACCGAGACGACGTCGTCGAGGCCGGCGTCGGCCAGCTTGGCCTGCAGGACGACGTCGGCCATCGGTGAGCGGCAGATGTTGCCGAGGCAGACCATGCCGACCCGGTAGCGGCCCGGCTCGCGGGGGGCAGGGATCACGATCAGTCGTCCGGGTCGCCGACGAAGCCGTCGACGATCCAGGTGACGATGGTGATCACGATCGCGCCACCGACCGCCGTCCAGAAGCCGTCGACGACGAAGCGGATGTCGAGCCACTCGGCGAGCTTGCCGGTGAGCAGGAGCATGCCGGCGTTGATGACGAGCAGGAACAGCCCGAGCGTGAGGATGATCAGCGGGAACGACAGCAGGGTCAGCACCGGCTTCACGACCGAGGTGACGAGGCCGAGGATCGCCGAGACGAGCAGCAGCGGGACCAGGTCGTCCTGCACCTGGTCCCACCCCGAGGTCGCACCGCCGGGGAACGCGATGCCGGTGAAGAGCCAGGCGGCGGCGGCCACGCCGAGCGCGGTGGTGAGGAGTCGCAGGACGATGCGCATGCGACCAGTCTGGCAGGCCGGGCTACAGCCCGAGCGCCTCGATGATCTCGGTCTCGGCGTCGCTGAGATGACCCTGCAGGAAGGTGAGGGCTGCGTCGACGTCGTCGGCCTCGAGCAGGTCGACGAGGGCGACGTGGGTCTCGGCCTCGTCGTGGGCGTTGCGGGCGATCCGCTCGACCTGGGCGAGGGCGAGCTTGAGCTCGGCGACGAGCGACTCGGCCATGGAGACCAGACGGGGGCTGCCGGACAGACCGACGAGGGAGACGTGGAAGGCGAGGTGCAGGGTGTTGAGCTCCTGGTAGCCGCCGTCGGCCCGGACGGCGTCGGTGTAGGTGCGCAGCGACGTGCGCACGTGGTCGCGCTGCTCGTCGCTGGCCTCGCGCCAGCGGCGCACTCCGGCTCCCTCGAGCACCCAGCGGGCCGCGCACACGTCGCGCACCGACTCGGCCTCGGGCGTGGCGACCTGGACGCCGCGGTGCGGCTCGCGCGTGGCGAGACCCTCGGCGACGAGCACCGCGAGCGCCTCGCGGATCGTCGGCCGCGAGACGCCGAGCGAGTCGGCCAGCGCGATCTCGCGCAGCGCGGTGCCGCTCTCGATCTCGCCCTCGAAGATCGCACGGCGCAGCTCGTCGGCGGCGCGCTCGACCGTGGAGGTGTGCTCGACGCGCAGCGTCGAGAACGGGCCGGCCGCCGCGGCGGGCTCGGTCGCGGGGTCGGCGATCGGGACGCCAGGCGGGCTCATGGGCCCATCATGCCGATTCCTCGGTCGTCTGCTTGTACGAACGGCCGACGTACGGCACGATTGTCCTGTCAGGTTGTCTGACAATGTGAAAGGGGTCTCTTCGTGACCGAGCTGAGCTGGGGGCGTCACTACGTCGCCGTCGAGCCGACGCACTTCCGCGTCGACTACGCCATCAACCCGTTCATGGACCCCGCGGTCCAGCCCGACCGGGCCCTCGCGTGGCGCCAGTGGCACGACATGGTCGAGATGCTGCGCGGCCTCGGAGCCACCGTCGACGTGCTGCCCCAGCGAGCCGATGCGCCCGACATGGTCTACGCGATGAACCTCGGTCTCGCCGTGCAGCGCGAGGGCGGTGAGCGGCACGTCGTCATGTCGCACATGCGCTACGCCGAGCGCCGCATGGAGACCCGCTCGGCCCAGCCCTGGTTCGCCGAGCGCGGGTGGACGACGTCCACCGTCGGCCGCGACGGCGTCGGCGCCCACCTCGAGGCCGGCGACGCCTTCGCCTGGGGCGACGCCCTCGTCGTGGGCTACGGCCCGCGCACCGAGGAGCTCGCGCTCAAGCACCTCGCCACCGACCTCGGCATCCGCGTGCGTGGCCTCCGCATCACGCACCCGGGCATGTACCACCTCGACCTCGCGTTCTGCCCGCTCGACGACCGCCGCGCCCTGGTGTGCCCGAGCGCGCTCGACGACGCCTCGGCCGAGGCGCTGCTCGCCCTGGTGCCCGAGCCGATCGTGCTCACCGAGGAGGAGGCGCTCACCACCTTCTGCGCCAACTCCGTCGTCGTCGGCTCCACCGTCGTGATGCCGGCCTGCCCCGACCGCGTGCGGACGCAGCTCGAGCAGTGGGGCTTCGACGTCGTCGTCGTCGACGTCTCGGAGTTCCACAAGGGCGGCGGCTCCATCCGCTGCCTGACCAACCCCGTCGACGTCACCATCGGCCGCGACCTGCCGTCGGTCACCGGCGGCGAGGTCGTGCTGCCGCCCGTCTGAGCTCGGTCGGACGCCGGCCGGGCGCCTCAGCCGGCCGACGAGGGCGGTCGCGGCTGCGGGTCGCCCGCCAGGCCGGCCAGGGCCGCCTCGACGACGGCGTCCGGCTCGGCGCCGACGTCGACGAGGGCGCCGTTCTCGTCGTCGTCGAGGGGTTCGAGGCTCTCGAACTGCGACTGCAGCAGCGACGGAGGCATGAAGTGCCCCTCGCGCTCGCGCATCCGCTGGGCCAGCAGGTTGAAGGTGCCGTGCAGGTGCACGAAGAACGTGTCGGGGGCCGCGGTACGGAGCACGTCGCGGTAGGCGCGCTTGAGTGCGGAGCAGGTCACCACCGTCGAGCGACCGTCGGCCCCGACCTGCCGGGTCCGCTCGACGATGGCCTCGAGCCAGGGCCACCGGTCGTCGTCGGTCAGCGGCGTGCCGGCCGCCATCTTGTCGATGTTGACCTGCGGGTGCAGGTCGTCGCCCTCGACGAACTCCGCTCCGAGCCGTTCGGCGAGCCGGCGTCCGACGAGGCTCTTGCCCGTCGAGGACACGCCCATCACGACGACGTGCACGACCTCGCGGCCCGTCATCCGAGCACCCAGATCACCGCGGCGCAGGCGAACATCACCGAGCCCAGCGTCGTCTCCATCACCGTCCACGTCCTCAGCGTGGTCTTCTCGTCCATGCCGAAGAACCGGCTGACGAGCCAGAACCCGGAGTCGTTGACGTGTGAGAGCACGGTCGACCCGCCGGCGATCGCGAAGACCAGCGCCGCGAGCTGGAGGCCGCCGAGGTCGGCGGTCTGGGAGGCGATCAGGCCGGCCGTGGTGGTGAGCGCGACCGTGGCCGATCCCTGCGCCACCCGCAGCGCGGTGGCGAGGAGGAAGGCCTGCAGCAGCAGGGGGATCCCGAGGTCGCCGAGCGAGGTGGTGAGCACCTCGCCGATGCCGCTGGTGCGGAGCACGCCGCCGAACATGCCGCCGGCGCCGGTGATGAGCACGATCGAGCAGATGGGTCCGAGGGCGTCGTCGATGGTGCCGCGCAGCTCGTCGCGGGTGCCCACCCGCGACCCGATGAGCGCGATCGCGACCAGCAGGGTGATCAGCAGCGCCACGGGGGTGTTGCCCACCAGCATGAGCGCGTCGACCACGGTCGACTGCTCGACCGTGCCGGCCTCGATCAGCGTGCTCAGGACGGTGTTGAGGGAGATCAGCAGCATCGGCAGCAGGAGGAGCCCGAGCACCACGCCGAACGACGGCGCCGTGCGGGTCGTCGTCGCGGTCGCGCCGCCCGGTCGTTCGTCGTCGGTGCGTCCCTCGGCGTCACGGGCCTGGCCGAAGAGCAGGTCTGCGGCCGAGACGTCGATGCGTGCGCCGATGAACCGGGAGAACAGGTAGACGCCGACGTACCACGACACCACGGCGACCGGGACGCCGAGCAGCAGCAGCAGCCCGAGGTCCGCCCCGATGTCGGTGCCCGCCGCCACGGGGCCGGGGTGGGGTGGGACGATCGCGTGCATGGCCGCGAAGGCGCCTGCCGCGGGCAGGGCGTAGTAGAGCAGCGAGCCGCCGAACCGTCGCGCCACGGTGAGGATGATGGGCAGGAAGACGACCAGCCCGGCGTCGAAGAAGATCGGGAAGCCGAAGATCAGCGCCGCCACGCCCAGCGCCAGCGGTGCCCGCTGCTCGCCGAACCGCCCGACGAGGGTGTCGGCCAGCACCTGCGCACCGCCGGTCACCTCGAGGATCCGGCCGAGCATCACGCCCAGGGCGACCAGGAGCGCCACCGAACCGAGCGTGCTGCCGAAGAAGGAGAGCATCACCTCCGGCACGTCGGCCACCGGGATGCCCGCGGCGAGCCCCGTGAGCAGGCTGACGAGCACGAGGGCGAGGAAGGCGTGCAGCCGGACGACGATGATCAGCGTGAGCAGCGCCGCCACCGCCGCCAGCGCGATCAGCAGCATCACCGTGGTGCCGTAGGCCGGTTCGAGAGGATCCATGCCGGACACCCTAGGGAGTGGTCTTGGGTCGCCGGGGGTCTCGCGTTCGCCCGGCGGGGTGACGCTGGTCGAGGTGCGACGAGCCTCGTGACCTCCGGGTCGAGGATCTCGAGGCTCGGCCGCAGGCGGCCTCGCACCTCGATCAGCGTCGGGTCTCGGTCAGCGGGGGGTCTCGACCCAGCTGCCGTGGAACCCGGTCGGCACGCGGCCCGGCAGGTGCACGGTGGCGACGTCGTCGAGCGTGCCGGCGTCGAGGACGCGCAGCGTGCTGAGACCGGTGGCGCGGTCGGTGGCGTAGCCCATCAGGACGCCGTCGTCCTCGGCCGCGGTGTCGGACGACGGCACGAAGACCAGCTCGCCGACCTCGAGCCCGGCGCCGAGGCGGCGGCGCTGCGTCGTCCCGGCGACCGTGTCGTGCTTGAGGACGGCGTCGCCGAGCGTGCCGGCGTCGAACCCGACGGCGTAGCCGAAGCGGTGCCGGCGACCGGTGAGCCGTTCGTCGTGACGGGGGAACTCCTGCGAGTGCTCGTCGAAGCGGTGCTCGGTCGCCTTGCCCGAGCGCAGGTCGAGCGTGAAGCGCACCAACGACGTCGGGCCCTCGTCGGGACCGTCGAAGCGGGTGGCGAACATCCGGTCGTGGCGCACGGCGTCGACGACCACCTCGCCGGTCTCGGGGGAGTCGAACGCGTTGAGAGTGTGGAAGACGAAGCACGGGTCGACGTCGAACCATCGGACATCGTGTCCGTCGGAGGTGTCGCGCGGCAGGAGGCCGATGCGGGCCGGGTAGTCGTCGTCCCACGAGTAGGGCAGGGTCGAGGGCGCCGCCGAGCCGCGGGTCATCGCGTCGATCACCTTGTCGGGCACGGGGTTGCGCCCGATCACGCGGTTGAGGGCGAACCGGGCCGGCCGGCGCATCGCCCGTGACATGCCCCGGGTGACCAGGTCGACGTCGAAGGTGACCGGCAGGTCGTAGACGACGACGTAGGTCGCGGTGAGGGCGCAGTCGTGCATCATCGGGCTGCCGTGCACCCGCACCTCGACCTGGCGCCGCAACGCCCCGTCGGGGCCGATGACCGAGTAGTCGACGCGGTTGCCGCGCGTCCACGAGTACGACAGGGCGTGCAGCTCGCCGGTGTCGGGGTCCTCGTGCGGGTGCGCGGTGTAGCCCGTGCGGAGGTCGCCGGCGAAGCAGGCGCGCCCGACGGTGCCGAGCTCGTCGTCGAGCTCGTAGGGCGCGGAGCCGCCCTCGACCAGGGCCAGCGTGCGGCCGCCGAGCCCACGGACCATCGTGTTGGGCGCGAAGTCGCCGTCGTCCGGGCGCACCCAGCGGTTGCGGTACCACTCCGCGCGCCCGTCGCGCAGGCGGACGCCGTGCACCATGCCCGCCCCGAGGAACCAGTGGTGGCGCTCGGCCGCGGCCGCGTCGACGCCGGTGGGGTTGGGGCCGATGCGGAGGTAGCGGCCGTCGAGGTGGTCGGGCAACCGGCCCGTGACCTCGAGGTCGTGGGCCGTCAGCTCGGCCTCGACGGGGGCGAAGCCGTCCTGCAGGTAGCGGTTCACGGTGCTGCCTCTCGTCTCGGTAGCGTCGGACCAGTGTTCCCGGTCGGTGGTGTGGGCGTCATGCTCGCGGGCGTCGCGCTCGCGACCGTCCTCTGCGCCGCCCTTGCCGCTGCCCTCTGGAGGCGGGTCGGACCGGTCACCGCACTCGCGCTCGCGGGCCTCGTCGGCTCCGTCGTCGTCATCGGCCTGATCACGCTGATCCCGGCCGACGGCGCCCCGGGCGTCGTCTACGCCGAGGGCCGGCTCGACACCTGCTCGTGGGACATCGGCGGCCCGGCGCCCGACGGGTTCTGGATCTTCTCCGGCGGTCAACGGCTGCTCAACCTGGCCGTCTTCGTGCCCCCGGGCGCGCTCCTCGTCGTCTCCGCCGCCCGCTGGCTGCGCTGGACGCCGGTCACCGTGCCCGTCGGCCTCGCGGCCCTGGCCGCGTACTCGGTCGGCATCGAGTGGACCCAGCTCGAGCTCGCCCGCCTCGACCGCGCCTGCGACGTCACCGACATCATCGACAACGTCACCGGTGCGGTGCTCGGCGTCGGGGTGGGCATCGTGCTGGCGATGACTCTGCGGCCCTGGCGCAGTCGGTACCCCGCATGACCAGGAAGCTCGTGATCACCCAGAACGTCACGCTCGACGGCCGCATCCAGATGCTCGACGACTGGTTCGACGCCCAGAGCGGCGTCGACGACGTCGAGTACATGGCCGAGCAGCGTCGTCAGGACGACGCCGCCGACGCCCTGCTCGTCGGCCGGCAGACGTTCACCGACTTCCGCGGCTACTGGCGCGACCTCGACGGCGACGCGACCGGCATCTCCGACTACCTCAACGGCGTGCAGAAGCACGTCGTCACCTCGACCCTCGCCGACGACGAGCTCGACTGGCAGCACTCCACGGCGCTGCGCGGCGACGTCGTCGAGGAGGTGACCGCGCTCAAGCAGGCCGAGGGCCGCGACATCGTCTGCACCGGCTCGCTCACCCTCCTCCCGACGCTCATCGAGGCCGGGCTCGTCGACGAGTACCGGCTGTGGGTCCACCCCGTCGTCCAGGGTCGCGGGTCGCGGCTGTTCCCCGACGGCTTCCAGGCGACGGGCTTCCGGATCCTCGAGGCTCGCACGTTCGCCACGGGCCAGGCCCTGGTGACGTACGGCGCCCACTAGCCTGACCCGCATGGCCCACCCGCAGCCGCGCCCGAACGTGCTCCAGATCCCCGCCTACGTGCCCGGCCGGCCGCCGACCGTGCGGCCGGGCATGACGGCGTACAAGCTGTCGAGCAACGAGAACCCCTACCCGCCGCTGCCCGGTGTGGTCGAGGCGGCGACGCGCGCCGTCGAGGTGATGAACCGCTACCCCGACATGGGCAGCGTCGCGCTCTACGAGGCGCTGGCGACCCGGCTCGACGTCCCGGTCACCGACCTCGCGGCCGCGACCGGCAGCGTCGCGCTGATCTACCAGCTCGTCAGCGCCTACTGCGCGCCCGGCGACGAGGTCGTCTACGCGTGGCGCTCGTTCGAGGCCTACCCGATCGCGGTCACGACGGCCGGCGCGACGTCGGTGCAGGTGCCGGTGCTCGCCGACGGCCGCCACGACCTCGAGGCGATGCTGGCCGCCATCACCGACCGCACCCGCATCGTCATGGTCTGCACGCCGAACAACCCGACCGGTCCGTCGGTCACGCAGACCGAGCTCGACGACTTCCTCGCCCGGG
Organism: Nocardioides secundeburneus; assembly: GCF_039939255.1. Taxonomy (NCBI): domain Bacteria; kingdom Bacillati; phylum Actinomycetota; class Actinomycetes; order Propionibacteriales; family Nocardioidaceae; genus Nocardioides; species Nocardioides secundeburneus. The sequence continues at coordinate 76,865 of NZ_JBDUUE010000004.1, forward strand.
TGCCCGGGCACGTCGTCGCCGTCGTCGACGAGGCCTACCTCGAGTTCGTCCGCATGGACGACGCCGTCGACGGTCTCGACACCTACCGCCGCCACCCCAACGTGGTGCTGTTCCGCACCTTCTCCAAGGCCTACGGCCTCGCGGGCTTCCGGGTCGGCTACGCCGTCGCCCAGGAGCCGGTCGCCGCCGCGCTGCGCGCGGTGTCGCTGCCGTTCGGCGTCTCCGCCGTCGCGCAGGCCGCCGCCATCGCCTCGCTCGCCGCCGAGGCCGAGCTGCTCGAGCGCGTCGGTGCGCTCGTCGCCGAGCGGGCGCGGGTGCGCGACGCGCTGCTCGAGCAGGGCTGGGAGATCCCCGAGGCGCAGGGCAACTTCGTCTGGTTCGCGCTCGGCGACCGCACGGCCGACTTCGCCGCGGCGGCCGACGAGGCCGGCGTCACCGTGCGTCCCTTCGCCGGCGAGGGCGCCCGCGTGAGCATCGGCGAGACCGAGGGAAACGACCGGTTGCTGGAGGTCGCCCGGGAGTTCCTCACGCGGCGGTCGTGACCTCCGCCGGCTCCGGACGCCGGTCGAGCTCGCGCCACCGCGGGTCGAGGGCCGGTGCGACGGTGACGGCGAGGTAGGCGAGACCCGCCACGAGCAGTGCGAACGACAGTCCACCGGCGTCGACCAGGACGCCGCCGAGCAGGCCGCCGAGCGGCACCATGCTCCAGCACATCGCCGTGGTGAGCGACGAGACCCGGCCGACCAGCCGCTCGGGGATGCGCTCGAAGATCACCGCGCCGAGCACCGGGTTGATGAACCCGCACGCGAAGCCGGTGAGCACGAACGTGGCGAACAGGACGACGAGCGGCGAGTCGAGCGCGAAGGCGAGGAACCGCGGCAGGCCGGCGACGAGGAACGCGACCAGGTAGACCTTGAACCGGGGCAGGCGGGCCGCCCAGACGGCAGCGCAGACGGCGCCGAGCGCCGACGATCCGCTGAACACCGCGAGCAGCACGCCGAGGGTCGCCGCGCCCTCGCCGGACTCGACCGACCACACCGGCAGCAGCACCGACGACCACGCGGCGTCGAGCAGGTTGGTGAGCGAGACCATGACGGTGATGCCGAGCAGCAGGCGGTCGCCGCGCAGGAACCGCCAGCCCTCGCGCAGGTCGTCGACGTAGCGGCCTGGATCGTCGTCGACGCTGTCGGCGTTCGGCTCGGGTCGACCGAGGGACGCCGTCGCCCAGGCCAGGACGGCGGCGCTGACCCCGAACGTCGACGCCGTCACGAGCAGCGCGTCCTGCCCGCCGACCGCGGCCACGAGGCCGCCGCCGAGGCCCGCGCCGAGCATGGACGCCGTGCGCTCGACCGTGCCGGACAGGCCCGTGGCGCGCTCGAGCGGCACGCCCGCCTCGCGGACCAGCGCCGGCACCATGGCCTGCTTGGCGCCGTCGGCCGGGCCGCGCAACGTGCCGGCGAGGGCGACCAGTGCGAGGAAGCCCCAGAACGGCAGGTGACCGAGGTCGTGCAGCAGCGGGATGCTCGCGACGACGACGAGGGAGAGCAGGTCGCCGGTGATGGCGACGCGGCGCGGACCGACGCGGTCGACCACCGGGCCGGCGAGCACCTTGGCGACGACCATCGGCAACGTCTCGGCGAGCGCGACGAGGCCGGTCATGGTGGCGCTGCCGGTCTCGGCGAGGGCGAACAGCGGCAGGGCCAGCATCGAGACGCGGGTGCCCGTGAGCGAGAACCCCTCGGCGGTGAGCCAGCCGTAGAGCGGGCGCCTCACGCGGGTCCACCACCGTCGTCGCCACCGACCTGGCCCGGGCGCACGAAGGCGTTGAGGTTGACGACGTAGCTGAGCGCCTCGGGGTCGTCCTCGTCCTCGACCTCCTCGAGCAGCGCGTCGAGCCGCTCGAGGAGGCGCTGGGCCGAGGCCGGCGTGAGCCGGATCCCCCAGTCGCTGAACGTGCCGGCGTCGCGCCAGGCCCGGGGGAGGAGCGGCAGCTGCTCGACGGCGCGCTGCAGGTTCTCGGTGTAGATGGTCACGACGGTCTGGAGGTAGGCGTCCATGGCGTCGGCGTCGGCGTCGTCGGGCGAGCTCGTCGCCTCGGTGCGGGTGGAGGTGTGCGCGGCCTTCCACCACCGCTCGCGGCCGTTGCCGCGCTCGTCGTCGTCGACGACGAAGCCGTGCTGGGCGAGCTGGCGCAGGTGGTAGGACGTCGCGCCGGTGTTGAGGCGCAGCCGCGTGGCCAGCGTCGTCGCCGTGGCCGGGCCCTCGCTGCGCAGCAGCCCGAGCATCCGCAGCCGGACGGGGTGGGTCAGGGCCCGCAGCTGGTGCGGCGTCGGGGTGATCGTCGTGCGCTCCACGTCGACCACGCTACGACTGCAAGGAATCTTTTGCAAACATGTCTTTGTAGTCGATGCGAGCCGCGGCGGTGGGCGCGTTACCGGTCCGACACGACGACCGGGCAGGGTGGGCCCATGTCGATCAAGGTCGCCCTGGAGCACCGGACCACCTACGACTTCGCGCACCCGGTCACCGTCGGACCGCACGTCGTCCGGCTGCGGCCGGCGCCGCACACGCGCACGCCGATCGAGGCGTACACGCTCGCGGTCGAGCCCGAGGGCCACTTCCTCAACTGGCAGCAGGACCCGTTCGGCAACTGGATGGCGCGCCTGGTCTTCCCCGAGAAGGTGTCGAGGCTCGACATCACGGTCGGGCTCGTGGCCGACCTGATGGTCATCAACCCGTTCGACTTCTTCGTCGAGGAGTACGCCGAGACGTTCCCGTTCGTCTACGAGAACAGCCTGCACGCCGACCTCTTCCCCTACCTGCGCCCGGTCGACGACGCCGAGCAGGCCGATGCGTTCCGGCAGTCGCTGCCGCAGCCCGACGTCACCGAGGGGATACCGATCATCACCTTCCTCGCCGCGCTCAGCGCCGCGGTGCACGCCGAGGTGGCCTACTCGGTGCGGATGGAGGCCGGCGTCCAGACCCCCGACGAGACCCTGGCCCGCCGGATCGGCAGCTGCCGCGACAGCGCCTGGCTGCTGGTCGCGCTGCTGCGCCAGCACGGCCTGGCCGCCCGGTTCGTCTCGGGCTACCTCGTGCAGCTGGCCACCGACCCCGACGCGATGATCGGCCTCGACGGCCCCAGCGGCCCGCAGCAGGACTTCACCGACCTGCACGCCTGGGCCGAGGTCTACCTGCCCGGCGCCGGCTGGGTGGGCATGGACCCCACCTCCAGCCTCTTCGCCGGCGAGGGTCACATCCCCCTCAGCGCCACCCCCCACCCCAGCAGCGCCGCGCCGATCGAGGGCGCCACCGACCCCGTCGAGGTGACGTTCTCGTTCCACAACGAGGTGCGCCGCGTGCACGAGGACCCGCGCGTCACCCGGCCCTACACCGCCGAGCAGTGGCAGCGCATCGACGCGCTCGGCGCCGCCGTCGACCAGCGGCTCGAGGCCGGCGACGTCCGGCTCACCATGGGCGGCGAGCCCACCTTCGTGAGCCGCGACGACGCCACGACCCCGCAGTGGAACAGCGAGGCCGACGGCCCCGAGAAGCGGGCGCTGGCCGCCGTCGTCGCCGAACGGCTGCGCGAGACCTACGCCCGCGGCGGCGTCGTCCACCGCGGGCAGGGCAAGTGGTACCCCGGCGAGCCGCTGCCGCGCTGGAACATCGCCCTGCAGTGGCGCTCCGACGGCGAGACGCTCTGGCGCGACCCCGACCTGCTCGCCGACCCGTGGAGCACGCCGGACGGCGGGCGCGACGCCGTCGCCGACGCCGAGGCGCTGGCCCGCCGCGTGACGACGGTGCTCGGCCTGCCCGCCGAGCAGCTGCAGGCGGCCTACGAGGACCCGCTCGCCGCGCTCGCCTCCGAGGTCCGCCAGCCGAGCGGAGAGAGGCCCGACGGCGCCGCCGACAAGCTCGACGCCGAGGGCCTCGGCGTGCTCGACGCCGCCGTCGACACCCCGACCGGCTGGGTGCTGCCCGTCGTCGCGGGCGAGGAGTGGGTCAGCCCGGCCTGGCGGTTCCGGCGCGGGCGGCTCGTGCTGCTGCCCGGCACCTCGGCCGTCGGGCTGCGCCTGCCGCTGGCGTCGGTCGCCTGGCGCGACCCCGACTTCCCCGGCGAGCCGTCGTACGCCGAGGCCGGGCCGCCGCTCGAGCCGCAGGTCCCGGTCGTCACCGTCGTCGACCCCGAGGGCGCCGGCACGACGGCCCTCGCCTTCGAGGCGCGCGACGGCCACGTGCACGTCTTCCTGCCGCCCACCGACGACCTCGACGAGTACGTCTCGCTGCTCCGTCTCGTCGAGGTCGCCGCCCGCAAGGTCGGCTGCCCGGTCGTGCTCGAGGGCTACGGCCCGCCGCCCGACGCCCGGCTCACCCAGCTCGTCGTCACGCCCGACCCCGGCGTCATCGAGATCAACGTGCAGCCGACGTCGAGCTGGGCCGAGCAGCGCGACCTCACGGTCACGCTCTACGAGGAGGCGCGCAAGGCCGGGCTCACCACCGAGAAGTTCGACCACGACGGCCTGCACACCGGCACCGGCGGCGGCAACCACATCACCCTCGGCGGGCACCAGCCCGTCGACAGCCCGCTGCTGCGCCGTCCTGACCTGCTCGTCAGCCTCATCACCTACTGGCAGCGGCACCCGGCGCTGTCGTACCTGTTCTCCGGCCGCTTTATCGGCCCGACCTCGCAGGCCCCGCGCTTCGACGAGGGCCGGCCCGAGGCCACCTACGAGATGGAGATCGCGTTCGCCGAGATCGCCCGGCTCGCCGCCGAGCAGGAGGACGCCGACCTCGAGCCGCGACCGTGGCTCGTCGACCGGGCGCTGCGGCACCTGCTCACCGACCTCACCGGCAACACCCACCGCGCCGAGTTCTGCATCGACAAGCTCTACAGCCCCGACTCCTCCCGGGGCCGGCTCGGGCTGCTCGAGCTGCGCGGCTTCGAGATGCCGCCGCACCACCACATGGCGCTCGTGCAGGCGCTGCTGGTGCGCTCGCTCGTCGCGATGTTCTGGGAGAAGCCGTTCACCGCGCCCCTGATCCGCTGGGGCACCCGCCTGCACGAGGACGCCCTGCTGCCGCACGGCGCCGCCGCCGACGTCGCCCGGGTCGTGGCCGACCTCCGCACCCACGGCATCGCCTTCGAGCAGGCCTGGCTCGACCCGTTCGTCGAGTTCCGCTTCCCGCGCATCGGTGCGACCTCGGTCGCCGGCGTCGACCTCGAGCTGCGCCAGGCCATCGAGCCGTGGCACGTGCTCGGCGAGGAGGCCACCGGCCAGGGCACCGCCCGCTACGTCGACAGCTCCGTCGAGCGGCTGCAGGTCGGCGTCCGCGGCCTCGACCCCGACCGGCACCTCGTCACCTGCCAGGGCGTGCCCGTGCCGCTCACGCCCACCCACGACGGCGCCGGCCACGTCGCCGGCGTCCGCTACCGGGCGTGGCAGCCGTGGTCCGCGCTCCACCCGAGCATCGGCGTGCACGCGCCGCTCACCGTCGACGTCGTCGACACCGCCGCCGGCGTCAGCCTCGGCGGCGCGACCTATCACGTCGTCCACCCCGGCGGCCGCTCCTACGACAGCCCACCGGTCAACGCCCAGGAGGCCGAGTCGCGCCGCGCCGCGCGCTTCGAGCCCCGCGGGCACACTCCCGGCCGGCTCGACGTCGGCGCCCTCCGCGAGGCCGGACGACGCGCCGCCACCGACGAGTACCCGCACACGCTCGACCTGCGGCGGGTGCCGCCGGCGTAGCGGGCCCAGGTGTGGCACTGTGCGCGCGATTGCGCTGAGAGTGCCGGTGGTGAGGCCTGGCGGTGGCACTGTGCGCGCGATGGCGCTGAGAATGCCACCGGCCGGACAGCGATCATCTCAACGCCACCGCGCACGCCACCCGAGAGCGCATGACAGGGTTCTCCCCGTGACGGTCCTGCGCGAGTACGCCGCGGGTCTCACCCAGCCCACCCTCGACAGCGGGACGGCGGGTGCGACCGCGCGCTACGACGAGGTCGTCGGCCCCGACGGCGGTCTCCGCGCGTCGTGGAAGGGCCTCGCCGAGCTCGCCGTCTCGATCACCCCCGACGACCTGCGCCGCGTCGGCGACGAGATCGCCCGCGCCCTCGAGGACGACGGCGTCACCTACACCCGGCCCGGCGAGCGCGCCGGCCCCTGGCGCCTCGACCCGGTGCCGGTCGTCATCGACGCCGCCCAGTGGGCCCCGCTCGAGATCGGGCTGGCCCAGCGCGCCGAGCTGCTCAACGCCGTCCTCGCCGACCTCTACGGCGAGCAGCGGCTGCTCGCCGACGGCGTCCTGCCGGCGGCCGCCGTGCTCGGCCACCCCGGCTTCCTCCGGGTCGTGGCCCGGCCGAGCGCGGTCGACCCGCGCCCGCTCGTGCTCGCCGCCACCGACCTCGGCCGCGACGAGCGGGGCGAGTGGCGCGTGCTCGCCGACCGGGCCCAGGCGCCGTCCGGGCTCGGCTACGCGATGGAGAACCGGCGCGTCATCTCCCGCGTGCAGCCGGAGCTCTACCGCGAGGCCGGCCTGCACCGCATGGAGCCGTTCTTCTCCGCGCTCCGCTCGGCCCTGCTGCAGAGCGCACCCGGCGACCTCGCCGACCCGCGCGTCGTCGTCCTGAGCCCGGGCAGCCAGTCCGAGACGTCCTACGACCAGGCGTTCATCGCCTCGGCCCTCGGCTTCCCGCTGGTGCAGGGCAGCGACCTCGTCGTGCGCGACGGGTGGGTGCAGATGCGGGTCTTCGGCCGGCTCGAGCGCGTCGACGTCATCCTGCGCCGGGTCGACGCCGCCTGGAGCGACCCCCTCGAGCTGCGCGGCGACTCCCGTCTCGGCGTCGCCGGGCTCGTCGAGGCCGTGCGCCGCGGCCGGGTGCGCGTCGTCAACGGGCTCGGCGCCGGCGTGCTGGAGAACCCGGCGCTGCTGCCCTACCTGCCCGCCGTGTGCGAGGCGCTGCTCGGCGAGCCGCTGCGACTGCCGTCGGTCAGCACGTGGTGGTGCGGCGAGCCCGACGGCCTCGAGCACGTGCTCGACCACCTCGACACCTTGCAGGTGCGCCGCATCGACGGCCCCGCCGTCGACCTGAGCGGCCTGCGCCGCCAGCACCTCGTGCCGATGCTGCTCGCCGAGCCGCACCGCTTCGTCGGCCAGCAGCGGCTGCCGCTGTCGCAGTCGCCCACGTGGGAGTCCGGCACCGCCGTCCCGCGACCGCTGACGCTGCGAGCGTTCACCCTGCGCTACGGCTCGGCCTACCGGCCCCTCGTCGGCGGCCTCGCCAGCATCGTCGAGGACGGCGTCAGCATCGCCAGCAAGGACGTCTGGGTGCTCAAGGCCGAGCCCGACGCGCCCGACCAGGGCCTGTCCGACGTCCTGCCGATGACCAACACGCGGGCCACCACCGCCACCGTCCCGCGCATCCTCGAGGACATGTTCTGGTTCGGCCGCTACGCCGAGCGCGCCGAGGACCTCCTCCGCCTCGTGCTCGCCGCCCACGCCCTCGCCGAGGACTTCCGCAACCGGCCACGTTCGACCGGCGCCGCCGGTCTCGACGTCGTCATGGGCGCCCTGAGCCGCCTGGCCGGTCCCTCGCCCCTCGACGGCGCCGACGCGGCCGCCGGCCTCGACGCCGAGTTCCGCTCGATCCTCGTCGACCCCGCCCGCACCGGGTCGGCCGCGCACGCCTTCGACGGCCTCCGAGGCGCGCTCAACGGCGTGCGCGACCAGCTCTCGCTCGACGTGTGGCGCTCGCTCGGTGCGATCGACCGCGCCACCGCGACCGTCGGCATCACGGCGCGCAGCCACCTGGTCGCCGAGTCGGCCGGGCGCATGCTCACCGGGGTGCTGAGCCTGCAGGGCGTGACGGCGAGCATGATCCGCGACCCCGGCTGGCACATGATCGCCGTGGGCCGCTACCTCGAGCGTGCCCTCCAGGTGTGCCACCTGCTGGCCGCCACCACCACGCTGCGCCGGGGCATGGACGTCGACCGCGAGGTGCTCAACGCCGTCCTCGTCGCCGCCGAGAGCGCCGTCACCCACCGCCGTCGCTACCGCGGCTCGGTGCGACCCGGCGGCGTGCTCGAGCTGCTCGTCGCCGACGCGAGCAACCCGCGCTCGCTCGCGTTCTCGCTCGAGCAGGTCGCCGAGCACCTGGCCGCGCTGCCGGCGTCCACCGGGTCGAGCCGGCCCGAGCGGCTCGTGGCCGACCTGCGCGCCGAGCTGGGCGAGACCGAGATCGCCACCCTCGTCGCGATCGGCGGCGAGACCCGGCCCAACCTCGAGGAGTTCCTGGCCCAGCAGCTCGGTCAGCTGCAGCGGGTCAGCGACGCCGTCGCCGAGCTGCACCTGACCACCGGTCCGGCCCCGCGCCCGCTCGCGGACCTCGCCCTCGTCGACTCGCTGGAGGCGACGCCGTGAGGTACGCCGTGCGCCACACGACCACCTACACCTACGACGACCTGGTGACCGACAGCCTCGGCGTCGCGCACCTCGTGCCGCGCTCGCTGCCCTGGCAGGACGTCGCCTCCTACGACGTGCAGGTCACGCCCGCCGCCGGCGACCTCGAGGCCGACGTCGACTACTACGGCAATCACGTCACCTACTTCCAGGTCACCGAGCCGCACGCGACGCTCGTGGTCGAGGGCGCCGGCGAGATCGAGGTGGTCGCCCCCGTCGTCCCCGACGACGCCCGCGCGACGCCGTGGGAGCAGCTGCGACCGCTGGTCGCGACCGGGTCGTCCGTCGCCGCCCCGCCCGAGGCGGTCGACTTCGCGCTCGCCTCGGCGCTGGTCGACCACGCCGCCGACGCCGTCGAGTACGCCGCCGCCTCGCTCGCGCCGGGCCGCGCGGTCGGCGAGGCGGTCGGTGAGCTCATGCACCGCATCCACGCCGACTTCGACTACGACCGCACCGCCACCACGGTGACCTCGACGGTCAAGGACACGATGGAGCGCCGCGCCGGCGTCTGCCAGGACTTCGCCCACCTCATGCTCGCCTGCCTGCGGGCCCACGGCCTCGCCGCCCGCTACGTCTCCGGCTACCTGGCCACCGAGCCGCCGCCCGGCAAGGAGCGCGTCGTCGGCGCCGACGCCAGCCACGCCTGGGTCGAGGTGTGGCTCGGCGGCACCACGTGGCTCGCCCTCGACCCGACCAACGACCAGGAGGCCGGCGACCGCTACGTCGTCGTCGCCTGGGGTCGCGACTACGGCGACGTCCCGCCGCTCAAGGGCGTCATCTTCACCGACGCCAGGCGCTCGACCATGCAGGTCAGCGTCGACGTCGCTCCCCTGGGGTAGGGCGTGCCCAGGCATGATGGGCGCGTGCGTCGCTCGCTCCCTGCCCTGGCCCTCGCGGTCGCCCTCGTCCTGGGCACCTCCGCGTGCGGTGAGGAGGGCCCGCGCGGCGGCGACGCGGGCTCGGGCCAGGGCGTCCCGCTCGCCGGCGTCGGGCGGCAGGTCGCCGCGGCCGGGGTCGAGGTCATCTCGGCCGACGCACCCAGCGGCGCCACGGGCACGCAGGTCTCCACCGCCCTCGACGACGCCGGCGCCACCGTTGCCGACGACGCCGTGCTCCGCCCGGGCGACCTCGCGCTGCCGCTCGGGGTCGACGGCACGGCCACGGCCGGGCTCGTCGCCGCGGTGCTGCCCGACCCCACGAGCGGCTCGGTCGCCGTGCTGGTCTTCGCCACGCCGTCGGCCGCGGCGGTCTTCGCCTCCGAGCCACCCTCGGCCCTCGAGGCGGGCACCGACCGCAGGCTGCTGCTGGCCGGCAACCTGGTCGCCGTCAGCGACCGCGGTGGCATCGCGGCCGTGCGCACCGCGCTCGACGCGCTCGCCGGCGTCACCGTGAGCCCCTCCGCGACGCCGTCCGCGACGCCGTCGACCTCGACGTCTCCGGCGTCGCCGTCGTCGAGCCCGACCTCCTAGGCCGGACCCACGGGGCAGAAGCGGGCGGTTTCTCGTATTCTCTCGATCCGCCGGCGCTCCGAGGTGTGAAAGCCACGGTGCGGGGCACGCTGCGTGCCGGCGGGCCTCGGACCTCGCCGCACGGGCCAGGCACCCACCCCCACCACCCCCGCGACTCCCACGACGCGCACGACCTTGGAGCACTGATGAGCAACACGACTCCTCCCGGCTGGTACGACGACGGCCAGGGTGGCCGCCGCTGGTGGGACGGTTCCCAGTGGGCCGCCCCCGGCCAGGGCCCGTCCGAGCAGCCGAACCCCACCCAGCAGCTGCCGCAGCAGGGCGCCGAGGGCTACGGCCGGCCGGGTCAGCCGCAGCAGGGCTACGGGCAGCCGGGTCAGCCGGGTCAGCAGGGCCAGCCGTACGGTCAGCAGCCGGGCTACGGCCAGCAGCCCAACGCCCAGCAGGGGCAGCCGGGCTTCGGTCAGCAGGGCGGCTACGGCGGTCCGCCCAAGAAGAAGAAGACCGGCCTGATCATCGGCATCGTGGTCGCCGTGCTCGTCGTCATCGGTGGCGGCGTCGCAGCGGCGCTCCTGCTCGGCGGCGGCGACGACGAGCCGTCGGCCGACGACCCCGCGGCCACCGTCGAGGCGTTCCTCAACGCGGCCAAGGACGAGGACTGCGAGCCGCTCGACGACCTCGTCACCGACGACGCCCGGGCACTCTTCGGCACCGACAGCTGCGAGCAGGGCAAGAAGCTGCGCGAGGAGGCCGGGAGCGCCGGCGACGACTCCCTCGCCGACGCCTCCTTCGACATCGGCGACTCGACGGAGGACGGCGACTCGGCCACGGTCGACGTGACGCTGAAGTCCGGCGACGAGGAGGAGACCGAGACGTTCAACCTCCAGAAGGTCGACGGCAAGTGGCTGATCTCCGGCTTCGCCGGCCTCGAGGACATCCCCGAGCTGCCCGACCTGTCCGACCTGCCCAGCCCCTCGATCGACCCCGGCGACATCCCCTCGATCGACCCGGGCGACATCCCGTCGTTCGACCCGAACGACATCCCCTCGTTCGACCCGAACGACATCCCCTCGTTCGACCCCGAGGACCTCGAGGAGCTCGAGGACTTCCTCTCGGACTTCCCGACCCCGAGCTGACCGGCCTCCGGCCGACCCGACGACGCCACACCCGCTCGCGCGGGTGTGGCGTCGTCGCCTCTCCGTCCGCTGGAGTGGACGCCGTCCACCACCTGCTCGACGAGCTCCCGACGAACGGAACCCCCCGTGCGCGCCTTCCGCTGCCGCGTCTGCGACAACGCCCTCCACTTCGAGAACTCGGTCTGCGTCTCCTGCGGCACCGCCCTCGGCTACTCCCGCGGCGAGCGGGCCATCGTGCCGGTCGACGACCATGGCCGCTACGTCGACGCGACCGGCCTGGTCTGGCACGTGTGCGCCAACCTGTCGCTGTCGGGGTGCACGTGGCTGGCCCCGGTCGAGGGCGGTCAGTGCTCGGCCTGCGACCTGACCCGCACCCGCCCGGCCGACGACGACCCGGTCGGGCTCGAGCAGTACCCCGCCGCCGAGGTCGCCAAGCGGCACCTCGTCGCCGAGCTCGACACCCTCGGCTGGACGCTGGTCAGCAAGGACGACGACCCCGTCGACGGCCTCGTGTTCGACATGCTCAGCAGCGTCGACGAGGACGTCGTCATCGGCCACGCCGACGGCGTCATCACCATCGACCTCGCCGAGAGCGACGACGCCTACCGCGAGGAGGTCCGCGCGCGGCTCGCCGAGCCCTACCGCACCATGCTCGGCCACCTACGGCACGAGGTCGGCCACTACGCCGAGTGGCAGCTCGTGCGGGGTGACGAGCGCATGACGCGGTGCCGCGAGCTGTTCGGCGACGAGTCCGTCAGCTACCAGGACGAGCTGCAGCGTCACTACGACCAGGGCCCGCCGGCCGGCTGGGCCGAGTCCTTCATCTCGACCTACGCCACGATGCACCCCTTCGAGGACTTCGCCGAGACGTGGGCCCACTACCTCCACATCGCCGACTCGATCGAGACTGCCCGCGAGTACGGGCTGCTCACCGTGGGTGCGATCGGCGACTTCGCGCAGTTCCGCGACGTCGTCACCGGCGTCTGGGTGCCGCTGTCGATCGCGCTCAACCAGATGAACCGCAGCATGGGCAAGGACGACGCCTACCCCTTCGTCATCCCGGCACCGGTGCTCGACAAGCTCGACTTCGTCGCCTCGCTGATCTGATCGTGCGGGCTCTCGGACCCGGTGGATCCGGTGCCCGGGACGCCACGTCTGACGTGCGTCTCGCCACGTTCGCCGTCGAGAGGTGTCCGACGACGCCGGTCTGGGCAGACGTGACACCATGCGCCGACCGCAGCCGCGGTCGCGCCCGCTGACGAGGAGAGCCGATGACCCAGGGCACCACGCCGCCGGGCTGGTACGACGACGGCCAGGGCGGACGCCGGTGGTGGGACGGCCAGCGGTGGACCGAGCACCTCCAGTCCGCGCAGCCGCCGCCCGCTCCGGCTGCGGGGCCGCCGGCGCCGGGTCAGCAGCCGTGGCCGCCGGGCCCGGCCTCACCCGGGTGGCAGCCGGCACCGCGCGGGCCCCGCAAGGGCCTGGTGTGGGGCCTCGCCGGTGGCGGCGTCCTGCTGGTCGCGGCCCTCGCCGTCGTCCTCGTCGTGGTCTTCGGCGGCGGCGACGACCAGGACGACGACACCGCCGACGACCCGCCGCCGTCGTCGCAGACGACCGACAGCGACGACGACAGCGCCGCGGGCGGGCCGACCGCGAGCGAGTCGCCCGTGCCACCCGCGACCTCCGAGGCGTCGCCGGAGCCGACGGAGCCCGTGCCGTCGGCGCCGTCCGAGGGGTCCGACGGGTCGGGTGGCGCCGGGTCCGACAGCCTCGAGGCGATGACCTGCGGCGAGATCCGCGCGATGTCGACCGACCAGCTCGTCGACCTGCTCGACACCGCCGCCGCCCTCGACGCCCCCACCGACGACAGCGCGCAGGAGTACCTCGACCTGCCCGACAGCACGAAGCGGGCCTTCGCCGAGCAGCTGCCGACCGCCTGCCTCGGCGAGCCCGACGGCACCACCCTCGGCGACCTCGACTCCTTCTGACCACCTTCCCGACCCCACCCGCACGAGACGAGAGACCACGATGACCCAGGGCAGCACCCCTCCCGGCTGGTACGACGACGGGCACGGCGCCCAGCGCTGGTTCGACGGCCAGCAGTGGACCGACCAGACCCAGCCGGCCCACCCTCCCGCCGGCCCGCCGTCCACCCCGCCGCAGGGTGGCTACCCGCCGCAGGGTGGCTACCCGTCGCAGCCCGGCTGGGGTCCGCCGCCGTCGTCCGGGGGCGGCATGGGCAAGGGACTGCTCTGGAGCCTCATCGGTGGTGGCGTGGTGGTGGTCGGCGCCCTGGTGGTCGTCCTCGTGCTCGTCCTCTCCGGCGGCGATGACGACGACGACAACGCCGACGAGAAGGGCGGTGGCGGCGGTGGCGGGGGCGGCGGCATCGCCTCGCCGGCCGACGTCACCACCGAGTACATCGAGGCGGTCAGCAGCAGCCAGTACGAGCGCGTCTGCGAGATCGTCGCCGAGGCCGACGTCGAGCGCGACTTCGAGCGCTTCGAGGTCACCGACTGCGCCGGGTTGGGCGATGCCTACGACGAGCAGATCGACTCCAGCGGCTTCGGCGAGTACGCCCGCGACATCACCGCCGACGTCTCCATCGGCGACACCGAGGAGGACGGCGACACCGCCACCGTCGACTACAGCGCGACCTACCGCTACGACGGCGACGACCCGGAGGGCTTCCAGGAGGCGACGTCGGCCGAGGAGCTCGAGATGACCGAGGACGGGACCATGCAGCTGGTCAAGGAGGACGGCGAGTGGAAGGTCGACGCGACGGGCTCCGCCCAGGCGAGCGCGGGCGGCAACGGGGCGGTCGAGGACGCGCCCGCCCCGGAGCCGTCGCCGGTCACGCCGTCCTGACAGACTGCTCGCGACAGGAGGCACCATGACCCAGGGCAGCACCCCTCCCGGATGGTACGACGACGGCCAGGGCTCCCAGCGCTGGTGGGACGGCCGGCAGTGGACCGAGCACACCCAACCCTCCGGTGGCGCGCCCCAGCAGGCCGCGGAGCCCGCCCAGCCGGCAGCGCCGTACGACCCGCACTCCGAGCCCACGCGGCTCGGTGCGCCGCCGTCCGGGGTCGATCTCGGCAAGCAGGGCGCCGGTCCGCCCGCGCCCGGTCCGGGTCAGCCGCAGCAGTCGTGGCAGCAGCCCGCTCAGCCGGGCTGGCAGCAGCCCGGCGGCTACCCGCCCCAGCAAGGACACCCGCAGCAGGGCTACCCGCAGCAGGGCTACCCGCAGCAGGGGTGGCAGGGCTACCCGGCCGGCTCCTCCGGGGGCGGCGGCAAGGGCAAGCTCATCGCCGTCATCGGCGGCGGGGCGGCCGTCGTCGCGGTGGCGATCGTGCTGCTCGTCGTGTTCCTCGGCGGCAGCGGCGGGCCGTCGGGCACGGTCGAGGACGTCTTCGACGCGGCCAAGGACGGCAAGGGCTGCGACCTCGTCGACTACCTCAGCAACGACGTCCTCGGCACCGACGAGGACGGGCGTGACGAGGCGATCGACACCGCCAAGGAGCAGTGCGAGTCGAGCGGGGCCCTCGACACCGACGGCGGTGCCGGGTGCGAGCTCGAGATCCTCGACGAGGAGGTCGACGGCGACAAGGCGACCGTCACGGCCAAGATCACCGGCTGCGACGACGAGTCCGACAACGACGACGAGGACGAGATCGACCTGGTCAAGGAGGACGGCGAGTGGCGCCTGGCCACCTTCTGAGGGTGGTGTCGCCACGGCTGTCCGGTTCGTAGCCTGGGCCGCATGAGCGACGAGCAGTCCTACGTCGAGGCCGACGGCTTCGACCGCGACATGAACTACGTGCCCGACCGGATCACCGCCGGGGCGCGCCCCCCCGAGCACGGCCCGGTCGCCGGCGAGCTGTGGCCGGTCGAGCCCGGCCGCTACCGGCTCGTCGTCGCCGCCGCCTGCCCGTGGGCCAACCGGGCGATCATCGTGCGTGGCCTGCTGGGCCTCGAGGACGTCATCTCCATGGGGATGTGCGGGCCCACCCACGACGCCCGGTCATGGACCTTCGACCTCGACCCCGGAGGGCGCGACCCGGTGCTCGGCATCGAGCGGCTCCAGGAGGCCTACTTCGCGCGCTTCCCCGACTACCCGCGCGGCATCACGGTGCCGGCCGTCGTCGAGGAGTCCAGCGGCAAGCTCGTCACCAACGACTTCCCGTGGATCACCCACGACCTCTTCCACGAGTGGCGCGACCACCACCGCGAGGGCGCTCCCGACCTGTGGCCCGTGGCGCAGCGCGAGGAGATGGAGGCGGTGATGGAGCGGGTCTTCACCGAGGTCAACAACGGCGTCTACCGCTGCGGCTTCGCCGGCTCGCAGGACTCCTACGACCGGGCCTACGAGCGGCTGTGGGCCACCCTCGACTGGCTCGAGGAGCGGCTCACCCACGAGCGCTACCTGATGGGCGAGGCGATCACCGAGGCCGACGTCCGGCTGTTCACGACACTCGCGCGCTTCGACGCCGTCTACCACGGCCACTTCAAGTGCAACCGGCAGAAGCTCACCGAGATGCCGGCCCTGTGGGGCTATGCCCGCGACCTGTTCCAGACGCCCGGGTTCGGCGACACGATCGACTTCGAGCAGATCAAGACGCACTACTACGTCGTCCACCGCGACGTGAACCCCACCGGGATCGTGCCGGCCGGCCCCGACCCGGCCGTCTGGCTCGAGCCGCACGGGCGCGGGTGACGCACCCCCGGGTGACAGACTGAGGCCCGTGGGACACGGTCACGGGCACGGGCACTCCGGTCACGGTGCGTCGCGGGCGGCCGACCGCCGCCGGCTGCGTTGGGTGCTCGGCGTCACCGCCGCCGTGCTCGGCGTCCAGGTCGTCGGTGGACTGCTGACCGGCTCGCTGGCCCTCATCGCCGACGCCGCCCACATGGCCACCGACGCCGGTGGCGTGCTGCTCGCGCTCGGCGCCTCCTACGTGGCCTCGCTGCCGGCCGGACGCCGCTCGACCTTCGGCTACCACCGGGCCGAGGTGCTCGCGGCCCTCGCCAACGCCGCCGTCCTGTTGGGGGTCTGTGCGTGGCTCGTGTGGGCCGGCATCGGCCGGCTGGGCCAGCCCGAGGAGGTCGAGGCCGGGGCGATGGTGCTCTTCGCCGCCGCCGGCCTCGCCGCCAACGCGATCTCGCTGGCGATCCTGCAACGCGGCGACACCGGCTCGCTGAACATGCGTGGCGCCCTCAACGAGGTCTTCGCCGACCTGCTCGGCTCGGTCTTCGCGATCGTCGCCGGCGTCGTCATCTGGCTCACCGACTGGTACCGCGCCGACGCGATCGCCTCGCTGGTCATCGCCACGATGATCCTGCCCCGCGCACTCGTGCTCCTGCGCGACGCCGCCGTCGTCCTGCTCGAGATCGCCCCGGCCGGCCTCGACCTCGACGACGTCGACCACCACCTGCGTCACGTCGACGGCGTCGTCGACGTGCACGACCTCCACGCCTGGACCATCACCAGCGGCATCCCCAGCCTGTCGGCGCACGTGACCGTCACCGACGAGGCGCTCGCCGCGCGCGGCGTCGGCGCCGTGCTCGACGAGCTGTGCGCGTGCGTCGCCGAGCACTTCGACGTCCGGCACGCGACCTTCCAGGTCGAGCCGGTCAGCCACGGTGCCCACGAGGACCTCGGCGAGCTGCACTGATGGGATGGCGTCTTACGGGCGCGCGTCGCGGCGGCCCGTCCGGCCTGGTGCTGGCTGCCGCGGCTTCGGTGTCGGGCCCGACCCGCTCCGGGCGTGCCCGACGACGCGTGCGCCGTGTGGGTCTGGTGGTCCTGATCGAGCGATCGCGCTGAAATGGCCACCGGCCGGGCCGAGAGGTGGTCCTGATCGAGCGATCGCGGTGGAATGACCACCGGCCGGGCCGAGTGGTGGTCCTCATCGCGCGATCGCGCTGGAATGACCACCGACCAGGCCCGACCGGTACGGGGACGAACGTCAGGTCAGCTGGCCGGGACCGCGCTCGCGAGGGCCTCGACGAAGGTGTCGAGGCTGTAGGTCAGCGACAGGGCGGTCGGCGGGGAGACCGAGGAGACGTTGGCCTCGCCGATCACGCTGGCGACGGTGCCGTCCTGGAACTGCTGCATGGTCTGGTAGGTCGGGTCGCCGGCGATGGTCTCGACCGCCTCCTCGTCACCGGCGTAGGACAGCAGCACGTCGGAGGTGAGCTGGTCGACGTTCTCGGTGCTGAGCGTGTAGTAGAAGCCGCCGTCGCTCGAGTCGAGCTCGGCGACGCTGGGGGCGATCTCGAAGCCCAGGTCGGAGAGGAACTCCACCCGCGGGTCGGCCTCGGTGTAGACGTAGAACGCGCTGGGGTCGATGGCGACGGCGGCGATGGAGGTGCCCTCGAACTCCGGGTGCGCCTCGGCGGCCGCGGTGACCTCGCCGTCGATCCGGGCGAGCAGCTCGTCGGCGGCGTCGGACTCGCCGAGCGCCTGGCCGACGGTGGTGATGACGTCGCGCCACGGCGTCGACCACGGGGTCTCGGGGTAGGCCACGGTGTCGGCGATCTGGCTGAGCTTCTCGTAGTCGGCCTCGGTGATGCCCGAGTAGTTGGCGAGGATGAGGTCGGGGTCGAGGGCGTCGATCTCGGTGAACGCCGGCGCGTCGCCGGTGGTCAGCGTCGTCGGCAGCTCGTCGCCGGCGGCCTCGACGGCGTCCTGGATCCACGGCATGAGGCCGTTGTCGTTCGCGCCGTAGGTCTGCTTCTCGAGCGCCAGCGGCGTGGTGCCGAGGGCGATGGCGGCGTCACCGGCGCCCCAGCCGAGGGCGACCACGCGCTGCGGCTTGGCGTCGATCTCGGTGTCGCCGAAGGCGTGCTCGATCGTCACGGGCTCGAACGCGGCCGCACCCGTGCTCTCGCCGCTGCCGCTGCCGTTGCTGTCGGCGTCCTCGGAGTCGTCCCCGCCGAAGGTGCCGCACGCGCTGAGGGCGAGGGCGGCGAGGGCCAGGGGGGCCGCGAGTCGGGTACGTCGTCGGATGACGGTCACTGGTTCTGCTCCTTGGTGATGATGCTGGTGGTGGGTGTGGTGGGGCTGGTGAGGGCGCCGAGCTCGCGGCGGCCGATCGGCAGCACGAGCGGTGAGTTCGAGACCGGGTCGACGATGACCTCCGACGGCATGCCGAACGCCTCCTGCACGCAGGTGGCGTCGAGCACCTCGGACGGCGCCCCCTCGCGCACGATGCGCCCCTGCGCCATGACGACGAGGTGGTGGGCGTAGCGCGCGGCGAGGTTGAGGTCGTGCAGCACCATCACGACGGTGGTGCCGCGGCGCTCGTTGAGCTCGGCGAGCAGGTCGAGCAGGTCGACCTGGTGGGCGATGTCGAGGAACGTCGTCGGCTCGTCGAGCAGCATGATGCGCGGGTCCTGCGCCAGCATCATGGCGATCCAGACGCGCTGGCGCTGCCCGCCCGAGAGCTCCTCGACGCGGCGGGCGGCCAGGGTGTGGGTGTCGGTGAGCGCGAGGGCCCGCGCGACGGCGTCGTCGTCGGCGGCGTCGCGACGCCGGAAGGCGCCCTGGTGCGGGTGGCGGCCGCGAGCGACGAGGTCGGCCACGCTGATGCCCTCGGGCGCGAGCGGCTGCTGCGGCAGCAGGCCCAGGACGGCGGCGACCTGCTTGGGGCGCAGCCGGCGCAGGTCGCGCCCGTCGAGCTCGACGTGGCCCTCGACCGGCTGGAGGATGCGACCGAGGCCGCGCAGCAGCGTCGACTTGCCGCACCCGTTGGCCCCGACGATCACGGTGACCCGGCCCGGGGGCACGTCGAGGTCGATGCCGTGCACGACCCGGCGCTGGTCGTAGGCGAGGTGGACGCCGTGCGCGCTCAGCGAGACCGGCTCGTGGCGGGGGAGCTCGTCGGCCAGGGCGGCCAGCTCTCGCGGGTCGGTCCGCTCGGTCAGGTCGGTCATGACTCCGCTCTCCGTCGTCCGGTGGCCAGCAGCCAGATCAGGTAGGGCCCGCCGACGACGCCGGTGACGACGCCGGTCGGCACCCGCAGGTCGGCCGGCAGCAGGAACTGCGCGACCAGGTCGGCCCCGACGACCATCACGACGCCGACCAGCGCGGCCGGCAGCAGGGCGAGCCGGCCGTCGCCGAGCATCCGGCGGGCCACCGGTGCCGAGACGAACGCGACGAAGGCGACGGGACCGGCGGCGGCCGTGGCGACGCTGGCGAGCGCGACGCCGAGGGCGATGACCGCGAACCGCGACAGCTCGGGCCGGGCGCCGAGGCCGGCGGCCTGGTCGTCGCCGAGGGTCAGGGTCTGCAGGGGGCGGGCGACCAGCGCCACGAGGGGCACGAGCATCAGCAGGGCCACCGCGAGCACGCTCACGAGCGGCCAGGTGTTCTGCGACAGGCTGCCGGCCAGCCACTGAAGCGCGGTCTGGGCCTGGTCGACGTCGCTGCGGGTCAGCAGGTAGCCGACCACGGCGGCGCACACGTAGGCCACGCCGATGCCGGCCAGCACGAAGCGGTGCCCGGTCAGCCCCCCGCGCCACGCGACGGCGTAGAGCACGACGCCGACCGCGAGCCCGCCGCCGAGGGCGGCCAGCGAGACCGGCACCCCGGTGACCCCGGCGCCGAGCAGGGCCGCGACCGCACCGGCGCTCGCGCCCTGGGAGACGCCGACGATGTCGGGGCTAGCGAGCGGGTTGCGCAGCACCGACTGGAACAGGGCGCCGGCGAGCGCGAAGGCGATGCCGACGAGCACGCCGAGCAGGAAGCGGGGGAGGCGGACCTCGTTGACGGTGAAGTCGGCCCGGCCGGGGTCGGCGCTGAAGATCGCCTGCAGCACCTCGGCGACGGTGAAGTCGCCCGGGCCGGCGGTGAGGGCGGCGAAGGTGAGCGCGAGCACGGCCGCGGTCAGGGCGCTGGTGACGACGGCGTAGCGCCGGCGTCGCAGCCGGCGGGCGGTGCGCAGCCCGAGGTGGGCGACGTCGAGCCGCTCGGACAGCGACGGCGTGGCCATGGGGGTGCTCACGCGGCCACCTCCTTCGAGCGCCGGACGACGGCCAGCAGCACCGGTGCACCGATGACCGCGACGACGAGCCCGGCCTCGAGCTCGCCCGGCACGATCACCCGGCCGATCACGTCGGCGACCAGCAGCAGGGCGGGGCCGACCAGGATCGAGAGCGCGATGATCCACCGGTAGTCGGGCCCGACGAGCACCCGGGCCAGGTGCGGCACGGCCAGGCCGACGAACGCGATCGGGCCGACCAGGGCGACGGCCGAGCCGCACAGCAGCACCACCGCCACGACCACGAGCAGCCGCCCGCGGACGACGTCCTGGCCGAGGCTGCGGGCGACGTCGTCGCCCATCGCGAGGGCGTTAAGGGTGCGACCGGAGGCGATCGCGAGCACCAGGCCGACCGCGACGAACGGCGCCACGAACGGCATCGTGGCCTCGAAGAAGGTGTAGGTGCGGTTCGACAGCGAGCCGACCTGCCAGAACCGGAACTCGTCGAGGGTGTTGCGGTCGGCGAGCAGGATGACGGTGATGAGCGAGGTCGCCGTGGCGGTGAAGGCCGCGCCCACGAGCGCGAGCTTGACCGGGGTGACGCCCTCCCAGCCGAGCGAGGCGGCTCCGTAGACGACGACGGCGGTGACCGCGGCGCCGAGGAAGGCGAACCACAGGTAGCCCTGCACCGTGCCGACGCCGAGCCAGGTGATGGCGGAGATGACGCCGAGCGATGCGCCGGAGTTGATGCCGAGCAGGCCGGGGTCGGCGATCGGGTTGCGGGTGATGCCCTGCATGAGGGCGCCCGACGCGCCGAGCGCGGCCCCGCCGACGAGGGCGATGAGGGTGCGCGGCACCCGCTCGTGCCGGACGACGAAGTGGTCGTTGTCGCCGTCGACGGGCGAGACCAGGGCCCGCCACACGTCACCGGCGGCGACGTCGCGCGCGCCCCACATGAGGCTGGCGAGCGCGGCCAGGGCCAGGAGCAGGAGCAGCCCGACGACGACGGCGGCCCGCGACGTCGTCGAGCGCGGCGCGCCGCCCGGCCTCGCGGCCGGGGGCGCGGCGACGCGCTGCCGGCCGGAAGTGCTCACCAGGTGAGGGTAGCCTCACCTGGGTCGAATGTCCGCGTCGGTGTCGGTCGTGGACGGACCCGGGGTCAGTCGGCGCGCACGACGACGGCGTAGGAGCCGACGCCGAGGAGGCGCTCGCCGGGCACCGTGGCGCCGTCGAGGACGAGCTCACGCACCGCGCCGGTCTCGGGGTCGAGGTCGACGTCGGTGACCTTGCCCAGTGCGCGGCCGGCGTCGTCGAGCACCAGCTTCTTCAGCACGGCACCGCGCTTGCCGCCGAGGGCCGACTGCGCCTCGTCGGGCTCGACCACGACGGAGGCGTCGGCCACGGTGACGGCGTCGCTGCCCACCGCCGCGAGGTCGTTCCAGGCCACGACGCTGCCCGACTCGGTCTTCTTCAGGTGCAGGCCGACCACCGAGCGCGTCTGCGGGTCGAGGAGGAAGCCGTCGACCTTGCCGACCCGGTCGGCGGTCGAGGTGCTGACGACCTTGCGGCCCTTGAGCTGCGACCACTGCACGTCAGGCTCCCTTCTCGAGCTGCGCACGGAACTCCAGGACGGCGGCGCCGAAGCCGGCCAGGTCGCCCGCGACGAACGACTCGGCGCTCGCCGGGACCATGAGGTGCTCGCCGGAGACGGCGAGCGTGTCGGGCAGGGGCACGAACAGCCGGGTGCCCTTGGCGGCGTTGGAGGCCCGTGCGGCCAGCGACTCGGAGGCCTCGATCTCGTAGCCCACGACGTCGCACACCTCGGAGCCGTCGAGCTGGACGACGACGTCGACGACCTTGCCGAGGTCGGTGCCGCCGTCGGTGAGCACCTGGTCGCCCAGGACGTTGCCGCCGCGCGTGCTGCCGGCGGTGGTCTCGGCCGCGGCGCGCACCTCCTCGGCCGGTCGCAGGGACTCCTCGCCCTCGACCATCACCGCGTCGGGTCCGAGGCCGACGACGGAGGTCCACGCCAGGGCCGTCTTGAGCGGCCCGGCCAGGAGACCGCGTCCGGCCAGCGTGAAGCCGACCACGGCGCCGCCGTCGCCGGCGAAGACGACGTCCTTGACCTGCGCGACGTCGTCGCCCGCGAGCGTGACGACCGGCAGGCCGGAGATCTCCGAGGTGCGCATCAGGCGGGTCACGACGGGCCGCCTCGTCCGCCCCGGACGCGTCGTCCGGTACCGCCGACGATCACGCCACCGCGTCGTCGCCGGGCCTGCAGGGCGGCGAGGCCGCCGACCACGACGACCACCACGACGAGCACCAGCACGAGCCACACCCACCAGTCCACGGCGGACCTCCTGTCTCCTGGCCCCAGCCTAGGGCGCCCAGGGCGCCCGGCGGGGTGAGTGCGTCAGCCGGCGGCGGGCCCGGCGTCGGCCTCGGCGGCGTCCTTCAGCTTGACCAGCGTGGCCTCGATGGCCTGCTGGGTGCCCTTGCCGAACGTCGCGGACAGCGCGAGCCGGGCCGGGAGCGGGTAGCGCGACAGGTCCCACGTCTCGGTGACGCGGGTGCCGCCGTTGTTGGTGGGGGTGAGCTCGTAGCGCCAGCGGTGCAGGCCGACGTGGCGCCAGGCGATGAGGCGGTCGGTCTCGAACTCGACCACCTTGTTCTTCATCTTGTAGGCGGCGCCCTTCTTCATGTCCACGCCGAACTCGGAGCCCAGCTCGAGCCGGTCGGGGCCGTCGACGAGGGCCTTGACCGTGCCGGAGCCGTCGATCCGGGCGTGCTGGCGGGGGTCGGCGAGGATCGCGAACACCGCGGACGCCGGTGCTTCGATCGTGGTGGTCGCGGAGCGGTTCTTCGCGGTCTTGTCGGCCATGCCGGGCAGCGTAGGGTCCGGCGGCGCCGGCCCTCCACACCCCGGGTGCGACCCGGGTGGTCGCAGTGGTCGGGCGCCCCAGCGGATTTGGCGGAGGCGACCGGCGCGGCGGTAGGTTGACGTCATCCCGATGTGTCCCGGGTCACAACCGCGCCACCCCTGCGGAGACCATGGCGCGTCGGCCCGAGGCACCCGGAGCGGAGACCCCGCAGCCGGGCGAGACGAAGGAGCATCATGACCCAACCCGATCCGGCTTTCGGCCCTGACCTGGTGGAGGTCTTCGGTCCTCACCAGAGCGACGGCGGTCCCGAGCTCGTGCAGCTGCTCACGCCCGAGGGCGAGCGGGTGCACCACCCGGAGTTCGACCTGGACTTCTCCGCCGAGCAGCTGCGCGGCTTCTACCGCGACATGGTGCTCGTGCGGCGCATCGACGTCGAGGCCACCGCCCTGCAGCGCCACGGCGAGCTCGGCATCTGGGCCCAGCTGCTCGGCCAGGAGGCCGCACAGATCGGCTGCGGCCGTGCGCTGCGCCCGCAGGACTTCGTGTTCCCGACCTACCGCGAGCACGGCGTCGCCTACTGCCGCGGCCTCGACCCGCTCAAGCAGCTCGGCCTGTTCCGCGGCGTCGACCACGGCGACTGGGACCCCGCCGAGTTCAACTTCGCGCTCTACACGATCGTCATCGGCGCCCAGACCCTCCACGCCACCGGCTACGCCATGGGCATGCAGCGCGACGGCGTCGTCGGCACCGGCGACCCCGAGCGCGACGCCGCCGTCGTCGCCCACTTCGGCGACGGCGCCAGCAGCCAGGGCGACGTCAACGAGGCGTTCATCTTCGCCGCGTCCTACAACGCGCCGGTCGTGTTCTTCTGCCAGAACAACCAGTGGGCGATCTCCGAGCCCATCGAGCGCCAGTCCCGCATCCCGCTCTACCAGCGGGCACTGGGCTTCGGCTTCCCCGGCGTCCGCGTCGACGGCAACGACGTGCTGGCCACCTACGCCGTCACCCAGGCCGCGCTGCAGCGGGCCCGCGACGGGCAGGGCCCGACCTTCGTCGAGGCCTACACCTACCGCATGGGCGCGCACACCACGACCGACGACCCCACGCGCTACCGCCTCTCCGACGACGTCGAGAGCTGGAAGCTCAAGGACCCGATCGCCCGCGTCGAGGTCTACCTGCGCCGCAACGGCCTGGTCGACGACGCGTTCCTCGCCGACATCGCCGCCGAGGCCGACGAGCTCGGCCACGTGCTGCGCGAGGGCTGCAAGGCCCTGCCCGACCCGCTGCCCGGCGCCATGTTCGAGCACGTCTACGCCGGCGAGACCGAGGAGCTGCGCGTGCAGCGCGAGGGCTTCGCGGCCTACCACGCCTCGTTCGAGGGGAGCCACGCGTGAGCACGCAGAAGATCACCCTGGCCAAGGGCCTCAACCTCGGCCTGCGCAAGGCCATGGAGGCCGACCCGAAGGTGCTCCTCATGGGCGAGGACGTCGGCAAGCTCGGCGGCGTCTTCCGCATCACCGACGGCCTGCAGAAGGACTTCGGCGAGGACCGCGTCATCGACTCCCCGCTCGCCGAGTCCGGCATCGTCGGCACGGCGGTCGGCATGGCGATGCGCGGCTACCGCCCCGTGGTCGAGATCCAGTTCGACGGCTTCGTCTACCCCGCCTACGACCAGATCGTGTGCCAGGTCGCCAAGATCCACTACCGGTCGAAGGGCCGGGTCAAGATGCCGATGGTCATCCGCATCCCCTTCGGCGGCGGCATCGGCGCCGTCGAGCACCACAGCGAGTCGCCCGAGGCCCAGTTCGCGCACACGCCCGGCCTCAAGGTCGTCGCGTGCTCCAACCCGGTCGACGGGCACTGGATGATCCAGCAGGCCATCGCCTGCGACGACCCGGTGATCTTCCTCGAGCCCAAGCGGCAGTACCACGCCGACAAGGCCGAGCTCGACGACGCCAGCACGCTCGACGACGCCCCGCCGCTGTTCGCCTCGCGCGTCGTCCGGCCCGGCACCGACGTCACGCTGCTGGCCTACGGGCCCACGGTGAAGACCGCGCTCAAGGCCGCCGAGGCCGCCGCCGGCGAGGGCCGCTCGCTCGAGGTCATCGACCTGCGCACCCTCTCGCCGCTCGACATGGGTCCGGTGCTCGACTCCGTGCGGCGCACGGGGCGCGCCGTCGTCGTCCACGAGGCGCACGTCAACCTCGGCATGGGCGCCGAGCTCGCGGCCCGCATCACCGAGGAGTGCTTCTACTCCCTCGAGGCGCCGGTGCTGCGCGTCGGCGGGTTCGACACGCCCTACCCGGCCTCGCGCATCGAGGAGGAGTTCCTCCCCGACCTCGACCGCGTGCTCGACGCCGTCGACCGATCGATGGAGATCTGATGCCCGAGTACCTGCTGCCCGACGTCGGCGAGGGCCTCACCGAGGCCGAGATCGTCGCCTGGAAGGTCAAGGTCGGCGACGTCGTCGCGATCAACGACGTCGTCGTCGAGATCGAGACGGCCAAGTCGCTGGTCGAGCTGCCCTCGCCCTACGCCGGCGAGGTCACCGCGCTGCTCGTCTCCGAGGGCGACACGGTCGAGGTCGGCACGCCGATCATCGCGATCGGGGCTCCGGTCGAGGCGGTCGCGCAGGACCCGACCCCGCCCGACGTCCAGCCGGCCGAGATGACGATCGACCTGTCCAACCCCGCCGCCAGCGGCGGTGGCGAGGGCGAGTCGCTCGTCGGGCGCACCAAGGCCGAGCGTGGCGCCACGCGTCGCGCGCGTCGTCCCATCGCCGACGCCGCCGGCGTGCACACCGCGCGGGCCGACGTCCACGACGTGTTCAACCAGAACGCGACCCACCAGCACGAGCAGGTGCAGCAGCTCGTCGACGCCGTCGAGCACGACGCCGTCGAGCACGACGCCCCGGTGACGCCGATGGCCGAGCCCGTCGCGACCCCGGCGGCCGTGCGGGCGCTGGCCAAGCCGCCGGTGCGCAAGCTCGCCAAGGACCTCGGCGTCGACCTGTCGACCTGTGCGGCCTCGGGCCCCGGCGGCACCGTCACCCGCGCCGACGTCGAGGCGGCCGCGGCCGACGGCGGTCGAGGTGCGAGCGACGCGAGCCTCGAGACCCCGTCGCAGACCACCGGCGCCCGTGAGACCCGCGAGCCGGTCAAGGGCGTGCGCAAGATGATGGCCGGC
This sequence comes from Nocardioides secundeburneus, assembly GCF_039939255.1. NCBI lineage: Bacteria > Bacillati > Actinomycetota > Actinomycetes > Propionibacteriales > Nocardioidaceae > Nocardioides > Nocardioides secundeburneus. The sequence continues at coordinate 102,982 of NZ_JBDUUE010000004.1, forward strand.
GCGATGGTCGGCTCGGCGTTCACCGCGCCGCACGTCACCGAGTGGGTCACCGTCGACGTCACCGCCACCGTCGAGCTGGTCGAGCGCCTGAAGCAGCGCCGCGAGCTGCGCGAGGTCAAGGTCAGCCCGTTGCTGGTGCTCTCCAAGGCGGTGCTGCTCGCCATGCGCCGTGCGCCCGAGATCAACTCCTTCTGGGACGACGCCGCGCAGGAGGTCGTCTACAAGCACTACGTCAACCTCGGCATCGCGGCCGCGACCCCGCGGGGTCTCGTCGTCCCCAACGTCAAGGACGCCGACCGGCTCTCGCTCGTCGAGCTCGCCGAGGCGCTCGGGGCGCTCACGACGACGGCTCGCGAGGGCCGCACCCAGCCCGCCGAGATGGCCGGGGGCACCTTCACGATCACCAACGTGGGCGTCTTTGGCGTCGACGCCGGCACGCCGATCATCAACCCGGGCGAGTCCGCGATCTTGTGCTTCGGGACGATCCGCAAGCAGCCGTGGGTCGTGGGCGACGACATCGTGGCCCGGCACGTCACCACGCTGGCGCTGTCGTTCGACCACCGCCACATCGACGGTGAGCTGGGCTCGCGGTTCCTCGCCGACGTCGCCGGCATCCTGGAGGACCCCGCGTCTGCGTTGCTGTTCTGAGCGCGGCTGCGGGTCGGGCGGGTCTCGAGGCTCGTCGCCAGGGCTCCTCGCACCTCGACCATCGTCGGACTCGGTGGTCGAGGTGCGAGCGGAGCGAGCCTCGAGACCGCGACGACGCCATCGCCCGATCGGGGCATGCCCGGGCGCGGTGCGGGGTAGATAGGCTCCCGTGTCGATGAGCGAGGAGAGCGGCAACCCGGGTCCCGGGGCGGAGCTGGGCCCGTTCCGCATCGGCAACCGCCTCGGCGTCGGCGGCATGGGCATCGTCTTCCAGGCTCTCGACACCCACCTCAACCGGCAGGTCGCGCTCAAGATCATCACGCCCCACATCGGCGAGGACGCCGACTTCCGGGCCCGGTTCACCCGCGAGGCGCAGGCGCAGGCCTCGCTCGACTCGCCGCACGTCGTCCAGGTCTACTCGTTCGGTGAGGCCGACGGGCGGCTCTACATCGCCTCGCAGCTGATCCCCGACGGCGACCTCGGGCAGATGCTGCACAAGCACGGCCGTCCGCCGGCCCGCATCGCGGTCAATCTGATCTCGCAGGTCGCCGACGGCCTCTCCGACGCCCACAACGCCGGGCTCATCCACCGCGACATCAAGCCGGCCAACGTGCTGCTGCGCAACCGCGAGGGCCAGCTGCACGCCTACCTCGGCGACTTCGGCATCGCGCGGCAGGTCGGCGCCTCGCAGCTCACGCAGGCCGGCGGCACGGTGGGCACGCCGTCCTACATGGCGCCCGAGCTGCACCTCGGCGGCGAGGCCGGGCCGGCCTCCGACATCTACTCGCTCGGCTGCCTGCTGTGGGCCACGCTCAGCGGCAAGGCGCCCTACGTCGGCAGCACCGACTACCAGGTCGTGATGGCCCACGTCGAGAAGCCGATCCCGCAGCTGGCCCTCACCGGTCCGCTCGCCGCGGAGATCAACCGGGTGCTGCGCACGGCCATGGCGAAGAACCCCGCCGAGCGCTACCGCAGCGCCGCCGCCATGCGCGACGACCTGAAGAACGTCGTCCGGCTGCCCGACGACCCCACGCCCGCGCGGCCGGCCGACGGTGCCGCCACGACGCCCGTGCCGGCGCAGCCGTGGTCGTTCGCGCCGCTGCCCACCCCGACCCCGACGCCCACCCCGACGCCGTCCCCGGTCTCGCAGGCGCCCGCGGCGCCCGCGTTCCAGACGCCGTCGCCGCCCCCGCCGTCGTTCTCGTCGACGCCGCCCGGCGGCTACCACCCGACGCCCACACCCTCGTCGTCCGGCAGCGGTGGCGGCAGCGGCGCCGGCAAGGCCGGCTGGGTCGTGGCCGTGGTGCTCGTGCTGCTGCTCGCCGGTGGCGCCGTGCTCGCCGCGGTGCTCATCTCCGGCGGCGACGACAACGGCGGTGGTGGTGGCGGCGGTGGCGGCAGCAGCGAGACGGCCGGACCGACCGACTCCGGCACGGGCGGCGGCGAGACCGGCGACCGCGAGGAGCAGGCCGCCCAGGCGCTGCGCGACGACATCGTCGCCGACGACCCGACCACCGACCCCGCGTCGGCCGACTGCATCGCCCGCGGCATCGTCCGCGAGGTCGGCGTCGACAAGCTCGTCGAGATCGGCGTGCTGACCGACGACCTCGAGGTCAACCAGGCGGCCGGCAACCCCGAGGACGCCGCCGAGCTGGTCTCGCCGATGCTGACCGTGACGTTCGAGTGCATCGGCTCGCTGATCGAGACGCCGTCGTCCTGACCCTGCCGCGCACGGCCCCTCAGCCGGTGGGGTCGAGCGGGAGCGCGAGCTTGGGGACGCCGCCGAGGGCCTTGCGGTAGCGGACGTGGTCGGCGTGCTCGGCGAGCTTGGACCACAGGGCGGCGTGGGCGGCCCAGGGCAGCGGCTCGGCGCCGACGTACCAGCTGTCGCCGAAGGCGATCCAGACCGGCGTCCAGTCGCGGGCGAGGTCCCAGGCGCCGCGGCGGGACTCGACCATGCGGCGGCGCAGCTGGAACGCCTGGCGCGGCCCGTCGGCGCAGATGGGTGCGGTGGCGACCGGCCAGACCCAGAGGTCGAGGGGCATCAGGTCGAGCTCGAGCTCGCGCAGCACCGCGGGCGCGACGAGCACCGTCGCGACGTTCTGGTGCGGGACACGCTGCACGAGGAGCACGTTAACGCGGCTGCCACGCCGCCAACACCCTCCGCTCGTGCTCGCGCGAGAGTCCGGTGCGGACGGCGTCGGGATCGGTGCGCAGCCACGCGAGGGTGTCGCGGGCGGTCTCGGCGACCGGACGTGGCACGAGCCCGGCCTCGTACGACGCGGTCGCGTCGCGGTGCATCATGCCGTCGTGCTCGGGGCGGGGCAGCCACAGCGGCAGGCCGGCGTCGCCCGCCCACGGCTCGACGCCGTGCTCGGCCAGGAAGGCGCTCGGGACCCAGACGAGCTGCGGGGTCGCGTCGACGCCGTGCGCGACCTGGGCGAGCAGGTCGCCGATCGCGGTCGGGGGCCCGACGGCGTCGTAGGTGCCAGGCGTGCCTCGCTCGGCCGCGTCGACGAGCCAGGAGGCGAGGTCGCGCACGTCGATCACCTGGACGACGTCGGCCGGGTCGCCGCCGGCGAGCGTCGGTCCTCCCTCGGCGAGCCGCTCGGGCCAGTAGCCGAAGCGCCCGGTCGGGTCGTCGGGCCCGACCACGAGGCCCGGCCGCACGATGGTCGACGACGACGCACCCGCCGTCACCGCCTCCTCGCAGCCGACCTTCATCGCGCCGTAGGTCTCCGCCGACGACAGGTCCTCGTCGGTGTGCACGGACGCGCGCACTGCGGCGGTCGCCGCGGTCTGCCCGCCGACGGGGGAGTCGGGGTAGACGTTCACCGTCGAGACGAACACCCAGTGCGCGTCGGGGTGGGCTGCCACCGCGGCCCGCACCCACGACGGGTGCCGGGCGACGTCGACGACGGCGTCCGGCGTGCCGGTGCCGTCGGGGCCGACAGGCGGCGCGGACCGGGCGGCCGCGCGGTCCCACCGGACCAGCCGGGCGCCGTCCGGGACCTCGCCGGACTCGCCCCGGCACGCGCAGACGACGTCGTGACCGCGCGCCACCGCCTCGGCCGCGACCGCGCGGGACAGGAACCGGGTGCCGCCGAGCACGAGGAGTCGCATGGCTCCACCGTCGTGGGCCCACGCCCGGCCGGCAAGGGTGGTCTGCTGTGGGCGGAGCGCTCACTAGGCTCGGGGGGTGCCCGACCTCCCGCTCGCCGGCCTCCGGGTGGGCATCACCGCCGCCCGCAAGGCCGCCGAGCAGCAGGCGCTGCTCGAGCGCCGCGGCGCCGAGGTGGTGTGGGCGCCGGCGTTGTCGACCGACCCCTACCGCGTCGACGCCGAGGCGCTCGGGGCGATGACCGCCGAGGTGCTGGCGAAGCCGGTCGACCTGCTCCTGGGCACCACCGGCATCGGCATGCGCACCTGGTTCCACGCGACCGAGGCCGACGGCACCCTCGACGACCTCGTCGCCCACCTCGCCGGCGCCGAGACGATCGCGCGCGGGCCGAAGACCGTCGGCGCCCTGCGCCAGCGCGGCCTGCGCGAGGACTGGGTGGCGCCGTCGGAGGAGCTCGCCGAGATGGTCGAGCACCTCGACGGCCGCGACCTGGCCGGACGCCGCGTCGTCCTGCAGGAGTTCGGCCAGTCGCTCGACGAGACCGCGGCGGTCTTGCGCGAGCGAGGCGCCGACGTCGTCGTGGTGACCGTCTACCGGGTCGAGGACGTCGACGACGCCGGCCCGCTGCGCGACCTGGTGCGCGAGCTCGTCGAGGGGCGCCTGCACGCCGTCACGTTCACCTCGCCGCCCGCCGTCCGGGCGCTGATGGGGCTCGCCGAGGCCGAGGGTCTGGACGACGCCGTCGTCGGCGCGTTCGGCAGCGGCACGGTCGCGGTCAGCGTCGGCCCGGTCACCGCCGCGGCGTTCGAGCCGTGGGAGGTGCCGACGGTCTTCCCCGACCGGTCGCGGTTGGCCGCCATGGTCAAGTGCGTCGAGGCCGAGCTGGTCGCGCGACGCTAGGGCCTACGGGATGCGGGCCAGGAGCGAGATCTTCTGCCAGATCTTGCGGCTCAGGCTCGTCGTCAGCGTCTCGATGCCGGCGACGGCGTCCAGCACGACGTCGTCGCGCGACTCCTCCGCGACCAGGGCCGCCGTCTTGCCGACCAGGCTGAGCATCTCGGAGCAGTACCCGAGGTAGTGCTCCATCTCCCGCGGTGTGAGCCGCGGGTCGAGGGTGCGGGGGGTCGCGACGAAGTCGACTCGGAACCGCTCGGGGTCCTTCGTCAGCTGATGCATGTCGACGACGTGGGCGAGCGAGCGGAGCCGGTGCAGCAGCGCGAGCGAGCGGCCGCGTTGCAGCCGCTCGGGCAGCGAGTAGAGGAAGAACAACGCGATCGCGGCGAAGACGAGGTCGTTGATGGTCGTCTCGATGAGCGGCAGCCACTCGACGTCGCCCTGGGTGCTGTCGCGCAGGCCGAGCACGACGGCGACCGCGGTCGCCACCAGGATGAGCGCGGCCGCGGCCCGCGACAGGACCCGGGTCGCACGGCGTCGCGCGTTGATGCCGGGCGCGGTGCCGGCGACGTCGTCGACCAGCTCGGTGAGCCGGGTCGCCAATCGCGAGACGCCGCGTCCGGGGAAACGGGCGGTGATGCGGTCCTCGAGCACCTCGACCGTCTGACGCACCAGCAGGGCGTCGAGACGGTCGAGGTCGGGCACGAGGTCAACCTAGTGGTTGACGCGTGGTCGGTGGGTCAGCTCGAGCGCCGCATCGCGCGGAGCCCGACGACGAGGCCGATCGCGGCGACGGCCGCGGCCGCGGCCACGCCCCGCAGCACCGTCCCGGTGGGCCACGAGCCCGCGAACAGCGCGCGCTCGGCCTCGATGATGTAGCCGAGCGGGTTGAGGTCGGCGAGGAAGCGGAGCCAGCCCGGGGCGCCGTCGAGCGGGAGCAGGACGCCGGCGAGGAGCAGCAGCGGGAAGATGAGGGTCTGCTGCACGGTCCAGAAGATCCAGTCCTGACCGGCCGAGACGATGGCGAGCGCGAACGACAGCGCCCCGATGCCGACGGAGAACAGCGACAGCACGGCGAGCCCGACGAGCACGCCGCCGAGGTGCAGCTCGAACGAGAACGGCGTCACGACCGCGACGATCAGCGCCGCCTGCGCGAGCATCGGCACGGCCTCCTTGAGTGCGCGGCCGACGAGCAGCGACGAGCGCCGCAGCGGCGAGACGAGCAGCCGCTCGTGCGAGCCGGTGTTGATCTCGAGCGTCAGGTTCGAGCCGGTCATCGAGGCGCCCATGAGCGCCGTCATCGCGATGATGCCCGGCACGAACCACTGCAGCGCGCTCCCGCCCGGCACCTCCGGCAGCAACGGCGCGAACAGCGCGAGGAACACCAGCGGCTGCACCATCGCGAAGAGCAGCGACGCCGGCTCGCGCAGCATCGGCCGGAGCTCGCGGGTCATCACGTTCCAGGTGTCGGCCACGAACCCGGGCTCGCGGACGGCGTCCGGGTGGCTGGTGGTCGTGGTCCGGTCGATCGTCAGGGTGGTCATGCTGCGGCTCCTTCGGTCGTGGCGGTCCCGGTCGTGGTGGTGGCGGCGGCGGTCTCGTTCGACTCGCGCAGGCTGCGGCCGGTGAGGTGCAGGAAGACGTCGTCGAGCGTCGCGCCGACGACCTCGAGGCGGACGGCGGGCGTGCCCGCGGCGGCCAGGTCGGTGACCAGGCCGGGGACGAGGTCACGACCGTGGGCGACGCGCACGGTCAGGTCCGCGCCGTCCACCTCGACCGACGCGCCGTCGAGGCGCCGCGCCCGCTCGGCCGCCCGGGCGGCGTCGTCCGGGGTCGCGAAGCCGAGGGAGACCAGGTCGCCCAGGCCGGACTTGAGCCGGGTGGAGCTGTCGTCGGCGATGACGACGCCGTGGTCGATCACGACCACCCGGTCGGCGATCGCGTCGGCCTCCTCGAGGTAGTGCGTGGTGAGCACGATCGTGGTGCCCAGCTCGCGGTTGAGGCGCTGCACCTGCTCCTGCAGGTTGACCCGGTTCTGCGGGTCGAGGCCCGTCGACGGCTCGTCGAGGAACATCAGCCGGGGGCTGTGCACGAGCCCGATGGCGACGTCGAGGCGGCGTCGCTGACCGCCCGACAGCGTCGAGACCGGCCGGCCGGCGTGCTCGGTGAGGTCGAAGGCGTCCAGCAGCTCGTCGGCGCGGGCGTGGGCCGCCGTCCGGGACAGGCCGTGCGCGCGGGCCTGGCCGACGACCTCGTCGCGACCGCGCTGCTGGTGGCCGGCGGCGTTGCCCTGGCCGACGTAGCCGATCGAGCGGCGCACCGCGCGCTGCTCGCGCACGACGTCGAAGCCGGCGACCTCGGCGGTGCCCGACGTCGGCTCGACGAGCGTGGTGAGCATCCGCAGCGTGGTCGACTTGCCGGCGCCGTTGGGGCCGAGGAAGGCGACGAGCTCGCCGTCGGCGACGGTGAGGTCGAGGCCGCGGACGGCGTGCACCTCGGCCTTGTGACGCGTGAACGTCTTGGTCAGTCCCTGGGTCCTGATGACGGGTGTCTGGGTCATGGGGACGACGCTAGACACGGCTTAGGTCAGGTTCTGGCCTCAATCGGATCTAGCCTGGACGACATGTCCACCAGCGCCCGGATGCTCTCGCTGCTCTCGCTGCTGCAGACCCACCGCTACTGGCCCGGCGACGAGCTGGCCACGCGGCTCGAGGTCAGCGGACGCACGCTGCGCCGCGACATCGAGCGCCTGCGCGACCTCGGCTACGCCGTCGACGCGACCCGCGGCGTCGCCGGCGGCTACCAGCTGCGCGCCGGCGGCCAGCTGCCGCCGCTGCTGCTCGAGGACGACGAGGCGGTCGCGATCGCCGTCGGACTCCGGACGGCGGCCGCCGGCTCGGTCGGCGGCCTCGAGGAGACCTCGGTGCAGGCGCTGACCAAGGTGGTCGGCCTGATGCCACCGCGGCTGCGCCGGCGCATGGACGCGCTGCAGTCGCAGACCGACACCCCGGGCCCGTGGCGCGGCGGCCCCACCGTCGACGCCACGCTGCTCACCACGCTCGCCCAGGCCTGCCGCGACGACGAGCCCCTCGCCTTCGACTACGCCGCGCGCGGTGGCGCCTCCGGCGGCGAGGTCACGCGCCGGCGCGTCGAGCCGCACCGCCTGGTCTCCCTCGGGCGCCGGTGGTACCTCGTCGCCTACGACCGCGACCGCCTCGACTGGCGCTCCTTCCGCGTCGACCGCATCGCCGCGCCGGCGACGTCCGGGACCCGGTTCCGCCCGCGCGAGCTGCCCGGCGGCGACGCGGTGGCCTACGTGCAGGCGGGCTTCCGCCGCATCCCGCACCGCTACGACGTCCGGGTGCAGGTCTCGGCGCCGGCGGCGGCGGTCGCCTGGGCGGTCGGCAGCTACGGCGACGTCGTCGCGATCGACGACGCCACCTGCCGCCTCGAGATGGCCGTCGACGACCTCCGCTGGCCGGTCATGGTGCTCGCCCAGGTCGGCGCCCCGTTCGTCGTCGACTCGCCCGACGACCTCCGCGCCGAGTGCGCCCGCACCGCCGAGCTCTTCTCCTCGGCCGCCACGCCGCGGTAGTCCCTGGCAGGGATCACGTCCGGGCGACCGTCACCCGTGATTCTTGCCAGGGACTATCCCGCCGGGGCGGTCAGGACGGGTACCGCGACGACGGCACCCGGACCTCGGGTCCGGGGCCGGGCTGGCACGAGGGGCACCACCAGGTGCGCCGGTGCGCCGGGTCGTTCGGCAGCTCGGCGACGACCCGCACCTCGGTGCCGCACCGCAGGCACGGACGACGGGCGCGACCGGCGACCCAGTGGTCCTCGCCGCGGCGCGACGACCCGGTGGTCACCTGGTAGGCACCGCGCACGGTCGCCGAGTGCCGCAGCGCGGTCGCCGCGCGCGCGACCAGCCGCTCGACGTCGACGTCGGCGACCGGCGTCCAGGGGCTGACCCCCGACAGGAAGGCCAGCTCGTTGGCCCACAGGTTGCCGAGGCCGGCGACGAGGGTCTGGTCGAGCAGCGCCGAGACCAGCGGCGTCGAGCCGGCGCCCCGCAACCGGTCGACGGCGACGGCGGCGTCCCAGTCGTCGCGCAGCGGGTCGGGGCCGAGGTGACCGACCCAGCGCCCCTCGTCGGACGTCGCCGCGAGGTCGAGGTCGTGCAGCCGCAGCCCCCACGCCGTCGAGCCGGTCTCGAGCGCGAGCACCAGCCGGACGTCGTGGGCGAGCCGGCGCGGCAGCACCTTGCCGGGCCCGGTGACCGACCACTCGCCGTCCATGCGCAGGTGGCTGTGCAGGGTGACCGGGTCGCCGTCGAGACCGGAGAACCGGGTCAGCAGGTGCTTGCCCCACGTCGCGTGCTCGACGATGCGGCGCCCGGCGAGGTCTCGGGTCGCCAGTCGCGGCATGCGCAGCTCGGAGCGCACCACCTCGTGCCCGAGCAGCGAGCGGTCGAGGCGCCGCGCGAGCTTGAAGACGCTGTCCCCCTCCGGCACCCCTCGATCATGCCCGGGTGCGACGCGACAACCAGACACCCAGGAGGGCGATGGCCGAGGTGACCGAGAGCGCCGCCACGAACGGCGCCAGCTCGGGCGCCGCGCCGGCCGCGGAGAACGCGAGCCCGCCCACGGCGATCGCCACCGCCGCGCCGACCGAGTCGCCGAGTGCCATGGCCGAGGTGTTCGCCGCGCGCTCGTCGTCGGGCGACTCGCCGAGCACCAGGACGCCGACCCGGGGCGTCTGCAGGCCCATGCCGACGCCGGCGACCGCCCAGGTAAGGGGCAGCAGCCAGCCGGGCAGGCCGAGCGCGGCGACGGCGAGCGTGGCGAGCAGGCCGGCGGCCACGAGCGGGGAGCCGATGCGCAGAGCCTGCCGGTCGCCGAGCCGGTCGCCGAGCCGGCCCTGCACCTGCGAGGCCGACGCCCACCCGAGCGCGGCCGTCGTGAGGGTGAGGCCCGCGACGGTGGCGGAGGCGTCGTAGCGCTCCTGCAGCAGGTAGGGCAGGTAGATCTCGCTGCCGAGGAACGCCGCCGAACCGGCGCCCCTCACGGCGATGATCGCCGGCAGGCCGCGCCGTCCGACGAGGAACCCGGGCGGCACGAGTGGCCGGACGGCGAGCGCCACGACGGCGAGCGCGGCCACCGCGGTCACGACCGCGAGGACGCCGTCGGCCCGGCCGGCGAGGTCGAGGGCGAGCACGGCCACGGCGGCGAGGCCCGCCCACGCGAGCCGGCGGCGCGGGTCGCCGGCCGGCGTGGCGTCGTCGAGCCTGGTCGACTCGGCGGCCCGCACCGCAGGCAGCACGGCGAGCAGCCCCGGCACGCAGAGCACGACGACGCCCAGGAACACCCAGCGCCACCCGACGGTCTCGGTGGTGAGGCCGGCGAGCGCGGGCCCGATCATCGACGGCACGACCCACGCGGCGGCGAACGCGCCGAGGATGCGCGGCCGGTCGGCGTCGTCGTAGACCGCGCTCACGAGCAGGTAGAGGCAGACCACGAGGCCACCGGCGCCGAGCCCCTGCAGCAACCGGCCGGCGACGAGCACCTCCATCGACGGCGCCAGCCCGGCGACCAACAGGCCGAGCGCGAACAGCCCGACGACGCCGACGAGGGGTCGGCCGGGTCCGCGCCGGTCGGCCCAGATGCCGGCCGCGACCATGCTCACGACCCCGGCCGCGAGCGTGCCGGAGAACGCGACGGCATAGAGCGAGCGGCCGTCGAGCTCGTCGCTCACCGTGGGCATCGCGGTGGTGACCGCCAGCGACTCGAACGCGGCGAGGAAGACCAGTCCGACCATGCCGATCGTCGACCAGCGGTAGCGCGGGTCGAGCAGGGGCGTGGTGGCGCGCTGGGCTGTCGTGGTCACCCGGACGACGCTAGGAGCTCGAGTCGACTCGAGGTCAAGCGAACACCCCCTCGGGGAACGCCCCGGCCGCGATGGCCTTGATCACCAGGGGCTTGCCGATCGCCTTGAGCCGGGCGGCGCCGTCGTCGCCGAGCCTCGACCAGGGGGCGGCCGCGAGGTCGTCGGTCATCTGCTCGACCGATGCGCGCTGGTCGTGCCCGGCGGCGGTGAGGGTGCCGTCGGCGGTCATGAGCTCGCGCTCGGCGAGGCCGGCCACGGCGGCGGCCCACTGCTCGTCGGACCACGCACGCGTGGCCTGGGCGGCCGGCTGCGTGAAGCCGCGGCCGGTGGCGGTGTGGGTGACCAGCGCCTCGATGCCCGACAGACCGTGGGCGTGCAGGGCCGCGATGTGCCCGTCGCCGCGGAACTCGCGCAGCAGGGTCAGCCCGTGCCACAGCGCCAGGTGGGGGACGTCGGGCCAGTCGAGGTCGGCGTGGGCGGCGAAGAGCGGGCGTCCGGCGGGGTCGGCGCCCTCGACGGCGGTGCGGGCGAGCCCGGCGGCCTCGGCGATCTCGGGAGCGGCGAGCGCGTCGTCGCCGAGAAGGCGTCGGTAGGCCGTGTCGACGCCGCGGAGGCGGGCGGCGACGACGTCGTCGGGCGAGGCCGCCGCCCACGCGGGCGGCAGGAGCTTGGCGACGAGAGACGGGTTGAAGACGAAGAACGTGGCGGCCACGACGCCGGGCGTGACCGCGCCCAGAGGAGCGGCGCGCGAGGCGAAGTAGGTGGTGCGGCCCGTGCGCACGCCCAGCTCGACGAGCTCGGCGTCGACCTCGGGGGCGAAGTAGCAGAGCGCGTGCAGGGTCTCGAGGGTGCGGGCCGTGCGGCCGGCGACGGTGGCGTCCACCGTCCCTGTCTACACGCCGGCGGGGACAGGATGCGTAGGGATACTCACCCGCACGCGGCCCGCCCCGCCTAGCCTCGCCGCATGGCCCCGACCACGTTGCCCCGCGTCGGCATCACCGCCGCCGCCCACGCGCTGCCGCCCACGGTGCTCACCACCGCGGAGGTGCAGGCCCGCATCGAGGCCGCCTCCGGCTTCGCCCTGCCGGCCCGCCTGCTCGAGAACCTCACCGGCATCCGGGAGCGGCACGTCGTCGTCGAGGGGGAGCAGTGGGCCTCGTCGCTCGCGATCGAGGCCGGACGCCGCGCGCTCGAGCGGGCCGGCCGCGACGCCGAGGAGGTCGACCTGCTGGTCTTCGCCAGTGCCAGCGCCGACTTCGTCGAGCCGGCCACCGCCCACGTCGTCAACCACGCGCTGGGCTCGCGCGCCCACTGCCTCGACGTCACCAACGCCTGCAACTCCTTCGTCAACGGCCTCGACCTGGCCCGGGCGATGATCGAGGTCGGCCGCGCCCGCACCGCGCTCGTCGTCACCGGGGAGGCGCCGTCGCTCTCGACCCGCTGGCAGGTGAAGGACGTCGCCGACGCCGCGCACCACTTCGCCGGCTACACGTTCGGCGACGCCGGGGCGGCCGTCGTCCTCGAGCCGGTCGAGACCGGCGGGTTCGGGCGCACCGAGAGCGAGACCCACAGCGAGCACTGGGAGGTCGGCGGCATCTTCGGTGGCGGCACCCGCTGGCCGCGCGACCTCGACAAGACCTACTTCACCGGCGCCGGCCGCGAGCTCAAGCGGGTCTTCGAGAAGATCGGCCCCGCCATCGTCGACTCCACGATGGCCCACGCCGGGCTCGAGTGGGGCGACCTCGCCGCCGTGTTCGTGCACCAGGTGACCGCGCCCTACGTCGAGCGCTTCTGCGAGGTCACCGGTGCGCCCCGTGAGCTGCTCGACGTCACCGTCGCCACGCACGGCAACGTCGCCTCGGCCACGCTGCCGCTGCAGCTGAGCCGGCGCTGGGACTCGCTGCGCTCCGGCGACCGCGCGCTGTTCCTCGGCCTGGGCGGCGGCGTCTCGGTGATGGCGACGCTGTGGGAGAAGTCGTGACGGACCTGTGGGTCGTCGTCCCCGCCTACGACGAGGAGGCCGGGCTACCGCAGACGCTGGCCGCCCTCGCCGCGCAGACCGACCAGGACTTCACGCTCGTCGTCGTCGACAACGGCTCCACCGACCGCACCACGGCCGTCGCACGCGAGTTCGCCCGCACGGTGCCGCTCGTCGTCCACGTGCTCGACGAGCCGGAGAAGGGGGTCGGCTGCGCCGTCGACACCGGCTTCCGGACGGCGATCCGCGGCGGGGCGACCCACCTCGCCCGCACCGACGCCGACTGCCTGCCCCGCGCCGACTGGGTCGCCGAGGTGAAGGCCGGGTTCGCCGACGGCGCCGAGCTCGTGTGCGGACACCTCGTCGCGCGGAAGGACGAGAACGGCCTGCTCGCCCGGGCCGCCTTCCGGGGCATGGTCGTCGGCGCGGCGGCCTTCGGCCGCTACCGGGCGGCCAACCGGGGCGACGACTACCTGGTGCCGTACCAGATGCACGCCGGCAACAACATGGCCATCACGGCCGAGCTCTACGAGCGCTGCGGCGGCATGCCCCGCATGCCCTCGCCGACCGACCGCACGTTCCTCAACCGTGTGCGCCGGTGCACCACACGCGTCCAGCAGCGCCGCACGATGGTCTCCGAGAACTCGATGCGGCGCATCGACGCCTACGGCGTCGTCGGGGCGGCGCGGTGGTACCTCGACCGCGGTCCCGGACGCCTGACCCCCGACCCGCGATGACGGCCGCGACGACCGTGATCGACGACCTGCTCCCCGCCCTGCTCGCGACCCCGGACGACGCCGCGTTCGTCTCGGTGCGACGGACCAGGACCACCTGCGTCACCCGCGGTGAGCTCGCCGACCGCGCGCTGGCCGTCGCCGGCCTGCTGCACGCTCGCGGCCTCGACGCCGGCGACACGGTCGCGCTCGCCGTCCGCCCCGGGCCGGCGGCGCTGGCCGTCGTCCTGGCGTGCCTGCGGCTGCGCCTGCGGGTGGCCCTGGTCGACCCGGCCGTGCCGGCCGACCTGCTCACCGCCCGGCTGCACGCCGCCGCCGCGCGGCTCGTCGTGGCCGACCCGGTCGTGCGCGCCGCGGCCGGCTGGGCCGCGCCGCTCGCCCGTCGAGCGGGCCTGCGTCTCGCCCCGCTCGACGCCATCGCCCCGGTGCTCGTGCTCCCGCGACGTCTGCCGTCACGGTCTTCGCCGGACCGCTCGTCCGATGAAGCTGCAGAGGCACTGGTCGTCTTCACCTCCGGCACCACGGGCGACCCGCGGGCCGTCGTCCACACGACGGCGTCGATCTCCGCCGGGCTGGGCGCGGTCACCGGGCTGACCGAGGTCCGGGGCGGGCGACCCGTCGTCGCCGGCACCTTCTTCGCGATGGCCCCCGCCCTGCTCGCGGGGGCCCCGGTCGCGACCCGGGCCCGCCGTCGCGAGGTCGAGGCGCTGCGCCCCCAGCTCACCTACGTCACGCCGCCCCAGGCCCGCGACCTCCTCGACGACGGCACGCGGCTCACCGGACGGGTGTTCGCCGGCTCGGCCCCCGTCTCGGCGCGGCTGCTCACCCGGCTCCGCGACGCGGGAGCCGAGGAGGCGTGGGGCGTCTACGCCCTCACCGAGGCGTTCCCGGTCGCGGCGGTCGAGGCCCGCACCAAGGCGGCCCACGGTGGCGACGGCGGCCCGGCCGGTGACCTGGTGGGCGACCTGGTGCCGGGCATGACCGCCCGCACCGACGCCGACGGCCAGGTGCTCGTCGCCGGCGCCGGCACGGCCGCGCGCTACCTGGGCGGCCCGCCGCTCGCCGAGGTGGCCACCGGCGACCGCGGCACCGTCTCCGGGCGGCGGGTCGTGCTGCACGGACGACTCAAGGACATGGTGCTGCGCGGTGCCGAGAACATCTATCCCGGACTCCACGAGCCCTCGCTGCAGGTGCCCGGCGTGGCGCTGGCGGTGCTGGTCGGCGTCCCCGGCGACGACCTCGACGAGCGGCTCGTGCTCGTCGTCGAGACCGAGCCGGGTGCCGCCGCGCACGACGTCCGACGTCGGCTGCGCGCGCCGCTCGCCGCGATGGGCCCCGCCGCGCCCGACGAGGTGGTGTTCGCGCCCGTGCCGACCAGCGGCCGGTCGCGCAAGCCCGACCGGGCCGCAGCCGCGAGGATGCTCACATGACCCGGCGCTGGCGCGAGCTGCTGATGGCCTCGCACCGGCGCTACACCCGGGCCAACGGCGACGCCCTGGCCGGCTCGGCCACCTACTCGCTCCTGGTCGGCCTGGTGCCGGTGCTGATCCTGGTCGGCGGGGTGCTCGGCTGGGCCGGGGCCAGCCCGTCGACGGTGGCGGACGGCGTCTGGACCGCGGCCGAGCGGGTGCTGCCGCACGAGGTGGCGCTGGTGGTCGAGGCGGCGAGCGCCGACGTCGACCGCCGCCTCACCTGGGTGTCCGTCGCGATCGTGCTCTGGCTCTCGGTCCGCTCGATCCGCGCGCTGCGCACCGCCTTCCGCGCGGTCTGCGGCCAGGACAACGGCTCCGGCAACGTGGTGACCGACAACCTGCGCGACGTGTGGCTCGCCGGCGCGACCTACCTCGCCGCGACGCTGTCCGTCGTCCTCGTGGCCCTCGCCCCGGGCCGCCTGGTCGGTGAGGTGCTCGGCGCCGGGTGCCTGCTGGGCCTGGTCGGTGGTGCCATGTGGCTGCTGCCGTGGCCCGACGGGCGCCGTCCCTCGCCCCGGCGGACGGCGTGGGCCGCGGTCGGCGCGACCGTCGTGATCCTGCTGCTGGGCACGGCCGGCGGCGCCTACCTCGACGCCACGATGCCCGGGCGCAGCGAGGTCTTCGGCGTCGTCGCGACCCTGGTCGCCACCGCGCTCTGGGTGGCGCTCTCGGTGCGTGCGGCCCTGCGGGCCCTGTCGATCGCCTCGGTCGTCGAGGAGTGGTCGCGGCCGACCCCGCCCGACGAGCGCGCGCTGTGGGTCGTCGTCCCGGCGTTCGAGGAGGCGGCCGGCATCGGGGCCACCCTCGCCGCCCTCGCCCGCCAGGACGACGTCGGGTTCGCCCTCGTCGTCGCCGACAACGGCTCCCGCGACGACACGGTCGCCGTCGTCGAGGCCTTCGCTGCCACCGCCCCGTTCGCCGTGCACGTCGTCGTCGAGCCCGAGCGAGGGGTCGGCTGGGCCCTCGACGCCGGCGTCCGGTTCGCCACGGCCCACGGGGCCGCGCTCATCGCCCGCACCGACGCCGACGCGCTGCCGCACCCCGACTGGGTGCGCCGCATCCGACACCGGTTCGCGAGCGGCGCCGAGGTGATCGCCGGCGCCAGCATCCCGCGTCGCGACGAGTCACCGAGCTTCGCCGAACGCATCGTCCTGCCGAACGTGCAGCGTCTGCTCGCCGTCTACGGCCGCCTGCGCGGCGCGCACCGCGGGCCCGAGTACCTCGCGCCCTACGTGCTCACCCACGGCCACTCGTTCGCGATCACCGCCGACGTCTACGAGCGCGCCGGCGGCGCCGAGCGGCAACGGCTCGAGGAGGGCTCCGAGGACGTCGAGCTGCTCAACCGGGCGCGACGCGTGACGCCGCACGTCGCCCGCGCCGAGGAGGTCGTCGTCGAGAGCTCGCTGCGGCGGCTGCGCGCCTGGGGCGTGCGGCGCACGCTGCTCTGGTACTGGGACCGGCGCTACGTGCCCGAGACGCCGGAGGAGGTGCACGTCCGGTGAAGGCCAGGCGCAGGGACCGGCAGGTCTACACCGCGTCGCACCCCGTGCTCTTCCGGCTGCTGTCGCGCACCGCGTCGAGACCCGTGCGCCGCCTGGGCTCCCGCGTCGTCGTCAACGGCTACGACGAGGCGCGCCACGTGCTCACCAAGGTGCCGCTCGACCGCACCGACGCCCGCACCACCGGCGGGGCGATCCGCAAGCACGAGGGCGAGGGGGCGCTGTTCGACGAGTCGGGCGAGGCCCACCGTGCCTCGCGGCGCAGCCTCGCCGAGCGCCTCGACCACCGCGGCGTGCTCGAGCTGAAGCGGCACTACCGCCCGCCGATCGACGACGCCGTCGACCTGCTGCGGGCCGGCCACGAGGTCGACGTGTGCGAGGTCGCCGACGCCGTCGCCGGCCGCACGGTCGACGCGCTCCTCGACCTCGGCCTCACCCCGTCGCAGAGCACCGACCTCGCCCGCGCCGCCCGTCGGACGGCGTCCGCCGCGGCGGCCGCCGAGCTGCCGTCGGTGCCGGGCCGGCGACGCCCGCCCTACCGCGACCACCTCGCCGAGACGTTCGGCGGCCGCGTCGACCCGCTCGGCAAGATGCTCGCGCTGGCCGCCGTCACCACCACCTACGCCGCCGTGCCGCGCGCCGTCGCCTGGGTCGCCGACGAGGGCTGGTGGGACCTGTGCCGCGACGAGACCCTCCTCCCGGTGCTCGTCGACGAGCTGTTGCGCGTGCTGGCGCCGACGCCGTTGCTGCCCCGCGTGCCGGCCGGCCCGGCGGTCGTCGGTGGCGTGGCGGTCTCGCCCGACGACCAGCTGGTGCTCGTCGTCCGGCACGCCGTCGAGGCGCACCGGCGCGACCCGTCGGTCGACGACCCGGCCCCGCGGGCGCAGAGCGCGCTGGTGTTCGGGGCCGGCCCCCACGCCTGCCCCGGTGCCGCGCTCGCCCGCGCCCAGCTGGCCGACGTGCTCGGCGCGTTGGCGCTGCAGCCCTCGCGGGTGGTCAGGGCGGTGCCCGACCGGCACGCCGCCCTGCCGGCCTGGCGCGAGCTGAGGATCGCGCGATGAGGGTCGCGCTCACCGGCGCGTCCGGCTTCTGCGGCGGCGCGGCCGCACGGCTGCTGGTCGACGCCGGCCACGACGTGGTCACGCTCGGGCGCCGCGCCGGTGCCGACCGGCGCTGGGACGCCGCGCGCGACACCCCCGACCTGCGAGGCTGCGACGCCGTCGTGCACCTCGCCGCCGCCGTGGGCGACGGCCCGGGCGACTACGAGCGCGTCAACGTCGACGGCGCCCGCCGGCTGCTGGCGGCTGCGGCCGGGCGCCGGGTGGTCTGGGTGAGCTCGTCGAGCGTCTACGACCCGCGGCCGTCGCGGGCCCTCGTCACCGAGGACCACCCGACGACGTCGGGCCACCTGAGCGCCTACGGGCGCACCAAGGCACGCGGCGACCGGCTCGCGCTCGACGCCGGCGCCGTCGTCCTGCGCCCGCGGGCGGTCTACGGGCCGGGCGACCCCCACCTGCTGCCCCGGCTGCGGGCCGCCGTCCGGTGGGGGAGGGTGCGGCTGCCGGGCGACGACGTCCGGCTCTCGCTCGTGCACGTCGACAACCTCGCCTCGGGGTGCGTCGCCGCCCTGGGGTGGGACCCGGGCGCCTACAACCTCGCCGACGACGTGCCGGTCGCTCGTGACGCGCTCGTGGCCGCGGCCACCGGCGCACGGGTCGCGCACGTGCCGGTACCCGTCGCACGGGGCGCGGCGCGTGTGCTCTCGACGGTCGCCGGCGTCACCGGCCGCGAGCCGCTGCTGACGCCGTACGCCGTCGACCAGCTCGCGCACGACTTCTGCCTCGACACCACCCGGGCCCGGGCGACGGGCTGGCGGCCGGCCGCGCTGCTCCCGGCGTACCTGGCTAGCCTCGGGACGTGCCCGCCCGACTCCGTCCTGCTCCGGCCGCCGACGTCGCCGCGGCCCGCGAGCGGCTGAGCGCGCGCACCCACGACCGCGCTGACCTGAAGCTGCTGGTCAAGCACTACCTGGCTCTGCTGGAGGCCAAGGTGCCCGGCAACTCCGTCGAGGTGCGCGTGCCGCCGTTCGCCGCCGTGCAGGTGGTGCCCGGCGTCAAGCACACCCGCGGCACCCCGCCCGCCGTCGTCGAGACCGACGCCGAGACGTTCATCGCCCTCGCCACCGGGGCGCTGGCCTACGTCGACACGATCACCGACGGCACCGTGATCGCCTCGGGCGAGCGCACCGACCTCACCCCCTACCTGCCGCTCTGAGCTCCGCTGCGTGCCGACTACTAGGTTGGGCGGCATGAGCGATGACATCCGCGCCCGCGTGACCGAGCTGATGCCCGGCATCCGCCGCGACCTCGAGGACCTCGTCCGCATCGAGTCCGTCAGCGCCGACCCGGCGCGGGCGGACGAGGTGCAGCGCAGCGCCGAGGCGGTCGCCGAGCTGTTCCGCGCCGAGGGCTTCGCCTCGGTCGACATCGTCAGCGCCGACGGCGGCGCCCCCGCCGTCATCGCGCACAAGCCCGGCCCCGAGGGCGCGCCGACCGTGCTGCTCTACGCCCACCACGACGTCCAGCCCGAGAACGACCACGCCGACTGGGACTCCCCGCCCTTCGAGCCCACCGAGCGCGGCGACCGCCTCTACGCCCGCGGTGCGGCTGACGACAAGGCCGGCATCGCCGCCCACCTCGGCGCGCTGCGCGTCTTCGGCGACGACCTGCCGGTCGGCGTCACGATGTTCATCGAGGGCGAGGAGGAGGTCGGCTCCGACACCCTCCCCGCGCTGCTCGCGGCCCACCAGGAGGCGCTGCGCGCCGACGTCATCGTCATCGCCGACTCCGGCAACTGGGACATCGGCGAGCCGGCCCTCACGACCAGCCTGCGGGGCCTCGTGCGCGTCGACGTCGAGGTGCGCACGCTCACCCACGCCGTGCACTCGGGCATGTGGGGCGGCCTCGTGCCCGACGCGATCATGGCGCTGACCAAGCTCCTCGCGAGCCTCTACGACGACGCCGGCGCGCTCACCATCGAGGGCCTGCACAGCCAGCCCGCGGCCGACGTCGAGTACCCCGAGGCGCGGCTGCGCGCCGAGTCCGGCGCCAACCCGGGAGTCGAGTGGATCGGCCGCGGCCCGGTCGTCGAGCGCCTGTGGACCCAGCCGGCGCTCACCATCACCGGCCTCGACGCGCCGAAGGTCGACGGCGCCAGCAACACCCTCACCCCCGCCGCGCGCGCCAAGCTGAGCCTGCGCGTCGCCCCGGGCGACGCCACGGCCAACGCGCTCGCCTGCCTCACCGCGACCCTGGAGAAGAACGTGCCGTGGGGCGCCGAGCTCACGGTCACCACCGTCGACACCGGCGAGGCCACGCAGATCGACGCCACCGGCCCCGCCTACGACGCCGCCCGCGCGGCGTTCACCGAGGCCTGGGACGGCACCGAGCCGGTCGACATGGGCGTCGGCGGCTCGATCCCGTTCATCGCCGAGTTCCTCGAGGCGTTCCCCGAGGCGAGCGTGCTCGTCACCGGCGTCGAGGACCCCGACACCCGCGCCCACGGCGCCAACGAGGGCCTGCACCTCGCCGAGTTCGAGAAGGTCGTGCTCGCCGAGGCGTTCCTGCTGCGCAACCTCGGGGCGCTGTAGGCGCCGCCCCTCTACCCTCGCTCCATGCGCGCCGCCACCCTCGACTTCCTGGCGCGGCACCGGCGCGAGCGGCTCGACCCGATCAGCGACCGCCTCGTCGAGACGATCCAGCGCGAGAACCCCGCCTACCGCGTCGACCGGGTCTCGAGCGGCGACCTGCGGCACTCGTGCGTGACCAACGTCGACCGGATCCTCGAGCTGCTCGCCGACGCGGTGCGCACGGGGGTCCGGCCCGACCGGCACGACGACGACCCTGCCTACGACGCCGCCCGGGCCACCGGACGACGCCGCGCCGACCAGGGCGTGCAGCTCGACGACGTGCTGCGCTCGTTCCGCATGGGTGGCCGACTGGTCTGGGAGGACCTCGTCGACCGCGGCGAGCACGTGCTCGACGCCGCCGAGTTGCGCGTCGTCGGCACCCAGCTGTGGGAGGTCGTCGACGCGACGTCGGGCCAGGTCGCGGTCGCCTACCACGACCAGGAGCGGTCGCTGGTGCGCGCCGACGAGCAGCACCGCGCCGAGGTCTGGGAGGGCCTGCTCGCCGGGCGGGGCCGCGAGCCGGGGTTCGCCCGCGACGCGGCCGCTCTGCTCGACCTGCCCTACGACGCCGACCTCGTCGTCGTGGCCGGACCCGACCTCGACCGCCGGTTCGCCGACCAGCGGCTCGCGCCGCACGCCACCGCCTGGGTGCTGCGCACCGACGGCGTCGTCGGCCTCGTCGCCCTCCGCGACGACGACCCGGCCGACGTGCTCACCGCGCTCCGGGCCGCAGCGCTGGAGTCGCACGTGCCGCTCGGCGCCTCGCCCGTCGCAGCCGGGTTCGCCGCCGTCGGACGCGCTCACCGCGACGCCGTCGTGGCGTGGCGCGCCCAGGGCGGTCGACCGGGTCTCGCGACCCTCGACGACCGCCTGCCGGAGGCGCTGCTCCTCGGCTCGCCCGACGTGGCGACCCGGCTCGTCGACCGCTGGCTCGGCCCGCTCCTCGCGCTGCCCGACGCCGAGTCGCGGGTGCTGGTCGGCACGCTCGAGGCCTGGGTCGCGGCCGGCGGCTCGACGACGGCGACCGCCGCGGCCGCGCACTGCCACCGCAACACGGTCGTCAACCGGCTGCGCCGCATCGGCGAGGTCGTCGGACGGCGCCTCGACGACGGCGTCCCGCTGGTCGACCTCGACCTCGCCCTGCGGGCGCACCGGCTCGACGTGCACCGCTGAGAGTTGTGCGGATTGCACAGACAATCGCCGATCTTCGTGGGCGCGCACCTACTGGCGGGCGCCTGTGACCGCTGCCACAGTGGTCAGACGGACGTCGCTCACCCGGATGCTCCTCGGACAGCCCGGGTCGTCCGCCACACATGGGGTGAAAATCTGTGACCACTGACTTCGGCGCGCCCGACGACCTGCACCACGACCTCGACGACTCCGGCGGCTCTGCCGGTGGGGCCGTGCCCTACGACCGCGACGACCCGTTCGCGGGCCTCGACCGGCGCAAGTTCATCGGCTACGTGCTCGCCGGCAGCACCTTGGTGGTCGCTGCCGACATCGCGAGCGCCCGACCGGCGCGGGGCGCCGTCCCGTCGCCGCCGCAGGTGCCGGAGATCTACGACCTCGAGGACCTCCAGACCGACTCGGCCCTGCCGACGTCGTTGTTCATCACGGTGAAGATCACCAAGACCGGACGCGCGCAGTTCGCGCTGCCGCGGACCGAGGTCGGCCAGGGCATCGTCACCTCGACGACGATGATCCTCGCCGAGGAGCTCGACCTGCCGATGAGCAAGATCGACGTCACCCTCGCGCCGGCGCGACCCGAGCTGCTCCTCAACCAGCTCACCGGCGGGTCCAACTCGACGTTCTCCACCTACACCCCGATCCGCGTCGCGGCCGCGATCGCCCGGCAGAAGCTGCTCGAGGCCGCCGCCATCCAGCTCGGCACCACGGTCGACCGGCTCTTCACCACCGGCGGCATCGTCAGCGACAACCTCGGCAACCAGCTCACCTACGGCGAGCTCTCGGTCGGCGCGGCCAGCCAGGTGGTCAGGGCGGTCGAGGTGGTGCTGCGGCCGAAGGAGAAGTTCAAGGTCATCGGCCGGCCCAGGAACCGCACCGACGCCCGCGCCGCGGTCACCGGCGCGAAGAAGTTCACCACCGACCTCAAGGTGCCCAACGCGCTGCCGACCATGGTGTGCCGGGCGCCCACGCACGGCGGGACGCCCAAGCGGCTCAAGAACCGCGCCGCCATCCTCAAGATGCCCGGCGTCACCCACGTCGCGCAGGTGCCGACCGGCATCGCCGTCCGGGCCAAGACGTTCGGGCAGTGCATCGACGCCATCCGCAAGATGCAGGTCGACTGGAACCCGGGGCCGGTGGCCAAGGAGTCCGACGCCACCGTGCTCGCCAAGCTGCGCAAGGCCGAGCTGCCCCTCGTCGTGCCCGACGTGCCCGTGCTCGCGCAGACGGTCAACACCAACTTCGCGTTCGCGTTCCGCAGCAGTGCCGCGCTCGAGCCCTACGCGGCGATCGCCGACGTCCGCAAGGACCGCGCGACCATCTGGGCCGGGTTGAAGGTGCCGATCCTGGCCCAGCAGCGCGTGGCCGAGGCGATCGGCCTCCCGCAGGGCAAGGTCAAGGTCAACGTCATCACCGGTGGCGGCTCGTTCGGGCACAAGCTCTTCGGCGACCACGCCATCGAGGCGGCGCGCATCTCGAAGGCGATGAAGGTGCCGGTGAAGCTGATGTGGCACCGCGCCGACGAGCCGCGCCAGGGTCGCCTGCACCCGATGGCGACGACCCGCACCCGGGCCACGATCCTCGGCAACCAGGTGCTCTCGTTCGAGCAGCGCCACACGAGCGTGACCACCGACTTCAGCCACGGTCTCGGCGAGATGATCACCTCGCAGGCCGACGAGCTCGACCCGATCGGGCTCGGCGGGTTCACCTTCGCCCAGTCGATCTTCACCCTCACCCAGGAGCTGCCCTACAACTTCGGCGTCGTCACGCAGCTGCTCAACGAGCCGCTCGAGTTCGAGGACAAGTTCTCCACCGGCAGCATGCGCAACATCTACTCACCCGACGTCTGCGTCGCCGCCGAGCTCACCATCGACCAGATCGCCAAGAAGATGGGCAAGGACCCGCTCCAGCTCCGGCTCGAGCTGATCAAGAACGACCGCGTCAAGGCCGCGCTCGAGAAGGTCGCGACCATGGGCCGGTGGGGTCGCAAGATGCCGGCCGGCATGGCGCAGGGCGTCGCGCTGCACAAGGAGTACAAGGGCTGCACCGCCGTCCTGGTCGAGATCGACTGCCGTCCGCAGACGGTCAACCGCAAGCTCGGACCCGAGACCGTCACCGGTCCGCGGGTGACCAAGGCCGTCATCGCCGTCGACGCCGGGCTGGTGATCAACCCGCGCGGTCTCGAGGCGCAGATGCAGGGCGGCTTCATGGACGGCCTCGCCCTCACCCTGACCTCGAGCTGCCACCTCAAGGACGGCCGGTTCCTCGAGGCCAGCTGGGACAACTACTTCTACACCCGGCAGTGGAACGTGCCGCCGCAGGTCGAGGTGCACATCATGAGATCCGACTCCAAGACGCCGGGCGGGGCCGGCGAGGCCGCCGTCGGCTCCTCGGCCGCCGCCGTCGCCTGCGCCTACGCCCGGGCCACGAAGAAGGTGCCGGCCTTCTTCCCGATCAACCACGGCAAGGTCTCGTTCAAGCCGAAGTCCTTCGTCCCGCCCGTTCCGCCGTCGCCGACCAACGGCCTCAAGAAGACCCGCTGAGCGGGGGAGGACCAGCCATGCCCAAGCAGACCTTCATCCTCAACGGCAAGACCGTCACCCTCAACGTCGCCGACAACGTGCGCCTGCTGTGGGTGCTGCGCGACCTGCTCGGCGTCACCGGCCCGAAGTACGGCTGCGGCATCAACGTGTGCAAGGCGTGCACGTCGCACATCAACGGCAAGGCGTTCAACCCGTGCTCCGTGCGGGTGGGCGACCTGAAGAAGAAGGACCGGGTCACCACCATCGAGGGCCTCGCCAAGACCGCCCCGGGCGACCTGCACCCGATGCAGCAGGCCTGGATCGACTTCGACGTCGCCCAGTGCGGCTACTGCCAGCCCGGCCAGATCATGGCCGCCGTGGCGCTGGTCAAGAAGGTGCGCCGCGAGGGCCGCGGCATCCGCGACTCCGACCTCGACTCGATCCGCAACATCTGCCGGTGCGGCACCTACGTCCGCATCCGCGAGGCGATCGAGGCGGGCGCCCGCCGGATGCGGTAGCGCAGGTTGACGCGAGCTTGCTCGCGTCGGCCGTGGCGCTACCGGGTCGAGGAGCGAGGAACCCCTGCGAGCTTGCTCGCGGGGGGTTCTCTCGCGTCTCGAGACCCTCGACGCCGTCGCGTGTCAGCGGCGCTCGGTGGCGCTCAGCGCTGCACCGACGCCAGCAACCGCCGCACCAGCCGGACGGCGATCCGGTCGCCCTCGGCGCGGTCGAAGCCGCCCTCGGGGTCGGTGTAGTCGATCGAGACGACGGTGTCGCCCCGGATCGCGTCGATGCCGACCGAGCGGTACGTGCCGTCGTCGCTGACGTAGCGGAAGAACCGGGCGCGGACACCCGGCAGTCCCTCGACCGGCTTGGCGCGGGCGAAGCCACCGCGGAGCAGCTCGCGCGCCTCCTCCTCGGCGGTGGTGCCGAGCGGGCCGGCCGGCACGACGTGCACCATCGCGTCGAGGTCGGGCACGTCGTCGTCGTCGGGTCCCCACCACACGCACGCCGACTGGCGCGACGGCCCGGTGGAGCCGTCGCCGCGCGGCGTCTGGTCGGAGGCGCGGGTGCCGGGCGCCAGGGTCGCGGCCTCGGCGCGCAGGGTGCGGCACACCGACGGCACGACGGCCTCCGTCGTCGGCGTGGCCGGGACCACGCGCTCCTCGGGTGCGGCGCCGAGCCCCTCGAGCACCTCGCCGACCGCCGCCAGGACGGCGGGCTGCACCTGGTCGTCGGGCACGGCGCCGTAGCGCCGGTCCTCGACCCGGGTGTCCTGCGAGCCGATCACGTCGACGAGCACGTTGCGCCACCGGACCACCACCCGGGCGGACGACCCGCCCGTCGTGCTGTCGTAGGGCGAGGCCGCCCACACCTGCTCACCGAGTCCGGGCAGGCTGACCTCCCGCACGGGCGCGAGGTACGACGCGGTGCCGTTCTCGACCTGCCACGCGACCTGGTCGGCGGCCATCTCGGGGCCGGTCAGCTCCCGGGGCTCCTCGCTCGGCGAGGTCGCCCGGGCGCCTCCCGACAGGGCGCGGCCCGGGCGGAACGCCTGCACCGAGACCCGCAGCGACTGCTCCAGGTAGGTGGGGTCGGCGCTGTCGCGCCACGTGCAGTCGGCCGGTCGGGGCAGGTCGGGGTGGTCGAGCCCGAGCAGCCCGAGGGTCTCCGAGCCGACGGCGTCGCAGGCGAGCAGGACGTCGTCGTCGGTGAGGTCGTCCGCGCCCCAGTCCGGGCCGATCGGCGACGGCGGGACGTCGTAGGCGCGCTCCTCGCCGTCGTCGGGCAGCGCGTAGAGCGCCCCGCCGACGACGACGCGGTCGCCGTCGAGGAACAGCGCGCCCTGCCCGGGTGCGGAGCCGAGGGTGACGACGTCGTCGCCTCCGCGCAGGTCGACGCGGGTCAACCACGTCTGCCAGCCCGAGGTGCCGTCGGTGGGCACGTAGGCGTCGGTGGCGAGCACGACCCCCTCGTCAGTCACGTCGGCGGGGCCGGCGTGGGCGAGGTGCCACAGCTCCTCGCCGGTCGTCGTGTCGTAGGCGAACAGCAGGCTCGCGTCGTAGCGCAGCACCACGACGCCGTCGTGCTCGCCGACGACCGTGGGCGGCTCGGAGCCGAGGCGTCGTCCGAGGTAGGGACCGGGGCGGCCCTGCGGGCCGACCACGCGCATCGTGTGGAACGACTTCTCCTCCAGGGCGAGCACGGTGGTGGGCCCGGTCGAGGAGATGACGGCGCTGACCGAGGCACCCCGCGTCGTCGCGATCGGACGGCGCCAGCGGAGCCGGCCGGAGTCGAGGTCCCACAGCTCGAACGCGCCGGCGGCGTCGTGGGGCGGGATCCAGCCGGTCCCGCGGTCGTCGGGCGTGGCCGCGGTCTCGGGGTCGTCGAGTGCGAGGACGACGCGGCCGTCGGTCGCGGTCTCCATGGCGCACTTGCGGTCGGTGGGGGCGATGACCCCCAGCGGCTTGCCGTCGCGGAGCCGGAAACGGTGCAGCGCGTCGCAGTTGAAGGTCGCCGCGATCGTGGTCGCACCCGTCGCCACGCTGCGCCCCTCGTGGTACGGCGGCTCGCCCGGGACCTCGCGGGTCCAGGCGAGCTCGCCGGTGCGGGTGTCGAGGGCCGCGACCACGGTGCACCGCCGGCCACCGCCGCGCAGGAGGAGCCCGACGAAGCCGCTCTCGCTGCCCTGGGGCGCGACCTGGCACGTCCGGAGACCGGGGGGCATCGTCGCGGTCCAGGACGTCTCGCCCGTGGTCAGGTCGAGCCCGCGCACCGTGCGGTCGACGGACTCGACGAGCACGTCGCCGACGACGACCGGCGCGCGGTAGGAGCTCAGGGCGAGGCCGGGCTGCGTCCAGGTGGCCTCGAGCCCGGGCGGCGTCTCGACGGGTGCGACCGGGGACGACGAGGGGTCGTCGCCGCCGGGGCCGTCGTCGTCGCCGGAGCAGGCGGCGAGGCCGACGGCCACCGTGAGGGCGACGGCGGCGGCGAGGGTGCGGGAGGACATGGAGGTCTGCTTCCCCGCCAGGACGCCGGCCAACCCGACCCGCCGTACCCGAGTTTCGCCATAAAGGAGACTTTGTCAGTAGACTTGAAGGATGGTAGTCCGGCATCTCCCCGTCCCCGCCCCGACGGCCCTCGAGCAGCGCCGTCACCACCGCGTCGCCGTCATCGGCGGCGGTGCCAGCGGCGTGCTGACCGCGATCAACCTCCTCGCGCGCAGCACCGACCCCGGGCTCTGCGTCGAGATCCACGAGGCCACCGGCATCGTCGGGCGCGGCATCGCCTACGGCACCAACGACCCGCGCCACCTGCTCAACGTGCGCTCGCGCCACATGAGCGCCTTCCCCGACGTCCCCTCCGACCTCATCGACTGGGCCCGGCGCACCGGCCGCAGCGACGACCCGCTCGCGTTCCTGTCCCGCCTCGACTACGCCACCTACCTGCAGGACCGCCTCGCCCAGGTCGCCGACCACCGGCTGCGCATCTGCGCGGGTCGCGTCGACGACGTCGTCCCGACCCGCGCGGGCTACGACGTCCGCACCAGCGAGGTCACCAGCCGCGCCGACAGCGTCGTCCTCGCCTACGGCAACCAGCGACCGCGTCCGCTCGTGCTCGACGGCGACGACCTCCCGCCGGCGTCGTGGCACCTGGCCGACCCGTGGGACCTCGGCGCGCTGCGCCTGCTGCCGGACGACGCCACGATCGTCGTCGTCGGCACCGGCCTGACCGCGGTCGACACCGTCATCACCCTGCTCGAGGACGGCCCGCGCCGCCGCGTCGTCATGGTCAGCCGGCAGGGCCGGCTGCCGGAGGCCCACGTCGAGCAGCAGTCGACCGCCTGGGTGCAGCCGGTGCCCGAGGGCGCCCTCACCGCCGACCTGCTCGCCGAGCACGTGCGCGACCAGGTCCGCGCCGCGGCCGCGCAGGGTGTCGACTGGCGGCCGGTGGTCGACGGCCTGCGCGCGGCCACCACGTCGCTGTGGCAGCGGCTGCCGCTCGCCGAGCGGCGGCGCTTCCTCGACGTGCACGCCCGCGAGTGGGAGGTGCGCCGGCACCGGATGGCGCCCGAGGTCGCCGACCGCCTGCGGGCCTACCAGGCCGACGGCCGCCTCGGCGTGCTGCCCGGCGGCCTCGCCTCGGTCGCCGACCGGGGCACGCACTGCCTCGTCGAGGTCGGTGGCATCCCGACGCCGATCACCGCCCAGGCCGTCGTCAACTGCACCGGGCCGTCGACCGACATCACCCGCAGCCAGGACGCGCTGCTGCTCGCGCTGCGCGAGCGCGGCCTCGTCACGCCCGACCCGCTGCGCCTCGGCGTCGACACCCTCGACGGCGGCGAGCTGGTCGGCGAATCCGGTCGCGCCGTCCCCGGCCTCTACGCGGTCGGGCCGCCCCGCAAGGGCACGCTGTGGGAGTCGACCGCGATCCCCGAGATCCGTGCCCAGGCCGCCGCCGTGGCCGACGGCGTCATCGCGCGCGCCGAGCTGCCCGCGGTCGCCGCGGCTGTCCCGGCGGGGTAGCCGCGGCGGATCAGGACAGGGAGGTGCCGGCCCGCTCGGGGGCCGGCAGGAACACCCGGAACGTGCTGCCCTCGCCGAGGGCGGACTCGACCTCGATGCGGCCGCCGTGGCGCTCGACGATGCGCCGGCAGATCGTCAGGCCGAGGCCGGTGCCGGGCTGGGCGACCGCCTGCGGGTTGGTCGAGCGGAAGAACTCGGTGAACAGCCGCTCCTGGTCGGCCGCGGAGATGCCGATGCCCTGGTCGGTGACGGTGAGCTCGACCGAGTCGTCGTGGTCGACGAGGGCGAGCGAGATCGTGCCCCCGGCAGGGGAGTACTTCACCGCGTTGCTCACCAGGTTGGTCAGCACCCGGTCGAGATCGGCCGGGTCGCAGCAGACCGGGACCTCGCCCTCGGGTGCGGAGACCTCGAGGGTCAGCTCGCGGCGCCGCGCCGCCACGCGGGTGAGCTCGAGCGCGTCGAGCAGCGCCGGGACGGCGTCCATCGGCTCGGTGGGCCGGCCCCCCTCGGGGTCCTCGACCTGGGCCAGCAGCAGCAGGTCGTCGACGACCCGGCTCATGCGCCGGGCCGCGCGGTCGAGCGCGAGCACCGAGCGGCGCGCGTCGCCGTCGATCGAGGGGTCGGCCTCGAGCAGCTCGACGTAGCCGGTGACGGCGCTCAGCGGGTTCTTGAGCTCGTGCGACACGGTGCTCAGCACCTGCGACTTGTAGGTGGCCAGGCGACGCAGCTCGGAGACGAGCCGCTGCTCGCGCAACAGGTTGCGCGAGCTGACGACGGCCTGGCCGATGTCGCGGGCGATGTCGATGGCGCCGCTCTGCTCGTCGGGGCTCCAGAGCAGGTTGGGGTCCTTGCGACCGAGGACGATGTGGCCCAGGCACTCGTGCCCGGCGCCGAGCGGCACCAGCATCACGGTGCCCAGCCCCAAGGTGGCGATCGCCTCGGTGCCGATGCCCTGCTCGACGTCGTCGAGGAAGGGGTCGCCGGGGGTCTGGTCGCCGACGATGACCACCTGCTGGGCGGCCCAGCCGCGGCGGGCGACGGCCCGGACGGTCTCGGTCATGTGGTCGGGCAACCCGGTCAGGGGGGTGCCGGCGGCGGCGAGGTCGCCCGTGGCGTAGGTGCGCAGCGAGATGAAGTCGGCGCGGAACCCCTCGAGGAGCGGGTGCCGGCAGTCGTCGAGCACGCTCTCGAGGTCGTCCTGCGACGTCGCGAACCGGACGACGCGCCGCGCGGCCTCGGCGAGCCGGATGCGCTCGGCGAGCTCGTTGCGCTCGACGGCCATGCGCAGGGTGCGCTCGGCCTGCACCGCGTAGCGCTCCAGCAGGTGGCGCTGCGTCGGGTCGGGGCGGAAGCCGCTGATCGGGACGTCGATCGAGAGCATCCCGATCATCGTCTCGTCGTCGGCGTACAGCGGTGCGATGAGGAGGTCGAGCGGGTGCCAGGCGTCGGGGGCGTCGAGCGGCTGGATGTCGGGCACCCAGCCGAGCGCGTCGGCGTCGACCTCGAGCCGCTCGTGCGGCACGAAGTGGAACCGGCCCCAGTCGTCGGCCCGCTCGAGCTCGGGCAGCACCATCGCGATCGGGGTGGAGAGCCCGAGCATCGCCGTCGCGGCCTCGTTGCTGCCCTCGACCGACACGGCGTACATCTGCTCGCCGCGCACCACGCTGATGATGGCGATCTCGAAGCCCACCATCTCGGCGACCGACGAGGCGACCAGGTCGAGGGCATCGCGAGAGCCGGCGTCGGACCAGGTCGCGACGTCGATCTGGGGGCGGGGAAGCTTGCTGCCTGCGGTCAAACTCGGGCTCTCGATGGACACGGCTGTCAGGAGTCCCTCAAGCCTACGGGGCGCACTGCGGGGATTGGGCACGAACCGAAGCACCAGCCCTACACTGGAGCGGTGCCCTTCCAGAGCAACAGCTCCCGGCCACGCGGCGACGGTCGGCTCACCGACGCCCTCGATCCCCACGACGCAGGTCCCCAGGACGCCTGCGGCGTCTTCGGGGTGTGGGCCCCGGGCGAGGACGTCGCCAAGCTGACCTACTTCGGTCTCTACGCGCTGCAGCACCGCGGGCAGGAGTCCGCCGGCATCGCGGTCAGCAACGGCCGCCAGATCCTGGTCTACAAGGACATGGGCCTGGTCTCGCAGGTCTTCGACGAGAGCACGCTGGCCTCGTTCAACGGCCACCTGGCCATCGGTCACTGCCGCTACTCGACCACCGGGGCGAGCACCTGGCAGAACGCCCAGCCGACGTTCCGCCCGACCTTCGACGGCTCGATCGCCCTCGGCCACAACGGCAACCTCATCAACACCGCCGAGCTGCGCGAGCTCGTCGCGGCCCTGCCCAGCGACGAGGGCGAGCTCGACATCCACTCGGCCGGGCTCGAGTCGACCAACGACACCAGCCTGGTCACCGCCCTGCTGGCCCACCACCCCGACACCACGCTCGAGGAGCGCGCGCTCGAGGTGCTCCCGCAGCTGCGCGGGGCCTACTGCTTCGTGTGGATGAACGAGGACACCCTCTACGCCGCGCGCGACCCGCAGGGCATCCGCCCGCTGGTGCTCGGCCGCCTCGACCGGGGCTGGGTCGTCGCCTCCGAGGACGCCGCGCTGGCCACGGTCGGTGCGAGCGTCGTCCGCGAGATCGAGCCGGGCGAGATGGTCGTCATCGACGAGAACGGCCTGCGCACCTACAAGTTCGCCCAGCCGGAGCGCAAGGGCTGCGTGTTCGAGTACGTCTACCTGGCCCGGCCCGACGCCACCATCAGCGGCCGCAGCGTGCACGAGTCGCGCGTCGAGATGGGTCGCCAGCTCGCCCGCGAGTTCCGCGTCGAGGCCGACCTGGTGATCCCGGTGCCCGAGTCGGGCACGCCGGCGGCGTCCGGCTACGCCGAGGAGTCCGGCATCCCGTTCGGCCAGGGCTTCGTCAAGAACGCCTACGTCGGACGCACGTTCATCCAGCCGAGCCAGACCCTGCGCCAGCTCGGCATCCGGCTCAAGCTCAACGCGCTCGAGCACATGATCCGGGGCAAGCGGATCGTCGTCGTCGACGACTCGATCGTGCGCGGCAACACCCAGCGTGCCCAGGTGCGGATGCTCCGCGAGGCCGGCGCCGCCGAGGTGCACGTGCGCATCTCGAGCCCGCCGGTGAAGTGGCCCTGCTTCTACGGCATCGACTTCGCCACCCGGGCCGAGCTGATCGCCAACGGGCTCAGCCCCGACGAGATCGCGGCCAGCATCGGCGCCGACAGCCTCGGCTACATCTCGCTCGACGGCATGATCGAGGCCACCTCGCAGCCGCAGTCGTCGCTGTGCCAGGCCTGCTTCACCGGCGAGTACCCCGTCGCCCTGCCCGACGAGAGCCTGCTCGGCAAGCACCTGCTCGAGACCTCGATCAAGGCACCCACGCACGGCAAGGCCCTGCCCGTGCTCAACAACCCGTGAGGACCAGCACCACGTGAGTGAGCAGCAGAGCGCCTACGCGCGCGCCGGCGTCGACATCGAGGCGGCCGACGTCGCCATCGAGCTGATGAAGGCCTCGGTGGCCAAGGCCTCGCGGCCGGAGGTCATCGGCGGCCTCGGCGGCTTCGCCGGGCTCTTCGACGCCAGTGCCCTGACGTCGTACACCCGGCCGCTGCTGGCGACCTCGACCGACGGCGTCGGCACGAAGGTCGCCATCGCGCAGGCCCTCGACAAGCACGACACCATCGGCTTCGACCTCGTCGGCATGGTCGTCGACGATCTCGTCGTCTGCGGGGCCGAGCCGTTGTTCATGACCGACTACATCGCCACCGGCCGGGTCGTGCCCGAGCGGGTCGCGGCGATCGTGCAGGGCATCGCCGAGGCGTGCGTCCAGGCTGGCTGCGCCCTCGTGGGCGGCGAGACCGCCGAGCACCCCGGCCTGCTCGCCCCCGACGAGTACGACGTCGCGGGCGCCGCGACCGGCGTCGTCGAGGCCGACCGGCTGCTCGGCCCCGGCCGCGTGCGCCCGGGCGACGCCGTCGTCGCGCTGGCGTCGTCCGGCCTGCACTCCAACGGCTACTCGCTGGTGCGCCACGTGCTGCTCACCGAGGCGCAGTGGTCGCTCGACCGCGTCGTGCCCGAGCTCGGACGCACGCTCGGCGAGGAGCTGCTCGAGCCCACCCGCATCTACGCCAAGACCTGTCTCGCCCTGGCCGACCACACCCCGGTGCACGCGATGTCGCACGTGACCGGCGGCGGCCTGGCCGCCAACCTGGCCCGGGTGATGCCGGCCGAGCTGCGTGCCACCATCGAGCGCGGCACCTGGAACCCGGCGCCGGTCTTCGACGTGGTCCGCGAGGTCGGCTCGGTGAGCCAGGCCGACCTCGAGGCCACGCTCAACTGCGGCGTCGGCATGGTCGTCGTCCTGCCGCCGGACTCCGTCGACCCGGCCCTCCACCTGCTCGAGAGCCTCGGTGTCGAGGCCTGGGTGGCCGGTCAGGTCGACGTCGACCCCGAGCAGGCCGGCACGGTCGAGCTGGTGGGTTCGCACCCCGCGCAACGCTGATCCGACGGCGTCCGGAGCGGTCGCCGAACAAATCACGTCACCAATCGGGGCTCCGACGTGCCGGAACAGACGCCCAACAGGTAGCGTTGCCCTCACGAGAACTGTCGAGAGAGCCCGGGTCGCCCAGCGCGCCCGGCCAAGTGTGCGAGGGGGCTGGACCCTATGGGCCGCGGCCGAGCGAAAGCCAAGCAGACGAAGGTCGCGCGCGACCTGAAGTACCGGACGCATGAGACGGACTTCGGGGCGTTGGCCAAGGAGCTGCACGGCGACGAAGCCAACGACGACGCCGACCAGGACGACGGCGTCGACGACAAGTGGTCGGACTACGCCGACCGTCGCGACTGACCCTCGCGTCTCCTCCGGCTCCCGGGCCCTCCGGGGGCCGAGCTGTCACCGGCGCGCTCTGCGGGCCCGGGCGGGGAGTACCCGGTGCACCGGGTACTGCTGACGTTCTCGGGTCTTGCAACACCTGAGAACGCGTAGAACACCCCGAGAGGCTCGCTGTCCGCGCGTCAGCCGATCCGGCCCGACCGGACGGCGGCCTCCTCGGTGAGCACCCGGCGGATCAGCTCGGCTGTGCGCTCCGGGTGCTGCAGGTCGGCCCACGTGATCCGCGACGGCGGTGGTGCGAGGGTCCTCGGGCGCCCAGGGCGCCCGGGGCGCCTGCGAGGTGCTGGGTCGTGTCATGCGCTGGACGGTCGCCGGTCGCGGACGCCGCGAGACGACGCGCCCGTCGGGCTGAGGACAACGCGTTCGTCCGGCATCGCGCCGGCGGCGGGAACCCCCCGAGCTTCTCGGCTTCTGCTGGCGCTTCTGAGGTGTTGCAACCGCTGGGAACGTCAGGAGTAGCCGGTGCGCCGGGTACTCCCCGCCCCGGCCGGCACGGGTATGCGCCGACCGGGGAGGGGACGGGGGACGACGGTCAGCCGACCCAGATGCCGCGCAGCCGCCCGACGTCGCGCATGCGCTGCTCGGCGAGCCGGTCGGCGGCGAGGGCCGGCGCGACGCCGTCGGTGGCGGCGAGCTCGAGCACGGCCCGGGTGGTGTCGTAGATGCGGGCCGCGCGCTGTTGCGCGCGCTCGAACGAGAAGCCCTCGAGCTCGTCGGCGACCTGGATGAGTCCGCCGGCGTTGACGCAGTAGTCGGGCGCGTAGACGATGCCGCGGTCGGCGAGCGTCTTCTCGACGCCGGGGTGCGCGAGCTGGTTGTTGGCCGCGCCGCACACGACGCGCGCCGAGAGCACGTCGACGACGTCGTCGGTGAGGGCGTGGCCGAGGGCGCACGGGGCGTAGACGTCGAGCGGCTCGGCGACCAGGGCCTCGGTCGAGGCGACCGCGCGCACCGACGGGTGGGTCTCGCGCACCTGCTCGAGCGCCGGGGCGTAGGGGTCGGTGACGACGACCTGCGCGCCCGCCTCGACGAGGTGCCGCACGAGGTGGCGGCCGACCTTGCCGACGCCGGCGACGCCGACCACGCGGCCCTCGAGCACCGACTCGAGGGCGCCGGACGGCGTCCCCCACACCGACTCGGCGGCGGCGAGCATGCCGCGGAAGACGCCGAAGGCCGTCAGGACCGAGCTGTCGCCGGCACCGCCGTGGGCGACCGTGCGGCCGGTGACGAAGGAGCACTCGCGGGCGACGTGGTCCATGTCCTCGGAGTAGGTGCCGACGTCGCAGGCGGTGTAGTAGCGCCCGCCCAGCGTCTGCACGAACCGCCCGTAGGCCCGCAGCAGCGCCTCGGACTTGAGCGTGGCCGGGTCGCCGATGATGACGGCCTTGCCGCCGCCGAGGTCGAGCCCGGCGAGGGCGGCCTTGTAGCTCATGCCGCGCGAGAGGTCGAGCACGTCGGCGAGGGCGTCGGCGGTGGAGGCGTAGGGGTGGAAGCGGGTGCCGCCGAGGGCCGGGCCGAGGGCCGTGGAGTGGATCGCGACGATGGCGCGCAGACCGGTGGCGGGGTCGTGGGCGAAGACGACCTGTTCGTGGTCGGGACCGAGCTCGAAGACGTCGAGAGACATGGATGGTGTCCTGTTCTGGGGTGGGCGACCACGGGTGGTGGGTGGTCTCGGGCGGCCCGCAGGGGTGGCGCGGGCCTGGCCCCAGGGTAGGACGGGCTCGGGGTCAGGCGCGAGCTACCGCGGCGAGGGCCTCGACGCCCTCGGCGACCGCGTCTCGCAGCCGCGCGACCAGCACGTCGGCGTCGGTGAGGTCGCCGGTGCGGGCGGCGTCCTCGATCGCGGCCGCGACCGCCCCCACGCGGTTGAGGCCCAGGTTGAGCGCGCTGCCCTTGAGCTGGTGGGCGTCGGTGACGGCGCGCTCGGGGTCGCCGTCCTGGACGGCGATGCTGATGCGCGCCAGGGCTCCGTCGATGCGCGAGAGGAACGACATGCGGGTGCGCTCGAAGAACGACACGCCGTCCTTGACCAGCTCGCTGAGCAGCTCGACCCGCTCGAGGTCGAGGACGACGTCGTCGGGCTCGGTCCTCGTCGCCGGCGGCGAGGGCGTCGGCGGCGACCCGTCGGCGGAGCGGGTGCGGAGCCCGGCGCGGGCGATGGCCGCGGCCAGCTGCGGCGGGTCGACGGGCTTGGTGAGGAAGTCGTCCATGCCGGCCTCGAGGCAGCGGTCGCGCTCGCCCGGCAGGGCGGAGGCCGTCATCGCGATGATCGGCACCCGGGTGCCGCGCTCCTGGGCCCGGATGGCCCGGGTCGCGTCGAAGCCGTCCAGGCGCGGCATCCGGCAGTCCATGAGCACGACGTCGACGTCGTGCTCGCCGGAGAGCGCCTCGACGGCCTCGGCGCCGTTGCCGACGGTGACGACGGTGCAGCCGAGGTTCTCCAGCAGCCCGGCGGCGACCAGCTGGTTGACCGGGTTGTCCTCGACGACGAGCACCCGCAGTGCGAGCCGGGGCTGGTCGGCGTCGGCCACGCGCGTGGTCGACGCGGGGTCCTCGAGGCCGGGGGCGGCGGCGTCGAGCAGCGCCGCGTAGAGGGCGGCCGGGCGCACGGGCGTCCCCACCCGGGCCCGGAACCCCGCCGCTGCGACGTCGTCGTCGGCGACGGTGCCGTCGTCGGCCACGAGCACCAGGTCGACGGGAGGTCGGACGGCGTCGGAGGCGAGGTCGCGCCCGACGGCGAGCGGGTCGGCGTGCACGAGGTGCACGACGACGGCGTCGAACGGGCTGCCCTGGTCGGCCGCCTCGACCACGGCGTCGAACGCCTCGTCGTGGTCGGCGACCTGGTCGACCTGCAGCTGCCAGGCGGCGAGCTGACGCACGAGGAAGCCGCCCGCGGTCGGGTTGTCGTCGACGACGAGCACGCGCCGGCGGTGCAGCGGACGGTCGAGGTGGGCGTCGGAGCCGTCGGGGACGGCGCCGAGCCGCGCGGTGAACCAGAACGCGCTGCCGGCGCCCGGCACGCTCCGCACGCCGATGTCGCCGCCCATGCCCTCGACGAGCTGGCGGGAGATCGCGAGCCCGAGGCCGGTGCCGCCGTGCTGACGGGTGGTCGAGCGGTCGGCCTGGGTGAAGGCGTCGAAGAGGCCGTCCATCTCGCTCTCGCCGATGCCGATGCCGGTGTCGCGCACCTCGACGCGCAGCACGACGCCGCCCCCGTCGTCGTCCCCGTCGTCGTCCCCGTCGTCGTCCCCGTCGTCGGTCCCGACCTGGACGTCGACGACCACCTCGCCGGCGTCGGTGAACTTCACCGCGTTGCTGCCCAGGTTGGTCAGCACCTGGCCGAGCCGCACCGGGTCGCCGAGCACCAGCCGGGGGACGTCGGGCGCGACCCCGACGACGAGGTCGAGCCCCTTGTCCTGGGCCGGGCCGGCGAGGATCATCACGGTGTCCTCGACGACGGCGCGCACGTCGAACTCGATCGCCTCCAGCTCGAGCTTGCCCGACTCGATCT
Organism: Nocardioides secundeburneus; assembly: GCF_039939255.1. Classification (NCBI taxonomy): domain Bacteria; kingdom Bacillati; phylum Actinomycetota; class Actinomycetes; order Propionibacteriales; family Nocardioidaceae; genus Nocardioides; species Nocardioides secundeburneus. The sequence goes on from NZ_JBDUUE010000004.1 coordinate 139,565, forward strand.
TCGACAGGTCGAGGATGTCGTTGATGAGCGAGAGCAGCGTGAGGCCGGCGCCGCGCAGCCCCTCGGCCAGGCGGCGCTGGTGGTCGTCGAGGTCGGAGCGCAGGAGCAGGTCGGTGAGGCCGATGACGCCGTTCATCGGAGTGCGGATCTCGTGGCTCATGGTGGCCAGGAACTCCGACTTGTGCCGCGAGGCGGCCATCGCCTCGTCGCGCGCCTCCGCGACCTGGTGGGCGGTGCGCTCGCGCTCGGCGACCCGGCCGAGCTGGTCGCTCACCTGGCGCAGCAGGGTCCAGGTGTAGACGTCGACCGCCGCGGCACTCGCGAGCAGCTGCACGACGCCGACGGTGCGCCCGCCACTCAGCACGGGCAGGCTGATGCGTGCGTGACCCTCGCGGTCGGGCACGGGGGTGATCATCACCTCGCGCGAGTCCCACGACTCCTCGGCCTGCGCGCGGTCGGGCCGCGGGAGCCCGACGGGCGGCGGCTCGGGCAGCTGCAGCGGTGTCAGCGGCCCGCCGCGCTCCTGCCGGACGAAGATGCAGATGGGCTGCCACTCGTCGTCGCCGGCCAGCACGGCCGCCGAGCGCACGAGGGCGTCGGCCAGGGTCGTGGAGCGGTTGGCCGCCTCGGCGAGCTGCTGGGCCAGCTGGAAGCGTCGCGTGGCCTCGTCGGCGGCGATCGCGGCCTGGCGCAGGTCGGTGATGTCCTGGCAGATGCCGGTCATCCGGACGACCTCGCCGTCGTCGTCGCGCTCGTAGCGGCCGTAGCCGCGGATCCAGCGGTGCTGCTCGTCGTCGGCCGCCGGGAGCAGGCGCGCCTCCCACGTGACGTCGTCGTGGTGGCGCATGCCGGAGCGGATCATCGACACGACGCTCTCGCGGTCGTCGGGGTGCAGCCGGTCGAACGCGGCCCGCCAGGTCTGCACCCTCGCCGTGGGCGAGACGCCGAAGATGGCCCGCAGCTCGTCGGACCACCCGACGGTGTCGGTGACGACGTCCCACGTCCAGCTGCCGAGGCGGGCGATGCGCTGGGACGACGCCAGCTGGACCTCGCGGTCGCGCAGCTCGTCGAGCAGGCGACGTCGCTCGGTGTACTCGGTGAGCCGGTGCAGGTAGCCGATCGGCCGGCTGCCGGTCTCGTCGAGCACGGGCGCCCAGCTGCTGAGGGCCCACAGGCGGGTGCCGTCGCGGCGGACGACGAGCACGTCCTCGTTGTGCCCGCCGGGGTGGCCGGCCCGCATCCGCTCGAGGTGTCGCTCGAAGTCGGCCTGCCCCTGCTCGTCGGCGAGCTGGTAGCCGGTCATCGTGGCCAGCTCGTCGATGGGGTAGCCGGTCATGTCGGCGAAGTGCTGGTTGACCAGGATCGTCTCGCCGTCGAAGCCGAGCAGCCACATGCCGTCGGGGCTCGCCTCGAACAGGCGACGCATCAGCGCGTCGTCCGATCCGTTGTCGGCCTCGGGCGGCATGGACGACCTCCTTCGTCGCATCATCTTGCCGCGTCGCGGGGCCGGGTGCGGGAAAAAGTCGCGCGGGGCCGGACGCAGGTGCGTCCGGCCCCGAACGGAGGCTCGCGGTGGTGCTGGCTCAGCTGCCGGAGACGGCCTTCTTGAGCGCGGCGCCGGCCTTGAACGCCGGGGCGGTGCTGGCGGCGATCTGGATCGTCTCGCCGGTCTGCGGGTTGCGACCCTCGCGGGCGGAGCGCTCGCGGGTCTCGAAGGTGCCGAAGCCCGGCAGGGTGACCTTGTCACCCTTGGCCAGCGCGCCGGTGATGGCGTCGAGCACGGCGGTGAGCGCCTGGTCGGCCTGGGCGCCGCTGAGGCCGGTCTCGGTCGCGATGGCCTCGCGCAGCTCGGTGCGGTTCATGGAGTGGTACGTCCTCTCGGGAGTTGGTCACGTCTCGGCCCCGGGGGACCGGCGACTGACGACCGTAGCGCAGCGGGCGGGAGAACCCACGCAGCGGGGGCGCGACGCGCCTGGTGTCCGGCTGATGGACGCCTACAGCGGCAGGGCCGAGCTGCCGAGGAAGCAGGCGACGGCGAGGAGCAGGATCGCGACCGCGCCGAGCACGGCGACGAGGTCGCGGTCGAGGTCGACACGACGCTCCTCGGGACGGTGCTCGGTGGGGGTGGGGTGGTTCGCCGCGGACATTGCGCCTCCAAACTCGACTGACTTACTTGTCATAGTAGCCGACGATGCGGAGGCAGCCCAGGCCGGTCGTCACGACGGTCGTTGCACCACCAGGGCGCCGTGGGTCCCGTAGCCGAGCAGCGCCCCGCCGGTCCGCCGTCCGTTGAAGCCGAGCAGCAGCGGGCCGCCGCGCTCCGGCGGGAGGTCGACGACGCTCGGCCACGGCAGGTTGGTGGGGTAGAACGCGTCGAGGCGGCCGCGCTCGTGCAGGTCGAGGTCGAAGACCGGGTAGGCCGCCCGGTGTCGACGCGGCCCGTCGCGGCCGTCGGACGCCGCCAACCACCACGCGCCCGCGCCCCGCAGCAGCGTGGGCCCCTCGGTCGCCGTCCGGGACGACGCGCTGCCGCGCAGGGCGAGGTCGTCGAGCGCGGGACCGGAGGCGAGCGCGGGGTGGAACCGGAAGAACCGCGTCGCGCTGACGAACCCGACCAGCCAGCCGTGGTCGTCGTCGAGGGCGAGGTGCGGGTCCCAGGTGCCGACCGAGCGCAGGCCGTCGACCGGGAGCGCCAGGGCGACCGTGTCGAGCACGTGCGAGCCGCGGGTGACGTCGTCGGCCGTGCTGGCCAGCGTCGTGGTGACCCGCGGGTTCCGGGCCCTGTCGAAGTCGCCCCAGGTGCTCGTCGCGACGAGCCAGGAGTCGTCGTGCCGCACGAGGTGCGTCGCGTGGTCGCCGAGCACGCCCGCGCGCTCGGGCCGCCGGAAGAACAGGTCGCCGCGGTGGCGCAGGTCGAGCGTGACGGCGTCGAGCGACCACACCGAGGTGTGCCCGGTGCGAAAGCCCCCAGGGCCGGCGCCGGTCGCGGTCAGCAGCACGCGCGCGTCGTCGTCGGGGTCGAGCACGGGGGCGCCGTCGGCGTGCGAGACCACCCGCACGTCGCGGAACCCGAGCTGGCCGAACGTGCCGGCCCGGGCGGCGTCGGCGGTGAGGCCGGCGAGCCAGCCCTCGTCGTGGACGTCGGGGGCGTGCAGGTGCTCGGCGAGGTCGACGACGGCCCGGGCCACCCAGTCGCCGCGCTCGCGCACGAACGCCGTGACGAACGGGCCGGTGAGCGCGACGGCCAGCTCGGTGGGGTCGTCGCCGCGTCCGTGTCGCCGGCTGACGTGCCGCGAAGCGCGGCCGTCCGCCACCACCTCGAGGGCCACGCGAGCGCCGTCCCAGGTGGCGGTGAGCACGTCGTCCCCCGACCGCAGGACGACGCGCGCCGGGCCGGCGACCGGCGTCGACGCGGCGGCGTACGGAGCCGGTGGCAGGGCCGTGCCGGGCTGGACGACGTCGACCCGGTCGAGACGGGCGACCGGCGCGAAGCGCGGCAGGCCGAGGGGATCGAGGGGGCCGGGGGACTCGGTCAGCGGAGGGAGCCCGGCCACATGCGGTCGACGGAGTAGCGCTCGCCGATCGAGAAGTCGTACTGCACGAGGCGGGCGTCGGCGAGGAGTCGCTGGCCCTGCTTGTCGAGGTCGTCCTCGGTGATCTCGTTGCCCTGCGGGTCGAGCATGCGGCCCTGCTCGAGGGCGCTGACGCGGGTGCGCAGCCGGTCGAGCATCGCGTAGTAGGGCGGGATGGGCGCGTTGGCCATCTCGTAGAGCATCGGCAGGAACATGATCGGGCTGCTCTGCGGCAGCACCTTCTTGGTGTTGCCCTCGCTGCTCCAGAGGAGGAACGGCGTGGTGTACATGTCCTCGCCGGGGTTCTGGTCGGTGATGGAGGAGTCGTAGATGCCCGGCAGGTGGTCGCCGTAGAAGACCACGACGGTCTTCTCGTCGGACTGCTCCAGGCCCTGGAGGAACGACGCGAGCGCCTCGTCGGTGTGCGCGAGGCCGCGGGCGTAGTTGCCGATGCGGTCAGCCTGGTCGCCGTCGACGCCGTCGACGCCGATCGGGTCGGTGTAGTTGCCGTCGACCGGGATGTGGTTCTGCATCGTGACGAGGTTGACCATCAGCGGCGAGTCGGAGTCGTCGATCTGCTTGCGGACCTCGTCGAAGGCCGCCTGGTCGGAGATGAACTCGTTGTCCTCGATGCGGTCCTGCTCGGCGAGCGTCGTGTCGTGCACGAACTTGTCGAAGCCGAGCACGTCGTAGACCTGGTCGCGCTTGTAGAAGCTGGTGATGTAGGGGTGCACGGCCACGGGCTCGTGGCCGTGGGAGGCGAACCAGCCGACCGCCGACGGGTACTGGTCGTACTCCGGCACGAGCATCTGGTAGGGCGAGCTCATCTGCGGGGAGAACAGCCCGATGGACTGCCCGGTGAGCGCCTCGAACTCCATGTTGGCCGTGCCGCCGCCGTAGAGCTGGGCGAGCATGGTGCCCGAGGTGCCGGCCTGCATCGTGGCGCGGGTCTGCGGGATCGGGTCCTGCTGCAGCTGGAAGCCCTGCAGGCGGGTGGGGTCGGAGAACGACTCGCTGAGGACGACGACCACGTTGGTGTCGTCGAGCGAGCCCGTGCGGGTGCGGTTGACCTTGGCGGCGAGCCGCTCGTAGCGCGCGGTGAGGGCGTCCATCGTGGCCTGGTCGTAGCCCTCGGGCGTCTCCATCGCGACCGTGGGCATGTTGTAGAGGAAGCCGCCGACGAAGCCGTTGGCACTGTAGTTGGACTGCTGGTTCCAGTAGCGCCACTTGCGCCCGTCGCCCACCTCGTAGGCGGCGCGCCACGGGTTGCCGGGGTCGTTGAACCGCGTGGCGTCGGCGAGCAGGGCCAGTGCCGCGGTGACGACGAGGGCCCGCACGAGCACCGCGCCGAACTGACGGCGCAGGTCGAGGTGCTCGGGCCAGATCGAGAGCAGCTTGGGCTCGTACTTGCGGCCCAGGAACCATGCGGCCCAGACCAGGGCCGCGAGGCCGATGCCGGCCACCACGAGCATGCGTGGCGCGACCATGGTGGTCAGGAACTTCGGCTGGGTGAGGAAGTCGACGTCGCTGGGGTAGATGGGCTCGAGGCGGGTGCCGAGCTTGACCCGGTTGGCCACGGCGATGACGAGGCTGAAGGCCGCCACCAGGCCGACGGAGAGCAGCACCCGGTTGGTGAGCCCGATCAGCACGACGATGATCAGCCAGATCACGAGGCTGTCGGCGGCGAAGCTGAGGCCGTCGAAGAACGTCGACCGCCAGAAGTACGAGGGCTGGCCGAGCAGGGTCGAGGCCTCCAGCACGAACGCGCAGGCCATGGCGGCCAGCCACGAGACCTTCTGGGCCCACACCAGGGCCTGCCAGGGGGTACGCTCACGCGCGGCGCCGTCGTCGACGGAGGCCTGGGCGGGCTCGTCGAGAAGCTGCTCGGACACGCGTGGACCCTGCTTCCGCGGTAGGTGGCTGAGGGATGCCGGACCGCAGCGTGCGGCTGGCAGAAGTCCCTAGTTTACGGACTGGGACGTCGCGCGTTCATTCCCCGTTCCGGTGAGCGTCAAACTTCCGCGGGCGTCGTGATCGACGTCACGCTGCGAGGGCACGGGTTCGTCGAAGGTTCCGGCAGCATGCGCGACCTTCGGGTTGCCGACGTCATCCCCGGGTTGGATGTGCCCCCGCGGCACGGCGGCATACTGTCCGGACACGGTGCGGCGGTGGGCGTCGACCGGGGACGGGAGACTGCGTGACGGCGACGATCGAGCCGAGGGTCGAGGCGGAGCCCGCGACCACACGTCGCGTGCCGCGGGTCATCGCCGTCGGCGTGTGGACGCTGCTGCTCGTCGTCTGGTCCGACCTGCGCGGCATCCCCAACGACCCGTGGGGCGTGCTGATCACGCTGTGGCTGTTCACGATCGCCTGGAACATCGAGGCCCCGTGGCGCCACCACCTCGGGTTCCTGCGCGACTGGACCGTGCCCGCGCTGCTGCTCGCCGTCTACTTCTACAGTCGCGGCTGGGTCGACGAGTTCGACATCACCGTGCACTGGACCATGCCGATCGACGTCGACCGGTGGATGTTCGGCGGCGAGCTGCCCACGACCACCTTGCAGCAGGCCTGGTGCGGCCAGCCGTGCACGCTCGACGGCCCGGTGCGCTGGTACGACAGCTACTTCACCACCGTCTACGCCACCCACTTCGTCGTCGGGCTCACGCTCGCCGTCGTCCTCTGGGCCAAGAACCGCACCGAGTGGCTGGTCTGGATGCGTCGCTACCTCGGGCTCAACTTCGCCGGCCTCGTCATCTACATCGCCTACCCCATGGCCCCGCCGTGGATGGCCTCCGACGAGGGCTACGTCGAGTCGATGGAGCGCATCACCTCCCGCGGCTGGGGCGACCTCGGCCTGCACCGGGCCAACGTCATCCTCAACGGCGTCGGCAACCCGGTCGCCGCGATGCCCTCGCTGCACGCCGGCACCGCGATGCTCGTCGCGCTCTACGGCATCTGGCGCCTCCGCACGGCCTGGCGCTGGCTGCTGCTGCTCTACCCGCTGTCGATGTGCGTCGCGCTCGTCTACTTCGCCGAGCACTACGTGGTCGACGAGCTCGCCGGCATCGTGCTGGCCGGGCTGGTCATGGTCGGCGCCTCCGCCTGGGAGCGGTGGCGGGCGAGGCGCAAGCCGCCGGCCGAGCCCGAGTCCGACGCCGGCACCGAGCCCGACGCCACCCCGCTCGCTGCTGGCTAGCGGCCGTCGTCCCTTGGGCCGACGCTGCGGTAGTCCGGGGCGCTAGCAGCGGGTCAGCAGCGGGCCAGCAGCAGGACGACGTCAGACGTCGGTGACGCGGGGCGCGACCTCGGTGCCGAGCAGCTCGATGCCGCGCAGCAGGTCGGCATGGGCGAGGCGCGGGTTGGTCATCTGCAGGGCGATGCGGTCGACGCCGCCGAGCTGGTCGGCCACGCGGCCCAGCTTGGCGACGATCTCGTCGGGGTCGCCGAGGAAGAACGCGCCGTCGGGGCCGCTGGTGGCGTCGAACTGCGCCCGGTTGGGCGGTGCGAACCCGCGCTCGCGCGAGACGCTCGTGAACATCTCGTGCCAGCCCGGGTAGATCGTGTCGGCCGCCTGCTGTCGGCTCTCGCCGACGTAGCCGAAGACGTGCAGGCCGACCTGGAGGGTCTCGGGGGAGTGGCCGGCCTCGGCGCCCGCGCGGCGGTAGAGGTCGACGAGCGGGGCGAAGCGCCGCGGCTCGCCACCGATGATCGCCACCATCAGCGGCAGGCCGAGCAGGCCGGCGCGCACGAACGACTCGGGCGTGCCGCCGACGCCGACCCACACCGGCAACGGGTCCTGCACCGGGCGCGGGTAGACGCCCTGCCCGGTCAGAGCCGGCCGGTGGCGACCGGACCAGGTGACGTGGGGTGACTCGCGGATCTTCAGCAGCAGGTCGAGCTTCTCGGAGAACAGCTCGTCGTAGTCGTGCAGGTCGAGGCCGAACAACGGGAACGACTCGGTGAACGAGCCCCGCCCGACGACCAGGTCGATGCGCCCGCCCGAGATCAGGTCGAGGGTGGCGAACTGCTGGAAGACCCGGACCGGGTCGTTGGCACTGAGCACGGCGACGGCGCTGCCGAGCCGGATGCGCGTCGTCCGGGCGGCCGCCGCGGCGAGGATCACCGGAGGCGCGGAGTCGTAGTACTCCTCGCGGTGGTGCTCGCCGATGCCGAACGAGTAGAGCCCCGAGCGGTCGGCGAGCTCGATCTCCTCGAGCAGGTGCGCGAGGCGCTCGGCGGGGCCCACGACGTGGCCGGTGGTGGGGTCGGTGACCCGCGAGACGAAGCTGTCGACGCCGACGTGCATGCGCCCAGCCTGACAGGTGGTCGCGCACGAGCGAAGCCCCCGGCCGGGAGACCCGGCGGGGGCTTCGTCATTCGGTGGGCAGGGGCGGGGTCGAACCGCCGACCTATCACTTTTCAGGCGATCGCTCGTACCAACTGAGCTACCTGCCCTCGAACGGAGAGAACCTTACTAGAGGCCGCGCCCGGCTCCGAATCCGTATCTCCGGCGACAGGCCCTAGGGCCGGTCGCGGTCGGCGACGCGCCGGGTCACGGCCTCGTTCACGACCTGGGCCGTGCGCGGGTCGTCGGGGCCGAGGTCGGGGTGGAAGATCCAGCCGACCCCGCCGTAGGCGTCGACGAGGTCGCCGCCCGGCTCCGAGGGGATGCGCAGGCACGCCTCGTGCAGGAAGTCGAGGACGGCGATGCCCAGGCTCTCGGGGCGTCGTCCGGAGATGACGACGCTGACGCCGAGCTCGGCGCCGTGCGTGACGAGCTGGTGCACGGCGTTGACCGACGACTCGTCGAGCGCGCCGGGGAAGTCGGGCAGCAGGAGCAGGCGACCGGGCCGGTGCTCGGGCGGCAGGTCGTCGACCGCGCCCGACTGGCGGGCCATCGACAGGATGCGCAGGTGCTCGAGGTGCTCGTCGAGCAGCCGGGCGGCCTCGGCGGCGTCGGTGGCCGGTGGGGTGGACGCCGGCAGGTGGCCGAGCCTGGCCCGGTCGCCGACGTCGACGACGCTCACGCGCGGGGCGCGGGGCAGCGCGACCATCATGCGGGTGGTGATCGCGGCCATCATCCGGGCCGCGGTGACCTCGCCGCCGGTGTCGGTCTCGATCCAGACCGGTGGGGCGAGGGGCACGTGGCGCACCATCGGCAGCCGGAAGTCGGGCGCCGACCGCAGGGCGATCTCGCCGAGCCGGAACGCCCACGGTGCCTCGTGCAGGGGAGGCCGGGTCCACGCGGGCGCACCCCACGAGGCGAGCGAGCCGGGGAGCACCTGGTCGAGTCGGCGGAGCTCGTCGGTGAGCTGGGCGAGGTCGGCCCGGTGGCGCTCGGCGGCCTGGCCGACCAGCTCGTCGTGCCGCTGCTGGGCCTCGGCCCGGGCGGCGTCGGCGGCGGGCCCCATGCGCAGCGACGGGTCGCCGACCAGGTGCTCGAGGTCGGCCTCGAGCCGGCGCTGGGCGTAGGCCGCCGACGACTCGAACGAGGCCGTGGTGCGCGAGGCGTCGTCGAGGATCATGCCGATGTGGCGCACCGGGTCGTCGACCGTGGGCGGCGCCGCGGCGGGGGCGGCCGCGGGGGCGGTCGGCGACGAGGGTGGTGGGGGCGGCGTCGGCACGGCGGGCGCCGTCGTCCCGTAGGCCGCGGCCAGCGCGCCGAGCCCGCCGGCGTAGCCCTGGGCGAGCGCCCGCACCTTCCACGCGCCGTCGCGCCGGTAGACCTCGACCATGACGAGCGCGGTCTCGCTGCTCAACCCCGCCGGCGTCACGGTGAAGGCCACGGCACCGTCGGACGTGAGCAGCTGCGCGGTGGGCGGGCCGGCGAAGCCGGTGGCCACGACGACGACGCGCGCGACGCCGGCGTCGACCGCGGTGAGGTCGGCCGTGACTCCCTCGACCTCCCCGGGCAGGTGGACGACGCCGCGCACCGACGGGCGGGCGGCGTCGGCCCACGGCGTCGCGTCGACGGCCCGGCCGTCGGCGCCGAGCAGCAGCGCCGCGACGCGCGCGCCCGCGACGTAGACCGTCGCACGCGCCTCGGGCCACGGGCGGTTCTCGCCGCTGCGCAGCTCGGTCATCGTCGCCCTCGGGCTCGGCTAGCGCTTGCCGACGTAGCGCTCGAGCTGCGGCAGCGCGTCGAGCGGCGTCTTGGCCTGGATGCCGTCGCCGATCGCGGTGAACTGCCAGGTGCCGCCGTCGCGGGTCAGCTTGGCCATCACCATGCCGGTGAACGGCATGCCGCCGGCGAGCGTGTAGCGGGCGAGCTCGCCGTCCTGGTGGTCGACGAGGCGGCAGAACGCGTTCTGGATCTGCTCGAACGTCTGGCCCTGGTAGCTGGTGACGATGAAGATCACCGTGTCGACGTGCACCGGCACGCGGGTGAGGTCGACCGCGACGACCTCGTCGTCGCCCTCGCCCTCACCGGTGCGGTTGTCACCCATGTGCTGGATGGAGCCGTCCTTGGTGGTCAGGTTGTTGTAGAACGCCAGGTCGGCCACCTGGGTGCCGGCGAACAGCACGGCCGAGGCGTCGAGGTCGACGTCGACCTCGCGGCTGCCGAAGAAGCCGCCCTTCTTGACGGCGTCCCAGCCCAGGCCCATGCGCACCATCGTGAGCTTGGTGCCGCCGTCCTTGACCAGGTTGACCGTCTGGCCCTTGGTCAGGCTGACCGGGCGGCCCTTGGTGAGGTTGACGCCGCCACCGGACGGCGCAGCGGGGGCCGGGGGCGGCGGCGTCGACGCCTGCGGGGCGGCGGGCGGCGGGGGCGGCACCGGGCTGGACGGCGGCGTGGCGGCCTGGCCGTAGGTGGGCGCCGGGGGCGGCGGGGCCGGCGTCGAGGTCTGCGACGGCGCGGCGGGCGGGGGCGGCGGGACCGGGCTGGCTGCGGCGGCCGGGGCGGCCGGTGCCGGGTCGTCGGAGGCGTCGATGCCGTGGTCGCCGAGCAGCGCCACGAGGCCGCCGGCGTAGCCCTGGCCGACGGCACGCACCTTCCACGCGCCCTGGCGGCGGTAGAGCTCGAGCGGCATCACGATGGTCTCGGACGACAGGTCGGTCATCGTGAACTCGACCAGCGGCGTCCCGGACTGGTCGCTGACCCGGGCCACCGGCTGCCCGGCCTGCCCGAACGTCAAGCCGTCGTCGTCGATCGAGGTGACCAGGCGGACGATCTCGACGTCGGCCGGCACCGCGTCGAGGTCGACGACGACCTGCCAGCCGGTGCTGCCCGAGGGGGACTTGCACTGCACGCCGGGACCCTGCGGAGCGTTGTAGAAGACGAAGTCGCTCTCGCTGCGCACCTTGCCGCCCGCGGCGAGCAGCAGGGCGGAGAGGTCGGCGTTGGCGTTGACGTCGACCGTCACGGTGACCTGCGTGGCCTGCAGGGGGGCGTTGGTGCCCTTGGTCAGCTGGATCATGTGCGTGCGTCGTCCTCGTTCGTCGGTTCGGCGGTGGGCGGGATCGCTGGAGGCAACCTACCTGCGCGCGCGGAACGGCGGGGGGCGTGGAGTCGGACGAGCGGTGGCACCCCCAACGGGATTCGAACCCGTGCTACCGCCGTGAAAGGGCGGGGTCCTGGGCCGCTAGACGATGGGGGCCGGACTGGTCGACATCGTAGTGGTCGCCGCCCGGGAGCCGCAGCCGAGTGGGCCCGGGGACGGCGGGTGGCGACCGATTGGGAACTCCGGGCGGGCGTGCGTTAGTGTTCTCACCGCTGCCCTCGGGGAGCACCAAGAAGTCAATGGCCCCGTAGCGCAGTTGGTTAGCGCGCCGCCCTGTCACGGCGGAGGCCGCGGGTTCGAGTCCCGTCGGGGTCGCAGAGAAGCACACCAGACATGCTCCAGGTCACCGACCTGGGGCATGTCCTGCTTTTCCACCCCCGTCGACGTGCGGCTGGCAGCGCTGGCACCCGGGTGCCAGGTGGTCGCAACTTCCCCGCAAGCACGGGCGTCTTCGCTGTGAGCACCCATCACCCACAGCAGAAGGAGTCGTCATGACCCACCACCCCCGCCGTACCGCCGCCCTCGTCGCCGCCACCGCCCTCGCCGGCCTGGGCGCCACCCTGCCCGCCGCCGGCGCCCACGCCGCGACACCGAGCAGGATCACCGTCGCCGCCTCGGACACCTCGGTGTCGTCGGGCGAGCAGCTCGTCCTGTCCGGCCGGCTGTCGCAGGCCGGCGTCGTCCGCGTCGTCGCGAAGGACGGCACGTCCTGGACGCCGCTCACCGGTGCCGTCGTGCACACCCGGCGCGACGGCAGCTACGCCGTCCGGGTCGTGCTGTCACGTGCCGGCGACCGGGTGCTGCGCGTCGTCGGCGACCCCGACGCCGCCGGCGTCCGCACCAGCCGGGCCCGGGTCGTCGTCCACGTGTCGTGAGCCGGACGTCGTGACGGCCGCCCCGTGTGGGGCGGTCGGGCACGATGGCGTCGTGCCGATGGACATGGAGCGCGAGGCCTTCGAGGCGCTCGTCGACCGAGCCCTCGACCAGATCCCCGACGAGCTGGCCACGCTGGTGCGCAACGTCGTCGTCCTCGTCGAGGACGAGCCGCCGGACGACGAGCCGGACGACCTCCTCGGTCTCTACGACGGCGTCGCGCTCACCGAGCGCAACGACATGTACGGGGGCGTGCTGCCCGACCGGATCTTCATCTTCCGCAACCCGCTGCTCGACTTCTGCGACGACGAGGCCCAGCTCGAGCACGAGGTGCGCATCACCGTCGTGCACGAGGTGGCGCACCACTTCGGCATCGACGACGACCGGTTGCACGACCTCGGGTACGCCTGACCCGATCGGTGCCGACGGGGCGCGCCGCAGCTGCACCATCGTGCGGTCCGGGACGGCGCCCAGGCCGCCCGCGCGGGCTGCGTTCAGCTGACCGACGTGCGCCGTGACTGCTCGACCGGCGACTGCTCGACCCACGCGTGCGGCTCGTCGCCGTCGGCCTGGTGGAGGAGCTCGCCGAGGATCCAGGTCTGGAACTCGACCTGGCGCGGGGTGCGGGCCAGGGCCAGCATCTTCTCCTCGCGCGCGAAGGCGTCGGTGAGGGCGAGCAGCTCGACGAGCCGGCCGACGCCCTGGGCCTCGGCGCGCCCGAGCACGACCTCGAGGTCGGTGGTGGCGTGGCCGGCCCGCGACGCGCGGTCGACCTTCTCGCGCACGCTGTCGAGCGTGAGCGGGCGCCCGAGCCGGTGGAAGACGTCGGAGAGGTCCTTGGCGAGCGGGTAGTCGGCCTCGTGGGCCATCGCGAGCAGCCGCACCTCGCGCCGCAGCTCGCGGAAGTGGTTGTGGAAGAACACGTAGTCCTTGACGGGGACGTCGAGCAGACGCACCTTCACGGGGTCGACCGGCTGCTCGCCGGTCGCGTCGCCGACCTCGCCGGTGATCTGGCCCTCGGAGCCGGCGTCGTCGCTGAACTCGGCCGCGGGGGAGAACCACACGATCTTGCCGTCGGCCTCGATCTCGGCACCCCAGGCGTCGGAGGCCCGCGCCACGATGCTGAGCCCCCGGCCGAAGGTGAGCAGCGCCTCGTCGAGGGCGTCGAGGTCGAAGTCGAGGTCGCCGTCGTCGCCCGCCTCGCCGCCGAACGCGCCGAGACCGGAGGCCGGTGCGGGCAGGGTGGGCGGCTCGGTGGAGCCGTCGCGGACCTCGACCCGCGGGTGCTCCCGGGTGCCGCGCACCCGCACCTGGATCGGCTGCTCGCCGTGCAGCAGCGCGTTGGTGACCACCTCCGAGACCGCCATCTCGGCGCACTCGACCAGCTCGTCGCGCCCGATCTCCCGGATCGCCGTGACGACCCACCGCCGGGCGTCCTGGACCCCGCGGGGTCCGTTGCCCAAGGACAGGGCGGGCCTGTTCAGGGGCATCGGGCTTCTCCGAGCGGTCGGTCGAGGGCGAGGTGGCTCCGGCCAGCGTGTGGCCGATCCCGGGTCGTGTACCCGACGAGGCACGGGTGAAACACGGGCGGTTGAAGTTTGTCGCACAAAGTTCGTGGGAGCGTGACGACCTGTGATGCACGAGACGTCCCTGCGGGTTACCCATCGCGCGGCGGAACGCGGGAGAGTGGGTACCGACAGGCCGTCCAAACCCAGCTAGATGGAGCGCCCGATGTCGACCGAACCCCGGCCCGAGACCTCTCTCCCCGCCGCCAACCGACCCGCCTCCGACCGCCACCAGGTGGTCGTGATCGGCTCCGGCTTCGGCGGACTCTTCGGCACGCAGGCGCTCAAGCGGTCCGACGTCGACGTGACGATGGTCGCCAAGACCACGCACCACCTCTTCCAGCCGCTGCTCTACCAGATGGCGACCGGCATCCTCTCCGAGGGCGAGATCGCGCCGCCGACGCGCGAGATCCTGTCGGGGCAGAAGAACGCCCAGGTGCTGCTCGGCAAGGTCACCGACATCGACCTCACCAACCGCACGGTCACCTCGCACGTGCTCGGCCGCACCACCGTCAACCACTACGACTCGCTCATCGTCGCCGCGGGTGCCGGCCAGTCCTACTTCGGCAACGACCACTTCTCCGAGTTCGCCCCCGGCATGAAGAGCATCGACGACGCCCTCGAGCTGCGCGGGCGGATCTTCGGCGCCTTCGAGATGGCCGAGCTCGGCGCGGCGCGGGGCGACAACGTCGACCACTTCCTCACCTTCGTCGTTGTCGGGGCCGGCCCGACCGGCGTCGAGATGGCCGGGCAGATCGCCGAGCTGGCCCACCGCACGCTCAAGCGCGACTTCCAGGCCATCAACACCCGCTCCGCGCGCGTCGTCCTGGTCGATGCCGCCCCGCAGGTGCTGCCGCCCTTCGGCCGCAAGCTCGGCCTCTGGACCAAGGAGCGCCTCGAGCGGCTCGGCGTCGAGGTCGTGCTCGGCGCGATGGTCACCGACGTCGACGAGCGCGGCCTGACCATCAAGTTCAAGAACGGCACGACCGAGCGCATCGACTCGGTCGCCAAGGTCTGGGCCGCCGGCGTGCAGGCGTCGTCGCTGTCGAAGACGCTCTCGGAGCAGACCGGCGCGCCGCTCGACCGGGCCGGCCGCATCTCGGTCAACCCCGACCTCACGCTGCCCGGCCACCCCGAGGTGTTCGTGGTCGGCGACATGATCGCGCTCGACAACCTCCCCGGCGTCGCGCAGGTCGCCATCCAGGGCGCGAAGTACGCCGCCAAGGAGATCGACGGCCGGCTCAAGGGCAAGCCCGCCCAGAAGCCGTTCAAGTACTTCGACAAGGGCTCGATGGCCACCATCAGCCGCTTCAACGCCGTCGCGATGATCGGCAAGATCCGGCTCACCGGCTTCATCGCCTGGCTGATGTGGCTCGCCGTCCACCTCGTCTACATCACCGGCTTCAAGAACCGCATCACCGCGGTCATGCACTGGTTCGTCTCGTTCCTCGGCCGCGGCCGCAGCGAGCGCACGGCGACCGAGCAGCAGATCTTCGGCCGGCTGGCCCTGTCGCGGCTCAAGCGCGGCGCCACCGACCTCGTCTCGCCCCCGGGCGAGCTCGTCAGCGCCGACGACGAGGCCCACCGCCGCGAGGAGCTCGAGGAGCAGGCGGCCGAGGAGGTCCGGCTCACCGACGAGAGCAAGCGCGGCGTCAAGGTGTCGGCCGGCAAGGTCTGAGCCACGCCGACGGCCGCGAGCAAGCGCGCCGTCAGCGTGGGCGGTGCCGCTCGAGGGCCGCGGTGAACTGGGCCGGGTCGACCATCGAGGAGTCGATGACGAGCGGGTCGCGGCCGAAGCGGCCCATGAGCACCTTCCAGCCGGGGCGCCCGGGCTTGCCGACGACCTCCATCCGCGTGAAGCGGCTGGTCAGGTCGAAGACCTCACGGGTGCTGCCGCGGACCACCTCGAGCTGGCCCGCGTGGATCGCGACGCGAGCCGGCGCGGCGCTCACCCGGAGGCCGTAGAGCACGAGGGTCAGGACGGCGAGGGTGCCGGCGACCCCCACGGTCAGCGTGGTGGGGTCGTCGTAGGCCAGCAGCCCCGCGCCGGCGGCGCTGACCAGGGTGACGCCGGTCAGCCCCCCGAGGATGCGACGCAGCAGCATCCGCGGCGGGAACTCGACGTCGGTGGTGGTACCGAGGGACGGCGCGTGCCGGGCAGCGAGCACCGGTGCGGCGGTCGACGCCGGGCGGTCTGCGGGCTCGACCGGCTCGACGTGGTCGCTCGCCGACCCGGCCGCGGGTGTCGTGGCGGCGGGCTCGTCGGACTCGTCGGGGTCGGCGGCGGGGGGAGTCTCCTCGGGCAGCGGGCCGTCCCCCGAGGACCCCGGTGTTCCTGCGTGGTGCGCCTGCCAGCGCCCCAGGAGCTCCTCCGCGGGATCCGGCTGTCCGCCGGGACGCGAAGGCATGGACACCACGCTAGTCCCACCCGTCGCTCACGTCCCCGGTTGGTTGAAAGATCACGGGTCCGGGACGGGTGAGTCATGGCACACCTGCTGCCGGAACGTGCTGCCAGACTGACCGCGACCCGTCCGCCGTCGTACAGGAGTCGCCATGTCCTTCGGGCCGTCCGGCATGAATCCCGCCTACCCCGCGCCCAGCGAGGCCGCCGTCCGGCACCACGCCGAGATGGTGGCGTTCATGCGCGAGGAGGTGTTCCCGGCCGAGGCCGCCTACGAGCGGTTCCGGCACGAGGCGGGCGAGGGCGACCACGCGCCGCCGCCGGTGATCGAGGAGCTCAAGACCAAGGCCCGTGCCCGCGGCCTGTGGAACCTCTTCCTGCCGGCCGAGAGCGGGCTCACGCAGCTCGAGTACGCCCCGATCGCCGAGCTGTCGGGATGGAGCAACGAGCTCGCGCCGGAGGCGATCAACTGCCAGGCGCCCGACACCGGCAACATGGAGCTGCTGCACCTGATCGGCACCGAGGAGCAGCAGGCCCGCTGGCTGCGCCCGCTGCTCGACGGCGAGATCCGCTCGGCCTTCGCGATGACCGAGCCCCGGGTGGCGTCGTCCGACGCGACGAACATCGAGACCCGCATCGTGCGCGACGGCGACGAGTACGTCGTCAACGGCCGCAAGTGGTGGATCTCCGGGGCCGCCGACCCGCGCTGCCGGGTGCTCATCGTCATGGGCAAGACCGACCCCGAGGCGGCCACGCACCGCCAGCAGTCGATGCTGATCGTGCCCGTCGACACGCCGGGCGTCGACGTCCAGCGCTCGCTGCCGGTCTTCGGGCGCCAGGACCAGCACGGCCACTGCGAGGTCGAGCTCACGGACGTCCGCGTGCCGGTGACCAACATCCTCGGCGAGGAGGGCGGCGGGTTCGCGGCCGCCCAGGCCCGGCTCGGCCCGGGGCGCATCCACCACGTGATGCGCGCGCTCGGGGCCGGTGAGCGGGCGCTGGCGATGATGGTGCAGCGGGCCCAGCAACGCACGGCGTTCGGCGGCGCGCTGGCCGAGCAGAGCGCGGTGCGCGAGCGCATCGCCGAGTCGCGCATCGAGCTCGAGCAGGCCCGTGCGCTGTGCCACCACGCGGCGTTCATCGTCGACAGCGAGGGCAACAAGGCGGCGCGTCACCTGATCGCCGCGGCGAAGGTCGCCGTCCCGCGGGCCGTGCTCTCGGTGATCGACCGAGCCATCCAGCTGCACGGCGGCGCCGGCGTCACCGATGCGACCCCCTTGTCGATGCTGTACGGCTGGCACCGGGCCATGCGCATCTTCGACGGCCCCGACGAGGCGCACCTGACGACGCTCGCTCGCGCCGAGCTGAGTCGTGAGCCGTTGTTCGACCTGCCGCCGTCGCTGTTCGACCAGCTCCGCGAGCGGTGAGTCGCGTCCCGGATCACACCCAGGGGTGAAGGGCGGCGCTACACCCCGGGGGGCCTTCACCCGGCAGGGTGACTTTCTGGACAGCGTGTCGAGGATGTCCATATATTCTTCAACAACACGTTGAAGTCTCACTAGGAGTTGCCATGACCGCACCGCTGCGCATCACGCTCGTCGACGACTCCGACCTGGCCTCGGCCGGGCTGCTGACCCTGTTGGCCCCCTACTCCTCCCGCGTCGAGGTGGTCGACAACCGCGAGGCGATCGCCCACCCCGACCAGCTCGACGTCGTGCTCTACGAGCCGCTCGGCCAGTCCAGCATGTCGCAGTCGCTGCTGCGCGACCTGCAGGCCGCCGGCCAGGCGCAGGCCGCCGTGTTCAGCTGGGCCGGTCCCGACCAGCTGCCCGCGGCGCCGACCAACCCGCACCTGCCCAAGACGCTGACCGCCTCCCAGCTCGTCGTCTCGCTCGAGCGGCTGAGCGAGGGTCGCTTCGAGCAGCCCGTCATCGTCTCCCCGGTCGCGGTCGCCGAGCCGGTCGCCGTCGCGGCCGACACCCCGCTCCACCCGCCCACTGAGGTCGGTCTGACCCCGCGCGAGAGCGAGATCGTCAGCCTGATCGTGGCCGGCATGAGCAACCGCGAGATCGGCGAGTCCCTGCAGCTCAGCATCAACTCGGTCAAGACCTACATCCGTAGCGCCTACCGCAAGATGGGCGTCGAGCGCCGGACGCAGGCCGTGCTGTGGGGCCTCGACCACGGCCTCGGCGCGGAGTCCACGTCGTCCGCGGCGCTCGTCGGCTGACCGAGCCGGGCCTCCGGTGGATTTTCTCCACAGGGACATCCACACTGTGTGGAGATCCTGAGAGGCCCACGTCGACGACATGTCCAACTCCACGCAGACCGACAGCTCGGTCGAGGCCGCCAAGGCCAGCAACCTGAGCATCGGCGACCTCGCCGAGCGCACCGGGGTCAGCGCCGCCACCCTGCGGGTCTGGGAGGCGCGTCACGGCTTCCCGGTGCCGCACCGGCGCGAGTCGGGCCACCGCCGCTACGACGACGACCACGTCGCCGTCATCCAGGACGTCGTCCGCCGCCGTGACTCCGGCGTGCGGCTCGACGTCGCCATCGAGCAGGCCACGGCCGCCCGTCGTACGTCGTCCGGCCCGGTGGCCGGGCGGCCCACCACGGCCGCGCCGGACGCCCCGTCCGTCTTCGCCGCCCTCCGCCGCGGGTATCCCGGTATCACGGCGCAGCGACTCTCGAAGAGCACGCTGCTCGGTCTGTCGTGGGCGATCGAGGACGAGTTCGCCTCCCGCGCCCAGCAGGCGCACCTGTTCGGGGCCTTCCAGCGGGTCAAGCACTACGAGGCCGCTGCCGCCCGGTGGAGCGACCTGGCCCGCACCGCCCGCTCGACCTTCGTCTTCGCCGACTTCGAGGACTCCTCGCGTCACGTCCGCGCCGGCCGTCCGGCCCGCGTCTCGCTGCCCGACGACCATCCCATGAGCCGGGAGTGGTCCGTGGTGTGCGAGAACGACGGGCTCGGGGTGGCGCTGAGTGCCTGGGAGCTGCCGGGTCAGCACGGTGTCCGCGACTCCGACCGCGTCTTCGAGTCCATCTGGACCGTCGAGCGGGCCGCCGTCCGCGACGCGGCGCGCGTGTGCGCGAACGTGGCAGCCGGACTCGGGGTCGGCGGCGCCGACGAGATCGCCGGACAGCTCGCCCAGCCGATGACAGGCACGGCCAGCGACGTCGCGCAGGTCACCTCGCTGTTCAACCGCGCGATCGCCTACGTCGACGGTCGGGGGCGCCCGTCGGGCGACCGCTGACTACTGCACGAAGCGGAACAGCGGGCTGCTCGGCTCCACCGGCTCGACCCGCAGTCGTGACGCCGCCAGGCGATCGAGCAACGGCCGGTGGTCGTCGGCTCGCTGCAGCTCGATGCCGACCAGGGCCGGACCGGTCTCCCGGTTCGAGCGCTTGATGTACTCGAACAGCACGATGTCGTCCTCCGGCCCGAGCACGTCGTCGAGGAACTCGCGCAGCGCGCCGGGCTCCTGCGGGAACTCGACGAGGAAGTAGTGCCGTAGGCCGGCGTGCACGAGGGCCCTCTCGACGACGTCGGCGTAGCGGCTGACGTCGTTGTTGCCGCCCGAGAGCACGCACACGACGGTCGTGCCCGGAGTGGTCCTGCCGAGCTCGGCCAGGGTGCGCAACCCGGCGCTCGACAGTGCCCCGGCGGGTTCGGCGATGATCCCGTCGGCCTGGTAGAGGTCGAGCATCTCGACGCAGATCAGTCCCTCGGGAACGCTGCGCAGCTCGAGCCGGTCGGCGCTCTGCTCGACCACGGCGAAGGTCGACGCGCCGACCCGACGTACGGCGGCGCCGTCGACGAACGAGTCGAGGTCGGCGAGGTCGACCGGGCCGCCGGCCCGCAGGGCCGCAGCCATCGACGCCGCACCGGCCGGCTCGACGCCGACGACCGCCGTGCTCGGCGATCGCTCGGCCAGCACCGTGAGCACGCCCGCGAGCAGGCCCCCGCCGCCGACCGGGACGACGACCGTGTCGGGGGCCCGGCCGAGCTGCTCGAGCACCTCGAGCGCCACCGTGCCCTGCCCGGCGATCGTGCGCGGGTCGTCGAACGCCGGGACGACGACCGCGCCGGTGCGTGCGGCCAGCTCGGCGCACAGCAGCGCGGCCTCGTCGTAGGTCTCGCCGTCGACGACGACGTCGATCAGCGGTCCACCGAGCGCCGCGATGCGGTCGCGCTTCTGGCGGGGCGTCGTCCGGGGCAGGAAGATCGTGGCCCGCACGCCCAGACGCGCGCACGCGAACGCCACTCCCTGGGCGTGGTTGCCGGCGCTCGCGCACGTGACACCGCGGGCCTGCTCCTCGGCCGTCAACGAGGCCACGAGGGTGAACGCCCCGCGGGCCTTGTACGACCGGACCTCGTGCAGGTCCTCCCGCTTGAGCCAGACGTCGCATCCCGTCGCCGCCGAGAGCCGTGCGCTGTGCTGCAGCGGGCTGACGGGCAGCACCCCGGCGAGCACCCGGGCGGCGTCCTCGACGTCGGCCACGGTGGGCAGGGGGAGGCCGGTCACCATGACGTCCACGGTATCGACGGTGCCCGGGTGGTCGGACGACGGCTCGCGACCCGTCATACTCGTGCGGTCGGCCGTGGTCCCACCACGGACGGCGCGGGCCCCTAGCTCAATTGGCAGAGCTGAGGACTTTTAATCCTTAGGTTGTGGGTTCGAGTCCCACGGGGCCTACCGCTCTCACCGGCAGAGGAAGCGCGACAGCCGAACAGCGCTCGTCGACCATGGGAGCAGCTCCGGGGGCAACGTCGGTCACTCCGATGGACGTGGCCTCGGCGGGCTGGGGGCGCTCGAATCGTCACGCGAGGTGATGGGTCGTCTCAGCGCAAGGGGCGGGGGGCCAGGCGCAGCCCGCCGTCGGCTTCGTCTGCGTCTGCGTCTGGTCCGGGTCGCGGTCGTTGGCGACGGCACGGGTGAGGCAGGCGGTCGCGTCGCCCCTCAGTCCTCGGTCCGGGATCCGCCGAGGCGATCGACGATCGCTGCGATCTCATCCTCAGCGATGACGGCGAGGCCCTCCCACGTGATCGTGGCCCTACCGGCGCTGATCTCGAGCACCATCGAGTCGGCCTTCACGGTGCCCGGCTCGACGCCGAGGTGGTCGAAGATCTCCCGCTGGAAGAGCTCGAAGTCGTCGCTGCTGATGCGCTTGGACCAGTCGGGAGTGTCAGCCATCATCAACGGTCTCACCAGGAGCGGTGCGGCGATAGGTGTCAGGCGGTTCCGCAGCCGCCACCCTCGGGGTGATCGTCAGAGGTCCGTGGCCGCTTGACGGTCTGGACGACGCGCCGAGACCTCATCCCACGCGGGTCGCCCCGTCGTCATCCGCGCTGTCGCGGGGCGCTGACCTGTCTTCGAGGCCCCGCGGCGCCACACCCTCGGACCTGTGCGCCAAGACCGGTCACGCGACCATCCCCGACACGCCTGGGTGGGCCAGCGACGACGGAGCTGCTGACTGCCCCGTCGAACACGGCAGAGCGCCGTGGTCCGTAGGGCTACTCTCGGGCATCGCCCTGCGTCGGGGCGACTCGCTGCTCTCGCGCATCGGTTGCGTGATCGATGGACAGCGTCCTCTGATCGAAGGAGCAGCCCGACATGGCCCGCAGTGACCACGATCGCCCGACAGGCGCCTCTCGACGAGAAGCGCACGCCTCCAGGACCACCGACGCCGACACACTCGTCGCGAGGATGGCGGACGCATCTCGGGATCTGCAGAACGAGAACGGATCGATCCTGACCTTCCAGATGGCCACCGACCTAGCCGTTGCGAACATCGCAGGCTGCGACATGGCCAGCCTGTCGCTGGTCCGGGCGAAGCGCACGGTGGACAACCGTGCCGCCACTGACCCGAAGGCCGCTCGTGCCGACGTACTCCAGGTCGAGACCGACGAGGGCCCCTGTCTCGACGCAGTCTGGCATCACAGCCTGGTCCACTCGCCGAGCTTGGCCTACGACCCGAGATGGCCCACATGGGGACCACGAGTCGTTGCCGAGACCGGCCTGCAGAGCGTCATGTCACTACAGCTCTTCACGCACGACGACACCCTCGGCGCACTCAACATGTTCGCCTTCGACCGCGACAGCTACACCGCAGGCGACCGGTACGACGCCATCGCGCTGGCCGCGCACGTCACGGTCGCCATCGCGGCCGCCGAGGAGATCGACAACCTCACGACCGCTCTCGGGACCCGCACCGTCATCGGTACCGCCGTCGGCTTCGTCATGGGTCGCTACCGGCTCGCGCAGGACGAAGCCTTCGCCGTCCTCAGCCGCCTGTCGACCGAGCACGAGACCAAGATCCGCGATCTCGCGGTGTCGATCGTCGAGACCGGCGCACTTCCCGAGAGGTCCACCCCGGCCTCGTAGACCCGCGGGAGTCGCCGACGATGCAGTGAGCTGAGCCGGTTCTGCTGCGCTCGCCCCCGGACTGTGGGGGAACCGTTCCCCGCCCGAGGGCCGCCCGTGGCGACGGAGAGCGCACACTGCACGAACGTCGACGTCTCGGAGGACCAGGTGCAGCAGCGAGAGTTCGACAGCCTGGACCAGATGGTCGACCTGATCGCACGGCACACCGCTCGGGCTCTGCTCTCGCTCGAGGGGCTACGGCGGTCCCCGGACGGCGCCGAGCGGGACGCGTACCGTCAAGTCCATGCCCTCCTGGGCGACCTCGCCAGCATGAAGGTGCGCTTGGGGCTCATGGACCCCTCTCGAGACGCTCCCTCACCCGAGCGGTCGACGACGCCGCCCATCGCCACGGTTGCCGAGTAGCGCCGCCACCTCGTGGAGGTGATCGATCTCTCGCGGGTCACCTGGAGGCCACGACCGGCGGACTCGGCTCCTGGCACGTGCTGGTGGGGCACTGTCCGCCCGTCGGCGTCACCGCCGGACGGCGGTCGGTGTCACCCACCTCGAGGGTCACTCGGCTATGCTCACCGAGAGACTGCGAGTGCCAGGCCTCCTGCCGTGTCTTACGGCCTCAGGTGCCGGCGCAGGCAGCAAGTCGAGGCGGCACCCGAATGGGCTTGCGACAGTGCAACGGTGATCTCGTCCGGGAGGGCGTGCCTGACGTCCGTCGGCCCCATCGACGCGGACGACGCGGATGATCTCCTTCGTCTGGACGGCGCACGAGCGCCTCCCTGCGGGGACCGGAGGCTCGGAGAACTACACGGTGGGACAGGTCCGCGAGCTCAACCGTCGCGGGATCGCGGCGCAGGTCGTGACGATCGGTCTCGGACCCGATGACGGACGCGACGAGTTCGTGGACATACCGTTCACGTCGGTGCCCGCTCTCGAGGATGTCGGCGAGCTGGCCGGCGTCGTCGTGTTCGTGAGCGAGGCGCCGTTCGTCGCCACCCGGCGCCCGGCGTACCAGATGCTCCACGTCCCGCCGCCCCTGCGCCGGCAGCGGCAGACGGAGGTGGCTGCCTCGATGCGGGACCGGATCCCGATCGCGACGAGCAGGTACGCCGCCGACCTGTGGGCGCGCTTCCTGGACGTCGACGTGGCGACAGTCCACGTCGTCTACCCGTTCGCCGAGGCGGCCTTCGCCCAGGTCGCCAGAACGACCTCACCGCGGGGCGTTGCTCGGGTGCTCTACGCCGGGAGGCTGAGTCCCGAGAAGGGCATCTACACGTTTCTCTCGATGCTGCACACCGACATCGTCGAGGATGACCCGTCGTTGTTCTTCACCGTCACCACCGCCGGTGCGGACAAACCCCAAGGACACATCATCGAGGGGATGGTGCGCGCCCACCCCCGGGTCGACCTGGTGTCGGCGCGCGTGAGTCCGGAGGAGATGGCGGTCCTGGTGGCCGGTCACGACGTGGTCGTGATGCCTTCGAACGGTCAGTACTGGCACGAGACCTTCGGAATCGTCTCGATCGAGGCGCAGCACTCGGGCGCGCGCGTGGTCGCGTCCGACGACGGAGGTCTGCCCGAGACGCAGTGCGGTGCCCTCCACCTGGTCGCACCCGACGATGCGGAGGCCTTGGCCCGGGGGATCCTGGACGCGCTGTCGTGCGCCCCGCCTACTCCGACGCAGAGGGCGGCTGCGGCGACCTGCTTCACGATCGAGCAGTCCGTCGACGCCCTGCTCGGCGTGTTCGAGGAGCCGGAGCCGGTCACCCCGCTCCGCATGGTGCGTGAGCTCGAGGCGCTCATCAGCCTGCCGGACGCCCCCGCCTCGGTACGACGTCCCGCGACCACGACGCGACCGGTCGAGGAGGTCCCCTCGTGAGCTCGTCCGCTCGGGAACTACGATTCACCGCCACGGACCTGGCCTACGTCCTGTCCGCGCTGCGGGCCGCGCGGGACGCGCGGGAGGCCTTCCGTCTGGCCGCGGACAAGGCGCACGAACCCGCTCTGCGAGACGTGGCCCGCCGCGGTCAGGTCGCCTGGGACGACGACAACGCCCGCATCGTCGCGCTCCTCGCACGGTGGGACCGGCCCGAGGGCACGGCTCGCCCCGCCATGGAGGCAGCCACGGAGCTGTCCGTGCCACCCCTGCAGGCAATCGCTCCGGGACCCGCGCACGACCTGCGGCTGGTCGCGGCGCTCTCGGAGTCTGTCGAGGCGGCGATCCTGCGCGACCGGGCGGAGATGATCCACGGGTGCGAGCCGGCCGCCCGGGACCTCGCCGAGGACCACCTCCGTGACGCGGCCCGGCACCTGTCCGCGCTGCGGCGTGCACTCGCGCCCGAGCACCGGCTCCGTGGATCAGCGCCCGCCTGACCTCGCACGCCCGCCGAGGCTCCTCCCCGGCGTCAGGACGACCAGGCTCACCGCTGTGGAGGGGCCGCCTCGTGACCGAGCTCGACCGGACCGCTTCCGCGGCACTCGAACCCAGGCCGCTCCCACGTCGAGCCCGGCCGATGGTGGAGGGTCGAGACGCTGTCGCACATCTTTCCTGGGCACTCATGACTCGGAGGCTGAGCCGTCCTCCGGTGGTGGATCAGCGGCCACCGATGCCGATCGGTCTGGAGCAGCCGGCGTCGGGTGGGGAGTGCGGCTGTCTGCGATAGCGCGATCGACGGCGCCTGTGCGTATGGTTGAGCTCAACCAACCTGTCACGCCTGTGCTCTTCGAGCCGCCAAGGCAGGACGAAGGGCAGACGTCCATGGCGACGCTCCCAGCAATGTCCGCATCCTCCGCCACTCCTCGGTCGCCGTCGGCGCTTCGGCTGTGGCTCGACCCGAACCCGCTCGCGCGGGGACCGCACGGGGCGTGGTGGCCGCGGTCGCGCGACCTCCGCGCGGAGGTCCGCGACCTCGTCGATCACTTCCCCCATGACGCCGGGCGGGTGAGTCGGTTGCTGTTCTCGCGGCCCGACTGGGACGACGTCGTCGTCGACGGCCGTGGCGTGCGCAGCGTGCGGGCCACGCGAGGCATGGTGAAGGTCGGCTCGTTCCCGCGCGACGACACCCGGGTCATGGTCCTGACGATGTCGACGGGCGATGGGTTGCACCTCACCGTCGTGCCGAGCACGGCAGACGCCGACGAGGCCCGCCGGCTCGGCTACGGCGCCGCGATCGGGTCGTAGTCGTGTCCGCGGCGCCGAGTCGACCGGGACGCGAGTTCACGAGCGACTTCACCGACCTGCTGCGCGGCGTCCGCGAGGCGGGTCTGCTCGAGCGGCGCCGCGGCTACTACCTGACCCAGATCGCGGCGCACGTGGCAGCGTTCGCCGGCTTGTGGGTGGCCTTCGCTCTTCTCGGCGACTCGTGGTGGCAGCTCCTGGTGGCCGCCGCTCTGGGCGTCGTCGTCACGCAGTTCGGGTTCTTGGGCCATGACGCCGCCCACCGGCAGATCCTCGAGTCCGCCACCTGGAACGTGTGGACCGCGCGGGTGCTCGCCGGCGGCTTCGCCGGCCTGAGCCGCGCCTGGTGGCGGGCCAAGCACAACGCGCACCACCGTGGCCCGAACGTCGAGGGTCTCGACCCGGACATCGCGGCCGGGGCGATCGCCTTCACCCCGGGCATCGTCGCCGGTCGCACCACCGGCTTCGCCGGCTGGTTCGTGCGTCGTCAGGGTTGGCTGTTCTTCCCCCTCCTCACGCTCGAGGGCCTGAACCTGCACGTGGCCGGCGTGCGCGCCCTCCTGCGCGCCGGGTCGGACCAGCCCTGGCGACGCACCGAGCTGGCCGTGGTGCTCATCCGGCTCGGGTCCTGCGTCGCCGTGGTCGTGGTGGTGCTGCCGCTCGGTCAGGCCGTGGCCTTCCTCGGCGTCCAGGTCGCGGTCTTCGGTGTCTGCCTGGGCGCCTCCTTCGCCCCGGCGCACAAGGGCATGCCGATCGTGCCGCCGACGACGAAGCTCGACTTCCTGCGACGTCAGGTGATGGTCTCGCGCAACGTGCGGGGCAACGTGCTCGTCGACTGGGCCATGGGCGGGCTCAACTACCAGATCGAGCACCACCTGTTCCCGAGCATGCCGCGCTGTCACCTCCGGCTGGCCCAGCCCCTGGTCCGCGCCCATTGCGAGCGGGTCGGGGTCGCCTACACCGAGGTCGGCCTCCTGAGCTCGTACGCCATCGTCGTCGACTACCTCAACCACGTGGGATTGCGGGCGCGCGACCCGTTCGACTGCCCGCTCTCGGCGCAGCTCCGAGGCGGGCGTGCCTGACCGACGGGTCGCGGGCCAGGCGCCGGGGCCAACGCGCTCGACGTGGTGGCGCCGACGTCGTCCATCCCGCCATGGCTGTCGGTCGGAACGCACGCGCGGCATGCTCGAGTCGTGCTGGGTCGAGGTCTCGAGACACCCCGTTCCGACGTCCTGAGCTAGCACGCCACGGGGCGCCCGGGCGGCACCTGCGACCGCGTCTCACCGCGTCGCGCTGATCCCACCGTCGACCGGGACCAGGGCACCGTGGACGTAGCCGGCGTCGTCCGAGACCAGCCAGGCCACGGCTGCGGCGACCTCGTCGGGGGTGCCGGGTCTGCCTGCCGGCGTGGAGGCGGTCATCTGCGAGATGACGTCGCCGCTGCCGGCGTTGATCGGCGTCCGGGTCGCGCCCGGGGCGACGGTGTTGACGCGGACCCCGCGGGGACCGAACTCGGCCGCCCAGCTGCGGGCGAGCTGGGCCTCGGCGGCCTTGGTGGCCGAGTAGAGGCCGACGAAGGCGTGACCCACCTCGGCCATCCACGAGCCGATGACCACGATGGCCCCACCGCCGTGCTCGGCCATCGCCGGGGCAAGAGCGGCGGTGAGCACGTGCGGTGCGCGCACGTTCACGGCCAGGGTGTCCTCCAGGTCGGCGTCGGTGAGCGTGACGGTGTCGACCGCGGGGCACAGCGCCGCGTTGTGCACGAGGACGTCGACGCGCCCGTCCAGGGCGGCGGACCACGTGGCCGCGAGGTCGCGCAGCTCGGCCGGGGGAGCGGAGAGGTCGCCGTGGACGAAGACGGCCGCGCCCCCGGAGGACTCGATCTCGGCGACGACCAGCCGGCCGCGTGCGGGGTCGCGGCCGGTGACCAGGACCCGGGCGCCGCGAGCGGCGAGGGTGCGGGCGATGGCGGCGCCGATGCCGCTGGTGGAGCCGGTGACGACGGCGGTGCGTCCGGTGAGGTCGGGTGTGCTCATGGGGTCGAGTCCACCCCGGCCTCGTCGGTCGTGCCAGAGCAGACGGTGACTGGTCACGCCGTGACCAGTCACGACCCCCGGAGCCGGTCCTAGGCTGAGCCCATGCCTGTCGACCGTTCCGGTCTCGGCGCGTTCCTCCGGTCGCGTCGCGACCGGCTCACTCCGTCGCAGGCGGGGATCGAGCCGTTCCCCGGGCCGCGCCGGGTCCCTGGCCTGCGGAAGGAGGAGCTGGCCTTCCTCGCCGGGCTGAGCGCCGAGCACTACAGCCGCCTCGAGCAGGGACGCCAGCACACCGTCACCGACGACGTGGTGGAGGCGCTGTCGCGAGCGCTCCGGCTCGACGACGTGGAGCGGGCGCACCTGCGCGACCTGGCTGCGCCGGCCGGCCGCCGGCGTCCGGCAGCGTGGGAGGCACCGCAACGGCCGGACCCCGGACTGCTGCGTCTGATGACGTCGCTGGACGGCGTCCCCACCCTGCTGCTCGGACGACGCTCCGAGGTGCTGGCGTGCAACTCGCTGCTGCCCGCGGTCCTCGGCGCCGGTCTCGAGCCGGGCGCCGTGCTGCTGAGGTGGCTCTTCCTCGACCCGCGCGCTCGCGAACGGATCGTCAACTGGTCGGACTACGCCTCTGCCGCGGTGGGGGCGATGCGCTACGAGGTCGGTCGTCACCCTCACGACCGCCGGCTCCGGCAGCTCGTGGAGGAGGTCCGGGGCGCCGACGCCGACGTGGCCCGGTGGTGGGACGACCACGGCGTCACCGACCGCACCTCGGTCGCCAAGCGCATCGACCACCCCGTCGTGGGACCCCTCGAGTTCGGCATCGAGGCGGTGATGCCGCCCCACGACCCCGATCAACGTCTCGTGGTCTACACGGTCGAGCCGGGCTCCGCGACGGCTCGCGCCCTCCCGGTCCTCGCATCGTGGGAGGGATCCGCCTCCTGTAACGCCGCCGGCTCGGACCTCAGGTGAGGTGGATGGCGACGGCGACGACGTCGTCGCCAAGAGGCTGGTCCGAGGTGAGCTGCTCGATCACGCGCCCGGTCATCTCCTCGGACGACGGCTCGTCGGCGACCGCGCTGCGCAACCGGTCGAGGCCGACGTCGAGGTGCTCACTGCGTCGCTCGACCAGCCCGTCGGTGTAGAGGAACCACGTCGAGCCCGCGGGCACGACCTGCGACACCTCGCTCCGCTCGGGCGTGCCCAGCCCGAGCAGGGGGCCGCGCGAGCCGTCGGGGTCGACGAACTCGAGCGTGGCGTCGGGCAGCCTCAGCAGGGGCGGGGGGTGCCCGGCGCTGGAGAGGGTGGCGAGCCAGTCGCCGGTCTCGAGCGGTTCCAGGTGCAGGAACACCATGGTGGCCGTGCGGGGCTCGTCGTTCAACGCCTGCATCAACCGGTCGACGTGGCTCAGCACCGATGCCGGCATGAGGTCCTGCAGCGTCGCGGTCGCCTGCACGAGCCCCTTGAGCTGACCCATCGCTGCCGCTGCGTACACGTCGTGCCCGCTGACGTCGCCGACCACCACGGCGAACGGTCGCCGTTCGTGCCGGTCGCCCTCGCGCTCCTCGGCGGGCCAGTGGTCGACGGGGGCTGCGTCGTCGCGCGTCGCGCCGAGCATGCTCGAGGCCGCGCCGAGCGCCTTGCCCGCGATGTTCTTCGCGGCGTAGCGGACGGCCTGGACCGCCTCGGTCAGGGCGTCGGGTGACCTCGGGGCCACCTCGATGAGGTCGTAGAAGTCGCCGCCGACCTCGGCGCCGTCGGCGCCGGGCAGGTAGTGGGCCTCGATGACGGCACCGGGGAGGTCGGGCATCGCGGAGATGAGACTGCGCTGGAGGGTCTGCGCAATGTTGCTCTGCGTGGCGTAGAGCCGGATGTTGTCGAGGATCAGCCCGGCCCGGCGGCCGAGGTCGACCGCGACCTCGGCGTCGTCCGAGGTGAACGGCGCCCGGCCCGCACGGCGGTTGAGGATGACGACGTCGCGGGTCCGGCCCCGCCCCGGGAGCCCGACGGTGAGGGTCGAGACCACCTGGAGGGCGTCGACGCTCTCACGGGCGTAGTCGTCGCTGGTGAGCAGACGGCGTTGCAGCTCCTGGCTCGCCGCCGACTCGATGTCGGTGAACATCCGGAACGCGGCTCCGTCGAGCAGGGTCGTGATCAGGCCGTCGGGCGTCGCGAAGGTGGGGATCAGCGAGGCGTAGTGCTCGGTGACCTCGGCGAGCTCGGGATCGCTGTCGCGGGTGAGGTGCTCGGTCACTGTGCCGGAGTCGTCGACGTGCACGAAGATCGCCAGGTCGGCCAGCGTGGGCACCAGCAGCTGCAGCAGCCGGGCTCGGGCCTCGTGGGTGTCGAGCTCGCCGGTCAGCGACTCGCTGGCGCTCGCCAGGAGCTCGAGCCGGTCCTGGGCCTGCTCGGCGCGGGTGCGTGCCTCGTGCTCGGCGGCGAGCGCGGCGTCGCGCTGGCGGTCGGACTCGACGCGACCGCTCACGTCGGTCTGGACGCCGACGTAGTGGGTGACGACGCCGTCACCGTCGTAGACGGGGGTCATCGTCACGTGGTTGTAGAAGGCCAGGCCGTCCTTGCGGTAGTTCAGCACGGTGACCGAGACCGACTCCCGGGCCGCCAACGCGCGTCGGATGGCTGCGACGTCGTCGGGGTCGGTGTCGGCGCCCTGCAGGAACCGGCAGTTGCGCCCCACGGCCTCGTCGAAGCCGTAGCCCGTCGTCGCGGTGAACGCCGGATTCACCCACACCAACGCCATGTCGGGGTCGTTGACGTCGGCCACGGTGAACGACAGCCCGGTCGCCAGGACCGCACGGTCGCGGATCTCCGCGTCGTGCCTTCCGAACGCCCCCGCCGCGGTGACGGCGTCGACCGCGGTGACGGCGTCGCGCTCCCGCACCGACAACAGCACCACCAGCGCGTGGTCGGAGAGCACCGGCGCGTCGGTCATCGGCAGCCCGACCACCCACAGCGGCTCGCGCGCCTCGCCCATCTCGCTGCGGCGTCGGGCGGTGACCCGCTGGCCCGGGATCTCCTCGAACCGCAACAGCCTGGTCAACGGGTGGTCGGTCTCGGACAGCTCGGCACCGGTGGCGTCGCGCAGCGCGGCCGCGTCGGACCACGCCTCCAGGCCCACCGGCAGGCTCAGCCCGGGCGCCAGCTGCTGGGCGACGTCGTTCGCGTGCACCACCTGCCCGGCGCCGAGGTCGACGACCAGCACCGCAGCCGGAGCGTCGCGGATCACCGAGTGCAGCTCTGACACCGGGCCGAGGCCGGTGTCACCAGGGGTGGTCATGACGAGATGCTCCCAGGAGCCGGAGCGCGACGCAGCACCCGAGGCGTCCTGAGGCGGTCAGCCGTGCGAGAAGGTGATGGTGGGCAGGACCCGGCGCAGCCAGGCCGGGCTCCACCAGGCGGCGTCCCCGGTGAGGCGGAGCATCACGGGCAGCAGCACGAGCCGGACCAGGAAGGCGTCGAGGAGCACGGCGACGCCGAGCACGATGCCCATCTCCTTCGGAGGCAGGGGTCCGGAGAGGGCGAAGGTGAAGAACACCGCGACCATGACGGCGCCGGCGGCGAAGATCACGCGCCCGGAGTGCGCCAGGGCGCCGACCATGGCCTCGCGCGGGTCGCCGGTGCGCTCGTAGTGCTCCTTGGCCGAGGCCAGCAGGAACACCGTGTAGTCCATGGCGATGGCGAAGATCATGGCGAAGAAGAACACCGGCGCCCAGGCGTCGAGGAACCCCTGGGACTCGAAGCCGAGCAGGTCGGACCCGATGCCCTCCTGGAAGACCAGGCGGGCCACGCCGAACGCGGCAGCCGTCGACAGCAGGCTCACCACCGTGCCGAGCAGGCTGATCAGTGGCGCTTGGAGGGCGACGAGCAGCAGCAGGAAGCCGAGGACGAGGACGACCCCGATGACCAGTGGGGTCGAGTCGTCGAGCTGGGTCGTGAGGTCGAGGTTCTCCACCGCGGCGCCGCCCACGAGGGCGCTGCCGGGCAGCTCGGCACGGAGCCGGTCGACGGTGTCGGCGAGCGCGGGGTCGGAGGGGTCGACCGTGGGGACGGCCTGGATCAGCACGAGACCGCTGCCGTCGTCGGCCGGCTGCGGCGGCAGCGTGGCGGCGACGCCGGCGTCGGCGACGAGGGTGGCGGCGGTGGCGTCGGCCTCGCCGGCGTCGGCGACGACCTGGAGGGTGCCGGGGGCGCCGTCGCCGAAGGCGTCCTGCACGAGGTCGTAGCCGACCCGGGCGCTGGCGTCCTCGGGCAGCACCTTGATGGAGGGCATCGCGGTCTGGAGGCCGACGACGGGGGCGGCGAGAGCCAGCAGGACGACGAGTGCGGCGAGGCCGAAGGCGACAGGGCGCTTCCACAGGCGCTCGCCCCAGGCGGTGAACCGGGCCGAGCGGTGCTCGCCGGTCGTGGCCCGGGGCAGGGCGAGCTTGTCGATGCGGTGGTCGAGCTTGAACAGGACCAGGGGCAGCAGGGTGAGGGTGGCGGCGAGGACGAAGACGACCGAGAGCATGATGCCGCCGGCCATGGAGCGGAACGACGGTGACGGCACGAGCATCACGGCCGAGAGCGAGATGAGCACGGTCGCGCCCGAGAGCAGGACGGCCTTGCCGGCGGTGTCCATGGTCTCGGCGATGGCCTGGCGGGCGGTGTTGTCGGCGCCCGTGCGCGAGGCGCGATAGCGCACGACGAGGAACAGGGCGTAGTCGATGCCGAGGGCCAGGGCGAACATCATGGCGAAGTTCATCGCCCAGATGGAGACGGGCACGAGCTCGTTGATGAGCACCAGGGAGCCGGCGGAGGCGACCAGTCCGGCGAGGGTGAGCAGCAGCGGCAGTCCGGCGGCGACCAGGGCGCCGAACGCGAGCACGAGGATGGCCATGGTGACGGGCCAGGAGACCATCTCGGACGTCAGCATCGCCTCGAGGTTGGCTTCGTTGAAGTCCGACCACAGCAGCGAGGACCCGGTGGGGTTGACCTGGACGCCGTCGACCGAGAGGTCCTCGAGCTCGCCCTTGAGGTCGGTGGCGACGCGGACCATCTCGTTGGTGTCGGTGCCGGCGCCGGCCAGGACGATGGCGGTCCGTCCGTCGGCGCTCACCGTCGCTCCCGGCGTCGGGGCGACGACGTCGGCGATGCGGGGCTCGGCCTCGAGGACCGAGGTGACGCGGGCGAGGACGTCGGCGCCGGGGCCCTCGGTGACGGGGCCGTCGGTGGAGTGCACGACGACCTGGATCGCGGAGGAGGCGTTGCCGCCGAAGTGGTCCTGGGCGAGCTCGCGCGCGGCCACGGACTCGGAGCCGTCGGCCTGCCAGCCGGCGCCGGACAGGTTGTGCTCGACCTGGGGGGCGAAGGCGCCCAGGCCGATGATCAGCAGCAGCCAGACGCCGGTGACGATCCTGGCGTGGTCGGTGACCCAGACGCCGAGCCGCCCGAGCGGTCCCGGGCGCGACGTCGGAGTGATGTCGAGGGACCGACGACGGTCGGCGTCCAGGTCGGAGGTGGTGCTCATGGAGGTTCCGTTCGGTGGGTGGTCCGGTGGCATTTAACCCCCCGGGGGGTTACGTACCGGAAGTTAGCAGAACCCCCCGGGGGGTTGTACAGTCGACGACGTCAGGGCCCGGGCCGGGGGCTCGCGACGCCGCGCAACACCACGACGAAAGGCACGACATGGCGGACTACACGCTCTCGATCACCACCGAGCGCCCCTACGAGGAGACCGTGACCGCGGTGCGCGAGCAGCTCGCCGAGGCAGGCTTCGGCGTGCTGACCGAGATCGACCTGCGTGCCACCCTCAAGGCCAAGCTCGACGTCGACGCCGCGCCCCAGGTGATCCTCGGCGCCTGCCGTCCGCAGCTGGCCCACCAGGCCCTGGCGGCCGAGCCGTCGATCGCTGTGCTGCTGCCCTGCAACGTCGTGGTCAGGTCGGAGGGGGTCTCGACCACCGTGGTCGAGGCCTTCGACCCGGCGATGATGACCTCGTTCGTCGACACCCCCAGCGAGACGCTGCGCGCCGTCTCGGACGACGCCCGCGCCCGACTCCTCTCGGCCCTCGCGGCCGTCGCGGCCCAGGAAGGACAGGACTGATGGAGCTCGAGCCCACCGAGATCAAGGCCATCATCACCCGGATGAAGAAGGCCAACGGCCACCTCGCCACCGTCATCCGCATGATGGAGGAGGGCTCGGACTGCGAGTCGGTCCTCACCCAGCTCGCGGCCGTCAACAAGGCCCTCTCGCGCGCCGGCTACGCCATCGTCGCCACCGGGCTGCAGCACTGCCTCGAGGACGCCGGCGACGAGGGTCTCGACAACGTCGACGTCAAGAAGATGGAGAAGCTGTTCCTCGCCCTGGCCTGAGCGGGCGGTGGGCCGACGACGTCGTCGCTATCCGGCGGGTCAGGGTCGGAGCGACCGGCCGAGCGCCGCGAGGGCGTCGTCGACGAGGCGGTAGAAGGCCCATCGGCCCCGCTGCTCGCGCACGACCAGGCCGGCGTCGACGAGGAGCTTCATGTGGTGCGAGACGGTCGGCTGGCTGAGGCCCACCGGGTCGACGAGGTCGCAGACGCACGCCTCGCGCCCCGGGCTCGCGGCGATCAGCGAGAGCAGGCGGACCCTCGTGGGGTCGCCGAGGGCCTTGAAGGCCCGCGCGAGACGCTCGGCGTCCTCGGCGTCCAGCGCGCCGCCGACGACCGAGGAGCAGCAGGAGCCGGCGGCGTCGAGCAGGGGGAGGGTGCGGGCTCGGGCCATGCCTCCATCGTGCCAGACGGATTGACATACGTCGATGCATCGAGAATGCTCGATGCATCGACGTTCGCCGATCTGGAGGAGCCGCACCATGTCACAGCCCCAGGAACCGGACCAGGTGATCGAGGAGGTCCGTTCGCGCTACGCCGCCGCCGCGGTCGCGGTGGGCCGTGGCAGCACCAACGAGCAGGTGAACGAGGCCCTGCAGGACGTCGGCGACGAGTCCGGCTCCGCCTGCTGCGGCGGCACCGAGGTCGAGGTCGGCCCGTCGTTCGGAGCCGGCCTCTACGCCGCGGAGGACCAGGACGGACTGCCCGCCGACGCGGTCGCGGCGAGCCTGGGCTGCGGCAACCCCGCGGCGGTCGCCGACCTCCGGGCAGGCGAGCGCGTCCTCGACCTCGGCTCGGGCGGCGGCATCGACGTCCTGCTGTCCGCGCGCCGCGTCGGCGCGACCGGCTACGCCTACGGCGTCGACATGACCGACGAGATGCTCGAGCTCGCCCGCGCGAACGCGGCCAGCGCCGGCGCGACCAACGTCGAGTTCCGCAAGGGCACCATCGAGGACATCCCGCTCGACGACGCCTCGGTCGACGTCGTGATCTCCAACTGCGTCATCAACCTCTCGGTCGACAAGCCCCGCGTGCTGGCCGAGACCTTCCGCGTGCTCACCCCCGGCGGGCGCATCGGGATCTCCGACGTCGTCGCCGAGGACCACCTCAGCCCCGCCGAACGAGCCGAGCGCGGCTCCTACGTCGGCTGCATCGCCGGTGCCCTGTCCCGCGCCGAGTACCTCGACGGACTCGCGGCCGCGGGCTTCTTCGACGCCGAGGTCGAGCTCACCCACGAGGCCGCCCCAGGCATGCACGGCGCCATCATCCGCGCCATCAAGCCCGCCGGGCCCGTCGCATGACGACCGCCCAGGCCACCGAGGCCGACCCCCAGGCGGCAGGCCGGCTGTCGACCCTCGACCGGTACCTGCCGGTCTGGATCGGGGCGGCGATGGCCGTCGGGCTCCTGCTCGGACGGTGGGTCCCCGGCATGGCCGATGCCCTGGACGCCGTCAGCGTCGGGTCGATCTCCGTGCCGATCGCGCTCGGCCTCCTGGTGATGATGTACCCCGTCCTGGCCAAGGTCCGCTACGACGAGATCGGCGCCGTCGCCCGCGACACCCGCCTGATCGTGCTGTCGCTGGTCCTGAACTGGCTCGTCGGGCCGGCGCTGATGTTCGCCCTGGCCTGGGTGTTCCTCGCCGACCTGCCCGAGTACCGCACCGGGCTGATCATCGTCGGCCTCGCGCGCTGCATCGCCATGGTCATCATCTGGAACGACCTCGCCTGCGGCGATCGCGAGGCCGCCGCCGTGCTCGTCGCGCTCAACTCCGTCTTCCAGGTCGTCGCGTTCGCCGCGCTCGGCTGGTTCTACCTCGACCTGCTCCCCGGCTGGCTCGGACTGGCGACCTCGGGGCTCGAGGTCTCGCCGTGGGAGATCGCCGGCAGCGTCGCGGTCTTCCTCGGCGTCCCGCTGGCGGCGGGCTACCTCACCCGCCGCATCGGCGAGGCCCGTCGCGGCCGGGACTGGTACGAAGGACGACTCCTCCCGCGCCTGGGGCCCTGGGCCCTCTACGGCCTGCTGTTCACGATCGTCGTCCTGTTCGCCCTCCAGGGCGACACCATCACCGCCCAGCCCCTCGACGTCGCCCGCATCGCGCTGCCGCTCGTGGTCTACTTCGCGCTCATGTGGGCCGGGTCGATGCTCGTCGCCCACCGCCTCGGCCTCGGCTACCCCCGCGCCACCAGCGTCGCCTTCACCGCGGCGGGCAACAACTTCGAGCTCGCGATCGCCGTCGCCATCGCCGTCTTCGGCGTCACCAGCGGCCAGGCGCTCGCCGGCGTCGTCGGCCCTCTCATCGAGGTCCCCGTCCTCGTCGGGCTCGTCTACGTCAGCCTCTGGGCCCGCCGCTACTTCGCAGACGCCACCCCCGCAGCAGCGGGCGCAGCACCCGCCACGACGACCGACACCGGAGCAACCTCATGACCGTCCACGTCCCCCGCGTCGTGTTCGCCTGCCGCGCCAACGGCGGCCGGTCCGTCGCCTCGCGCCTGCTCACCGAGCACTACGCGCAGGGCCACGTCATCGCCCTGTCGGCCGGCACCGAGCCCGGCGACCACATCCACCCCGAGGTGGCACGCATCCTCGAGGAGCTCGGCCTCGACACCTCCCGCGAGCGACCCCGGCTGCTCACGCCCGAGATGATCGCGGCCAGCGACCTCGCCATCACCCAGGGCTGCGGCGAGAGCTGCCCCTACGTCCCCGGAGCCACCTACCGCGACTGGCCCCTCGACGACCCCAGGGGCCAGGACGACGCCACCGTGCGACGCATCATCGCCGACATCGACACCCGCGTCCGCGACCTCGTCGCCGAGCTCGCCCCCGGGCACCCGCTCCCGCCGTCCGTCGTCCCCGCGACCTGACACGGGCTCGCCGGCGGCGCCGACCACGTGCCGCCGCGCCGGTCGAGCCTCAGGCGGGCCGGCAGCGGGCGGCGATGACGGCGACGTCGTCCTCGGGCGTCGGCGGCAGGACGTCGTCGAGGACGGCCTCGATCAGCGCGTCGAGGTCGGCGGTGGCGTGCCGGGCGACGGCCTCGGCCAGCCGGGCCAGGCCGGCGTCGAGGGTCTCGCGGCGGCGCTCGATCAGTCCGTCGGTGAACAGCAGCAGCGTCGAGCCGGGCGTGAGGGTCAGGGAGGCCTCGCCGCGGGGGCGGTTGCGGCCGACGCCAATGCCGATCATGGCCCCGTGGGCGTCGTCGTGCCAGGTGGTGGTGCCGTCGGGGTGCAGGACGAGCGGCGCGGGGTGGCCGGCACTGGACCAGTGCACCTCGAGGCACCCGTCGCCGCCACGGGGCGCAGGCAGGGCGTGGGCGTAGACCAGGCTGCACATCGCGCCGGGCACCAGGTCGGTCACGACGGTCTCGAACTGCTCCACCACGGTGGCCGGTCGCTGTCGTGCCGCGGTCCAGGCGAGCGTGCGCAGGGTCGTGCGCAGCGCGCCCATGGTCGCGGCCGCGCCGATGTCGTGGCCCACGACGTCGCCGATGACCAGGGCCGTGCCGCCCGAGGGGAGGGTGACGGCGTCGTACCAGTCCCCGCCGACCTGGTCGCGGACGGCGGCCGGCCGGTACCGGGCCGCCAGGTCGAGTCCGGCGACGTCCGGCAGGGGCGTCAGCATCGCCTCCTGCAGCGTGGTCGCGGCCTGGGCCCGTTCGTCGAGGAGCCGCGCCTGGGCCACCGCCTGGGCGGTGTAGAGCGACATGGCGGTCACCGTGTCCGCGACGTCCTGGCCGAGGGGCCGGGCCGACTCCCAGTCCAGGACCAGGACGCCGTGCACCACGCCGGAGTGACGCAGGGGCACGAAGACGCGGTCGCCGCCGACCTGGTCGGACCACTGGTCGGTGCGGGTGTCGAGGTATTGCGGATCGCCGCTGCGGTAGGCCGCGCCGACGGGGGTCTCGCTCGTGACGGCGAGTCGCGGGTGGTCGTGCGCCTGGCGCCATCCGACGACCTCCTCGGCCGCGAGCAGCAGGTGCCGTGTCCCGGCCCCCGACGGGTCGGACTGGGGGTCGTCCGCCGTCGTCCGGAGCCACATGGCCGCGTGCGGACAACCCCACTGCTCGCGGGCGACGCGCTCGACGGCCGAGGCCACGTCGGCGAGCGTCCGGGTCTCGGACAACCGGTGACTGAGGCTGAGCAGCACCCGCGACTGCCGGTCGCGCTCGTTGGCCACCGTCCAGGCGTCGCGGGCGAGGAGGGAGAGGCCGCGGTGGGCGAGCTCGGCCGAGCACGCGCCGGCGAGATCGGCCAGCCGTTCCAGCTCGTGGGCGGTCCACCGCCGGGGGACCTGGTCGATCGCGCAGAGGGAGCCGACCGTCGTCCCGGTGTGGTCGACGATCGGGTGGCCGGCGTAGGCGACGACGCCGAGGTCCTCGATCGCGAGGTTGTCGCGCAACCGCTCGTCGTCGCGGGCGTCGGCGATGACGAGCGGGGCCTGGTCGGCGACGACGTACTGGCAGAAGCTGTGCGTCAGCGGGGTCTCGCCCCGGCTGGCCCAGGGCTCGGGCAGGCCGAGCTGGCCGCGGAACACCTGTCGGTCGCGCTCGACGACGGTGACCAGGGCCACCGGCACGCCGAGCAGCTGCTGCACGAGCCTGGCGTAGCGGTCGAACGAGGTGAGCAGGTCGGAGCCGCGATCGTCCGCTGCCGCAGAGGGGTCGCTCGTCGGGGCCATGGCCCGACCACGATACGAGAAGTCCATCCCGACCGCCCCCGAACGCGGGTCTACCAGGGCACGACCCGGCGGTCCTCCCACAGCACCCCGGTCTGCGCGCCCTCGGCCGGCCGCGCGGCGAGCCACACCGCGGTCTCGGCGCCCTGCTCGGCCGAGCGCGGGGCGTCAGGCCCGCCCATGTCGGTGCGGCAGTGGCCGGGGCAGGTGGCGTCGACGAGCACGCCGCGCCGGCCGAGACCCTGCTCGTGGGCGAGGTTGCGGACGAGCGCGTTCACCCCGGCCTTGGCGATCCGGTAGGGCGCGAGGCCCCCGGCGGTGCCGGGTCCGCTCATCCGGCCGAGGCAGGCGCTGAGCGCGACGACGCGGCCGTGGCGTCGCTCGACCATGCCGGGCACGAAGGCGGTCATCGTGCGCCAGACGCCGTCGAGGTCGACGTCCATCACGCGACGCCACTCGTCCTCGGTGGTGCGCAGCGTCTTGGCGGTGCGCTCGCTCATCACCGCGGCCGCGCACACGAGCACGTCGACGGCGGCCAGCGGCCCGAGCCGGCCGGGCAGGGCGGCCGTCTCGGACGCCGA
Organism: Nocardioides secundeburneus; assembly: GCF_039939255.1. Classification (NCBI taxonomy): domain Bacteria; kingdom Bacillati; phylum Actinomycetota; class Actinomycetes; order Propionibacteriales; family Nocardioidaceae; genus Nocardioides; species Nocardioides secundeburneus. The sequence continues at coordinate 178,683 of NZ_JBDUUE010000004.1, forward strand.
GGCGACGTCGCAGCCCACCCCGACCGCGTCGATGCCCTCCTCGACCAGGACGGCGGCGGCCGACTCGGCCCCGGAGGGCGTGTGGCCGACGAGCACGACGGTCGCGCCGAGGCCGCCGAGACCGCGGGCGACGGCGAGGCCGATGCCGCGGCTGCCGCCGGTCACCAGCGCGACCTGCCCGTCGAGGCGGTCGAGGTCGGGGTGTGTCATGCGGCCAGTGTGCGCAGCGGCGCGTCGGGTCGGACCACCTCGTCGGAGACCGCCGGTGGAAAAAGACCGACGGGGTGCGCCGGGTCAGGCGCACCCCGCGGGTTCAGGCCCGGCGATGCCTGTCGTGCTTGAGCTTGTCCTTCGCGTACTGGAGACCGAACAGGGCGAGCAGCTTCCAGACCACCCACCCGAGCAGCGCGAAGGCGTTGCGCTTCGGCTTGGCCATCAGCCCTTGAACGCGTCCTTGATGCCCTCACCGGTCTTCTTGACGCTGGCCTCGGCCTGGTCGGCCTTGCCCTCCGCCTTGAGGTCGTCGTTGTCGGTCTTGTCGCCGAGGGTCTCCTTGACCTTCCCGGCGGCGTCCTGCGCGGCGTTCTTGGCCTTGTCTGCGAGTCCCATCGACTTCTCCTTCTGGGTGATGGATTCGGTGAACAGGTGTCCACCGACGGGTGATGTATCCGGCGTCGTCTCGGGTGACGATCGTGATGCCGGCACGAAACAACTTACGTTGTAAGCCTGGCGGGCCGTTCACCCTTTGGAACGAGGCGCCGCCGATCACCCCTCGGAGGGGTCGGCGCGGTTGCGGCGCCGATACCGTTTCCCCGGCACGAGAGGAGACCTGGTCATCGACACCCCACCCGACCGCCCGACCGACGCCGACGGCCACCTCGACGCCGACGCCGCGCTGGTGCGCGGGCAGGAGCCGCCGTCCGCGCGGGTGCGGCTCGATCGCGACCGCATCGTCGCGGCGGCCCTCGAGCACATCGAGGAGGCCGGCCTCGCCACCCTCAGCATGCGGCGTCTGGGTGCCCGCCTGGGCGTCGAGGCGATGTCGCTCTACCGCTACGTGCCGGGCAAGGAGGAGCTGCTCGACGGCGTCGTCGAGGCCCTGGTCAGCGACATGCACGCCGACCCCGAGGTCGTGAAGGCCCCGGTCAACGGGTGGCAGGACTTCCTCCAGCGCCTGGCACACGGAGTGCGCCGGGCGGCACTCGCGCACCCCAAGTCGTTCCCGCTCGTCGCCTCCCGCCCGCCCGAGGCCCCCTGGCTCCGACCGCCGCTGCGCAGCCTCGACTGGGTCGAGACGTTCCTGTCGGGACTGTGCAGCGAGGGGTTCAGCGACCAGGCGGCCGTGGCGAGCTACCGCGCGTTCACCAGCTTCCTGCTCGGCACCCTCCTGCTCGAGGTCGCGACGCTCGGCGCCGACATCGGCCCGCTCGACGTGCTCGACGACGAGGAGGCCGACGACGAGCGTCTGCGCGAGTTCCCCACCGTGGCCCGGCTGCGTGCCGGCCTGGGGGAGGACCACGCGGCCGCCGAGTTCGAGGCGGCCCTCGAGGAGACCCTCAACCGCATCGCGGTCGTCCGTGTCGAGCTCTGAGCCCGGGCTCGTCGCCCGGCTCGACGCCTTCCAGCAGCGCCACAAGGTGGTGGGGCTGCCGATCTCGGTCGTCTACAAGTACGTCGACGACGGCGGCCCCCAGCTCGCCGCGCTCATCACCTACTTCGCCTTCGTCTCGCTCTTCCCGCTACTGCTGCTGGCCTCGACCATCCTCGGCTTCGTGCTCGCCGGCGACGGCGAGCTGCAGCAGCGCCTCATCGACTCCGCGCTCGGCCAGCTCCCGGTCGTCGGCGACGACCTCCAGCGGCCCTCCGGCATCGGCGGCGGCGCGACCGGGCTGGTCGTCGGACTCGCGGGCGCGCTCTACGGCGCCATGGGCGTCGGCCAGGCTGTGCAGAACGCCTGCAACACCGCCTGGACCGTGCCGCGCAACGAGCGCGGTAACCCCTTCGTGCTGCGCGGGCGCAGCATCGTGCTGCTGGGGGTCATCGGCGTCGACGTCATCGGCACCACCGCCCTGGCCGGCGTCATCGGCGCGGCGACCGTGCTCGGGCCGCTCTCGAGCATCGCCCTGCTCGTCGGCACCCTGGCCATCCACGCCGCCGCGTTCGCGTTCGTGTTCCGCTTCGCCGCGGCGCGCGACCTGGCGTGGCGCGACGTCCTGCCGGGCGCGTGCCTGGCCGCGGTGGCCTGGCTGGGCCTGCAGTACGTCGGCGTCGCCTACGTCGGCCGCACCACCGCGACGTCCAGCGCCACCAACGGCGTGTTCGCCGTCGTCCTCGGCCTGCTGGCCTTCCTGTACCTGACGTGCGTGGTGCTGGTGCTGTGCCTCGAGCTCAACGTCGTCCTGGTCGACCGGCTGCACCCGCGCACCCTGCTCACCCCGTTCACCGACAACGTCGTGCTCACCGACGCCGACAAGCGGTCCTACACCGAGCTCGCCAAGGCCCAGCAGCAGAAGGGCTTCCAGACCGTCGAGGTCGAGTTCGCCGCCAGCCCGCTGGAGGAGCGCGAGCGCCAGGGCGAGCCGGACGACGACGACCCGCCCCGGCCGTGACCGCGTGCCTCGCCGAGGGCCGAAACCAGAAGTTCACCCAGGGGCCGACGATCGATGTGGCGCAGGGGGTTTTCTCCGGCGCCGTGATTGATAGGGTCTGCAGTGCAACTGATGCAGAGTTCCAGCTGGTCTGACGCCTAAGGAGTTTGTGATCCAACGGCGTTTCTGGTTTGTGGTGTCATCCCATGGGTCGGAGCGACGTGTCACCCGCATGAGTTGTGGGTCGCTGATGTGGCGGCTCTCGCCCCGATACAAGGAGAATTGAGCAGATGGCTCAGGGCACCGTGAAGTGGTTCAACGCTGAGAAGGGCTTCGGCTTCATCGCGCAGGAGGACGGCGGCGACGACGTCTTCGTGCACTACTCGGCGATCCAGACCCAGGGCTACAAGTCCCTGGACGAGAACCAGAAGGTCGAGTTCGACGTCACCCAGGGCCCCAAGGGCCCCCAGGCGGAGAACGTCCGGCCCGTCTGAGACCGGCTGGTCACGAGACCACCAACGAGACCCCGTCGGCTGAGCCGGCGGGGTCTCGTGCGTCCCGCATACCCACGACGTGTCATGCGTCAAGCGGCGCCTAGTCAGGGTGGAAGTTTCCGAATGATCAGGAATGACCATCACGGCGACGACCGGACAGTCGCTACGATGGGCCCAACGAAGTCCGGCGATCGGGAGCGGAGGGGTTCGGATGTTCGACCAGTTCGACGTGTCGCTCGAAGACGTCGACCTCCTCGGTGAGGTCGAGCTGACCACGAACCTGATCATCGCAGCCAGCGAGGCCGACGACCGGCTGCCGGTCGACGAGATCGACCGCATCCTCGGCGTCGTCCCCGAGCGGGGCTAGAGCTCCTTCTCACGGCGCTCGCTCCGCTTCGCGCGTGGCGCGCCGCCTGAAGAGGGCGTCTCGGCGCGCCGGCTCCTCTGGCCTCGTGTCGGGTGACGCTCAGCAGGTCGCGAAGAGCACGGGTCCGCTGCTGAGGTCGGAGACGACGTAGGCGCCGTCCACCGGGTCGAGGTCGAGCACGACCACGGACCCCTCGGCGCTCGCCTTCGCGAGGGCGAACCGGTCGGCGAAGTCGCCGCCCTGGCCGGGGGCCGGGCCGGTCGCCAGGCGCGCCCGGGTGTCGGCGTTGGTGCGCGCCTGGGCCTCGGTCTCGAAGCCCATCGTCACGCGGACGGACCCGCCCGGCTCGACGCCCATCCCGAACCCCGTGAGCGGGTCGATCTCGCCGGCCTGGGCGACGAGGTCGTCGGCGGCGGCCCGGTCGCGGTCGTCGGCGTTGCCCATCGCCAGCGCAGAGCAGGCGTAGGAGCCGGTGAAGATCGCCGCCGACAACGGTGCGCCCAGCTGCGCGACGACGCCGTCCGGCACCGGCTCGGACGACGCCGCGCGCACCGACTCGCGGGCCTCGGCCGGCCCGGCCGCGTTGTCGCCGGCGATGACCAGCCCGGCGTCGTCGTCGAACGTGAGGTAGACCAGCTCGGGGGTGATCTCGGTGGAGAACGGCGCATCGGTGCCGAGCACCCAGTACCCGTCGTCGTCCGTGGGCTCGGCGTAGCCCAGGCCTGCGAGCCGGTCGGTGACGTCGTCGGTGCTGACGCCGTCGGCCAGCTGGAGCACGAGCGCGGCGCCGCTCTCGGACTGCGTGTAGAGCTCCCACTCGAGGGTCGCGGGGGAGAAGCCGAGGCGCTCCTGCATCGCCACCGCCGACGAGCCGAGCGCGCTGGTCGAGGTGAGGTCGGACTCGAAGCCGCGGTCGAGGAGGTCCTGCACCTCGGCCGCGCTCGGGTCGGCCCCGAGGTCGGCGCCGAGCTCGTCGCGGACGCCGGCCCAGTCGGTCCAGAGGATGCGCTGGCTGTCGCGCGGGGTGAACGCGACGGCGCGCTCGAGGCGGCCGCGCTCGTCGTCGTCGCCGCCGAGTCGCACGACCACCAGGACGGCGGCCACGACCAGCACGACGACGGCACCGACCACGACCACCGGACGACGCAGCGCGGGTCGGGCAGGGCCGGGCGTGCTGGGCTGTTCGTCCGACACGTGCGACCTGTTCTTCCGTCCGCCGTCCCGCGGGGTGCGAGGTGCTGACACAGTAGTGCCGTGCCCGCCGCTGCCAAGGACGTGCTCGCCGCCGGGGTCGTCGTCTTCCGGCCCGGACGACGCGTGCTGCTGGTCCACCGGCCGAAGTACGACGACTGGTCGTTCCCCAAGGGCAAGCTCGACCCGGGGGAGCACGTGGCCGCGGCCGCCGTCCGCGAGGTCGCCGAGGAGACCGGGCTGCACGTGCGGCTGTGCCTGCCGCTGAGCCTGCAGGAGTACCCGGTGCAGGCCGGGCACAAGACGGTGCACTACTGGACCGGCCGCGTCGTCGGGCCGCACGACGTCTCGGGCTACCGGCCGAACGACGAGATCGACGACGTCCGCTGGGTCACGGCCGACGACGCGGCCGAGCTGCTCACCTACGAGCGCGACCGGACGACGCTCGCCGAGGCCGTGCCGAACCGGCGCCGGACCCGACCGGTCGTCGTCCTGCGGCACGGGCAGGCGCGCTCGCGCAAGGCCTGGCGCCGCGACGACCGCGACCGTCCGCTCGTGCGCGCCGGCGAGACGCAGGCCGAGCGCCTGGTGCCGCTGCTCGCGGCCTACGGCGTCTCGCGGGTCGTGAGCTCGACCAGCCTGAGGTGCGTGCAGACTGTCGAGCCCTACGTGCGCACGACCGGCTGGGAGCTCGAGACGCGCCGGCGCCTGTCGGAGGAGGACGCCACGCCCGACGGGGTCGCGGCAGTGGTGGACGACGTCGTCGACAGCCTCGACGACGACGTCACCGGCGCGGTGGTCTGCAGCCACCGGCCGGTGCTGCCGGAGGTCTTCGACGCCCTCGGCCTCGCCGACCCGCACCTCGAGGCCGGCGAGCTGCTCGTCGTCCACCTGCGCAAGGGGCGGGTGGCCGGGACCGAACGCCATCAGGCGCCCTGAGTCAAGGGTCGGCCGGGCTAGTTCACCCAACTGTCGCCCAGGTCACAGGCATCGGTCGCCGACTGGGCCGTTCGAGTTCACCCCTGGTTCACCTACGGCCGCCGATCCGTCCACCTCGCCTCATCACAGTTGCTTCGTCACTCCCGATACTGAAACAGGAGACACGAAGTGATCCGCACTTCCCTTCGCCGGGTCGTTGCCCCCGGCATCGCCGTCACGGCGATCCTCGCCATGACCGCCTGCGGTGCCGGCAACGAGGGCGACAACGGCTCCGACAACGACGGCGGCAGCAACAGCGGCAGCACCGACGGCGAGGCCGGCGCGAGCGACGTCACCGTCGACGGCCAGTTCACGATCGGTGGTGCCTCGTCGCAGGAGGCCGCCCAGAACGCGTGGACGATCGGCTACACCGACGTGCAGCCCGGCGCGACCGTCACCTACGAGGCCATCGGCTCGGGCGGTGGCCGCGAGAACTTCATCTCCGGCGCGTACCCGCTGGCGGGCTCCGACGCCTACCTGGTCGACGAGGCCCCCGACAACGAGCTGTCGAAGGCCACCGAGCGGTGCCAGGGCGAGGCCCCCATTGAGGTGCCCAACTACGTCAGCCCGATCGCGATCGCCTTCAACATCGAGGGCGTCACCGAGCTGAAGCTCACCCCGGAGACCCTCGCGGGCATCTTCGCCGGCCAGATCACCAACTGGAGCGACCCGGCCCTGGCCGAGGACAACCCGGGCCTGCCCGACGCCGCGATCAACGCCGTGCACCGCTCCGACGAGTCGGGCACGACCGAGAACTTCACCAACTACCTCAGCTCGGTCGCCGGTGACGTGTGGACCGCCGGTGAGGTCGAGACCTGGCCCGGCGAGGCCGGCGGCGAGGGCGCGGCCCAGACCTCCGGTGTCATCGACGCCATCACCAACGGTGAGAACTCGATCGGCTACGCCGACGCCAGCCAGGCCAGCGAGCTCGGCAAGGCCTCGATCGAGGTCAACGGTGAGTTCATCGACCCGACGCCCGAGGCCGCGGCCGCCATCCTGAGCGCGTCCGAGCCGGCCGCCGAGGCCGGCGAGAACCAGCTGGTCTTCGACCTGAACTACACCCCCGACGAGGCCGCGTACCCGATCGTGCTGACGTCGTACCTCATCGCCTGCTCGACCTACGAGGACGAGGCCGAGGCCAACTTCGTGCGCACCTACATGGAGTACGTGCTCAGCGCCGACGGCCAGCAGTTCGGTGCCGAGGAGGCCGGTGTGGCCCCGCTCGCCGAGGACATCGAGAGCCAGGCGCTCGAGATCGTCGGCAAGATCTCGGCCGGCTGATCCAGCCATCCAGCCAGCACGTCACGATGGGGCCTGAACCGCGCATCGCGGTCCAGGCCCCTCGTGGCGGGCAGGCGGTCCGTCCGCCGACCTGACCCACCGCAGTCCGAGCAGTCCGAGCAGCCAGAGCAGCCAGAGCAGCCCGAGAGAGGGACCGAGTGACCACCACCGAACCGCCGCCGACCAAGGCGCCGCCGTCGACCAGGCGCGGTGACGCGATCTTCGCCGGCATCTCGCAGGGAGCCGGGCTCCTGATCATGCTCGTGCTCGCGGGCGTGGCGATCTTCCTCGTGGTGCAGAGCGTCCCGGCCCTCGAGGCCTCGGGCAACAACGCCTACGGCAAGGACAACATCGTCCTGTACGTGTGGCCGCTGCTCTACGGCACCGTGCTGGCCGCGATCATCGCCCTGGTGATCGCCACCCCGCTCGCGGTCGGCGTGGCGCTGATCATCTCCCACTACGCCCCGCGGCGCGTCGCCAAGCCGATCGGCTACCTGATCGACCTGCTGGCCGCCGTCCCGAGCGTCGTCTACGGCCTGTGGGGCCGGCAGACCTTCCAGGACCAGGTCCGCCCGATCTACCAGTGGCTGGCCGACAACCTCGGCTGGATCCCGCTGTTCAAGGGCCCGGCGACCACGGGCCGCACGATCCTCACGGCCGGTATCGTGCTGGCCGTGATGGCCCTGCCGATCATCACCGCCCTGTGCCGCGAGGTCTTCTCGCAGACCCCGCGCATGCACGAGGAGGCGGCGCTCGCGCTCGGCGCCACGCGCTGGGAGATGATCAAGCTCACCGTCTTCCCCTACTCCCGCTCCGGCGTCACGTCGGCGGTGATGCTCGGCCTCGGCCGCGCGCTCGGCGAGACGATGGCCGTGGCGATGGTGCTGGCGGCGTCCGGCGTGATCACCATCAACCTGATCTCGTCGCAGAACCCCTCGACGATCGCGGCGAGCATCGCCCTCAACTACTCGAACGCCTCCGGCATCAAGACCAACGTGCTGATCTTCGGCGGCCTGGTCCTGTTCGTCGTGACGTTCGCCGTCAACTTCCTCGGGCGCTACCTGGCGTCCCGTGGCGTCGCGAAGGCGAAGTGATCGCATGACCAACCTGGCCAAGGAGTCGTCCACGCTGGGCGGCGACAAGCACATCTCCATGACCAACCCGCAGCTGCCGCGCTTCGCGCCGCTGCTGGTCGCGGTCATCGCCTGGGGCCTCGCCGCGCTGATCGGCATCATCGCCCTCGGCGGCAGCATCCCGGGCATCGTGGTCGTCGGCTGGATCATCTTCGTGCTCGCGCTTCCGGCCTGGTCGCGCGCCATCGAGGGACCGCGCCGCAGCACCGACCGCCTGGTCACCGCGCTCATCTGGACGACGTTCGCCGTCGCGATGCTGCCGCTGTTCGCGGTGCTGACCACCGTCGTGCGCCGGGGTGCGCCGGCGCTGTCGGCGGAGTTCTTCACCTACTCGATGGACGGCGTCCTCGGCGAGGGTGGCGGCATCTACCACGCGATCATGGGCACGCTCATCGTCACCGGCATCGCGGCGCTGATCTCGGTGCCGATCGGCGTGCTCGCCGCGATCTACCTGGTCGAGTACGGCAAGAAGAACCGCCTCTCGCAGGTGCTCACCTTCCTGGTCGACGTCATGACCGGCATCCCGTCGATCGTCGCCGGCCTGTTCGCCCTGGCCGTGTTCACCCTGCTGTTCGGGCCCGGCACGCGCATGGGCGTCGCCGGCTCGGTGGCACTGTCGGTGCTGATGATCCCGATCGTCGTGCGCTCGACCGAGGAGATGCTCAAGCTGGTCCCCGACGAGCTCCGCGAGGCCTCCTACGCGCTCGGCGTCTCGAAGTGGCGCACGATCGTCAAGGTCGTGCTGCCCACCGCCCTCGGCGGCATCGTCACCGGCGTCACGCTCTCGATCGCCCGCGTGGCCGGCGAGACCGCGCCGCTGCTGCTCACCTGCGGCGTGCTGCGGGTGACCAACTTCAACCCCTTCGACGGGGCGATGCAGACCCTGCCGGTGTTCATCTTCTCCCAGGCCACCAGCGGCGGCCTCGCCCGCTACGTGCCGTTCCAGGTCGAGCGGGCCTGGGGCGCGGCACTCGTCCTGATCATCATCGTGATGGCGCTGAACCTCCTCGCGCGGGTCATCGGCAGCATCTTCAGTCCCAAGACCGGTCGCTGACCGGCGCCCTGAGAGGAACTCATCATGGCCAAGAGCATCGACGTCTCCGACCTGAACATCTACTACGGCGACTTCCTGGCGGTCCAGGGCGTCAACATGACGATCAAGGCGCGCGCCGTCACGGCCTTCATCGGCCCGTCCGGCTGCGGCAAGTCGACCTTCCTGCGCTCGCTCAACCGGATGCACGAGGTGATCCCGGGCGCGCGCGTCGAGGGCAAGGTCGTCGTCGACGGCCAGTCGCTCTACGACCCGACGATCGACCCGGTCGCCGTCCGTCGTCAGATCGGCATGGTCTTCCAGCGTCCGAACCCGTTCCCGACGATGTCGATCTACGAGAACGTCCTCGCCGGCAACCGTCTCAACTCCAAGAAGATGAAGAAGTCCGAGGCCGACTCGATCGTCGAGAAGTCGCTGCGGGGCGCGAACCTGTGGAACGAGGTCAAGGACCGCCTCAGCAAGCCCGGCATGGGCCTGTCGGGCGGCCAGCAGCAGCGCCTGTGCATCGCGCGCGCGATCGCCGTCGAGCCGCAGGTGCTGCTCATGGACGAGCCGTGCTCGGCCCTCGACCCGATCTCGACGTCGGCGATCGAGGACCTCATCCACGAGCTCAAGTCCGACTTCACGATCGTGATCGTCACCCACAACATGCAGCAGGCGGCACGCGTCTCCGACGAGACCGGCTTCTTCAACCTCAAGGCGACTGGCGAGCCCGGCCACCTCGTCGAGTTCAACCCGACGAAGAAGATGTTCTCCAACCCCGACGAGCCCTCCACCGAGGCCTACATCTCGGGTCGCTTCGGCTGACGTCCGCTGTTCATCTCGGCCGACGGTTGCCCGCTCGGCCCCAGGGGAAGGGTCCCGGTCGACGCCGGGACCCTCTCGTCGTCTCCGCTGGGGTAGTCCCTGACGCAAATCAGCCTCTAGCGGCCGATTCCATTGATTTACGTCAGGGACTACCGCGACGGCTCGGTTACCAGCCGGTACGAACGTCCAGGCACGATGGGTAGGCCTGTGGACGACGGGGTACCTGTGGACGGCGGGGGCTGACGTCGGGCGGCTGTCGGCAGGGTCCCGCACGGTGGCCTCATGTTCGAACCGGAGCCGTGGCACCCCGAGCGGCCTGGCCTGTGTCGACCCGGCGCGCTGGACCACCTCGGCCTTACCGGGCCGACCCGGTCCGAGGCGCAGGGGAGGCGGGTTCGCCGCACGTCTCGTGGGCTCTACCTGCCGGTCACGGTCGAGCGAAGCACGGCGCAGCGGATCGTCGAAGCCGCGGTGGTGATGCGGCCGGGACACGTCCTGACCGGCTGGGCGAACCTGCACTGGCGAGGGGGCCGCTGGTTCACGGGCACGGATGCCGCAGGTCGCGAGCTGCCGATCGACGTCCTCATCGGGACGCATGACATCCGCCGGCGTCCGGGTCTCCGGTTGTCGGGCGAGCAGGTCGGCGAGCACCTCAAGGAGGTGGTCGACGGCGTGGCGGTGGCCGACGTCCGCGCCGCTGTGGCCTTCGCGATGCGGTACGCGCCGTCGCTTCGGGCAGCGGTGCGGGTGCTCGACATGGCGGCCTACGACGACCTGGTGTCGATTGCCGAGATGGACGAGTTCATCAATCCCGGCCTCAGCTCCTGGACCGGCGTCCCCCGGGCGCGCGACGCGCTGTTGCTCGGCAGCGAGTCGATGTGGTCGCCGACCGAGGCGGACCTGAGCGTGGTCTGGGTCGTCGTGGCGGCTCGCCCGCGGCCGCTCGGCAACCCGCCGGTCTTCGATCGGCTCACCGGACGACACGTCGTGACACCCGACGTCTTCGACCCGGTCGCCGGCGTGGCCGGCGACTACGAGGGAGAGGTGCACCTGGGTCGAGCGGTGCGGGCCGCCGACGTCCGGCGCGAGGCGATCCTTCGTGACTACGGCATCGAGCAGGTGGTCATGACGTCGGCCGACCGGGGAGATCCCACGGCATTCGTTCGTCGCCTCGATCAGGCCTATGCCCGAGCAGCGGCCCGCAAGCTGGTCCGACGACGATGGACGATCGACCCGCCGTCCTGGTGGACGCCGACGATGACCGTCGCTCAACGTCGCGCCCTCGACCCCGACCAACGGCGACGCTTGCTCCGCTACCGGGCTACGTCGTGAGGCCCCGCGCCGGGGTAGTCCCTGACGCAGATCAAGGTCCGGGGGCCGGCTTTGTTGAGTTATGTCAGGGACTACCCCACCGGTGGGGCCGAGAAGACGCGCCGATGGGTCAGAGGACCTCGAGGAAGAAGTGGGCGACGTAGTAGCAGGCGGCGGCGACGAGGGCGGCCGCGGGGATGGTGGAGACCCAGGCGACGCCGATGGAGCGGGCCATGCCCCAGCGGACGGCCTTGAAGCGCTTGGTGGCGCCGGCGCCCATGACCGCGGAGGTGATGGTGTGGGTGGTCGAGACGGGGGCGTGGAAGCCGATGGCGGCGATGTAGAGGCCGGCCGAGCCGACGGCCTCGGCGGAGAAGCCACGGGCCGGGTCGAGGTCGATGATCTTGCGGCCGAGGGTGCGCATGATGCGCCAGCCGCCGGCGTAGGTGCCGGCCGCGATGGCGGTGGCCGCGGCGAAGACCACCCACAGCGGCACCTCATCGGTGGTGTGCTCGGCCGGGTAGGCGATCACCAGCGTCAGCACGATGACGCCCATCGTCTTCTGGGCGTCCTGCAGGCCGTGGCCGAGCGCGAGCCCGGCGGCCGACACGGTCTGCAGCACGCGGAAGGCGCGGTTGATCTTGTGCGGGTTGCGCCGCCGCAGGATCCACATGATCGCCAGCATCAGCGCGAACGAGAAGCCGAACGCCGCGACGGGCACGATCACCATGGGGATCACGACGCGGTCGAGGATGACGTCCCACTTCACGCGGACGCCGCCGACGATCGCGGCGCCGACGAGGCCGCCGATCAGCGCGTGGGACGACGACGACGGCAGCCCGAACCACCAGGTGATGAGGTTCCAGGTGATCGCGCCGAGCAGGCCGGCCATCACGATGACGAGCCCGTGGTTGACCCCGACCAACAGCCGTTCGGTCGCCTCGTCCTGGATCGTGATCGTGTCGGCCACCGTCTTGGCGACGCCCTGCCCGAGCAGTGCGCCGACGAAGTTCATGATCGCGGCCAGGATCAGCGCGACGCGCGGGGTGAGCGCCCGGGTCGAGACCGACGTGGCGATCGCGTTGGCGGCGTCGTGGAAGCCGTTGGTGTAGTCGAACGCGAGCGCGATGACGACGACGGCGATCACGATCGCCAGGGTCAGGTCCACGATCAGCTTTCCTTGACCGCGATCGTCTCCACGATGTTGGCGACCTTCTCGAAGGCGTCGATCGCGGCCTCGAGGGACTCCACGATGTCCTTCAGCTTGAGCACCTCGATCGTTTTGAACTCACCGGAGAAGAGCTTGGCGAGGGTGCGGCGGTGGTTCTTGTCGCCGGCGTTCTCGAGGCGGTTGATCTCGATCCAGAAGTCGTCGAGCGACTGCATCGACTGCAGTCGGGGCATGGCGTCGGCGGTCAGCTCGGCGCAGCGCTGCAGCACCTCGACCTGCTCGGAGAGCTCGGGCGGCAGCACCTTGACCTCGTAGAGCAGGATCAGGTCGACGACCTCGTCCATCTCGTCCATGACGTCGTCGAGGCCCGAGGCGAGCGCGTAGATGTCCTCGCGGTCGAACGGCGTGACGAAGGTGCTGTTGACCCGGCGCACGATGGCGTGGGTCGTCTCGTCGGCGTCGTGCTCGGCCGCACGCATGCGGGCCGCGACGTCGGACTTGTCGGAGGTCTCAGCCAGCATCTCGGCGAGGAGTGCGGCGCCGACGACGGTGTGCTGGGCCTGCTCGGTGAACAGGTCGTAGAACGCCGAGTCGACCGGCCGGAAGCGCAGTCCCACGTGAACTCCTGATGAGAGGGAAGCAAACGGCGTCCAGCGTAGGGGGTGTCGACCGTGACGACGCAAACCCGCGTCGCGGTGACCCTCGGCTCAGCCGCCCGAGCGACGTCGCCGCTGGCCCTCGATCAGCACCTCCTGCAGGTGGTCGGCGGCGCCGTTGTTGGTCCAGGTGCCGTCGGTCTGCAGCTCCCAGGCGTTGGTGGTGGGCGCGAACGCGAGGTCGAGCAGGCGGCCGATCGACTCGACGGAGTCGTCACCGGGCATGCGCACGAGCACCTCGACGCGTCGGTCGAGGTTGCGGTGCATCATGTCGGCCGAGCCGATCCAGGCCTGCGGCTCGGCGCCGTTGACGAACCAGAACACCCGGCTGTGCTCGAGGAACCGGCCCAGGACCGAGCGGACGGTGATGTTCTCCGACAGCCCTGGGACGCCGGGGCGCAGCGCGCAGATGCCGCGCACCAGCAGCTCGACCTTCACGCCCTCCTGCGAGGCGAGGTAGAGCGCGTCGATGACGGCCTCGTCGACCACGGAGTTGGCCTTGAGTCGGATGCCGGAGGGTCGCCCCGCCTCGTGGTGGGCGATCTCGCGGAAGATCTGGTCGACCAGGCCCGACCGGACCGAGTCGGGCGCGACGAGCAGCTGCCCGTACGACGGCTTGCGCGACCAGCCGCTGAGGTTGTTGAACAGGTGTGCGACGTCCTCGCCGATGGCCTCGTCGACGGTGATGAGGCCGAGGTCCTCGTAGGTGCGGGCGGTCTTGGAGTTGTAGTTGCCCGTGCCGATGTGGGTGTAGCGCCGGATGCCCTGGCCGTGGTGCGCCTCGTCGCGGACGACAAGCGCGAGCTTGCAGTGCGTCTTCAGCCCGACGAGGCCGTAGACGACGTGGCAGCCGGCCTGCTCGAGCTTGCGCGCCCAGCGGATGTTGGCCTGCTCGTCGAAGCGGGCCTTGATCTCGACGATCACCAGCACCTGCTTGCCGGCCTCGGCGGCGTCGATCAGGGCGTCGATGATCGGGCTGTCGCCCGAGGTGCGGTAGAGGGTCTGCTTGATCGCGAGCACGTGCGGGTCGGCTGCGGCCTGCTCGATGAAGCGCTGCACCGACGTGGCGAACGAGTCGTAGGGGTGGTGCAGCAGGACGTCGTGGCGCCGCGCGGCCTTGAACACGTCGACCGGCGCCGACGACTCGACCTCGGCGAGCCGGCTGTGCGTCGTCGGCACGAACGCGGGGTACTTGAGCACCTCGTGGTTGAGGTCGGCGATGCCGTGCAGGCCGCGCAGGTCGAGCGGGCCGGGCAGGCGGAAGACCTCCTCGTCGGTGACGTCGAGCTCCTCCTTGAGCAGGTCGAGGACGCCGTCGGAGATCGACTCCTCGACCTCGAGCCGCACCGGCGGGCCGAATCGGCGGCGCAGGAGCTCCTTCTCGAGGGCGGCGAGCAGGTTCTCGGCGTCGTCCTCCTCGACCTCGAGGTCCTCGTTGCGGGTGACGCGGAACGTGTGCGCCTCGAGCACCTCCATGCCGGGGAACAGGCGCTTGAGGTGGGCGCCGATGACGTCCTCGAGCGGCACGAACCGGGCCCCCTGGCCGCCGTCGGTGCGCTCGAGCGGGATGAACCGGTCGAAGATCGGCGGGACCTTCACGCGGGCGAAGTGCTCCTTGCCGGTGCTCGGGTTGCGGATCAGCACGGCGAGGTTGAGCGAGAGGCCCGAGATGTAGGGGAACGGGTGGGCCGGGTCGACGGCGAGCGGCGTCAGCACCGGGAAGATGCGGTTCTTGAACAGGCGCTTGCAGGTCTTCTGCTCCTCGGCGTCGAGGTCGTCCCAGCGGACCAGCTCGATCGCGTGCTCGGCCAGCGCTGGCACGACGACGTCGCGGAACAGCCGTGCCTGGCGCTCGCTCAGCTCGCGGGCCGTCGTCCAGATCTGCTCGAGCACCTCGCGCGGCATCAGCCCGGACGCCGCCCGGACGGCGAGCCCGGCGGCGATGCGGCGCTTGAGGCCGGCGACGCGGACCATGAAGAACTCGTCGAGGTTGCTGGTGAAGATGGCCAGGAACCGGGTGCGCTCGAGCAACGGGAGCGACTCGTCCTCGGCGAGCTCGAGCACGCGCTGGTTGAAGCGCAGCCACGACAGCTCGCGGTCGAGGAAGCGGTCGTCGAACTTCTCGACGGCGGCGACCAGCTCGGGGTCGGGCGTGTAGGGCACGTCGACGTCGTAGGACTCGTCGGGGACGCCGGGTCCGGTCGCGGTGGGTGCAGTGGGGTCCGGGACCATCTCGAGCGACATGGGGGGAGTCTGTCACCGGCGGGTGAACGCCGGGTGGATCGACCGTCGCGGCGGGCGCTACCGACCGGTAGGTTTCCTGCGTGAGCATCAAGGCCGACCTCCAGACCCGTGTCGAGACGTCCCTGCTGCGCGGCGCCCTGTCGCTGCCCGAGCCCGTGCAGCGGCGCCTCGCCGGCCGCCCGGTCGTCGTCGACGGGCAGACGCTGGCCCCCGAGCTCCAGCTCATGCTCCGCCTCCAGCGGGTCGCGCGCCTGCCCGGCGCCGAGACGATGCCGATCCCCGAGGGCCGCCGGGTCATCGACCACCAGTCGGCGATGACCGGCGGCACCCCGCCGGTCGGGTCGGTGCGCAGCCTCGACCTCGACGGCGTCGCGGGGCGGCTCTACACGCCGTCCGCCGCGCTGACCGGCGCCGGGGCGACGCCGCTGCTGGTCTTCTTCCATGGCGGCGGGTTCATCTACGGCGGGCTCGACTCCCACGACGCGACCTGCCGCGTGCTCGCCGAGCAGGCGGGGGTGAAGGTGCTCGCCGTCGACTACCGCCTCGCGCCCGAGGCGCCGTTCCCGGCCGCCTACGACGACTCCCTCGCTGCCTTCCGGTGGGCGCTCGCGCACGCCGACGAGCTCGGCGCCGACCCGACCCGCGTCGCCGTTGGCGGCGACTCGGCCGGTGGCAACCTGGCGGCGGCGGTCGCCGTCGCGGCCGCCCGGGAGGGGCGGCCGCTGGCCTTCCAGCTGCTCGTCTACCCGGCCACCGACAACGCCGACCGGGCCACGCGCAGCTACGAGCTGTTCCGCGAGGGTTTCTTCCTCACCACGCGGTTCATGGAGCTGGCCACCGAGAGCTACACCCCCGACGCCGCCTCCCGGCTCGACCCGCGGGTGTCGCCGTTGCGTGGCGACGTGCCCGACGGCCTGGCCCCGGCCTACGTCGCCACGGCCGGCTTCGACCCGCTGCGCGACGAGGGCGAGGCCTACGCGCGCCGGCTCGCCGACGCCGGGGTCGGCGTCGAGCTGAAGCGGTTCCCTGACCTGATCCACGGCTTCTTCAACATCATCGTCGCCGGACGCCGCTCGCGCGCCGCGGTCGACGAGATCGCGGCGGCGCTGAAGGCCGGGCTGGCCTGACCCGCACCGCCGGGGGTCACAGCTCGGGGCGGTACTCCCGCAGGCGGCGCATGAACGTGGCGGCGTCGACCATCGAGGCGTCGACGTCGACCGGGTCGAGGGCGCGGCGGTGAAACCGCACGCGCCAGTAGGCATCGCCCGGGCGGCCCTGCACCTCGACCCGCACGCCGTCGTTGGTCAGGTCGAACCGCTTGGTGTCGTCTCGAGCCGTGACGACCACGACGCCGTCGCGCACCTCCACCGTCACGGGCGTGACCCTGGTCTGCAGCGCCGCCCACCCGAGGACGGCGGCGAGGCCCAGCATGACCAGCGCGAAGATCGACACCCCGCTGGTCACCAGCGCGAGCACGCAGACCAGCAGCGCGACCACCGCCGTCGCCGCGAGCGCGATCGAGAGCACCGCCCGGTCGCTGCCGTCGGCGGCGAAGTGCCCCCGGGCCGCGGCCGGCGGGGCGTCGTCGAACAGCGTCAGGTGCTGGGCGTCGTCGGGGTCGATCGGTCGCCGCGCCAGCTGTCGGCGCGCCTCGGCCAGCTGCTCGGCGAGCTGCTCGGCGAGCGCCTCGGCCTCGACCGCGCGGGCGAGCAGGGCGTCGCGCTCGGCGACGAGGTCGCCCTCCGGCGACTCGTTCACAGGGTCGGGCGCCACTGGCGCACCGCCTCGGTGAAGCGGACCGGGTCGACCGCGGCCGTCGTGATCGAGATCGTGCCCTCGGGCGCTCCCTCCGTCCCGGGGTCCGGGTCATCGGCGGGCCGGCCGTGCGGTCGGACGTCGATCGCCCACCCCACCGAGCCCGGCGTGCCGTGCATGACCAGCACGGGCTCGGGGTCGGCGAGCGTGACGATCTCGCGCCGGCGTCCGAGGTGCACGGTGAGGGTGCCGTCGGTGGCCAGCTCCACCCGGCTCGACCGGCCGAGGCGGCGGTAGGCGAGCAGGCCCGCGAGGACGCCGGCCACCCCGACCGCGAGCGCGAGCACCGGGTTGCCGTCGAGGTCGCCCCGACCGCCCAGCACGAAGATCGCGGCCGCGCAGCCGAGCGCGACCGCCGTCGCGAGCCAGCCCGTCGCCCCCCGGCGCACGGACCGGTAGGCCTGGCCCGACGTCGTGGACGCAGCGGACGCCGGTGGCGGCGTCGTGGCCGCCGGCGGCTCGGGTTCGGGTCCCGGCTCCGGTTCGGGCTCCGGTTCGGATTCGGGTTCGGGCTCGGGTTCGGGTTCGGGTTCGGGCTCGGGTTCGGGTTCGGGCTCGGGTTCGGGTTCCGGCTCGGGTTCCGGCTCGGGTTCCGGCTCGGGTTCGGGTTCCGGTTCCGGCTCGGGTTCCGGCTCGGGTTCGGGTTCCGGCTCGAGGTCCGGCTCGGGCTCGGCGGGCATCGCGGCGGCCCGCGCCGCCTCGGCACGTTCGGCCGCCGCCTGGCGGACCCGCTCCAGCCCACGTCCGATCGCCGCCCGGGCCGACTCGACCGCGGCCGCCCGTGCTGCCGGATCGCTCCACGGCGCCGCGGGGCGGTCCTGCCCGTCGTCCGGCGCCCACGGACCGGCCAGCGGGTCCGCGCTCACCGTGGTCAGCGCAGCATCCGCGTCGTCGTCGGGCCCCGGCTCCTCGGCGACCACCACCGGCTCCGGCTCGACCTCCGGCTCGACCTCCGGCTCGACCTCCGGCTCGACCTCCGGCTCGACCTCCGGCTCGGCCTCGACCTCCGGCTCGGCCTCGACCTCCGGCTCGGCCTCGACCTCCGGCTCGGCCTCGACCTCAGGCTCGGCCTCGACCTCAGGCGACGGGCGACGTCCGAAGACCGTGAGCCGCGCGATCATCTCCTCCTGGTCGACCGGGGACGAGTCCGCGTCGTCGTCGGGACGGCGCCCCAACGACCACCGGCGCGATCGCCCCCGGGGAGCATCGGAGGGTTCCATGCCGCGGATGTTACTCAGCCGCAGCGCCCGTCGCGGCGGACTTCGCGCGGTACTGGACGTGGGTGTCGGCCGCGGCGTGGGCGAACCCCAGCGAGGAGTAGAGCCGCACGGCGGGGGTGTTGTCCGACTCGACGTAGAGCAGCACCTCGGCGACGCCGAGACCGGCGAGGTGGTGCAGGCCGGCGAGCGTCACGACGCGGCCGAGCCCGCGGCCCTGCGCGCCCGGCCCGACGGCGACGACGTAGACCTCGCCGAGCCCGGCGTCGTGCTGCTTGGTCCAGTGGAACGCGAGCACCTCGCCGGCGGTGCCCGAGGGGTCGGCGGAGGTGTCGACGGCGAGGATCAGCCCGGCGGGGTCCCACCACGGCTCGGCCATGCGCTCGGCGAGCCCGGCGGCGTCGAGCCCGCCCTGCTCGGGGTGGTGGGCGAACGCGGCGGCGTTGACGGCGAGCACCTGCGCCTCGTCGCCCGGCTCGAAGCCCCGCAGGGTCACGCCGTCGGGCACGACGACGTCGGGCAGCGCCGCCGACGTCGGACGACGCATCACCCACAGGTCGCGCACCCGCTGCCACCCGGACGACGCCGCGAGCGCCGCGGCGCCGGGGTGGTCGCCGTGCGACCAGGCGAGGTCGGCCGCGCCGACCGCGGCCAGCAGCCGGGTGCCGACGCCGCGTCGCCGCGCGTCGGGGGCGACGGCGAGGGTGAGCTCGCCGTCGCGCACGAGCGCGAAGCCGCCGTCGGCCACGACGACCGACGTGCCGGCGGTGCCGTGGTTCTTCAGGGCGAGGGCGGCGGCCTCGTCGAGCGGGTCGTGCCCGTCGTGGGCGAGGCAGGCCGCACGGATGGCCTCGATGGCGTGCACGTCGTCGACGTCGCTCACGGCGTCCATCAGTACACCAGCGCCTGGACGTCGTCGCGGAGCACGAGCTCGGCGAAGGCGACGGCACCGGCGATGCGGGCGCCGTCGACGAGGTCGGCCTCGGTGAGCGAGCGCCGGGCGGCGCACTGCGAGCACACCGTGATCGAGCCGCCGGCGCGCACCGCCTCGACGAGGTCGGCCGCGGGCGTGGCGTGCGCGAGCCCGAGGTCGGGCACGCGGTCGGCGACGCCGAACCAGACGGCGTCGCCGGTGAGCCACAGCGACACCTCGGCTCCGGCGGTCACGGCCGCGCCGGCGACCGTGAGGGCCTGGTTGGCGCGTTCGGGCGCCTCGGCGCCGCAGGTGAGCTTCACGGCCAGCGGTCGCGTCATGGACGCCACCCTACGGACGGGAAGAGCGCGGCGCCCACCATGGTTCTGCGAGGGTGGACCCCATGCCCAGCACGCCCCGCAGCCCGCTGCTCGACCTGTCCGGAGCCGTCGCCGGCGACGGCGTCGACGCGCCCGTCGCCGCCCACTACGGCTCGTTCAACGGCGAGCAACGGGCGCTGGCCGCGGGCGAGGGGTTCGTCGACCTGTCGCACCACGACGTGCTGCGCATCGCCGGCCCCGACCGTCTCACCTGGCTGCACAACATCACCACCCAGCACCTGACGGGCCTGCAGCCCGGCGTCGAGACCCAGGCGCTGGTGCTCAGCCCGCAGGGCCACGTCGAGCACGAGTTCCGCGGCGTCGACGACGGCGAGGCGCTCACGGTCTGGACCGAGCCGGGCCGCGCCGCCGCGCTGGCGGAGTTCCTCGAGCGGATGAAGTTCATGATGCGCGCCGAGATCACCGACGTCACGGCCGCGCACGCGCTCACCTGGCGCCCCTCGACCGGCCACCGGCTGGTGCCGCGCGCCGACCTGACGACGTACGCCGCCGCGGCCGGCCCCGCGGCCGGGCTGTGGGCCTACGAGGCGCTGCGCATCGAGCGCGGCGAGCCGCGCTTCGGCCTCGACACCGACCACCGCACGATCCCCAACGAGGTCGGCTGGATCGGGCCCGCCGTCCACCTCGACAAGGGCTGCTACCGCGGCCAGGAGACGGTCGCCCGCGTGCACACGCTCGGCCGTCCGCCGCGTCGCCTCACGCTGCTGCACCTCGACGGCTCCGAGAACCGGCTGCCTGCCGTGGGCGCCGAGGTGCTTCTCGGCGAGAAGTCGGTGGGCTTCGTGGGCACCAGCGCCCGCCACCACGAGCTCGGACCGATCGCCCTAGCGCTCCTCAAGCGCAACACCGCGGTCGACGCCGAGCTCATGGTCGACGGCGTCGCGGCGGCCCAGGAGGTCGTCGTCGACCCCGAGGTCGGCCTGCACGTGCGCCCGCGCCTGCGCTGACCCGGCGCCCGCGCGCAGCGCCCGCCACCCCCGCCGGACGTCGAACGGCAGCCACGCCGCCTCCCACCGCCGCACGATCGCGACGGCGGCGAGCGTCATCGCGAGCGTGACCAGCAGCGACGACCACCACGTGGTGCCCGGCGACGGCAGTGCCGCCAGCAGCGCGGTGTGCGCGAGGAACGCGACCATCGTCATCGGGCCGAGCGCGGCCAGCCAGCGGCCCGGGGGAGTGTCCTGCACCAGCAGCGCCAGGCGCCGCCCGACGAGCAGCCCGGCGAGCGCGACCAGGATCCACGGGGCGGTGCGCTCGGTGCCGCCGTCCACGGCCGTCGTCCACGCCCACCCCACGACGACGGTGGCGGCCGCCGTCCAGAGGCCGAGCGCGCGGCCGGTGAACCACGCCCCGACCCGGCGGCGGACGGCGTCCGGCGGGTCGGCGACCACCGAGCCGGCCAGGAAGCAGGCGTAGTGGAAGACGAGGTGGAACTGGCTGTCGTCGCCGACCACCTGCAGCCAGGTCAGCGCCGCGGCGAGACCGGCGAGGCGCAGCCAGGCCGTCCGCAGCGGCAGTGACAGCGCGAAGTAGCACGACAGGTAGCACAGGAACCACAGCGGCGTCTGGGGCACGAACACCTCGACGTACCACCGGTCGTCGGGGCGGTGGGTGTCGCCGAGCAGCACGACGTAGAACAGCAGGAACCAGGCCACGTAGGGCACCACGAGCGCCGACAGCTTGCCGACGACGTAGCGCCGCGGGCCCTTGGCCAGCGCCCGGTGCAGGAACATCCCGGACAGCATCATCAGCACCGGCATGCGGAACGGCAGGAGACCGCGCAGGAGGTCGTCGAGCCACGCGGGTCGCGCGACGTCGTCGGAGATCGCGCCGTTGCGCACGTGGTAGACGACGACCATCAGCAGCAGCGCGCCGCGGAGGACGTCGATCCATCGGGTGCGCATGGCCAGGCCACGTTAGGGAGCCGGCGTGACCGCCGGCAGAACGTCAGGCGTCTTGTGCGTGCCGGGCGCCCATGCGGTCGGCGTCGGCCGCGGCGTCCTTGTCCTTGGTCGGCAGCACGAAGCGGTAGCCGACGTTGCGCACGGTGCCGATGAGGGTCTCGTTCTCGGGGCCGAGCTTGGCGCGCAGGCGGCGCACGTGGACGTCGACGGTGCGGGTGCCGCCGAAATAGTCGTAGCCCCACACCTCCTGCAGCAGCTGCTGGCGGCTGAAGACGCGCCCCGGGTGCTGGGCGAGGAACTTGAGGAGCTCGAACTCCTTGAACGTCAGGTCGAGCGCGCGCTTGCCGATCTTGGCGGTGTAGGTGGCCTCGTCGACGACGACCTCGCCGCTGCGGATGACGTGGGCGTCGGGGTCGGCGGCGTCGCGCGCGGCGGCGAGCCGGCCGATCGCCAGCTTGAGTCGGGCCTCGAGCTCGGCCGGGCCGCAGGTGTGCAGGACGACGTCGTCCATGCCCCAGTCGTGGGTGACGACGGCCAGCCCGCCCTCGGTGACGACGAGCAGCACGGGCACGTCGGTGCCGGTGGTGCGGATGAGTCGGCACAGGTCGCGGGCGCCGGCGAGGTCCTGGCGGCCGTCGACCAGCAGCAGGTCGGACTCGGGGGCCTCGAGCAGCGCGCTGCCCTCGGCGGGCAGGATCTTGACCGAGTGACCGAGCAGCGACAACGCGGGCAGCACCTCGACAGACGGCTGGAGGGCGCTGGTCAGCAGCAGAAGCGTGCTCATGGGTGGTCTCCTCACCATGGAAAGGCTCATGGGATCGAGACCGGGACACGTCATCGGGCTCCGGCCGGGTTAACTAGTGGGGAAGACTACCGAAACGAGAAGGACACGGGGGCCGGACGCCGATGATTGAGACTCAAATCATCACCGTGCGCTACTGGGCGTCGGCACGGGCCGCGGCCGGGGTCGACTCCGAGGCCGTCGTCGTCCCCGGACCCGTCTCTTTGACCGACCTGCTCGCCCGGGTCGTGGCAGCCCACCCCGGTGGCCGCCTGCCGCAGGTGCTCGAGGCCTGCTCGGTCCTGGTGGGAGATCGCCCGGTGAAGAGCCTCGACCCGGCCACGGTCACGGTCTCGCCGGGCGACGTCGTCGAGTTCCTGCCGCCGTTCGCCGGCGGGTGAGTCCACGCTCGGGATAGTCCCTGACGTACATCAGGCCCACGGGGTGCGTTTCCTTGATTTACGTCAGGGACTATCCCGGCCCTCCCGAACCCGCGAGGGTGATCTGTCAGGCAATCAGACAGAAGTGCGCGCCCGACACGGCTCGGAAACGCCGGAGTAATACGGGCTCTCTACGTTCACGAGGCCGGGTCGCCCGACCCGTGCCCTCGTGTTGGGAGACCACGTGCACCCGTTCCGTTCGCGGACCCTGAGCCTCGCCCTCGGCGGAGCTCTGCTGTCCGCACCCCTCGTCGGCCTCGCGCCGACCTCGGCCTCCGCGGCCGACCCCGCCGTCGTCTCGGGCGACGACTTCACCATCACCCAGGTGGCCGGCGGCTACGAGGTCGTCGTCGACCTCGACGCGCCGCTGCCGGTGCGCGGCGACGCACCGACGGTCGTCGTCGACGGCGAGGCGATCGGCATCGCGACCGAGGCCGCCGACGGGCGGTCGCTGTCGGTCTTCACCACCGACCCCTCCGTGCTCCGCGCCGACCGCGTCGACCCCGGCTGGGCCAGCGAGACGACGGCCGCCGGCGTCACGCCGTCCAGGGCGGTCGACGTGCCCGACGCCGCACGCCGCGCCCAGCGCGCGCTCAACGTGAACCCGGCCGAGCTCGGCGACTACGACTGGACCGAGTCGATCTACCTGTTCGGCGACCAGGCGATCGACCTGGCCGGCATCGGCGGCATCCGCGGCGAGCTCGAGGGCAAGATGTACCTGCCCACCACCGACGGCCCCCGGCCCACCGTCGTGCTGCTGCACGGCCGCCACACCTCCTGCTACGGCCCCGGCACGGCCAACCCGAACCGGTGGCCGTGCGCGACCGCGCCCGACAAGACCGACCGCCTGTCGATCCCGAGCTACGCCGGCTACGACGGCACCGCCCGGGCGCTGGCCAGCCGCGGCTACGCCGTCGTGTCGATCTCGGCCAACGCGATCAACTCCAACGACAACCAGCTCGCCGCCGACCAGGGCGCCCAGGCCCGCGGCCAGCTGCTCCTCGACACCCTCACCATGCTGAAGACGGCCAACGCCGGCCAGCCGGTGAGCTACTACGACGCCTGGACCGGCCGCACCCGCACGCTCGACGAGGCGCTCGTCGACGGGACGGCGTCCTACGCCCTGCGCGCCGACGGCTTCGTCGGCGGGGCGCCCGCGCTCGACACCGTCACCGCCGCCGACCTCGTCGGCAAGTTCGACCTGAGCACCATCGGCATGATGGGCCACTCGCGTGGCGGCGAGGGCGTCACCTCGGCGGCCACGCTCAACCAGGCCCTCGACGAGCCGTGGGCGATCGAGTCGATCCTGCCGCTCGCGCCGGTCGACTTCGGCCGCATGACCGTGCCGAACGTGCCCATGAACGTGCTCCTGCCCTACTGCGACGGCGACGTCAGCAACCAGCAGGGCCAGCACATGCTCGACGACTCGCGCTACGCCTTCGGCGACGACGTCCTGCGCGCGGGCACGTGGGTGATGGGAGCGAACCACAACTTCTACAACACCGTGTGGACGCCGGGCCGCTACGCCTACAGCGTCAGCGACGACTGGAGCGGCACGTCGGTCACCTCGGCCCGCGCGACCGAACCTGTGTGCGGCACGGCGCCGTCGACGGCCGAGACCTCGATCCGCATGACGCCGCAGGAGCAGTACGACCAGGGCACGTCGTACATGACCGCCTGGTTCCGCCTGACCCTCGGCGGCGAGCAGGCGTTCCTGCCGATGTTCGACGGCACCGGCCAGGTGCCGGCGGCGCTCAACGGCGAGGACGTGCGCACGCACGCCACCGCGCCGTCGTCGGCCCGCTCGACCATCACCACCTTCGAGGGCCCCTCGTCGCTGGTGCGCACCTTCGGCACCGCCACGGCCGCCCCGTGCGCCAGCATGAACGGCCGGACGACGCCGCAGCTGCTCGCCCCGTGCACCACCACGATGGCCAGCGCCCAGGTGCCGCACTGGACGCCGGCGTCCAACGGCGGCAACGTGCCCGCGACGCCGATGACCCGCATGGCGTGGACCTCCGAGACCGGCCAGGTGCGGGTCACCGTGCCGGCCGGCAAGCGCGACGCCTCCGGCTTCGAGCGCCTCTCGGTCAAGGTCGCCGCCGACGAGACCGTCGTCACCGGCACCGAGCTGAGCATCGCCGTCGTCGACGGCTCCGGCACCACGTGGACCTCGCCCGTCTCGGCCCTCAACCCGCTGGCGCTGGTGCGGTTCCCGACGTCGTCCAGCTCGGCGGCCACGACCACGCTGAAGAAGATCGTGCTGCAGCAGGTCAACGTGCCCGTCGCGACGCTGGCCTCGGCCGGTCTGGTCGTCACCGACCTGCGCGAGGTCCGCTTCGTGGCCGGCGTGGGCGCCGACGCCACCGCGGGTGGCGCGGCCTACCTGTCCGACCTGGCGTTCGAGAGCTCCTCGGTCGGCACGGCGGCCAACGCCACCGAGCCGGTGGTCGACGTCTACGCGCCGGCTGTCGACGAGGGCGACGCCCCGGGCACCTACGACCTGGCCGTCTACCTCGACGCCCCGGCGGCCACCCCGGTCACCGGCTACGTCTCGCTGCTCGGCTCGAGCACCAGCCGGGCCGGCGCGACCATGGAGCCGGTCACCTTCGCACCCGGCGAGACCTGCCAGGTCGTCACCGCCGCGCTGCAGGGCGACACCGCCGCGAGCACCGCCAACGGCACGGTCGTCAAGGCGAGCGTCATCAACGTCTCCGGCGCCGTGCAGGGCAAGCGCGCGATCGTCAACACCACGATCCGCGAGGACGACGGCACCGTGCCCTCGACCACCCCGCCCGCTCCGGCCGTCGCCGAGCTGCCGCCCGTCGGCACGCCCGGCCCGGTCTGCGACGAGCTGGGCTCCTTCCTGGCCGGCGGCTCGGTCGTCACGGCCGAGACGGTGCGGCCCGGCGCCGACACCCCGGTCAGCGCCACCGGGTTCCGGCCCGGGGAGTCGGTGAGCTTCGCCGCCGCCGGCCTCTCGTCGGTCGCCGTGGTCGCCGACGGCACCGGGACGGCGTCCGCCGTGCTCGCCGTGCCGGCCGGCCTGGCCACGGGCCCGCTGCCCGTGACCGCGACCGGCTTCGGCACCGGCCGCACCGCGACCGGCACCCTCGCGGTCCAGGGCACGAGCGAGACCGCGCTGACGATCTCGCCCGTCGTGCCGAGGCTGCGTGAGCCCCTGACGCTGACGGCCACCGTGACCGCCGGTGATCCCGCGGGCAGCGTCGAGTTCCTCGACGGCACCACCTCGCTCGGCAGCGCCGAGACGGTCGAGGGCGTCGCGACGCTCACCGTGCCGGGCCTAGGCGCCGGCGAGCACTCGCTCACGGCGGTGTTCGGCGGCTCGGAGCGCACCACCGGGTCGACGTCGTCGCCGATCGCCTTCACCCTCGACCCGCGGGCCAGCACCGCGGTGCTGACGGTGACGCCGGCCCGCGCGGTCTTCGGCACGCCGGTCACGCTCGACGTCGCGGTGAGCGAGACCTCGGGCGAGGTCGCCTTCGCGATCGCCGGGCGGGTGCTGACGGTGCCGGTCGACCGGACCGGCCACGCCCGGCTCCCGCTGCCCGCGACCACGCCGGCCGGGTCGTACCCGGTCTCGGCGCGGTTCCTCGGCAACGACGACGCCGCGGCGTCCGCCCTGGTGAGCGGCACCGTGGTGGTCACCAAGAAGGCGACCACCACGCGCCTCGCCGTGCCGGGCAGCGTGAAGCCCGGCCGGAAGATCAAGGTCACCGTCGCGGTCGGCGGCCAGGTCGCGGGCGTGGCCCCGACCGGCACCGTCACCCTGCGCGTCACCGGCGGGAAGTCGCTGACCCGGGTCAAGGCCCTCCCGGCCTCGCGCACCGTCACCTTCGAGATCACCGCCCCGCGCAACGGCAAGAAGCTGAACGTCTCGGCCGTCTTCGCCGCCCGGGGCAGCTACGCGGCGAGCCGCGCCGCGGTGAAGGTGGTGCGCATCCAGAAGTAGCTCGGGCGAGTCGAGACCCACCGCAACCGGTCTCTCGACCGGGCCACCAAGGCCCGGTCGAGAGACCGTTCGCGTCACGGGACGGAATGGTTCCGAGGGGCCGATCGTTAGTCGACCGTGAGCACCGGAGCCTGGGTCGCGGTCGCGGCGGTCGTCGTCGCGCTGGCGTTCGGGCTCTGGCGACGCCGGGTCGACGGGAGGTTCAGCGAGGTGCAGGACGACGCAGGCACGACCTCCGTGCTGGCGGGCACGCCCTTCGACGACAGCCTGGGGGAGCGGGCCACGCTCTTGCAGTTCTCGTCGGCGTTCTGCGCGCCGTGCCGCACGACGCGGGTGGTGCTGGCCGACGTCGCCGGCCGCCACGACGGCGTCGCCCACGTGGAGGTCGACGCCGAGCAGCACCTCGACCTCGTGCGCACCCTCGGCGTCATGCGGACGCCGACGACGATCGTGCTCGACCCGGCCGGGCGCGAGCTCGGCCGCGCGGCGGGTGCGCCGACGCGGGCGCAGGTCGAGAGTGTCCTCCCGGTCGCCTGATCTCACATCGTGGATGCACCATCCACATGTCGAGACGCGGATGAGGAGGATCGCCGGAGAGCCCCGTACCGTTCTGGTCATGTCGACGACCTGGCTGACGAAGCGGCGTGCAGTGGACCACTGCCGCACGCGCTCGGCCCTGTGTCGCGCCTGCTGATCGACGAGCCCGCTCGCCGATCCACCGTGCCCCGCCGACCACCGGGGCGTCTCGGAGCCAGTCCAGCAGGAGAGTCATGTCCACCACGAGCGGGATCGACCCGCGAGGTCCGCAGTTCACCGCGTCGCTCACGGCGCTGGTGCTCGTCGCGGTGCTGGTCATGCCGACGCCGGTGTCGACGGTGCTGCTCGCCGTCCAGGCGGTGCTCTTCGCCTGGGGTGCCGCCGCCGGCGTGCAGCACACCCCGGTCGCCTGGCTCTTCCGCACGCTCGTACGACCCAGACTCGGCGCGCCCGACCACCTCGAGGACCCCGCCCCGCCGCGCTTCGCGCAGGCCGTGGGCCTGTTCTTCGCGGTCATCGGGCTCGTCGGCCTGATCTCTGGTCTCGACGTCGTCGCCTACGTCGCCGTCGGGGCCGCCCTCGTGGCCGCCCTGCTCAACGCGGTCTTCAGGTTCTGCCTGGGCTGCGAGGTCTACCTCCGCATCCGTCGCTTCACCGCCGTACCGGCAACCAACTGAAAGGCACCACCACATGAGCCGCGAAGACGCTCTCGTCACCACCCAGTGGGTCGAGGACAACCTCGACACCCCGGGCATCGTGCTCGTCGAGGTCGACGAGGACACCACCGCCTACGACAAGGGCCACATCAAGGGCGCCGTCAAGCTCGACTGGACGACCGACCTCCAGGACCAGGTCCGTCGCGACTTCGTCAACAAGCAGCAGTTCGAGCAGCTGCTGTCGTCGAAGGGCATCAGCAACGACGACACCGTCGTGCTCTACGGCGGCAACAACAACTGGTTCGCCGCCTACGCCTACTGGTACTTCACGCTCTACGGCCACGCCGACGTCAAGCTCATGGACGGCGGCCGCAAGAAGTGGGAGCTCGACTCCCGCGAGCTCACCGACGAGGTGCCGACCCGCGAGACGACGTCGTACACCGCCCAGGAGCAGGACACCTCGATCCGCGCCTTCCGCGACGACACCGTCGCCGCGATCGGCAAGCAGAACCTCATCGACGTCCGCAGCCCCGACGAGTACGCCGGCCGCCTCCTCGCCCCGGCGCACCTGCCGCAGGAGCAGTCGCAGCGCGCCGGCCACGTGCCGACCTCGCTCAACGTGCCGTGGAGCAAGAACTGCAACGACGACGGCACCTTCAAGTCCGACGAGGACCTCAAGAAGCTCTACGACGAGGTCGGCATCGACGACTCCAAGGACACCATCGCCCTGTGCCGCATCGGTGAGCGCTCCTCGCTCACCTGGTTCGTGCTCAAGGAGCTCCTCGGCCACGCCAACGTGAAGAACTACGACGGCTCCTGGACCGAGTACGGCTCGCTGGTCGGCGTCCCGATCGCCCTCGGCGACGAGCCCGGCAAGGCTGACGCCTGATGTGCGGCGCGACCAAGGGCGGGCTGTCGCTCGACGGCGTCAACGTCGCCAAGGAGGCCGTGATCCAGGGCCAGGTGCTGCGCGACGGCGAGCCGGTCGGCAACGCCTACGTGCGCCTGCTCGACAAGACCGGTGAGTTCACCGCCGAGGTGCCCACCTCGGCCACCGGCCACTTCCGGTTCTTCGCCGGCGAGGGTCAGTGGACGCTGCGCACCCTCGCCCCGCAGGCCGACCCGGTCGACCGCCAGGTGCAGGCTGCCATCGGCAGCGTCGCCGAGGTCGAGGTCGCGCTGGCCTGAAGCCCCTCGCTGATCGAGCCGAGTTGGGTCGAGGCGCAGGCCGCGCTCAAGGCCCGGCGAGTCGAGATCGCCGCACCGGCCCCTCCATCGGACCACCTGGTCCGGTCGAGGGGCCGTTCGCCGTCCTCAGCGCTCGAGCAGCACCGTGAACGGCCCGTCGTTGACCGACGTCACCGCCATGTCGGCGCCGAACACGCCCCGCTCGACGTGCGCCCCGAGACCCTCGAGCGCCGCACACACGGCCTCGTACAGCGGCTCGCTCACCGGGCCGGGTGCGGCCGCCTCCCACGTCGGACGACGCCCCTTGCGGGCGTCGCCGTAGAGCGTGAACTGGCTGACCACGAGCACGGGTGCGCCGACGTCGGACGCCGAGCGCTCGCCGTCGAGGATGCGCAGGCCCCAGATCTTGCGCGCCAGCCAGTCGGCCTCGGCCGCGCCGTCGGCGTGGGTGATGCCCACGTAGACCAGCAGGCCGGCGTCGATCGCGCCGACCGTCGTGCCGTCGACCTCGACCGAGGCCGACCGGACTCGTTGGACCACCGCGCGCACGCCCCCGATTCTCTACCCTGTCGTGGGTGAGACGGTGGGCGGTGGTCGCGACGACCCTCGTGCTGCTGTGTGGGTGCGCCGGCGGCGATCCTTCGTCGGACACCGCATCTGGTGAGGCCGGCGCGCCCACCGCGACGGAGGCAGTGCCGCGCGAGCCGCTGCGGGTCGTCGTCGCCGGTGACTCGATCGCTGCCGGCTACTACGCGTCGCGGCCGAGCAACAGCTTCGCCGAGCTGGTCACGACACTGCTCGGCGAGCGGTACGACGTCACGTCGCTCTCCGCAGCCGTGCCGGGCGCGCGCACCTGGCGCATCGCGCGGGAGGCGCGCGACGTGATGGTGGGCGAGGCGCCGATCGACGTCGCCGTCCTCGAGGCCGGCGCCAACGACGTCGGCACCACCACGCTGAGCGCGTGGCGCCGCGCCTACCGTCAGCTGCTGGCCGCGGTTGTCGCCACCTCGCCGGACGCCGCGATCGTGTGCCTGGGGCCGTGGGGACCCAGCGTCGCGTCGGCGCCGTACGAGAGCGTCGTGCGCCGGCTGTGCGCCGACCATGTCTACGTCGGGCTGAGCAGCGCCTACGAGCGCCCGGGGCTCCGCGGACCGGTCGGGTCCGCGACCGAGCTCGGCCCGCGCGACGCCTTCCACCCCAACGACCGAGGGCACGCCGCGATCACCCGGGTCGTCATGAGGGCTCTCGACCGCCTCGGCATCGCCTGAGGGTTGCTTCATCGCTGGTCGGGGTGCGACGAGATCTGCGAGGAGCCTCCAGACCCCTGTGCCGGTGGGCCTGGGTGCGTCGGCCAGAGATCTCGAGGCGAGGTCGCGGGGACCTCGCACCTCGATCAGCGTGGGTCGGCGAGGTTGCGGGCCGACCCCTTCCTCGATCAGCACGGATCGGCGACCTGGCAGCATGTCGGCCATGCCCGACCGCACCCTCCCGCCCGCCGAGGCCCTCCTCGTCACCGTTGCCCCCACCGGGGCCGAGACGAGCAAGGCCGACTGCCCCCAGCTGCCCACGACGCTCGACGAGCTCGTCGCCGCCGCGCAGGAGTGCGAGGCCGCAGGAGCGGCGATGGTGCACGTGCACATCCGCGACGACGACCACGCGCCCACGCTCGACGGCCAGCGTCTTGCCGACACGGTCGCGGCCCTGCGCGAGGGCACCGACCTCGTCGTCCAGCTGTCGACGGGCGGCTCGGTGCACGACCCTCTCGACCTGCGCCTGAAGGTGCTCGACGCGGCGCCCGACTCGTGCAGCCTGACGATGGGCACCACCAACTTCGGCGACGACGTGTTCTCCAACCCGTGGCCGTTCGTGTGCGACCTCTACCAGCTCAGCCAGGAGCGCGAGGTCGTGCCGGAGTTCGAGCTGTTCGACCTCGGTCACGTCGCTGCGCTCGCTCGCCTGCTCAAGACCTACGGCCTGCCGTACGGCGGCCGTGTGCACGTCGACTTCGTGATGGGCGTGCCCGGCGGCATGCCGGGCACGGCCGACGCGCTCGTCGCCGGCGTCGCCGCGCTGCCGCCCGAGGTGACGTCGTGGGGCGCGACCGGCATCGGGCGCAGCACCCTCGCCGTCGGGCTGGCCGCGCTGAGCAAGGGTGGTCACCTGCGGGTCGGCATGGAGGACGTCCTGACCCTCGCGCGAGGCGTGCCGGTCGAGAGCAACACCCAGCTCGTCGAGCGGGCCGTGGCGATGGGCGCGCTCGCGCAGCGCCGCCCGATGACCACCGACGAGGCGCGCGCCCTGCTCGGCACGCGCACGGCCTGAGCGCTCCCTAGACTCGGCACCATGCCGTTCCAGATCCCCGAGAACCTCCACCCCAACTGCGCACCCGTCGTGTGGCTGCTGGGCACGTGGCAGGGCAACGGCCGTGGCGACTACCCGACCATCGAGCCCTACCAGTACGGCCAGGAGCTGGTCTTCCAGCAGGACGGCCGCCCGTTCCTCCACTACTTCGCCCGCTCGTGGGTGATCGACGAGAACGGTGACAAGGTGCGCGAGGCGGCCCAGGAGACCGGCTTCCTGCGCTGCCTCGACGACGGCAAGCTCGAGCTACTGCTGGCCCACAACACCGGCTTCGCCGAGATCTGGTACGGCGTCGCGGCCGAGGGCAAGATCGAGCTGCACACGGCCGGCGTCAGCTACACCGAGACCGCCAAGGAGGTCACGGCTGGGCACCGGCTCTACGGCAACGTCGAGGGCGACCTGCTCTACGCCTACGACATGGAGGCCATGGGGCAGGAGATGCAACCGCACCTGTGGGCGAGGCTGCAACGTGCCTGACGGTGCCGTTGGTCGAGCCGGGCGAGCCTCCGGCGAGCCCGAGTCGAGCCCCTTGCAGCCGGAGGCTCGACCCGACCATGACCACGCCGACGACAACCACGTCGAGGCCCCCGGCGACTGGCGGTCCGAGCTGCGAGCCAAGGGCTACCGCCTCACCCCGCAGCGCGAGCTGATCCTCGGCGCCATCGAGGACCTCGGACACGCCACCCCCGACGAGGTGCTGACCCACGTGCAGTCGCGCGTGTCGTCGGTCAACGCCTCCACCGTCTACCGCACGCTCGAGGTGCTGGAAGAGCTCGGCCTCGTGCGGCACGCCCACCTGTCCGACCGGGCCCCGACCTACCACTCCGTCACCGGGCACGAGCATTTCCATCTCAAGTGCCGCGGGTGCGGTGAGGTCGTCTCGGTCGACGTCGAGGTGGCCACCGCGCTCACCACCCGGCTGGAGGCCGAGCTCGGCTTCGCCGCCGACGTGGGCCACCTGACGGTCTTCGGTACCTGCCGGGCGTGCCGTGGCTGAGCCGGCCCGACCGTCGTCACCGACGACGCGGTAGGGAGCCGCGTCTCGGGGGCGGGGCGCGACCATGGCCGTGCCCGGGCGGGCAGACCCTCGGTCAGTCGCGGCTGAAGAGGTCGCGCGTGTAGACCTTGCCCTCGACGTCAGCCAGCACGTCGGTGCGGCGGTTGGCGATGATGACGTCGGAGCGGCGCTTGAAGTCGTCCAGGTCGTCGAGCACCTCGGAGTGGAAGAAGGTCGCATCCTCGAGGGCCGGCTCGTAGACGAGCACCTCGACGCCCTTGGCCTTGAGCCGCTTCATCACGCCTTGGACGCTGGAGTCGCGGAAGTTGTCGGAGCCGGACTTCATGATCAGCCGGTAGATGCCGACCGTCTGTGGGTTGCGACGCAGCACGTCGTGGGCGATGAAGTCCTTGCGGGTCGTGTTGGCCTCGACGATCGCGCTGATGAGGTTCTGCGGCACGTCGCGGTAGTTGGCCTGAAGCTGCTTGGTGTCCTTCGGCAGGCAGTAGCCGCCGTAGCCGAACGACGGGTTGTTGTAGTGGCTGCCGATGCGCGGGTCGAGCCCGACGCCCTCGATGATGTGGGCGGTGTTGAGCCCGTGGACGGCGGCGTAGGTGTCGAGCTCGTTGAAGTAGGCGACCCGCAGGGCCAGGTAGGTGTTGGCGAACAGCTTGATCGCCTCGGCCTCGGTGGGGTCGGTGAAGACCACCGCCACGTCGTCGGCCAGTGCGCCCTGCGCGAGCAGGTCGGCGAAGCGCCGGGCCGGTTCGGTGGTGTCGCCGACGACGATCCGGCTCGGGTACAGGTTGTCGTGCAGCGCTCGGCCCTCGCGGAGGAACTCGGGCGAGAAGAGGATCGAGGCCCCAGGGTGCGTCTCGCGCAGACGGGCCGTGAACCCGACCGGCACCGTCGATTTCACCACGATCGTCGTGCCGGGGTTGATGCTCAGCGCCTCGCTGACGACCGCCTCGACGCTCGAGGTGTCGAAGTAGTTGCTGTCCTCGTCGTAGTTCGTCGGGGTGGCGACGACGACGAAGTCGGCGTCGGGGTAGGAACCGGCGGCGTCGGTGGCGGCGGTGAGGTCGAGCTCGTGGTGGGCGAGGTAGTCCTCGAGCTCGACGTCCTCGATGGGGGAGAGCCCACGTGAGACGAGGTCGACGCGCCCGGCGTCGAGGTCGACCGCGACCACGGTGTTGTGCTGGGCCAGGACGACGGCGTTCGACAGCCCGACGTAGCCCAGGCCGACGACGACGATCTTCACGGGTGCCACCCTAGTGATCGCCGGCGGCGCCGGAGCATCCGACGGGTGGCCGGCGGACGACGAGGGGCCCGGTCCGCACGGACCGGGCCCCTCGTCGTGCGTCTGCTGGGGATCAGCTGCCGGAGTTGATCATGCCCGCACCGACGGTGACGCCGGTGGCCTCGTCGATGAGGATGAACGAGCCCGTGGTGCGGTTCTGGGCATAGGGGTCGCACAGCAGCGGGACGGTCGTGCGCAGCTGCACGCGACCGATCTCGTTGACGCCGAGCTCCTTCGTCTCCTGGTCGCGGTGCAGCGTGTTCACGTCGAGGCGGTACTGGATGTCCTTGACCAACGCCCGTGCGGTGCGGGTGGTGTGCTTGATGGCCAGCTTCTGCCGCGGCTTGAGCGGCGTGGTCGTCATCCAGCAGATCATCGCGTCGATGTCCTGCGACGGCGTCGGGG
This sequence comes from Nocardioides secundeburneus, assembly GCF_039939255.1. Taxonomy (NCBI): domain Bacteria; kingdom Bacillati; phylum Actinomycetota; class Actinomycetes; order Propionibacteriales; family Nocardioidaceae; genus Nocardioides; species Nocardioides secundeburneus. Next base: position 212,843 of record NZ_JBDUUE010000004.1, read on the forward strand.
CGTTCTTCACGCGGGCGATCATGTCGCCGCGCGAGACGTCGACGTCGTCGGCCAGCCGCACCGTCACCGACATGGGCGGGAAGGCCTCGGTGATCTCGCGGTCGAACAGGTCGATGCCCTCGATGGTCGAGGTCATGCCCGACGGCAGGACGACGACCTCGTCGCCCGGCTTGAGGACGCCACCGGCGACCTGGCCGCCGTAGCCGCGGTAGTCGTGGTGCTCGTCGGACTTCGGCCGGACGACGTACTGCACCGGGAAGCGGGCGTCGATGAGGTCGCGGTCGGAGGCGACGTGCACGTGCTCGAGGTGGTGCATGAGCGTCGGGCCGGAGTACCAGGCCATGTTCTCCGAGCGCGTGACGACGTTGTCGCCGTTGAGCGCCGAGATCGGGATGACCTCGAGGTCGGGGATGTTGAGCTTGGTCGCGAACTGCGTGAACTCGGCGTGGATCTTCTCGTAGACGTCCTGGTCGAAGTCGACGAGGTCCATCTTGTTGACCGCGAGCACGAGGTGCGGCACGCGCAGCAGCGACAGGATCACGGCGTGGCGGCGCGACTGCTCGGTCAGGCCCTGACGGGCGTCGACCAGCACGAGGCCGAGGTCGGCGGTCGAGGCGCCGGTGACCATGTTGCGCGTGTACTGCACGTGGCCGGGGGTGTCGGCGATGATGAACTTGCGCGTCGGGGTCGCGAAGTAGCGGTAGGCGACGTCGATCGTGATGCCCTGCTCGCGCTCGGAGCGCAGGCCGTCGGTGAGCAGCGCGAGGTCGGTGTAGTCGTAGCCCTTGGACGCCGAGGTGGCCTCGACGGCCTCGAGCTGGTCCTCGAAGATCGACTTGGAGTCGAGCAGCAGGCGCCCGATGAGGGTCGACTTGCCGTCATCGACGGAGCCGGCGGTGGCGAAGCGGAGCAGGTCCATGTTGGTGGCCATCAGAAGTAGCCCTCCTTCTTGCGGTCCTCCATGGCGGCCTCGGAGAACCGGTCGTCGCCACGGGTGGCGCCGCGCTCGGTGAGCTTGGCGACCGAGATCTCGTCGATGATCTCGGGGATGGTCGAGGCGGTCGACTCGACGCAGCCGGTGAGCGTGATGTCGCCGCAGGTGCGGAACCGGACGGTGCGCTCGGTGACCTCCTCGCCCTCGCGGGTCGGGTTGAGCGGCGTCTCGGACATCAGCATGCCGTCGCGCACGAACACGCGGCGCTGGTGGGCGTAGTAGATCGAGGGGATCTCGATGCCCTCGCGGCCGATGTAGTCCCACACGTCGAGCTCGGTCCAGTTGCTGATCGGGAAGATCCGCATGTGCTCGCCCTCGTGCAGGCGGCCGTTGTAGAGGCTCCACAGCTCGGGGCGCTGGTTCTTCGGGTCCCACTGGCCGAACTCGTCGCGGTGGGAGTAGACGCGCTCCTTGGCGCGGGCCTTCTCCTCGTCGCGGCGACCTCCACCGAAGGCGGCGGTGAAGCCGTTCTCCTCGATGGCGTTGAGCAGCGTGCCGGTCTGCATGCGGTTGCGGCTGGTCTTGCCGTCGTCGATGACCACGCCGTTGGCGATCGCATCGTCGATCGAGGCGACCACGAGCCGGACGCCGAGGCGGTTGACCCAGTTGTCGCGGGTCTCCATGACCTCGGGGAAGTCGAGACCCGTGTCGATCTGCATGATCGGGAACGGGATCTTGGCCGGGAAGAACGCCTTCTCGGCGAGCCGCAGCATGACGATGGAGTCCTTGCCGCCCGAGAACATCAGCACGGGCTTCTCGAACTCGGCAGCGACCTCACGGAAGATGTGGATCGACTCGGCCTCCAGCTGGTCGAGCTGGCTGAGCCGGTAGTCGGCGTGGGTGGTGGTCATCGGTGCAGGTGTTGCCTCTCGCATGAAGTGCGTCGGGACGCAGAGCAACCGCCATCGTGCCACGGTGCGGGGCAAGGCGGCGAAGTGACAAGTATGTCGACCAGCGCACACTACTAGCGAGGCGTCTCATGTCAGCGTCGCCTGCGGCCCACCGTCAGCGTGAACGCGCTGCCGTCGCCCGGCGGGTGGTGCAGACTTGGTCGGTGCCACGTACCGCCGATCGCGCGACCCGCCTCCTCGCCCCGCTCGGGCTGCTCGTCGCGGTGCTCGCCGGGTGCGGGTCCGACGACGTGTCCGGCGGCGACAACCTGCTCCGCGACGAGCCGCAGGTCGTCGTGTCGAACGCACGCCTCGAGGCCGCGACCAAGCAGGCCGCCGCCGACGGCGACACCGAGAAGGCGAGCGTGCTCGAGCGGCTCTCGAGCGTGCCGACCGGCATCTGGCTCACCCCCGAGCGCCTGCCCATCGGCGCCGTCGGTGGCTACGTGTCGTCGGTTCTAGCCCAGGACCCCGACGCCGTGCCGGTCTTCGTCGTCTACGGCATCCCGAACCGCGACTGCACGGGCAAGCTGTCGGCCGGCGGGCTGCCGCCCGAGAGCTACGTGCCCTGGGTGCAGGAGATCGCCACGGCCGCCGGCCCCGACTCGGTGGTGGTGCTCGAGCCCGACGCACTCGGCGGAGCGGCCACCTGCGAGGGCGTCGAGGACCGCATCGACCTCCTGCGCGACGCCGTGCACGCCCTCGACGAGGCCGGCCCCGAGACCTACGTCGACGCCGGCCACTCCGACTGGGTGCCGGCCGAGGAGATGGCCTCGCTGCTCGAGCAGGTCGACGTCGACCGCGTGCGCGGCTTCGCCACCAACGTGGCCAACTACCAGCCCCTCACGCTCGAGCGCGCCTACGCCGAGCAGCTCAGCGGGCTGCTGGACGGCGCCCACTACGTGATCGACACCGGCCGGTCCGGTGCCTCGAGCCGCACCGGCGTCCCGGTGAGCGACTGGTGCAACCCCGAGGGGCAGGCCCTCGGCGACGAACCGGGCTACATCGACGACGACACGGCCCTCGACGCCCTGCTGTGGGTCAAGCCACCGGCCGAGAGCGACGGCACCTGCCACGGCGGCCCGCCGGCCGGCGAGATCTGGATCGAGCGCGCCGTCGCCCTGGCGGAGGCCGCCGGCTGGTGACAGCCGAAGCGGGTGAACCGCGGACGCGGTGCCGGAGGGCTCGATAGCATCCACCCGTGCCCTTTACCCGCACCGCGGTGATCGTCGAGGACGACCCCGACACCCGCGACCTCATCCAGCTCATCCTCAGCCAGTCGGGCTTCACGACCGTGCTGGCCGACGACAGCGACGCGGCGCTCGACGCCATCCGCGAGCACGAACCGCTGCTCACCACGCTCGACATCAACATTCCCGGCATCGACGGGTTCGCCGTCGCCAAGCGGGTGCGCTCGTTCAGCCAGACCTACATGATCATGATCACCTCGCTCGCCGAGGAGATCGACATCGTGCGCGGCTTCGAGGCCGGCGCCGACGACTACCTGGTCAAGCCGTTCCGCCCGCGCGAGCTGAGGGCCCGGGCCGACGCGATGCTGCGCCGGGTCAGCGCCGCCACCGAGACGGAGCGCACCGACGGTCGCCACGCCGGCCGCGACGAGCCGAAGCGGCCCGAGTCGTGGGCCGCGGTCGCCGCGCGCGAGATCCGCGACCACATCAGCACCCCGCTCGACGACGACGTCGCGACGCCCGCGGCCACCGCACCGGCCGCCACGCCGGCCCCGTCCGCCCCGAGGCGTGCTGTGCCGGTCCCGCGGACGCCGGTCGCCGAGCCGTCGACCGAGCCGGTGCTGCGGCACGGCGCCCTGGTCTACGACACCACCGGCGCCGGTCCCACCCTCGGCGGACGACGCCTCGACCTCACCGTGCCCGAGAGCGAGATCCTGCTGTCGCTCATGCGCACCGGACGACGGGTGCGCAGCAAGGCCGACCTGGTGCTCACCCTGCGCGGCCAGCAGTACGTCACCTCGCACTTCGTCAACGAGGCCGACAAGCGCGCCGTCGACGCCCACGTCGCCGGCCTGCGGCGCAAGCTCGGCGACGACGACGCCGCGGCCCACCGCTACATCGAGACGGTGCGCGGCGTCGGGTACCGGATGGCCGAGCCGGCCTGACGTTCGCCTCTATGGTGATCGAGGTGCGAGGTCGCCCGCGACCTCGCCTCGAGATCCCTGGCCTCGGGCACCCGAGTCTGGGTGGAGGGGTCTCGAGGCTCCTCGCAGAGCTCGTCGCACCTCGACCAGCGATGGACGCACCTCGACCAGCGTCGAGGTCAGCTGGCGTTCTCGGGGATCGGCGTGGCGACGGTGGGGTCGTCGGAGGCGAAGATGGCGATCGGCACGACCTGCTTGACGGTACGGGTCAGGTACTCGCCGGAGCCGGCTCGCTTCTCGATGTGCACGACCGCGCGGAAGGTCAGCTCGACGCCGCGGGTGTCGGGGCTCATCGGGCCGATCTCCTGGTTGCGCACCTCGAGCGCGCCCTTCGGCGAGGTGATGAGCATCCCGAAGCGGCTCCGCGCCGGCTCGGGGTCGAAGGTGACGTCGGCGGCCTCGGCGTCGAGGGAGTAGGGCCGTTCGGTGGCGCCGCCGTTCGCGGTGATCGTCGCCGAGGTGACCTCGATGGTCTCGAGGTACATCAGGCGCTTGGTGTCGAACGGCGCCCGCAGGGGCTGGGACAGGTCGTAGCCCTGGAAGGTGAAGGTGAAGAACTTCGAGCCGCCGGGGTACCACTCGTTGGTGCGGGGCGTGGCCTTCGTCGGGTACATCGTGAGGACCAGGTCGACGCCCCGGGCGCCGCGTACCGAGGTGTGCGACTGGAAGGTGCCGCTCGAGGTGAACTCCGAGCTGATCGCCAGGTCGGCCGGCGCCGACGCCGTGCCGGCCGGGGTGCCGGCCGGCGTCTCGTCGCCGCCGCTGGTGTCGCACGCCGCCAGGGCGAGCGCCAGGACGGCGGCCGCGACGCCGCGCAGCAGGGTGGACCTCATGCCTTGAACCCCCGGTGGGGCTTCATGATCTTGACGATCATCCACGCCGTCTGCAGCAGCGTCACCACGCCCAGGATCGGCCAGCTCACCGCGAGCACGTCGGAGCGGACCGGGATCGAGAGCTGCGACCACACGACCGCGCACACCACCAGGAAGGCGACGAGCACGACGTAGGGGTAGAGCCAGGCCGTGCCCTTGCCACGCTCGGCCTTGGCCTGGGCCGCCCAGTTGTCGGTCTGCTGGTGGCTGAAGAACTTCACCCACGCCCGTACGAAGTGGCCCATGCGGATCCACATGTACAGCTCGGCGGGGGCGAGGAGGAGGGCGAAGAGGTAGTCGCGCCGGTTGGCGAACGCCATCGAGCGCGCCACCTTCACGTTGAGCGCGATCGCGGCCAGCGGCGGGATGAGCCACCAGAGCTGGAAGACGAAGGCGTCGATGACCAGCGACCCGCCGAGCAGGAGGAGGAAGCCCAGCCGGGTCACCATGTTGACGACCATCGAGAGGTGCTCGAACCAGCGCAGCCGCAGGTTGGGGTGCAGCGGTTGGCCGCGGGTGTCGCCGCGCTGGCCGGGCCACATCAGGTCGATGGCGCCGAAGTTCCACTTCACCTGCTGCGCGTCGAGGCCCCGCAGAGTCGTCATGCCGCCGACGTGGGCCCGGGCCCGGGCGCTGATCTTGGTCAGGTAGCCGGCGCTCTTGATCTGCAGCGAGAGCAGGGAGTCCTCGACCTCGCTGTCGTTGACCCACGGCGTGCGCTGGTGGCTGTCGCGCAGCACGTCGCGCAGGGCGCGGGTCGAGAAGATCGAGAACTGTCCGCCGAGCACCGCCATGTTGCGGCCCTTCAGCAGGTTCTGCATGTTGAAGGCGGAGAACTGCGCGCGCTGGCCGGCGATGAGGAACTTGGCCATCGGGCCGTCGAGGGCGCTGTCGTCGATCGAATAGATCGCCGAGATGCCGCCGATGCGGTCGTCGCTGGTGATCTCGTCGATGAGGTGCTCGACGGCGTCCGGCTCGGGCGTGGTGTCGCCGTCGACGCCGAGCACGAAGTCCATGTGCTCGACCAGCGTGTAGCCGTAGTTGAGGGCCCCGACCTTCTTGTCGGGGTTCTTGCCGATGTCGTGCACGTAGATCTCGGTGTGCTGCGGGCCGGCCGACGTCTGGCGCTCGTGCGGGCCGGCGAAGTGGCTCGCGACCTCGACGGAGTCGTCGGTGGTGTTGTTGATGATGACGTGGATGACGTCGGGCAGCCGGGTCTGCATGAGCAGCGAGTCGAGGACGCCGGCGATCGTCTCGGCCTCGTTGTAGGCCGGGATGATGCAGCCGACGGTCGCCCGGTGCTCGGGGATCGAGGAGACCTCGTCGAGGAACTGCTCGCTGTAGGCGGACAGGCCCGGGTCGGGTGTGCGCACGTAGCCGTCGGGGACGACGGGAGCGGTGGTCGGGTGAGTGGGCTCGACGAGCGCGCTCGTTCCGGCCTCGTCGTGGGATGACGCCATGTCGACAGTGTGAGTCATCGCGACCCTGCGCCGCGGCGTTTCGGGGCAACAGGGACGCAGGTCACGAAATGGCCGGACGCCGCATCAGATCTAGCAGTTCGGGTCGTCCTGCTGCGCCCTCGGCAGGTGGGGGAGCGCGACGGCGCCGACCGAGGTCGCGCGGCCGGTGGTGAGCGTCACTCCCGACACCCGGCGGTTGCCGTACTTGCACTCGCTGTCGCCGGTGCCGAGGTAGGGCGTGAACTGCGCGGGGCCGGCGACGACGCTCACCCCGCGCTGGGTGAGCAGCTGCCCGGTGAGGGTGAAGGTGCCGTTGCTCGCGGACGTCGTGCGGGCCAGCTCGGCGCCCCCGGCGTCGAGCAGGCGCACCACGGCGTCCTTCAGCGGGGTGTCGGTGCGGTTGCCGTCGACGACCGTGCCCGTGACCGAGGCGCCGCGCTTGGTCAGCCGGGCCGAGCCGAACGCCGTGCGACCGCTGCGGACCACGACAGTGGTGCGCACCGTGGCGCCGAGCCACGGCCCCACGCCCGGCACCTGGATGTCGTAGCGGCCGGGGTACAGCCCGGTGAACGTGACGCTGCCGCCCCGCGCCTTCGCCGTCCAGAACTGGCCGGTGCTGCGGCTCACGGCCGTCGGGTAGGCCACGCCCGGGTAGCGCCCGTCGCCGGCGTAGAGGTCGAGCAGCAGGGCGCCCGCTCGCTTCTTGAGCTTGATGTCGACCCGGGTGAAACGGGATCCGCGCACCTTCTTCAGGTAGGTGCTCGGCCCCACGAACTGCGCGCGTCGGTCGTAGGTGAACACCGAGTAGCTGCCCGGAGGCAGGCCGCCGAGGGCGTAGTTGCCCTGGCGGTCTGCGGTGACCTCGAACGACTGCTCGTACGTGTTGGCGGCCACGACCCGCGCACCGCCGCCGGGCTTGCCGCCCACGCGCACGGTGCCGCCGATCGAGGCGCCGCGACGCATCCGCACGGTCTTCATCGTCGTGCTCGCCGCCCGGACGACGACCGAGACGGTCGTCGGGCGCAGCTTGGTCACGTCGTAGCTCGGTCGCTGGTCGACGAACTGGAGGAAGTAGCGGCCCGCCGGCAGCGTCAGGGAGTAGGCGCCGGTGGCCTTGCGGGCGCCGAGGTAGGTCCAGTCGGACCTGAACCAGAGCACCTTCACCGTCGGCGCCGGACCACGGCCGGCCCGGAGGATCTCGCCGCGTACGCGGCCGGTCGCCGCTGCCCGGGCCGAGGTCTCGGCCGGGGCGGCCGACGTTGATGGGGCCACGGCGGTAGCGACGGTGGCGGCCGACGACGGGACCACGGGCGACAACACGACGGTCGCCACGACCAGGCACAGGGAGGTCACGGCGGTCCGCAGACGACGCACGAGCGATGTTTCCACCGGACCATGATGAGTCACGCGGCGTCCGCACGCTCGCGAACGCCCGGTTGTGACCGGGGTTACCGGTCGCGTCGTCCGGTCTGCGTCCAGACCCACGCGCACCCGGCCACCACGACGAACCACAGCACGACGACCGGCACGTCGCTGGAGTGCAGGCCGTGCTCGCGGGTGAGCACCAGCACCACCCGGCCGTCGTCGTTGGGGCGCAGCACCCAGGCCGCGGTGAGGAGCGACTGCACCGCGACGAGCAGCAGGACGAGGGCCCGCGACGGCGTCATCACAGGGCCGTCCTCACAGGGCCACCGCGCCGACGGCGACGCGGCCCTGCCCGCTGACGTCGACCGCGCCGTCGGCGTGCGGGACGAACACCGACTCGCCCCGGGTGGCCGTGATGCTCGTGGCGGCGTCGCCGCGGGCGGTCACCGTGACCGTGCCCTCGAGCACCAGCACAGCCCGGGGCCCGGTCGCCGGCACCCGGCGCAGGGGCGTGCGACCGACGGTGAGCGAGAACTCGGCGACCGGCGGCTCGAGGTAGCAGAAGTCGGGGGTGCGCTCGGAGGGGTCCCAGCGCGGCGGGGGGATCGGGGTGAAGTTGGTGACCTCGACCAGCTCGTCGACGTCCATGTGCTTGGGGGTCAGGCCCGCGCGCAGCACGTTGTCGGACGACGCCATGATCTCGACACCGAAGCCCTCGAGGTAGGCGTGCACGACGCCGGCGTTGACGAACATGGCCTCGCCGGGGGCCAGCAGCACGTTGTTGAGCAGCAGCGTGACGAGCACGCCGGGGTCGCGGGGGTAGGCCCGCACCAGCTCGCCGACCCGCGCGAACACGCGCACCGCCTCGGCCCTCACGCGCTCGTCGCCCCGGCGGTGGACGGCGTGCCGGGTCTGCTCGCGCTCGGCGCGGGCTCCGGCGTGGCGAGCGGCGTCGCCGACGTCGCGCAGGATGCGCCCGAGCGCACGGCCCTCGAGCGCCATGGTGTCGACGACGACGGCCCGCAGCGCCTGGAAGGCGGGCCCGGTCTCGAGCCGGGCGGCGGTGCGCTCGGCCCAGTCGACCTTGAGCAGGCGCAGCAGCGCCGTCGTCCGCTCGATCTCGCGGAAGCCGGCCAGGCCCTCGAAGCGGGTGAGCGCGAAGATCAGCTCGGGCTTGTGCCGCTCGTCCTTGTAGTTGCGGGTGCCGTCGTCGACGGGGATGCCGGCTTGGGTCTCGAGGCGGTGACCGATGCGGGCGCGGGTCTCGCTCGGGTGCACCTGCAACGACAGCGGCTGGTCGACGGCGAGCACCTTCATCAGGAACGGCAGGCGGTCGCCGAAGATCCCGCACACCCGCGAGCCGAGCAGCGGCTCGGGCGTCTCGGCGATGACGGCGTCGAGACGGCGTCCGTCGGGCAGGGTCGAGGGGTCGCTCTCGTGGGCGCCGATCCAGAGCTCGGCCTCGGGGCCGCCCGTCGGCGGCCGGCCGAGGAACTCCGCCATCCGGCTGGTCGACCCCCAGGCGTAGTCGCGCAGGGGGTTGCCCATGAGGAACACGGGTCGCCTACTTGCCCGTGCGGTCGGCGTAGGTCGTGCCCTCGAGCTCGGCGACGGTCGGAGCGCCGTACATGGGCAGGCCCTGGCCCTTGCGCAGGAAACCCCACACCAGCGGCACGAGCACGACCATCGCGACGCCGGTCGCGGCGATGAAGTAGGGCTGCGCGGTCTCGCCGAACGGCTCCCAGCCTGCCTTGCCGAGCAGCGCGACGCTCGACATCGTCAGGACGACGACGATCGCGCGGCGGATGAACGACTGCGGCACCTTCGGCGCGAGCTTGCTGCCGAGGATGGTGCCGGGGATCGAGCCGACCAGCAGCGGGATCAGCAGCTCCCAGTCGAGGCCGTGGATCGCGATGTTGGAGATCGCGGCGGCGAGCACGAGCGGCACGGCCTGCACGAGGTCGGTGCCGACCAGCTTCACCGCCGACAGGCCCGGGTAGAGCATCAGGAGCGCGACCATGATCACCGAGCCCGAGCCGACGCTGGTGATGCCGACGAGCAGGCCGCCGAGGGCGCCGACGAGCAGCGTGGGGATCGGGCGGATCGTCGGGTTCTCGTCGCCGAGGGCGCCGCCGGAGCGCACGCGGCGCAGGTTGAGGTAGAGCCGCGCCGCGTAGGTCGACGCCGCCAGCAGCAGCGCGATGCCGATCGAGAACTTGAGCACCTGGTCGAGCTGGTCGGCGTCGTCGGTCAGCGCCTTGACCGCGTAGGGCCCGAGCAGCGCCATCGGCACCGAGCCGATGATCAGCCACTTCGCCAGCGTCAGGTTCGGCGAGCCCTCGCGCGAGTGCACCAGGGCGCCGCCGGACTTGTAGACCGCGGCGGCGGTGAGGTCGGCCGAGACCACGGCCGCGGCCGACTGGTGCGGCGCGAGGAACAGCAGCGCCGGCGTCATCAGCGCGCCACCGCCCATGCCGGTGAGCCCGACGACGATGCCGACGAAGAAGCCGGCGGCCAGGATGCCGAGCGCGGTCATGGTGAGCAGGTCCATCAGGATGTCCTCAGTCTCGGGACGACGGTGGTCAGGTAGGCGTCGACGAGCGTGGCACACGACTCGGCCGCCTCGTCCCCGCGTCCGTACGGGTCGGGGACGTCGAGCTCGGTCGAGGCCGGCCCGCGCCGCTCGCCGATGCTCTGCAGCAGGGCGTCGCGGTCGAGGTCGCCCGGGGCCTGGCGCACGGCCTCGGCGAGCTGGCCGAGCGTGAACACCTTGCGGAACGCCTCGGGGTGGTCGTCGAGCACGAACTGGCGGTGCGTCGCCTCGGCGGTGACGACGAGGTCGGCGTCGTCGAGCAGCTCGCGGGTCAGCGGCCGGCTGCGGAACGCCTCGACGTCGGCGGGGTCGGCGCCGTGCCTCAAGGCGGCCGCCGCAAGAGGCGGGTTCATCGGCGCGTCCTGCCAGCCGTGCGCGCCGGCGCTGCTGAACTCGACGCCGGACGTCGCGACCGGCCCGGCGATCCGGCGGGCCACGACCTCCATCGTGGGGCTGCGGCAGATGTTGGCGGTGCAGACGAAGAGCACCCGGAGCGGTCGCTGGTCGTCGACGGCCTCGGCGGGGGTGGGCCGCAGGTCGAGGTAGCCCTGGACCGCGAGCTCGTCGAGCACGTCGCCGAGGGCGTCGTCGATGGTGCGGCCGGTGGTGTCGACGACGACGTCGGCGTCGTCGGGTGCCTCGTAGGGCGAGGAGATGCCGGTGAACTCGGGGATCTCGCCGCGCCGGGCCTTGGCGTAGAGGCCCTTGCGGTCGCGCCGCTCGCACTCCTCGAGCGGCGTCGCGACGTGGACGAGGAAGAACGCGCCGCCCGCCTCGTCGACCATCGCGCGCACCTGCTGCCGCGTCTCGTCGAACGGTGCGATCGGGCTGCACACCGCGACGCCGCCGTGCCGGCTGATCTCGGCCGCGACCCAGCCGATGCGGCGGATGTTGGTCTCGCGGTCGGCCTTCGAGAACGTGAGGCCGGCGCTGAGGTGACGGCGGACGACGTCGCCGTCGAGCGTGGTGACCGTGCGGTGGCCCTGCTCGAGCAGGCGGTCCATGAGCGCGCGGGCCAGCGTCGACTTGCCGCTGCCCGACAGGCCGGTGAAGAAGAGCACGAGGCCCTGCCGGTCGGGTGCGGGCCGGTCGGCGTCGACGATGTCGGCGAGCTCGGCGAGCGGCTCGCCGTCGTCGACCAGGCCGACGACGGGGTCGCCGCCGGCGTAGGTCGTCACGACCTGGACGCCGAGGTCGTGGTCGACGTCGGCGTCGCCGTGGCTCGCGAGCGGGACGGCGACCACGACCGCGTCGAGCGAGGCGGCCACGCGGAGGGTGGCGCGCAGCAGCGCGACGGGGGAGAGGCCGGGCGTGCCGTGGCCGACCAGGGCGAGGAGCGTGACCGGCCCGAGGGACTGCAGCTGGTCGAGCTGGGCGTCGGTGACCGCGTCGGTGACCGGGACGACGGTGCGCTCGGCGTGCTGCGCGCGGACCTGCGCCGGCGTCAGGTAGAGGCGGCGGAACGGCCCGTGCTGGGGGTGGGTGAGCGCCTCGACGCGCCGGCTGCCGTCGTCGTCGCGGTGCGCGAGGGCGAGCGGGAGGCCCTCGGGGTCGACCAGCTCGACGGTCGGCTCGGCCGCGAGCGCCTCGGGCAGGTCGAGGGTGACCGGCGAGCCGGGGACGTCGAACGCGGTGAGGGGGGTCAGGGCGCCCGACGTGAGCAGCTCGAGGTCGTCGAGCTCACGGGGCGACGGGCAGTGCTGAGGGCTCGACACGCCGGACATCCTGCCAGTGGGCGGTAGGTGACCCACCGTTCCCGGGTCGAAGTCGGGGCGAGATGGTGGCTCACGCGCCGCCCACCTAGCCTCCAGGGTGTGAGCAAGCCAGAGATCGTCGCCGAGATCGTCCGCTCCGGGTTCGTGGAGGGCCACCACTACGGCTCGGTCGTCGCGCTCGACGCCGACGGGTCGGTGGCGTGGTCGGTGGGTGACGCCGACGGCCCGATGCTGGCGCGCTCGTGCAACAAGCCGCTGCAGGCGCTCGGCATGGTGCGCCTCGGGCTCGACCTGCCGCCCGACCTGCTCGCGCTGGCCTGCGCCTCCCATTCCGGCGAGGACTTCCACCTCGACGGCGTCCGGCGCATCCTCGCCGGCGCCGGGCTCGACGAGAGCGCGCTGCAGACCCCGCCCGACCACCCGCTCGACGACGTCGCGCGCGAGGAGGCGATCCGGGCCGGCCGGGCCAAGGACCCGATCTCGATGAACTGCTCCGGCAAGCACGCCGCGATGCTCGCCACCTGCGTGCTGCGCGGCTGGGACGTCGCCACCTACCGCGACGCCGACCACCCGCTCCAGGTCGCGATCGCGGCCACGTTCGCCGAGCTCACCAGCGAGCCGGTCGAGGTCGTCGCCGTCGACGGCTGCGGGGCGCCGCTGCTCTCGACGTCGCTCACCGGCCTCGCCCGTGCGTTCCGCGCGCTGGCGGTCGCCGACGGCGGGCCCGAGCGCCGCGTCGCCGACGCGATCCGGCAGCACCCGGCCAACGTGTCCGGCACCCGGCGCGACGAGCTCGGCCTGCTCACCGCGCTGCCGGGCGCCATCGGCAAGGCGGGCGCGGAGTCGTGCTACGCCGTCGCCCTGCCCGACGGCCGGGCGGTCGCGCTCAAGACCGACGACGGCGCCCCCCGCGTGCGACCGGTGCTCATGGCGGCCGCGCTGCGCCGCTCGGGCGTGCACGACGAGGCCGTCGACGCCACCGGCGTGCTGCCGCTGCTCGGCGGCGGACGACAGGTCGGCGAGATCCGGGCGACCTTCGAGGCGGCGCCTCCGGCCGCCGACGGCGCACACGTCTAGACCAGTGGTCGCGAGATCTGGTTCACATTCCGGGGTTACGGGTGGTGGACCGAATCCGAGCGGATCTTGAAGGTCTTGAGGTTTCCTTGAGGCTAAGCACCGGTCTGAAGGGGTTGAGTGGGCCTCGGGGGAATTGATCCGGCTGTGCTCAGCCAGGTGCTCGGAACATCGCGTCGCGGGTAACGCCGACGTTGGTTTTGTGTGGATCTGCTGTTGCGGGCTGTCCGGGAAGGTTGTCCCTGTCATCAGGGGGTGGCCGCCCCACGCGGCCCACGACAGGAGTAGCAAGTCATGTCCGTATGGGGGGAAACGACGCGAGCGTCGGCCGCACGGGTGTTCCGTCTCGAGGCAGTCAACGCCACCAACCGTCATCTCGAGCCGATGGGCCCGGCCGACACGGCCGACCTCGTCGGGCCCGCGGGTGGCGATGCTCTCACGATGCCGCACCGCCGGCACCTGCTCCCGCCGGCGCTCGTCGCCGTCGACGCCGTCGCCGTGGCGCTCACGCTGCTGCTCGTCGGCGCCTTCGCCTGGTGGCCGGCCTACGTCGCCGCCGTGGCCGCGGTCGTCGTCGCCGCGCAGACGCTGAGCCTCTACCGCGCCCGGCTGACCGTCTCGGTGCTCGACGACATGCCCTCGCTGCTCGTCGCCGCCATCGCCGGCATCGGTGCGCACCACCTCGCCGACATCACCCGGGCCATCACCCCGCTCTCCGCCGCGGTCGAGATCGCCGTCCTCATGGGCACGCTCGCGGGCCTGCGCGCCGGCCTCTACGCTGTGGTGCGTGAGGCCCGACGCCGTGGGTTGTTCGCCCACCGCCTCCTCGTGCTCGGCACCGGCGAGGTCGGCCGCAAGCTCGTGCGCTCGGCCCTCGACCACCCCGAGTACGGCCTGGTGCCCGTCGGCTTCGTCGACGACGAGATCCCCAGCGACTTCCGCGACCTCGACGTCCCGCACCTCGGCGGCATCGACGACCTCGCCCGCCTGGTGCGCCGCGAGCACATCAGCGAGGTCATCATCGCCTCGGGCGTCGAGGGCGAGAGCGTCGTCGACACCGTCCGCGAGTGCGACCGCCTCGACACCGAGGTCTTCGCCGTGCCCAGCCACTACGAGCTGCACCACCGCAGCCGCGACATGGACGAGCTGTGGGGCATCCCCCTCACGCGCTTCCGCCGCGGCACCTGGCGCACCCCGTCGTGGCGCCTCAAGCGCGCCTTCGACGTCGTCGCCTCGGGCGGTGCCCTGCTCGCGCTGTCCCCGCTGCTGCTCGTCGTCGCCCTCGCCGTCCGGCTCGAGATGGGCAAGGGCATCATCTTCCGCCAGGTCCGCGTCGGCCTCGACGGTGCGCCGTTCACCATCTACAAGTTCCGCTCGCTGCGCCTGCCGGCCGACGCCGGCGCCGTGTGGTCGATCAACGGCGACGCCCGCCTCGGCCGGGTCGGCAAGTTCATCCGCGCGACCTCGATCGACGAGCTGCCCCAGCTGGTCAACGTGCTGCGGGGCGACATGAGCATCGTCGGGCCGCGCCCCGAGCGCCCGGTCTTCGTCGACCAGTTCAGCGCCGAGGTCCCGCAGTACCACTCGCGCCACCGCACCCCGGCCGGCCTCACCGGCTGGGCCCAGGTCAACGGCCTGCGCGGCGACACCTCGATCGCCGAGCGCGCCCGGTTCGACAACTACTACATCCAGAACTGGTCGCTCTGGCTCGACGCCAAGATCATCACCCGCACCGTCGGCACCGTCCTGCTCAGGCGCGGTTCGTGAGCCTCGGCGTCCTCGACTCGTTCGAGGCCGCCGCCCTCGCACTCGTGGGCGCGGTCGTGCTGGGGCACGTCGCGCTCGCCGTCTGTCGTCGCCCGCAGCTCGGGCTGCTGATCCTCGCGCTCCTGCTGCCCTTCGACGGGCTCCTGCAGATCGTGTCCTTCGGCGAGACCGTCGGGCCGTGGAAGGAGGCGCTGACCTGCGCCACCCTCGCCGCCACGTTCGTCGCGCCGGCCTCGGCCCGCCGTCGTCCGCCCGACGGTGGTGAGACGCTGCTGTCGCGGCTGCCCGGCTGGGTGCCGGCCCTCGTGGTCTTCGTCGCCCTCGGCCTGGTCTCCGCCGTCGTCGTCGGCGGCACCGTCGGGACCTGGGGCTTCAAGATCGGCTACTTCTACCTGCTGGTGCCGATCATCCTCTGGCGCTGCCCGTTCGACGCGCGCGATCGCGACCGCCTGGTCACCATCCTCATGGGCACCGCCGTCGCCGTCGGGGCCTTCGGGCTCGTGCAGCAGGTGCTCGGCCCCGAGCGGCTCAACGCCCTCGGGTGGGAGTACAACACCGCGATCCGGTTCTCCGGCGACCTGATGCGCTCGTTCTCCACCTTCACCCAGCCGTTCTCGTTCGGCCTCTACCTCGGCTTCGTGCTGCTCGTCGCTCTCCCCGTGGCGATGGCCGACTGGCAGCGCACCCGCAACCTGCTCTTCCTCGTGGCCTCGCCCTTCCTCGTCGTCGCCATGGCGTCGTCGGTCGTGCGCGGGGCGATGCTCGCCCTCGTCGTCGGCGGCCTCGTGCTGGCGGCGTGGCGCTTCCGCGGCCTGCTGCACGCCGGCGTCCCCGCGCTCGTCGCGCTCGCCTTCGTGCCGGCCTCGGCGCTCACCGCCTACTTCTCCTCCAGCAGCCTCGGCGAGCGCACGTCGGGCTGGTCCGACATCATCTCGCTGGTCGCCGCCGCACCGCTCGGCAACGGCGTCGGGACGACGGGCGCGGCCGCGGAGAAGTCGCTCGAGCTCGGCGTCGACCCCGACCTGCTGGTCACTGTGCCGTCGACCACCGGCGTCGACCTCTACCTGCCCGACAACCAGTACGTGAAGACCGCCATCGAGCTCGGTCCGATCGGCCTGTGGCTGTTCCTGCTGCTCGGCGCCGGCATCATCGCCTCCGCCTTCGCGGCGGCCCGCCGCACCGAGGGCGACGACCGCGCCCTCGCCCAAGGCATCGCCGCCGCCACCATCGGCGCCGCGGCCGCCTCGCTCGTCTCGACCTACCTCGAGATCTTCCCGCTCGACTTCTACTTCTGGCTCACCGTGGGGATCCTCCTGTGCCTGGACACCGCATCAGCTTCAACGCCCTCGCCCTCCGCCCCGGCGGCAGCGGGGTCCAGACCTACGTCCGCGAGCTCCTCGGCGCGCTGAGCACCGCGACCGGCACCCCGCTGGTCGCGCACGTGCAGGACGACGCCGCCGGCGAGCTGCCCGCCTCGGTCGAGGCCGTGCGTCACCCCGTCTCCAGCGGCGCCCGCCGCGCCCTGGCCGGGCTCACCATGCGACCTGGCCCGGGCCTGCTGCACGGCCTCGACGTCGACCTGCCGCTGCGCACCGAGGGCCCTCTGGTCATCACCGTGCACGACCTGTCGGTCTTCGACGTGCCGTGGGCGCACGGCGGCGTCCGCGCCCGCGGGGAGCGGCTGCTGGTCAGCCGCGCGGTCCGGCGGGCCGACGAGATCATCGCCGTCAGCAACTTCACCGCCGAGCGCATCGCCGCCCTGTTCGGGCGCAGCAGCACCGTCACGCACCTCGCGGCCGGGCCCGAGATGTCGCCGCCCGACGCCGCCGAGGTCGAGCGCGTCCGTCGCCACTACGACCTGCCCGCACGCAGCGTGCTCTACCTCGGCAACGTCGAGCCCCGCAAGCGCGTCGACCTGCTCGCCGCCGCCTGCGAGCGCGCCGGCGTCAGCCTGCTGGTCGGTGGGGCGGTCGCGCCGGGCGTGAGCGTGCCGGCCTCGGCGCGCCCGCTCGGCTACGTGCCCGCCGCCGACCTGCCCGGCCTCTACGCCGCCGCCGACTGCGTCGCCTACGCCTCGGTCTACGAGGGCTTCGGCCTGCCGCCCGTCGAGGCCATGGCCTGCGGGGCCGCCGTCGTCACCACCCGCGTCGGCGCCCTGCCCGACGTCGTCGGCGACGGCGCCCGGCTGGTGCCGGCCGACGAGGAGCACCTGCTCGTGGATGCGCTGCGCGAGGTCGTCTGCGACGCTGGTACCAACGCCGGCCTGCGGTCGGCGGGCGTCGACGCCGCCGCCCGACTGCGCTGGCACGACACGGCCGCGCAGACCCTGTCCGTCTACCGAAGGCTCGACGTCCCGTGCTGAGACGACCCGCCACCGAGGAGGCGACCGACCAGGTGCCGGACCGTGCGCCGGACGACGCCCTCGGCGAGCACCACGACGACCAGGGCCACCGCGCCCTGCTCAACACCAGCTGGCTCATCGGCAGCCGGCTCGGCCAGGCCGTGCTCGGCTGGGGCGGCACGCTGCTCATCGCCCGGACGCTGTCGATCGAGGACTTCGGTCGCTTCACCCTGATCTTCACCATCCTCGGGCTGATGTCGGTGGTCACCGACATGGGCATCGGCCGCATCGCCGTCCGCGGCATGCTCGGCGAGCTCGAGGGCGACGACGGCCAGCCGCTCGCCGGCGGCGACGCCGCCCACTTCGCGGGGGCCTACCTGCTGCTCCGCACGCTGCTCGGCGTGGTCGGCTACGTCCTGGTGATCGTCATCGTGCTCGCCCTCGGTCACCCGCGGGTCGCGGTCGGCGCCGCCGTGGCGGGCGTGGTGGTGCTGCTGGCCACCCCGTCGTCGGCCCTCGACGTCGTCTTCCAGGCCCGGCTGCGCATGGGCGGGGTGAGCGTGCTCGGCGTCGTCGGGCTGGCGGCCCAGTTCGCGCTCACCGCCGCGCTCGCCGCGGCCGGCGGCACCCTGCTGCTGTTCTGCATCCCCGCGGTGCTGTGCCAGGTGGTGATCCTGGCCTGGAAGATCCCGGCCGCCCACCGCCTCGTGCCGATCCGCCTGCGTGTCGACCGGGCGCTGTGGTGGCGCATGCTGCGCGAGGCGCTGCCCCTCACCGTCGGGCTCGGCCTGGCCACCATCTACTACCGCGTCGACGCGATCATGCTCTCCCAGCTCGACGACTTCGACGCCGTCGGCATCTACGGGGTCTCCTACAAGTTCATCGACATCGTGCAGTCGGTGGCCGTCGCGGTCACGGTGCCGCTGCTGACCGTGCTGGTCACCACCTGGCCCGGCGACCTGGCCGGCTTCCGCGCCGCCGTCCGACGCTCGACGATGCTGCTCGGCCTGCTCGGCGGCACCGCCATCGTCGGGCTCGTCGGCTTCGCCGAGCCGCTCACCTCGGTGCTGTACGGCGAGCACTACGCGGTCGGCGCCAACGCCACCAAGGTCCTCGCCGTCGCGATCGGCCTGGCGCTGCTGACCAGCCTGGCCATCACCTGCCTGGTCGCGATCGAGCGCCACCGCGGCTACCCGCTGGTGATGCTCGCCGGGCTGGTGCTGAACCTCGGGCTCAACATCGCCCTCATCCCGGCCTACTCCTACCGCGGCGCCGCGGTGGCCACGCTGATCTCCGAGGTCGTCGTCCTGACGATGCTGTGCGTGCTGCTGCTCCGGGTGCGCGAGCTGCGGCCCTGGGGGCTGGGCCGCTTCCTCGTCGTCCCGGTCGCCATCGGCGCCGGCGTGGGGGTCGGGATCGGCGCCGACCTCGTGCTGCCGTGGGTGCTCGCCGCGACCCTGGCCGTCGCGGCCTTCCTCGGCGCCGCCACCGCCGGCGGGGTGCTGGCGGCCTCCGGCGTCAGCGGGTCGTTGCGGAAGGTGCGCTCGTGAGGCTCGTCGCCCTCAACGCCACCGGCCAGGTCTCCGGCGCCGAGCGGGTGCTGCTGCGCACGCTCGCGGCCGCCGTCCGCCGGGGGTGGGACGTCGAGTGCCTGTGCCCCGACGGCCCGCTCGCGGCCGAGGTCGCCGCCACCGGCGCCCGGCACCGGGCGGTGCCCGAGCTCGGCCTGGCCGACGGACCGCGTCCGGCCGCGGCGGTGCGCACCGTCGCCCGGTGGGGCCGCGCGGCCCGCACCCTGCGGCGGGCCGCGCGCGAGGCCGACGTCGTCCTGGTCAACTCGCTGCTCGCGCTGCCCACCGTGCGCCTGGCCGCTGCGGCCCGGTCGGCGCCGGCCGTGTGGCTCGCCCACGACGTCGTCGTCGCGCCGAGCCGGCTGCGGCTCTACCGCGCCTGCCGGGCCGGGCTGGCCCGGGTCGTCGGGGTGTCCGAGGCCGTGGCGGTGCGGCTGCGCGACGACGTTCCCGGCAGCGGGCCGGAGGTCACTGTCGTCCACAACGGCGTCGCGCGCCGCGAGCGCGCCCCGCGCCCGGCCGTGTCGGCCGAGCGCCCGCCCGTCGTGGGGCTCAACGGCCTGCTGACGTCCTGGAAGGGCCAGCACGTCCTCCTCGACGCGCTCTGGATGATCGACCGGCCCGTGCGGGTCGAGCTGATGGGCGGCCAGCTGCCCAAGGACGCCGACTACGCCGCCTCGGTGCGCGCCCGCCTCGAGGGCACCCGGCTCGGCGAGCGGGCCACCGTGCTCGGCCACCAGTCCGACCCGCTCGGCGTGATGGCCGGCTGGACGGTCGCGGTCAGCGCGAGCACCGACCCCGAGGCGTGCCCGCTCAACGTGCTCGAGGCGATGAGCATCGGCGTCCCGGTGGTCGCCAGCGACCACGGCGGCTCGCCCGAGGTGCTCGACGGCGCCGGCGTGCTCGTGCCGCCCGGCGACGCGCCGGCGCTCGCCGCGGCCCTCGCGCGCCTGCTCGACGACGCCGACCTGTGCGAGCAGCATGCGGTCATGGGCCTCGAGCGGGTGCGCCGCGCGCACGACGCCGACCGCCAGGTCGACGCGCTCCTCGGACAGCTCGACACCGTCGCGGGCTCCGTGCGGCAGGGTGGTGCCCCGTGAGGGTGCTCTTCGTCAACGAGAACATCGGTGGCCACGCCAGCGTGCACACCCACCTGCGTCGTGCGCTGGTCGACCACCCCGACGTCGAGGCCGACTTCATCGACGTCCCGCCGCCGAGCGGACTGCGTCGGGCCGTGGGCACCCGGGTGCCCGGGCTCGGGCGCCTCGACCTCGACCTCCAGTCGTTGCGGGCCCAGCTGGCACTGAGCCGGTGGGTGCGTCGTCGCATCCTGCTCCGCCTCGGCGAGGTCGGCGCGGCCGGCCCGCGCTACGACGCCCTGCACGTCTACACCCAGAACGCCGGGCTCCGCAGCGCCGACATCATCGCCTCGATGCCCTCGGTCGTCTCGACCGACTCCACCAACGTGCTCAACGCCTACCGGCTGCCCTACCGCGAGGCCACCCGGTTCACCCCGTGGGCGGTCAAGCAGGCCCGGCGGTTCGAGCAGCCGGTCTGGGACGCCGCCACCCTCGTGGTCGCCAACACCGCGTGGGTGGCCGAGTCGATCCGCGACGACTACGGCGTCGGCGACGACCGGCTCCGCACCTACCCGTTCGGCATCACCGCGCCCGACCTCGGCGACGGTCCGGCGCCCGGCACGGTGGCGCCCCAGGGCCTGCCGCAGATCGTCTTCGTGGGTCGCCAGCTCGGGCGCAAGGGTGCGCTGCGGCTGCACCGGCTCCACCAGGAGCACCTCGCCGACGTCGCCGAGCTGGTGCTCGTGACCACCGAGGAGGTGCCACCCGGGCGCAACGTGCGCGCGGTGCACGACGTGACGGTGGGCTCGGGCCGGCTGTGGGAGGTGCTGCGGGCCGGGGCGATCTTCTGCTTCCCCAGCACGATCGACCAGGCGCCCAACGCCGTCATCGAGGCGATGTGCGCGGGCCTGCCCGTCGTCGGGCTGGAGCTGTCGGCGATGCCCGAGATGGTGCCGCCCGAGTGCGGGCGCCTCGTCGCCCGCGACGACGACGCCGGCCTCGTCCGGGTGCTGCGCGAGCTCATCGACGACCCCGCGCTGCGCGCGCGCATGGGCCAGGCCGGTCGCGAGCGGTTCGCGACCACCTACGACGCCAAGGCCTCCACGGCCAGGCTCGTCGCGACGTTGGCCGAGGCCCGCGAGAGGTTCGCCGCCGCGAGCGCCGACGGGGCCGGGCCCGGGCCCCGGTCGTGACGGCGCTCGACAAGAGCTCGGGGGTCGTGGCCGCCGTCGGCCGGGCGGCGTCAGGTCGCGCCGCCCACGGTGGCGGCATCGTGCTGGCCTACCACGACGTCGTCGGCACCCGCACCGAGCTGCGCGACCCGCTCGACGTCACCCTCGCCCAGCTGGTCACCCACGTGAAGGTGGTGCGCCGGCTCGGCTTCGAGGTCGTGCCGCTCGACGCGATCGGCGCCCGCGCCGCCCGGGGCGAGCCCACCGACGGGCTCGCAGCCATCGCCTTCGACGACGCGCTCGAGGGCGTGGCCCGGCACGCGCTGCCGGCCCTGGTCGAGCTCGACGCGCCGGCCACGCTGATGGTCGTCGGCGACGGCTGGGGCGAGCACCCGGCCTGGTGGCCCCAGATGGGCCGCACCATGACCGGCGTCGAGCTCGCCGAGGCCGTCACGCTCGGCTTCGACATCGCCGCCCACACCCGCACCCACGTCTCGCTCGCGGGCCTCGAGCCCGGGCGGCTCCGCGACGAGGTCTGCGGCACCCGCGACCGGCTCGAGCAGCTCCAGGGCCGAGCGGTCACCCAGTTCGCCTACCCGTTCGGCCACTTCGACCGCGCCGCCCTCGACGCCGTCGCCGACGCCGGCTACGAGGCGGCCTACACCTTCCTCAACGGACGCATCGGCGTCGACGACGACCGCCTCCGGCTGCCGCGCCTGACCATGGGCCAGCACCACGACGCCACGCGCCTCGCCTACCACCTCGCGCGCCCGGCCGGCACCTGGCCCGACCACCAGCTCGACCGCGTCGTCGAGCAGCACACCGGCGACGTCATCCCCACCGCGGGCCTGCGGTGCGAGCTGGTCAGCGACCCCGCCCGGGCCGCCGACCTCGCCGACGCCTGGGACGCCCTCGCCGACGAGGTCGGCGCCGGACCGCTCGTGCGCCCCTCCTACGCGCTGACCTGGTGGCACCACGTCGGCCAGGGGCGGCTGCTCGTCGGCGCCGTCCACGACGGCGACCGGCTCGTCGCCCTCGCGCCCCTGCACGAGCGGCGCGCCGGCCCGATCGGCGTCGTCCGGTGGCTCGGGCACGGGCTCGGCACCGTCTCCGAGGTGCTCGTCGCGCCCGGGCGCGACGACGCCGCGACGCTGCTCTGGACGACGCTCCTCTCGCCGCGCCGCGTGCTCGACCTCGTCGAGGCCCGGGCCGACAGCCCGGCGCTGGCGGCCCTCGTGGCCCTCGACCGGCCCCGTCGTCCGGTCACCGTCACGCCGCGCGACCGGTGCCCGGTCACCGAGCTCGGCGAGACCGGGCTCGCCCACCTCGAGGCGCCCAGCGCCCGCCACGCGCGTCGCGTGCTCCGGCGGGCCGACCGCGACCTCGCCGCCGACGGCCGCACCTACTCGGTGCAGGTCGCGGTCGACCGGGCCAAGCTCGAGGAGCTGCTGCCCGACCTGCGGCAGGTCTTCGACCACGCCGAGGCGGCCGCCCCCAAGCAGCACCTGCTCCACGAGCCGTGGGGCGGGTTCACCCTCGACTACCTGCGCCGCGAGGCCGACGCCGGCCGGTGCATCACGCTGGTCGCCTACGTCGACGAGCACCCGGTCTCGTTCCTGCTCGCGCTGCTGACGCCGTCGACCGCGACGATGTCGCTCTTCACCACCCGCTACGACCCCGCAGGGGCCAGGTACAGCCCCGGGCACCTGATGTTCCGCGAGACCTTCCGCATCGCACCCGACCACGGCGTCCGTCGGGTCGACATGCTGCTCGGGGTCTCGCAGACCAAGAGGCAGTGGTCGAACGGCGGCTACGACACCGTCGAGGTGCGCGCCGGCTCGAGCGCGGCGTGGCGGGTGGTCGACGCCGCCGTCGCCCTGGCCGAGCGGCGCAACCACCGATCGGACATTTCGTCTGGCTCGTTGTGAGTGGTTACCCGAATCGTTCGACCCTATGTCACCCCCAGCGGTGTCGCGTCCCGTCACAGTCCTGGCATGCTGATCTCGTCCGGCGGTCTCCCCCCCACCGCCGGGAGAGGACGTGTGCGACATGGTCGCGAACACGCGCTTTTCTGCGCACCCCCAACGCGCTCGCCGTCGAGCGATCCCCCTCACGCTGCTCGCGTCGATGGCCCTCGCCGTCACGCTGCTGGCCGTGCCGACCGCCTCGGCCCGTGAGCCGCTGGCCGCGGCGTCCGTGAGCGCGGCCAAGCCGGGCGCGGCGAACGCCGTCACGGCCGACGCCGCCGAGCGGCGCCAGAAGAAGCGCAAGAAGTGGAAGGCGCCCCGGGTGCCGGTCGGCGTCAGCCCCGGCTTCGGCGTCATCGACCTCTCGCCCGCCGCCCAGGCCGCCGACTTCCGTGCCGCCAAGAGCGCCGGCGTCAACCGGGTCCGCCTCGACGTCGGCTGGGCCCGCATCGAGCAGAGCCCGGGCCAGTACAACTGGGCCGACACCGACCGGGTCATCCGCTCGGCCCGCCAGGCCGGCCTCCAGGTGCTGGCCGTCACCGGCTACCGGCCCCACTGGGCCCGCCCGCTCAAGGAGGCCGCCGGCCGCCGGCAGTTCGCCCGCTTCGTCGGCGCGGCCGCCCGTCGCTACCGCACGCAGGTGCGCTCGTGGGAGCTGTGGAACGAGCCCAACCGCACCATGGGCTGGGACGGCGACCTGCCCAGCCCCGTCGTCTACGCGCGCATGGTCGACGTGGTCGGCGCCGCCATCCGCCGCAGCGCGCCCCGGGCCCGCATCGTCATCGGCGCCTTCTCGCCCGCCGACGACGCCGCCGACGGCAGCGCCTACTCCCCGGTCACCTTCCTGCGCCAGGTCTACGCCGCCGGCGTCGACCGCCGCCGGTTCGACGCGGTGTCGGTGCACCCCTACAGCTATCCCGCCCTGCCGGGCAGCACCGAGAGCTGGAACACCTTCTTCCGCATGCGCGCGATGTACGACGTCATGCGCCGCGCCGGTGACGGCCGCAAGAAGATCTGGATGACCGAGTACGGCGCCCCGACCGGCGCCAGCGACCGCTCGGTGCCCGGCGACCTGCAGGCCCAGATGATCACCCAGGCCATCACGCTGGCCCGCCGGCTGCCGTTCACGGGGCCGATCTACCTGTACGCGTTGCGCGACCTGAGCAACGAGCCTGCCGACATCGAGTCGAATTTCGGTCTGATCGGTCACGACGGACAGCCCAAACCGGCCTACTTCGCCCTGAGGAGCATGCTCCGCAGGGCAAACTGAGGCCCATGGATCTACTCGAGCAGGCGGCCGGCGTCTGGGCCAGGCGTTGGATCGTCCTCGCGGTGGCGGTCGTCGCGGCCGTCGGCGTGTTCGCCTGGCGCTCCACCGCGCCGGAGCACTATACGGCGTCGGCGACCGTGCAGGTGCGGGTGCCCGTCACCGACGACAGCGACCCGACTCCGCAGGTGTCCTACTACGCCACGCAGGTCAGCGGCCGGGCCGCGACGCCCGGGGTCGTCGAGGCGGCGCTCGGCCTGCTCGGCCGTGACGACGACAGCGACGCCGTCCGCGACGCCGCCGAGGAGATCACCACCGACGCCGGCGACGAGCCCGGGTTCGTCGTCATCAGCGCCTCCGGCGAGTCGGGCGAGGAGGCGGCCGTGCTCGCCGACGCCGTGGCCCAGGTGCTCGGCGACCAGGTGCGCACCGACCAGGCCGACGACGTCGCCGAGAAGCGGTCGGCGATCACCGACTCCATCGCCGCGGTGGCCGAGGAGCGCCGCCGCACCGCGGCGACCAACGACATCTTCGCCGTCGGCGCCCTCGACCGCGAGCGCGAGGCGCTGCTCGGCGCCCTGCGCACGCTGGCCGACACCAACCCGTGGCGCCTCGCCCTGGTCGAGCCCGCCGACGTCCCCGAGTCGCCCGACGCGCCGCGACCGCTGCGCGACGCCCTGCTCGCCTTCCTGGTCTTCCTCGTCCTGACCGCCGAGGGCGTCGTCCTGGTGCGGGCGTTCCGTGGCTCGCTGTCGGCCCGCGACGCCGCCGCCGACGTCACCCGCGCGACCGGCCTCGCCGCCACCGTCGTCCCGGCCTCGGCCGGTGCCACCGCGGTCGCGCCCCTGCTTCCGGCGATCGGCGAGGCCCGCGACGTCGTCGTGGTCGGCGTCGGCGCCGGCGCCGAGGGGCGCAGCGCCGGCCTGCTGGCCGACCTGCTCGCGGCCCGCGGCGACCTCGTCGTGCTCCACGACGTCTCCGACGGCTCGAGCGCCACGGCCGGCGACGACGAGCGCGTCGTGCTCGCGGCCGAGGTGGCCACGGTCGACGACCTGCTGCCGCTGGCCTCCGCGCTGTCCGGACCCGTCGTGCTCGAGGTCGACCAGCGCACGAGCCGGCGCGCCATCCAGAGCGAGGTCACCACGATGCGCGCGCTCGACCTCGACGTCGTCGCCGTGGCGCTGCGCGAGTCGGTGCGCTCGCCGGGCCGCGAGTCCCGTGGCTCCGACGACGCCGCCGGGGTCGACGAGCGACGCGAGGCGACGGCAGGCGCGACCGCGTGAGCCGCACGGTCGTCGTCCACGAGCGGTTCACCGAGCTGGGCGGCTCCGAGCGGGTCGTCGAACAGCTGGTCACCGCCTTCCCGGGCGCCGAGGTGTTCGTACCCGTCGGTGACGACCGCGGCCGTCCCGAGGGCGTGCCGGCGTCCAGCGTGCGCACGAGCGGGTTGCAGCGGCTCTACCGCAACGACGGTCGCTACGCGCACCTCCTGCCGCTGCTGCCGATGGCGATGGCGCGCGCCGACCTGTCCGACGCCGACCTCGTGCTCACCTCCCACCACGCGTTCGCCCAGCGGGTGCGGGTGCCCGACGGCGTCCCGATGGTCAGCTACGTGCACACGCCCGCGCGGTGGATGTGGGAGGCCGGCACCCGGGCCGGTGAGCCCGGCGGCCGCATCGGCGAGGTGGGGCTGACCGCGTTCGCCTCCACCCAGCGTGCCGCCGACCGCCGCGCCGCCGCCCGCCCCGACCGCCTCGTCGCCAACTCCACCGCTGTCGCCCAGCGCATCGAGGACTGGTGGGGTCGCGAGGCGCTCGTCGTCCCGCCGCCGGTGCGCACGCACCTCTTCGGTGTCGACGAGGGCGTCGAGCGCGACGACTTCTACCTCATCGCCGGCCGCCTGGTGCCCTACAAGCGCCCGGAGGTCGCGGTCAGCGCGGCCCGGCGCGCCGGCGTCCGGTTGATCGTGGTGGGGGAGGGGCGCGCCATGGCGGCGTGCCGTGCCCACGCCGGCCCCGGCATCGAGTTCGCCGGCCGCGTCGACGACGCCACGATGCTCGACCTCATGCGCCGGGCCCGGGGCCTGCTGTTCACCGGCGTCGAGGACTTCGGCATCGTGCCGGTCGAGGCGATGGCCTGCGGCACCCCGGTGATCGCGCTCGGCGAGGGCGGCGCCCTCGACTACGTGCGCGACGGCGAGACCGGCCTGCTCGTGCACCCGCACGGGGCGACGCACCACCAGCACGCCGACGCCTTCGCCGACGCGCTGCGCCGCATGGACGCCGTCTCGTTCGACCCCCACGCCATCCGCCGCCACTCCGAGTACTTCTCCGAGGAGAACTTCCGCGCGCGGATGACCTCGGTGGTCGCCGGCGTCCGTTAGCCCGGGACCCTTGGGGGTATCGCTGTGACCAGACCCACGCTAGCTCTGTTTGCGTTTTGCTAGCTGCTGCTAGCACCATGGAGGCATGGCCAAGAGCAAGGTCGGGCAGACCGTCGAGTCGCTCGGCGACTACCTCAAGGAGCAGCGGCTCGCGTCGCGACTCTCCCTGCGGCAGCTCGCCCAGCAGGCCGGCGTCTCGAACCCCTACCTGAGCCAGATCGAACGCGGTCTGCGCAAGCCCTCGGCCGACGTGCTGCAGCAGATCGCGAAGGCGCTGCGCATCTCCGCCGAACAGCTCTACGTGCGCGCGGGGATCGTCAGCCCGGAGCCGGGTGCCGGAGGCACGGTCGAGCTGGCCGTCCTCGCCGACGCGGGCCTCACCGAGCGGCAGAAGCAGTCGTTGCTGGATGTCTACTCGTCGTTCCTGGCGCTCAACGCCGCCGAACGGCCCGCGGACGACGACGAAGAAACCACCACCACCGCCACTACCCACCCTCAGGAGAGCTGACCCATGGCGAAGACCAAGATCGACTTCAAGTCCCTCGAGATCCCCGCGGCCGCCCAGAAGCCGCTCTACGCCGGCGTCGGCGCGGGCGACCTGGCCGTCACCGCCGTCAAGGAGTACGTCGCCGACGTGCAGAAGCGGCTGAACGGCCTGCAGAAGGACGCCACCGCCCGCGTGAGCGACGTGCAGAAGACCGTGACCGACTTCGACGCCGCCAAGCTGCAGAAGTCCGCGCTCGAGCAGGCCAAGGCCCGCCGCGCCGCCGTCGAGGCCCGGGTCGCCGAGCTGCAGGCCCTGCCGACGAAGTCGCAGGCCGCCGCCAAGGAGTACGCCGGCACCGTGACCGGCACCGTCGTCAGCACCTACACCGACCTGGCCAAGCGTGGCGAGGCCGTCGTCAAGGGCACCAAGCTGCCCTCGAGCGCCTCCGTCGAGGTCAAGGTCAACACGACCAACCCCGCCGCGAAGAAGACCACGGCCAAGAAGACCACGGCCAAGAAGGCGCCTGCCAAGAAGACCACCGCCAAGAAGGCGCCGGCCGCCAAGAAGGCCCCGGCCAAGAAGGCCACGTCGGCCAGCTGAAGAGCCGGCGACGAGCAGCCGACGCTGTTCTGAGCCTCGCCGCACGCGTGCCACCCGGGCCTCCGCAGGTATGAGCTGCGGAGGCCCGGGTGTTCGGCGTGTCCGGTCAGGCGTCGTCACGTTAGGGTGCTGCCACCATGAATGTCTTCGAGGCCGAGAGCATTGTCCGGCTCGTCATCTACCTGGCGTGCCTGACCGTCTCGATCTTCGCCTTCGTCAACTCGCTGCTCTACAAGCCCGAGGCCTACGAGGCCGCCGGCAAGCTCAACAAGCCGACGTGGTGCACGATCCTCGGCATCGGGGTCGTGCTCTTCTTCGTGCCGGTCCCGCTGCTGCTGATCAACTTCATCCTCCTGATCGCCGCGCTCGTCTACCTCGCCGACGTGCGACCCGCGCTCGCCAGCCTCTACCGGCGCTGACGCCCTCCGCGGCCCCGGACGTCGGATTCGCGCCCGCGCGAGCCGGCGGGTCAGGCGGACAGGTACCGGCGGAGCGCACGCATGGCGGGCTCGCTCTCGAACCCCGTCGCAGCCAGCTTGGTGAGGTCGAAGGTGCTGTGCAGGGGCCGCGGTGCGAGCGCCTTGCCGGCGAAGTACTCCTCCGTCGTCACCCGGCCGACGTCGGCGGCGTCGCGGCCGCTGAGCGCGTAGACCTCCGCGGCCACGTCGGCCCACGACATCGCCTCGCCGCCGTTGCTCACGTGGTAGATGCCGTAGTCGGCGCCCACGTCGAGCAGGTGCCGGATGGCGCGCACCAGCTCGGTGGTGAACGTGAGCCGGCCGACCTGGTCGTCGACGACGCTGGGCCGCACGCCGTCGCCGGCGAGGCGGGCCATCGTGCGCACGAAGTTGTGGCCCTCGCCGATGAGCCACGACGTGCGGACGACGTAGTGCCGCTTGGCCGTGCCGGCGGCCAGGTCGCCGGCCGCCTTCGACTGGGCGTAGACCCCGAGCGGCGAGACGGGCTCGGTCTCGTCGTGCACCTCGCGGGTGCCGTCGAAGACGTACTCGGTGGAGACGTGCACCAGCGTGAGCCGGTGGGCGTCGGCCACCGTGGCCAAGGTGGCCGGCGCGGCGGCGTTCGCGGCCCAGGCGGCCACCCGGCCCTCGGGCGTCTCGGCCTGGTCGACGGCGGTGTAGGCCGCGGCGTTGAGGATCACCGAGTGCTCGTGCCACGGCCATGCGGCGACGGCAGCCGGGTCGGTGACGTCGAGGTCGTCGAGGTCGACGCCGACGGCGTCGGGGAAGGCGGCCATGAGCGCCCGGCCGAGCTGGCCGTGGCAGCCGATCACGAGCGGCGTGCGCGCCCGCATGCGCACGGCGTCGGCCAGCTGCGGGTTGGCGCGGTCCTTGTCGCTGATCTCGGCCTCGTCGAGCGGGATCGGCCAGTCGATCGCCACGGTCGGGTCGGCGAGGTCGAGCGCGGGGTAGGTGAGGCCGGGACGCCAGTGCTCGTTGACCAAGTAGGCGTAGGCGACGCCGTCCTCGAGGGTCTGGTAGCTGTTGCCGACGCCGCGCGGCACGAACACGGCGGTGCCGGGGTCGAGCTCGATCGTGAAGGTCGTGCCGTAGGAGTCGCCGTCGCGCATGTCGACCCAGGCCGCGAACGCGCGGCCGTTGGTCACCGAGACGAACTTGTCCCACGGCTCGGTGTGGATGCCGCGCGTGGCGCCGCGGCGGGCGTTGAACGAGACGTTGTTCTGCACGGGGTCGAAGTCGGGCAGGCCGAGGGCCACCATCTTCTCGCGCTGCCAGTTCTCCTTGAACCAGCCGCGGGCGTCCTCGTGCACGGGCAGGTGGACGACGAGCAGGCCGGGGATCGGCGTGGTCTCGACGGCGAGGTCGTTGGGCACGGCTTCAGGCCTGACCTTTGGCTGCGTAGGAGGCCTCGGTGGCGGCCTTGTGCGGGCCCCACCAGTCGCGGTGGTCGGCGTACCACTGGATCGTGCGCGCGAGGCCCTCGCCGAAGTCGGGGAAGGCCGGCGTCCAGCCGAGCTCGGTGCGCAGCTTGGTGGAGTCGATCGCGTAGCGCAGGTCGTGGCCGGCGCGGTCGGTGACGAGGTCGTAGTCGTCGGCCGGGCGGCCGAGGTTCGTCAGGATCATCTGCACGACCTCGAGGTTGTTCTTCTCACCGTCGGCGCCGATGAGGTAGGTCTCGCCGATGCGGCCCCGCTGCAGGATCGTCCAGACGGCCGAGCTGTGGTCCTCGGCGTGGATCCAGTCGCGCACGTTGGTACCGGTGCCGTAGACCTTCGGCCGACCGCCGTCGAGCACGTTGGTGATCTGGCGCGGGATGAACTTCTCGACGTGCTGCCAGGGCCCGTAGTTGTTCGAGCAGTTGCTGATCGTCGCCTCGACCCCCATCGAGCGCACCCATGCCCGGACGAGGTGGTCGGAGCCGGCCTTCGCGGCGCTGTAGGGGCTGCTCGGGTTGTACGGCGTGGCCTCGGTGAACCGGGCGGGGTCGTCGAGCTCGAGGTCGCCGTAGACCTCGTCGGTCGAGACGTGGTGCAGCCGGACGCCGTGCTTGCGGCACGCCTCGAGGATCACGAACGTGCCGACGATGTTGGTCTGGATGAACGGGCCCGGCTCGC
Organism: Nocardioides secundeburneus; assembly: GCF_039939255.1. Taxonomy (NCBI): domain Bacteria; kingdom Bacillati; phylum Actinomycetota; class Actinomycetes; order Propionibacteriales; family Nocardioidaceae; genus Nocardioides; species Nocardioides secundeburneus. The sequence continues at coordinate 243,206 of NZ_JBDUUE010000004.1, forward strand.
TCAGCGAGTTGTCGTTGTGGGACTCGGCCGCGAAGTGCACCACGGCGTCGTGCTCACCCACGAGCTCCTCGACCAGCGGCTGGTCGGCGACGTCGCCGACGACCAGGCTCACGCGGTCGGCGGGCAGACCCTCCAGCGACTCGCGGGAGGCCGCGTAGGTCAGCTTGTCGAGCACCGTGACGACCGCGTCGGTCTGGTGCACGAGGTGGTGGACGAAGTTGGAGCCGATGAAGCCGGCGCCGCCGGTGACGAGGATCCGTTGCACGCGGTGCACTCTACGAGGCAGCGGTGCCTGGTCCGAATGTCGGCTGCGAGGGTCGAGGCGGCGAATCTGACGACGGTGCCTCGATGCGACACGATGGGGCACATGCGCGGAATCATCCTGGCCGGTGGCACCGGCTCGCGGCTGCACCCGATCACGCACGCCGTGAGCAAGCAGCTGATGCCGGTCTACGACAAGCCGATGGTGCACTACCCGCTCTCGACATTGATGCTGGCCGGCATCCGCGACGTGCTGGTGATCACCACCCCGCACGAGGCCGAGCAGTTCGTCCGCCTGCTCGGCGACGGCTCCCGCTTCGGCATCTCGATCTCCTACGCCGTGCAGCCGAGCCCCGACGGGCTCGCGCAGGCGTTCGTCATCGGCGCCGGCCACATCGGCGACGACCGGGTCGGCCTCGTGCTCGGCGACAACATCTTCTACGGCGGCGGCCTCGGCACCCGGCTGCGCCGCTTCGCCGACCTCGACGGCGCCGCCGTGTTCGGCTACCGCGTCGCCGACCCGACGGCCTACGGCGTCGTCGAGTTCGACGACGAGTTCCGGGCCGTCTCGTTGGAGGAGAAGCCGGCCCAGCCGCGCAGCCAGTACGCCGTCCCGGGGCTGTACTTCTACGGCAACGACGTCGTCGAGAAGGCCGCCTCGCTCAAGCCCTCCGCCCGCGGCGAGCTCGAGATCACCGACCTCAACCGGCTCTACCTCGACGAGGGCCGCCTGCAGGTCGAGGTGCTGCCGCGCGGCTCGGCGTGGCTCGACACCGGCACGTTCGACGACCTCAACGACGCCAGCAACTTCGTCCGCGCGATCGAGGCCCGCCAGGGCACGAAGGTCGGCGCGCCCGAGGAGGTCGCCTGGCGCATGGGCTACATCAACGACGACGAGCTGCGCGCCATCGCCGAGACGTTGCTCAAGAGCGGCTACGGCACCTACCTGCTGGGGCTGCTCGAGCACGGATAGCCGGCCGAGCGGAGCTCGGCGTGCCGTGGCGCTTCCAGCGGACGCGACGGGCCACGGCGGTCTCATGGTCAGGTACGGCTCGTCGTGCCGAGGCGTGGTCAACCGTGCAGGTCGGCGTCGACCATGCGGCCGACGACCTCCTCGAAGCCGATCGTGGGAGCCCAGCCCAGACGGGCCCTCGCGCGGGAGGCGTCGCCGACCAGCTCGGTGGCGTCGGCCGGACGCACGAACGCCTCGTCGACCTCGACCAGCCGCTCCCAGCCGCTGACCCCGGCGCGGGCGAAGGCCGTTCCGACGAAGTCGCGCACCGAGCGCGCGACGCCGGTGGCGATGACGTAGTCGTCCGGCTGGTCGGCCGCGGCGGCCAGGCGGAGCGCGGCGACGTAGTCGGGTGCCCAGCCCCAGTCGCGACGGGCGTCGAGATTGCCCAGCACGAGCCGGTCGGCCTCGCCGCGCGCGATCGCGGCGACGGTCGAGGTGATCTTGCGGGTCACGAACTGCTTCGGACGACGTGGTGACTCGTGGTTGTACAGCACCATGCTCGATGCGTGGAGGCCGCGCCGCCGGTAGACCTCGACGGCCAGGTGGGCGTAGGCCTTGGCGGCACCGTAGGGGTTGAGCGGCCGGACGGGCGTCGACTCGTCCTGGGGGGAGGTCGCCGGCTCGCCGAAGATCTCGGCGCTCGAGGCCTGGACGACGCGGGCACCCACCAGCCGCGCCGACTCGAGCAGCGCCACCGCGGCGGTGCCGTTGACCCGTGCGACCAGGTCGGGCTGCTCCCACGACAGCGCGACCGAGGAGATCGCGGCGAGGTTGTAGACCACATCGGGGGACAGGTCGCGGACGAGGGCACGGGTGGCGTCGACGTCGGCGAGGTCGCCCACGTGGCCGACCACCCCGGCGGGCACGACGTCGTGCCCGAGGCCGAGCGAGTGCACCTCGACGCCGTCGTCGAGCAAGGCCTCGGCGAGGTAGCCGCCGTCCTGGCCGCCGACGCCGGTGACGAGGGCCCGGGTCATCGGAGGAGTCACTTCCAGCCGGCGCGGAACGCCTCGATGTCGGCCTGGACCATCAGCGAGACCAGTTCGGTGAAGCTCACCCTCGGCTTCCAGCCCAGGACGTCGCGGGCCTTGGCCGCGTCGCCGATCAGCTGGTCGACCTCGGCGGGGCGCACGAAGCGCTCGTCGAAGCGGACGAAGCGCTCCCAGTCGTCGATGCCGACGTGGGCGAAGGCCGTCTCGACGAACTCGCGCACCGAGTGGGTCTCGCCCGTGCCGATGACGTAGTCGTCGGCGACCGGCTGCTGCAGCATCAGCCACATCGCCTCGACGTAGTCGCCGGCGAAGCCCCAGTCGCGCTCGGCGTCGAGGTTGCCCATCACGAGCTCGTCCTGGAGCCCGAGGTGGATGCGCGCGACCGCCTGGCTGACCTTGCGGGTCACGAACTCCGGACCGCGGCGCGGCGACTCGTGGTTGAACAGGATGCCGCTCGAGGCGTGCATGCCGTACGACTCGCGGTAGTTGATCGTCATGTGGTGCCCGAAGACCTTGGCGACCCCGTACGGCGAGCGCGGCCACAGCAGGGTGCGCTCGTGCTGCGGGACGTCCTGCACCTTGCCGAACATCTCCGAGCTCGATGCCTGGTAGAACCGCACCCGCCCGAGGTCGTCGCGGCAGTGCAGGCGCAGCGACTCGAGCATGTTGAGCACGCCCTTGGCGGTGACGTCGGTGGTGAGCGCGGCCTGCTCCCACGAGTAGGCGACGAACGAGACGGCGCCGAGGTTGTAGACCTCGTCGGGGTCGGACTCGCGCAGCGCGCGGATGAGGCTGCTCATGTCGGTCAGGTCGCCGTTGTGCAGCGTCACCGTCGGCAGCAGCTCGCGCACCAGGCCGAGCTTGGGGTTGTTCTGGCCCCGGATGAGGCCGTGGACGTCGTAGCCCTTCGCGACGAGCAGCTCGGCGAGGTAGAGGCCGTCCTGACCGGTGATGCCGGTGATCAGTGCGGAGGGCGCGGGTGCCATGGCTCGATCCTGCCAGCAACGGGGGCCGGCGATCGGTGCTGCCCGCACGGGATCAGAGGTCGGCGACGTGCGCTCCCGGTCGCGACCACCCGGGCCGTTAGCCTGCTCGTCGTGAAGGTCCTCGTCACCGGCGGCGCCGGCTACCTCGGTTCGATCACCTGCAAGGCGCTCGAGGAGGCCGGGCACACGCCCGTCGTCCTCGACTCGCTGCTCAACGGCCCCCGGGTCTTCACCCGCGACCGGGTCTTCTACGAGGGCGACATCGCCGACCGCGAGCTGCTGCGCCGCATCGCCGCCGAGCACCCCGACCTCGACGCCACCATCCACATGGCGGCCCGCATCGTCGTCCCGGAGTCGATGGAGCAGCCCTACCTCTACTACAAGGACAACGTCGCGAAGTCGCTCGAGCTCTTCGACGAGCTCACCGCGCTCGGCCTGACCCGCGTGCTCTTCTCGTCGTCGGCGAGCCTGTACGCCGCCAAGGACGACTTCGAGGTCGTCGAGGAAGACCCCCTCGACCCCGCCTCGCCCTACGCCCGCACCAAGCGGATGATGGAGCAGGTCCTCATCGACCTCGCGGCCGCGACCGACCTGCGTGCGGTGATCCTGCGCTACTTCAACCCGATCGGCTCCGACCCCGACCTCGAGTCGGGCATCTACGTGCGCGAGCCGAGCCACGTGATCGGCCAGCTCGTGCTCGCCGCGCGCGGCCTCAAGCCGTCGTTCACCATCACCGGCACCGAGCACCCGACGCGCGACGGCACGGGCATCCGCGACTACATCCACGCCTGGGACCTCGCCCGCGCCCACGTGCGCGCCGTCGAGCGCTTCGACCACGTGCTCGCCGAGGTCGGCGAGACCTCGACGGTGCTCAACATCGGCGGCGGCGAGGGCACCACCGTGCGCGAGCTGGTGGCCGCCTTCGAGCGCGTCTTCGGCTCGCCGGTGCCGATCACCGAGGCCGGGCCGCGGCCGGGGGATGCGATCGGCGCGTTCGCCAACGCCGACAAGGCCGCCCGCCTCCTCGACTGGCGCACCGAGCTCAGCCTCGACGACGGCATCGCCTCCGCCCTGGCCTGGGCCGAGCGGCGCCAGGAGATCCTGGGCTACGAGTGACCTCCCGGACGGCGGCCGCGGCGGTGGCGCTGACGCTGGCCGCGTCGGTGCTCAGCGGCTGCGCATCGGGCTCCGACGCCGCGCCCGGACCGGTCGCCACGTCGACGTCGTCCGCCACCGCCTCGCCGACGTCGTCGGCGTCGCCGTCCACCCCGGTCCGGCCGCTCGCCGGGCGCACCGTCGTCCTCGACCCCGGGCACCAGCTCGGCAACCGGAACTTCCCCGACCGGATCAACCGGCCGGTGCCGGCCGGCGGGTTCACCAAGCCGTGCAACACCACCGGCACCTCGACCGACGCCGGCTACCCCGAGGCGACCTTCACCTTCCAGGTCGCCCGGCTGGCGAGGCACCGGCTGAAGCGCCTCGGTGCCCGGGTGGTCATGACCCGGAAGACGAACAGCGACCGCCGGTGGGGCCCCTGCGTCGACGTCCGGGGCCGCGCCGGCAACCGGTCGCGCGCCGATGTCAAGATCAGCATCCACGCCGACGGCTCCTACGAGCCGGGGGCCCACGGCTTCCACGTCGTCCGGCCGCCGGCGCGGGCGCCGTGGACCGACGACATCGCGCGCCCCTCCCGTGCGCTCGCCTTCGACGTCCGCAAGGCCCTGCGCGGTCGCGGCTTCGCGTCGTCGACCTACCGCGGCCGCGACGGCATCGACGTCCGCCGCGACCTCGGCACGCTCAACCTCTCCGACGTGCCGACCGTGCTGGTCGAGCTCGGCAACATGCGCGACGCCGGCGACGCGCGCACGATGACGCGGCCGGCGGGCCGTCAGCGGTACGCCGCGGCGCTCGTGACGGCGGTGCGGGCGTACCTGGGCTGACCCGCGATCACCTACAGTCCGGCGCATGCCCCTCGACGCCGGGATCGCCGCGCTGCTCCAGCTCATCGACGCCTCTCCGTACCCGCCCATGCACGAGGGCACGCCCGAGACGGCGCGCAGGGCCCTGCGCGCGATGACGGTCGACCTCGTCACCGACGAGAACCGCGTGCCGGTCGGCAGCGTGACGGACCTCGAGGTGGCCGGCCGGCCCGCGCGCCTCTACCGCCCCGAGGGCGACGAGCCGGTGCCGACGCTGGTCTACCTGCACGGGGGCGGCTTCGTGATCGGCGACCTCGACACCCACGACCAGACGTGCCGCACCCTGTGCCGCGAGGCCGAGACGGCGGTGCTGGCCGTCGACTACCGGCTCGCGCCCGAGGCGCCGTTCCCCGCGGCGGTGGACGACGCGCTCGCCGCCGTCCGGTGGGCGGCCGAGCACCGCGACGACCTCGGCGGCGGCGAGCGTCTGGGCGTCGCCGGCGACTCGGCCGGCGGCAACCTCGCGGCGGTGGCCGCCCAGCACCTGCCCGACCTGGTCGACGCCCAGGTGCTCCTCTACCCGGCCACCCACATGGCGGGCGACTACCCGTCGCGCGTCGAGAACGCCGAGGGCTACTTCCTCGACCTGGCGACCATGGTCTGGTTCGCCGGCCACTACCTCGGCGAGGGCGCCGACCTCGCCGACCCGCGCCACTCACCGCTGCTGGGCGACGTCGCCGGCGTCGCCCCGGCGCTCGTCGTGACGGCCGAGTTCGACCCGCTCCGCGACGAGGGCGAGGCCTACGCCGAGCGGCTCCGCGACGCCGGCGTCGCCGTCGAGACCGTGCGCTACGACGGGCTGGTGCACGGCTTCATCGACATGGGGCCGATGAGCCCCGCCGCCGCCGCGGCTCTGCTCGACGTCGCGCGACGCACCCGGTCGCTGTTGCGGGGCTGACGGCCCGACCGGCGCCCGGGGCACTACAGTCGCGCCCGTGGAGGATGGCTGGTGGGTGCGTCGCGCCGTGCTGTCGGTGCTGCTCGTCGTCGGGATCGTGACCGCCGTCTACGCCGTGGTGCAGGTGCGCTCCGGCTCCCCGGACGCCGAGGCCGACGACGTGGCCGCGCCGCCCACCTACGCGCCGTCGGCCGAGGTCTCCGACGGCCCGCTGCGGCTCGGTGAGCCGCTCGTCGCCGGCCGGTACGGGTCACCGGTCGACCGCCCGGCGGGCACGATGGAGTCGTTCGACATCGCCATGGCGGCCGGCGTCGACCACATCGAGGCGCGGGTCGCGCTCACCCAGGACGACGTGCTCGTCGTCCGCGGCGACATCGAGCTCAGCACCACCACCGACGTGGCCGAGAAGGCCGAGTTCGCCGACCGGCGCACCACCAAGGTCGTCGACGGCGAGTCGCGCACGGGCTGGTTCACCGACGACTTCACCCTCGCCGAGCTCGAGACGCTGCGCGCCGTCGAGGCCGAGCCCGACGTGCGCCTCGACGCCGCCGAGTACGACGGCCAGCTCTCGGTGATCGGCTTCGACACCCTGCTCGAGCGGCTGGTCGAGGTCTCGCAGGAGCAGGGCCGGCGCATCGGGCTGTTCGTCGAGCCGCTCGAGCCGGCCTACTTCCGCAGCGAGCGGACGCCGATCGAGGGCCCGCTGGGCCAAGCGCTGCGCAAGGCCCGGCTGACCAACGACCGCGAGCGCGTGACGATCGAGTCCGACGACGTGTCGGTGCTCGAGCGCCTCGAGGTCAACCTCGGCGACAACGTCCTCACCGCGCTCGTCGTCAACCCGGGCAACCCGGACCTGCTGACGCCGGCCGCCCTCGAGGCGCTGCCCGACACCGTCGACGCGGTCGCGGTCGCGATCGACTCGTTCCTGGGCCAGGACGCCTTCGCGCTGTCCGACGCCGTCCACGCGGCCGGCTACGCGCTGGTCGTCTTCCCGATCTCGTTCGAGAACGACCGGCTGGTCAGCGCGTTCACCGAGGGGCCCGACCCGGCCGGGCGCGGTGACCTCAAGGGCCAGGTCCGCGCCCTGCGGCTGATCGGCACCGACGTCATCCTGGCCGAGGCGCCGGCCGAGGTGATCGCGCTGAACGACGAGCTCGCGGCCGAGGAGGCCGCCTCGTCGGCCCCGGCCGAGTCCCCGGCCGAGGGCTGAGCCCGCGGTCAGAGGGTGCGCAGCGCGGCCTGGATCGCCACCAGCTGCGGCACCTCGTGGGTGCGGTAGAGGCCGGTCCCGCCGAGGTGGGCGAGCACCGAGAAGAACCCCTCGCCGATCTGGAACTGGTCCTCGAAGAGGGTGAACCCGTGCGGCACCGACTGGCACACGGGCACCCCGAGCCGGCGGAGGCGGAAGCCGGCCAGCAGGACGGCGGTCTGGTGGCGCACCCGCAGCAGCGGGTCGTCGAGCCGGAACCCGAACCCGAGCCCCGGGTCGATCGCGAGGCCCCGGACGCCGCGCGCGCGGGCGTCGTCCAGGCGCCGGCCGAACTGCTCGAGCATCGCCGGGAACGGGTCGTCGTCGACGTCCTGGCGCTCGAGGGCGCGCGCGTGCGGCCCCTGCACGTGGCACAGGACGACGGTGGCGTCGTGCTCGGCGGCGAGGTCGAACATCGCGGCGTCGTCCACCGAGCCGGTGAGGTTGAGCACCGACGCGCCGGCGGCGAGGCAGGCCCGCACGACCGAGGCCTCGTAGCTCTCGACCGAGACGGTGACGCCCGCCTCGACCAGCCCCCGGACGACGGGCACGAGCGCGCGCTCCTGGCCGTCGGCGTCGACCTTGGCCGCGATCGCCTGCGTCGACTCGGCGCCGACGTCGACGACGTCGGCCCCCTGCGCGGCCAGCACGACACCGCGCCGGACGGCCGAGGCGGCCGACATCGCGATGCTGGTGCGGTAGGAGGAGTCGCGCGAGAGGTTGACGACGCCCATGACCGCGGCGCGCTCGTCGGTGTCGAGGTCGCGGCCGCCGAGCGGCAGCGGGGCCACCGGGAGGTCGAGGTCGTCGGCGTGCTCGGCGGCGAGCGCGACGAGGCCGGAGAGGCTGATCACGCCGGTCAGGGTCGCACGTAGCGGCCCATGAGGAAGCCGTCGGCCGTCAGCACGTGCACGAGGTCGAACGTGCGGATCTCGTCGAGGCCGTCGGTGGCGTTGACGTGGGCGAGCCCGGCAAAGGCGGGGGAGACGGTGATGTCGGCCTCGTCGACGAGCCCGGCGCGGGTCATCGACTCGAGCAGCCGCGGGCCGCCCTCGCAGACCACGCGCCGCAGCCCCTCGGCGACGAGCGTGTCGAGGATCCAGCGCGCCGGGACGTCGTCGCCCTCGGCCCGCCGGACGTCGGCCCGCGCGGCCCGGGCACGGGCGAGCGCGTCGGCGGGCGGGTCGGCGACGGTGAGCACGATCGGGACCTCGTCGGAGCCGGTGAACAGCTCGGAGTCCCAGGGCAGGTCGAGCGAGGGGCTGACGATCGCCGGGACGGTCGCGGGGCGCTGGCCCTGCGCGGCGCGGGCCGCGGCGTCGGCGGGCTTCGCGGTCTGGGCGCCGTAGCCCTCGGCACGGATGGTGCCGGCGCCCACGAGGACGGCGTCGGCGTGCCGTCGGACGGCGTCGAACACGCCCCGGTCGGCGTCGCCCGAGATCGACCCGCTGAGCCCGTCGGGGCCGGCCGGGGCGCCGTCGAGCGTCGTCACCATCATCGCCCGTACCCAGGGCCCGGCGTCGGGCCACGGGTAGGCCGCGGCCACCGCGTCGTCGTCGAGCTCGCCACGGTCGGGGCCGAAGATCATCTCCACGTCGACGACCGTAGGGGCCGGCCGTCCGGAAGGCTCCACCCCGGAGTGATGGCCGGACGTCGCGACACGCCCTAGGGTGCGAGGATGCCTCGAGTCCCCGCCCGTCTCGCCGCGGCCACGGCCGTCGTCCTCGCCGCCGGGCTGCTGCCCGTCGTCACGTCGTCGCCGGGGGCCGTCGCGGCCGACCCGGTGTTCCGACCGGTGCCGAGCTTCAAGCCGAGCGGCGACAAGGTGCGCGTCGCGCCGTCGAGGTTCTCGGCGGTGCGGGTCGACCTCGCGCAGGTGCGCGCTCAGCTGAAGGGTGCGAAGGCGACGGTCGACGTGCCCACGCCGTCCGGCGGCATGGAGCGGTTCGAGGTCACCCGGAGCGACGTGCTCGCGCCCGAGATCGCGCGGGAGCACCCCGAGATCGCCGCCTTCGAGGGCCGCTCGGTCTCCGACCCGACGACCACGATCGCGCTCGACGTGACGCCGATGGGCTTCCACGCCGCCGTCCGCGGGCCGCAGGGGCAGGGCTCCTGGTACGTCGACCCGGCCTACGACAAGGCCGGCACCACCACCCACCTGTCGTTCTACGGCAGTGCGACGACGCGGCCCGAGGAGCAGTTCGCCGAGCGGCAGGCCCCCGAGATCCGGCGGGCCGCGGCGCGCCGGGGCGACCGTGCGCAGCTCCGCGCCGCCAAGCCTGGTGGCGCCGTCGTCGAGAAGCGCTACCGTCTCGCGCTGGTCTCCGACCCGACCTACGCCGCCTACTTCGGCACCGACAACGTGCTGGCCGAGAAGGCCACGCTCATCAACCGGGTCAACCAGATCTACGGCCAGGACCTCGCGATCCGCCTCCAGCTGATCAACGAGACCGACGAGCTCAACTTCGACACCGCGGCCAAGGCCACGCTGCCCGACGGCCCGTGCGGCGGCGAGCCCTGCTACCGCAGCGCCACCCCCGGCGACGAGGACGACTACGGCGACCTCGACTTCTGCAGCGGTCGCGCTCTGGCCCGCAACCGGGTCGTGCTCGGCCAGGTGGTCGGCGCCAGCAACTACGACGTCGGTCACCTCGCGCTCGGCGTGAACGGCGGCGGCATCGCCTACCTCGGCGTGGTCGGCGCCGACTACAAGGGCGGCGGCTGCACCGGTCTGCCGCAGCCCCAGGGCGACTTCTTCGCCATCGACTACGTCGCCCACGAGCTGGGCCACCAGTTCGCCGGCAACCACACCTTCGACGGCGTCCAGAACGCCTGCTCGGGCGGCAACCGCAACGGTGCGACCTCGGTCGAGCCCGGCTCGGGCTCCTCGGTGATGGCCTACGCCGGCATCTGCCTGCAGGACGACCTGCAGCCGCACACCGACCCGTACTTCTCGTGGCAGACCCTCGACGAGGTCAACCGCTACACCGGCCGCCCGACCGCGCGCGTCGTCGAGGTGCAGACCGTGTCGCTGAGCGGCTTCGGCGCCCCCGGCTCGTCGTTCCAGCTCGGGTTCGGCGACGCCGAGCCGGTGACGATCAGCGCCGACGACTACACCGCGGCCTCGGTCGAGGCCGCCGTCGAGGGCCTGGTCGGTCAGGACGTCACCATCGCCGGCTGGGCCTACGACCCCTACGGCGGCGACGACGTCGTCCCGTACCCGGCGCCGCTGACCCCGCCCGGTCCGACCGGCTTCCAGGTGATCTTCGCGCCGACGGCGAAGCCCGACGAGCCCGGAAACCACCAGGACGAGCCGTCGCTCACCGTCAGCGCCCCCAGCGCCGGCGTGAGCGGCTTCGTGGGCGAGGTCGCCAAGGGCGGTCCGGCCGACAACGGCGGCACCGGCACCGCGACCACCGGCAACCGCGCGCCGCGCGTGGTCGAGGCGAGCATCCCGCGCACCATCCCCGTGCGCACGCCGTTCAAGCTCAGCGGTCGCGCCACCGACCCCGACGGCGACCCGCTGACCTACCTGTGGGAGCAGGCCGACCGCGGCCTGGAGGCCAGGGGCACCTCGCTGGTGAGCAACCGCAAGATCTACGGCCCCCTGTTCCGGGTCTTCGGCACCCGGGCGAACGTCACCGACGCCGGCACGCTCGAGTCGCCGTCGCCGGGCATCAACATCGCCGGCCGCAGCGGCACCCGGTTCTTCCCCGACCTCGCCCAGGTGCTCTCCGGCAACACCAACGCCCGTACCGGCACCTGCCCGAAGGTCGCGCCGCCGCCGGAGGACCTCGACCTGTACAAGCCGCCGTCGGCGCGCGTGGTCGACTGCTACAGCGAGTACCTGCCGACCAAGGGCTACCTCGGCACCCAGGGTGCCGGTGCCCGGGTGATGCACTTCCGGCTCACGGTCCGCGACGGTCGCGGCGGCGTGGCCTACCGCAACACCAAGCTCCGCATCGCCAAGTCCGCCGGACCGTTCAAGGTCGTCTCCCAGTCGCGCAAGGGGCTGTCGGTGAGGGCCGGCTCGACCATCGGCGTGACCTGGCGGGTCAACGGCACGAAGGCGCTCTCGAAGCGGGTCCGCGTCCTGCTCTCGACCGACGGCGGCCGCACCTGGAACCGCAGGCTCACCCGCGCCACGGCCAACGACGGCTTCCAGCGGGTCACCCTGCCGCGCGGCGTCCGCACCACGAAGGCGCGCATCGTCGTCGAGGCCGCCGGCAGCTACTTCTACGCCGTGAGCAACCGGGACTTCCGCATCCGCTGAGTCTCGATGGTCGAGGTGCGACGAGCCCTGAGAGGGGCCTCGCACCTCGATCAGCGTGGGGCGCCGACGCTAGTCGAGGTGCGACGAGCCCTGCGAGGAGCCTCGAGACCTCCCGACCCCGGTCGGCTCGGGCGCGATGGGCCGGAGATCTCGAGGCTCGCTCCGCTCGCACCTCGATCAGCGACCGGGTCGTGTCGTTGTCGGGAACAACCAGTGGTGAGGCGGGGTTGCGGCTTGTCGTGCGCACCGATGTCTCGACCGGCTCCACCACCGCCGGGATGAGCGACGACTCGCGCCGGGTCTCCCTGCTGCTCGGCCTCCTGTTCGGGCTGGCCGGCATGGGCTCGTCGTCCGCGGCCGTCGCGGTGCCGCTGATCTCCGACGACTTCGCGATCACGGCCGGCCAGGCGACCTGGACGATCAGCCTCTACACGCTGATGCTCGCGGTGACGACGGCCGTCTACGGCCGCGTCTCCGACCTGGTCGGCATCCGCCTGCCGCTCATGGTCGGCACCGGGCTGATGACGGCGGGCGCCGTGCTCGCGGCGGCCGCGCCGACGTTCGAGGTGCTCCTCCTCGCCCGGCTCGTGCAGGGTGCGGGCGCGGCGGCGGTGCCGACGCTCGGCGTCGCCGTCCTCAACGGTCGCTACAGCGGCGCCGTCCGCGGGCTCGCGCTGGGGCGCCTGGCCGGGGTCGCGGCCGCCGTCAGCTGCCTCGGCCCGCTCGTCGGCGGCCTCGTCGAGCACGCCTTCGGCTGGCGCGCGGTGATGGCGCTGCCGATCCTCGGCCTGCTCGTGCTGCCCCTGCTGTGGCCCGCCCTGACCCGCGAGGGCACCGGCGCCCGGCTCGACCTGCTCGGTGCCGTGCTCGTCGCGCTGACCGCGGCCGGCGTCGTGCTGCTCGTGCAGTCGCCGTCCACCGGGCTGGTCGTCGCGATCGCCGGCGTCCTGCTGCTCGCCCTGGGTGCGCCGGCCACCGTCGCGTGGGTGCGGCGCCGTCCGCACGGGTTCCTGCCGGTCTCGGTGGTGCGCAACAGCACCGTCGTGCGCAGCGCCGCTGCCGCGGCGGCCGTGCCGTCGGCCTGGTTCGCCCTGCTCGTCGCCGTGCCGGCCGTGCTGGTGGCCGACGGGTGGGAGCCGTGGCAGGTCGGCGTGCTGCTGCTGCCGAGCGCTCTGATCGCCTTGGTGGTCCCGCGCATCGCCGGCCCCGCCATCACCCGGGTCGGCCCCAGCTGGGCGATCGCCGGCGGGGCCGTGACCGCGGTGGTCGCGCTCGCCCTCGCCTCCGTCGGCGCAGCCACCACGTCGGCGCCGGTGCTCGGTGGCGCCGTCCTGCTGGTCACCGTCGCGTTCGGCACCGCCCAGCCGGCCATGACCTCGGCCGTCGCCGACGCCGTCGAGGCCGACGTGCGCGGGGTCGCCCTCGGCGTCGCGACGCTCGTCTTCCTGGTCGGCGGCAGCGTCGGCTCGGCCGTCGTCGGCGGCCTCGGTGACCCGATCGGCATCGACCGCGCCCTGCTGGTGCTCGGCGTGCTGCCGCTGGTCGGCCTCGGCGTGCTCGCGCCGCAGCTGCGTCCCGGCCGGGCGGCCCCTCTGCCGGAGGGAGCGAGCGTCGCGACGACCCCGACGATGTCCACCGGGTCGTCGATCTGTTGTAGGAAGGAGCGATGCGTCTGAGCGTGACCGCGGTCCTGACCTGCCTGGTGCTCGGCGTGACCGCCTGCGGCTCCGGCGCAGACGACCGGGCCGACGTCGCCCCGACCACTGCCCCGACGACAGCGCCGCCGAGCCCCGCACCGCCGGTCGTGTCGTCGACGCCGCCGCCGTCCGCCGCGACGCCGGAGGTCTCCGACCTCGCCGCGAAGGCCCAGGCGCAGGCCGAGCGGCAGCGCCGCAAGGAGCAGCGGGCCCGGAAGGCCCGGCGGGCCGAGAGGCGCGAGCAGCGGCGCCTCGAGCGGCTCAACCCGCTCGCCGGTCGGCCGATGGGCGTCTACCAGGGCCCGCAGGAGCTCGCCTGGGGTCCGTACGAGAGCGCTTCCGGGGCCGACCGCGAGACCCTCGCCACCATCGCGCTGACGCCGAAGGCGACCTGGATGGGGTCGTGGTTCAGCGACGACACCGTCTACGAGTCGGTGCGCAACAACATCGAGATCGCCCAGGACGGCGACCCCGAGGCGCTCGTGCAGTTCGCGGTCTTCCGCATGGAGCCCTGGGAGCACGAGGCCTGCGACCGGCTGCCCTCCGGCGCCGAGCAGGACTCCTACCGGCGCTGGACCGACGAGTTCGCCCGCGCCGTCGGCGACGCCCACACCGCGATCGTCCTGCAGCCCGACGGCCCGTTCCTGCAGTGCGTGCCCGGTGGATCGCCGGTCCCGGCCGACCTCATCTCCTATGCCGCGAAGACGTTCTCCGCCCTGCCGAACACCTCGGTCTACCTCGACGCCGGCGCCGGCGACTGGCCCTCCGAGGGTCAGGGTGGCGTCTCGGCGGCCGTCGACTTCCTGATGCCGGCCGGCATCGAGCACGTGCGGGGCGTCGCGCTCAACAGCACGCACTACTCCTCGACCGAGATCGAGGTCCGCCGCGGCGCGGCCCTCGTCGACGAGCTGGCCCGCCGCGGCCTGCCGGGCAAGAAGGTCGTCATCAACACCAGCAGCAACGGCCACCCGTTCGAGTTCGGCGACTACACCGGCCCCGATCCCGACAACGCCTACCCGTGCGAGTCGCCCGACGACGGTCGCACCTGCGTCAGCCTCGGCATCCCGCCGACCACCGAGGTCGACGACCCACGGTGGGGCCTGCCGGACGACGTGAACCGACTCGCCCGCGACCACGTCGACGCCTACCTGTGGTTCGGGCGCCCGTGGCTCTACCGGCAGAACTCGCCCTTCGAGGTCGACCGGGCGCTCAAGATCGTGCGCAGCTCGCCCTGGTTCTGAGCCCGGCGACGGACGTTGGTCGAGGTGCGACGAGCTCTGCGAGGAGCCTCGAGACCCGTCGACCATGGGCCTGGGTGCGTTGGACCGGAGATCTCGAGGCGAGGTCGCGGGCGACCTCGCACCTCGATCAGCGTGGGGCCTGCCGCCTACGCTGGAGCCATGAGCAGCCGGCAGCCGGAGCGTCGTCCACCGTGGGTCGTGGCCGCGATCGGTTCGGGCGCCTTCGTCGTCCTGCTGTGGCTGCTGGAGATCGTCGACGCCTCCGCCGACCACCGCCTCGACCGGTACGGCATCGAGCCGCGCACGGGCGACGGGCTGCTCGGCATCCTGTTCGCGCCGCTGCTGCACGGCGGGTGGCGTCACCTCGAGGCCAACACGCTGCCGTGCCTGGTGCTGTTGTTCCTGGTGCTCCTGTCCGGGGTGGCCCGTGGCCTGCAGGCCACCGCGATCATCTGGCTGGTCGCCGGCATCGGGGTCTGGCTCGTCGCGGGCTCCGGCACCATCCACCTCGGCGCGTCGAGCCTGATCTTCGGCTGGCTCGTCTACCTGGTGCTGAGGGGCTTCTGGAACCGCAACACCGTCGAGATCCTCATCGGGGTGGTGCTGTTCCTCGTCTACGGCGGCGTGCTGCTCGGCGTGCTGCCGGGCGAGCCGGGCATCTCGTGGCAGGGCCATCTGTTCGGCGCGATCGGCGGCGGGCTGGCGGCGTTCCTGCTGGGCGAGCCCCGGCGCGAGCGCGCGGTCGTCTGAGCCCCGCCGCGGTCGGCGCTCAGTCGTCGGCGGCGAGGCCGGCGTGCTCGTCGCGCAGCTGCCGCTTGAGGATCTTGCCGCTCGGGTTCTTGGGCAGGGAGTCGGCGACCACGACGTACTTCGGGGTCTTGTAGCCGGCCAGCACCGATCGGGCGTGGCTCATCACGTCGTCGGGCGTGACCCGTTCGCCGTCCTTCGGCACGACGACGGCGACGACGGCCTCGACCCAGCGGGGGTGGCTGACGCCGAACACGGCGACCTCGGCCACCGCCGGCATCGTGTAGACCGCCTCCTCGACCTCGCGGCTGGCGACGTTCTCGCCGCCGGTCTTGATCATGTCCTTCTTGCGGTCGACGACGTAGAGCCGACCGCCGTCGTCGAGGTAGCCGAGGTCGCCGGAGTGGAACCAGCCGTGCCGGAACGCCTCGGCGGTCTTCTCCTCGGACTTGTAGTAGCCGAGCGTCGCGTGTGGTGAGCGGTGCACGATCTCGCCGACCTCACCGGCCGGCAGCGGGTCGACCGAGGTGCCCTCGGGGTCGACCACGCGGGTCTCGACGTTGAGCGAGGCGCGCCCGGCCGACCCGGCGTGGGTGAGCTGCTCGTCGGGGCCGAGGGAGGTGGCCAGGGGCGACATCTCGGTCTGGCCGTAGAAGTTCCAGAGCCTCACGTCGGGCAGCCGCTCCTGGATCTCCTTGAGCACCTCGACCGGCATCGGCGAGGCGCCGTAGTAGCCCTTCTGCAGCGACGACAGGTCGGCGTCGTCGAAGCCGGGGTGGCGCAGCAGGCCGATCCACACGGTCGGCGGGGCGAAGAACTTGGTCACCCGGTGCTCCTCGATCGCCCTCAGCACGGCGGCCGGGTCGGGGCCGGGCAGGATGACCGACGAGGTGCCGAGGTAGACGTCGGGTCCGAGGAACACGTCGAGCTGGGCGCAGTGGTAGAGCGGCAGCGTGTGCAGGTCGACGTCGTCGGGGGAGTAGTCGCCGTCGAGCGCGCAGCTGACGTACTGCCACATCAGCGCCCGGCTGCTGAGCAGGGCGCCCTTGGGCCGCGACTCGGTGCCGGAGGTGTACATCAGCCGCACCGGGTCGTCGTCCGCGACGTGGACGACGGGCGGTGATCCTTCGAAGTCGAACCACTGCTGCGCGTCGTCCCAGCCGTCGGGGACGTCGCCCCCGGCGAGCCGGACCACGGCGCGGGTCGGCACGTCGAGGCCCTCGAGCGCGCCGGTGGCGACGTCGAGCAGGGCGTCCTCGACGACGAAGGCCCGGGCCTCGCTGTGGTCGAGGATGAAGGCCACCTCGTCGCGCCCGAGCATGAAGTTGACGGGCACCAGCGCCACGCCCACCCGCGCCGTTGCGAAGACGAGCACCGCGTACTGCCACGAGTTGTGGCACAGCAGCGCGAGCTTGTCGCCCTGGGCCAGGCCGGCGTCGGTGAGGGCCGCCGCGGCCCGGTCGACGACGGCGTCGAGCTCGGCGAACGTGAACGACGTGGCGCCGTCGGTGATCGCGACCTTGTCGGGGTAGCGACGGGCCGTGCGACGGGGCAGGTCGCCGAGGGCGTGCTGGCGGGCGATGCTGATGTCGGAGGTGACCTGCGTCATGCTCCGACTGTAGGTGCGAACCGGGTAGGTCCGGCTCGTGCTGGTGACCTCGGCGCCAGGTCAGCGTCACCACGAATCGGAGACAGCCGCAGCGAGCCATCAGATCGCGCAGCTGTCGCCCTCGCACCCGGGGGCCGCGGCGTCGCCGGCGTTGACGAGCTGGATCGGGGAGCGCTCGGCCCACGCGGTCTCGAGCAGCTGGCTGAACACCTCGGTGGGCTGGGCGCCGCTGACGCCGTACTTGGCGTCGACGACGAAGAACGGGACGCCGGTGGCTCCGTAGGCAGCCGCCTGGGCGACGTCAGCCGCGACGTCGTCGGCGTGGGCGTCGGAGGCGAGCACGGTGCGGGCGGCGTCGGCGTCGAGGCCGACCGACGTCGCGACGTCGACGAGCACGTCGTGGTCGGCGAGGTTGCGGGCCTCGACGAAGTAGGCGTGGAGCAGGGCCTCCTTGAGGTCGGCCCGGCGATCGCCGGCCGCGTGGAGGAGGCGGTGTGCGTCGACGGTGTTGAGGTGCAGGCTCTCGGAGTGGCGCGAGAAGTCGAGGCCGACCTCGGCCGCGACCTGCAGCATCTGGGCCTGCATCTGGCCCACGCGGGCGCCGCCGCCGTACTTGCGGGCCAGCATCTCGCCGACGTGCTCGTGGGGCTCGGTGGGGGCCGACGGGTCGAGCTGGAACGAGCGCCACTCGACCTCGACCTGGTCGCGGTGCTCGAAGCCGGCGAGGGCCTCCTCGAGCCGGCGCTTGCCGATGTAGCACCACGGACACACGACGTCGGACCAGATCTCGATGCGCACGAACGGTGAACCGGCACGGGCGCGATCTTGTTCCGCCTCGTCGGGGGGAGTGCCAGAGCCCGTCTCGCAGCCGATACGTTGTTGCAAGCAATGTGCAACTACGACGACGGGACGACGCGGTGACGGTCGTGCACGACCAGCGGACCGGGCCGAGGGCCGGTCGGGGCTCGTCCGACGGCGACGACGGCGACGAACGGCTCGGTCGCGCGGCGTCGCGCCGGACGACGGCCTGGCTGCTCGGCCTCGCGGCCGCCCTGCTGGTGGCGATGGTCCTGGGCATCGGCGTCGGCGCCGTCAACCAGTCGCCGGTCACCGTGGTGCAGGTGCTCGGCCACCACCTGGCCGGCTGGCCGGGCGAGGTGACGTGGTCGGTGCCCACCGACTCGATCGTGTGGGACGTGCGTACCCCGCGGGTGCTGCTGGCCGCGCTGGTCGGCGCCGGCCTCGCGGTCACCGGAGTCGCGCTCCAGGCGATGGTGCGCAACCTGCTCGCCGACCCCTACCTGCTCGGCGTCAACTCCGGCGCCTCGAGCGGCGCGGCCGCGGCCATCCTGTTCGGGTTCGGCGCCGGGCTCGGTGAGTACGCCCTGCCCGGCAGCGCGTTCGCGGGGGCGCTGGCGGCCTCCCTCGTGGTCTTCCTGGTCGCCCGCAGCGGCGGCCGGGTCACCTCGGTCCGGCTCCTGCTCGCCGGGGTCGCGGTCGGCTACGCCCTCTATGCCCTCACCAGCTTCCTGGTGTTCGCCTCGTCGTCGGCCGAGGGTGCCCGCTCGGTGCTCTTCTGGCTGCTCGGCTCGCTCGGGCTCGCCCAGTGGAACGGCCTGCTCGCCGTCGTCGCCGGCGCCGTCCTCGTCACCTGCGGCCTGCTCGCCCTGTGGGGGCGGCGTCTCGACGCCCTGGCCGTGGGCGACGAGACGGCCCGCGCGCTCGGCGTCGACCCCGAGCGGTTCCGCACCGTGCTGCTCGTCGTCGTGGCGCTGGCCGTCGGGGTCGTGGTGTCGGCGTCCGGCAGCATCGCCTTCGTCGGCCTGGTCGTGCCCCATCTCGCCCGCCGGGCCGTCGGTTCGACCCACGCCCGCGTCGTCCCGGTGGCGGCGCTGATGGGCGCCATCCTGCTCATCGCCGCCGACCTCGTCGCCCGCACGCTGCTCGCGCCGCAAGAGATCCCGATCGGCATCATCACCTCGCTCGTCGGTGCCCCGTTCCTGCTCGTCCTCATCCGGCGTCTGCACGCCGACGTGGCCTGACCTCGCCGACACCATCGACATCACCGACAGCATCTGGGAGACAGAGTGACCGTCCGAATCGCACCTGCAGGCGCCCTGCTCGTCCTCGCCGCGCTGCTGGCCGCCTGCGGTGACGACGCCGGCGCCGAGCCGACGTCGGTCAGCGAGGGCGACTACCCGCTGACCGTGCAGAACTGCGGAGCCGACGTCACCATCGAGCGTGCGCCCGAGCGCACCGTGCTGCTGACGTCGTCCCCCGTGCCGTTCCTGCACGCGCTGGGCGTGATGGACCGCGTGGTCTCCCGGGCCGGCGCCTACCCCGCCGAGTACTACGACGACGAGACGCTGGCCGAGATCGAGGACGTCGACCTGCTCACCGACCAGCTCGACTCCAGCGGCCACCTGCAGATCTCGAAGGAGGTCGTGATCGGTCAGGAGCCTGATGTCGTGCTCGGACAGGTGGACAACCTGTCTCGTGAATCGCTCGAGGCAGTCGGCATCCCGCAGCTCGTCGAGCCGGCCCTGTGCGAGGAGGGCATCGACGACCCCGGTTTCGACGACGTCTACGCGCAGATGGAGTTCTACGGCCGGGTCTACGGCCGGCCCGACCAGGCGGCCGACGCCGTCGCCGAGCTGAAGGAGCGCACCGCCGCCGCCGAGGCGCTGGCCGACACGTCCGGGCGCACCGCCGCGGTGCTCTACCCGACCGTCGGCGGCGGGGTGACCTACGCCTACGGCAACCAGAGCATGGCCGACCCGCAGCTCGAGGCGGCCGGGTTCGAGAACGTCTTCGGCGACGTCGACGAGCGGGTCTTCGAGGTCTCGCTCGAGGAGCTGCTGGGTCGCGACCCCGACGTGCTCGTGCTCCTGCACTCCGACGGCGACCCGGCCGACGTCGAGCAGGCCCTCGAGGACCTGCCCGGCGCCGACAGGCTGACCGCGGTCACCAACGGCGACGTGATGACCCAGCTGTTCAACTTCACCGAGCCGCCCACGCCGCTGTCGGTCGACGGCCTCGAGCGCATCGTCGAGCGGTTCGCGTCGTGATCGCGGCCCGGGAGGTCTCGTTCGCCTACGGCCGCACCCGGGTGCTCGACGCCGCCGGCCTGGCCGCCGAGCACGGCCGCGTGCTCGGGCTCATCGGACCGAACGGCAGCGGCAAGTCGACCCTGCTCCAGCTGCTGCACGGCGCCCTGCGCAGCCCGGACGGCGACGTCCGCCTCGACGGCGAGCCGATCGCGTCGTTCAAGGCGCGCGACGTCGCGCAACGCATCGCCGTCGTCGTGCAGGAGAGCGGCGGCGAGACGTCGCTGACGGTGGGGGAGATGGTGCTGCTCGGCCGCGTGCCGCACCTGTCGACCTTCCAGCGCACCGGGGCGGCCGACCGGGTGGCCGCGGCCCGTGCGCTGCGGCGCGTGGGAGCCGCCCACCTCGCCGAGCGTCCGTTCGCCGGCCTCTCCGGCGGCGAGCGGCAGCGCTGCCTCATCGCCCGCGCGCTCGCGCAGGAGGCCACCCACCTGCTGCTCGACGAGCCGACCAACCACCTCGACATCCGCTACCAGCACGACGTGCTGTCGCTCGTGCGCTCGCTCGCGACCGGCACCGGCACCTGCGTGGTCGTGGTGCTGCACGACCTCAACCTCGCCGCCCGCTACTGCGACGACGTCGTGCTGCTCGACCGCGGCACGGTGGCGGCGTCCGGCACCGTCGAGGAGGTGCTGCGACCCGACGTGCTCGAGCCCGTCTACGAGATCGGCGTCGAGCGGCTCGAGACCGACTCGGGCCTCCACCTGCTCTTCCACCAGCTCGTCCGACCACCCGCGACCCTCGAGGAGCAGATCGCATGACCGGCCTGCAGGACACCATCAACGACTACTGGACCGAGCGTGCGCCGTCCTACGACGACTACCAGCGCCGGCCCGAGCGTCGCGACCTCGACGTCGCCGCCTGGTCGCAGATCTGGAGCACCGCACTGCCGTCCGCCCCTGCCGCCGTGCTCGACGTCGGCACCGGCAGCGGCCACGTCGCCTTCCTGCTCGCCGGCCTCGGGCACGACGTCACCGGCATCGACCTCGCCGACGGCATGCTCGAGCGGGCCCGCGAGCACGCGTCCGGCCTCGAGCGGGCGCCGCGCTTCGAGGTGGGCGACGCGGTCTCGCCGCCCTTCCCGTCGCAGTCGTTCGACGCCGTCGTCGGCCGCTACGTGATGTGGACCCTGCGCGACCCGGCCGAGGCAGCGCGGCACTGGCTCGACCTCCTCCGGCCCGGAGGCACCGTGGCCATGGTCGACAGCACCTGGTTCCCCGACGGGATCGGCGACCTCTACGACGGACCCGAGACCGACCTGCCCCTCGCCGAGTCGACCTCGATCGACGACTCGGCCGCGGTGCTCGCCTCCGCCGGCTTCGCCGAGGTCGCCGTGACGCCGCTCGAGAGCATCTACGCCCTCGACGAGCAGCACGGCGTCGCCCCGGGCCACCACGTGCAGATGCAGTACCTCGTCACCGGGCGCCGGGAGCGATGACGACGTAACGCGACGGGCACACGACCGTCACGGGCCGACGACCGGACCACCCTAGGTTCGGCGCGTCGCGCCCACCCGGGCACGCCGTCATCCGCCCAGGAGTCCGTGTGAACAGACGTGCCCGTGCCCTCGCCGCCACGGTGGCCCTCGCCCTGCCGTTGGGAGGTGTCGGGCTCGTCGCGACGGCCCCCTCGGGCCAGGCCTCGAGCGTCGCTCCGCCGAGCCGGGCCCTGCCCGCCGACCTCGACCTCGACCTCGAGACGCTGACCGCGGTCGAGGCCCGTCAGCTGCTGGCGGACGGCGCCATCACCTCGGTCGAGCTCACCCAGGCCTACATCGACCGGATCAACGCGCTCAACAAGTCCGGCCCCGGCCTGAACGCCTTCACGCAGCTCAACAAGCAGGCGCTGCTCGAGGCAGCGCGCACCGACGAGCTGCGTGCCGCCGGCACCGACCTCGGCCCGACGATGGGCATGCCGGTGCTGCTGAAGGACCTCATCGACGTCAAGGGCATGTACACCTCGGCCGGCAACTTCTCGCTGCGTCGTAGCTACCCGGCCGAGGACGCCGGCCTCGTGACCAAGCTGCGCGAGAGCGGCGTCGTCATCCTGGGCAAGGTCGGCCTGTCGGAGTACGCGAACTACTTCGGCAGCCAGCCCTCCGGGTTCTCGAACCTGCTCGGCCAGGTCGTCAACGGCGTCGACGCCGACCAGAACCCGAGCGGGTCGTCGTCGGGCACGGGGTCGTCGATGGCCGCGGCGATGTCGCTGCTCGGCATCGGCACCGAGACGTCCGGCTCGATCATCTCCCCGTCCAACGCCAACGGCCTCGTCGGCCTTCGCCCGACCGTCGGGCTGGTGCCGGGCATCGGCATCGCGCCGATCTCGGCGTCGCAGGACACCGCCGGCCCGATGACCCGCACGGTCGAGGACGCCGCCTACACGCTGCAGGCGATCGCCGGCTACGACGCCGAGAACGCCGCCTACTACAGCGGCATCTGGGGGGCCGGCATCGACGACGAGGACATCATCCCGCCGCTGCCCGCCGAGCTGCCCGACTACCTCGACGCCCTCGACCTCGACTACGTCGCCGGCAAGCGCATCGGCTGGAACGGCACCCTGACCGAGGGCTCGCCCCTCAAGCAGGCCTACGACGCCCTGGTCGCGGCCGGGGCGATCATGGTCGAGCGGCCCGTCATCAGCCCCGGAACCATGCCCAGCGGCGTGCTCGCCTACGAGGCGCGCCGCGACATCGACCACTACTACGAGAACCTCGGCCCCGACGCGCCCGTCCAGAGCCTCGAGGAGGAGCTCGCCGTCAACGAGCGCGAGTGGCACCAGGCGCTCAAGTTCGGCAACGGCACCCACCGCTCCGCGTTCGCCCAGGACATCTCGCCCGGCTCGGCCGACACCGCGACCTACCAGAGCGACCTCGTCGTCGGGAAGCAGCGCGCGCAGTCGGGCATCGACCGGATGATGGGCAACGACACCCCGGACGACGCGAGCGACGACTTCATCGCGATCCTCGGCAGCGTGTCCCAGGGCCCCCGGGCCGGCTACCCGCAGCTGGCGATCCCGATGGGCTAC
This sequence comes from Nocardioides secundeburneus, assembly GCF_039939255.1. Classification (NCBI taxonomy): domain Bacteria; kingdom Bacillati; phylum Actinomycetota; class Actinomycetes; order Propionibacteriales; family Nocardioidaceae; genus Nocardioides; species Nocardioides secundeburneus. Next base: position 266,284 of record NZ_JBDUUE010000004.1, read on the forward strand.
GGCGCCGCGAACCGTCGCACGCTCAACGTCTCGGTGCACGGCGGTGCCTACGACGAGCTCGACCTGCTCGGCGTCGCCTACGTCATCGAGCAGGGCACGCGCCTGCGCCAGCCGGCCAGCGAGGTCAACCCCGCGATGTACCGCTGCGCCGACACGGTGCCGGCGCCGCCGTACGCCGAGCGCGGCAGCTGCAACCCGACCTACGACGAGGTGATGGAGCTCCTCGGCGGCCAGGCCCCGGCGCCCCTGCCGTTCTCGCTCGAGACGGAGTCGGCGCAGAGCCTCGGCATGCGGCTGCAGGACGGCACGCTCACCGCGACCGCGCTCACCCGGGCCTACCTGTACCGGATCGCCCTGACCAACGCCGAGGGTCCGGCCACCCAGGCGGTGCGCGATCTCGACCCGACGATCCTGGACCAGGCCGCCGCGGCCGACGTCGAGCTCGCCGCCGCGCGCGCCGAGAAGCGGCAGCTCGACCCCTTGTTCGGCCTCCCCGTGCTGGTCAGCGACGGCTACGACGTCGCCTCGCTGCCGTCGAGCGGCGGATCGATCGCCCTGCAGGAGCGGGTGCCGGCGGCCGACGCGACCATCGTCGCCGCCCTGGAGGAGCGCGGCGCCCTCGTGCTCGGCACGACCAACGTGACCGAGCTCGGCGGCGTCGTCGATACCGACATGCCGCAGGGCTACTCGGCGCTGGGCGGACAGGTCCTGCTGCCCTCCGACACCGACAAGACCCCGGCCGGATCGTCGGCCGGTGCCGCGGCCGCCACCTCGTCGGGCCTGGCGGCGATCACGTTCGGCCTGGAGACCTCACCCGACGCAGCCCAGCTCCTCGCCCCCGCCAACGCGGCCGGCGTCGTTGGCCTCAAGCCGACCGTGGGACTGGTCAGCCGCACCGGGGTGATGCCGGTCGCCCGCTCGCAGGACTCACCCGGGCCGATCGCCCGGACGGTCTTCGACGCCGCCCTCGCCCTGAACGCGATGGCCGGGCCCGACGCGACCGACCCGGCCACGGCCGACGCGCCGGCCGACGTCGACTACACCGCCAGCCTCGACCGCGGCGCGCTCGCCGGCCGGCGGATCGCGGTCGTGTCGAGCACGAGCGCGCCCTACAACGCCATGGTCGCCGCCCTGACCGCGGCCGGTGCGACCACCACCCAGGTCACGCCCGGCACGCCCGCCTCGGTGCCGAGCGTCGTCGACACCGAGATCGGCCGTGACCTCGACGCGTTCCTGGCCGCCGACGCCACCGGCGGCGCCGGCTCGCTCGACGAGGTGCTGGCCTACAACACCGCCAACGCCCAGGAGGGCCTGAAGTACCAGCAGGAGCGGCTCGCGGCCGCCGGTGCGGTCGACCTCGCGGACCCGACCGTCGGGGCCGCCTACGAGGCCGACCTCGCCGCGGGCCGTGCGGCGAACCGGGCCGTCATCGACGGCGTCCTGACCAACGGCACGCCGGACGACGCCAGCGACGACTTCGACGCGATCCTCGTCCCCGCGGCCAGCCCCGTGATCGCCTCGGCCGACCGCGCCGGCTACCCGGCCCTGACCGTCCCGGCCGGCTACGGCACCGGCTCGGCCGGCCGCAACCCGGTCGGCGTGACCTTCGTGGGCACGGCCTACAGCGAGGCCCGGCTGCTCGCCGACGCCCACGCGCTCGAGGTGGCCACCGACGTGCGCCGCGCCGTCAGCTGGACCAACCCCAGCATGTGGCGCTGCGTGCCCGGGAGCACGTTCTTCACCGGCGCCTACTGCAACACCGGCGACCGCTACGTGCTGGCCGCCGACCCGACCCAGGGCGTCGTCCAGCCGCAGGCGCCGGCGCCGCTCGCCGTGACCGGTGCCGACGTGGCCGCGACCTACGGCCGGGCCGTCGCGCTGCGCGTGCTCGTGACCGGCCTGCCGGCGAACGCCACCGGACGGGTGACGTTCGCGCGGGGGTCGTCCGCGCTCGGCTCGGCCCCCGTGGGCGGTGACGGGAGCGCCTCGCTGACCGTGCCCGGACGCCGGCTGCCGGTCGGACGATCGGTCGTCACCGCGACCTACACCGGCCAGGGCGGCACCGCCCGCGGCGCGCTGGTGGTCACGATGGCGAAGGCGCCCTCGACCCTCAAGGCGCGGGTCGCCACCCAGAAGGTCGTGGTCGGCAAGACCCGTGCGCGTGTGGTGGTGACGGTTGCCGGCGTCAAGGGCGTGGCCGCGACCGGGAGGGTCGCGCTCGTCGGCCCGGGCATCAAGAGCCGTCAGCGGCGGCTCTCGGGCGGCCGGACCACCTTCACGCTCCCCAGGTTCGCGAAGGTCGGGGTGCGCACCCTCACCGTGCGCTACGCCGGCAACGGCACGCTGAGGCCGAGCACCGACACGGTCCGGCTGCGCGTCGTCCGGCGGCGCTAGCCGCCGGGCCGCCCGGCCCCCAGAGACGCCCCTGCCGCCCGCGGCGGGGGCGTCTCGTCGTCCTCGTGCGGGCATCGGCGTAATGGGGCCGTGGCCCGGCACGCGCGACCCGACCGCGGCTCCCGGACGACGCCCCGATCCGGCGCATTGAGACGTGTCGTCGCCGTCGTCGCAGGTCAGCGCGACCCGGTGGACGAGGCGCGCTGCGCAATCCTGGCTTTACGGCGGCGAGCCGCAGGCGCAATCACGGCGGGGTCCTCTTGCCCTGTCACCGACGACGCCCACGACGTCCACACTCCACCACAGGGAGACGCGATGACCGCCGTCCAGGAGAGTCCGACCACCCCGCACCTCACGCTGCAGCACGCCCGGGCCGAGCTCGACCAGGGAGTCCTGCGCAGCGCGTTCGGCAGCTTCCCCTCGGGCGTCGTCGGCGTCTGCGCGATGACCGACGACGGCCCGGTCGGCATGGCGGCCTCGTCGTTCGTGCCGGTCTCGATCCAGCCGCCCATCGTCGCGTTCTGCGTGCAGTGGACGTCGTCGACGTGGCCGGTGCTCGAGAAGGCCGGCACCCTCGGCATCTCGGTGCTCGGCGCCTCGCACGACCTGGCGGCGCGACAGCTCGCCTCCAAGACCGGTTCGCGGTTCGCCGGGCTCGGCCTGCACACCACGGCCTCCGGTGCGGTGCTGCTCGACGGCGCCGGGGCGTGGCTGGAGTGCACGGTGCGCGACGTCGTCCCGGCCGGCGACCACGGCATCGTGCTCCTGGGGGTCGAGGCCCTCACCACCACCCCTGGCGTCGAGCCGCTGGTCTTCCACGCCTCGGCGTTCCGGCAGCTGCAGCAGCTCGTCGCGAGCTGAGCCGTGGCGCACTGGAGGTCGCAACGCCGCCGGACCGGGCGTCACGAGCTCGACCTGCGTCGCGCGACCCGCGCCGCGCGCCGGACCGAGGCCGTCGCGGACGCCGTCCGCGACCTCGGGCCGGACGTCGACCACGTGCGCGTGGCCGACGTCACCGGGGTGCCGCTCGGCTACCTGCGGTGGGCCTACCCGTCCGTGGCCGACCTGCCCGGCCACACGGCGTAACCGGCTCGAAACCGGCGCCCGCACCCCGGCCCGCCACCCTCGGAGCACCGCCCGACGAGCGTGCGACGAGCCGGCGCCGAGCGGCGTAATCGGCGGTACGCCTCCGGCGCGCCGAGCAGAAACACCGTCGTCCTTCACTGAGGTCCTTGCCAGCGCCGGCGGGACCGGATCCACCCATCGCCCACACCCTGCCGACCCCGAGGTCGGCACGCGAGCAGGGAGCACCACCGATGACGCAGAGCAGCACCCTCGACAAGCCCGTCACCACCGCCACTGCCACCGCGACCGAGGAGACGACGTCGCTCCTCGCGGTCGACGGCCTCACGGTCCGCTACGAGACGCGGCACGGCGTCACCACCGCCGTCGACGACGTCTCCCTCCGGGTCGCTCGTGGTGAGCGCGTGGCGCTGGTCGGTGAGTCCGGCTCGGGCAAGACCGGCACCTGCATGGCGGTGGCCGGCTTCCTCACCCACCCCGACGCCCGGGTGGAGGCCCGCTCGATCCTCTTCGACGGCGACGACGTGACCGAGCGGCGAGCGGGCCGTCTGCCCCGCCGCACCCCGGGTCTCGCGATGGTCTTCCAGGACGCCAGCACCTCGCTCGACCCGGTGTGGACCATCGGCAGCCAGCTGCGCGACGTCATCCGCACCACCCGGGACGTGAGCCGGGGCGAGGCCCGTGCCCGGGCGGCGGACTGGTTGGTCAAGGTCGGTCTCACCGACACGAAGCGGGTGCTCCGCAGTCGGCCCTACGAGCTGTCCGGCGGAATGCGGCAGCGCGCGATGATCGCGCTCGCCCTCGCCGGGTCGCCGCGGCTGCTGATCGCCGACGAGCCCACGAGCGCCCTGGACGCCTCGCTCGCCCGCGACGTCATGGAGCTCCTCGTGGCGCTCGCGGCCGAGACCGGCACCGGCATGCTGCTCGTGAGCCACGACATCCACCTATGCCAGACCTACACCGACCGCATGCTCGTGATGTACGGCGGCCGCGTCGTCGAGGAGGGCGCCTCGCGGACCCTCGACCGCGACGCCGCCCACCCCTACACGCGGGCGCTCCTCGACAGCGTCCCCACGCTCGCGAGCGCCACGCTCGACGTGCTGCCGACCATCCCGCTCGCCCCGACCGGGCAGCACGACCCGGCGGGCGGCTGCGGCTTCCGGCCGCGGTGCGCGCGCGCCACCGACGCGTGCGCCACGCCGCCGGCGCGGACCGACCTCGGTGCCGGCCGCGCGGTCCGCTGCTTCAACCCCGCGGCCACGACGACCGGACCGGTCGACCTGCCGCTGCCGGCGGTGGCGTCGTGACGACCCCGGAGCAGGCCGTCGTCGAGGTCGTCGACGTCGTCAAGGACTTCGGCGGAGGCAGGAGCGACCGCGGACCTGCGCTCGCCGGCGTCAGCCTCACCCTCGACGGGACGACGCGGGTCGGCATCGTGGGGGAGTCCGGCTCGGGCAAGTCGACGATGTCGCGCATCATGGTCGGGCTCGAGCGCCCGACCTCGGGCAAGGTGCTGTTCCGGGGCAACGACGTGCACCGCATGGGCACCGCCGAGCTGCGCGACTTCCGTCGCGAGGTGCAGATGATCGGCCAGGACACGTCGTCGTCGTTCGACCCCCGACGCACGCTGCGCGACTCGCTGCGTCGTCCGGCCCAGACGCTGCTCGGCGTCGACCGGGCGCGCGCCGACGAGCTCGTCGACGAGACCCTGGCGATGGTGGGCATCGGGCCCGGCATGGTCGACCGGCCCCCGACCGACGTCTCGGGCGGTCAGCGGCAGCGCATCGCGATCGCCCGGGCGCTCGTCGTCAAGCCGCGGGTGCTGGTGTGCGACGAGGTCGTCTCGGCGCTCGACGTCTCCGTGCAGGGCACGGTGCTCAACTTCCTCAAGGCCTACTGCGACGAGGCCTCGGCGGGCCTGGTGTTCGTCTCGCACGGCCTGCCGGCCACGGCGTTCGTCACCCGCGAGATGGTGGTGATGAAGCACGGCCGGATCGTCGAGCACGGCCCCGTCGACGACGTCGTCAACCGCAGCGAGCACCCCTACACCCGATCGCTGATCGAGGCCTACCGCTCGGTCGAGCAGGGCGGGTCGGGGGTGGCCGCATGACCGCGTTCCTCGCCCGTCAGCGCTGGTGGCTCGGCCGCGTCGCCGTGCTGCCCGTGCACCTGCTCGGCTTCGCCCTGGCGGTGTTCTTCCTGGTGCGCCTGATCCCCGGCGACCCCGTGCTCACCCTCCTCGGCGGCCAGAACGCGACACCCGAGACCATCGAGGCCGCCCGCGAGTCCCTCGGACTGTCCGGCAGCATGCTCGACCAGCTCGGCGCCTACTTCGCCAACGTGCTGACGCTCGACTTCGGCCGCTCGATGATCACCGGACAACCTGTCTGGGAGACGATGACGACGCGCCTGTTCGAGACGCTCGAGCTCGCCGTCGTCGCGATGTTCGGCACCACCGTGCTCACGCTCGCGGTCGGCTTCCTGGTCGTGATGAAGCCGAGGAACCCCGTGTCGCGCGTGTTGCTCGCCTACACGCGCTCGGCCGGTGCCGTGCCCGACTTCGTGCTCGGCGTCGCCGGCATCTTCCTGTTCTACCGGCTCCTCGGCGTCGCACCCGCCCCGCTCGGCCGCTACGACCCGACGCTGCTGCCGCCGCCCGACCTCACCGGCTTCCCGATCCTCGACGCGATGCTGAGTGGCGACACGGCGCTGCTGCAGTCGATGGCCAGCCACCTGTTCATGCCGCTCATGGTCCTGGTCCTCGCCTACACCCCGCTGCTGCTCAAGCTGCTCGTGCGGGCCCTGGACGACGCCGTCGACGCCGCCCCGACACGCTTCCGGATCGCCTCCGGCGGGTCGCGCCGCGCGGTCCTGCTGAGCGTGGCGCGCCGCGCCGCCCCGCCGGCCGTCGCGATGCTCGGCACCCTGTTCGGCTACCTCCTCGGCGGCGCGGTCGTCGTCGAGCAGCTGTTCAGCATGCCCGGCATGGGCCAGTTCGGCGTCAACGCCGTCAACACCTCCGACCTCGTCTCGTTGCAGGGCTTCCTGCTCCTGGTGGCCGCACTGTCGCTGGTCGTCTTCCTGCTCGTCGACATCGTGACCATGCTGCTCGACCCGCGCCGCCGGCCGGGTCGCGGCGGAGAGGGCGCCGCATGACCACCACGCCGCACCACCCCGACCCCTCGGCCGCGACGACGTCCCCGGGCGTCGAGACCGTCGACGTCGAGCCGATCGCCGTCGTCGCCGAGGTCGAGAGCGCGCCCCACACGCGCCGGGTGCCGCCAGGGAGCTGGCGGCTGGCGCCGGCGCTCGCGCTGGTGGCCCTCGCCGTCGTGGGGCCGTGGCTCGTGCCCCACAGCGCCACCGAGGTCGTCGCCTCGCCCGCGATCGCGCCCGGCGGAGATCACTGGTTCGGCACCGACAGCTCGGGCCTCGACGTGTTCTCCCGCGTCCTCGCCGCCACCCGCAACGACATCGTCATCGCGATCGCGGTCACCGTGGTCAGCACGGTCACCGGCATCTTCGGGGGCCTGCTCATCGGCATGAACGAGTCCCGTGCGGGGCTGGTCGGCTGGGCCGCCCGGATCAGCGCCCGCGTGCTCGACCTCGTGCAGTCGGTGCCGGCCGTCGTCGTCGCCCTCACCCTGGTGGCCTTCTTCGGTACCTCGCTGTGGTCGATGAGCATCGCGCTCGCGGCCATCCTCGCGCCCAACCAGGCCCGGCTCGTGCGCACCGAGGTGCTGCAGGTGCGCACCGAGGCCTACCTCGACGCCGCGCGCATGTCGGGCCAGACCGAGCTCGGGCTCACCGTGCGGCACGTGCTGCCCAACTCCAGCTGGCCGGCCCTCGAGAACGCCACCGTGGTCTTCGGCGCGGCCATCCTGCTCACCTCGACACTCGGGTTCCTCGGCGTCGGGCTGCAGCCACCCACCCCCGAGTGGGGCTCCATGATCTCCACCGGTGCCTCCGACGCCGCCGTCGGACGCTGGTGGTCGGCCCTGTTCCCCGCGGCGGCGATCGTCGTCGCGGTGGCCGCGGTCGCCATGGCCGGACAGCTCCTGTTCGGCCGCCGCCGGTAGCCCGGCACGTCTCCCACCCTCTCGCACCCTCTCGCACCATCCGTGTCGGTCCGGGCCGACCAGATCGTCGACCCTCCTGAAGGAGCCTCCTTTGCACGCCCTCAAGAAGATCGCCCTGGCCGCCACCGGCCTGCTGGCGGCCACCACCCTGGCGGCCTGTGCCGACAGCGCCAACTCCGCCGGCGGCGGCGACGCCGGTGGCAAGACCATCACCATGGTCGTCCCCGACACGTCCTGGTCGTTCGCCATCGACAACGGGTTCGGCGGCAGCGAGCCGACCATCAACGTGCAGGGCACGTTGCTGCGCAAGCCCTACGTGGAGGCGTCGTCCGGCGGCGCGCTCCAGCAGAACGTCGACGAGTTCGAGGGCTACCTCGCCGAGAGCTACGAGGTGAGCGACGACGGTCTCGTCTACACCTTCACGCTCAGCGACGCCGTCAGCCAGGCCGGCAACGAGATCACCACCGACGACGTCCTGTGGTCGTGGGAGCGGCGCATCAACAGCCCGCGCAGCGTCTCGATGTCGGTGCAGGCGCCGATGATCACCTCGATGGACCAGTTCGCGAAGATCGACGACAAGACCTTCACGATCACCATCGAGCGCGCCGGCTACGGCGTCACGATGCTGGCGCTCCTGTCCGACCTCACCGCGCACGTCTACGACAGCACCCTGCTCAAGGAGCACGCCACCGACGACGACCCCTACGCCGTCGAGTGGTCGGCCACCAACGTCAACCACGGCTTCGGCCCCTACGAGGTCGTCGACCTGCAGCCCAACGCCCAGGTGACGCTCAAGGCCCGCGAGGACTTCGTGCTCGGCAAGCCCGACGTCGACACCATCATCATGAAGGTCGTGCCCGACGCCGGCACCCGCGCCAACGCCGTCCGCAGTGGCGACGCCGACCTCGCCTCCGGTCTGCAGCCGGCCGACCTCGTCGAGCTGGCCGAGGGCGAGGGCACCACGGTCCCGGTGATCGACAACCCCAACGCCTACGTGCTCATGCCGCTGGTGACCAACAAGGCGCCGTTCGACGACGTCGCCGTCCGGCAGGCGTTCGGCTACGCCGTCCCGTACGAGGCGATCGTCGAGGACGTCTACCAGGGCAAGGCCGTGCGCAACGGGCCGAGCTTCCTGCGTCGCGACCGTCCCGGCTACGACGGCTCCGGCTTCACCGACTTCGCCTACGACCCGGCCAAGGCCAAGCAGATGCTGGCCGACGCGGGCTACCCCGACGGCGTGGAGTTCACCATCACGGTGAGCGCGGCCTACCCCGACATCCGCGAGACCGCCATCCAGATCCAGACCGCGGCCAAGGAGGCCGGCTTCGAGATCGAGATCAACCAGGTGCCGGACGCCGCCTACGCCGCCGGACGCGTCGACCACACCTTCCAGGCCTTCATCGTCCGCGACTGGCCGATCACCCTGAGCCCGTCGTACGAGCTGCTCGTCTACACGGCCGAGGGTGGCTCGAACAACCTCGCCGACTGGGAGGACCCGGACTTCTACGCCGCCCTCGAGAAGGGCTACGAGGAGGCCGACCCGTTCTCCGAGGCGGCCGGCAAGGCCTGGAACGCGGCCGAGCGCATCTACGTCAACGAGGCGCCGATCCTCTTCATCGCCCAGATCCAGCCGAACGTGGCGATGAGCGACGACGTCGGCGGCTTCGCCTGGCGCTCCGACAACCAGCTCGACTTCTCCCAGCTCACCAAGAGCTGATCCCGCCTCTTCACCGTCACGAGCACTGCCCACGAAAGGGAAACCCATGACCGACGACACCGATCAGCGCTTCCACCTCGGCTGGTTCATGAACTTCATGCCGCCGAAGTCCTGGCGCGGCAGCTGGGGCGGGCACGACGCCGAGACCTGGGCCGACGGGGAGTTCTACGTCGACTTCGTCAAGGCGCTCGAGCGGGCGTGCTTCGACTACATGATGCTCGAGGACTCCTCGATGCTGCCCGACGCCTACGGCGGCACCAGCGAGGTCGAGCTCAAGCACTCGCTCTACGCCCCGAAGCACGACCCGGTGCCCCTGGTGCCCGTGCTCGCCAAGGCGACCGAGAAGATCGGCATCGTCGCCACGATGTCGACGTCGTTCTACCCGCCGTTCCTGCTCGCCCGCACGATGGCGACGCTCAGCCACCTCACGGGCGGCCGCGTGGGCTGGAACGTCGTCACCTCGAGCGAGCACCGGGCCGCGCAGAACTACGGCCTCGACGAGCTGTGGGAGCACGACGAGCGCTACGAGCGGGCCGACGAGTTCGTCGAGGTGGTGAACAAGCTGTGGGCCTCGTGGGACCAGGACGCCGTCGTCCTCGACCGCGAGACCGGCACCTACGCCGATTTCACGAAGGTGGAGCCGGTCGACTTCAAGGGCGCCTACTTCAAGGTGCGCGGGCCGCTGAACACGCTGCCGCCGATCGGCGGACGCCCGGTGATCTGTCAGGCCGGCGGCTCGCCGCGCGGTCGACAGTTCGCCGCCGAGACGGCCGACACCATCATCACCTCGGCCATCGGCATCGAGGCGATGAAGGCCTACCGCGACGACATCCGCGAGCGTCGGGAGAAGGCCGGCCTCGACCCCGACTCGGTCAAGCTGCTCTACGTGGTGTCGCCGGTGCTCGCCGACACCGACGCCGAGGCACAGGCCAAGGTCGAGCGCATGCGGTCGCAGGCGGACTGGAACGCCGAGGCGGCGCTCGCGCACCTCTCGGCGCTCACCGAGAACGACTTCTCCGAGTTCGACCTCGACGGCCCGGTGCCCGAGCTGACCACCAACGGCCACCGCAGCACCCTGGGCGACTTCCTCAAGAACACGCCGGGCGACACGCTCAAGGAGCGCGCCGCCAACTGGTCGATCAGCTCGGTTCCGCTCGTCGGCTCGCCGGACACGGTGGCCGAGCGCATGGGCGAGGTCATGGAGTACGTCGGCGGCGACGGCTTCCTCATCTCCGGCGAGCTCTCGCGGCGCTACATCACCGAGATCACCGAGGGCCTCGTCCCGGCGCTCCAGCGCCGCGGCCTGACCCGCACGTCGTACGCCTACGACACGTTCCAGGAGAACCTCCTGGAGTTCTGAGCGCTTCTCGCACCCACGCGCGCACCGGCGGGCGGTCCCTTCGGGGTCCGCCCGCCGCTGTGCGTGCGTGGCCGGGTGGCTGGGTGGGCGGTAGGTGAGCCACCGAACGAGCCCTCGGACGGCGCCGGAACGGTGGCTCACGCACCGCCCGACCGGGTCACGCAACGCGAAGGGCGCCTCCCGGCCGAGGCCGGGAGGCGCCCTGGACGGCGCGGGTCGGGTCAGGCGGGCACAGGGGCCGCCACGGCCCGCAGCAGCGCCGGACCCCATCGCTCGACGTAGGCCTCGAGGACGCCGTCGTCGGCGTAGGTCGTGTCGCGCAGGTAGAGACCGGGGGCGGGACAGGTGCCGCCGAGCTCGGCCAGCAAGGGGCGCAACGACGCCTCGGGCGCCATGGCGTGCGCCGGCCCGGCGCCGAGCATCAACGGCACGCAGACGACGTCGCGCAGACCCTCGGCGGTCTCGAACTGGTCGAGGAAGACCTTGAGCAGACCGGTGTAGGTCGCCTTGAACGTCGGACTGGCCACGACCACGAGCGACGACGACGCGACCGTCGAGACGGCGGCCGCGACCCCCGGGTCGCCCCAGCCGAGCAGCCCGGGCCCGAGGTCGACGACGTCGACGACGTGGTCGGGTGGGTCGCCGGCCAGGGCCTGCGCGAGGCGGACGCCGGCGTCGAGCGTGCGCGAGCCCGGTTTGGGGTTGCCGGCGACCACGGTGACGGTGCTTCCGGCCGGGAGCGGCGGGGTCGACATCAGAACGCCAGCAGGTTGTCGCGGAAGGTGGCGCCGTCGTACGACGAGCGGATCAGGCCGCGCTTGCGCAGCGACGGCGCGAGGCCGTCGGTGACGAGGCTGATCGAGTGGCGCGTCATGGGGGAGTAGACGAGCCAGCCGTCGAGGCCGGTCTCCTGGTAGACCTCGTCCATCTGCGCGGCGATGTCGTCGGGCGTGCCGACGAAGTCCATGCCGTACTTCGACGGGCCGGTGACGACGTCGCGGAGCGTCAGGTTCTCGGCGTCCTTGAGGATGCCCTTCATGCTCGTGGTCTCGCCGTTGCCGACGGCGGTGGGCACCGGGCCGTCGAGGTCGTAGGTGCTGTAGTCGAACTCGCCGCCGCTGACGTAGCTCATGCCCCACAGCATCTTCTCGATCGCCTCGGGGCTGTGCCGGTGCTCGTTGTAGCGGTCGAGCTTCGCCTGCGCCTCGTCGCGGGTCTCGGCGAGCCACGGCGTCGTCATGAAGAGGATCTTGAGCTCGTCGGGCTTGCGGCCGTACTTCTCCATGCGCTCGCTCATGTCGGCGCGGAGGTCCTTCATCGCCTCGGGGGTGCGGGCCAGAGCCAGCATCGTGTCGGCGTGCTTGGCCGCCAGCTCGCGCCCGGGGCCGGAGTTTCCGGCCTGCGCCACGACCGGACGCCGTTGCGGGCCCGGGATCGTGTTCATCGGACCCCGTGTCTTGAAGTACTTGCCCTCGAAGTCGACCGTGTGCACCTTCGTGTGGTCGGCGTAGCGGGGCGCGTCGTCGTCGACCATGACGGCGTCCGGCTCCCACGACTCCCAGAGGGCGCTGACGGCGTCCATCCACTCCATGGCCATCTCGTAGCGCTCGGCGTGTGCCATGTGGGCGTCGAGCCCGAAGTTCTGCGCCACCCGGTGGGTCACCGAGGTGACCACGTTGACGCCGACCCGGCCCTCGGTGAGGTGGTCGAGCGTCGTCATGAGGCGCGCGCCGAGGAACGGCGGGTACTGGATCGTCGACATCGTGGAGACGATGCCGAGGTGCCGTGTGGCCTGCGAGATCAGCGGCACGAGGGGCATCGGGTCGTTCTTCGGCGCCATGAGGCCGTACTTGAGCGTCGTCTCCATCGAGCCGCCGTAGGTGTCCTCGACCATCGAGGTGTCCTCGATGAACATCAGGTCGAAGCCGGCGCGTTCGAGTGCGCAGCCCAGGTCGGTGTAGATGCGCGGGTTGGTCCAGTCCCAGCCGTTGCGGCCCGACCAGGGCTCCGTCCAGGGGTGGATGCCGAACCCGTCGCCGAGGAACCAGCCGAGGTGGAACATGAGCTCTCCTTGTTCTGTGGTGAGTGGTGTGGGCTGCCCGAGGCAGGCTCCATCGCACGACCGGCCGGACGCCGGGCGTGGAGTCGAGGGTTGTGGTCAGACGGACTGACTGACGAAGCAGAAACGGTCGCCGCGGTAGTGCATGTAGCAGACCTCGCGCGGGATCCCGTCGACCCCGGAGATCAGCGACTCCCGCACCAGCAGCGGCGACCCGGCCGGGACGTCGAGCAGCTCGGCGGTCATCGGATCGGCGGCCACGGCCTCGACGAGCGACTCGACCGGCGCCATGGCGACCCCGAACGACATCTCGAACGCGGAGGCGAGGTCGTGCACCGACTCGACGGACGACGACGGGAGCCGCGTGAGCGGGACGTAGGCGACGCGGGTGCAGGCCGGCTCGCCGTCGACGCGGATGACCTGCTCGGTCATGCGGACCTGCTCGTCGGGGCCGAGGATGAGGCGCTCGCGCAGCCATGGCGGGCACGGCAGGTCGCGGACCTCGAGGACCTCGATCTCGCTCTTGGCCGGCAGGTCGCGGTGCTCGTCGAGCGTCATCAGCTGGTCGGCCGCGACGGTCATGATCGAGGCGGAGACCGTCGTCCCGACCCGGCGCCGGCGGGCGACGAGACCCTCGGTGGCCAGGGCCTGCAGGGCCTCGCGGACGGCTTGGCGGCTGGCCGACATGGCGTGGATCAGGTGCTCCTCCACCAGGCTGCTGCCGCGCGGCAGCTCGCCCTGCCGGATGGCGGTGCGGAGCACGTCGTACACGCGACGGGCGGAGGACTGACGCTCCCCGCGTCGCATGGCGGAGCCGTTGACGGAACGGGGGTGGTGGACGGCGGCCGTGGCGCCGTGGGCGGGGTGGGGCACGGTGTCTCCCGACGGGGTGGTCTGAGGGACGGCGCCGTCGCCGTTCGCGGAGGTGGGCGGAGAGGAGTCCTGATCGTTGATGACACCAGGAGACCCTGTCGCGGTTGCCGACCCGTCACGGTCGGTGACGCAGAGCCTTACGCGGAGGCCACGGGTGTTTCGGCTCGGTGAAGCCGCAGGTCAGGCCGAGCGTCGCGGCTCGGCCAGGTCGACGACCGGGCTCACAACGCCGTGCGGCGTCGCGGTCAGCAGCGGCGCCGACGTCGGCACCGGACGACGCGCCCCCAGCAGGGACAGGACGCACGCGGTCAGCAGGCACAGCCCCGCGACGAGGCCGAGCGGCACCGCGCCGTGGCCGGGGAGCACCGCGGGCAGCGCACCGAAGAAGCCGCCGATGCCGAACTGCGCCGCACCCATGAGGCCCGAGGCGACGGCCCGGTTGGCGAGGTCGGCGTCGATCGCGGCGGCGGTCGAGAGCGGCACGAGCGAGCCCGCGCAGAACAGCACGAAGCCCAGCGCGACGGCGACCGCGAGCGCCCCGCCGGCGCCGCTCGCGGCGAACCCGACCATCGCCACCGCGCCGAGGCTGCCGACAGCCGAGGCGCCCAGCAGGATCGGCCGGGGCCCGATGCGCTCGGCGAGCACCGGGGACACCTGGATGCCGGCGATCAGGGCCACGGCGTTGACACCGAAGAGCACGCCGTACTGCATCTCGCTGAAGCCGTAGCCGTCGCGGAAGACGAAGGCCGAGTCGCCGATGTAGGAGAACATCACGCCCAGCGCCGCCCCGCTGGTCGCCACCGGCACCAGGAAGCGCGGGTTGCGCAGCAGGACGCCGTAGCGGGCCACCGTGCGCCGGGCGCCGCCGGCTGCCGCCCCGCGCGCCTCCACGGGGTGGCTCTCGGGCAGCCAACGCCAGATCGCGGCGACGAACCCGACCCCGATGACGGCGAGCAGCACGAAGACGCCGCGCCAGTCGGTGAACGACAGCACGACGGCGCCGAGGCTCGGCGCGAGCACCGGGACGGCGGCCAGGATCAGCATCATCCGTGAGACGTGCCGGGCCATCTTGTCGGGGTCGAGGTCGGCGATCACGACGCGGACCACGGCCATGCCGATGCCGGCGCCGAAGCCCTGCACCAGCCGGAACGCCATCACCGTCTCGATCGTGGGCGCCGCCGCGCAGGCCAGCGTCGCGACGATCCAGATCGTCATGCCGGCGAGCATCGGTGGACGCCGTCCGAACCGCTCGGGCACCAGGCCCACGCAGAGCTGGCCCAGCGCGAGCCCGGCGATGCACGCCGTGACCGTCAGGTGCGCCGTGGAGGCGTCGGCCGCCAGCTCGGTGCGCAGGTCGGGCAGGCCCGGCAGGTAGAGGTCGAGCGAGAAGGGTCCGAAGGAGGTGACCACCGCCAGCATCACCATGAGCTTGAGCTTCATCGCCCCTCATGCAACGGGACGGGCGTTGCCGAACACCGCGTCCGTCGTAACGCCCCCGTTGCGCGGCAACCAAAGCGGGACGACGCGCATCACACCGGGCATGAACCCCACCTCCCAGCCACTGCGCCGCCTCGCCCTCCTCGCCGCCACCGCCGCCACGGCCGCGGCGCTCACCCCCGTCACCGCCTCGGCGGCCCCGCCGTCCGGGCCGCCCGCGCCGACCGGCGCCGACCTGCCCCAGGTGGCCCAGGTCGACGACACCTTCGGCTACCTCGCCGGCGGTCGACGGATGACGTCGCGCAGCAACCGGCTCGAGGTCGCCGACGAGTCGTGCCTCTCCTACGGTTCCGGCGTGCCGGCCAAGGCCCGTTTCGCCTCCTACGCCACCGCGGACGGCGACCAGGGCTACTTCCAGGGGGAGGAGGACCCGACCTTCGTCGTCTACCAGTTCGCCACAACCGCCCGGGCCCGCGCCGGCTACGCCCTGATCGCCGACTACGTGAACCGATGCCAGGGCCGGACGAGCGACGACGGCTACCGCAAGACGGTCGACACCGTGCGGGTGCCGCGGCTCGGGCAGCGCCAGGTGGGGTTCCGCACCGTCGCCGTCGAGAGCGGCGACCGCCGCGAGGACCTCGAGGTCTACGTCCTGAAGGGCAGCCGGATCGAGCGCTCGTGGATCCAGCTCGACGAGGGACGGGCCCGCCGGGCCCACGTCGTCGCGATGGCCCGCCTGCTCACGCGGACGGCGCGCTGAGCCCCGTCGCACCAGGGACGCGGCGGCGCAGCACCGCGACGGCGCCGGCCACCAGGCACACCGCCGCCAGTGTGGCCAGCGCCGCCGTGAGCCCGGCGCCGTCGCCGCCGTAGACCTCGACGAGCGGGACGCTCACGGCCGACCCGGTCGAGAAGCCGAGGTAGCGCAGCAGCTGGTTGAAGGACATCGCGCTGCCGGTCTCGGACGCCGGCACGTGCGGCACGATGAGGCCGGCCAGCGAGGCGAAGGACAGGCCGCTGCCGAGTCCGCCGACGGCCATCGCGAGCAGCACCTGCCACAGGTGCTCGTGGCGCCAGGCCAGCAGCGCCAACGAGGCCGCGAACGACGAGCACCCGAGCGGGAGCAGCACGCGGCTGCCGAACCGGCGCTCGAGCCGCCGGGCGCCCTGGCTCCCGGCGACGCTCATCACCGAGTAGGGCACCAGCACCAGTCCGGCCGCGGCGACACCGAGGCCGAGGCCGAAGCCGGCCGAGCCGTCGGCGCGCACCACGACGACGGCGAGGCTCAGCAGCCCGTACATGCCGACGCCGAGCACGAGGGAGACGGCGTGCGGGCCGACGACGCCCGGTCGCCCGGCCAGGCGCAGGTCGACGATCGGGTGGGCACTACGCAGCGTCCAGGCGACCCAGACCGGGTAGACGACGACGCCGCAGGCCAGCAGCGCCAGCGTCGCGGGCGACGTCCAGCCCCACGACGAGCCCTGGCTGATCGCGAGGAGCAGCGCGAGGGTGCCGGTGGTCAGCAGCACGGCTCCGAGGAGGTCAACCGGCTGGCGGTCGACGTCGAGGTCGGCCGGCACGTCGCGCAGCGCGCGGAGCAGCGTGACGGCGACGAGAGCCGACCCGAACACGTAGGCGCCGTGCAGGCCCGCGACCTGGGCCACCAGCGCCGTCACGGGGTAGCCGAGGCCGGCGCCGGCGACCGTCGTCACCGAGAGCAGGGCGAGCACCCGGGCCTGCTCGGTGCCGGTGTAGGCGTCGCGGGCGATCGCCAGGGCCAGCGGCACCAGCGCGAGCCCGACGCCCTGCAGAGCCCGGCCCGCGACCAGGGCCACGTAGCCCAGGGGCAGCGCCGCGACCAGCGTGCCGACGAGCACGGCCGCGATGCCGGCCAGCATCGCCGGACGCCGCCACCGGCCGCTGCCGAGGCGCCCGATCACGGGGGTCGCGACCGCGCCGGTCAGCAGCGTCGCCGTCAGCGCCCACTGCGCCGAGGACAACGAGACGTCGTACTCCTGCGCGATCGAGGGCACCAGGGGCGCCCCGAGGCTGCTGACGACGGCGCCGACCGTCGTGACCAGCGCGAGGGTGGTCAGCCGCCGGCGGTCACGCCCGCGCGGCGGTCCGACCCCGTCCACCGGCCCGCGTGGTGCTACTTGGAGCCCTTGCGCGCGCGGGCCGCCGTCTTGGCCCGCTCGTTCTGGTCGAGGACGACCTTGCGGATACGGACGGCGTCCGGCGTGACCTCGACGCACTCGTCGTCGCGGCAGAACTCCAGGCACTGCTCCAGCGAGAGCTTGCGCGGCGGGATGAGCTTCTCGAAGTTGTCGGAGGTGGCGGACCGGATGTTGGTCTGCTGCTTCTCCTTGGTGATGTTGACGTCCATGTCGTCGGCGCGGGAGTTCTCGCCGACGATCATGCCCTCGTAGACCTCGGTGGTGGGCTCGACGAACATCACGCCGCGCTCCTGCAGCGACGTCATCGCGTAGGCCGTGGCCGCACCCTTGCGGTCGGCGACCAGCGAGCCCGAGGCGCGCGAGCGGATCTCGCCGGCCCACGGCTCGTAGCCCTCGGAGATGCCGTGCGCGATGCCGGTGCCGCGGGTGTCGGTGAGGAACTGGGTGCGGAAGCCGATGAGGCCGCGCGCGGGCACCAGGAACTCCATGCGGACCCAGCCGGTGCCGTGGTTGGTCATCTGCTCCATGCGGCCCTTGCGGGCGGCGAGCAGCTCGGTGATGGTGCCGAGGTACTCCTCGGGGGCGTCGATCGTCAGGCGCTCGAACGGCTCGTGCAGCTTGCCGTCGATCTCCTTCGTGACGACCTGCGGCTTGCCGACGGTGAGCTCGAAGCCCTCGCGGCGCATCTGCTCGACCAGGATCGCCAGCGCGAGCTCGCCGCGGCCCTGGACCTCCCAGGCGTCGGGACGCTCGGTCGGCAGGATGCGCAGCGACACGTTGCCGATGAGCTCGGAGTCGAGGCGGTCCTTGACGAGACGGGCGGTCACCTTGCCGCCCTTGACCTTGCCGACCAGCGGCGAGGTGTTGGTGCCGATGGTCATCGAGATGGCCGGCTCGTCGACGTGGATCAGCGGCAGGGCGACCGGGTTCTCCGGGTCGGCGAGCGTCTCGCCGATGGTGATCTCGGGGATGCCGGCGATGGCGACGATGTCGCCCGGCCCGGCGGACTCGCCGGGCTGGCGCTCGAGACCCTCGGTGACGAGGAGCTCGGTGATCTTGACGTTCTTGACGTCGCCGTTGCGACGCATCCAGGCGACCTGCTGGCCCTTCTTCAGGGTGCCCTGGTGCACGCGGACGAGCGCCAGGCGGCCGAGGAACGGCGAGGCGTCGAGGTTGGTGACGTGAGCCTGCAGCGCCGCGCCCTCCTCGTACTCCGGGGCCGGGATGGTGTCGAGGATCGTGCGGAACAGCGGCTCGAGGTCGTCGCCGTCGGGCATCGTGGCGTTCTCGGGCTGGGTCAGGCTGGCGATGCCGGCGCGACCGGAGGCGTAGACGACCGGGAAGTCGAGGGCGTCCTGGCTGTGGGAGTCGTCGAGGAGGTCCATGAACAGCTCGTAGGTCTCGTCGACGACCTCGGCGATGCGGGCGTCGCCCCGGTCGGTCTTGTTGACGACCAGGATCACCGGCATGTCGGCGTTGAGCGCCTTGCGCAGCACGAAGCGGGTCTGCGGCAGCGGGCCCTCGGAGGCGTCGACGAGCAGCACGATGCCGTCGACCATCGACAGGCCACGCTCGACCTCGCCGCCGAAGTCGGCGTGCCCGGGGGTGTCGATGATGTTGATCGTCATCGGCTTGCCCTCGGCCGCCGGGCCCGCGTAGTGCACGGCGGTGTTCTTGGCGAGGATCGTGATGCCCTTCTCGCGCTCGAGGTCGCCGGAGTCCATGACCCGCTCGGCCACGCTCTCGGCCTGGTGGGCGGTGAACGCCCCGGCCTGGCGGAGCATCGCGTCGACGAGCGTGGTCTTGCCGTGGTCGACGTGGGCCACGATGGCGACGTTGCGGAGATCGGCGCGGGTGGTCATGGGTGTTCGACGTCCTGTCGGGTCGGGGCTGCCGTGCGGGGACGGCGGGCTACGGGCGGCCCGAGGGCCTTGTCGAGTCTAGGTCCGCACCGTGCCTGCGGCCGATTCGTCGGGCCTGACGACTCGGCCACACCCGGTGGTGGGGCGGTGGTCCTGATCGAGCGATCGCGCGGAAAGGACCGCGGCCGGGCGGCTCCGATGGCCCTGGTCGAGCGATCGCGCGGAAATGACCGCGGCGGACCAGACGCCGGAGTCGGACGTCGGTGGTACGAACGAGCCATGCCTCGGACCCCACACCCATTCCTGCCGCCCCACCTGATCCGCCACCTCGCCGCGAGCATGCCGGCCGCGGCCGAGACCCTGCTCCTCGACGCGCGTTTCCGCACGGCGCGGGCCGGGCACGTGCCCGCCGTCGTCCCGACGCTCGTCGCCGAGCCGGCCTACACGGTGCACGACGCCGAGGGCACCCAGGACCTGCCCGGGCGCCCGGTGCGCTCCGCGGGCGACCCGGCCACCGGCGACGTCGCGGCCGACGAGGCCGCCGACGGCGTCGCGGCGTCGCTGGCCCTGCTCTCCGAGGTCTTCGGACGCGACTCCTACGACGGCGCCGGGGCCCGGGTGCTGGCGACCGTCCACTTCGGACACGACTACGTCAACGCCTTCTGGGACGGCGCCCACCTCGTCTTCGGCGACGGCGACGGCGAGCTGTTCGAGCGGTTCACCAAGCCGGTCGACGTCATCGGGCACGAGCTCGCGCACGGCGTCACCGAGCGCACCGCGGGGCTGGTCTACCAGGGCCAGTCCGGTGCGCTCAACGAGTCGGTCTCCGACGTGTTCGCCGCCTGCCTCGTCCAGCGCCTGCGCGACCAGACGGTCGACGAGGCCGACTGGCTCATCGGTGCGGGGCTCTTCAAGCCCGGCGTCTCGGCCCGTGCGCTCCGCGACATGCGCGCACCGGGCACCGCCTACGACGACCCGCGCCTCGGCGCCGACCCGCAGGTCGGCCACCTCGACGACTACGTCGACACCACCGACGACAACGGTGGCGTGCACCTCAACTCCGGCATCCCCAACCGGGCCTTCCAGCTCGCCGCGGTCGCCATCGGCGGTCGTTCGTGGGAGGGAGCCGGCCCCATCTGGTTCCGCGCGCTCACCGGCGACCAGGTGGGTCCCGACACCGACTTCGCGGGCTTCGCCGCCGCCACCGTCGCGGCGGCCGGCGAGCACGCCGACGCGGTCCGTGGTGCGTGGGAGCAGGTCGGCGTCGGTGCCGCGGGCTCGTCCGGTGCGCCGGCCCCCGAGGGTCCACCCGCCCCGGTCGACCTGCCCGCGGCCCGCGTGCGCGTGCGCCGCAGCGGCGGCTTCGTCGGGCAGACCGTCGAGGCCGAGGTCGACCTCGAGGCCGACGACGACCGCGCGCCCGAGCTGCGCACCCTGCTCGGTCGCGTGGGTGCGCTCCCCGACGGCCACGCCGCTCCGCGCCCCGACGGGTTCCGCTACGACGTCGAGGTCGACGGCCGCACGGTGCACCTGTGCGAGGCCGACCTCAGCCCCGACCTGCGCCGCATCGTCGACGTCGTCCTGCGCGACGGCTCCGGCTCCTGACCCGTCACGACGCTCGCGCCCACCGGCCCTGACCCGACGGTCGGTGGTCCGCTCCGGTTCGGCACTCTCCGCGCAATCGCGCGGAGAGTGCCACCGATCTGCTCATGCGCTGGCACTGTGCGCGCCATCGCGCGGAGAGTGCCAACGCGAGGACGACGAGCGTCAGGCCCCGAGCGCGCGGTCGAGGGCGGCGGCGACGTGGAGGGTGGTGGCCGGCAGCACCGGGAGGTCGACGTCCGACTGGCCGATGAGCAGCTCGATCTCGGTGCAGCCGAGCAGCACGCCCTCGGCGCCGCGGTCCCAGAGCTGGTCGATCACCTCGACGACGCGACGCCGGGTGCGGTCGAGCACGTGGCCGTGCACGAGCTCCTCGTAGATCGCGGTGTTGATCCAGTCGTGGTCGGCCGGGTCGGGCACGACCGTCTCGAGGCCGCGGTCGGCGAAGTGTCCGGCCAGGAAGCCGTCCGACATCGCCACGGTGGTGCCGATGACGCCGATCGTGCTGAGCCCGGCGTCCTTCGCCGCGTCGGCCACGACGTCACCGAGGTGCAGCAACGGGATGTCGACGGCGTCGGCCACCTGGTCGGCGACCTTGTGGAACGTCGTGGTGCACAGCAGCAGGAAGTCGGCGCCGCCGCGCTCGACGCTGCGCGCCGCATCGGCCAGCAGCGTGCCGATCTGGTCCCAGCGCTCGGCCTCCTCGAGCGCGGTCAGCTCGGCGAAGTCGACCGTGCTCATCACCAGCCTCGGCGACGCCAGGCCGCCCTGACGCTCGCGCGTGCCGAGGTTGAGCGCGCGGTAGTAGGCCGCGCTGGACTCCCAGCTCATGCCCCCGACGAGGCCGATCGTCTGCATGGGGGGAGTCTAGGGAAGGCGCCGGCGCCTGCTGGACGGCGTCCGTGCCCACGCCGTGCGTGGCCCGGTCGAGCTGGCGCTCCTGTGGTCTCGACGCGGCCGTCGCGAGCTCGTTCCTCGCTCGCGGGCCTTGCTCGACCTCCTCGACCTCGCCCCCTGACCTCCTCCGTCGGTCAGGGAGCGGCTCTGTGGACCTTGTGCTGGGCGGCTTGGGCCCGCGGCCGGACGACGAGCTCGTCGACGTTCACGTGGCGCGGCCGGGTGACCACCCAGGTGATCGCGTCGGCGACGTCGTCGGCCACCAGGGGCTCGGCGACCCCGGCGTAGACCGCGGCGGCCTTGTCGGCGTCGCCGTCGAAGCGCACCATCGCGAACTCGTCGGTCTTGACCATGCCGGGCGCGACCTCGGTGACGCGGACCGGCTGGTCCCACAGCTCGAGGCGCAGGGTCTCGGTGACGACCTGGGTGCCGTGCTTGGCGGCGGTGTAGCCCGCACCGCCCTCGTAGGCGATGCGGCCGGCGGTCGAGCCGACGTTGCAGATGATGCCGGCGCCGTCGTCGGCCCGCAGGAGCGCGGGCAGCAGTGCGCGGGTGACCTGCATGAGGCCGATGACGTTGACCTCGTACATGCGCCGCCAGTCGTCGGCGTCGGCCTCGGACACCGGGGTGGAACCGAAGGCCCCTCCGGCGTTGTTGACCAGGACGTCGAGCCGGTCGCCCACGACGTCGGCCAGCGCGGCCACCGAGTCGGCGTCGGTCACGTCGCAGGTCACCGCGACCCCGTTGATCTCGGCGGCCAGGGCCTCGACGCGGTCGGTGCGTCGGGCCGCGCAGATCACCCGGAAGCCCTCGGCGGCGAGCGATCGGGCGGTGGCGGCGCCGATGCCCGAGCTCGCGCCGGTCACGACGGCCGTCCGGCCAGCGAAGTCAGTCATGCCCCGATCATCGCCGGGCTGGCAGACTGACCCGTCGGCGGGGCGGCATGGGGTCGACCCCCGGGTGCAGGAGGGGTGCGGGTGCGCATGCGTCTCGTCGCGCTCGGCTCCGCACTCGCCGGCGGCATGTGCCTGGTCGCGAACCTCTTCGTCGACGTCGAGGCGCTCTCGTGGGTCGGTCTGGGCCTCGTCGGCCTCGCGGTGCTGGTCGCCGGGGCGCGCCTGGTCCGCGCCCCGTGGCTCGCGGTGGTCTCCGGCGTCGGCTCGCTCGCGCTGGCCTGGGCGCTGCTCGAGACGCTCCGCGACGAGGTGCCGTCGTCCGCCCGGGAGGTCGAGGCGATCGCCGGCGGCGTCGCGACGCTGGGCGTCGCCCTCGCCGTCCTCCGTCGGACGCCGGCCACCCCCGGAACGGGCGGCGCGGCCCGCGCCGGGAATCATCGGTCCTGATCCGTGGTTGCAGAGCACGTGCGAGACCTGGGTGAGCTGCGACGGCTGGCGATGATCAGCCTCCACACCTCACCGCTCGACCAGCCGGGCACGGGCGACGCCGGCGGTCTCAACGTCTACGTCGTCGAGCTCGCCCGGCGGCTGGCCGCCCGTGGCGTCGAGGTCGACGTGTTCACCCGGACGACGAGCTCGCGCCTCGCGCCGCTGGTGCCGCTCGCAGATGGCGTCCAGGTGCGGCACATCACCGCCGGACCGTTCGAGGGCCTCACCAAGCACGAGCTGCCCGGTCAGCTGTGCGTGTTCGCCCGCGAGGTGCTGCGCACCGAGGCGGCCCTGCCGGTCGGGCACTACGACGCCGTGCACTCGCACTACTGGCTCTCGGGCCAGGTGGGCGCGCTGGCGCGCGACCGCTGGGGCGTGCCGCTCGTGCACAGCATGCACACCATGGCGAAGGTGAAGAACGCCGCGCTGGCCGAGGGTGACACCCCGGAGCCGGCGGCGCGCGTGATCGGCGAGGAGCAGGTGGTCGAGGCCGCCGACGTGCTCGTCGCCAACACCGACCTCGAGGCCAAGCAGCTGATCAACCTCTACGACGCCGACCCCGGCCGGGTCGAGGTCGTGCACCCCGGCGTCGACCTCGACGTCTTCCGGCCCACCGACCTCGCCCACGCCCGCGCCGGCCTCGGCCTGCCCGCCGACGCGGCGGTGCTGCTGTTCGCCGGCCGCATCCAGCCGCTCAAGGCGCCCGACGTGCTGCTGCGGGCGGTCGCCGAGCTGCTGGCGCGCGACCCCGGCCTGCGGCGCCGGCTCGTCGTCCCGATCGTGGGAGGCCCCTCGGGCAGCGGCCTCGACCGGCCCACCGCCCTGGCCGCCCTGGCCACCGAGCTGGGCATCGACGACGTCGTCCGCTTCGTGCCGCCGGTGACCCAGGCCGAGCTCGGTCGCTGGTATGCCGCCGCGACGCTCGTCGCCGTGCCGTCGTACAACGAGTCCTTCGGCCTGGTCGCCGTCGAGGCGCAGGCCTGCGGGACCCCGGTGGTCGCCGCGGCCGTCGGGGGCTTGACCACCGTGGTCCGCGACGGGTTCAGCGGGCTGCTCGTCGACGGCCACGACCCCGCCGCCTGGGCGGCCGCCCTCGGGCGCGTCGTCGGCGACCCCGAGCTGCGCGCCCGGCTCGCCGCCGGTGCGCTGGAGCACGCCTGCGACTTCTCCTGGGACGTCACCGCCGACCAGACGCTCGGGGTGTACCGCCGCGCCCGTGCCGCCATGCGAGAGTCGGTGGGGTGAGCACCCCGGACCCGGCCGCCGTCGTCCGAGAGCACCTGAGCGACAACGACCTGGAGTTCGAGGAGGTCGACGGCGTCTTCTCGTTCGCTCTGCCCGGCGAGAAGAAGCTGCAGACCGCCGTCCGCATCGACGTCGGCCCGCACGCGCTCGGCGTGCACGCGTTCGTGTGCCGCGCCCCCGACGAGAACCACGAACAGGTCTACCGCTGGCTGCTGCAGAAGAACCTGCGCACCTACGGCGTCTCGTTCGCCGTCGACCGGCTCGGCGACATCTACCTCGACGCCCGGCTGCCGCTCGCCGCCGCGACCGGCGACGAGCTCGACCGGCTGCTCGGCTCGGTGCTGGCCACCTCCGACGAGTCGTTCAACACCATCCTCGAGCTCGGCTTCGCCTCCTCGATCCGCAAGGAGTGGGAGTGGCGCCGGCTGCGCGGCGAGTCGACGAAGAACCTCGAGGCCTTCCGGGGCTGGCTCGAGACCGGCTCCGACGAGGCCTCACCAGCGGCTGAATAGGGTTCGCGGCATGGCCGCCACCGACGACCGGACCGAGCTCGACGCCCTCGCCCTGCAGCGCATCGGACAGGTGGGGGAGCGCCTGGCCGAGACCTTCGCCTCCCTCGGCTTCGCCTGGGACGGCGATCGCCGGCTGGTCCGCGCGGAGGCCCCGGCGGCGATGGTGTGGCTGCGCTCCCCGCTCGCGCAGAACACCCCCGACGAGATCACGCTGATCGTCGACCTCGCTGCCTACGACGGCCCGTTCCCCGACGGCCCGTTCGCCGACACCTCGGCGACCGTGGCGGCCCGGGTCCCCCTCCACTTCGACGTCACCACCGACGCCGACCTCGAGGCCACGCTCGCCGAGGTCATGTCGTGGACGGCGCACGTGCTGGTGCCCGTGCTCGTCGCGTTCGGCGAGCCCGAGGAGTCGGCGTCCGACTGGATCGCCCGCGGCTACTGGGACCCCGAGGCCGGCCTGCCGCACGCGATCGACCTCCCGCACCTGCACCGGGTCCTCGGGCCCGAGCACGCGCTGGCGGCGCTGACCACGGTGCTCGACGCACTGTCGCCCGAGGCCCGCGCGGTCGCCCTGGAGTCGGCGGCCGGCCTGCGCGACCTCCCCCTGCGCGAGGGCGACCCGGGCTGGGTGCCCGGACTCGACCGCGAGCTGGCGCTCCACCTCGCGGCTGCGCGATCGCTCGGGCTCGACGTCCCGGGCGTGGCCGAGCTCGACGACGTCGACAGCGCCGACGGACCGCCGGTCGAGATCACCGCCGACGGCATCACCATCGACGGGCGCCTGCTGACCTTCCCCGTCGTGCTCGCCGAGGTCGCCGAGATCTTCGGTGAGCCCGCCGTCCGGCCGGCCAGCGCCCGCCTGCGGGCGGCGTGGTGGTGGCGCGAGGCCGGCATCACGGCCGCCACCAAGGACGACGTGCACGCCGAGTCGTTCACGATCGACATGGACAAGCTCGGCCACCGCGTGCGCATCGACGGGCGCGGCTACCGGCGGCTGTTCGCGCCGCACGGCTCGACCTACGAGTCGTCGCCGGTCGCTCTCGGCAAGGCGACCGTGATGGCCGCCCGCACCGACCCCGGTTCCGACCAGCACGTGCAGCGCATCATCGTCGACCACCCGACGCCCCGCCGGAAGCGCGCCCCGGCGAAGAAGGCCGCCCCGAAGCCGGCCGCGGCCGTCGACGCCGTCGAGTTCGCCGACCTCAACCTCAAGCTCGCCGTCGTGCAGGTGCTCATGTACGAGCGCCGCGTGATCGAGCCGGTCTTCGACATCGACGAGTTCGTCGCCTCGTACGACGAGCGCGAGATCGACCTCGCCGAGGAGGGCTACGACCCGATCCCCGAGGCGCTGGCGTACTTCGCCGACCTCCCCGTCGCGCGGGGGCTGCTCGAGCAGGTCGACGCGATCCACATGGACGGCGGCAACGACATCTACCTGCAGGTCGCACCGCACTGGGGTGGCGACGACGACGCCTTCGACGTCCGGTCGTGGGACGACGTCGACCTGCTGCCGAACCTGCGCACCGTCGAGCTGTTCGGCGGCGACGAGGCGACGCTGGAGGCGCTGCGCCGTCGCGGCATCGACGCCCGGCTGCACTAGACGGCGTCGCGGCGGACCGGCCGGCTTCTCAGGGACTTCGTGCGCTTCTCAGGGGTTGCAGCGCCTGGGAACGACGGGGTCACCCGGTGCACCGGGTGTTCCCCGCCCCGGTCCCGGACTCAGTAGTGCGTGCGGGCCGCGGTGGCGAGCCACTTGTCGAACGGCGCCGCCGCGGCGGTCGCGCCGGCCGGCACCGCGACGGTGACCGGCATAGGCCAGGTGTCGCGGTCCTCGCCGAACAGGTCGTAGAACGCGAGGTCGTCGAAGCCGCCGCGGGCGGCGTCGTGGCGGTCGGCGGCGTAGACGACCCGGTCGAGACGGGCCCACAGCGACGAGGCCAGGCACAGCGGGCACGGCTCGCAGGAGGCGTAGAGCGTGCAGCCGTCGAGGGCGAAGGTGTCGAGGGCCCGGCAGGCGGCGCGGATCGCGACGACCTCAGCGTGCGCGGTCGGGTCGAGGTCACGGGTGACCCGGTTCTGGCCGACCGCGACGGCCCCGCCGTCGCGGACGACGACGGCCCCGAACGGTCCGCCGCCCGCGTCGACGTTGGCGATCGCGAGGTCGAGGGCCTGGTCGAGCCAGGCGAGGTCAGGGTTGGTCGGCGTCATCATGAGGTGTCTCCTGGGCGGTGGTGCGGCACAGCCGCCAGAGCCGGTCGCGGCTCATCGGCAGCTCGTAGGGGCGCGCACCCACGGCGTCGTGGATCGCGTTGGCGAGGGCGGGGGCGACGGGGTTGTAGGGCGCCTCGCTCATGGACTTGGCGCCGAACGGGCCGAGCTCGTCGTAGGTGTCGGCGTACAGCACGCGGGTGCGGGGGACGTCGCCGATCTGCGGGACCCGGTAGTCGCGGAGGGTGCGGGTGGTGACGACGCCGTCGGCGATCGTCATCTCCTCCCACAGAGCGCTGCCGAGGCCCTGGGCGACCCCGCCCTCGACCTGTCCGCGCAGCTGCTCGGGGTTGATGACGACGCCGGCGTCGACGGCCTGCACCGAGTCGAGCACGAGCACCTCGCCCGTGGCGGGGTGGACGGCGACCCGGAACCCGTGCACGTTGAACGCCGCCGACCGCTTCGAGCCGTCGGCGCTGCCGGTCGCCGTCACCGGCTCGTCGAGGCGTCCGCCGAGCAGCGCGACGCGGTCGGCGACCTCGAGGGCGGCCTGCAGCACCGCCGCGCCCGCGACGACCGAGCCGGTGGACCCGTAGGCGCCGGTGTCGTGCCCGACGAGGTCGGTGTCGGACTGCTCGACGCGCACCCGGTCGGGGTCGATGCCGAGCGTCGCGGCGACGACCTGGGTGTGCACGGTTGTGGTGCCGTTGCCGAACTCGGCCGTGCCGACCCGGACGACGGCGTCGCCGTCGGGGTGGAGCGTGACGGCGACGTCGGCGTGGTGGCCGCGCGGCGGGATGGTGGCGATCATGCTGGCCGCGAGACCCTCGCCGACCAGCCAGCCCTCGGGCACGGCCGGCTGGTCGGCGGGCGGCGCGGCGAGGGCGGCCTCGACCAGGTCGAGGCACTGGTCGAGGCCGTAGCCGCCCAGCACGAGGTCGGTGCCGGGCGGGCCGTTGACGACGAGGTCGTCGCCGGGGCGGACCACGTTGCGTCGCCGGATCTCGGCCGGGGCGAGGCCGAGCTCGCGGGCCAGGTCGTCGAGGGCCGACTCGACGGCGAAGATCACCTGCCCGAGGCCGTAGCCCCGGAACGCCCCCGATGGCAGGTTGTTGGTGTAGACGGCCTCGGCGTCGAGGCGCTTGTTGGGGCAGCGGTAGAGCACGATCGACTCGTGGCAGCCGTGGAACATCACGCCCGGTGCGTGATTGCCGTAGGCGCCGGTGTCGGTGACGACGTCGATCGCCATCGCGGTCAGCACGCCGTCGGCGTCGGCGCCGAGCTCGACCGAGACCCGCATGGGGTGACGGCACGGCACGATCGTGAACTGCTCCTCGCGGGTCAGCTCGAGCTGCACGCCCTGGCCGGGCCGCAGGTCGCCGCGCTCGTGCAGGCGCAGGACGGCGAGCCCGACGACGTCCTCGACGAGCAGCTCCTGCTTGCCGCCGAAGCCGCCGCCGACGCGCGCGGTCACGACCCGCACCTGCTCGCGGGCGAGGCCGAGCACGCGCGCCAGCTCGTCGCGCACGAGGAACGGCACCTGCGTGCTGGTGCGGACGACGAGCCGGCCGTCGTCGTCGATCCAGCCGCGGGCGCCGTGGGTCTCGAGCGAGGCGTGCGTGACCCGCGCCGTGCGCCAGGTGCCGCGCACCGTGGCCGCGGCCGCGGCCAGTCCGCGGGCGACGTCGCCGACCTCGCCGTGCGACTGTGCGGCCACGTTGCGCCCCGGCTCGGAGATGCGCGAGGTCTCGGGCGACTTGTCGCCGTGCAGCAACGGGGCACCGGGACGCCGTGCCTCGTCGGGGTCGAGGACGGCGGGCAGCGGCTCGTAGTCGACGTGGACCAGCGACCGGGCGCGCTCGGCCACGACCCGGGAGTCGGCCACGATCGCTGCGACACGTTGTCCGACGAATCGAACGACGTCGTCGAACAGCCGTGTGTCGTCGGGGTCGTCGAGCCGGTTCTCGTGGCGCCCGGTCGAGTAGAGGACGTCGGGTGCGTCGAGGTGGGTGAGCACCAGCCGGACGCCGGGCAACGCCTCGGCGGCGGTGGTGTCGACGGCCGTGATGCGGGCGTGGGCGTGCGGGCTGCCGAGCAGCGCGACGTGCAACGTCGGCCGGTCGGGGTCGGGCGGGAGGTCGAGCGTGTAGGCCTCGCGGCCGGTCACGACGCGTCGTCCGGCGGGGGCGCCGAGGGAGGCTCCGAACGGCTTGTCGGTCGCGTCGTCGAGGTTGACCTCGCCGGACAGCGCGTCCCGGATCGACCGGTAGCCGGTGCAGCGGCACAGGTTGCCCTTGAAGGCGCGGTCGACGTCGACCTCCTTCTCGGCCACGGCGGTGGCCGTGACGACGTAGCCGGCCGTGCAGAACCCGCACTGGAACCCACCGGCGCGCACGAAGCACTCCTGCACCGGCGAGAGCCGCTCGGGCGTGCCCAGCCCGGCGGCCGTCGTCACCGTGGCGCCGACGGCGCGCGCGGCCGGCACCAGGCACGAGTGCACCGCCCGGCCGTCGAGCAGCACCGAGCAGGCGCCGCAGTCGCCGGCGTCGCAGCCCTTCTTGGGTGCGGTGTGGCCGTGCTCGCGCAGCCAGGTGCGCAGGCACTGGCCCGGCTCCGGTTCGGCGTCGAGCGGGACGCCGTCGACCGTCGTGCCGCTCATGCCAGCTCCGCCAGCACTTGGCCGACGAGCAACCGCGTCACGGCCGCGCGCCAGTCGGCGGCGCCGTGGGCGTCGGCGTACCAGTCGAGGCCGGCGAGGTCGGAGACCGAGCTCACGACGTAGGGACGCGGCGTCGA
Source organism: Nocardioides secundeburneus (assembly GCF_039939255.1). Taxonomy (NCBI): domain Bacteria; kingdom Bacillati; phylum Actinomycetota; class Actinomycetes; order Propionibacteriales; family Nocardioidaceae; genus Nocardioides; species Nocardioides secundeburneus. The sequence continues at coordinate 295,973 of NZ_JBDUUE010000004.1, forward strand.
GGCGGTGACGGTGACGACCGGTCCGGCGTCGGTGGAGCGTCCGACGACGAGCGCCGACGACCGGCCCAGCCGGTGCAGTGCCAGGCGCCGGAACGCCAGGCGGGAGGCCAGCGCGGTCGACGCGACCTCGAAGGCGCGCACCACCTCGCCGGGCGCCAGCGTGGTCGACCGGACGCCGGTGACGAACGACGCGACCGACTGACGGCGCTCGCCGCCGTCCGGCGTCCACACGACGACGTCGGCGTCGAGCGCGACCATCAGCGCGGTCATCGCACCGGCCGGCAGCGCCAGGCACACGTTGCCGCCGACCGTGGCGACCTGCTGCACCTTGAACGACATCAGCAGCGCGTCGGCGCACTCGCGCACGACGTCGCGCACGTGCTCGGGCCACGGCGCCTCGACCACCTGCTCGATGGTGCAGGTGGCGGCGATGCGCAGGCCGCCGTCGACCGCCTCCCAGGGGGCCCAGTCGAGCGTCGTCAGGTCGACGAGGCCGGACGTCGCTGGCTGCGGGTCGGACATCAACCACGTGCCGCCGCCCAGCCAGGCCTCGCCCGGGGCGAGCGCGAGGTCGTCGCGCGAGCGCGCCGAGCGGAACGAGGTGACGGTGCTCAGGTCCATCACTCGACCTCGCCGAGGCGGGCGTAGGTGGCCGAGATGGCCGCGGCGCGGCGCCGGGCGGGCGCGCCGAGGTGCGAGAGCACGCCGTCGGCCAGCACGCCGACGAGGCTCATCGCGCCGGCGTAGGAGTCGAAGGCCAGCCGGGTCTCGACCGGGCACTCGAGCCACAGGTCGGCGTGGTGGGCGTGCATCGACGCCGTGCGGTCGGCGACGAGCAGCACCGTCGCCCCGGTGTCGTGGACGGCGGCCAGCAGCGCCCCGAAGCCGGCCGGCCGGCGCCGGAAGCCGAGCACGACGGCGACGTCGCCGGCGGTGAGGTCGGCGATCTCCTCGCCGAGCACCTGGCCCGGCGCGGGCGCGAGCCGGACGTCGCCCCGGGCGTGCGCGAGCTGCTGGCGCAGGTGCAGCGCGACGGGGTAGCCGCTGCGCCAGCCCAGCACGGTGACGCGGGCGGCGTCGGCGACGAGGGCGACCGCGTCGTCGAGGCGGGGCTGGGCGAGCGCCCGCCGGACGAGCTCGCCCTCGGCCTCGGCGTGCGCGCCGAGGTCGGGCGGACCGTCGAGACGGCGCGGCTCGCCGGCCTCGCGCAGTGCCCGGAGGTGGGCTCGGACCTCGTCGAAGTCGGCGTAGCCGAGGCTGCGGAACAGCCGGCTCATCGTCGCCTTCGACACCCCGGCCAGGTCGGCCAGCTCGGCCGCGCGGTAGGTGGCGAGGTCGTCGAGGTGGTCGACGAGGGTGGCCGCTGCGCGTCGCTCCTGCGGCGACAGGGCGTCCTGGCGCTCGGCGATGCGCTGCTCGATGCGTAGCTCGCTCACGGGTGCCTCACGCCTCGGCCCGCGCGACGGCGAGCACGGTCTGCTCGAACGCGTCGAGGCCGACGGCGACGTCGTCCTCGAGCACGTTCTCGTCGGGATGGTGGCTGATGCCGTCGTGGCAGCGCAGGAACAGCATGCCGATGTCGGTGACCTCGGCCATCGCCATGGCGTCGTGGCCGGCCGGACTCCACAGGCCGGACGGCGCGTCGTGGCCGGTGGCCCGGATGCCGGCGACGACGGCGTCCTGGAGCCACGGGGCGCAGCAGGCCGAGGCGGCGACGTGGGTCTCGACGACCTCGGCCCGCAGCCGGCGGCCCTCGCAGATCGAGGTCAGCTCGGCGTGGATGGTCTCCCACATGGCGTCGCGCTCGGCGTCGGTCTCGGCGCGCAGGTCGAGGCTGAGGTCGACGCGGCCGGGGATGACGTTGACGGCGCCCGGCTGCACCTCGAGCCGGCCGACGGTGGCCAGGCAGCGCGACTCGCGGGCCAGGCGCTCGATCGCGACCACCACCTCGCCGGCCCCGACGAGCGCGTCGCGACGACGCGGGTACGGCGTCCCGCCCGCGTGGCGGGCCTCGCCGAGCACCGCGATGCGGAAGCGGCGTGCGCCGGCGATCGAGGTGACGAACCCCAGCGCCTCGTCGGCCGCCTCGAGCCGGGGTCCCTGCTCGATGTGCGCCTCGAGGTAGCCGACCAGCTCGTCGGGACGACGCACCGCCTCGCCCACCCGGCGCGGGTCGAGGCCGAACTCCTCGAAGGCGGTGAGCAGCGTCGTCCCGGAACGGTCGCGCAGCGCCCACCAGTCCTCGTCCCACAGCCCGGCGACGGCCTGGCTGCCCAGGAGCGCCTTGCCGAAGCGGGTGCCCTCCTCGTCGCTGAACCCGACGACCTCGAGCGCGAACGGCAGCGCGACGTGGCGTAGCCGCTCGGCGACGGCGATGGCCATGACGACGCCGAGCATGCCGTCGAAGCTGCCGGCGTCGGGCACGGTGTCGAGGTGGGAGCCGAGCACGAGGGCGGGCAGGCCCGCCGTGGCTCCCTCACGGCGGCCCCACTGGTTGCCGGCGGCGTCCTGCCAGGTGGTGAGCCCGGCCTGCTGCATCCACATCGCCGTGCGGTCGTTGGCGAAGCGGTGCTCGGGCGAGAGGTGCACGCGGGTCAGCACCCGCGGGTCGGAGGAGTAGCGGTCGAGGTGGGCGCAGCGCTCGAGCACCTGGGTGGCGGTCGTCATGCGGTCCTCACGAGGCGTAGACCTCCTGGGCGGCGCCGACGCCGCCGCCGGCCGTGACCGACGCCCCGGAGGCACGCAGCACCTGCTCCAGCGCGGCGAGGGTGACGAGCACGGCGTCCTTGCGGGCGTTGTGGCCCATGGTCCCGATGCGCCACACGCGGCCGTGGAGCGGGCCGAACGACGTCCCGATCTCGATGCCGAAGTCGTCGAGCAGGCCGGCACGGGCGCGGTCGCCGTCGACGCCGTCGGGGATCTCGACCGCGACGACGTTGTGCATCTTGTGCGCGACGTCGCCGAAGACCGCGAGGCCCAGCCCCCGGACGCCGGCGAGCATCGCGCGGCCGTGCCGCTCGTGCCGGGCGACGGCGGCGTCGAGGCCCTCCTCGACGAGCAGGCGGGCGCACTCGCGGGCGCCGTAGAGCATCGTGGTGGCCTCGGTGTGGTGGTTCAGCCGGCGGGGTCCCCAGTAGGCCATGACCTGAGCGAGGTCGAGGTAGTTGGAGCGGATGCGCCCGCCGGGGCCGGTCTCGTCGTCGTCGTCCCTGATGCCGGTCTCGACGTGCAGGCGCCGGTCGATCACCTCGACGGCGCGCGGACCGATGGTGATCGGGGCGCTGCCGCTCGGCCCGCCCAGGCACTTCTGCAGGCCCGCGGTGCTGAGGTCGAGGCCCCAGGCGTCGTGCTCGAACGCGTTCCCGCCGAGCGAGGCGGTGGCGTCGCAGTAGAGCAGCACGTCGTGACGGCGGCAGATCTCGCCGAGGTCGGCCAGGGGCTGGCACATCGTCGTCGACGTGTCGCCCTGGACGACGGCCAGCACCTTCGGCCGCGTCGCGCGGACGGCGTCCTCGACCACCTCGGGTGCGAACACCTCGCCCCACGGCACCTCGATCGTGTGCACCTCGGCGCCGCAGCGCTGGGCGATCTCGACCAGCAGGTGCCCGAACCGACCGAACACCGGGACGAGCACGCGGTCGCCCGGTTCGACCAGCGAGACCAGCGCGGCCTCGATCGCCGCGCGCGAGGTGCCGTCGACGACGAAGGTCTGCTCGTTGTCCGTGCGGAAGACCTCGCGGTAGAGGCCCATGGTCTCGGTCATCGTGGCCGTCATCCACGGGTCGTACTGCCCGACGAGCTGCGCCGACATGGCCCGCAGCACGCGCGGGTCGGCGTTGACCGGACCCGGGCCCATGAGCAGGCGGGGTGGGGGGTCGATCGGTCCGGTCACGACGCCAGCCTATGAAACCGTCGTTTCACCGGTGTTTCACGCGCGGGGCGCTCTGGTGATGGAGCGGTCGAGCACCCGGCCCCACGTCGGGTCCGGCGCGTCGACGTCGACCAGCCGCCCGCGGACGACGGTGTGGGTCACGCGGCCGTCGAGGTGCAGGCCGTCGTAGGCCGAGATCGGATTCTTGTGCGCCAGCTCGGCGACGCGGACGTCGAGGGGACGCGCGGTGTCGTAGACGACCAGGTCGGCGTCGGCGCCGGCCACGATGCGGCCCTTGTGGGCGAGGCCGACGAGGTCGGCCGTCGAGGTCGCCATCCAGCGGGCGACGTCGGCGAGGTCGAGGCCGCGGCGCAGCGCCTCGTGGGCGACGGCGGTGAAGCCGACCTGCAGCCCGGCGATGCCGCCCCACGCCAGCTGGAGGTCGCCGTCGCCCCTCGTCTTCTCCGCCGCAGTGGCGGGGGAGTGGTCGGTGACGACGACGTCGACGATCCCCTCCTGCAGGGCCTGCCACAGGGCGTCGCGGTTGCCGGCGTCGCGGACGGGCGGGCAGCACTTGAATCGCGCGGCGGCGTCGGGGATCGCCTCGGCGGCGAACGTCAGGTAGTGCGGGCAGGTCTCGACCGTGAGCCGGACGCCGTCGGCCCGCGCGTCGGCGATCAGGTCGAGCGCCCGCGCGCTCGACAGGTGCAGCACGTGCGCCCGCGCGCCGGTCTCGCGCGCGACCCGCACCACCCGCGCGATCGCGTCGACCTCGGCGGCGTCGGGGCGTGAGAGCAGGAAGTCGGCGTAGGCGCGGCTGGACGGCGCGGGCGAGGCGTCGAGGACGGCGGGGTCCTCGGCGTGCACGATCATCAGCGCGTCGAGCCGGGCGACCTCGGTCATCGCGGCCGCGAAGCCGTCGGCGTCGAGCGGCGGGAACTCGTCGACGCCCGACGGCGACAGGAAGCACTTGAACCCGAAGACCCCGTGCTCCCACAGGGGTTCGAGGTCGGCGAGGTTGCCGGGCACGGCGCCGCCCCACAGGCCGACGTCGACGGCGAGCTGCCCCGTCGTCGCGGCCCGCTTGGCCTCGAGGCCGGCCACGGTCGTCGTCGGCGGGATCGAGTTGAGGGGCATGTCGACGATCGTCGTGACGCCGCCGAGCGCGGCGGCCCGGGTGGCGGTGGCGAAGCCCTCCCAGTGCGTGCGGCCGGGCTCGTTGACGTGCACGTGGGTGTCGACGACCCCGGGCAGCACGACGGCGGTGTCGGGGGCGTGGAGGCCGTCGGCGTCGGGGTCGTAGGCCGAGACCGAGGCGATGCGCCCGCCGTCGACGACGACGGTCGCCGGCCGGAGGACGCCGTCGACGAGGACGTTCCTGCCGGAGACCGAGGCGACCATCAGCAGAAGCCCGGGATCGCGGCCCACGCGCCCGGGGCGGCGGGCTCGCCCTCGCGCTCGACGGCGGCCTGGATGAGCCCGTAGGGCCGGTCGGCGGCGAGGAAGACCTCGCCGGGGTTGTCGAGCTCGAACGGCGACAGGTCGACGAGGAAGTGGTGCTTGTTGGGGCACGACAGCCTGATCTCGGCGATCTGCGGGAACGCCTCGAGCACCGCCTTGCCGCACGCGAAGATCGTCTGTTGCAGCGCGAGCGAGTGCGTGCCGGCGAAGGTCGAGAGCAGCAGGGCCTGGACGGCGTCGAACGTGGCGTTGAAGTCGATTCCGTCGATCGTGCTGTAGCGCCAACGCGCGGTGACCGAGGTGGCGAGGATGCGGTCGGTCGTCTCGGCGAGCGTCGTGTAGCGGTCGCGCGGGAAGCCGTGGAACTCCGAGCCGGTCGACTTGAGCACCGTGAGGTCGGTGAGTCCCGCGAGCACCCAGGTCTCGTCGCCGTCGAGCTGGACGACGGTGGTGCGCGTGGCGGCACCCGCACGCACGAAGGCGTGGTCGTGGGGCCGGCCGTCGACCTCGATGCGCTGCCAGGTGAAGGCCTCGGACTCGAAGCAGGCCCCGGTGACCCAGTCGAACCCGTCGACGAAGTGTCGCGCCAACCGCAGCAGGAAGGCCTCGGGCGAGCCGATGCCGTCGCGGGCGAACGCGTACACGGTGTTCTTCTGGGTGTCGGTGGCGACCACCTGGCTGTTGTCGCCATCGACGTGGCACGCCGCGAAGTTGCCGCGCAGCTGCGTGGTGACGTTGAGGTCCTCGATCTCGTGCACGTCGCTGTCGCGCGTGACCCGCACGAGCCGGCACTCGGCCTTGCCGTACTGGTTGGCGCCCAGCACGATGTCGCCGTCAGCCATGGGCTCAGCTCCCTCGGTAGGTGGTGTAGGAGAACGGGCTCAGCAGCAGCGCCACGTGGTAGTGCGGCTGGTCGGCGGTCACGGTGAACGCGACCGCCACGTGCGGGAAGAACGTGTCGCGCTCCTGGGCGGCGAACCACCGGCCGGTGCCGAAGCCGACCGTGTAGTCGCCGGGCTCGACGACGGTCGCGAGGCGGACGCGCCCGTCGGCGTCGGTGGTCGCCGTCTCGAGCCGGTCGCTGTCGGCGTCGAGCAGGACGACGTCGAGACCGGCGGCCGGGCGGCCCAGGGCGGCGTCGAGCACGTGGGTGCTGAGGGTGGTCATGCCTCATCCTCGCCGGTGCGGTCGGTCGTGCCGTCGGTGACGGCGGAGGTCAGCCGCAGCAGCGCGATCTCGGCCAGCTGCTCGCGGGTGACGGCGCGCTCGGTGGCGTCGTCATGGGTGAGCCGCTCCTCGAGCATCGCCACCATCTCGGACGCCGTCCGGCCGGCCGCCCGCACGAGGTAGACCCGGCCGAACCGCTCCTCGTAGCGCCGGTTGCCGTCGGCGAGGCGGGCCCGGACGTCGGCGTCGGCGGGGTCGACGCCGGCCTGCTCGCGGGCGCTGTGCGCGGCGCTGGCGCCCGAGCCGGCGTGCCGCTCGCCGATGCGCGGGTGGTCGGCGAGGGCGGCCTCGACCTCGGCGCCGGACCACGACGCCGCGCCGAGGGTCGCCGCCGCGACGAGGGTGGCCCGGTCGGGATAGGGGCGTGCATCGACCAGCGCCTCGACCCAGGAGGGGATCGCCGCCCAGACCGCGACGACGGCGACGGCCTCGTCGCGGGGGAGGGCGTTGAAGGCGGCGACGTCCATCAGGCGCCGTCCGAGACGAGGGAGAGCAGGTCGCGGTCGCGCCCGGGGGCCGCGAGCAGGCAGGCGCCGGTGGGCAGTCGGTCGTCGGTCGTGAGGGGCACGCTGAGCGCGGGCAGTCCGCCGAGCCCGGCGAGGCAGGTGAGCAGCTGGGTCGCCTCACGGACGACACCGAGGTCGGAGCCGAGCGCCGGCGCGACCGACGACGCCGACGGCAGCACCACGACGCGGTCGCCGACCCGCTCGCGCACGACCTCGCCGGCGACGGCGCAGAGGGCGCGGGCCTCCTCGGCCTCGGCCTCGCCGACCCGGGACGCCGTCTCGAACCGGCCGCGGACGTCGGGCCCGAGCACGTCGAGCCGGCCGTCGAGCCAGTCGCCGTGTGCGCGCCACGCCTCCCAGGCCTGCCAGGTGGCGAAGGCCGCGCGCCACGACGCGAGGTCGGTGAGGTCCCACGACTCCGGTGTCGCTCCCATCGTCTCCGCGTGCCGGGTGACCGCGGCGGCGACGTCGGGCCGGGCCAGCGCCACGAGCTCGGGGACGACCACGACCGCCGGCACCGGTCGGGGCTCGGCGTCCGGCAGGAGCACGTCGCCGACGCGGGCGAGCAGCTCGGGGGTGTGCGTGAGCCACCCGACGGCGTCGAAGCTCGGGGCGAGCGGCACGAGGCCGTCGCGGCTGATCGCGCCGTGGGTCGTGCGCAGCCCCCACAGGCCCTGGTACGCCGCGGGCACCCGCACCGAGCCGCCCGTGTCGGTGCCGAGGCCGATGCCGGCGTGACCCAGCGCGACCGCCGTCGCCGAGCCGGACGACGACCCGCCCGGGATGCGAGCGGGTGCGGCCGGGTTGGGTGGGGTGCCGTGGTGGGCGTTGGTGCCGGCCAGCGAGTAGGCGAGCTCGTCGGTGCGGGCGATGCCGCGCAGCGAGGCGCCGGCGTCGAGCAGGGCCTGCACGACGGGGGCGTGCGCGATCTCGACGCGCGCCTCGGCGAGCCACGTGGGGTTGCCGGCGCCGACGCGGTGGCCGGCGACGGCGTAGAGGTCCTTGACGGCGACGGTCTCGCCGGCCAGCGGCCCGTCGTCGACCGTCGTCGGCACGAGCGGGTCGCCGACCACCCGCCAGACCCGCGGGTCGAGCGCCGGCGCCGGGACGGCGACGTGCGCCACGACGACCTGCCAGACGCCGTCCGTGCGTCGCCAGAGCTGGGTCTGCTGCCCGCGACCGCCCCCCGCCGGCGCGGTGATGGCGACGACCAGCGCGTGGTCGTCGTCGACGGGCGTGACGTGCACCTCGAGGACGGTGCGCGGCGGCGCTCCGCCGCGGCTGCGACGGAAGGCGGCGATCGCGTCGTGGCCGACGACCAGCCCGTCGGCGTCGCCGCGCAGGGTCGCGGGGCCGGGGGCGAAGAGTGCGTCCATCGCCTCGAGGTCGTCGGCCATGAGCGCGCGCTCGTAGGCCCAGAAGGCCTCCAGCAGGTCGGTCATGGGCGGAGCTCGAAGTCGCTCTTGCGGATGCGTGCGTGGACGCCCTTGACGACGTCGACGACCTGGCTGATGTCGAGGTCGGTCGCGGCGGAGAGGTAGGCGTAGGCGAGGTGGCGCTGCATGCCGTAGCGCGCCTCGAGCAGGGCGAGCGCGGCGCGGACGCAGTTCTGGACGGCGACGTCGAGGTCGGCGTCGAGGCCGGTCGGGACGAGGTGGTCGGCGGTCTCGGCGAGAGGGCCGGCGAGCTCGCCGAACTGCCGGACGGCGTCCTCGTGGGCGATGACGTCGAAGCGCACGGTGGCGCGCAGGGAGGCCTCCATGGCGGTGAGGGCGACCTCGCCGTCGCCCTGGGCGAAGTGGGGGTCGCCGACGTAGGCCAGGGCGTCGTCGACCTGGACCGGGAGGTAGAGGGTGGCGCCGGTGGTGAGGAGGTTGATGTCGAGGTTGCCGCCGTGGGGTCCCGGTGGCACCGAGTGCGGCCGCTGGTCGCCGGGCACGGCGAGGCCCATGATGCCGAGGAACGGCGCGAGCGGGAACGACACGGCGGGCGGGCCGCCGTCGACGAGCGGGAGGACGCCGTGGGTGCCGTCGTCGGTGACGGCGGCGAAGACCGAGACGGTGTCGGGCCCGGCGGGCAGCTCGCCGGGCAGGGCGCCGCGGCCGTGCCGGTTCGACACGACGCCGTAGGGCACACGCGGCAGCGTCTCGAGCACGGTGATCGCGAGCAGGTCGCCCGGGCGCGCGCCGCTGACCGCGATCGGTCGGGAGACCACGTGCGGCCCGTCGTGGGCGGGGTCGTGGACGGTCGACGACGCCGCGAGCGCGACGGCGTCGTCGAGGACGTCGGTCGCGCCGTGGGCCTCGAAGAACCGGCGGGGGTCGCGGCCCTGGTCCTCGAGCAGGCCCTCGTGGCTGATGGTGTCGACGGTGACCTCGGTGCCCGGCTCGACGGTGAGCACCGGCGCGTCGGTGGCGCACGGCAGCCGGCCCCACAGCACCGCGTCGACGTCGGCGGGCAGGTAGGCGTCGGCCCGGACCGGTCCCCGACCGGGTTGAAGCACGGGGAGCGCGGGCACGCGCCGACCCTACGGAACCCGCGTTTCAGGCGTGTTCCGGGCGAGTCACCCGCCGGCGGTGACGTTGTGGAGGATGGCCCGGTCGTCGCCGGCGCGCCGCGCCCAGACCAGCTCGCTGCGGTGCCGGCTGCCCTCCAGCGCGAGCGCGACCACGCCGTCGGGCGCCACCAGCAGCGCACTCGCCGGCGCGACCGTGACGCCGACGCCGGCCCGCACGAGGTGCAGCAGCGTCGCCCACGACGAGCCGACCTGCACGACGCGCGGCAGGACGCCGTCCTCGACGACGGGGGCGAGGTTGCGCTCGGTGGCCAGCGCGCCGGCGTCGGGCGGGAAGAAGACGAACGGGTCGCCCCCGAGCTCGCGGGCCCGGATGCGGCGCCGTCGCGCGAGACGGTGCGACGCCGGCACGACGGCGACGTAGGGCTCGACGTGGAACGGGCTGCAGGTGAGGGCGTCGTCGGGGTCGGGGTCGCGCACGACGGCGATGTCGAGGGTGCCGCGGTGCAGCTGCGCGACCAGGTGGGAGGTGTAGCCCTCGGTCAGCTCGACCTGCACCCGCGGGTAGCGCTCGCGGAACGACTGCACGTGCTGCAGCGGGCCGAGCGGCAGCGCCGAGCTGACGAAGCCGACGTCGAGCCGGCCCTGCTCGCCCTTGCCGACCCGGACGGTCTCGTCGAGGTCGCGGGCGAGCTGGGCGAGGACGGCGTGCGCGCGGTCGAGCAGCACCCGCCCGGCCGGCGTGAGCGCGACGCTGCGCGAGGTGCGGGTCAGCAGCTGCACGTCGAGGTCGCGCTCGAGGCGCCGTACCTGCTGCGACAGGGCCGGCTGCGCGATGCGGAGCCGCTCGGCCGCGCGTCCGAAGTGCAGCTCCTCGGCGACGGCGACGAACGACCGCAGCAGGCGGAGGTCGACCCGGTCGGCGAGATCCATGCATCCAGGTTATCGATCGTGCGGAACAGGTCTTGGACGCGACTCGGTCACATGGTCACACTGGAGTCGTGTCCAGTCCTACCCTCATGATCGACGACCTCCGTGACGACGCCGACGCCACTGCGTTCCGGCGCCTCAACGAGCAGTGGATCGAGCAGTTCTTCGCCCTCGAGCCCGAGGACGCCCGTCAGCTGCGGCACCCGGTCGAGCAGCTGGTCGAGCCCGGCGGCGCCGTCCTGGTGGCCCGGCTCGGCGCCGGCCCCGACGCGGAGGTCATCGGCTGCGTCGGCCTGGCCGCGACACCGCGTCCCGGCGTCGTCGAGCTGGTGAAGATGGCCGTCTCGCCCGACCACCAGGGTCACGGCACCGGCCGCGCCCTCGTGGCCGCCGCCGTGGCCCGGGCGCGCGAGCTCGGCGCCACGCGCATCGAGCTGGAGAGCAACGCCCGGCTCGTCGCGGCCGTGCACCTCTACGAGGAGCACGGCTTCCGGCACCTCGGCGCCGACGAGCACGAGCCCGGTCCCTACGCCCGCGCCGACGTCGCGATGGCGCTCGACCTCTGAGCCCGGCGCTGGTCGAGGTACGAGGAGCCCTGGCGACGAGCCTCGAGACCTCAGGCCAGCAGCACGGCCGCCCCGGCGGCGACGGCCGGCACGGTCTGCACGAACAGGATCCGCGGCGAGACCGTCACGGCCCCGTAGGCGCCGGCCACGGCGACACAGCCGAGGAAGAACAACCGGACGTCGGTCTCGCCCGAGACGAGTCCCCAGACCAGGCCGGCGACCAGGAAGCCGTTGTAGAGGCCCTGGTTGGCCGCCATCGCCTTCGAGGCCTCGGCGAACTCCGCGTCGAGGCCGAAGGCACGGCGGCCGATCGGCTGGGTCCACAAGAACATCTCCAGGACCAGGATGTAGAGGTGGAGGGCGGCGACCAGGCCGACCAGGACGCCCGCGACGATGCTCACCGGGGGAGCGTAGTGGCCACCGTCCGCGGTCGGGCCCTGCGCCGCGCCACCGCGACCCCGACCAGCGCCAGCGCCCCGCCCACGTAGGCCAGGCCCGGCGGCACCTCGTCGAGGAACACCAGGCTCAGCACGATGGTGATCACCGGCACGACGTAGGTCGTCACGCCGAGGCTCGAGGCGCTCATGTGCTTGAGCGCGTAGGCGTAGGTGCTGAACGCGATGGCCGTCGGGAAGACGCCGAGGTAGACCAGCCAGGCCACCGACGACGTCGGCGCGTCGCCGACCTCGTCGACGAGTCCGCCGGCGTAGGGCAGGCACGCGACCGCGCCGATCGTGCAGGCCAGCCAGGTGATCATGACGGCGGGCAGCCTCGCCACGAGCGGCTTCTGCAGCACCAGGCTCACCGCGTAGACGACCGCGGCGAGCAGGCAGAGCCCGACCCCGACCAGGTCGCGGTCGCCGTCCGGTGACCCGGAGAGGCCGATGAGCGCGACGCCGCCGAAGGCCAGCGTGAGCCCGAGGGCGAGCTGCGGCGTGAAGCGCTCGTCGAGGAACACCGCGGCCAGGACGGCGATCAGCACCGGCGAGACCTGGATGAGCATCGCGGCCGTGCCGGCGTCGACCCGCTGCTCGCCCTCGTTGAGGGCCACGTTGTAGACGCCGAACCACAAGATGCCGATCGTGGCGATCGAGACCCACTGGCGCCCGGTCGGGCGCGGGAGCGGCGCCCCTCGGCGCATCAGCACGGTGACCACGCCGAGGGCCACCGCGCCGACCAGCAGTCGGCCGAGCGAGAGCGGTCCGGCGGAGAAGTCACCGCCGAGGTGGCGGATCGCGACGAACGCCGAGGCCCACAGCACCAGCGTCGTGCTCACCGCCGCGAGCGGCAGCCAGGCGGGCGGGGCGGCGGCGGGTGCGGCGGGCGTGGCCGGTTCGTGCGTCTGCGTCACGACCCAAGGCTACGGACGCCGATGACGTCGTGCCCAGCGGAATTCGGTCGTCGCACCATGCATTGCTGCCAACCGGGCTGCTGCGACGCCGTCGACTCAGAGGTCGAGCTTGTAGCCCAGGCCGCGCACGGTGACGAGGTACTTCGGCTCGCTCGGGTCGGGCTCGAGCTTGGCGCGCAGGCGCTTGACGTGCACGTCGAGGGTCTTGGTGTCGCCCACGTAGTCGGAGCCCCAGACCCGGTCGATCAGCTGGCCGCGGGTCAGCACCCGACCGGGGTTGCGAAGGAACATCTCGAGCAGCTCGAACTCCTTGAGCGGCAGCCGCTGCTCGTGCCCGTCGACGGTGACGACGTGGCGCTCGACGTCCATGCGGACCGGGCCGGCCTCGAGGGTGTCGGGCAGCAGGTCGGGGTCCTGACCGCGGCGCAGGACGGCGCGGATGCGCGCCACGAGCTCGCGCGGCGAGTAGGGCTTGGTGACGTAGTCGTCGGCGCCGAGCTCGAGGCCGACCACCTTGTCGACCTCGTCGTCCTTGGCGCTGACCATGATGACGGGCACGTTCGAGGTCTGGCGGATCGTGCGGCACACCTCGGTGCCGGGCAGACCGGGCAGCATGAGGTCGAGCAGCACGATGTCGGCGCCGTTGCGGTCGAACTCGGTGAGGGCGGTGTTGCCGTCAGCGGCGATCGCGACCTCGAAGCCCTCCTTGCGCAGCATGTAGGCGAGGGCCTCGCTGTAGCTCTCTTCGTCCTCGACGACGAGTACGCGGGTCATCCGTTGTCCTTCTGGTTCTGGGCGGACGCCGTGTGCGTCGCCTCGGTAGGTGCGGGAGCCGAGGCCAGCGTGGCCTCGGGGCAGTCGTCGTCGACGTCGACGTCGAGGTCGACGTCGGCGTCGGCGACGGTGGCGCCGGGCTCGGCGTGGGGCAGCGTGAGCGTGAACGTGGAGCCCTGGCCCTCGACCGACCAGACCTTGACCTCGCCGCCGTGGGTCGCGGCGACGTGCTTGACGATCGACAGGCCGAGGCCGGTGCCGCCCGTGGAGCGGTGGCGGGCGGGGTCGACGCGGTAGAAGCGCTCGAAGATGCGGTCGATCTCGACGCGGGGGATGCCGATGCCCTGGTCGACGACGCTGATCGCGACGAACGACTCCTCGAGGCGGGTGGTGACCAGCACGGTGGAGTCGGGGTCGGAGTAGTGGACGGCGTTGGCGACCAGGTTGGCCACGGCGGTCGCGACCTGCTCCTCGTTGCCGAGGACCTTGAGGCCCCGGGTGCCGCCGGTGACGACCGAGATGCCCTTGGTGGCGGCGTCGATCGCGCTGGTGTCGACGGCCGTGCCGATCACCTCGTCGATCGACATCGGCAGCGGCGAGTCGAGCGGCTCGTCGCCCTGCAGGCGCGAGAGCTCGATGACCTGCTGCACGAGCACCGTGAGCCGGTCGCTCTCGAGCAGCATCCGGTCGGAGAACCGCTGGACCGCCTCGGGGTCGTCGGCGGCCTCCTGCACGGCCTCGGCCAGCAAGCGGATGGCGCCGACGGGGGTCTTGAGCTCGTGGCTCACGTTGGCGACGAAGTCGCGGCGCACCGACTCGACCCGGCGCTCGCGCGTGCGGTCCTCGACGAGCGCCAGCACCATGCGCGAGCCGAGCGGGGCCACGCGCACCGTGACGTGGCGCGCCGGCGCGTTGTCGCGCGGCATCACCAGCTCGGTCTCGCGGATCTGGCCGTCGCGGCGCGTCTCGCTGACCATGCTCGCCAGCTCGGGGGTGACCAGTGTCGTGCCGCGCACCAGGCCCATCGCGTAGGCCGGCGCCGAGGCCTTGAGCACGACGTCGGAGTCGTCGACGATGAGCGCGCTGCTGCGCAGCACCGACAGCACCGCGGCCACCGGCGGCGGGACGGCGGGCTCGGCGACGGGTGGCCGGGCGTGCTGCTGGCGGTCGCTGACGTGCCACGCGAGCACGGCGCCGCCGGCCACGACCGCGCCGATGATCGCGGCGAGGAACGCCTGCGTCGTCGGGTCCACCCGTCGATGGTACGGCGGTGTGACGTGTGTCCCTGACCGGCGAGCGTGTGACTTCCCTCTGTTCATCCGGCGTTCACCGGTTCACCCCAGGACCGCTCCCACCCCCACCTAGGGTCGGTCTCATGCGCGATCAGTTCCACGAGCAGCTCGACTCCGTCTTCGTCGAGCTGGCGGCCATCTGCCGCCAGGTCGAGACCGCCGTCACCCGGGCCACCGCCGCCCTGATGAGCGGGGACGTCACCACCGCCGAGCGGGTCATCGACGCCGACGTCGACATCGACCGGGCCCGCGAGCGGGTCGAGGAGAGCGCCTTCGAGCTGCTCTCCCTCCAGCAGCCCGTGGCCGGCGACCTCCGCGTCGTCGTCGCCGCGCTGCGGATGGTCACCGAGCTCGAGCGCATGGGCGACCTTTCCGTGCACGTCGCCAAGATCGCCCGCCTCCGGGTGCCCGAGATCGCCGTCCCCGACGCCGCCAAGCCGACCGTGCAGCGCATGGCCGCCGTCGCGGAGGACATGGTCGCCCGCGTCGCCGACATCATCAGCACCCGCGACGTCGAGGCCGCGATCATCCTCGGCCGCGACGACGAGGAGATGGACCAGCTGCGCCGCACCTCCTTCGCCGAGCTCCTCTCCGACGACTGGGACCACGGCGTCGAGGCCGCCGTCGACATCGCCCTCCTCGGCCGCTACTACGAGCGCATCGCCGACCACGCCGTCTCCGTCGCCAACCGCGTCGTCTTCGTCGTCACCGGCGAGAAGCCCACCGCGGTCTCCTGATCGCGACCACCTCGCGCTCGCATCCGTGCCTGTCTGTTCGATCAGACCTGCTCGGGAGCGAGCGGCTTGACCGGTGGCACTCTGCGCGCAATTGCGCTCGTAGTGCCGCGAATCGACCTGGTCACCGGCACTAGCCGCGCCATTGCGCCCGTAGTGCCATGAACGGGCTCGGTCGCCGGTACCGGCCGCGCAATGGCGCTGTGAGTGCCAACCGCAGTCCTGATCGTTGGTGCTAGCAGCGCAATCGCGCGGTGAGTGCCACTCCTGGCCTCGAGATCGTGGGGAAGAACGCCACGTCGGCGGGGGCTGTGGATAACCCAGCTCGACTGTCGGTGTCTCGTCGCATGCTGCTGGCATGACGTTCGAGCCCGAGAAGGCCTCCCTGGACCCGTCGCGCCCATTCACCTCGACCCAGGCGCGCGCGGTCGGGATGAACATGCGTTCGGTGTGGCGCGGCGAGTCCTACATCTCACCCGTGGTGGGTGCATGGGTACTGGCCAGCGCGGTCGATCGCTCGACCGTCCTGCGGGCAGCGTTGGTCATCCACCCCGAGGGCGCGTACGCCTCGCGGCTCACTGCCGCTGCGGTCCACGGCCTGCCGGTGCCCGAGACCCCGTTCGTGCACATCACGGTGACGCGCCACCAAGATCGGCGCTTCCGGCCGGAGATCAAGGCTCATGTCACCGACCGACGTCAGCGGATAGTCGTGGTCGACGGCATCCCGGTCACCGACGTCATCGAGACATTCATCGATTGCGCTGGGCACCTCGGGCTCGTCGACATGGTGGTGCTCGGCGATGCGCTGGTCAGAAGGTTTGGAATCTCGCCGGCCGTGCTCGTGCGAGCCTGCTCGGAGAGCACCGACTACTACGCCAAGCTCGCGCTTCTCGCCGCCTCCTTCGTACGTGAGGGCGTCGACTCGCCGATGGAGTCCCGGCTGCGCATGCTCATCGTGCTGGCCGGACTCCCTGAGCCGGTCGTCAACTACCGGATCTACCGCGACGACGGCACCTGGCGTCGGCGCTTCGATCTCTGCTACCCGAGCATCAAGCTCATCGTCGAGTACGACGGACTCCACCACGCGTCCCCGGAGCAGTGGCAGATCGACCTCGAGCGACGCGAGGAGTTCGACGACGACGGCTACCGGATCCTGGTCGTCACCGCGCGCGGCATCTACCGCGAGCCTCTCGTCACGCTGCAGCGCATTCGCCGGCAGCTCGTCGAGCGTGGGATCCCAGACGTGCCCGACCTCGACCCGGTGTGGCGCGAGTACTTCGCGAGCTAGTTCGCACCTCGGCAGGTCGCCCGACGCGACGAGTCATCGCGCCCCGCGAGCTGGTGGCACTGTGGGCGCGATTGCGCGGAGAGTCCCAGCGACAAGGTCACCTGGTGGCACTGTGGGCGCAATTGCGCGGAGAGTGCCAGGTGACTGCGAAGGGGAATGCGCTCAGCGACCCTGGTTGGCGACGGCGGCGGCCGCCTCGGCCGCGGCCTCGGGGTCGAGGTAGCGCCCACCGGGGGTGGTGGGGCGCAGGTCGTCGTCGAGGTCGTAGTGCAGCGGCATGCCGGTCGGGATGTTGAGGCCGGCGATGTCGTCGTCGCTGATGCCGTCGAGGTGCTTGACGATCGAGCGCAGGCTGTTGCCGTGGGCCGCGACCAGCACCGTATGGCCGGCGCGCAGGTCGGCGGCGACGTCGGACTCCCAGTAGGGCAGCAGGCGCGCGATGACGTCCTTGAGGCACTCGGTGCGCGGCATGTCGGCGCCGAGGCCGGCGTACTGCGGCAGGTCGGCCTGGCTGTACTCGGAGTCGTCGGCGATCGGCGGCGGCGGGATGTCGAACGAGCGACGCCAGAGCATGAACTGCTCCTCGCCGTACTGGTCGCGGACCTGCTTCTTGTCCTTGCCCTGCAGGTCGCCGTAGTGGCGCTCGTTGAGCCGCCACGAACGGCGCACCGGGATCCAGTGGCGGTCGGCGGCGTCGAGCGCGAGGTGCGCGGTGGTGATCGCGCGACGCTGCAGCGAGGTGTGGACGACGTCGGGCAGCAGGCCCGACTCGGCCAGCAGGCGACCGCCGGCGACGGCCTCGGCGCGGCCCTTCTCGGTCAGGTCGACGTCGACCCAGCCGGTGAAGAGGTTCTTGGCGTTCCACTCGCTCTCACCGTGGCGGAGCAGGACCAGGGTCGCGCCCATCACTCCTCACCCCCGCCGTGCTCGACCTGCTCGAGCGGCTCGCAGGAGTAGGGGTCGGCCTCGATGGCCTCGTTGTGCGACTCGGCCTCGGAGTGCTCCTCGTCGGCCGACTCGGAGGCGGAGGGCTCACCGGTGCCGTCGCCCGGGTCGATCTGCGTGGGCAGCTGGATGTTCGGGAACTTGTCGGGGGAGTACTGGTGGCACGGGGTGACGACCGGGATGGTCATCGTGGTGATCTGGCCGTTGTCGAAGGCGAGCGTGACGTCGACGAAGTCGCCGGCGCCGAAGGTGCCCGAGACGTCGATGCCACCGGTGTCGAACAGGTTGGCCCGGCCGCCGGCCGGGATCTCGACCGTCTCGGCGGGCTCGGCCGCGGCGACCTGCTCGGTCTGGTCGAGGCCGTCGAGGGCGACCTCGGTCTCGACGTCCTTGTTGACGAGCGTGGCCGCGAAGACGCCGCTGTCGTCCTGGCCGGCGATGACGACGGCGCCCAGCACGTCGACCGTGCCCTCGCGGTCGTTGATGCCGGCGCTGATCGTGTTGACCCGGTCGGTCGCGTAGTCGAAGCCGCAGCCGCCGAGCAGCGAACCGGCCAGCAGGGCCGAGGCCGCCAGCAGGGCCGGGCGGGGAACGCGGTGGGGCCGCAGGAGCATGGGTCAGACCTTCACGCTTCGAGGAGACGTCGGGACGAGCTCAGTCTAGTCGACCCCGGCCGGGCTCAGGCCCGCAGGCCCACGCTCCTGCCGACGACGACCATGACGGCGACGACGACGCCGAGGTAGACGAGCACCAGCACCAGCAACCGTGTGGCGCCGACCTTGCGACCGAGCACCAGGGGCAGGTACGTCCACCCGTCGGCGTCGTCGGCCACGAGCCCCCAGATCGCTCGCAGGACGTGGACCCCCAGGCCCACGAGCGCGAACAGCGCGACCATCGCGGGCTCGGGCGGGTCGCCGTCGCCGCCGCCGCCCCAGCCGCCGTACGACAGGTAGGGCGCGTAGAGGGCGAACTGCGCCATCCAGGGCAGGAACGAGAGCTTGCCGCGCCGCAGCACCACGTTGCCGACGAGGCCGACGGCGAGCGCACCGAGGTAGAAGGTGCCCGCGGTGACGCCGGTCGAGACCGACAGCGGGACGACGAGCAGCAGCGCGAGCACGAGGGCGTACCAGACCGTGCCGGGCTCGAGGCGGCCGTCGGAGACGGGCTTGCGCGCCGTGCGGTGCCGGCGGTCGCGCTCGCGGTCGACGATGTCGTTGTGCCAGCCCAGGATCGCCTGGCCGACGAGGGCCGTCGCCGCGACCACGGCAGCCTCACGGACCGGACGCCCGGCGGCGAGCGCCACGAGGCCGAGCCCGACGCCCGTGGTCAGCGCCTGGCGGGGATGGGCAGCGAGGAGCAGTGCGACGACCTGGGAGTCGAGGATCGACCGCGCCAGCCGGTTCGACGTCCCGCGGGCCGGCGGCTCGACCGCCACCGCCGTCGTGGTCGCGGTGGCGGTCGCCGTCGCGGACGCCGGCCCGGAGACCCCGTCAGCCCCCTCGTCGGACCCCTCGGCAACCCCGTCGTCGGCCCCGTCGGAGGAGTCGTCGGGCACGACGTCCGACCCCGGCTCAAGGGGCTCGGCCGGGCCCTGGTCGCGACGCCTCCACCGCTGCAGCTTCGCCATGCCGAGCAGTATCGACCACGGGACCCGACGACGTCCGGAGCGACCCCGTCGTGACCCGTGCCACCACGAAAAGCAGGTTCTGTCAAGATCATCGCCGACCCCGATCAGGCCTCTGACCTGCGCAAACGCCGACTGAGAGGTTGCTGAGACGTGGTAGTATCGATCCCCTAGGAAGGGGTTCATCACATATGACATTCACCGTCGGCGAAACGGTCGTCTATCCCAATCACGGGGCCGCAGTCATCGAAGACATCGAGATGCGCAAGATCAAGGGGGAGGACCGGCAGTACCTCGTCCTTCGGATCGTAGCCCAGCAGGACCTGGTCGTACGCGTGCCCGCGTGCAACCTCGATCTCGTCGGAGTTCGCGACGTGGTCGACAAGGAAGGACTCGACCGCGTGTTCGACGTCCTGCGTGCCGAGCACGTCGAGGAGCCGACCAACTGGTCGCGGCGCTACAAGGCCAACCTCGAGAAGCTGCACAGCGGCGACGTCATGAAGGTCGCCGAGGTCGTGCGCGACCTGTGGCGTCGTGAGCGCGACCGTGGCCTGTCGGCCGGCGAGAAGCGCATGCTCGCCAAGGCCCGGCAGATCCTGGTCTCCGAGCTCGCCCTGGCCGAGCACACCAACGAGGACAAGGCCGAGACCATCCTCGACGAGGTCCTCGCCTCCTGAACCACCCTCTTCCTGAGAGGCCCCGGCTCCGGCCGGGGCCTCTTCGGTTTTTACACTCGGTCCGTGTACGACGACGAGCCCACCGCCCTCGGCGCGGTCCTGACCGACGACCGCGGCTCGCTGCCGTTCCTGCTGGTGCACGGCGAGGCGCTGGCGGCCGCGGCCGCCTGGAGCCTCGGCGAGGCCGGGGTGACCATCGTCGACGCCTCCGTCAGCTGGGACGGCGTCCGCGAGGCCGGGGCCGACGGCGAGCCGTTCGTGCTCCACGACAGCCTGTGCCCGCTGACGCCGCCCGACTTCATCGCCGCCTGCCTCGACCGTGCGCGCGAGACCGGGGCGGTGGTGGTCGGCGTCCGCCCGGTCACCGACACCCTCAAGGTCGTCGCCGACGGGCTGGTCGGGGCCACCGTCGACCGCGACGCCATGACGCTGGTGTGCTCGCCGGTCGTGCTGCCGGCCCCGGTCGTGGCCGGCCTGGCCGAGGCGCCGTCGTCCGACCTGACCGAGCTGGTGAGCGCCCTCGCCGTCGACCACGAGGTCGTGCGGGTCGAGGCGCCGCCGAGCGCCGGGCGGGTCTCAGGGCCTGACGACGTCCGCCTGCTGGAGGCGCTCGACCAGCGCTAGGTCCTGCGGCCAGGTGACCTTGAGGTTGAGCGAGCTGCTCGGCACCGCCGCGACGTCGACGTCGGGGGCGAACCGCTCGAGGCACGCCGCGGTGTCGGTGCCGGCGAAGCCGGCGCGCTCGGCCTGGTCGTAGGCCGCCAGCAGCCGGACGGCGTCGAAGGCCTGGGGAGTCTGCACGGCGCCGAGACCGCGGACCGGCCCCTCGGCGCCCCAGAGCGCCGGCGCCGGCACCACCGGGATCGCGCCACCGTGCGTGCGGGCCGCGATCAGCACCGCGCCGAACAGCTCGGACGACGCCAACGGCCGCGCGCCGTCGTGGATCGCGACGACGTCGACCTCGCCCCGCTCGACGTCGGGGCGCAGCACCCGCAGCGCCGCGAGCTCGCTGGCGTGCCGGGTCGCTCCGCCGGCGACCAGACGGACCTCGGCCGTGCCGAGGTACGGGGTGAGCGCGCCGGCGACGGCGTCCTGCTCGCCGTCGCGGACCACCACGACGACCGGGCCGACGCCCTCGAGCGCGATCGCGGTGGTGATCGACCAGGCCAGCACCGGGCGGTCGAGCAGTGGGAGGAGGACCTTGTTCACCTCGGCCCCGACCCGGCTGCCGGAGCCGGCGGCGAGGACGACGACAGCGGCAGAGGGCACGCGCTCATCCTCGCAGCCCACCGCGGGCAATCATTTTCAC
This sequence comes from Nocardioides secundeburneus, assembly GCF_039939255.1. Taxonomy (NCBI): domain Bacteria; kingdom Bacillati; phylum Actinomycetota; class Actinomycetes; order Propionibacteriales; family Nocardioidaceae; genus Nocardioides; species Nocardioides secundeburneus. Next base: position 317,043 of record NZ_JBDUUE010000004.1, read on the forward strand.
GCCCGTAACACGGCGAAACGTCCCGGTGCGCGACGCCGACCTACGGTCCCAAGGCATGACGCCCCGCGCACCCTCTCGGGAGGAGTGGCACCCCGTGTGCCGGATGGCCGAGCTCGAGGTGGACCGCGGTGTCGCGGCCCTCGTGCACGGCCAGTCGGTCGCGATCTTCCGTGGCTCCGACGACACGGTCTACGCCCTCGGCAACCACGACCCGTTCGCGAAGTCGTCGATGATCGCGCGCGGCATCGTCGGCGTCCGCTCCGGCGTGCCGTTCGTCGCCTCACCCACCCACAAGCACGCCTTCGACCTGCGCACCGGCCGGTGCCTCGACGACGTCCACGTCTCGGTGCCGGCCTACGACGTCAAGGTCGTCGAGGGCGTGATCCTCGTCGGGCACCGCAAGTCCGCGGCGGCCTGAGCCGATCTGGACGGCCTAGTCGACCTGGACGACCAGGGCCGTGGCGATGGCGGCCGCGCCCTCACCGCGGCCGGTGAGCCCGAGGCCGTCGGTGGTGGTGGCCGCCACCGAGACGGGCGCGCCGACGGCGTCGGAGAGCACCTGCTCGGCCTCGGCGCGGCGTCCCCCGAGCCGGGGCCGGACGGCGATCACCTGGACGGCGACGTTGCCGACCTCGTAGCCGGCGGCTCGCACCCGGCGCGCGGTCTCGGCGAGCAGGACGACGCCGGCGGCCCCGGCCCACTCGGGCTCGACGGTGCCGAAGTTGCTGCCGAGGTCGCCGAGACCGGCGGCCGAGAGCAGCGCGTCGCACGCGGCATGGGCGGCGACGTCGGCGTCGCTGTGACCCTCGAGGCCCTGCGGCTCGTCGGGGAACGCGAGCCCGGCGAGGTGCATCGGCACCCCGTCGGCGTAGCGGTGGACGTCGACCCCGATGCCCGTGCGCGGCAGGCGCGGCGGGCGCGGTGGCGGCGGCGGGACGTCGGATCGGTCCGGCGAAGTCACGTGGTGATCATGCCTGAGTGAGAATGTCGTCATGAAGAGGTCCTCGGCCGCCTGGGCGCTGGCCGGCGTCGTCGCCGGCTTCGCCGGCATCGCCGTCGACTACGCCGTCACCGAGGGCGCCAACCAGGCCTCCGCGATCGAGGCCGTGGCGGTCTTCGTGCGCGACCACGCTCCCGCCGACCTGGTCAACTGGGCCCGCGAGAACCACGGCAAGGCGATCACGATCCCGGCGATCGTCGTGCTGCTCGCGCTGTTCTTCGGCGCGGTCGGCCGGCTCGCCCGGCGCCGGTGGTGGCTCGGTGTGCTGGGCTTCGCGGTGATCTCCGCCGTCGGCGGCGCCGCCGTGCTGGCCGGCAACGGCGCCACCGTCGCCTACCTGCTGCCCGTGGCCCTCGGCTTCGCGGTGATGACCGTCGCCATGGCCCTGCTGGGCGAGCGGCTGACCCGCCTGCAGGCGGTCGACGACGACGACGTGTTCGGCGAGGCCTGGCGCGGCCACCGGCGCGACTTCCTCGTGGTGGTCGGCGCGGTGCTCGGCGTCGCCGCCGTCAGCACGCTGGTCGGCCGCTACCTCGGCCGCGACGAGAAGGCCGTCGAGGCCGAGCAGGAGCAGCTGCGGCTGCCCGTCACGCCGCCGGTCGTGCCCGACGGCGTCCGGGTCGAGGTCGACGGCGTCCAGCCCTGGATGACGCCGGCCGACGACTTCTACCTGATCGACACCGTGTTCTCGAAGCCCGCCATCCTGGCCAAGGAGTGGAAGCTCCGCATCCACGGCATGGTCGAGCGCGAGATCGAGCTGACCTACAACGACCTCGTGACCCGCGCCGGCGTCGAGGCCTGGATCACCCTCAACTGCGTCTCCAACGAGATCGGCGGCGACCTCATCGGCAACGCCTGGTGGAGCGGGGCGCTGCTCGCCCCGATCATCGCCGAGGCCGGACCGCTGCCGGGCGCCGACTGCATCAAGCAGACCTCCCACGACGGCTGGGACTGCGCCACCCCGCTCGACACGATCACCGACGGCCGGCAGGCGATGCTCGCGATCGCGATGAACGGCGAGCCGCTGCCGATCGAGCACGGCTACCCGGTGCGCACGATCGTGCCCGGCCTCTACGGCTACGTCTCGGCGACCAAGTGGGTCGTCGACATGGAGATCACCCGCTTCGACGACGTCGAGGCCTACTGGACCCAGCGTGGCTGGGGCGAGCTCGGGCCGGTCAAGATGGCCTCGAAGATCGAGGTCCCGGCCAACGACGACGAGGTCGCCGCCGGCGAGGTCGTCGTGGCCGGCACGGCCTGGCACCAGCACACCGGCATCGAGGGCGTCGAGGTCCAGCTCGACGGTGGCCCCTGGACGCCGGCCGAGCTCGCGCGGGTGCCGAACACCGACACCTGGGTGCAGTGGCGCGTCGCGCTCGACGTCGAGCCGGGCGACCACCAGGTCACCGTGCGCGCCACCGACCAGGCGGGCGAGGTGCAGACCAGCGTCCGCGCCGACGTCCTCCCCGACGGCGCCACCGGGTGGCACTCGGTCGAGTTTACCGCTTCCTGAGCGGGCGCGTGTCCCGCCGGATCGTCAGCGACGCCGCTCGGCCGGTGGCACTGCGCGCGCGATTGCGCGGAGAGTGCCACCGGGTCAGCCGGTCGCCGGTACTACGCGCGCGATTGCGCGGAGAGTGCCACCCGGGCGGGCGGTTGTTGGTTCTACGCGCGCGATTGCGCGGAGAGTGCCACCTGGGCGGGCGGGTTGTTGGTACTACGCGCGCGATTGCGCGGAGAGTGCCACCGGATCAGCCGGTCGCCGGTACTACGCGCGCGATTGCGCGGAGAGTGCCACCGGGCCGAGCCCCGGCGGCCCGAGGAACGGGGTCCAGGGGCCGGGGGAGCGACGGCTCAGTGGCCGTGCGGCTGGTACCGCTCGAAGGACGCGCGCACCTCGGCCTCGGCGTCGGAGCGACCGACCCAGTCGGCACCCTCGACGGACTTGCCGGGCTCGAGGTCCTTGTAGACCTCGAAGAAGTGCTGGATCTCGAGGCGGTCGAACTTCGGGACGTGGTTGATGTCGCGGATGTGCTCCTGGCGCGGGTCGGTGGCCGGCACGCACAGCACCTTGTCGTCGCCGCCGGCCTCGTCGGTCATGCGGAACATGCCGATCGCGCGGCACTTGATGAGGCAGCCCGGGAACGTCGGGGCCTGGAGGAGCACGAGGGCGTCGAGCGGGTCGCCGTCGAGACCGAGGGTGTTCTCGATGTAGCCGTAGTCGGCCGGGTACTGCGTCGAGGTGAACAGCAGGCGGTCGAGGCGCATGCGGCCCGACTCGTGGTCGACCTCGTACTTGTTGCGCTCACCCTTGGGGATCTCGATGAGAACGTCGAACTCGAGCACGTGCTTCCTCCGTCGGTGGGGCCGTCAGTCGATACGGGTCGTGAGCAGGTCAGTGGGGCGACCGGGTGGTCTGCCGGTCGCCAGTGTCGCGCACAATGTCCCCGATCGCGCATCAGGGAGGGGACAACGTGGCCGCACGTGACGCAGACCACGGTTCGGGCGCCGTCCGCGGCACGCTCGCGCTGGTCCTCGTTCTCGCCCTGGTCGCCGGTGGTGTGGCCGTGTGGCACTACGACCTGCTCGACCGGTGGCTCGACGACGCCGCCGCCCCGGCCGACCCGAGCACCGACCCGGTCGCGGTCGCCCCGCCGCCCGGCGTCGAGGTGCCCGAGGTCGTCGCACCGCCGGCCGTCGCCGCCGCGGCCAGCCTCACCAGGCCGGTGGCCGCGGGCGTCGTCCGGCGCACGTTGCGGCCCTACCTGCGCGACGTCGACCTCGGCGACCACGTGCTCGCCGAGGTCGCCCCGCTCGAGGGCGGTCCGGCGGTGTTCACGCGGGGCGGGGGCGCCGACACCGCGACGCCGGCCTCGACGACGAAGGTCGTCACCACGACCGCCGCGCTGCTGGCGCTCGGACCCGACCACGTCTTCACCACCGAGACCCGGCTCGCCGGACGCCGCCTCAGCCTCGTCGGCGGTGGCGACCCGCTCCTCGAGCGCGCGCCGCGCGACCTCGCCGGGCGCCCGTGGGCCTACCCCGCCCGTGCCGACCTCGCCGCGCTCGCCACCGAGACGGCCGCGGCCCTCGCGGCCGCGGGCGTCCCCCGGGTGCGGCTGTCCTACGACGACTCGCTCTTCGCCGGCGACGGCGTCAACCCGGCCTGGGAGCCCGACTACGTGCCCGACGGCGTCGTCAGCCCGACGACGGCGCTGTGGGTCGACGAGGGCCGCTCGCCCTCGGGGGCCGGTCGCGTGGCCGACCCGTCGGCCGAGGCGGCCGCGGCCTTCGCCGCCGCCCTCGCCACCGCCGGGGTGCGGGTCGTCGGCGAGCCGACGGCAGCGCCGGCGCCCGACGTCGAGCCCCTGGCCGCGGTCGACAGCGCGCCGCTGTCGCAGATCGTCAGCCGCATCCTCGACGTCAGCGACAACGAGGCCTCCGAGGTGCTGCTGCGCCACGTCGGCCTCGCCGCCGGTGGCGACGGCTCGATCACCGCCGGCAGCAACGCCGTCCGCCGCTCGCTCACCGACGCGGGCGTGCCCTGGGGCGACAGCGTCTTCCACGACGGCAGCGGCCTGTCGCGCCGCAACCGGGCCGATCCGAGCACCCTGCTCGGCGTGCTGCGCCTCGCCGCCTCGCCCGACCACCCCGACCTCCGTGCCGTCGTCACCGGCCTGCCCGTGGCCGCCTTCACCGGCTCGCTCACCAACCGCATGGACGCCGGCCCGCCCGCCGGGCGCGGTCGCGTGCACGCCAAGACCGGCACCCTCACCGGCGTCCGGTCGCTGGCCGGCATCGCCACCACGCCCGACGGCACCGTGCTGGCCTTCGTGCTGATGGCCGACCGGATCGCCGGCGACCTGCAGGTGCAGGCCCAGACCGACCTCGACAGCGCCGCCGCGGCCCTCGGGGCGTGTGACTGCGGCCGGTAGGTTCGGCCCATGAGCCTCCCGTCGTCCGACAAGCCGGCCGAGCGCCCCGGGCGCCCCGAGATGGTCGACTGGGACCTTGCCGTCCGCATGGCCTCCCGCCTCGCCGGGGCCGGGCCGGAGGTGTCGGCCGACGAGGCCGCCGCCGTGGTCGCCGAGCTGCGGGCGGGCGCCGAGCGGTCCACCGGGCTCGTGCGCGAGTTCACCGGCCTCGTCGCCGCCGACCACACCGCGCCGGTGCTCGTGGTCGACCGGCCGGGCTGGATCCAGGCCAACGCCGACGCCTTCCGCCACCTGACCGGCCCGATCGTCGACCAGCTCGCCGAGAAGCAGAAGAAGCCGCCGTCGGGCCTGGCCCTCGCCGTCGGCTCGCGCGTGACCGGCGCCGAGGTCGGCGGCCTGCTCGGCTTCCTGGCCGGCAAGGTGCTCGGCCAGTTCGACCCGTTCCACGCCCCCGACGGGCGCCTGCTGCTCGTGGCGCCGAACATCGTGCACGTCGAGCGCGAGATCGACGCCGACCCCACCGACTTCCGGCTGTGGGTCTGCCTGCACGAGGAGACGCACCGCGTGCAGTTCACCGCGGTGCCCTGGATGCGCGACCACATGTTCGCCCAGGTGCAGGCACTCTCGGCGACCGTGAGCCCGTCGGGCCTCGACGAGCTCGTCAAGCGGGTCACCGACGCGCTCGGCAACGGCATCGGCAAGGCCAGCATCGTCGACCTCCTCAGCACGCCCGAGCAGAAGGCCATCCTCGACGGCATGACCGGGATGATGTCGCTGCTCGAGGGCCACGCCGACGTCGTCATGGACGACGTCGGGCCCACCGTCATCCCCTCGGTCGCCTCGATCCGCAAGAGCTTCACCCAGCGGCGCAAGGGCGTCGGCAGCCTCGACCGGCTGCTGCGGCGCCTCCTCGGCCTCGACGCCAAGATGGCGCAGTACCGCGACGGCGCGACGTTCGTGCGTGCCGTCGTCGACAAGGTCGGCATGGAGGAGTTCAACGTCGTGTGGGAGCGCGCCGAGCACCTGCCGTCCAAGGCCGAGCTGTCCGACCCGGAGGGCTGGGTCGCCCGGGTGCTGGGCTGATGCCCGGCGACCTCGACGAGGTCCGTCTGGCCGTCCGGCGCTCGCTGGTCGAGACCGGCGTCGACACCGTCCTGGTCGCCTGCTCCGGCGGCGCCGACTCCCTCGCGCTGCTCGCGGCCGCCGTCCACGTGACCCGGCCGCACGCCGTCCGGGTGGTCGGGGCCGTCGTCGACCACGGCCTGCAGGACGGCTCGGCCGAGCACACCACCCGGGTCGTCGCGCAGATGGCCGCGCTCGGCGTCGACGAGACCGTCTCGGCGCGCGTGCAGGTCGACGACGGCGGCATCGGTCCCGAGGCCGGCGCCCGGGTCGCCCGCTACGACGTGCTCGACCAGATGGCCCACCACTTCGGCGCGCAGCGGGTGCTGCTCGGCCACACCCTCGACGACCAGGCCGAGTCGGTGCTGCTCGGCCTGGCCCGGGGGAGCGGCGGGCGGTCGCTCGCCGGCATGCGGCCGGCGTTCCACCACGGCGACGACCCCGACGGGCCGCTCTTCGTGCGCCCCCTGCTCGGCCTCCGCCGCTCGCAGACCGAGGCGGCCTGCGCAGCCGAGGGCCTCGCGTTCTGGGACGACCCGCACAACCAGGACCCGCGCTTCGCCCGCGCCCGCGTGCGCCACGTCGTCCTGCCGACCCTCGAGCGCGAGCTCGGGCCCGGCATCGCCGAGGCGCTCGCCCGCACGGCCACCCAGCTCTACGACGACACCGGGCTGCTCGACGCGATCGCCCGCGACCAGCTCGCCGAGCGCTACGACGACGAGACCGGCTTCGACGTGCGCACGCTCGAGCCCCTCGACGCCGCCATCCGCGACCGGGTGCTGCGGCTGGCCGCGATCCGGGCCGGGTGCCCGCCGTCCGAGCTCACCTTCGCGCACGTGCTCGAGCTGCGCCGCCAGGTGGCCAACGACCGCAACCTGCCCAAGCACGTGCAGCTGCCGGGGCACGTGACGGCGATCCGTGAGGGCGACGTCCTGCGTTTCGGCCGAACCATCTAGCCTGATCCGCATGGACGCCGCGCACATCGACGACGACCTGGTGAACGTCCTCTTCACCGAGGCCCAGATCCAGGAGAAGCTCGGCGAGCTCGCCGCCCGGATCGAGCAGGACTACGAGGGCGAGGACCTCCTCATCGTCGGCATCCTGCGCGGTGCGGTGATGGTGATGGCCGACATGGCGCGCGCCCTCACGCGGCACGTCGAGATGGACTGGATGGCCGTGTCCTCCTACGGCTCGGGCACCAAGTCGAGTGGCGTCGTGCGCATCCTCAAGGACCTCGACACCGACATCTCCGGGCGCCACGTGCTCATCGTCGACGAGATCATCGACACCGGCCTCACGCTGTCGTGGCTCACCTCGAACCTGACCTCGCGCAACCCGGCGAGCGTCGAGATCTGCACCCTGCTGCGCAAGCCCGAGGCCCAGCGCATGCCGGTCGACGTCAAGTACGTCGGCTGGGACATCCCCAACGAGTTCGTCGTCGGCTACGGCCTCGACTACCGCGAGCGCTACCGCAACCTGCGCGACATCGGCACCCTCGCGCCGCACGTGTACAGCTGACCACACGCTGATCGAGGTGCGAGCGGAGCGAGCCTCGAGATCTCCGGCCTTCCGCGTCCGAGCCGACCGGGGTCAGGGGTCTCGAGGCTCCTCGCAGGGCTCGTCGCACCTCGACCAGCGTGAGTCGCAGGGCTCGTCGCACCTCGACCAGCGTGAGTCGCGTGAGGGGCAGGCGTTCGGTCGGGACCGGCTGGCCCGAACGGGTCAGGGGCCGATCCGGGACGGCTAGACACCGGTTTGAGAGGATGGTTCCGTCCCCGGCGACCTGTACCGTCGTGGGCTCAGCAGCGCCGCAGGGCGCCAACAGCGAGAGTGTGGTCGTGAAGCGCGTTTTCAAGGGTCCCTGGGTCTGGATCGCGGTCGCCGTGGTGGCCGTCGTCCTGGCACTCCAGCTCCTCGCGTCCGGTGGTGGCTACGACGACGTCCCGACGTCGCGCATGCAGGAGTACATCGCCAAGGACCAGGTCAAGGACATCAAGTTCATCGACGGCGAGCAGAAGATCGAGGCGACGCTGCAAGACGGCGTCCGCGACGACGGCGACCAGGTCGCCTCCTACTGGGTCGCCGGGCAGCAGCAGGGCCTCATCGCGCAGGCCGACGCCCAGCTCGAGACCAACGGCGGCAAGCTCGAGAAGCTCGAGTCGGAGAACCCGCAGCCGAGCACCCTCGCCAGCATCTTCTTCACGCTCATCCCGTTCATTCTCATCATCGCCTTGTTCCTGTGGCTGATGAACAGCGTCCAGGGTGGCGGCGGCCGGGTCATGCAGTTCGGCAAGTCCAAGGCCAAGCTGATCACCAAGGACATGCCGAAGACGACCTTCGCCGACGTCGCCGGCTGCGACGAGGCCATCGAGGAGCTCGGCGAGATCAAGGAGTTCCTCCAAGAGCCGGCCAAGTTCCAGGCCGTCGGCGCCAAGATCCCCAAGGGCGTGCTGCTCTACGGCCAGCCCGGCACCGGCAAGACGCTGCTCGCCCGCGCGGTCGCGGGCGAGGCGGGCGTGCCGTTCTACACGATGTCCGGCTCCGACTTCGTCGAGATGTTCGTCGGTGTCGGCGCCAGCCGCGTGCGCGACCTGTTCGAGCAGGCCAAGGAGAACGCGCCGGCGATCGTGTTCATCGACGAGATCGACGCCGTCGGCCGTCACCGCGGTACCGGCATGGGCGGCGGCCACGACGAGCGCGAGCAGACCCTCAACCAGCTCCTCGTCGAGATGGACGGCTTCGACGTCCGCGGCGGCGTCATCCTCATCGCCGCCACCAACCGGCCCGACGTGCTCGACCCCGCGCTGCTGCGCCCGGGTCGCTTCGACCGCCAGATCCAGGTCGATGCCCCCGACCTCGCCGGCCGCACCCAGATCCTGAAGGTCCACTCGCGCGGCAAGCCGCTCGCCCCCGACATCAACCTCGAGAACGTCGGACGCCGCACGCCCGGCATGTCCGGCGCCGACCTCGCCAATGTGCTCAACGAGGCCGCGCTGCTCACCGCGCGCAACAACGGCAAGATGATCGACGCCGCCGCGCTCGACGAGGCCATCGACCGCGTGATCGCCGGCCCGCAGCGGCGCACGCGGCTGATGAACGAGCAGGAGAAGCTCGTCACCGCCTACCACGAGGGCGGCCACGCGCTCGTCGCCGCGGCCATGCCGCAGACCGACCCGGTGCACAAGATCACGATCCTGCCGCGCGGTCGCGCCCTCGGCTACACGATGGTGATGCCCGACGAGGACAAGTACTCCCAGACCCGCTCCGAGCTGCTCGACAAGCTGGCCTACATGCTCGGCGGGCGGGCCGCCGAGGAGCTGATCTTCCACGACCCGACCACCGGCGCCGGCAACGACATCGAGAAGGCCACGGGGCTGGCCCGCGCGATGGTCACCCAGTACGGCATGACCGAGAAGCTCGGCGCGATCAAGCTCGGCAGCGACAACAGCCAGCCGTTCCTCGGCCGCGACCTCGGCCACTCGCGCGACTACAGCGAGGACGTCGCCGCGATCGTCGACGACGAGGTCACCAAGCTGCTCACCACGGCCCACCAGGAGGCCTTCGACGCCCTCGAGCAGAACCGCGACGTCCTCGACGCCCTGGTGCTCGCGCTGCTCGACAAGGAGACCCTCAACAAGGAGGAGGTCGCCGAGATCTTCAAGCCGCTGCGCCGCCGTGAGGCACGCCCGGCCTGGACCGGCTCGCCGACCCGCCGACCCTCGGAGATCCCGGCCGTCGAGATCCCGCAGGAGGTCCGCGACCGCGTCGCCGCCAACGGCCTGCTGGCCAAGTCCGACACCGGCGGCGCCGTCGTCACACCGCCCGGGCCCGGGGGCGACGTCCACGACCCGGGCGTCGCCGCCCCGGGCGACCAGCCCACGCCGCCCTGGCCGGGCGGCACCGGCGGGCCTGCGTAGGCTCGCCGGGTGACCGACCCGATCCACCAGCCGGCGACCGACCCCGCCCAGGTCCCCGACTACGACCACGAGCGTGCCGCTGCCGCCGTGCGCGAGCTGCTCTTCGCCATCGGCGAGGACCCCGACCGCGAGGGTCTCCTCGACACCCCGGCCCGGGTGGCCCGCGCCTACGCCGAGCTGACCGTCGGGCTGCGCCAGCGCCCCGAGGACGTGCTGACCACGACCTTCGACCTCGGCCACGACGAGATGGTCCTGGTGCGCGACATCGAGCTGTGGTCGATGTGCGAGCACCACCTGGTGCCGTTCACCGGCGTCGCCCACGTCGGCTACATCCCGGCCGCCAGCGGCAAGATCACCGGGCTGTCGAAGCTGGCCCGCCTCGTCGACGTCTACGCCAAGCGCCCCCAGGTGCAGGAGCGCCTCACCACGCAGGTCGCCGACGCGCTCGTCGACATCCTCGAGGCCCGCGGCGTCATCGTCGTCATCGAGGCCGAGCACCTGTGCATGACCATGCGCGGGGTCCGCAAGGCCGGTGCCCGCACCACCACCTCGGCCGTGCGCGGCACCATGCGCACCGACGCCGCCACCCGGGCCGAGGCGATGGCGCTCATCCACCGCGCCCACTGAGGCGCCCACTGAGGCGGCGACGCGTGCCCGGGCCGACACCGGCGCGCTCGCCCGCGTGGTGGATCCTGGTCCGATGATCGTGATGGGCGTCGTCAACGTCACGCCGGACTCGTTCTCCGACGGCGGACGCTACGCCGACACCGCCGCCGCCGTGGCGCACGGACGACGCCTGCTCGCCGACGGTGCCGACGTGCTCGACATCGGCGGTGAGTCCACCCGGCCCGGCGCGACCCGGCCGCTGGTCTCGGAGGAGCTCGACCGCGTCGTCCCGGTGATCGAGGCGCTCGCGGCCGAGGGCGCCATCGTCTCGGTCGACACGATGCGCGCCGAGGTGGCGGCCGCGGCCGTCGCCGCGGGAGCGACGATCGTCAACGACGTCTCGGGCGGGCTCGCCGACCCCGCGATGCTGACCACCGTCGCAGCCACCGAGGCCACCTACGTCGCCATGCACTGGCGTGCCCACAGCGACCGGATGACCGACCTCGCCACCTACGACGAGCCGGGTGGCCCCGACGACGTCGTGCACGCGGTCGTGCGCGAGCTCGGCGACCGGGTCGCGGCGACCAGGGCCGCCGGCCTGCCCGACCACCGGGTCGTGCTCGACCCCGGGCTCGGTTTCGCCAAGCGCGGCGACCACAACTGGCAGCTGCTCGCCGGCCTCGACGCCGTCGCCGGGCTCGGGTTCCCGCTGCTGGTCGGGGCCAGCCGCAAGTCGTTCCTCGGTGCCCTGCTCGCCGGTCCGGACGGCGTCCCGCGGCCCGTCGCCGAGCGCGAGACGGCCGGCCACGCGATCACGCTGGTGCTCGCCCAGCGTGGCGTCTGGGGGGTCCGGGTGCACGACGTCCGAGGCACCCGTGATGTGCTGACCGTGTGGGAACAGCTGCGCGAGGGATGACCGACGAGCTCGCCGTCACCGGCATCGAGTGCTGGGGTCATCACGGCGTCTTCGAGTTCGAGAAGCGCGACGGACAGACCTTCGTGATCGACCTCGTGCTGGGTCTCGACACCCGTCCCGCGGCGGCCTCCGACGACTTGCACGACACCGTCGACTACGGGAGTCTCGTGACCTCGGTGAAAGCCGCCGTAGCTCGAGACCCCCTCGACCTGATCGAGGCTCTGGCCCAGCGGATCGCGGACGTCTGCCTCTTGGACGGTCGTGTTGAATGGGCCCGGGTCACGGTCCACAAACCGAATGCCCCCATCGACGCGACGTTCTCCGACGTCGCGCTGACGATCACCCGAGAGCGTGAGGTCCCCCGTGACTGAGACCCCCAACCCCAACATCGTCGACGCCGACACCCTCACCGGTGAGATGCGTCCGATCCGGCGGGTGGTGATCGCACTGGGGTCCAACCTGGGCGACTCGATGTCGGCCCTGCAGGGCGCCGTCGACGCCATCGCCGACACCCCCGACGTGTGGGTCACCGGCGTCTCCCCGGTCTACGAGACCACCCCGGTCGACTGCCCGCCCGACGCGCAGAACTTCCTCAACGCGATCCTGCTGCTCGACACCACGCTCGCCGCCAACCGGCTGCTCGAGCGGGCCCTCGCCGTCGAGGACGCCTACGACCGCGAGCGCAGCGACGTCCCCAACGCCCCGCGCACCCTCGACGTCGACCTGATCGTCGTCGGCGACCGCCGCAGCGACACCGAGACGCTCCAGCTGCCGCACCCGCGCGCCGCCGAGCGCGCTTTCGTGCTCAAGCCGTGGTTCGACCTCGAGCCCGACGCCGAGCTGCCCGGCTACGGCCCGATCGCCGAGCTGCTCGCCAAGACCGGCGTCGACGGCCTCACCGCGCGCGAGGACCTCACGCTCGACGTCGAGTGACCCGCGCGTGAGCGCGCCCTCCGACCCGCAGGGCGGCGGGACGCTGCGACCGACGCCGCCGGCGATCCTCGCGGCGTGGGCCGTGATCGGCCTCGTCCTCGGGTGGCTCGTGCGGCTCGTGATCGAGCGCCTCGACCGGGTCCCGCCGCTGGTGAGCTGGGCCCAGCCCCTCGGCCTGCTCCTCGTCGCCGCGATCCTCGGCGGCACGGCCTGGGCCACCTACCGCACCGTGCACGTGCGGCACGAGCGCCTCGAGCCGCACCAGGCCGTCAACCGGCTGGTCCTCGCGCGCGCCTGCGCCTACGCCGGCGCGATCGTCGGCGGCGGCTACCTCGGCTACGCCGCGAGCTGGCTCGGCGACGCCTCGCCCCTCGCCGACGACCGCGTCGTCCGCTCGTCCCTCGCCGCCCTCGGCGGTCTCCTGATGGTCGTCACCGCCCTGCTGCTCGAGCGTGCGTGCCGGGTACGCCAGGACGACGACCCGGAGCGGTAGGGGCGCCGCTGCCGCGGCCTGGTCCTGCGGTGGCCGCGCCAAGGGACGTCGACCCGCCCCGGTGCGCCTGCGCCGCCGGCGGGCCCGGGGCTACTACCTTGCGACCATGACTTCCCCGTCTGCTCGACCCGGTCCTGCCGTGCGCCGTCGTCAGCGCTCGACCCGGCTCCTCGTGGCCGGCGCGCTCCTCGCGCTGGGCGTGGTGGCTGCGGTCGCCGCGCTGATCAGCGGCTCGTGGCTGGTCGCCACGATCGCCGCGGTCGCCGCCTCCGTGCTCGGCGCCGCCGCCACGCGCATCACCTACACCGAGGTCGCCGACACCCGGCGTGCGTGGGCGCGCGACCGGGCCCAGCAGGCGCAGGCCTACGCGGCGATCACCGAGACCCGCACGACCGAGCAGGCGCTCTACGTCGCCGACACCAGCGGCCGGATCGCGCGTCACGAGGCGACGATCGGGCGGCTCGAGAGCCGCCTGGCCGACGCCGCGACCGAGGTCGCCGACACCCGCGAGGCGCTGGCCGTAGAGCAGGCGAAGGTGCTCGCCGTCCAGGACGCCTCGGAACAGGACCTGCGGCGCCTGCAGGCGCGCCTCGAGGACGCCGAGGAGCGCGCAGCCGTCGCCGTCGTCCGGGTGGCCGAGCTCGAGCACGAGCTCGACGTCGTCCAGGCCGAGCTCGTGGCGTGGCAGTCGACGGGTGCGGCGCTGCGCAAGAAGCACGCCTGACGCCGGCGGCTCAGCCGAGCACCCAGCGTGCGTGGGGCCAGTGGCGGGCCACCTCGAGGTCGGGACGCAGACGGTCGACCTCGCGGTAGGTCTCGGCGTAGTGCCGGGCCACGATGCGCGCGACGTCGTCGGGCACCGTCGCCACGTCGCGCGGTGAGGTGTTGCTCGGCCTCGACAGCGCGCGGGGCACCCGGCGCGTGATGCCGACCAGCTCGCTCACCGACGCGGCGACGTCGGGGTCGGCGATCATGGTCTCGAACAGGCCTACGAAGACGTCGTCGACGGGGAAGGCCTCGCCCATGCGGCGCAGCGTCTCGTGGTAGCGGGTCCGGGCGGCGAAACGCTCGACGGCGTGGTCTGAGCGCAGCTCGTCGATGCTGGAGCCACCGGAGCCGTGCTGGGTGTAGGCCGCCCGCATCCGGATCTGGGACCACACCCGGTCGACCGGGTCGCGCATCAAGAAGATCGCGGCCGTGCGCAGGCCCCGCTCGGCGAAGCCGTCGCGCACGCCGACGAGGTGGTCGGTGTGGAGCAGTGCGTGCTCGGGGCTGAGGTCGCCGGTGGCGCGGACACGGTCGTCGCGGTCGACCAGCGAGGCGAAGTGGTCGAAGTAGATCCGCAGGTCGGCCACCATCGCCGCCCGGAGGAGGAGGCGACCAGCGCGCGGCCCGGGCGCGCCCTCCTCGACCTCGTCGAGCGACGTCCGGGCCCCGGCCACCAGGTGGTCGCGCAGCCACCGCTCGGAGGCCAGGTGGTGCGCGTCGAGGACGTGGTACTCCTTGCGGAACCCGCGACGGAACTCGGGGGACGCGCCGAGGTAGCGGCCGAGCCACGTCGTCCCGGCCTTCTGGGCGCCCATGCCGAGCACGAAGGTCGGTCGGGCATCGGGCGCGGACGCCGGCTGTCGGGGCATGGCCGTGAACGTAACGCACGGGCGTGCGGCACAATCGAGTGCCGTGATCCCCGACGAGTCCCGTTTCGAGTCCGACCCCGAGGAGATCGTCGGCGACGAGCCCACCGGCCTCGCCGAGGGCTGGAGCGTCGGGACGCCCGACCCGGCCGACCGGTTCGAGCTGGCGCGCCTCACCCAGCTGCTCCGCGACCACGAGCGGGCGGGCCGCGGGTGGGCCGGGGCCGGTGTCGACGACGTGCTGGTCGAGGTGTCGGAGGCGGGCCTGCGCACCCGCGAGAACGTGGTGGTGCGCGACGAGACCGGGCTGATCCAGGCGTGGGGGAGCGTGCACGACCGGGCCGGCGGACGGATGCTGTTCGTGCACGTCGTCTCGCGCGAGCTCGACGAGGCCACCGGCCGGGCGTGCTCCGACCTGCTCGTCGAGTGGTCGGTCGGCCAGGCCGTCGCCGTCGGGACGGCGCGCGGGCTCGAGGTGCAGCAGATCGACACCGGCGCCTACGCCGGCGACGAGCGCCAGGCGCGGTGGCTGGCGGCGTCCGGCTTCACGCGGGTGCGCACCTGGTGGCAGATGTCGCGCCCGGTCGGCCGCGACGAGGGCGCCTTGGTGCCGTCGGTGGAGTCGTGGTCGACGCCCAAGGGTGTCCGCATCCGCCAGGTGCGGCGGGCCGACGACGGGATGCCGGAGGAGAGCGACCTGCGCGCGGTCCACGACGTGCTCGAGGAGGCGTTCCTCGACCACTTCAACTCGTGGGAGGAGACCTTCGACGAGTTCCTCCACCGCCTGCGCGAGGACCCCGGCCACCGCTGGGACCACTGGTGGCTCGCCGAGCTCGAGGACGACGGCGAGGCCGTCGGCGCGCTCGTGGGCACCGTCTCCGAGGGCGGCCCCGGCCAGCCCGACGGCTCGTACGTGTCCTACATCGGCGTGCGCGAGGCCGCCCGCGGGCGCGGCGTGGCGAAGGGCCTGCTCCGCACGATCGTCGCCGACGCCGCCCTGCGCGGTCGCGACCGCGTCGGCCTCGAGGTCGACGCCGACTCCTCCACCGGAGCCGACGGGCTCTACACGTCGATGGGCTGGGAGACCAGGTACGTCACCGAGAGCTGGCACCGCGACGTGCCGGTGGGCTGAGACGACAGCGCCGGCCCGTCCAGGAGTGGACGGGCCGGCGCTGCCGGTCGGTGCTGCCGATCAGTGAGCGACAGACCTCAGATGAGGCCCTTGTCGGTGAGCCAGTCGGTGGCCGCGGTGGCCGCCGAGGCCTTCTCGTCGCCCTCGACCCGGTCGCGCAGCGCGATCAGGTCCTCGGTGGTCAGCTCGGCCGAGATGGCGTCGAGCGCCTCGCCGATCTCGTCGGTGTAGGCGTTGTCGGCGATCAGCGGGATGATGTTCTGCGACGCGATGAGGTTCTCGGGGTCCTCCAGCACCACGAGGTCCTCGGCCACGAGGGCCGGCGACGTCGTGTAGATGTCGGCCACCTGCACCGAGTCGTCGACCAGGGCCTTCACGGTGTCGGGCCCGCCGAAGTCCTCGATCGGGACGAACTCGACGTCGGTGACGCCGTAGGTGTCGGCCAGACCGGGGATGCCGTAGCCGAGCTCGCCGAACTGCGGGTTCGCGCCGAGCTTGAACGGCTCGATCGCCGACAGGTCGCCGATCTCGACGAGGTCGTTCTCGTCGGCCGTCTGACGGGTGACGACGTAGGCGTCCTTGTCCTCGGCCTCGGCGGAGTCGAGCACCCGCAGGTCGTCGACGGCGACGGCGTCGACGAGGGCCTCGTCGACGTCCTCGGTCGTGCGCTGGGTGAACTCGGTGTCGTAGTAGGCGAGCAGGTTGCCGTTGTACTCGGGGATCAGGTTGATCGAGCCGTCCTGCAGGGCCGGGATGGTCTGCTGGCGCGGGCCGATGTTGAACTTCTTCTCGACCTCGACGCCCTTGGCGTCGAGCGCCTGGAAGTAGATCTCGCCGAGGATCTCGCTCTCGGGGTAGGCGAACGAGCCGACCACGATCTTCTCGCCGCTGGCGACGTCCGCGTCGGTGTTGTCGCTGCCGGTCGAGGTCGGGTCGTCGGAGCCGCAGGCTGCGAGAGCGGTCGCGAGACCGAGCCCGGCGACGATGGCGCCGAAGCGGCGCAGGCGGACGTGGTTCATGAGGGTGTCTCCTTCTTCTCGCGCCTCGGGGGCGCGTCCGGTCGTGGTGACCGGAGAGTGGGGCGGCGGCGTGCCGCGGGGCGATGGTCCGAGAGACCGGGGGTGGCGGTGAGGCGCTGGACGACGGCGAACAGCGCGTCGACGACGAGGGCGAGCGCGGTGACCAGCAGCGCGCCGCCGAGGATGCGGTCGTAGTCGTTGAGCCCGATGCCGCTGGTGATGATGCGACCGAGGCCGCCCAGGCCGGCGTAGGAGGCGATCGTGACGGTGGCGATGACCTGCAGCGTCGCGGCCCGGAGCCCGCCGACGATGAGCGGGAGGCCGAGCGGGATCTCGACCTTCACCAGGATCTGCCACTCGGTCATGCCGTTGGCGCGGGCGGCGTCGATGGTCTGCCGGTCGACCGACTCGAGCCCGGCGTAGGCGCCGGCGAGCATCGAGGGGATGGCGAGGACGACGAAGGCGATCGTCGCGCCGACGATGGGCGCGGTGTCGAACGAGAGCCAGTAGCCGAACACCATGAGCAGGAAGTACAGGAGCCCGAGCGTCGGCAGGGCCCGCATGGCGCCGGTGAACGAGATTACGAACTGTCGGGCACGACCGGTGTGGCCGATGTAGAAGCCGAGCGGCAGCGCGATCGCCGCGGCGATGAGCAGCGAGATCACGGTGTAGCGCAGGTGCTCGATCAGTCGGTCCTGGATCGGGAGCGGGCTGATGCTGCCCGACTGCCACTGCGCCGGGTCGAAGATCCAGCGCAGCGCGCTGAGGAGGAGGTCCATCAGACGCCCCCGGTGCCGACGACGGGAGCCCGGGTCTCGGGCCCGGGGACCGGGACCTTCCGGCGTCGAGGGCCGCCGCGGTCGGGACGGTTCCAGGGCATCAGGATGCGTCCGATCGTGACGATCAGCAGGTCGAAGACGAGCGCGAGGAGGAGGCTGACGACGATGCCCACCACGACCTCCTCGAGGATGCCGCGTTGCTTGCCGTTCTGGAACAGGTAGCCGAGGTTGTTCGAGCCGATGATGACCCCGACCGAGACCAGGGCGATCGTGCTCACCGAGACCACCCGGATGCCCGCGAGGAGCACGGGCCCGGCGAGCGGCAGCTCGACGCGCACGAACCGCGCGGCGGGGGAGTAGCCCACGGCGGTGGAGGCGTCGATCGTCGTCCGGTCGACCGAGGCCAGCGCGTCGGCGGCCGAGCGGGCCATGATGGCGACGCCGTAGATCGTGAGCGCGACGACGAGGTTGGTGTCGTCGAGCACCCGGGTCGGGATGATGGTCGGCAGGATGACGAA
This sequence comes from Nocardioides secundeburneus, assembly GCF_039939255.1. Taxonomy (NCBI): domain Bacteria; kingdom Bacillati; phylum Actinomycetota; class Actinomycetes; order Propionibacteriales; family Nocardioidaceae; genus Nocardioides; species Nocardioides secundeburneus. Next base: position 335,047 of record NZ_JBDUUE010000004.1, read on the forward strand.
CAGCGGCAGCGACGGGATCGTGTAGAGCAGGCTGCCGCCGCCGATGACCAGCCCGCGCAGCGCCCGGTTGCGGGTGGCGATCCAGCCCAGCGGGATGGCGAGCACGAAGCTCAGCACGATCGGCACGATCGCGAGCCGGACGTGGTTGACCGTGAGCTCCCGGATGAGCCCGAGGTTGTCGAAGGTCCAGCTCATGTGCCCGCCCCGCCCTTGGACAGCGGGTCGACCTGGCCGTCGCGCAGGACGCCGATCGGTCGGCCGTCGCCGTCGACGACGAGCGTGAGGCCGTCGTCGCCGGGACGTTGCTGCAGGTGCAGGGTGCGCTTGCCCTTGTCGGCCCCCACGAAGGAGGCGACGAAGTCGTCGGCGGGCTCGGCGAGGATCTGCGCCGGCGTGCCGGCCTGGGCGATGCGGCCGCCCTTGGCGAGGATGACCACCTGGTCGGCGAGCAGGAACGCCTCGTCGATGTCGTGGGTGACGAAGACGATGGTCTTGCCCAGCTCGCGCTGCAACCGGACGAGCTCGGCCTGCAGGTCGGCCCGCACGATGGGGTCGACGGCGCCGAACGGCTCGTCCATGAGCAGGATGTTGGGGTCGCCGGCCAGGGCCCGGGCGACGCCGACCCGCTGCTGCTGGCCGCCGGAGAGCTGGCGGGGGTAGCGCCGGGCGAGCGAGCGGTCGAGGCCGACCGTGTCGAGCAGCTCGAGGGCCCGTGCGCGGGCCTCGGACTTGCCGGTGCCGGTCAGGAGCGGGACGGTGGCCACGTTGTCGACGACGCGGCGGTGCGGCAGCAGGCCGGCGGCCTGGAGCACGTAGCCGATGCTGCGCCGCAGCTCGACCTTGTCGCGTCCGGCGATGTCGACGCCGTCGATGGTGATCCGCCCCGAGGTCGGCTCGATCATCCGGTTGACCATGCGCAGCAGCGTGGTCTTGCCGCAGCCGGAGGAGCCGACGAACACCGTCGTCTGGCGTGAGGGCAGCACGAGGCTGAAGTCCTCCACGGCCACCGTGCCGTCGTCGAACTGCTTGGACACCGAGTCGAACTCGATCATGGGATGACCCGTCTGTCGGCCGGTTTGGAGGATGGAGCCGACCCACAGTAACCGCAGCGACATACCCGAAGGGGCGATTGGGCGCGTCAGAACCCGTGTTGCGCCTGGCTTCTGAGCCCGGACGACCCTTGTGAGGGGCGTGTGCCGGGGGGCCTGCTCAGCGCTCGGAGTCGCGGACGTCGATCGCCGCCCGGTCGACCGACCCGGCCGGGAGACCGGGCACGTCGAGGCGGGTGCCGTGGGCGTCGTCGACGCGGGGCACGCGCTCGCCGGGAGCGAGCGTGTGGACGTAGTCCATGACGAGGGTGGCGTCGGCGCGGCGGCCCTGCTCGACCAGCCAGCCGGTCAACCGGTGCACCGGCGGCAGCCCCGAGTGCACCAACGAGCGAGCGCCCCAGAACTCGCGCACGCCCGACTCCAGCAGCGCGTACCACTCGTCGTCGGCCTCGGGGATGAGCAGGAAGTAGCGGTGCAGGTCGCCGGGCAGCACCTTCTCGAGCATCGCCTTCGTGACCTTCGACGAGCCGTAGTCGAGCACCGTGGCGCGGGCCATGCGCTTGGTCGCCCACCGGTCGCGCAGGTCGTCGAGCGAGGCCCGCTGCTGGGTGATCGAGCTGCCGTCGGAGCGGATGCGCCAGTGGTAGACGACGTCGGGCACGACGCCGAACCGGCGGGCCTGCACGTAGGCCCTCGTGGTGGTCGGCTGGTCCTCGTAGCGGTGGCCCTCGACCCAGGCCAGGTCGGCGTCGTCCCAGAAGTCGCGGCGGAACAGCTTGTTCCACGCGAACACGTCGCCGAGGATCTCCGGGTGCTGGTCGACGACCAGCGCGGCGCGGTCGCGGTGCAGTCGACGCATCCACGGCGGCTGCACGAGCTCGGTCTCGGCGCCGGGGGTCCACCAGGCGATCGAGCCGGTCACGAAGTCGCAGCCCGAGCGGTGCAGTTGGCGGTGCAGCACCTCGTAGGCCGTCGGCGGCACGGTGTCGTCGGAGTCGGCGAAGGTGACCAGCGGCCCCGTCGTGTGGCGCAGGCCCTCGTTGCGGGCCGCGCCGAGGCCGTGGTTGTCGGTGTGGACGACGCGCACGCGCGCGTCGCGCCCGGCGTAGTCGTCGGCGATCGCGCCGGAGCCGTCGGTCGAGCCGTCGTCGACGACGACGACCTCGAGGTCGGCCCACGTGGAGGCGAGCACGCTGTCGAGGCACTCGGCGAGGTAGGCCTCGACGTCGTAGACCGGGACGACGACGCTGATCCGGGGGGGAGTGCGTCGGGTCCAGCGCATGGTCTGGAGGTTAGTAGGCTCAGCCCCCGTGAGTGATCCCGTCCCCGACTACCCGCGCACGGCCCTGTTCGTGGCCGGCGCCGGCCGCAGCGGCACGAGCACGATGGCCGGGCTGATGAAGATCCTCGGCCTGCACGTGCCGCAGCCGGAGGTGGTCGCCGACGCGACCAACCCGAAGGGGTTCGGCGAGCCGCAGTGGGTTGTCGACCACCACGACCGACTGCTGCGTGAGGCGCTCGTGCAGGTCAGCGACAGCCGGCCCGAGGCGTGGTTCGACACCGGTCGGGTCAGCACCCGCGAGCCCGAGCGCATCGCCACCGCCGCCTGGCTCGAGAGCCACTTCGAGGTCAGCCCCGAGCTCGTGGTCAAGGACCCGCGACTGAGCTGGTTCCTGGGCCTGTGGCGCGTCGCCGCCGTCCGCACCGGCGCGCGCCCGGTCTTCGCCACCATGCTCCGCCCGCCGGCCGAGGTGGTCGGCAGCAAGCAGACCTACTACGCCAACAAGCTCGGCTCGGCCCACCTCGCGGCGTCGTGGCTCAACATGCTGCTGCACACCGAGCGCGGCACGCGCGACAGCGACCGGGTCTTCGTCCGCTACGCCGACCTGCTCGACGACTGGACCCGCGTGACCATGGACGTCGGCGAGCGGCTGCAGCTGCAGCACGTGCTGCACGCCAACAGCGAGCAGATCCGCGACGGGCACCGCTTCGTCGACCCGTCGCTGCGCCGGATGACCCAGACCCTCGACGACCTCGGCCTGCCGAAGCGCCTGCACGAGCTGGTCTCCGAGACCTGGGACCAGCTCAACCGGCTCGCCGAGCCCGGCGGCGACACCGCTGAGGCGCACGCCACCCTCGACGCGCTGCGCGAGGCCTACGCCGACCTCTACGCCGAGTCGGCCGCCATCTCGCGCTCCTCGGTCGTGCACGCCGAGCACCGGCTGAAGGGTCGGGCCCTCCCGGCTCCCGAGCCCGAGCCGGCGGCGCCGGGCGTCGTCGACCGCATCCCGCACGGCGTCCGGGCCGCGATCCCGCCGTCGGTGCGTCGCGGCCTGCGCAAGGCCGCCGGCCGCGAGCGCTCCGAGTGAGCCCGGCATGACCGCCCACGCCGGCACCACCGGCATCGCGAACCTCGAGGGCCACACCGACTTCGACATCACCTGGCCCTGGGCCCGGCCCGAGGGCCTGCGGGCCGGCTCGACCGCCGTCCTGCGGGTCAAGGACGAGGCGCTGTCGATGCCGTGGGTGCTGCCGCCGCTGCTGCGCGCGATGGACCACGTGCTCGTGGTCGACAACGGCTCGACCGACGGCACCCCCGACGTCACCGCCGCCACCGCGAGCGAGGCGGGGCTCGCGCACAAGCTGACCCAGACCTCCTACCCGTTCGCCGTCGCGCGCGCCGGGGCCGAGCACCGCGCCGTCCACGAGCTGTCGGTGCACTCGCTCAGCTACTTCTACAACTGGTGCTTCGCCCAGGTCGGCACCCGCTACTCGTTCAAGTGGGACGGCGACATGGTGCTCACCGCCGAGGGCGAGGCCTCGCTGGCCGACCTCGCCTGGCAGGTCGGCGACGTGCAGTCGATCATCCGGGTGCCACGCCACGGCCTCTACCTCGACTCGCGGACGCCGTCGCGGGGCTGGCTCGACCTCGGCCTGCGCAACGCCGAGGAGTGGGGCTTCCCGATCGGTCCCGACTTCGTGTTCACCAAGGCCTTCGAGTGGGAGGTGCGCACGACCCCCAAGCCGGTGATCTCCATCGGCCTGCCGCACGGGTTGTGCGTCGAGCTGAAGTACCTCGACGGCGACGAGTTCGCCCACTGGACCGATCCGGCGTCGTTCGCCACCAGCTACCGCAACAAGCGCAAGCGCCGCGAGTGGCAGGTCTTCAACTCGTTGAACGACGGCGTCGTGCCCGAGGGCGTGCACGAGATCGTCGCCCCCGACGGCGTCCACGTCGTCGACCACGTCACGCGCGAGTGGCTGCCGCGGGCCCCGCGGCCGCTCGAGGTCGGCACGGTCGTCACCTCGGACGACGTCCGATGACCCCGCGGCTGGCCGTGCTCGGCGCCCTGCTGGCCGCCTCCACGCTGCTCGCCGCCTGTGGCCACGAGAACGACGACGCCCCGGTCGGTGCCGAGCCCGCCGTCCCGTTCCCCGACAGCCTCACCGCCTACGTCGACCAGAGCCGCCTGGCCCGCATCGGCCGCGACGTGTTCGTCCGGCTGGTGCACGAGGGCAAGGGCACCGTCACCGTCACCCGCGCCGAGGTCACCTCCGCACGCTTCGGCGCGGTCACGTGGACCGGCGAGGAGACCTTCATGAACGAGGCCGACCTGCCGTTCGAGATGCCGGCCGGCACCTGCGGCACCGGCGCCGACGCCGAGGTGCGGCTGACCTACCGCCTCGACGACGGCCCCGAGCAGGTCTCGACCACCACCGCCACCGACCGCTACGGCGCGATCGCGCTGCTGCTCGAGCGCGACTGCGCGCAGGCGACGTTCGACGAGGCCGCCGACCTGACCCTCGGCGAGCCGCGCGTGGTCGGCGGCCGCGGCCGGTCGTCGTACTACGAGCTGCCGGTCACCATCACCGCGACCGGTGATCGCGACGACGTCTCCTTCGGCGGCTTCGAGCGCACCGTGCTGTTCAGCCTGCGCGACGGCTCCGCGGTGTGGCCGACGACGCCGGCCGTGCCCCTCACCGCCGGCACCACGTTCCGCCCGGTGCTCCGCCTGGTGCCGGGGCGCTGCGACCCGCACGCCCTCGCCGAGGACAAGGTCGGCACCCTGGTGCCGCTGCACGTCGAGGCGCCCGGGCTCGCCGACAACGCGCTGTTCCACCTGCCGCTGTCCGACGACGCCCGCGCCACCCTGCGGCGGTTCTTCGCGACGTACTGCGACCTCGACGTCGGGTGACGCCGGTCGGCGTGTGCGCGGGCGACGTGCGCCACGTCACGTTCCGGAGACATCGCGGAAACATCGCGGCTAGCGTGGGCGTTGCACTGCTGACAGCACCACCCGAACCCAGACGTCCGGTACCCCTCGCGGGACTGGAACCGAGGAGCTCGACATGTCGCACCACCCGAGCGAGCCCGCGCGCCCGCACACCGAGAGCTCCGACCGGTACCGCATCGGCGTCATTGGTGCCGGACGCGTCGGCGCGGTCCTGGCCGCGGGTCTCCGCGCCGCCGGGCACGACGTCGTCGCCGCCGCCGGCGAGTCCGACGCCTCCCGCGGTCGTGTCGAGGCCCTGCTGCCGGGCGTGGCCGTGCTCAAGCCCAGCGCGGTCGCCCGCGCGGCCGACCTGCTGCTGCTCACCGTGCCCGACGACATGCTCGCCAACGTCGTGACGGTGCTCGCCGACAGCGGCGCGATCCGCGAGGGCCAGCTCGTCGTGCACACCAGCGGCCGGCACGGCCTCGCCGTCCTGGCGCCCGCCGTCGCGGTCGGCGCCCGCACCGTCGCGCTGCACCCCGCCATGACGTTCACCGGCACCGCCGTCGACCTCGAGCGCCTCGGCGGGTGCGTGTTCGGCCTGACCGCCGAGCCCGAGGAGCGCGACGTCGCCGCCTCGCTCGTCGCCGACCTCGGCGGGCGCCCGATGTGGGTGCCCGAGACCCGGCGCTCGCTCTACCACGCCGGCCTGGCCCACGGCGCCAACCACCTCGTCACCCTCGTCACCGAGGCGATGGAGATCCTCGCCGCGGCCGGCGCCGACGACCCCGCCGCCACCCTGCGCCCCCTGCTCACCGCCGCGCTCGACAACGCGCTCGAGCACGGCGACGCGGCGCTCACCGGTCCGATCGTGCGTGGCGACGTCGGCACGGTCGAGGCACACCTCGAGAGCGTGCTCGCCGAGGCGCCCACCACGCTGCCCTCCTACCTCGCGCTCGCCCGGGCCACCCTCAGCCGCGCCGTCACCGACGGTCGTCTGCTGCCCATCCGGGCGCTGCGCCTCAGCCAGGTGCTCGACGACGCCGAGGCCACCGCCGCGGCGCGCCCGGTCCGCCGGCTGACGTGAGCGCCACCCCGCAGCTCGTCACCGGCCGGGCCGAGCTCGCCGCGACCCTCGCCGCACCCCGGCGCGACGGCGCCCGCGTCGGCCTCGTGCCGACCATGGGTGCGCTGCACGAGGGCCACGCGAGCCTGATGACCCGGGCCCGCGCCGACGTCGGCGACGGCCCGGTCGTCGTCTCGGTGTTCGTCAACCCGATGCAGTTCGGGCCGGGGGAGGACCTCGACCGCTACCCGCGCACCCTCGACGCCGACCTCGAGGTCTGCGCCGACCGGGGCGTCGACGTCGTCTTCGCCCCGCCGGTCGAGGAGGTCTACCCGGTCTGGCCGCCGTCCGTGACCGTCGACCCCGGCCCCCTCGCCGACCTGCTCGAGGGCGTCACCCGGCCCGGCCACTTCGCCGGCGTGCTCACGGTCGTGGCCAAGCTGCTCGGCCTCGTGCGCCCCGACGTCGCCGTCTTCGGCCAGAAGGACTACCAGCAGCTCGTGCTGATCCGGCAGCTCGCGGCCGACCTGTGCCTCGGCGTCGAGGTCGTCGGGGCCGAGACCGTGCGCGAGCCCGACGGCCTCGCGCTGTCGAGCCGCAACCGCTACCTCGACGCCGAGCAGCGGCGCCACGCGCTCGCGCTGCACCGCGCGCTGCGCGTCGCTGCCGAGGCGGCGCCGTCCGGGCTGTCCGCCGCGCTCGACGCCGCCCGTGCCGAGGTGCGTGACGCCGTCGGGGTCGACCTCGACTACCTCGAGATCACCCGGCCCGACCTCTCGCCGGTGCCCCGCGACGCCCCGGCCGGCACCGAGGCCCGCGCGCTCGTCGCGGCCCGGGTCGGCACCACCCGCCTGATCGACAACCTGCCCCTCGTCCTGGGCCACACCGGAGGAACCGCCTGATGCTGCGCACGATGATGAAGAGCAAGATCCACCGCGCCACGGTGACGCAGGCCGACCTGCACTACGTCGGCTCGGTCACCGTCGACGAGGACCTCCTCGACGCCGCCGACCTGCTCGCCGGCGAGCTGGTGCACATCGTCGACATCACCAACGGCGCCCGGCTCGAGACCTACACGATCGCCGGCGAGCGCGGCAGCGGCGTGATCGGCATCAACGGCGCCGCCGCCCGCCTGGTACACCCGGGCGACCTGGTCATCCTCATCGCCTACGCCCAGATGGAGACCGCCGAGGCACGCGAGCATCAGCCGCACGTGGTGTTCGTCGACGCCGACAACGCGATCCTGGCCACCGGCTTCGACCCCGCCGAGACGTTCGGCGACGACACGCTGCGCCGAGGCGACCTCACCGCGCACTAGTCTCGGACGATGCCCACCGCTGTGCGCCGTCTCCCGGGCCGGCTGACCGCCCCCGAGCCAGGCTGGACCACCGAGGCCGACGTCGTCATCGTCGGCTCCGGCATCGCCGGCCTCACCGCCGCGCTGCGCCTGCGCGGTCAGGTCGACAAGATCCTCGTCGTCACCAAGGACCGGCTCTCGGCGGGCTCGACCCAGTGGGCCCAGGGCGGCATCGCGGCCGCCCTCGGCCCGGGTGACAGCCCGCACGACCACGCCGTCGACACCCTCGTCGCCGGCGCCGGGGCGTGCGACGCCGAGGCCGTCCAGGTGCTCGTCGACGAGGGCCCGGACGCCGTCCGCGAGCTGATCGCGCTCGGCGCCGTGTTCGACCACGGGCCCGACGGCGTCCTGTCGCTGACGCGCGAGGGCGGCCACCACCGCGACCGCATCGCGCACGCCGGCGGTGACGCCACCGGCGCCGAGATCCAGCGGGCGCTGGTCGCGGCCGTCGGCGCCGCACCGGAGATCGAGGTGATCAAGCGGGCGCTCGCCGTCGACCTGATGCTCGACGCCGACGGCGCGGTGGCCGGGCTGACGCTGCACGTGATGGGCGAGGGCCAGCGCGACGGGGTCGGCGCCGTCCGGTGCCGGGCGGTCGTGCTCGCCAGCGGCGGCCTCGGCCAGGTGTTCAGCCAGACCACGAACCCGTCGGTCTCCACCGGCGACGGCATGGCCCTCGCGCTGCGCGCCGGCGCGACGCTGCGCGACCTCGAGTTCGTGCAGTTCCACCCGACGGTGATGTACCTCGGCGCCGACTCCACCGGCCAGCAGCCACTGATCTCCGAGGCCGTGCGCGGCGAGGGCGCGTTCCTCGTCGACTTCGAGGGCGACCGGTTCATGCAGGGCGTGCACGAGCTCGCCGACCTCGCCCCGCGCGACGTCGTCGCCAAGGCGATCATGCGGCGCATGCTCGACACCGGCCACCCCCACATGTGGCTCGACGCGCGTCATCTCGGCGCGGAGTTCTGGGAGCGCCGCTTCCCGACCATCCTGGCCACCGCCCGCTCGCACGGCGTCGACCCCGTCACCGCGCTCATCCCGGTCGCACCGGCGTGCCACTACGCCTCGGGCGGCGTGCGCACCGACCTCCACGGCCGCTCCGACGTCCCGGGGCTCTACGCCACCGGCGAGGTCGCGTGCTCCGGCGTGCACGGCGCCAACCGGCTCGCCTCCAACTCGCTGCTCGAGGGCCTGGTGTTCTCGCGCCGCATCGCCCAGGTACTGCCCGGCGAGCTGCGGCCGTGGGGCGAGCCGGCCGCCGACGCGCGCACCCCAGGCCTCGTCTCCGGTGAGGCGCGCGTCGAGCTGCAGGAGGTGATGACGTCGCACGTCGGCGTCCTGCGCGGCTCGGCCGGGCTCGGCGAGGCGTCCGCCGTCCTCGACAAGCTCGCCGGGCAGGGCTCGACCGTCGTCGACCTCGCGGCCTGGGAGACCACCAACCTGCTCACCATCTCCACCGTGCTCGCCGAGGCCGCGACGCTGCGCGAGGAGACGCGCGGCTCGCACTGGCGCGACGACTTCCCCGACCGCGACGACGCCCGCTGGGCCGGGCACGTCGACACCGTGATGACCGCCGACGGCGACGGGCACTGCGCCGAGACGACCTTCCGGCCCGCCGCCGCCACCGACCAGGACCTCGCCTGATGCCCATCGCGCGCACCGCCCTGGCCGACCTGTCGTCGTCCCTCGTCGACGAGCTGAGCGCCGCGGGCCTCGACCCTGCCGCCATCCACACCCACGTCGCGCTCGCCTTCGAGGAGGACCTCCCCGGCGGCGTCGACGACGCCACCAGCGCGGCCATGCCGCCGATGGGCCGCGCGGTCGCCGACATCGCCGCCCGCGAGCCGGGTGTCGTGGCGGGGCTCGCGGTCGCCGAGCTCGCCTTCCGCTACGCCCTCGGCGACGACGTCGAGGTCACGGGCCGGGTGCCCGACGGCACCCGGGTCGCACCGGGCGACGTCGTGATGACGGTGTCCGGACCGGTGGCCGGCGTGCTCACCGGCGAGCGCACGGCGCTCAACTTCGCCTCGCACCTGTCCGGCGTCGCCACCGCGACGTCGCGCTGGGTCGACGCGCTCGAGGGCACCGGCGCCCGGGTGCTCGACACCCGCAAGACCCTGCCCGGCTGGCGCGCGCTGCAGAAGTACGCCGTGCGCTGCGGCGGCGGCACCAACCACCGGTTCAGCCTCGTCGACCGCGCGATGGTCAAGGACAACCACGTCGTCGCGGCGGGCGGCGTCGTCGAGGCCTACCGCGCCGTCGTCGCCGCCCACCCGGGGCTGCGCGTCGAGGTCGAGGTCACCGACCTCGACCAGCTGCGCGCGGTGCTCGAGGCCGGTTGCACCGAGGTGCTGCTCGACAACATGGACGACGCCACGATGGCCGAGGCGGTGCGCATCAGCGCCCGCCGGGCCAGCCTGGAGGCCTCCGGCGGCCTCACCCTCGACCGGGCCCGTGCGGTGGGCGCCACCGGCGTCGACTTCATCTCCGTCGGCGCCCTCACGCACTCGGTGGTCGTGTTCGACCTCGGCCTCGACTTCCGGGAATAGTCCGATGCCATTGCTCGCGGTCGACGTCGGAAATGCGCACACGGTCCTCGGCCTGATCTCGTCGGGAACGGTGAGCGACGAGTGGCGGGTCTCCACCGACGAGCACCGCACCGCCGACGAATGGGCGGTGCTGTTGCGCGGATTGCTGCGTCGCCATCTCGACACCATCACCGCAATTGCGGTGTGCTCGACCGTTCCGGCCGTCACCTTGGCCGCGCGCGACATGCTCACGCGCCATTTCGGCGACGTCGAGCACCTCATCGTCGAGCCCGGGGTGAAGACCGGGATACCGGTGCTCATGGACAATCCCCGAGAAGTCGGCACCGATCGCATCGTGAATTCCCTGGCCGCCGCCTCCGAGTACGGCGGCCCGGCGATCGTCGTCGACTTCGGCGGCACCGCGACCACCTACGACGTCGTGAATGCCGCGGGGCAGTACATCGGCGGCTCGATCAGCCCGGGAATCGAGCTGTCCATCGAGGCCCTGGGCCGCCGCGGCGCGCAGCTGCGCCAGGTCGAGCTCGTGCGCCCGCGCACGGTGATCGCCAAGAACACCGTCGAGGCGCTGCAGTCGGGTCTCGTGTTCGGCGTGGCCGCCCAGGTCGAGGGCATCGTCGAGCGCATGATCGACGAGCTCGGCGCCGACGTCGGCGACGTCCGCGTGATCGCGACGGGACATCTCGCCCCGTTGGTCATCGACGAGTGCGACTGCTTCACCGACGTCGACCCGTGGCTCGCCCTGAAGGGCCTCGAGCTCGTCTTCCGTCGGAATATGTAAGACCTGTCCTTTCTGTCATAGTGAATTCCGATATCTCGGATTCACCGTTCCGGAAAGGCCGCGATCACATGGCTCAGAAGGTCAACATCACTTTGGTCGACGACATCGACGGCTCCGACGCCGACGAGACCGTGACCTTCGGTCTCGACGGGGCCACCTACGAGATCGACCTGAATTCCGACAATGCCACCTCGCTGCGCGAGGCCCTCGCCGGATATGTCGGAAATGCCCGCAAGGTCTCCGGCGGACGCCGCGCCGCGACCCGCAAGTCCGCCCCGGCCGCCGCCGCTAATTCCGGCAGCAGTGCCGCCGAGGTCCGCGAGTGGGCCCGGTCCAACGGCTACGAGGTCCCCGACCGCGGCCGCATCCCGGCCCACGTGCGCGAGGCGTTCGACGCCGCCAACTGACCCGCGGCGCCCGTCGGCCGATCTCCCTCGCGCGAGGGAGATCGGCCGACGCGCGTCTACGTCGCCGTCGTCGATGTCCTCCTGCAGGCGACCGGACATACACACGTATGCTCATGTGCATGTCCGTGATGGAGCGTCGCCTGCAGCTGCTGCTCGATCAGGAGCGCTACGACCGGGTCGCGGCCGAAGCCACGCGGTCGGGGCGCAGTGTCGCTGCCGTCATCCGCGAGGCCATCGACGTGCGGTTCTCCGACGAGGTGGTCGTCCGACGCGAGGCGGGTCTGCGGCTGCTGGCGCTCGCCGACGGCTCTGACGCACCGCCGATGGAAGACCCGGTCGCGCTCAAGGAGATCTTCGACGCCGACCTCGCCGAGCGGCAGGATGCGCGGCACCCGTGACGGGCCTGTTCATCGACAGCGGCGTGGTCCTCTACGCGCTCGGTCGGCCGAGCGAGCTTCGCTCGTCCTGTGCGGCCGTCGTGACTGCCGCCGTCGAGGGGCGCTGCGTGCTCCACCTCAGTGTCGAGGCGGTGCAGGAGGTGGTCTTCCACCGGATGCGCCGCGTGTCTCGCGGGGCGGCACTGCAGGCCGGTCGGGAGCTCAGTGCCCTGGCTGTGCTGCACCCCTTTGACGAGGACGTCCTGCGCCGCTCGCTCGTGCTGATCGAGTCCAGTCCGATCCGCGGGCGCGACGCCGTCCACGCGGCCACCGCGCAGGCACTCGGTTTCGAGTCGATCGTGAGCGCCGACAGCGACTTCGCCGTGGTGCCCGGGCTCGCTGTCGTCCCGCCCTCGGAGGCGCTCGGCAGCCTGGGTCGTCAGTGACCGTGTTCGCTGTCAGCGGACGTCGTTGGGGTGATCCAGGGAACGCGTAGGCTGGGTCGTGGGGTTGTACATCCCGTACCCCTCCCTCCACCCAGGAGCGGACGGGGACCCCACGACGTACGAGGAGCAACGCATGTTCGAGCGGTTCACAGACCGAGCTCGCCGGGTGGTCGTGCTGGCCCAGGAAGAGGCCCGCATGCTCTCCCACAACTACATCGGCACCGAGCACATCCTGCTCGGCCTCATCCACGAGGGAGAGGGAGTCGCGGCGAAGGCGCTGGAGTCCCTCGACATCTCGCTCGAGGCCGTGCGCGCCCAGGTCGAGGAGATCATCGGCCAGGGCCAGCAGGCGCCGTCCGGCCACATCCCCTTCACCCCGCGCGCCAAGAAGGTGCTCGAGCTGTCGTTGCGCGAGGCGCTGCAGCTCGGCCACTCCTACATCGGCACCGAGCACATCCTGCTCGGCCTCATCCGCGAGGGCGAGGGCGTCGCCGCCCAGGTGCTGCAGAAGCTCGGCGCCGACCTCAACCGGGTGCGCCAGCAGGTCATCCAGCTGCTCTCCGGCTTCCAGGGCAAGGAGAACACGCAGGCCGCGGCCGCCTCGGCCAGCGGCAGCGACGCCCCGTCGTCCTCGCTCGTGCTCGACCAGTTCGGCCGCAACCTCACCCAGGACGCCCGCGAGGGCAAGCTCGACCCCGTGATCGGTCGCGAGAGCGAGATCGAGCGGGTCATGCAGATCCTGTCGCGCCGCACGAAGAACAACCCGGTGCTCATCGGTGAGCCCGGCGTCGGCAAGACCACGATCGTCGAGGGTCTCGCCCAGGACATCGTCAAGGGCAACGTGCCCGAGACGCTCAAGGACAAGCAGATCTACACCCTCGACCTCGGCGCGCTCGTCGCCGGCAGCCGCTACCGCGGCGACTTCGAGGAGCGCCTGAAGAAGGTGCTCAAGGAGATCCGCACCCGCGGCGACATCGTGCTGTTCATCGACGAGATCCACACCCTCGTCGGCGCCGGTGCGGCCGAGGGCGCGATCGACGCGGCCTCCATCCTCAAGCCGATGCTGGCCCGTGGCGAGCTGCAGACCATCGGCGCCACCACCCTCGACGAGTACCGCAAGTACCTCGAGAAGGACGCCGCCCTCGAGCGCCGCTTCCAGCCCATCCAGGTCGCCGAGCCGTCGATCGCGCACACGATCGAGATGCTCAAGGGCCTGCGCGACCGCTACGAGGCGCACCACCGCGTCACCATCACCGACGAGGCGCTGGTCTCGGCCGCCACGCTGGCCGACCGCTACATCTCCGACCGATTCCTGCCCGACAAGGCCATCGACCTCATCGACGAGGCGGGCTCGCGTCTGCGCATCCGCCGCATGACGGCGCCGGCCGACCTGCGCGAGTACGACGACAAGATCGCCGACGTCCGCTCGCGCAAGGAGGCCGCGATCGACGGCCAGGACTTCGAGGCCGCCGCGCGCCTGCGTGACGAGGAGAAGCAGCTGATGCTGCGCAAGTCCGAGCGCGAGAAGCAGTGGCGCGCCGGCGACATGGACGAGGTCGCCGAGGTCGACGAGGAGCTCATCGCCGAGGTGCTCGCCGTCGCGACCGGCATCCCGATCGTGAAGCTCTCCGAGGAGGAGTCCTCGCGGCTGCTCAAGATGGAGGACGAGCTGCACAAGCGCGTCATCGGCCAGGACGAGGCCGTCAAGGCACTCTCGCGGGCCATCCGCCGCACTCGTGCCGGCCTCAAGGACCCGAAGCGTCCCGGTGGCTCGTTCATCTTCGCCGGCCCGTCCGGTGTCGGTAAGACGTGGCTGTCCAAGACGCTTGCCGAGTTCCTCTTCGGCGACGAGGACTCCCTCATCCAGCTCGACATGTCGGAGTTCAGCGAGAAGCACACCGTCTCGCGTCTCTTCGGCTCGCCTCCGGGCTACGTCGGCTACGAGGAGGGCGGCCAGCTCACCGAGAAGGTGCGCCGCAAGCCGTTCTCGGTCGTGCTGTTCGACGAGGTCGAGAAGGCCCACCCGGACATCTTCAACTCGCTGCTGCAGATCCTCGAGGAAGGTCGCCTGACCGACTCGCAGGGCCGCGTGGTCGACTTCAAGAACACCGTCATCATCATGACCACGAACCTCGGTACCCGCGACATCGCCAAGTCGGTGCACCTGGGCTTCAACCAGAGCGGCGACGCGGCGGGCTCCTACGAGCGGATGAAGAACAAGGTCGGCGACGAGCTCAAGCAGCACTTCCGCCCCGAGTTCCTCAACCGTGTCGACGAGATCATCGTCTTCCCGCCGCTCTCGCAGGAGCAGATCGTGGCCATGGTCGACAACATGGTCGCCTCGGTCGAGCTGCGCATGCGCGACCGCGACATGCGCATCGAGCTCACCTCGGCCGCCAAGGCCCTGCTCGCCGAGCGCGGCTTCGACCCGGTGCTCGGTGCTCGCCCGCTGCGGCGCACCATCCAGCGCGAGATCGAGGACGTGCTGGCCGAGAAGATGCTCTACGGCGAGGTCGGCCCTGGCCAGATCGTGCTGGTCGACGTCGAGGGGGAGGGCCCCACGGCCACCTTCACCTTCGCCGGCCAGAAGATGGGCGAGCTGCCCGACCTGCCCCCGTTCGAGACGGCCGAGGTCGGTGGCCCCGACCTCAGCAAGTCGCTCGACGACGGTCCGGTCGACATCACCAAGTCGAACCCGACCACCCCCGAGGCCGAGGGCGGCGCGCAGGGCACCGGCACCCTCTGACCCGTCCACCAGCTCGACCCGTCGTACGCGAGTACGGCGGGTCGAGCTGCGTTTTCCGCCGACGATGGGTCGGCGTCAGGGGAGGGCGTAGGTGTCCGGGCCGGTCCGGGCCACGAGGCCGTCGGTCAGGAGGGTGGCGAGGCACCGGGTGCGCTGCGGCTCGTCGGACCACACGGCGTCGAGCGCCGAGCGGTGCACGGGTCCGACGCTCTCGCGCAGCACCGCCATCAGCCGGCCACGGCACTGGCGGTCGGTGCCGGCCCAGGCCTGGCCCTTGCGGGGCGGGCCGTCGTACGGCGGGCGCCCGGCCGCCGTCCAGGCGCAGAGGTCGACGACCGGACAGTCGGCGCAGCGCGGGTTCGCCGCCGTGCAGACGAGGGCCCCGAGCTCCATCGTCGCGACCGCCCAGGTAGCGGCGGTGGCGTCGTCGTCGGGCAGCACGGAGGCGGCGGCGTCGCGCTCGGCGCGGGTGACCGAGGTGTGGGGCAGCTCGACGCCCGACACGGCCCGGGCCAGCACCCGGCGCACGTTGGTGTCGAGCACGACGTGGCGTCGTCCGAAGGCGAAGCTGGCGACGGCGGCGGCGGTGTAGTCGCCCACGCCAGGCAGCGCGATGAGGTCGTCGTAGTCGGCCGGGACCTCGCCGTCGTGACGCTCGACGATCGCCGCCGCAGCGGCGTGCAGCCGCAGCGCCCGGCGCGGGTAGCCCAACCGCCCCCACGCCCGCACGGCCTCGCCGGTGGGCTCGGCGGCGAGGTCGGCCGGAGTCGGCCACCGCTCCATCCAGGCCTCATGCACCGGCAGCACCCGCACGACGGGGGTCTGCTGCAGCATCAGCTCGGAGACCAGCACCGACCACGGCGAGGCCTCCGGACGACGCCACGGCAGGTCGCGCTGGTGGTCGGCGTACCACCTCAGCACGGGGTCGTGGAGCGGTGACGTCGGCACTCCGGCATTCTCCCCTCGGTGTGGCAGCCACGACCGGGCCGGGTCGCTCATTAGCGTGGTGACCCGTGTCGAACCGTCAGCCTCCGCCCCGGGTGACGCCGTCGCGCGGCGTCTACCGGCGTCGTCGACTGATGGTCGGCGCCACCGTCGTGCTGCTCGCCGTCGCCGTCGTCGACATGGTCAACGGCGACGGACCCGACCGGCCGGTGGCCGACACGGTGCAGGGGGTCGGCGCGACCTCCACCGAGACGTCCGCCACCGACGCGCCGAGCCGCAACGGCGGCAAGAACAAGGGCCGCAACCAGGAGCGTCAGCGCGACCGGACGCCCACACCCACCCCGACCCCGGAGCCGCCCCCGCCGCTGCCCGACCCGGTCGGCACCTGCGACAACGCCGACGTCTCGGTGACCCCGACCATGCAACCCGCGATCGCCGGCCGTGCTGTGCTCATCACCCTGACGATGCGCACCATCGAGACGCCTGCCTGCACGTGGACGATCGACCGCGACCACCTGGCCTACAAGATCACCGACGGCGACACCGACGTCTGGTCGAGCAGCCACTGCCCCGCCCAGGTGCCCGACGACACCATCGTGCTGCGCAGCGCCACGCCGGCCGTCTACCGGCTGGCCTGGACCGGGCGGACCTCCACCCGCGACTGCCCGCCCGGCGCCGACCACGCGAAGCCGGGCGAGTACGGCGTCCAGGCTGCCGCGATCGGCGGCGAGCCGTCGCCGGTCGTCGAGTTCGCGCTCACCGACCCGCCGCCACCGCCCGCGCCCGCGGCGCAGACCGGCGAGGGTCAGGGCACGCAGGGCAAGAAGAAGCGCGGCGACCAGCAGGCGCAGCAGCCGACCCAGCAGCCGGGCTAGCGGTCACACGTAGCGTTCGAGGATCGTCGACTCGGCCAGACGCGAGAGACCCTCGCGCACGCTGCGCGCCCGGAGCTCGCCGACGCCGTCGACGGTCTGGAGGTCCTCGATGCCGGCCGAGAGCAGCTTCTGCAGGGTGCCGAAGTGGTCGACGAGCCGGTCGACGACCGGGGCCGGGAGCCGCGGGACCTTGGCCAGGAGCCGGTAGCCGCGCGGCGCGACGGCACCGTCGAGGTGCTCGGCGGTGCCGAGACCGAGCACGCGCGCGGCGGAGGCCGGGTCGACCAGCTCGGTGGGGGAGAGCGCCTCGAGGCGCCCGAGGAGCACCTCGGGGCTCTTGGTGCGGCGTCCGGCGGGCACGTAGTCGCGGATCACGAGCTCACGCTCGGCGTCGACGCCGGTGATGAGCTCCTCGAGCTGGAGCGCGAGCAGGCGGCCGTCGCTGCCGAGCTCGAGCACGTAGTCCTCGATCTCGCGGGCGATGCGGGTGACCATCTCGAGCCGCTGCGCGACCACGGCGACGTCGCGGACGGTGACGAGGTCCTCCACCTCGAGCGCCGACAACGTGCTCGACACCTCGTCGAGGCGCAGCTTGTAGCGCTCGAGCGTGGCGAGGGCCTGGTTAGCGCGCGAGAGGATCTGGCCGGAGTCCTCCAGCACGTGCCGGGTCTCGCCGACGTAGGCGGCGATGATCTGCATCGACTGCGACACCGAGATCACCGGACACCCGGTCTGCTTGGCGACCCGGTCGGCGGTGCGGTGCCGGGTGCCGGTCTCTTCCGACGGGATCGTGTGGTCGGGCATGAGGTGCACCGCGGCCTGGATGATCCGGGTCAGGTTGGTGTCGACGATGATCGCGCCGTCCATCTTCGCCAGCTCGCGCAGGCCCGTGGCGGTGAACGGCACGTCGAGCCGGAAACCACCGGTGGCGATGGACTCGACGATGCGGTCGTGACCGATGACGATCAGCGCTCCGGTGCGGCCACGCAGGATGCGCTCGAGGCCGTCGCGCAGGGCCGTGCCGGGGGCGATCTGCGCCAGGGTCGCGCGCAGGCGCAGCTGCTCCTCGCTGCGGCCGTCACTCATGCCAGCAGCCTAACGGTGATGCAGGCGACGGGGGGTCATCCGGGATCGACCACCTCCAGCGCGTGCTTGGTGCGGGAGTCGAGGTGGAGCAGGTGCAGCGCCGACCGGACGTCGCGCACCTCGACCACCCGCATGCCCTCGACGACGCGGTCGGAGCGCTCGGAGCGCGGCCCCGGCGCCTCGCGCCCGCTCGCCGGCGCCGGTACGACGGCCATCCTGAAGCCGAGGCGCGACGCCTCGGCCAAGCGCTGCGGCAGGTCACGCACCCGTCGCAGCTCACCGGCCAGGCCGATCTCGCCCATCGCCACCACGCCGACCGGTGGCGGGGTGACGAAGGTGGCCGAGGCGATGGCCACCGCCACGGCCAGGTCGCTGGCCGGCTCGGACAGCTTGGCGCCGCCGACCGTGGAGGCGAACACGTCGTGGGCGTGCAGCCTGATGCCGCAGTGCTGTTGGAGCACCGCCAGCACCATGGCGATGCGCGAGCCGTCGAGGCCGGACGTCGTGCGCCGCGGCCGCTCGAGCGGGGACGGCGTCACGAGGGCCTGCACCTCGGCGAGGAGCGGACGACGTCCCTCCATGGTGACCGCCACGCAGGTGCCGGCGACCCGGCCGTGCAGGTGCTCGACGAACAGCCCGGTGGGGTCGGCGACCGCCGAGATGCCGTCGGCGGCGAGGTCGAAGCAGCCGACCTCGTCGACCGGGCCGAACCGGTTCTTCACCGCCCGCACCATGCGGAAGCGGCTGTTGCGGTCGCCCTCGAACTGCAGGACGACGTCGACGAGGTGCTCGAGCACCCGGGGGCCGGCAATCGCGCCGTCCTTGGTGACGTGGCCGACGAGCACCGTGGCGAGGTCGCGGGTCTTGGCCACCCGGACCAGGGCCGCCGAGACCTCCTTGACCTGCGTGACGCCGCCCGGCACCCCCTCGACGCCGGTGGCGCCGATGGTCTGCACGGAGTCGACGACGAGCAGGTCGGGCCGGACCTGCTCGATGTGGGTGAGCACCGCGCCGAGGTCGGTCTCGGCCGCGAGGTAGAGCTCGTCGTGGACACCGCCGGTGCGGTCGGCCCGCAACCGCACCTGCGACGCCGACTCCTCACCCGTGACGTAAAGCACCCGACGACCGGTGCGTGCGGTCTGCGCGGCGACCTCGAGCAGCAGCGTGCTCTTGCCGACACCCGGCTCGCCGGCCAGCAGGATGGCCGCCCCGGGCACCAGACCACCGCCGAGCACCCGGTCGAGCTCGGCGACGCCCGTGCCCCGGAACGCCGACTGCGAGACCTGGACCTGACCGATCGGCACCGCCGCCGTCGTCACCGGCCCCGCGCTCGCCCGCACCGTGGGAGCGCCGGACTCGGCCACCGAGCCCCACGCCTGGCACTCGCCGCAGCGACCGACCCACTTCGCCGTCTGCCACCCGCACTCGGCGCACACGTAGGACGGGCGAGGAGACTTGGTGGACTTCGCAGGCATGGGGGAGACGCTAGACGCGACCACCGACAGTGTTGGATGGCGCTCGCTCCGCTTCGCGCGTGGCGCGCCGCCTGAAGAGGCCGTCTCGGCACACGTCGAGCGCACGTCCTCCGCTCGTTCCTCGCTCCGGACGCACCCTCGACGCGCACCGAGACGCCCTCGCGGCGCGCCATTCCGATGGCGCTCGCTCCGCTTCGCGCGTGGCGCGCCGCCTGAAGAGGCCGTCTCGCGGCGCGCCATTCCGATGGCGCTCGCTTCGCTTCGCGCGTGGCGCGCCGCCTGAAGAGGCCGTCTCGCAAACGGGTTCGTCGCGGCGTCCGGGATAGTCCCTGACGTCAATCAGGGATCATGACGTCGGATCGTTGATCGACGTCAGGGACTATCCCAGCGGTCCGCACCGACGCGGACCCCGGACGCGCACCGAGACGCCCTCGCGGCGCGCCGGTGCGGACACCGGCGGGGTCGGCGTCGCGTCCGGTTACGATCGGCTTGGATCGATCCAGACCGCTGGCTTCGACGCGAGGGAGGTGGTCGGCGTGGAGCGCGTCCCGCGGATCCACTCGCGCATCCCGGCCGTCGCGCCGACACTCGCCGACGTCGCCGAGCGGGCCGGCGTCTCGCGGCAGACCGTCTCCAACGCGGTCAACAACCCCGACCTGCTGCGCGAGGACACCCTCGCGCGCGTGCAGGAGGCGATCGTCGAGCTCGGCTACGTGCCCAACCGGGCCGCGCGCAACCTGCGCACCCGCGCCTCCCACCTCGTGGGCATGCGGCTCAGTCCGCTCATCGACGGCACCGCCACCGCGGTGATGGACCGCTTCGTGCACTCCCTCGTCTGGACCTCGCGCGAGGCCGGCTACCACGTGCTGCTGTTCTCCGGCGAGGGTCCCGACCCGCTCGAGGGCTACGACGACCTCCTCCGCTCGACCGCGGTCGACGCGTTCGTCGTCACCGACACCTACCTCGGCAACCCGCAGGCCACCTGGCTGCGCGAGCGCCGCGCGCCCTTCGTCGCCTTCGGTCGCCCGTGGGACGACGACGACGCCCGTCACCCGTGGGTCGACGTCGACGGCGCCGCCGGCACCGAGCTGGCCACCCGCCACCTCCTCGACCGCGGCCACACCAAGATCGCCTGGATCGGCTGGCGCAAGGACTCCTTCATCGGCGAGGACCGCCGCTCCGGCTGGTCGCGGGCCCTGCGCGACCGCGGGCTGTCGACCACCGGCATGGCCTCCCGCGTCGAGGACACCGTGAGCAGCGGCCGTGAAGCGAGCGCCTGGCTGCTCGACGAGGCCCGCCCGTCGGCGTTCGTGTGCGCCTCCGACACGCTGGCGATGGGCGTGCTCCACACCCTCGCCGAGCGCGGTCTGCACCCGGGACGCGACATCGCCGTCGTCGGCTTCGACGACTCCCAGGTCGCCCAGGTCGTGCACCCGGGGCTCACGTCGGTGCGTCAGCCCCTCGAGGAGGTCGCAGTCGCCGTCGTCCGGTCGCTGGAGGACCTGCTGGCCACGCCGTCCTACGTCGGCGAGGGCCTGCTGCTGGCGCCGTCGCTCACGGTCCGCGGCTCGAGCTGACCGCCGCTCAGAAGGTCCGCGACCACACGTTGACGGCGTAGTCGACCTCGAGCCCGTCGTGGTGGCGCAGGATCTCGTCGGCAATCGACGGCTTGAACTCGATGCGCACGACGGCCTCGAGGTCGGCGCGCGAGGTGAAGCGCCAGCCCATGTCGACCGACGTGCGGGTCCAGCCGCGGGTGACCCAGAAACGCTCGATCTCCGACGGCGGCGGCAGGTGGGGGTAGCCCCGACGGAACCACGCGCCGAACGTCGAGCGCGACCCGTCGTTGTCGATGACCATCGCGGTGCCGCCCCGACGCACGACCCGGTCGAGCTCGGCCAGCCCGGGCTCGCACCCGGGGCCGAAGAAGTAGGCCCAGCGCACGTGGACGACGTCGACCGAACGGTCGGGCAGCGGCACCTGCTGCGCCGTGCCGGGAAGGCAGCGCACGACGGGCAGGGACGCCGTCCGGCGCCGGGCGAGGGCGAGCAGGTCGGGGTGCGGCTCGACGCCGATCACGGAGCCGGCCCGCTCGGCGAAGGCGGGCAGGTGGAAGCCGGCGCCGCAGCCGAGGTCGAGGACCGTGCGGCCCGACCAGTCGGCGAGGCCCTCGAGCGTCGTCCACAGCCGCCCGTCGGGATCGACGGCGCGGTTCTCGAGCTCGTAGGTCGCGGTGTGCTTCCAGATGTTGGGGCTCGGCACGGCCCCTGGGAGCGGACGGCTCATCCGCGCCTCGGACCGGCGCCGGACCCGGGTCAGATCCGGACCAGACCGCCGGGCGTCTGCACCTGCGCGGCGAGGATGCCGGGCGTGCCGTGCGGGGCGACCCACTCGACCTTGATGTCCTCCAGCGGCGCCTCGACGGTCTCGCCGAGCCACTCGCTGACCCGCTGCGGGTCGCCGGCGATCTCCAGGCAGGCCAGGGAGAACGTGGCGTCGGCGCCGGCCGAGGGGTGCATCTCGGCCGGGCTGTCCCACTGCACGAAGAACGGCAGCTGCGGGTCGGAGATGGTGCCGTTGACGCCGATCTGCTTCCACAGCAGCTCGGTGCCGTCGGGGCGGTGCCGGTTGCCCTTCACCGCGGCGCGACCGAGTCGCTGCTCGACGACGGTGATGTCGTCGACCGCGACGACCCAGCCGAGCCAGCCGCCGCCGAGGGCCGAGCGGGCCTTGACCGCCTGGCCGAACGGGGCCTTGTCGGACGCCGGGTGGTCGAGCGCCTCGACGACCTCGAGGTAGGTGTTGTCGGCCATCGGCAGGATGCGGTTGCGCGTGCCGAAGCGGGGGTGGATGCCGCCGTCGACGAAGTGGCGCCCCAGGAGGTGCCCGATGCGCTGAGCGGTGGCCTCGAGACCATCAGGTCCGGCGGCGTAGGAGAGATGATCGAGGCGCATGCCGACAATTGTGAGTAACCCCCGCCTGCCCCGCGACGCCGGGGGTCGGATCTCTTGACGTCGAGAGGTCTCGGGCGGTACCGGCTATCGCCGGGGTCGGTCGGGGTTGCGTCGGCGGATCGGCTGCGGGGGTCTCGGCGCGCTTCGCGCCTTCGTTCCTCAGGCGCTGCGCTTGCTCGACCTGCGCCGGCTACGTGAGGGCGCTCGTCCCTCGCGCCCTCACGGCCGGCTTGCCGGGTGGAGGGCGAGGGCCGACCGTGAGCGCACGTGCGCGTCGCAGTGGACGACGAGCTGGTCGTAGGCCGCGCGCCCCATCAGCTCGACCAGCTCGGCCTCGTGGGTGACGTAGACCGGCTCGGGGGCCACGTGCGCCTCGGTGTTGCCGGAGCAGTACCAGTCAAGGTCGTGGCCGCCGGGTCCCCAGCCGCGTCGGTCGTACTCGCCGATCGAGACCTCGGTGTAGGAGGTGCCGTCCTGTCGCTCGACGGTGCGGAACGTGCGCCGGATCGGCAGCTGCCAGCACACGTCGGGCTTGGTCGCGACGGGGTTCTTCTCGAGCACGAACGCCAGGGCGTGCAGGGCGCAGCCGGCGCCGAGGTGGAAGTCGGGGCGGTTGTGGAAGACGCAGGCCTGCTGGCCGTCGACGGTCTTCGTGGCGGTCTTGCGCTCGCCGTCGTCGTCGACCTCGACCCAGTCCTTCTTCTTGACCTTGCGGCCCGGGTGGAACTGCCACAGGGTCTCGTCGAGCATGCCGACGAACTCCGCGGTGCGCTTCTCGTCGTCCCGGTCGGCGAAGTGAGCCCCGAGGGTGCAGCAGCCGGTGTCGGGCGAGGTCTCGTAGATGCCCTGACAGCCCTGGCCGAAGATGCACATGTAGCTGCTCGTCAACCAGGTGAGGTCGCAGCGCATCACCTCGGAGTCGTCGGCGGGGTTGGGGAACTCCACGTAGGCACGCGGAAAGACCAGGTCGACCTCAGGCACGAGGAGGAGCCTACGGCTGCGGGGTCTCGTCGTCGGCGGTGCGCCGCTGCTCGGTCTGCTGCTCGGTCTGCTGCTCGGCCTGCTTACGGCGTCGCTTGATCTCGGCGCGCGCGAGCACGTACGCGAGCACGACGGGCCAGACGTACGTGACCTTGTCGGCCAGCCAGGCCACCCAGCCCGGCACGGAGGGGAGCGACCAGTCGGGCCACGGGATCGACGGGAGCGGGATCGACGGGAGCGGGATCGAGGGCAGGTCGGGCGTCGGGATCGAGGGCAGGTCCCAGTCGGGCCACGGCAGGTGGACGGCGAACCGCACGACGAGCAGCGTGAGCAGGATCGGCACGACGACGGCCGCCACGCCGCCGGCCACCTTCTGCGCCTCGTAGCGTCGCGGGTGCTCGAGCATCCACGCCTCGTGGACGGCGGCCGGTGACCCGGGCTCGGGGACCAGGTCGCGGCCGCCCGTGCCCAGGGCGGCGTCGACGTCGTCGCCGGCGGCGTAGAAGGTGGCGCGACGTGGCTTGCCGAGCCCGCTGAAGCGCAGCCGCACGGTACCGGCGCCGGAGGACTCGTCGTCCGGCTCGAGGCGCACCTTGTCCTCGGCGGTGCGACGCTCGGCGACGAGCTCGTCGTCGACCCACCAGCGCAGGTGCTTGCGCCAGCCGCCGGTGTCGGCCTCGACCCGGTGGCGGACGCCATCGGTGACGAGGTCCCAGCGCTGCACGGCCATGACCCGACGCTAGGACCGCCCACGGGGACGGCGGATCGTGCTGCGGTATCGCCCGGTGTGACTTCGGTAGCGGTCGCGGCACACGACCCCACGCGCGGACCCGGGCACCAGGGACGAGTTGTAGCGTGGGCCTCATGCGCCTCGGCGTCCTCGACATCGGCTCGAACACAGGCCACCTGCTGGTGGTCGACGCCCACGACGGCGCAGCCCCGCTGCCGGCGTTCTCCTACAAGCAGCCGCTGCGGCTCGCCGAGCACCTCGACGCCGGCGGGGCGGTCTCGCAGACCGGCATCGACGCGCTCACGGCGTTCACCGCCGAGGCCCTCGTCGTCGCGGAGGAGAAGGGGTGCGAGGACATGCTCCCGTTCGCCACCTCCGCGGTGCGCGACAGCGCCAACAGTGACGACGTCCTGGCGCACGTCAAGGAGCGCACCGGCGTCGAGATCGGCGTGCTGTCCGGCGAGGACGAGGCGCGGCTCACGTTCTTGTCGGTGCGGCGGTGGTTCGGCTGGTCGGCCGGGCGTCTCGCGGTCTTCGACATCGGCGGCGGCTCGCTCGAGATCGCCGCGGGCGGCGACGAGCGTCCCGACGTCGCCTGGTCGCTGCCGCTCGGCGCCGCCCGCCTGGCGCGCGCCCACTTCAGCGAGTGGCCCGACGAGGCCGGGTTGAAGCAGATCCGCAAGGGCATCCGCACGGCCATCGCCCGCGACGCCGGCAACCTGCTGCGCGCCGGCGCCCCGCACAAGGCCGCGGCCACCTCGAAGACCTTCCGCTCGCTCGCGCGCATCTGCGGCGCCGCGCCGTCGGGCGAGGGTGCGCTGGTGCCGCGCACGCTGCCGCTCGCGACGTTGCGCGAGTGGATCCCCAAGCTCGTGGCGATGGACGCCGACGCGCTCGCCGAGCTGCCCGGCGTCTCGCCGAGCCGCACCCACCAGATCGTGCCCGGAGCGCTCGTCGCCGAGGCGTGCATGGACATCTTCGACCTCGCCGAGCTCGAGATCTGCCCGTGGGCGTTGCGCGAGGGCGTCATCCTCGAGCGCATCGACCGCATCGGCGTCACCAGCGGAACCGATTCGTGGTGACCCGGATCGGCCTCTCGACGTCCTCGGTCTACCCCGAGTCGACGGCGCACGCCTTCACCTACGCGGCCTCGGTCGGCTACGACGCGGTCGAGGTGATGGTCGGCATCGATGCCCTGAGCCAGCAGACGTCGGCGGTCAAGCAGCTCTCCGAGCACCACGCCATGCCGATCTGCGCCGTCCACGCGCCGTGCCTGCTGTTCACCCAGCGCGTCTGGGGCACCGAGCCGTGGGGCAAGCTCGAGCGATCGGCCGAGATGGCGGCCGAGGTCGGGGCCGAGGTCGTCGTCGTGCACCCGCCGTTCCGGTGGCAGAAGGAGTACGCTCGCGACTTCGTCAACGGCATCGCGGCCCTCGAGAACTCCACCGGCATCCACTTTGCGGTCGAGAACATGTACCCGTGGCGGGCGACCAAGAAGCGCGGTGCCGAGATGTACCTCCCCGGGTGGGACCCCTCCCAGGAGCCCTACGCCAACACCACCATCGACCTCAGCCACGCCGCGATCGCCCGCTCCGACGTCGTCGAGATGGCCGACCGCCTCGGCTCGCGCCTGCGTCACGTGCACCTCACCGACGGCACGGGCTCGGCCAAGGACGAGCACCTCGTGCCGGGCCGCGGCATCATGGGGGCCGAGCGCTTCCTGCGCCACATCTCGGCGCCGTCGTTCGACTTCACCGGCGACGTCGTGCTCGAGATCAACACCCGCAAGTGCTCCACCCGCGAGGAGCGCGAGGCCGACCTGCGCGAGTCGCTCGAGTTCGCGCGCGAGCACTTCGTCGTACGTAGCGTCTGATCATTCACTGCGGCGCGGCACCGGCACGCGGTCGAGGTCGTTGGCCACGACGACGTGTCCGGCGAAAACCGAGGCGGCCTCGGCCCGGAACGGCGTCAGGTCGGGGTAGCGCTGGGAGAAGTGGGTGAGCACGAGGGTGCGTACCCCCGCCTCGGCGGCGAGCGTGGCGGCCTGCCGGGCCGTCAGGTGCCCGTGCGCCTCGGCCAGGTGGACGTCGTCGTGCAGGTAGGTCGCCTCGGCCACGAGGAGGTCGGCGTCCTGGGCCAGCTCGCGGGCGCCGTCGCAGGGACGGGTGTCCATGACGAAGGCGAACCGCTGACCGGCGCGGTGCTCGCTGACCTCCTCGATGCCGACGCCGTCGAGCTCGCCCGCGAGCTGCAGCTCGCGCACCCGGGGCCCGCCGATGCCCGCGGCGGCCAGGAGATCGGGTCGCATCCGTCGTCCGTCGGGCTCGACCAGGCGGTAGCCGAACGTCTCGATGGCGTGGTCGAGCCGCACGGCCTCGAGCCGCCCGAATGCGCCCGTGGCCACCACCCCGGTCTCGTGCACCGGCGCGGCGTGCACGTCGGCGACGTCGAAGAACGACGTCGCGTGCCGGAGCCGGTCGTAGAACGGCTCGCCCGAGGCCGGGAAGTGCACGGGCACCGGGTGCCGCACGCCGTCCAGCGACAGTCGCTGGACGACGCCCGGCAGGCCCAGGCTGTGGTCGCCGTGCAGGTGCGTGATGCAGATGCACGTGATCGCCGAGGCGGGCAGGCCGGCGAGGAGCATCTGTCGCTGGGCGCCCTCGCCGGGGTCGAGGAGGATGCCCTCGTCGTCCCACCGCAGGAAGGCCGCGTGGTGGCTGCGGTCGCGGGTCGGCACCTGGCTGGCCGTGCCGAGCAGGACGATCTCGCGCACCATGCGGTCATCGTCGCAGGCGGGGTGCGGTGCGTGGTGCGGCCCGCCGGGGGACCTCAGTCGACCGGCAGCACGGCGGGCGCCTCGCCCGCCCAGAACGCGTCGAGCCCGCGCCACCACCGCGCGGACTCGGGTCCGAGCAGCGGCAGGAACACCGAGGTGTCGAGCCCCGCGTGCCCGGCGTAGTTCTGCAGCGACTCGAGGTAGCCGATCGTCGCGAGGGTGGTGACGTCGCCGTCGCCTTCCAGGTGCAGGCGCTCGACGGCGGCGAAGAACGGCCCGAGCACGTCGCTCCGGCCGGCGCGGACGAGATCGACGACGTGGACGGCGAGGGTCGAGGCGTCGAGGTAGGGGAGCTCGCCGGCGTCGTCGAGCTCGGGCGGATCGGGCAGCGTGGGCAGCACCAGGTCGAGCACCTCGGCGTAGGTGATCACGCCGTCACCACCCCGGTCTCGTAGGCGGTCACGACCAGCTGGGCCCGGTCGCGTGCGCCGAGCTTGAGGAACAGGCGCGACACGTGGGTCTTGGCGGTCAGCGGCGACAGCACCAGCTCGGCGGCGATCTCCTGGTTCGACAGCCCACGCCCCACGAGGGCCAGGATCTCGCGCTCACGCGGGGTGAGGTCGGCAAGACGCCCGTCGTCGGGCGGAGCAGCGACGGGCACCGTCTCGACCGGCGCCGACGCCACGTAGGCCTCGATGAGCCGCTTGGTCACCCGCGGGGCGAGCAGCGCCTGCCCGTCGTGCACCAGCCGGACGGCGTCGATGAGCGCCTCGGGCTCGACGTCCTTGAGCAGGAACCCGGCGGCCCCGGCGCGCAGTGCGCCGAAGACGTACTCGTCGAGCTCGAAGGTCGTCAGGACGACGACGCGCGTGCCGGCCAGCGCGGGCGTGGCGGTGATGCGCGCGGTGGCCTCGAGGCCGTCGACGCGCGGCATGCGGATGTCCATGAGGACGACGTCGGGGGCGAGCTCGGTGGCGAGCCGGACGCCCTCGGCGCCGTCGACCGCCTCGCCGACGACCTCGATGTCGGGCTCGGAGCCGAGCAGCGCGCGGAACCCGGCGCGCACCAGCGTCTGGTCGTCGACCAGCAGCACCCGGATCACCCCGCACCGCCTGTACCGTCGACGGCCACGGGCAGCAGCGCCGAGACCCGCCACCCGCCGTCGGCGCGGGGACCGGCCTCGAGCGAGCCACCCACGGCCGCGGCGCGCTCGCGCATGCCGCGGAGGCCGTTGCCCGACCCGGTGGCGTCGAGCGGGGTGGGTGCGGTGCCGCCGTCGTCCTCGACCTCGATGCGGAGCACGTCGCGCCGTCCGTCGTCGGTGTGCGGCTCGCGGGTCACGCGCACCCGGGCGGCCGTCGGGCCGACGTGGCGCAGCACGTTGGTCAGGGCCTCCTGGACGATCCGGAAGCCGGCCGTGCCGACGGTCACCGGCAGCTGGTCGGCGGCCGGGTCGATGGTCACGTCGAGGTCGACCCCGGCCGAGGCGAGACCTTCGCGGAGGTCGTCGATCTGCGCCAGGCCCTGGGTCGGCACGACGGGTGCGTCGTCGTCGGGGCGGAGAAGGCCGAGCATCGAGCGCAGGTCGGTGAGCGCGTCGCCGCTGACCCGCTTGATGTCGCGCAGCGTCGCGCGGGCCTGGTCGGGGTCGCGCTCGAGCAGGTGCGCGCCCACGCCGGCCTGCACGTTGATCGCCACCATCGCGTGCGCGACGACGTCGTGGACGTCGCGGGCGATGCGCAGCCGCTCCTCGCCGACGCGGCGCAGCGCCTCCTCCTCGCGGGTGCGCTCGGCCGACTCGGCCCGCTCGACCAGCGCCTGCGTGGCAGCGCGTCGTTCGTGCGCGGCCACGCCGAAGGCGAGGGGGAGGGCGACGAGTGCCAGGTTGCGGGCGTAGTCCCAGGTGATGATCGCGTGCGGGCTGTAGAGCTGCAGGATGGCGACCACGACCGGCATGGCGCCGACGCCGGCCCAGAGCGCCGCGCGTCGTCCGTGGGTGGCGGCCAGGGTGTAGGCGCAGATGACGGCCGGGATGCCGATGGTCTCGTAGATGCAGGCCGGCCCGACCAGCGCGAAGACCAGCACCATCGCGACCGCGAACGAGGCCCGCGGCCACCGCCGGCGGACCAGGATCGGCAGCGCGAGGACGACGATCGCCGCGACCGAGAGCGCGCCGGAGGGGTCGTCCTTCGGCGACCCGAAGAGCTCGACGAGCATCGAGGCGAGGGTGACCGCGAACGCGGCCCCGTCGACGACGGGGCCGCGCCACCTGCTCCACCACGACATGCACGACGACGACCGGGCCACCCGCAGACCGTATCCGCGGGTGGCCCGGCCGGGCGTCGGCCTGGGGGAGTATCCCGGCGCGTTGTCGGACCGAGCTCGCCCGGGCCTTCGACGTCTCGAGATCCAGCTAGGCAGGCAGGAGCTCCTTCTCCACCGCCGGCGCGGGCGCCTCGCCCTCCGAGAACCCGACCTTGTCGTGCACCCGGCGCAGCCACATCGGCGACCACCAGTTCCACTTGCCCATGAGGCCCATCAGCGCCGGCACCAGCAGCGAGCGGACGACGAAGGCGTCGACCAGGACGCCGACCGCGGTCGCGACGCCGATCTGCTGGATGAAGCTGATCTCGCTGGTGGAGAACGCGCCGATCGCGACGGCCAGCAGGATCGCGGCCGCGGTGACGACGGCGCCGGTGCGCCCGAGGCCGACGGCCACGGCCTCGCGCTCGGCGAGCCCGGCCTCGCGGGCCTCCCTGATCCGCCCCAGCAGGAAGACGCCGTAGTCGGTGGAGAGCGCGAACACGAGAGCGGCGGCGACGAGGAAGTCGGTCGGCTCGATGCCGCCGTTCGGCGTGTAGCCGAGCAGGTCGGTGAAGCGGCCGTCCTGGTAGACCCAGGTCAGGGCGCCGAGCGAGACGCCGACGGTGAGCACGTTCATCACGATCGCCTTGACCGGCAGCACGACCGATCCGGTCATCAGCCACAGCACGAGCATCGTCAGGACGACGAGCAGCCCGGCCGCGAGCGGGAGGCTGCTGGCGATCGCGTCCTGCTGGTCGATGAACTCCGCGGCCGGTCCGGCGACGAGCGCGTCGGTCCCGGTGTCGTCGGCCAGGTCGCGCACCTCGTGGACGACGCCGCGGGCCGTCTCGCCTGCGGGGTCGCCGTCGACGGTGAGGTCGACCTGCCAGGTGCCGCCGCCGAGGTCGACGGGCTCGGCCGGGGCGAGGACGCCGGGCAGGCCGGAGGCCTCGCGGGCCAGGGCGCCGGCGTCGCCGGCGTCGCCCTCGACCGCGACGGTGACCGGGGTGGTGCCCGCGCCGCCGTAGGAGTCGGTGAGGGTGTCGGCGACCACGCGGCCGCTCTCGCCCTCGGGCACGACGGTGGCGTCGATCGGCGTCCACTCGGCCCGCAGGGCGGGCGCGGCCAGGATCACCATCACGGCAGCGGTTGCGACCGCGATCAGGCCGGGACGGCGCATGACGGCGTGCGAGAAGCGGTACCAGCGGCCCTCGGCGGCGTCGCTCCGGCGCCGGCGGGCCAGCTTGGCGCCCCACAGCCCGAAGATCGCGGGGGAGACGACGAGCGAGGCGACGGCCGCGACGACCGCGACGATCGCGCCGGCGATGCCCATCGACTTCAAGAAGCCCATCGGGAAGACGGTGAGGGTGATGAGGGCGACCGCGACGGTGGCGGCGGAGAACACGACGGTGCGCCCGGCGGTGGCCATCGTCGTCCGGACGGCGCCGAGGCCGGCGCCCTGCCGGTCGAGCTCCTCGCGGTAGCGGGTCAGCAGGAACAGCGTGTAGTCGATGGCGAGGCCGAGCCCGAGCCCGATCACCAGGTTGAGGGCGAAGACGCTGAGGCCGTAGACCTCGTTGACCCCGGCCAGCGCGAGGAACGTGCCGAGCACGGTGGTGACGCCGACGACGAGCGGCAGCACCGCCGCCCGGCCGCCGAAGATCAGCAACGCCAGGAGGGCGAGCAGCGGGAACGCCATCAGCTCGGCGCGGGCGAGGTCCTCCTCGACCTGCGAGCCGATCTGGAGGCCGATCACGGCCCCACCACCGACGGTCACGTCGCCGTCGTCGGCGAAGACCTCGACGGCCTCCTCCGCGACGGCCTCGCCGCTGGCGTCGGCGGCGGCCGTGGCGAGCACGAGGGACGACGTGCCGTCGTCGGCCATGCCGCCCGGCGTGACCTCGACGATGCCGTCGATCGCGGCGAGCCGGTCGGCGACGGCGTCGACGCGGGCCTGGTCGGTGCCGTCGACCAGGACCATGAGCCCGGGCGACGACTCGCGCCCGGTGGCCTGTTCGATGCGCTCGACGGCGGCGACCGAGTCGGCGTCGGGCGGGGCGAAGCCGCCGTCCGAGGAGAGGGCCCCGGCGACCGGGCCGCCGACCGCACCGGCGAGGAGCACGAAGAAGAAGACGGCGAGCAGCGCGCGCCGCGGGGAGGAGTGGGCGAGCCGGAGGAAGCGGGCGACCGGTCCGGTGCCCGACGGTGACTCGGACCGCGTCGGCGAGGGGGCCTGGGAGGGTGTGGTGTCCATGCCAGAACCCTCGTCGTCGGAGGGGATCGGTCGCGTCGTCCTGCGGGTGTGACTGCGGCTCTGCCCAGGGGACGACGTACTCCGCCGGTCGTACACCCGTGGGCATAGTCGCCGGTGGTCCTTTGCGCGCGATCGCTCGACGAGGACCACCGCCGAAGGGGGAGGCGGTGCAGACGTAGCCTGGAGCCATGTCGTTGCTCCGCCAGCCGATCCTGCTGCTCGCGCGCAGCAGCGGCGTCAAGAAGCTCGTGAGCACGATGCCGGTCACCTCCGGCATCGTCACGGGCTACGTCCCCGGCGAGTCCACCGCCGCCGCCGTCGAGGCCACCGGTCGCCTGGTCGATGACGGCCTCACCGTCACCCTCGACTTCCTCGGCGAGGACACCGTCGACGCCGAGCAGGCCGCCGCCACCGTCGCGGCCTACGTCGAGGTGCTCAAGGCGCTCGGCGAGCGCGGCCTGGCCCGGCGGGCCGAGGTGTCGGTCAAGCTCTCCGCGATCGGCCAGGCCCTGCCCGACGTCGGCGACAAGGTCGCCCTCGAGAACGCCCGCACGATCTGCCGAGCGGCCCGCAACGCCGGCACCACGGTCACCCTCGACATGGAGGACCACACCACGACCGACCGCACGCTCGCGGTGCTGCGCAACCTGCGCAAGGACTTCCCCGAGACCGGTGCCGTCCTGCAGGCCTACCTGCGCCGCACCGAGTCCGACTGTCGATCGCTGGCCCACGAGGGCTCGCGCGTGCGGCTGTGCAAGGGCGCCTACAACGAGCCCGAGTCGGTGGCGTTCCAGGACAAGATCGACGTCGACAAGTCCTACGTGCGCTGCCTCAAGGTCCTGCTCGCCGGTGCCGGCTACCCGATGATCGCCACGCACGACCCGCGGATGATCGCCATCGCCGCCTCGCTGGCCAGCCGCTTCGGCCGCGCCACCGGCACCTACGAGTACCAGATGCTCTACGGCATCCGTCCCGAGGAGCAGCGCCGCCTGGCCGCGGCCGGCGAGACCGTGCGCGTCTACGTGCCCTACGGCCAGGAGTGGTACGGCTACCTCATGCGCCGGCTCGCCGAGCGTCCGCAGAACCTGACCTTCTTCCTCCGCTCGCTCATCTCCAAGAAGTAGGCCCGCCATGACGTCGACCTCGAGCCCCTCGACCACCGCCATCATCGGCGCCGGCGTGATGGGCGAGACCCTGCTCTCCGGCCTCGTCCGGGCCGGACGCCGCGTCGACCGGCTCCTCGTCGGTGAGAAGCGCGTCGAGCGCGCGGCCGAGCTCGAGGAGCGCTACGGCGTCTCCGTCGTCTCCAACGTCGACGCCGCCGCGAAGGCCGACACGCTCGCCCTCGTCGTCAAGCCGCAGGACATGGGCGACGTGCTCGCCGAGATCGCCCCGTCACTACGACCGGGGCAGCTGCTGGTCTCGCTGGCCGCCGGCATCACGACGGCGTTCATCGAGTCGCGCGTGCCCGAGGGCGTCGCCGTCGTCCGGGTCATGCCGAACACGCCGGCGCTCGTCGACGAGGGCATGGCTGCGATCTCGCCGGGCTCGCACTGCTCCGACGACGACCTCGCCGAGGCCGAGGCGCTGCTCGCCTCGGTCGGTCGGGTGCTGCGCATCCCCGAGCGGCAGCAGGACGCCGTCACCGCCATCTCCGGCTCCGGCCCGGCCTACATCTTCTTCGTCGTCGAGTCGATGATCGAGGCCGGCGTGCACCTCGGCCTGCCGCGCGCCACCGCCAGCGACCTCGTCATCCAGACCCTGGTCGGCTCGGCCAAGATGCTCCGCGAGACCGGCACCCACCCCACCGTGCTCCGCGAGCAGGTCACCTCGCCCGGCGGCACCACCGCCTCGGCGCTGCGCGAGCTCGAGATCCACAAGGTCCGCGCCGCGTTCCTGGCCGCCATGGAGTCGGCCCGCAACCGCTCGCGGGAGCTCGCCGAGGGGTCCTGAGCGTGAGCGGGCTGCCGTGGGTCTGGGGCGCGACGGCCGAGGAGGCCGCCCGCCGTTACCCGGCCGACGACGCCGTCGAGGGTCGGCCGATGACCCGCGCGGTCGACGTCGCCGCGCCGTCCGAGGTGCTGTGGCGGTGGCTCTGCCAGGTCGCCGTGGCGCCGTACAGCTACGACTGGGTCGACAACGGCTTCCGGCGCAGCCCGCGCGAGCTCACGCCGGGCGCCGACCGGCTCGAGGCCGGTCAGCCGATGGCGAAGGTCTTCCGGCTGACGACGTTCGACGACGGCCACCACTGGACGGCGGTCACGCCCGGCCGCGGACGGCTGGGCGCCGCCGCGATCACCTACGCCGCCGAGCCGGTCTCGCCGGCGTCGTCACGCCTGGTCTGCCGCCTCGTGGCCACCTGGCCGCGGCCGGCCCTCGACGCCCTGGCGTGGGGCGACCTGGCGATGATGCGCAAGCAGCTGCACACGCTGCGCGACCTCGCCGAGCAGACCACGACCGGCTGAGGCCACCCCGACGCCGATCACGACCGTCGGCGCTCGGCGCTGCGCGCGGTCGTGCGCCGGGCGTTGGTCGCGTCTCCTACGGACTGAGGCCGGCCAGGCTGCGCGCCAG
This sequence comes from Nocardioides secundeburneus, assembly GCF_039939255.1. NCBI lineage: Bacteria > Bacillati > Actinomycetota > Actinomycetes > Propionibacteriales > Nocardioidaceae > Nocardioides > Nocardioides secundeburneus. The sequence goes on from NZ_JBDUUE010000004.1 coordinate 368,990, forward strand.
GGTCGCGGCGACCGGCGCGAGGTCGCTGGTGGTGTAGGCCAGCTCGGGGCTCGGCGCCAGCTCGACCAGCGCGGTGAGCGAGCGGGTCGCGCCCTCGGCGACCACCGTGCCCTGCAGCACCTGGGTGCCCTGCTGCTCGCCGACGCAGGAGTAGGAGCCGCGGCCGAGGCCCGGCAGGTCCCGGGTCTCGCCGAGACAGCCCTCGTCGGGCAGGTCGAGGGCGACGACGGAGAGCTCGTCGCCGCGGTCGTTGGTCGCCAGGCAGAGCTGGGTCAGCTCGCCGGTGGGGCTGAAGTCGCCGGCCGCCAGCAGGGGTGCGACCTCGGCGTTGACGGCGTCGACGAAGGCCTCGCACGCGACCGGAGGCGTCGCGGTCGGGGTGGGCGACGGGGTCGACGGGCTGGACGTCGTCCCGGACGCCGGGGCGGGCGGGGGGCTGCCGCCGGGCTCGTCGTCGCCGCTGCACGCGGTCAGGGCGAGCGCGGCGGCGAGGGCCACGAGCAGGTGCCTCACGCCGTCGACCTGATCGTGCGGACGACGCCCATGAGGTCGTCGATGACGCCGCGGACGACGGGCAGCCGGCCGAGCCGGACGAGCCGGTCGACCAGGGGCGTGGCCTGGGCGACGAGGGTGCGGGTGCGGGTCTGGCCGGGCGAGGCGTCGTGAACCCAGAACAGCACGAACCCCATCTGCAGCAGCCACAGCAGCTCGGGCAGCTCGGCGCGGAGCGCAGGGGTCATCTTCGCCTCGGACCCGTCGACGACGCGGCGGTAGAGCTCGATGCTGGCCTCGCGCGCCGGTGTCGACTCCTCGCTGAACGGCGAGAGCGGGCTGGCGGGGTCGGCGGCGTTCTTGAAGAACTGGGCGGCGAACTCGTGGTTGGGCGCCGCGACGTCAAGCCAGGCCTCGAGCACCCCGCGCAGCCGGGCCTCGAGCGACGTCTCGCGCTCGAGGACGGCGTCCGCCCGCTCGGCATGCTCGACCTGGATGCCGTCGTAGAACGCCTGGATCAGGTGCTCCTTGGAGGAGAAGTAGTAGTAGGCGTTGCCCACCGAGACGCCGGCCTCCTTGGCGACGGCCCGCATCGTCGTCCGGTCGAAGCCGTCGCGGCGGAAGAGCCGCATGGCGGCGTCGGCGATCGTCGCCCGGGTCTGCTCAGCCTTGCTGGTGAGCGACGTTCGGCGAGCAGGCTCCGGCACGGCAGTCAGCGTAACCACCTCCCTGTGGCGCTCCGGTGGTGAGCAGGTGGCGCAGGCCGGCGGCGCTCGCGGCCGCCCCGCGGGCGAGCGGCAGCCACGCCGGTCGCGCGAGACGCTCGGCCATCGGCCGGAACCGCCGCGTCGCCCACAGGCACATCACCCAGGCGTGCTCGCCGGTCCACACGCTCCCGTCGTCGCCGACCACGGTGATGTCGCAAAGCGTCGCGGCGTGGTCGAGCGTCGGGAAGAGCTCCCTGGCCTGCGCTGACGCCGCCGGCACGAGCCGCAACGGCACCAGCGTGCGCTGGGCGCCGAGCCAGTCGCGGAACCGCGAGCACAGGGGGCAGCTCGCGTCGTAGAGGACGTAGAGAGCGGTGGTCATCGCGCGCCCGGCTCAGGGGGCGGGGTAGGGCGTGGCCGGGACGAAGCCCTGCGGGGCGACCGGGGCGCTGCGGAAGGAGTCCATCGCGTGCCGGCGCCGCATCGAGCTGAACGCCCACACGTTGAGGAAGTGCAGGACGCCGAGCACGAGCGTCACCACGCCGATCTTGACGCTCAGCTCCTCCAGCAGCCCGCGCAGGTCGACCACCTCGCCGCCGGTGCGCAGGTACAGGCTGACGAAGCCGAGGTTGAGCAGGTAGAACCCGACGACGAGCAGCCGGTTGACCGCCTGGGCGAGCCGCTCGTTGCCGGTGAACACCTCCTCGAGGAAGACCTGGCCGTTGCTCGACAGGGTGTGCGCGACCCAGACGGTGAGCGGGACGGCGACGAGCAGGTAGGTGACGTAGGTGGCGACGGTCCAGTCCATGGCAGGCTCCCGGGTAGGTGTTTGAACGTGTTCAAGACTACGGTAGCGTGATTCTGAACGCGTTCAAAGTCCCATGGCCGCCTGCGCTGCGGCCAGCACCGGCTCGGTGACCGACCGGGCCCGCGCGGCGCCGTCGGCGAAGACCGACCGCACGTGCTCCGGGTCGTCGGCCAGGTCGGCGTACCGCTTCTGGATCGGCTCCAGCGTCGCCACCACCGCGTCGGTGACCGCCCGCTTGAGGGCGCCGTACGTCGTGAGCCCGTCGCCCGACCCGCCGCACGCGACGAGCACCTCGAGCAGGTTGGTCACCCCGGGCTTGGCCTCGCGGTCGCGGCGGACGGCGTCCGGCCCGACGTCGCCGTCGGTGACCGCGCGACCGACCTTGCGGCGCACGACGTCCGGGGGGTCGAGGAGGTAGATCGTGCCGGGCGCCTCGGCCGACTTCGACATCTTGCGGGTCGGCTGCGCGAGGTCCATGACGCGCGCGCTGCCGTCGTCGGCGGTGACCACCTCGGGCACCACGAACACCTCGCCGTAGCGCCGGTTGAAGCGCAGCGCGAGGTCGCGGGTCAGCTCGACGTGCTGCTTCTGGTCGGCGCCCACCGGGACGGCGCGCGGGGCGTAGAGCAGGATGTCGGCCGCCATCAGCGCGGGGTAGGTGAACAGGCTCACCCTGGTCGAGGCGACCCCGCGTGGTTTCGAGGCAGCTGGCTCAGCCCGTCGCTGGCGCGACGGTGTGAGCCCAGCCTCCTCAACCTCGAAGGCCGTCGACGAGCCGCGCAAGCGCGTCTCGTCGGCCTTCGACTTCTCCTTGAACTGCGTCATCCGGCCGAGCTCGCCGGTCGTGGCCACGCACTCGAGCAGGTAGGCCAGTTGGGCGTGGGCCGGCACGTGGCTCTGGCGGAACAGGGTGGCCCGGTCGAGGCCGAGAGCCAGGAACAGTGCCGCCATCTCGTCGGCGGCCGCGCGCAGCCGGCCCGGGTCGTGCTGGTCGGTCGTCATGGCGTGCAGGTCGGCGATGCCGTAGAAGGCGTCGTCCTGACGCTCGCGCATCGGCGCGAGCGCGCCGAGCAGGCTGCCGAGGGTGAGGTGGCCGGACGGCGTGAGCAACGACAGCGTGCGGGTCGGGCTGGTCATGCGGGGCTCCTGGAGTGAGGGCCCACGGACACCGCGCCGCGCAGATGCAGAACGGCCGCCCGTGGGCGGCCGTGTCTGAGGTGTGCGTCAGAGGGGTGGTCCGCCGGTCAGGCGGGCCACCACTGGGTGGATCGGGTCGTCAGCACGAGCCGAGCATGTCACGGCAGGCGTGCGGTGACCACCTCGTCGAGCACGCCGAGTGGCAGCGAGCCCGAGTCGAGAACGGCGGAGTGGAACGCCCGGACGTCGAACGCCGCGCCCTGGCGGGCCTCGGCCTCGCGACGGATGCGCTCGATCTCGACCCGGCCGACCATGTACGAGCACGCCTGGCCGGGCGTGACGACGTAGCGGTCGACCTCGGGCCGCACAACGCCCTCGGCCAACGGGGAGTTCTCGACCATGTACTGCACGGCCTGCTCCCGGCTCCACCCGAGCGCGTGCAGACCGGTGTCGACGACGAGGCGGCAGGCGCGCATCGAGTCGGCGGCGTACATGCCCATGCGGTCGACGGCGGAGGAGTAGAGCCCCATCTCGTCGGAGAGCCGCTCGGTGTAGAGGCCCCAGCCCTCGGCGTAGGCGGAGTTGTGGATGTGCTTGCGGAACTCGGGGATGCCCTGCAGCTCGGCGGCGATCGCGAGCTGCAGGTGGTGGCCCGGGATGCCCTCGTGGAAGGCCATCGCCTCGAGCTCGAAGGTGCCCCACGACGACGGGTCGTCGATGTTGATGAAGAACGTGCCGCCCCGGCTGCCGTCGCCGGCCGGTGGGAAGTAGAACGCCTTCGCGCCGGTCATGGTCGACTCGACCGCGCACGGCGCCTGGGGGAGCACCTCGAACCACGCTGGCATCGCCTCCCACGCGCGGGCCATCGCGACCTCGGAGGCCTCGACGAGCTGCTCGCCGCGCTCGAAGTGCAGCTTGGGGTCGGTGCGCATCGCCTCGAAGATCCGGGCGAGGTCGTCGGTGCCGACGACCTCCGGCCCGAGCGCGCGGTACTCGTCGGCGAGCTTGGCGACCGTCGCGAGGCCGAGGTCGTGGATCTCCTGGGCCGTCTTGTCGGTGGTCGTGTAGTAGCGGAGCATCGCGGCGTAGGCGGCCTCACCATCGGGCAGCCCCGACAGGCCGCACCGCTCGTCGGGCCGCGCCTGCGGCAGCACCTCGTCGCGCAGCACGTCGCGGTAGGCGCCCATCGCCGGGCGCAGCTCGTCGGCCACGACCGCGGCCACCCGAGCGCGCCAGGTGTCGGCGTCGACGCCGGACGGCGGCTCGGGCACGCGACCCAGCACCGGGTCGTCGGCCACCGGGCCGTCGAGGATCGCGTCGATCTGCGCCACCGTGTCGGACGCCGCGAACGCCGCCGGCAGCCGGCCGGCCGCCACGCCCTGACGGAACCGGTCGGCCTCCTCGCGGTAGCCGCGGGCCACCCCGCGCAGCTTGTCGACGAGGGCCTCGGCCACGTCGGCGTCGGGCAGCGCGAGCATGCCGGTGACGATTGGGATGCCGACCTGCGGCCCGAAGATCGGGTCGGCGGCGACCTCGCCGAGCCGCGTCTCGAGCCGCCCGGCCGTCGAGGTGGCGATGTCGATGAGCACGGCGCGCGTCGTCCGCTCGGCCGGGTCGAGGGCGCCGGGGTCGATCGCCTCGGCGTCGTCGGCGAACGTGCGCAGCGCGGCGATCTGCCGGTCCTCCGCCTCGCGGGTGAAGTCCTCGTAGAACGCGGCGTAGCGGTAGACGCCGAGCAGGTGCGCCTCGGTGGGGTTGGTCTCGAGGTAGTGGCCCCAGAACGCCTCGGCGAGCCGGGTGAGGTCGTCGCTGGCGGCCTGGGCGGGGTCCGGGGTCTCGGTCATGGACCGACCCTACGACCACCCCTCGGGTCACGGCGGCCAGTCGCCGTAGCCACCGGGCGGCGGCTCGAAGACCACGAGCCACCAGATCCAGCCGACCTGGCCGACGACGCCCGCGACGAGCCAGAACGTCGTGCGCAGGCCGAGCCAGCGGGGCGGGTCGCGGTGGGCGCCGACCAGCAGCGCGAGCAGCGGGAAGAGCGGGATCAGGTAGCGGAAGATGCTGGTGTGGCCGTCGACGACGGCGAGCAGGTAGAGCGCGTAGGCCGCCGACCACACACGCAGGCGCAGGTCGAGCCCGCGGGCGACCTGGGGCAGCAGCATCGCCAGTGCGAGGGCCAGCGGCACGAGCAGGCCGAGCGCCGAGAGCACCCAGGTCTTGTCGTGGGTCTCGAGGGCGGCCTCGACGGTGCGCTTCCACGGCGCGATCGGGTCGATCTCGTCGGTCGAGCGCCAGGCGGTCATCGTGGCCGGGTAGGCGTCGCGGCGCCCCGTGGCCAACGCCGCGATCGTCGTCCAGAGGATGCCGGACAGGCCGGTCGCGCCGAACGTCCACAGCATCGCCACGGCCTCGCGCGGCGCGATCGGCCGATCGGCCCGTGCCCGCCAGCGCAGCCACAGCCCGACCGCGACCACCACGATCAGGGGCAGGGCGATCGGCCGGGTCAGGCCGAGCACCAGGGCGGCGACGCCGGCCGCCCACCACCACTCCCGGCGCAGGAACAACAGCACCGTGACCAGCAGCAGCATCGAGAACGACTCGGTGTAGGCCATCTGCAGCACCGGCGACACCGGGCAGGCCGCCCACACGGCCACCACGGAGAGCGCCGCCACCTCGACCCGCGGACCCGACGGCAGCGACTCGACCAGCAGTCGCGCCATCACCAGGGCCGCGCCGAGCCCGGCGACCAGGGCCAGCAGGGGAGCCGTCGTGGCGAAGTCGGAGCCGAGCAGGGTCGCGACGAGGCGCACCGCGTAGGGATAGGCCGGGTAGAACGCCCACGGGTTCTGCTCGGCCCGGCCGGTGTCGGGGTTGACCGGGATCTCGTCGGGATAACCGTTCTCGTAGATCTCGCCGTACCACCGCGCGTCCCAGTTGAGGGTCAGGGTGAGGTCGTCCTCGGTCGGCCCCACGACGCCCGGCTGCACGCCCGGGAAGAACCCGGCCTGGTCGGCCGCCTGGGCCAGCAGCAGCCCGCTGACCAGGCGCATCGCGAGGTAGATCGCGGCCGCCTTGACCCACAGCGGTAGGGCGCGGACGTCGTCACCGGTCGGCAGGCGCAGCCGCTCCGTCGCCGTCCCCGTCATGCCGCACAGGGTAGGCCGGGGCCCCTCCGCGCCGTCCCCGGCCGGGGTCGGCTAGCACGCCGGACGGGGGGATCCTTGGTAGGCTCGCCGAGATCCCAGAAGTTTCACCTGGCAAATTCTTCCCCACGCGTCACACGAAGCCCTATTGTCCTCTCGAAGCGCTCGTGTCATCACCGGTGGGGAAGCCGGTGGCGGGCGTAGAGAAAGCTGGTGCCACGTGTCCAACACGTCCGGAGGCCTCTCCGACCCGAAGTTCTTGACCATCGCCGAGGTGGCCGCACTCATGCGGGTCTCGAAGATGACCGTCTACCGGCTCGTGCACAACGGCGAGCTGCCCGCCGTCCGCGTGGGCCGCTCCTTCCGCGTCTCCGAGGACGACGTCGACGAGTACCTCAAGAACTCGTTCTTCAACGCTGGCTAGGTGATGGCGCTCGCTCCGCTTCGCGCGTGGCGCGCCGCCTGAAGAGGCCGCCTCGGCACACGCCGAGCGCACGCTCCGCTCGTACCTCGCTCCGCGCACCCTCGACGCGCACCGAGACGCCCTCGCAGCGCGCCGGCTGCACATGAGGGGGCGTTGAGAGCTCAGCGGCTGCACGGGCGCGAGCGCGGTGGGACGGGCGATTCTCTGCCGCGTGGGTGGGGCCGATAGGCTGACCCGGATCGCCTGGGCACCTCCAGGCGCTGCACGTCTGTCTGAGAGTTGGGTCCCGTGGGTTCCGTCATCAAGAAGCGCCGCAAGCGCATGGCCAAGAAGAAGCACCGCAAGCTCCTGAAGAAGACGCGCGTCCAGCGTCGCAAGCTCGGGAAGTAGCGCAGGCCTCTCCTCATGGGCGGCGGCGACAAGGTCGTGCTCGTCACCGGGGTCTCCCGTGACCTCGGCCGCCGCTGTGCGCGCGCCATCGCCGAGCACCCGTCCGTCCGGCGGGTGATCGGCGTCGACGTGACCCCTCCGCGGGGCGACCTCGGCGACGTCTCGTTCGTGCGCGCCGACATCCGCAACCCGGTGATCGCCAAGGTGATCGCCAAGGAGGACGTCGACACCGTCGTCCACATGAGCGTCATCGCGACCCCCGGCGCCACCGGCGGCCGGGCCACGATGAAGGAGCTCAACGTCATCGGGACGATGCAGCTGCTCGCGGCCTGCCAGAAGGCGCCCAGCGTCACCGACCTGGTCGTGAAGTCGACCACCACGGTCTACGGCGCGAGCAACCGCGACCCGGCGATGTTCACCGAGGACATGGACCCGCGCGGTGCCCCGCGCACCGGGTACGCCAAGGACGTCGCCGAGATCGAGGGCTACGTCCGCGGCTTCGCGCGCCGTCGCGGCGACGTCCGGGTCACGATGCTGCGTTGCGCCAACGTCATCGGGCCCCACGTCGTCAGCCCGATCACCTCCTACTTCCGGTTGCCGGTGCTGCCCACGGTGCTCGGCTTCGACGCCCGCATGCAGTTCCTGCACGAGGACGACCTGCGCGGCGTGCTCCAGCACGCGGTCGCCCACGACGTCCCCGGCACGTTCAACGTGGCCGGCGACGGCGTCCTCATGCTCAGCCAGGCCATCCGACGCCTGCAGCGCCCGAGCGTGCCCATGCCGGGCTTCGCCGTCGGCAGCCTCGGCAACGTGCTCCGCTCGGCACGCCTGGCCGACTTCTCGCCCGAGCAGACCGCCTTCTTGACCTTCGGCCGCGGCGTCGACACCACCCAGATGCGCGACGTGCTGGGCTTCGAGCCGCAGTACTCCACGGCCGAGGCCTTCGCCGACTTCGCCGCCGACCTGACGCCGACCGGCGGCCGCACCGAGCGTGCCCTCGCCGGCCTCGCCGAGCGGCTGCCCTCCACGCCCTCGGTCACCGCCGACCGCCCCGTCGACGTCCGGCCCGCGCTCGCCGTCGCGCCCCGGCCGCCGGCCTCCGGAAAGGCGAGGTGAGTCGCGTGGGCGACGCCGAGATCATCCCGATCGGCACCCGTGGCAAGCCCGGGCGCGGTAGCGGCAAGCAGCCGTCGTCGGCCGCGCGCGGACTCGCGCCCAAGCCGCGCACGCCGGCCCGCCCGCCGGCCAGCCCCGAGCCCGACGCCGTCATCGACCCCCCGGCCGACGTCGCCCCGACCGACGACGACGTCGCGGTCACCGAGACCGCGACGGGCCCGGCGGCACCGGTCACGACGTCCGAGCGGCACCCGATGCGCGGCATCCCCACCTCGGCCTGGCTCTCGGCGTTCCAGCAGGCCGCGCTCGAGGTGTTCGGCGAGCAGTGGGAGCCGCGGCTGGCTCACTTCCTCGCCTTCCTGCGGCGCCGGGTCACCGGCGACTACGTCGTCGACGAGTACGGCTTCGACGCCGAGGTCACCCAGCGCTTCTTCATGGCCGCGCTGCGCCCGATCGCCCAGCAGTGGTTCCGCATCGAGGTGCGGGGCGTCGAGAACATCCCGACCGCCGGCGGAGCCCTGGTGGTCTCCAACCACTCCGGCACGGTGCCGATCGACGGCCTGATGACGATGGTCTCGATCCACGACCACACCCAGCGCTTCCTGCGGCCCCTCGGGGCCGACCTCGTGTTCAAGATGCCGGTCGTCGGCAGCGTCGCCCGCAAGGGCGGCGCCACCCTGGCCTGCAACGAGGACGCCGAGCGCATGCTGCGCGGCGGCGAGCTCGTCGGCGTGTGGCCCGAGGGCTTCAAGGGCATCGGCAAGCCCTACTCGCAGCGCTACAAGCTGCAGCGGTTCGGCCGGGGCGGCTTCGTCTCCGCGGCGCTGCGCACCGGTGTGCCGATCGTGCCGCTGGCCGTGGTCGGGGCCGAGGAGATCTACCCGCTCGTCGGCAACATCCCCGCGCTCGCGCGCCTGCTCGGCCTGCCCTACATCCCGATCACACCGTTGTTCCCCCTGCTCGGGCCGCTCGGCATGGTGCCGCTGCCCTCGAAGTGGCTGCTCGAGTTCGGCGAGCCGATCCGCACCGACGACTACGAGCCCGGTGCGGCGGAGGACCCGATGCTGGTCTTCGACGTCACCGACCAGGTGCGCGAGACGATCCAGCAGACGCTCTACACCCTGCTGATGCAGCGCCAGTCGGTCTTCAAGTAGCCGACGGCGCTAGTTCTTCGGCTGACCCCCGAGCAGGCCCTGCAGACCGCCGACCGTCTCGTCGACCGCGCCGGTGAGCAGGTCGCCGAGCTCCTCGACCGGGCTCTGCAGGCCGGCGAGCGGGACCTGCAGCGGGTTGCGCGGCGTGCCGTCGCCGGACGGCGCCTGCGGCGTCGACGGCTGCGGGAGGACCGGCGTGGCGGGCTCCTCCACGGGCGCCGGGACGACGGGCTCGACCGGCACGGGTGCCGGCTGGCCGGCCGGGGCCGGCGTCTGGGGGGCCTCGGCCCTCGGCGTCGGGGCAGGTGCGGCCGGTGTGGCCGGCGCGGGCTTGCCGGGCGGCGGCAGGAGGTCGAGGATCGGCCCGAGGTCGCCGGCCGTCTCGAGCGGACCGACCGGGAGGGCGTCGCCGCACGCGGGGCAGGCGAGCAGGGCCTCGGCGTCGATGCCGTCGATGATGCGGGCCGCGCTGATCAGGGTGCCGCGCGCGTCGACGGGGACGACGGCCTCGAGCCGGCGCAGCGTGCCGATGCTCTGGGCGGTGAACGCGCGGAGGTCCTCGATCGGGCGGACGCGGCCGGTGTCGGCGTAGTCGTCGAGCAGGACCGTGGAGGCCTCGACGGCCTGGTCGGAGAAGTCCTCCAGCGTCTGGGCGATGACCTCGGCGTCGCCGTCGCCGGCCCGGCTGAGGGAGTCGACCTCGTCGAGGCGGCCCTCGGCGTTGGCGAGCATCGTGGCGCCGCGGTCGTCGGGGTCGCGGACGACGCGCTCATGAACGTTCTCGAGGCCGCGCTTGAGCGGGTAGAGGGTGTCGCCCGGAAGGGCCGACTGGGCCGCGACCGACATCGAGGCCGACGCGCTGACCAGGGCGAAGCCGCCGATCGCGACGGCGAGGCGGCGCTCGCGCGAGGTGCGCCGGCTCTGGGCCTGGCGGCGCACCTCGAGCCGGGCCGGGGGATCGGGCACGAGCGTGGTCTCGGCGGCGAGCACCAGCCGGCTGCGGAGGTCGGAGACGAACTCGGGTCGCGCCTCGGCCGGGGGAGCGGCGCGCAGGGCGGTGACGACGTCGACGAGCGCCGTCAGCTCGGCGACCCTGGCGGACTCCGCGTCGGCCAACGGCACGGTCGAGGCGTCCTCGACCATCGCGTTGAACTCGTCGGCGCGTCGACGCGCCGGGAACACGGGGTTCATCGCTTCCGTCCTGGGTGGTGACCGATGCCGCGGAGGCCTGTCGCACCCCTCAACGAGGCGGGGACGGTCGAGGTTACGGTCGTCGTGCGCGGGGCTCGGGTCGTGGCCATCAGTCGCGGATCCCCTCGGGCATCAGCTTGGCCAGGTTGCGCACCCCGCGCAGCTGCAGCTGCTTGACGGCGCCGTCGCTGCGACCGAGGACGGCGGCGGTCTCGGCGATGCTCATGCCCTGCAGGAACCGCATCACCAGGCAGTCGCGCTGCTCGTCGGGCAGCTGCGTGAGGGCCTCGAGGAGCATCTCGTTGGTCAGGCTCGCCAGCACCAGCGACTCGGGGCCCTCGGTGGTGTCGTCGTGGGCGCCCATGTCCTCGGTGGTGGACTCGAGGCGGGTGCGACCGGCCTTGAAGTGGTCGGTGGCCAGGTTGCGCGCGATGGTCATCAGCCAGGCGCCGAAGTCCTTGCCCTGCCACCGGAACGAGGTCATGTTGCGCAGGGCGCGGAAGAACGTCTCGGAGGTGAGGTCCTCGGCGAGCGTGGCCGACCGGGTGCGGTAGTAGAGGAAGCGGTAGACCGACGGCTGGTAGTGGTCGTAGAGCTGGCCGAACGCCTCGGCGTCGCCACCGCGGGCGAGCTCGACCAGGGCGATCAGCCGCGTGCGCTCGGCCTCGGTCTCCTCCGACGACGTCGCCATCTCGGCGTCGTCGAAGCCACCGCCGGAACCGGTGCCGCCGAGCGGAGCGTCGTGGTCGACGTCCTCGGAGACGGCCTCGGAGAGCAGCGGGCCGGCAGGAGCGAGACCCGGTGCGGGGACGAGGAGCCGCGCGACGGCGTGGCGCAGCGCGTCGAGCCCGCGCGTCACGTCCCGCCTCGACTGAGGCATGTCGCCCTCCCGGCTGGCCCCCTCCCCGGGGCCGATACCTGAGGGTAGATCAGGTATCACCGGCCCGTACAGCAAAAGCCGGACCCGACGGACCCGCACGCCGCGGTGACGTCCGTCACCTCCGACCCGCTTGCCGCCGGCTGGCGCGGCTCGTCCGACGCGGCCCGCGGCGGGATAGTCCCTGACGGACATCAACCTTTCCGGGGCGTCGGGCTTGATCGACGTGAGGGACTACCGCCGCGCTTGCCGAGGCTGGGACCAGCTAGCAGGTCAGCGCTTGCGGCGGACGGCGACACCGGCCGCGACGGCGCCGGTCACGGCTCCGGTGGTGGCGGCCACGACGAGCCCGGCCCGGGCGGCCTTGCGACCCGTGCGGTAGTCGCGGATGCGCCAACCCTGCTCGCGGGCGTGCGCGCGCAGGCGGGCGTCGGGGTTGATGGCGACCGGGTCGCCGACGAGACCGAGCATCGGCAGGTCGTTGCTGGAGTCGGAGTAGGCCGAGCAGCGCGCCAGGTCGAGTCCCTCGCGCGCGGCCAGGGCCAGGATCGCCTCGGCCTTGGCCGGGCCGTGCAGCAGGTCGCCGACCAACCGGCCGGTGTAGACGCCGTCGACGTGCTCGGACACCGTGCCCATCGCGCCGGTGAGCCCCAGCCGGCGGGCGATGATCTGCGCGATCTCGATGGGCGCCGCCGTCACGAGCCACACCCGCTGACCCTGGTCGAGGTGCAGCTGGGCCAGCGCCCGGGTGCCCGGCCAGATGCGGTGCGCCATGCCCTCGTCGAAGATCTCCTCGCCGAGCTCCTCCAGCTCGGTCACCGTGTGCCCGGCGATGAAGCTGAGCGCCGAGTTGCGGGTCTCGGCGATGTGGTCGGGGTCCTCGACGCCGACGACGCGGAAGTAGGCCTGCTTCCACATCGCGCCGAGGATGTCGCGGGTCGTGAAGAAGTCGCGTCGGTGCAGGCCGCGGGCCAGGTGGAAGATGCTCGCGCCCTGCATGACGGTGTTGTCGACGTCGAAGAAGGCCGCCGACGTCGGGTCGACCGGGTGGTCGAGCGACGCCTCGACCTCCGCCGCGGCCGCCGCCGCCTCGCCGGCCAGCGTCGAGCGCTGCCGCAGGTTCGGCGGCCGACGCGTCTTGTCGCTGGAGGACATGGGGTGAGCCTATGCACATCCGGGTCCGTCCGTTCGGGCCACGAGACGGATCGGGGGCGGTACGTAGACTGCCGCGCATGCCTGGCGCGCCCACGACCGACGTCCCGACGGCCGACGCCGGGGTCGACGACGTGGCCGGACCCGCGCAGCTGCTCGCCGCCGCGGCCGCCGAGCACCCCGACAAGCTCGCCGTCGTCGAGGCGCGCGGCCGCAGCCTCACCTGGGCCGAGCTCGACGCCGAGGTCGCCCGGGTCGCCACCGGCCTGGCCGCAGCGGGGGTCGTCGCCGGCTACCGGATCGTGCTGGTCTGTGGCAACCGGCTCGAGTTCGTCACCACCTACCTCGGCATCCTGCGGGCGCAGGCCGTCGCCGTCCCGCTCAACCCCGGGTCGAGCCCGCGCGAGGTGGCCCGGGTCGTCGCCGACTGCGGCGCCCGCATGGTCGTCGCCGACGAGACCACCATCGGCCTCGTGCGCGAGGCCGCGGCCGCCGTCGACGCCGCGCTGGCCGGCGAGCACAGCAGCCTCGCCGACGACGTCCCCGCCGACGTGCTCGAGCGCCTCGTCAAGCCGCGCGTGGTCGCGATCGGCACCACGCTCCTGCCCGGCGAGCGCTCCTACGACCACCTGCGCTCCGACACCGCACGACCGGCCCCCGAGCTGCACGACGCCGAGCGCGTCGCGGCGCTGCTCTACACCAGCGGCACCTCCGGGCTGCCGCGCGCCGCGATGCTCAGCCATCGCGCGCTCGCGGCCAACATCGCCCAGGTCGCCGCCGTCGAGCCGCCGATGATCCACGGCGACGACGTCGTGCTCGGCGTCCTGCCGCTCTTCCACGTCTACGGCCTCAACGCCGTGCTCGGCTCGGTGCTGAGCAGCGGCGCCAAGCTCGTGCTGGCCGAGCGCTTCGACCCGCAGGGCACCCTCGACCTCATCGACGACGAGGCGTGCAGCGTCGTCCCGGTGGCGCCCGCCGTCTTCGCCCACTGGCGCGACGTCGACCTGGCCGGCCGCCTCGGCCCGGTCCGGGTGGTGCTCTCCGGCTCCGCCCCGGTCGCCCCCGAGGTGGTCGAGGAGTTCGCCGCGCGTACCGGCGTGGCGGTGCACCAGGGCTACGGCCTGACCGAGGCGGCCCCCGTCGTCACGAGCACGCTGTGCTCCGAGCACCCCGACCCCGCCTCGGTCGGCGCGCCCCTCGGCGGCATCGACCTGCGGCTGGTCGACGATTCCGGCGCCGAGATCGACGCCGCCGCGGGCGACCCCGGCGAGATCCAGGTCCGGGGCGCCAACCTGTTCAGCGGCTACTGGCCCGACGGCGCCGACGGGCCCGACGACGACGGCTGGTGGTCCACGGGCGACGTCGGCTTCCTCGACGCCCGCGGCGACGTCTACCTCGTCGACCGGGTCAAGGAGCTCGTCATCGTCTCCGGCTTCAACGTCTACCCGGTCGAGGTCGAGCGGGTGGTGGCCGAGGTCGCAGGCGTCGCCGACGTCGCCGTCATCGGCGTCGACGACGAGGCCACCGGCGAGGCCGTCGTCGCCTACGTCGTCGCAACGGGCGACGGGTCCGCCGACGCCGACGCGTTGGCGGGCGACGTCCGCGCCGCCTGCGAACGGGCGCTGGCGCGGTTCAAGGTGCCCTCGCGCATCGAGGTCGTCGACCGGCTGCCGGTCGGGGTCACCGGCAAGGTGCAGAAGGGCCGCCTGCGCGGGCTCGAGCGCCGTCGTGCACTGGGGCTGCTCGAGTGAGGCTGCGCCGCCGCCGGCAGCCCGGCGGTCCGCGGGTCACGCTGTACTCCCGCGCCGGCTGCCACCTGTGCGAGGCGGCCGAGGCCGTCGTCCGCGAGGTCTGCGCCGACCTGGGGGAGTCCTACGTCGTGGTCGACGTCGACGCCGACCCGCAGCTGCAGGCGCGGTTCAGCGACGAGGTGCCGGTGACGTTCGTCGACGGCGCCCAGCACGACTTCTGGCGGGTCGACGAGGCGAGGCTGCGGGCCGCGCTCGGCTGACCGGCGGCGAGGTGTCCGACCGCCGAAACGGGGTCCGCGTGTCAAGTCGGCGAACGGGTGTGCTAGGCCACGGGCACTCGATTTGTTCTCGCGTTCACAAACTCCTACTGTGAACGCGCCGGGCCTCCCGAGGGTCCGACTAGGAAGCAGAGTCGTGACTGCCCGCAGCTCGAGCGAGACGGCCCGGGACATCCCGGAGGCCACCGTCGCCCGCCTGCCCGTCTACCTCCGGGCGCTGACCTCCTTGTCCGAGGAGGGCATCCGCACCTGCTCGAGCGAGGAGCTCGCAGGTGCGGCCGGCGTCAACTCCGCCAAGCTCCGCAAGGACCTGTCCTACCTCGGCTCCTACGGCACCCGCGGGGTCGGCTACGACGTCGACTACCTGCGCTACCAGATCGCTCGCGAGATCGGCGTCACGCAGGACTGGCCGGTCGTCATCGTCGGCATCGGCAACCTGGGCCACGCGCTGGCCAACTACTCCGGCTTCCGCAGCCGCGGCTTCCGGGTCGTCGCGCTGCTCGACGCCGACGAGACGCGTCACGGCGAGGAGGTCGCCGGCGTCGAGGTCCGCGCGTTCGAGGACCTCGAGGAGATCGTCACGACCCATGGCGTGGCCATCGGCGTCATCGCGACACCGGCCGCGTCGTCGCACGACGTCGCCGACCGCATGGTCGCCTGCGGCATCACCAGCATCTTGAACTTCGCACCGTCGGTGCTCTCCGTGCCCAACGGGGTCGACGTGCGCAAGGTGGACCTGTCGATCGAGCTCCAGATCCTGGCCTACCACGAGCAGCGGAAGGCGAACGCAGTATGAGCGTCCTGGTCGTCGGCATCTCCCACAACTCCGCGCCGGTCTCGGTGCTCGAGCGCGTCGCGCTCGACGCCGACGGCGCCCACAAGCTCCTCACCGACGCCGCGGCGTGCGCCCACGTGACCGAGGCCGCCGTCGTCTCCACCTGCAACCGGGTCGAGGTCTACGCCGAGGTCGACCGCTTCCACGGCAGCGTCGAGGCGCTCTCGCGGCTGCTGCTCGAGCGCGGCGGCGACGCCGAGACGATGCTGCCCCACCTCTACGTGCACTACGACGACGGGGCCGTCGCCCACCTGTTCCAAGTGGCGGCCGGGCTCGACTCGATGGCCGTCGGCGAGGGCCAGATCCTCGGCCAGGCGCGCGAGGCGCTGCGCTCGGGCCAGGAGGCCGGCACCGTCGGCACCGCCCTCAACTCGCTGTTCCAGCAGGCGCTGCGCGTGGGCAAGCGCGCCCGCGCCGAGACGGGCATCGATCGCGTCGCCCCCACCCTCGTCACCGCCGGCCTCGGTCCCGTCGACGGCGTCGAGGGTGCCTCGGTCGTCGTCGTCGGTGCCGGCGCGATGGCCGGCCTCGCCACGGCCACCGTCAGCCGCATGGGCGCCGCGCGCATCAGCGTCGTCAACCGCACCCCCGACCGCGCCCGGCGCCTCGCCGCCGAGCACGGTGGCCGCGCCGTCGCGCTCGCAGACCTGCCGGCCGAGGTCGCCGAGGCCGACGTCGTCATCACCTGCGCCGGCGCCACCGGCGTGCTGGTCACCCGCGACATGGTCGCCACCGCGCGCGAGGGCCGCGACCGTCCGCTGCTGGTCGTCGACCTCGCGCTGCCGCACGACGTCGAGCCCAGCGTCGGCGACCTGCCCGGCGTCCGTCTCGTGGGGCTCGCCGAGCTCGGCGACACGCTGGCCGACTCCGACGCCGGCCGCGAGGTCGTCGAGGTGCGACGCATCGTCGGCGAGGAGGTCGCCGCCTTCCTCACCGCCCGCCGCCAGGCCAAGGTCAAGCCCACCGTCGTCGCGCTCCGCTCGATGGCCACCTCCGTCGTCGACGCCGAGCTGGCCCGGCTCGAGTCGCGCCTGCCGCAGCTCGACGACGCCGCCCGCGCCGAGATCCGCCACACCGTGCGCCGCGTCGCCGACAAGCTCCTCCACGAGCCCACCGTGCGCGTCAAGGAGCTCAGCGACGAGCAGGGCGCGGTGTCCTACGAACGGGCCCTCGCCGAGCTCTTCGCCCTCGACCCCGATTCCGTCGACGCCGTCACGCGCGCCACCGTGAGCGAGGAGCGCCCATGACGGCCACCTCGTCCGCCGCGGCGCCGGCCACCGCCACCGTGCGGGTCGGCACCCGCCGCAGCCTGCTCGCCACCACGCAGGCCGGCCACGTCGCCGACCTCATCCGCGAGCGCCTCGGCCGCGAGGCCGAGCTCGTCGAGATCACCACCGACGGCGACCGCAGCCAGGCCGCGGGCACCCCGCTGGCCGGCAGCAGCACCACCGGCGTCTTCGTCGGCGCGCTCCGCGAGGCGCTGCGCGACGGTCGCGTCGACGTCGCCGTCCACTCGCTCAAGGACCTCCCCACCCAGCCGGCCGACGGGCTGACGCTCGCCGCCGTCCCGCCGCGCGAGGACCCCCGCGACGTCGTCGTGGCCCGCGACGGCCTCACCCTCGGCGAGCTGCCCGCCGGCGCCCGCATCGGCACCGGCTCGCCGCGCCGCGTCGCCCAGCTGCACGCCCTCGGTCTCGGGCTCGACGTCGTCGGCGTCCGCGGCAACGTCGACAGCCGCATCGGCAAGGTCCGCGACGGCGAGCTCGACGGCGTCGTGCTGGCCCGGGCCGGGCTGTCGCGCATCGGGCGCCTCGACGACGCCACCGAGGTCCTCGACCCGCTCCAGATGCTGCCGGCGCCGGGCCAGGGCGCCCTCGCCGTCGAGTGCCGCAGCGACGACGACCTCGCCGCCGCGCTCGCCGTGCTCGACGACGCTCCCACGCGCGCCGCCGTCGTCGCCGAGCGGGCCGTGCTCGCCACCCTCGAGGGCGGCTGCTCGGCCGCCGTCGGGGCGCTCGCCGAGATCGTCGAGGGCGACGACGGCGACGAGCTCTGGGTGCGGGCCATCGCGCTCTCGGTCGACGGCGGCCTGTCCGTGCGCATGTCGGCCGCCGGCGATCCCGCCGACGCCGCCGGCGTCGGCCACCGGCTCGCCGACGAGATGCTCGCCGACGGCGCCGGGCAGCTCGACGACCCGCCCGCCTGATCCCGCACGACCCGCACGACCTGCACGACCCGCACCACCCGCAACACCGCCAGAACGACCGCACACCAGTCAGCAGAGGTGCCGCATGACCCGAGCCAAGACCCTTTCCGACGGAAAGAGCCCCGAGACCGTCGCCGACCGCATTGCCCGCTCGTGGGTGTCGTTCGTCGGCAGCGGCCCTGGCGATCCCGACCTGCTGACCGTCCGCGCGGTCGACCTGCTCCGCCGCGCCGACGTCGTCGTCACCGAGACGCCCGAGCACGCCGCCCTGGTGCGCACCGTGCTCGGTCTCCCGGCCCCGGTCGAGCCGGCGGTCGACGCCGCCGACGAGACCGAGCAGGTCGGCCCCGAGCTGGTCGACGGCGGCTTCGGCGAGGACGGCCAGCCGCTCACCCACGCCAACCGCGCCAAGGTCGTCGTCAAGCAGGCCAAGCGTGGCCTGCGCGTCGTCCGGCTGCTCGCCGGCGACCCGTTCCTCTACGCCAGCGGTCCCGAGGAGGCGCAAGCCTGCGCCAAGGCCGGCATCGGCTTCGAGATCGTGCCCGGCGTCTCGTCGGTCTCCGCGGTGCCCGCCTACGCCGGCATCCCGCTGACCACCAAGGACCACCGTGAGGTCGCCGTGGTCACCTGTGGCGACCACGCCGCCTCGCGCACCGACTGGACGACGTACGCCGACGACCGCACGCTCGTGCTGCTCTCGGCCGTCGGCCAGATCGGCGACATCGCCAAGGCCCTCGTCGCCGCGGGCCGCTCGGCCGAGACCCCGGTCGCGGTCACCCGCGTCGGCACCACCACCGAGCAGACGACGGTCACCTCGACCCTCGAGCACGTCGCTGCCGACGTCCGCACCGCGCGCATCGCGCCGCCGGCCGTCGTCGTGATCGGCAAGGTCGTCGACCTGCGCGAGACGCTGTCGTGGTTCGAGACCAAGCCGCTGTTCGGCTGGCGCGTGCTGGTACCCCGCACCAAGGACCAGGCCGCCTCGCTGTCGCTGGGCCTGCGCGGCCACGGCGCCGTGCCCGAGGAGGTGCCCACCATCTCGGTCGAGCCGCCGCGCAACCCGCTGCAGATGGACAAGGCCGTCCGTGGCCTCGTCGAGGGCCGCTACGAGTGGATCGCGTTCACCTCGGTCAACGCGGTCAAGGCCGTGCGCGAGAAGTTCGAGGAGTACGGCCTCGACGCTCGCGCGTTCTCGGGCCTCAAGATCGCCGCCGTCGGCGACAAGACCGCGGCCGCGATCGCCGCGTGGGGCCTGCGGGCCGACCTCGTGCCCTCGGGCGAGCAGTCGGCCGCCGGCCTGCTGGCCGACTGGCCCGAGTACGACGACGTCCTCGACCCGATCAACCGGGTCTTCCTGCCCCGCGCCGACATCGCCACCGAGACCCTCGTGGCCGGCCTGGTCGAGCTCGGATGGGAGTGCGACGACGTCACCGCCTACCGCACGGTGCGGGCCACCCCGCCGCCGGCGCCCACGCGCGACGCCATCAAGTCGGGCAAGTTCGACGCCGTCGTCTTCACGTCGTCGTCGACCGTGCGCAACCTGGTCGGCATCGCCGGCAAGCCGCACCCCTCCACCGTGATCGCGGTGATCGGTCCGGCCACGGCCAAGACCGCCGAGGAGCACGGCCTGCGCGTCGACGTCCTGGCGCCCAAGCCCGACGTCGACGAGCTCGTCGGCGCGCTTGCCGACTTCGGTGCCGCGCGTCGTCTCGCCATGCTCGAGGCCGGCGAGCCGGTCACCAAGCCCTCCGACCGCAAGCCGCCCGCACGGCGCTCGCGCGCCAAGGCCTGAGTGCCCGGGGCTGAGTTTCACCGGTTAACCGGTGAAACTCAGCCATCTGGCCTGAACCTTCGGGCCACAACCGTGAGTTTCGTGCAAGGAGTTCGTGGTGAGCCCTGATCCGATCGAGCGACCGGTCGTCCGTCCCCGCCGGTTGCGGACGACGCCGGCGCTGCGGCGCGCGGTCGCCGAGACCTCGCTCGAGGCGCGCCAGCTGATCCTGCCGGTCTTCGTGCGCGAGGGGCTGAGCGAGCCGAAGCCGATCTCGTCGATGCCGGGCGTCGTCCAGCACACGCGCTCGTCGCTGCTCGCGGCGGCGTCCGAGGCGGCCGAGCTGGGCCTGGCCGGGATCATGCTGTTCGGCATCCCCGAGCACAAGGACGCCGTCGGCTCGGCCGGGGTCGACCCCGACGGCGTGCTCAACCGGGCCGTCGCCGACGTCAAGGCCGAGGTCGGCGACGCGCTGCCGGTGATGGCCGACCTGTGCCTCGACGAGTTCACCGACCACGGCCACTGCGGCGTGCTCGACGCCGCGGGCCGCGTCGACAACGACGCCACGCTCGAGGTCTACGCCGAGATGGCGCGGGCGCAGGCCGCGGCCGGCGTCGACCTCGTCGGGCCGAGCGGGATGATGGACGGCCAGGTCGCCGTCGTCCGGCAGGCGCTCGACGGCGCCGGCCACACCGACGTCGCCGTGCTGGCCTACTCGGCCAAGTACGCCTCGGCGTTCTTCGGCCCGTTCCGCGAGGCCGTCGACTCGTCGCTGCAGGGCGACCGCCGCACCTACCAGCAGGACCCCGCCAACGGGCGCGAGGGCGTGCGCGAGGCGCTGCTCGACGTCGCCGAGGGCGCCGACGTCGTGATGGTCAAGCCCGCCCTGGCCTACCTCGACGTCGTCCGCCGGGTGCGCGACGCCGTCGACGTGCCGGTCGCGGCCTACAACATCTCCGGCGAGTACGCAATGGTCGAGGCGGCCGCGGCGAACGGTTGGATCGACCGCGACGCCGCCATCCTCGAGACCCTCGTCTCGATCCGCCGGGCCGGCGCCGACCTGGTGCTCACCTACTGGGCCGCCGAGGCGGCCTCCCGCCTGCTGCGCTGACGGCCGCTCCGGCCGGCACGAGCGCTACCGGGTCGTGTACTCCTTCACGCACAGGTCGAAGGGGTCGTTGTTGACCAGCAGGTTGTTCACGTGGCCGTCGAGGGTGCACTGCACGATGGCCTGGGCGACCGTGAGCACGTCGTCGACCGGCTGGACGCCGGTCGTGGGCAGCGGCGCCACCGAGACCGGGGGCAGCGAGGGCACCGGGAGCGACGGCACCGACGGCGCGGGGCCGGACGACGGCGGGGCCTGGCTCGGCTCCTCCTCGGCGGGCTCGGGCGCGGCCGGCTGGTCGGTGCCGGCGCTCGGCTGGTCGCCGCCGGGCACGGGCTCGGCGTCGCTACGGGTGTCCTTGGTTTCGCCCTTGCCGCCGCGGCCGCCGGACGGCGCGGGCGCCGTGGACGGGTTGGGCGTCAGGTAGCCGGCGGCGATGGTGCCGTCGGGGACGGCGGTGAAGTCGCCCTCGAGGTAGGAGTCGGCGACGTCGAGCACGAGGTCGACGTAGCGCTGCGAGTGGTTGTAGCGGTAGACCGCGGCGCGCTGGCCCGACAGCGTGGAGAGGTCGTCGTCGCCGCTGCACAGGTAGACGGCCGTGGCGAGAGCGGCGTCGTCGATGTCCTGCGGGTTGCGGACGCCGTCGTTGTCGGAGTCGACACCCACGACCGCCCAGGTGGACGGGATGAACTGCATGGGCCCGACCGCGCGGTCGAAGGCGGTGTCGCCGTCGTACTGGCCGGCGTCGGTGTCGCGGATGAGCGCGGTGCCGTTCTTGCCGTTGAGCGGCAGCCCGACGATGTCGGGGCGGGCGATGCCGTCGGCGTCGAGCGCGCTGCCGCCGAAGCGGCCGTGGTCGGACTCGACACGGCCGATCGCGGCCACGAGCTGCCAGCTGAGCCGGCAGGCCTTGTCGGCGGCGTTGATGACGGTCTCGGCGCGCTGGTAGGCGGCGAGCGCGGAGGAGGGGATGCCGTTGGTGGACGACGTGGCCACGATCTGCTCGGCGTCGCCGTCGACCCCGCCGACGGAGCCGGTGGTGGACGTCGAGTCGGTGACGGAGGCGGGGGCCTCGATGGCCTCGGCCGGCACGCTGGAGCCGTCGGGGAGCGTGGCGTCGTCGGGGCTGGCCGCGGCGCCGGCGGAGCCTCCGCCGGGCGACGAGGTGGCCGCCGAGGTGATGCTGGCCGTCCACGCGGCCGACAGCAGGGCCAGCGGGACCAGCGCGGCAGCCTTCTTCGCCTGCCTGGTTCGCGTTCCGGACATTGTGCTCTCCCTCGGATGTGTCCACGAGCGCCGACGGCCCCATGCCGCGCTGTTGCAGACCCAACTGACTGTTCCACGAGAAGTTACGGTCGTCACTCCATCGGCGCATCACCCCGTGACCTACGACACCTATGTTACGCACAAGTATCCCGTCGCTGACCGGCCACGACGAGAATCCGGCCGCCGCGGGCCGTGAGGCTCGGCGCCGTCGGCCCCGGGCGGATGTGGCCGCTCACCGGCCCTCGGCGACAATGAACAGGTGACCGCGCCCCAGGAGACCCAGTCCCAGTCGGCGGCGCTCTTCGAGCGGGCCCGCGCCGTCATCCCGGGTGGGGTGTCCTCGCCGGTACGCGCGTTCAACGCCGTCGGCGGCACGCCCCGTTTCATCACCTCGGCGTCGGGGGCCTGGCTCACCGACGCCGACGGCACCGAGCTGGTCGACCTCGTCGGCTCGTGGGGCCCGATGCTGCTCGGCCACGCGCACCCCGACGTGCTGGCCGCCGTCCAGGCCGCCGTCGCGCGCGGCACGTCGTACGGCGCCCCGACCGAGCCCGAGGTGGCGCTGGGGGAGGAGATCGTCGCCCGGACGCCGGTCGAGCGGGTCCGGTTCGTCTCCTCCGGCACCGAGGCCACGATGTCGGCCATCCGGCTGGCGCGCGGGTTCACCGGTCGTGACGTCGTGGTGAAGTTCGCGGGCTGCTACCACGGCCACGTCGACTCGCTGCTGGCCTCGGCCGGCTCGGGGCTCGCCACCTTCGCCGTGCCCGGCACGCCGGGCGTGCCCGAGTCGTCGACGGCGCTCACCCTCGTGCTGCCCTACAACGACCCCGCCGCGGTCGAGGCCGTCTTCGCCGAGCACGGAGACCGGATCGCCTGCCTGGTCACCGAGGCGGCCCCGGGCAACATGGGCGTCGTCCCGCCCGAGCCCGGCTTCAACCGCTTCCTCGCCGCCACCTGCCGGGCCCACGGCGCCCTGTTCGTGAGCGACGAGGTGATGACCGGCTTCCGCGCCTCGCGCCAGGGCTACTGGGGCCTCGACGGCGCCGTCGAGGGCTGGGCGCCCGACCTGATGACGTTCGGCAAGGTGATGGGCGGCGGCTTCCCGGCCGCGGCGTTCGGCGGCCGCGCCGACGTCATGTCGATGCTCGCCCCCGAGGGCCCCGTCTACCAGGCCGGCACGCTGTCGGGGAACCCCGTCGCCACCACGGCCGGCCTCGCCACGCTCCGCCTGGCCACCGACGACGTCTACGCCCACGTCGGTGCCGTGGCCGAGACCGTCAAGACCGCCGCGTCCGAGGCGCTCACCGCCGCCGGCGTCGCGCACGTCGTGCAGTCGGCCGGCACGATGTTCTCGGTCTTCTTGTGCCACGGCCCGATCCGCGACTTCGACGACGCCTCGCGCACCGACTCGGCCGCCTACGCGGCGTTCTTCCACTCGATGCTCGACGCCGGCGTCTACCTGCCGCCGTCGGCCTACGAGGCGTGGTTCCTCTCCGCGGCCCACGACGACCGGGCCGTGCAGGTGGTGCTCGACGCGCTGCCGGCCGCGGCCACGGCCGCCGCCCGCGTGCAGTCGGCCGAGGGGCGGCTCGACTGATGGCGACGCCCGACACGATCGTCCACCTGCTGCGCCACGGCGAGGTGCACAACCCCGACGGCGTCCTCTACGGACGTCGCGACGGCTTCCACCTCTCCGACCTCGGCCGGCAGATGGCCGAGAAGGTCGCCGCCAGCCTCCAGCACCGCGACATCGTGCACCTGGTCTCCTCACCGCTCGAGCGGGCGCAGGAGACCGCCGCGCCGCTCGCGCACGCGGTCGGGCTCGACGTCCGGCTCGACGAGCGGGTGATCGAGTCGAGCTCGAAGTTCGAGGGCATGAGCTTCGCCGCGGGCCGCAACGGCCTGAAGAACCCGTCGTCGTGGCGGCACCTGTGGAACCCGCTGCGCCCGTCGTGGGGCGAGCCCTACAAGGACATCGTGGCCCGCATGATGCCGGCCGTGCACGCGGCGCGTGAGGCCGCGGCCGGGCACGAGGCCGTCGTCGTCTCGCACCAGCTGCCCATCTGGACGACGCGCCTGCACCTCGAGCGCCGACGTACCTTCCTGCACGACCCCCGCAAGCGCCAGTGCACGCTGTGCTCGGTCACCTCGCTGCACTTCGTCGGCGACCGCGTCACCCAGATCGCCTACAGCGAGCCCGCCGGCGACCTCATCCCGGTGGGCGACAAGCACGCGCCGTTCTCGGCCGGGGGCGCGCCCGAGGAGAAGCGGCCGTGAGGCGCGTCGTCGGCGCCGTCGTCGCGCTGCTCGCCCTGACGGCCCTGTCGGGGTGCAGCGGGCTGAGCGGCACCGACGACGTCAACTACCGCACCGACGGCGCCGGCATCGTGCAGGTCGACCCCGACGACCGCGCCGGCCCGGTCGACATCGCCGGCACCACCCTCGACGGCGACGAGCTCGACCTCGCCGACCTGCGCGGGGGAGTGGTCGTGCTCAACGTGTGGGGCTCGTGGTGCACGCCGTGCCGCGACGAGGCGCCCGTGCTCAAGCTCGCCTCCGAGGAGCTCGACGCCGAGTTCGTCGGCCTGAGCTTCCGGGAGACGTCGTCCGACAACGCGCGCTCCTTCGAGCGCGAGTACGGCATCGAGTACCCCACCATCACCGACGAGGAGCAGGTGCTCGAGCTCGGCCGGTTCGTGCCGCGCACCCCGCCGTCGACCTACGTGCTCGATGCCGAGGGCCGCGTCGCCGCCGTCATCACCGGCGCCGTCACCTCCAGCGGCACGCTCGAGGACGTCGTCACCGAGGTGGCCGACGGTGGCTGACGTCGCCAGCCGGCCCGAGGGCCACGTCGACGGACCGCCGCCCGACGACGGTGGCGGACGCCGTCCCGGCGAGCTCGGCGTGCGCGAGCTGGGCCGCTGGACCTGGCGCCAGGTCACCTCGATGCGCACGGCCCTCGTGCTGCTGCTCCTGCTCGCGCTCGCCGCGATCCCCGGCTCGGTGATCCCGCAGGAGAACGTCGACTCGCTCGAGGTCTCGCGCTGGAAGGCCGACCACCCGAGCCTGACGCCGGTCTACGAGCGGCTCGGGCTCTTCTCGGTCTACGACTCGCCGTGGTTCTCGGCGATCTACATCTTGCTGATGGTCTCGCTGGTCGGCTGCATCGTGCCGCGCACGTTCGTCTACGCCCGCGCGCTGCGCGCCCAGCCACCGGCCACGCCGCGCAACCTCGCCCGCCTGCCCGACCACACGTCGTACACCACCGACCTCGAGCCCGACGCCGTCCTGGCCCGCGCGCGCGAGGTGCTCGGCAAGCGGCGCTACCGGCTGAGGGTCGCCGAGCCCGACGGCCCCGGCGCCGACAGCGTGAGCGCCGAGAAGGGCTTCGTGCGCGAGGCCGGCAACCTGCTCTTCCACGTCTCGGTGATCGTCGTCCTCGTGGGGTTCGCGATCGGTGGGCTGTTCGGCTACCAGGGCGGCGTGATCGTGCTGGTCAACGGCCAGCCGTTCACCAACACCGCCGCGTCCTACGACGACCTCGACCCCGGCAGCCTGTTCGGCGCCGACGACTTCGACCCCTTCTCGTTCCGGGTCGACGACTTCGACCTCGAGTGGCTCACCGAGGGCTCCGGCGCCGGCACCGCCCGCAAGTTCGAGGCGCAGATCGCCTACCGCGAGAACCCGGGCGACGAAGAGAAGAGCTACGACCTGCGGGTCAACCACCCGCTCTCGATCGGCGACACCGACGTCTTCCTCATCGGCCACGGCTACGCGCCGGTGATCACCGTGCGCGACGGCAACGGCGACATCGCCTACAGCGGGCCCACGGTGTTCCTGCCGACCGACCCGTCGTTCCAGTCGCTCGGAGTCGTCAAGGCGCCCAGCGCCCGACCGCAGCAGATCGGCCTCGAGGGCATCCTCTACCCGACCTACTTCTTCGTCGACGGCAACCCGACCACGCAGTTCCCCGCGCTCGGCCGCCCGCTCATCTCCATGCTCGCCTGGACCGGCGACCTCGGCCTCGACTCCGGCGTCCCGCAGTCGGTCTACGTGCTCGACACCGAGACCGCGACCCCGCTCGAGGACGCCGACGGCAAGCAGGTCCGCGTCGACCTCTTCGAGGGCGAGACCGAGCAGCTGCCCGGCGGCCTCGGCTCGGTCACCTTCGAGGGCGTGCAGCCGTGGGTGCGCGTGCAGATCAGCCAGACCCCGGGCAAGGAGATCGCGCTGCTGGGCGTCGTCCTGGCGCTCATCGGCCTGCTCGGCTCGTTGTACGTCCGGCCGCGCCGGGTGTGGGTGCGCGCCCGCCGCGTCGACGGCGACCACGGGTCTGGGACGATGGTCGAGGTGGCCCTGCTCGACCGCTCCGGCGGTGCCGACCTCACCACCGTGCTCGACGACCTCGTGGCCGACCTGACGTCTGCCCCGACCGCCCCGGCCAAGGAGACATCGTGACCGACACCGCGTGGGAGACGCTGAGCAACCAGGCGATCGGAGCCGCGGGCATCGTCTACTTCCTGGCGCTGCTCGTCACGCTCGCCGAGTGGGCCGCGCTGCGGCAGGTCGGCGTCGCCGAGACCACGGCCGCCCGCCAGCAGGGCGGCGGCGTCGCGCTCGCCGTCCGCACCGGCGACGACGGCGAGGCCGAGGCCCGCGAGCGTCGCTCGGCTTTCCTGGGCCGGCTCGGCACCATCCTCACCGTCATCGCCTGCACGGCGCACGGCGTCTCGCTCGTGGGGCGGGGCATGGCCGCCGACCCCAACCGCGTGCCGTGGGGCAACATGTACGAGTTCGTGGTCTCGGGCACCTTCGTGGTCACGCTCATCTACCTGGTGCTGCTGCGCAGGTACGCCCTGCAGTGGATGGCGCCGATCGTGCTCGCGTTCGTGACGGCCACGCTGATGGTCGCGGTGATCTGGCTGCACGCCGAGGTCGCCCCGCTCACCGAGGCGCTCAACTCCTACTGGCTCGTCATCCACGTCGTCTCGGCCGTCATCGCCACCGGCGCCTTCACCGTCGGCGGCATCCTGTCGGCGGTCTACCTGGTCAAGCTGCGCCGCGGGGGCGACGCCGCCGCCCGCCCCGGCTCCCGGGTGCCCTCGCTCGCCGTCCTCGACCGCACCGCCTACCGGGTGCACGCCTTCGCGTTCCCGGTCTGGACCTTCGCCGTGCTCATCACCGGCCCGATCTGGGCCCACGAGGCTTGGTCGCGCTACTGGAACTGGGACCCGAAGGAGGTGTGGGCGTTCATCACCTGGGTCGTCTACGCCGCCTACCTGCACGCCCGCGCGACGGCCGGCTGGAAGGGCCGCAATGCCGCGATCCTGGCGCTGGTCGGCGTGGCCACGCTGTGGTTCAACTTCATCGGCATCAACTACTTCTCGACCAGCTCGATGCACTCCTACGCCGGCGGCGCCGAGACGACGTCGCTCGTCGTCCGCGCCGAGCCGGCGCCGCTCGACGCCGGCACGCCCTAGCTCCTCAGGGACTGCAGCGCGTTCTCAGGGGTTGCAACACCGGGGAACGTCAGGAGTACCCGGTGCACCGGGTACTCCCCGCCCCGGCCTCCTCGGCCGGCCGGTCAGGCGTCCGGGTCCTCCGGGTTGAGCCGCTTGCGGTCGAGGTCGCGCAGGAAGTCCTCGTCGTCGTCGGGCGCGACGATCTTGGGCCGGGTCGGGCGCTGGGGCATCACGCCGCGCTCCTGGAAGACACGGATGAGCAGGTAGAGCGCCACCGCGAACAGGATGAGCACGAACAGGAACCGCAGCACGTCTCCAGGGTAGGCCCAGGGTGGTCACGGCGGGCCCGTACCCTGAGGGTGTGAAGGACTTCGTCGTCTACACCGCGCTGCGGTTCGGTCTGTTCCTGCTCACGTGGGCCGCGGTGACCGGCGCGTGGCTGCTGATCTTCGACGAGGAGCAGTACGGGCTGACGTTCCTGATCGCACTCGTGCTGAGCGGCATCGGCTCCTACTTCGTGCTCGCCGGGCCCCGCGAGAAGCTCGCCCGGCACGTGGAGGCCCGGGCCGGGCGCATGACCTCGGCCATGGAGGAGCGCACCGCCCGCGAGGACGCCGAGCGCTCCGAGGACCGCTAGCGCCTCTTGCGACGCTCGAGCTGGCCGCGGATGCGGCTCTCGGGCTGACCGAGGATCTTGGCCAGGATCTGCACCCGGAACTGGTACGCCGCGATCACCGCGCCGATGATCACGAGGAGCACGAGGAACTTCATGGTCCGACCGTACGCGGTCGCACCACGATCGGGCCGGTGATCGGGCCGGTGATCGAGCCGGTCAGGCCAGCACGAGCGCGGCGAAGACCAGGGCGGCCCAGACCAGCTCGGCGAGCCCGGTCGACTGCAGCACCGGGATCAGGCCGGGCCCGGCCGCGCCGCGCACCACGACGGCGACGCCGCGTCCGGCCGGCACCAGGAAGAGCAGCCCCACCAGCACCCACCACGTCGACAGGACGCCGAGCGCGACGAGCACGAGCACGGCCACGACGACCAGGGCGACGTACAGCGACCGGGTGGCCGGCTCGCCCAGCCGGACGGCGAGCGTCAGCTTGCCGACCTCGCGGTCGGTGGGGATGTCGCGCAGGTTGTTGGCCACCAGGATCGCGCAGGCGAGCGCACCGACCCCGACCCCCGCGACGAGCGACAGCGTCGACCACCCCTCGGTCTGCACGAAGGTGGTGCCGACGACGGCCACGAGGCCGAAGAAGACGAACACCATCACCTCGCCGAGGCCGAGGTAGCCGTAGGGCTTGTCGCCGCCGGTGTAGAACCACGCGGCGACGATGCAGACGACGCCGACGGCGACCAGCCACCACGCGGTCGTCGCGGCGAGCACCAGGCCGGCTACACCGGCGACCCCGAAGGCGTAGAACGCGGCGCGCTTGACCGCCGCGGCCGGAGCGACGCCCGAGCCCACGAGCCGCATCGGGCCGACCCGGTCGTCGTCGGTGCCGCGGACGCCGTCGGAGTAGTCGTTGGCGTAGTTGACCGCGACCTGCAGCGCCAGGCTCACCACGAGGGCGAGCAGCGCCTTCCACCAGACCTCGTCGTCGGACCAGGCCGCGACGCCCGTGCCAGCGAGCACGGGAGCGACGGCGGCGGGAAGGGTGCGCGGCCGCGCGCCCGCGACCCACTGACCGGCTGTTGCCACGGAGGGTGATTCAACACCACGGCCACGCCGGGTCGTAGCCTCGGGCCGTGGACTTCGAGGCGTGGTTGTCGGCCCCGGGCGAGCCCGACCCGCTCGTGGTCGAGACGTCGGGCTCCACCGGCCGGCCCAAGCGGGTCGTGCTGCCACGGCGCGCGGTGCTCGCCTCGGTGGCGGCCACGGAAGGTCGTCTGGGCGGGTCGGGGCAGTGGGTGCTCAAGCTGCCGGAGGCCTACGTCGCGGGCATCCAGGTGATCTGCCGCTCGATCGTCGCGGGTCACGCTCCCCACGTCGCCGACGGCTGGCCCGCCGGCGACGGCTGGTTCACCAGCCTGGTGCCCACGCAGCTGCGCCGGGCCCTCGACGACCCCGCCGAGGCCGCGGCGCTGCGCCGCGCGCACACCGTGCTGCTCGGCGGCGGCCCGGTCGACCCGGCCCTGCGCGAGCGCGCGGCCGCGGCCGGCGTCCGCGTGGTCGCGACCTACGGCTCGGCCGAGACCGCCGGCGGGTGCGTCTACGACGGCCTGCCGCTCGACGGCGTCGGCGTGCGCATCGGCGACGACGGCCGCATCGCCCTCAGCGGCCCGACCCTGTTCTCCCACTACGACGGCGACCCCGGGCTCACCGCCGAGGTCCTGGTCGACGGGTGGTTCCACACCGCCGACGCCGGGCTGATGCGCGACGACGGCCGCCTCCAGGTCCTCGGCCGGGTCGACGACGTCGTCGTCAGCGGCGGCGTCAACGTGCCCGGCCCCGCGGTCGCGGCCCGGTTGCGGGCGCACCCCGACGTCGTCGACGCCGAGGTGGTCGGGGTGCCGGACGACGAGTGGGGCAACCGGCTCGTCGCCTTCGTCGTCGGGCCCGTCCCCGAGGGCGACCTGCGCGAGTGGGTGGCCGCCGCGCACCCGCGGTCGTGGGCGCCGCGGCAGGTCGTCGCGCTCGACGCGATCCCGTTGCTGGCCAACGGCAAGCCCGACCGCGTGCGACTGAGGGCGCTGGTGACCTCGTGAGGGTCCTCAGCATCCCGATGCGCACGCGCTTCCGCGGCATCACCACCCGCGAGGTCGCCCTCGTCGAGGGCCCGGCCGGGTGGGGGGAGTGGAGCCCGTTCCTCGAGTACGACGCCGCCGAGGCCGCCCCCTGGCTGGCCTGCGCGCGTGAGGCGGCGGCGGGCGACTGGCCGGCACCGCGGCGCACGACGGTGCCCGTCAACGTCACCGTGCCGGCGGTCGGGGCCGAGCAGGCGCACGCGATCGTCGCCTCGAGCGGGTGCCGCACGGCGAAGGTGAAGGTCGCCGAGCCCGGCCAGATGCTCAGCGACGACGAGGCCCGGGTCGAGGCCGTCCGTGACGCCCTCGGGCCGAGGGGCGCCGTCCGGGTGGACGCCAACGGGGCCTGGTCGGTCGACGAGGCCGTCGCCGCCGTCCGGGCGCTCGACCGTGCCGCGGGCGGGCTCGAGTACGTCGAGCAGCCGGTCGCCTCGGTCGAGGACCTCGCGCTCGTGCGGCGCCGCGTCGACGTCCCGGTCGCCGCCGACGAATCGATCCGCCGGGCGGCAGACCCCTACCGGGTGCGCGACCTCGAGGCGGCCGACGTCGCCGTCCTCAAGGTGCAGCCGCTCGGTGGCGTGCGCGCGTGCCTGCGCATCGCCGAGGAGATCGGACTACCCGTTGTCGTCTCGAGTGCGTTGGAGACCTCGGTCGGCATCGCCGCCGGGGTGGCCCTGGCGGCGGCGCTGCCCGAGCTGCCCTACGCGTGCGGCCTGGCCACCGTGCGCCTGCTGACCGACGACGTCGCCGTCTCGCCACTGCTGCCGGTCGACGGCGCTCTGGCGGTCGGGATGCCGACGGTCGACGCCGACGCGCTCGACCGGCTGGCCGCAGCGGCCGACCGCATTGTCCACTGGACAGAACGTCTCGCCGAAGTGGAGGGTCGCAGATGAGCGCCACCGAGCTCGCCCGCGACGTCGTCCGCCAGCTGCTCGAGGCCGGCGTCACCGAGGTCGTCGTCGCCCCGGGCAGCCGCAACGCCCCGCTGTCGTTCGCGGTGTTCGACGCCGCCGAGGCCGGCCTGCTGCGCCTGCACACGCGCATCGACGAGCGCAGCGCCGGGTTCCTCGCCGTCGGCCTCGCCCGCAGCCACCGGCGCACCGTCGTGCTCTGCACGTCGGGCACCGCGGTCGCCAACCTGCACCCGGCCGCCCTCGAGGCCACGCACAGCGCCCTGCCGGTCGCCTTCGTCACCGCCGACCGGCCGGCGCGGCTGCGCGGCACCGACGCCAACCAGACCACCGACCAGGTCGGCGTGCTCGGCCCGATGCTCGTCACCCGTGACCTCGACCGCCCGGGGCCGCTGGGCCTCGACCTGGCCACCGGCCCCGTCCACCTCAACGTGCAGCTCGACGAGCCCCTGCTCCCACCCGCGCCCTGGACCGGGATAGTCGTGGACGTCCCGCACCGAGTGCGAAAGGTCCACGACCATCCCGGGGTGGCGCTGCCGCTCGGGCCGCGCACCGTCGTCGTCGCCGGCGACGACGCCGGCCCGGCGGCCCGCCGGCTCGCCGAGGCCGCCGGGTGGCCGCTGCTCGCCGAGCCGTCGTCGGGTGCCCGCACGGGCGACCACGCCCTGCGCTGCTACCGCCTGCTGCTCGACGGCGACCTCGGCGCGAGCATCGACCGCGTCGTCGTGCACGGCCGGCCCACGCTCTCGCGGCCGGTGAGCCGGCTGCTCGGGCGTGCCGACGTCGAGGTGCACTCGGTGCCGGCCCCCGGGGCCTGGAACCAGCGGCCGTACGAGGTCGCCTCGACCGCCCCGGCCTACACCGCGGACGG
Source organism: Nocardioides secundeburneus (assembly GCF_039939255.1). Lineage (NCBI taxonomy): Bacteria > Bacillati > Actinomycetota > Actinomycetes > Propionibacteriales > Nocardioidaceae > Nocardioides > Nocardioides secundeburneus. The sequence goes on from NZ_JBDUUE010000004.1 coordinate 400,791, forward strand.
CGCCGGCGACCCGGGCTGGCTCGACGCGTGGCGCGAGGCCGACCGCGCGGTCTCGCGCCGGCTCGACCGGTTGCTCGCCGAGCGGGCCGACCTGACGCCGTACGAGGTGGCCGGCGCCGTGCACCGCGCGCTCGCCCCCGGCATGCAGCTCGTCGTCGGTGCCTCGAACCCCGTGCGCGACCTCGACCTCATGGCGCGACCGACCCCGGTCGGCGAGCGGCGCAAGGTGGTCGCCAACCGGGGGCTCGCCGGCATCGACGGCGTCGTGTCGACCGCCATCGGGGCCGCGCTCGGCCGCACCGAGGGTCCGACGCTCGCGCTGATGGGCGACGTCACGTTCCTCCACGACGGCAACGGGCTGCTGCTCGGTCCGCACGAGGCCCGGCCCGACCTGACGATCGTGGTCGTCAACGACGACGGCGGCTCGATCTTCGCCGTCCTCGAGCAAGGCGCGCCCGCCCACGCCGACCGGTTCGAGCGGCTCTTCGCCACCCCGCACGGCGCCGACCTCGCGGCACTGTGCGCCACCACCCGTACCCCGCACCTGCGGGTCGACTCGCTGCCGCAGCTCGAGCAGGCGCTCGCCGCACCCAACGGCGGCATCGAGGTCGTCGAGGTCGCCGTCCGGCGTGACGACCGGCGCGAGCTCGACCTCGCGATCCGCGCGTTGCGCCCGTGAGCGCGGTGCAGGGGCCCTGACCCTAGGATCCGTCCATGGAGCTGCACGACCACCTCTACGCCCTCGGGCTGCAGGCCGGGCGTGACGTCCTGCGCGACCCGGCGCAGCTGCGGGCCGCGCTGGCGTCGTCCGAGGCCGCCCCGGCCGACGTCGACCTCGTCGTCGAGGCGCTGCGCCGCGGCACCGTCGACAGCTTCGTCGCCGACCTCGACAGCGGGGTCGACCCGGCCTACGCCGTCCAGACCGCCGGCAGCCGCCTCGCCCAGCACACCGGCGCCGCGCCCGCCGACGCCTCCTGGGCGATCGCGGTGCTCGGCTTCGCCCTCGGCCGGGTTGGCGAGAACGACGTGCGACGGCACCGCGCGCCGACCTCGGCCCCCGACGTGCCGCACACCCAGCTGCGTCCGCCGTCGAACCCCGGCACGGGCCGACCCCCGGCGGCCCCGCCGGCCGCGCCGCCGAGTGCGCCGCCGTTCGCACCACCCCCGGCGCCGCCGGGACCTCAGCCCTACCAGGGCTACGCGCCCCAGCCGGCGTACCCCGCGCCGCCGCCGGGGTGGCCACCACCGCCGGCACCCGGCGGGCCGAGCAGGAAGTCGCCTCTGCCGATCGTGCTCGCCGTCCTCGGCACCCTGGTCGCGATCGTGGCCGCCGTTGTCCTCGTGCTCGTGCTCACCCGCGGCGACGACGACGACACCGCCGGCGACCCGACCCCGACGACGACGTCCTCCGACGGCGCCCCGACGACCGACCCGACCGCGAGCGACCCCACCGCCACCGACCTCACCAGCCCGCCCGCGCCCGGCGCCGATGCCGTCTCGTTCGAGGACGCGACGGCCTACACGAGCGCGCTCACGACGTGGTCCGACGCCAACCTCGCCGCCACCATGAAGCTCAACCAGGCCGCGGCCGACAACGACACCCAGGCCGGTCTCCAGGCGTGCCGGTCGCTGCGGGCCGCCTACTACGACTTCGACCTCGCCGTGCGGTCCTACGACCTCACCGCCGTCCAGCCCGACGTCAACGAGTTCCTCACGGTCAGCGGCGAGATCATCGAGCAGCTCGACCAGAACTGCGCCGGCGCCAAGGCCCCCAGCGAGATCCTGCGCGCCAACAGCCGGCTCCCCACCACCGAGTACGCCACCGCCTTCACCGACCTCACCAGCGCGATCACCGACTCCGCGTTCGGTTAGCTGGCGCTCGCTTCGCTTCGCGCGGGGCGCACCGCCTGAAGAGGCCGTCTCGGCACACGTCGAGCGCACGCTCCGCTCGTACCTCGCTCCGCGCACCCTCGACGCGCACCGAGACGCCCTCGCGGCGCGCCCTTCCGATGGCGCTCGCTCCGCTTCGCGCGGGGCGCACCGCCTGAAGAGGCCGTCTCGGCACACGCCGAGCGCACGCTCCGCTCGTACCTCGCTCCGCGCACCCTCGACGCGCACCGAGACGCCCTCGCGGCGCGCCAGGTCCGCCGAAGGTCCACACTGTCAGGCGTGGAGATCGCGATCCTGCTCGTGGTGCTCGCCACGAGCGTCCTGGTGGTGACCGCCCTGGCCGACCGGGTCGACGTCCCGGCGCCGCTGGTGCTCATCGTGGCCGGCGCGGCCGCGTCGTACGTGCCGGGTGTGCCGGAGGTGCACCTCGAGGCCGAGGTCGTGCTGCTCGGGCTGCTGCCGCCGCTGCTCTACGCGACCGCGATCCAGACCTCCCTCGTCGACTTCAACGCCAACCGGCGCCCGATCCTCCTGCTCTCGGTCGGGCTCGTGGTCTTCACCGCCGCCGGCATCGCGGTCCTCGTGCACACCCTGCTGCCCGGCATCGGCTGGGGCGCGGCCTTCGCGATCGGCGCCGTCGTCGCACCTCCGGACGCCGTCGCCGCCACCGCCGTCGGACGACGCATCGGGCTGCCCCGGCGGATCACCACGATCCTCGAGGGCGAGTCGCTGCTCAACGACGCCACCGCGCTCGTCTCCCTGCGCACCGCGATCGCCGCCGGCGGGCTCGAGGCCGGCCACACCGACCACGTCACCGTGCCGGGCGTCGCCCTCGACTTCGTGGTCGCGGCCGGGGGCGGCGTGCTGATCGGGCTCGCGTTCTTCCTCGTCGTCGCCAAGGTCCGCCGGCTCGTGCAGGACCCCGTGATGGACACCGCCATCTCGCTCGTCGTCCCGTTCGCGGCCTACATCGCCGCCGAGGAGATCCACGCCTCCGGCGTGATCGCCGTCGTCGTCGCCGGTCTGCTGCTCGGGCACAAGGCGCCGATCCTGCAGTCGGCGCAGAGCCGCATCGCCGACCGGATGAACTGGCGCACCATCGCGTTCGTGCTCGAGAACGCCGTCTTCCTGCTCATCGGGCTCCAGGCCGCGATGATCTTCGCCGACGTCGAGCAGGCCACCGTGTCGCCCGGCCGCATCGCCCTCGTCTGTGCGCTCAGCCTCGTCGGCGTCATCGTGCTGCGCCTACTGTGGGTCTTCCCGGCGCGCTACCTCATCATCCGGCCCGGGCCCGACCCCGACAGCCGGCAGCGTCCGCCCGCCTCCTACACGTTCCTGCTGGGCTGGGCCGGCATGCGTGGTGTCGTCACGCTCGCCGCGGCCTTCGTCATCCCGCCCGAGACCGAGTACCGCGAGGTGCTGCTCCTCATCGCCTTCACCGTCGTGGCCGGCACCCTGCTCATCCAAGGGCTCACGCTCCCGGTGCTCGCCCGGCGCCTCCAGGTGCCCTCGCCCGACCCGATGGACGACGCCCTCGCCCGCGCCACCCTGCTCCAGCAGGCCAGCAAGGCCGGGTTCCGCCACCTGAGGGAGACCGACACCGACGACGTGCACGGCGTCCGGGCCCTCATCAAGCAACGCATCGAGCAGCGCAACTTCGCCGCCTGGGAGCGCCTCGGCACCACCGCCGACGAGGAGACCCCCAGCGAGGTCTACGGCCGGGTGCGCCTGGAGATGATCGAGGCCGAACGTCAGCGGGTGCTGGAGATCCGCTCCGAGGGCTCCGTCCCCTCGGTCGTCGTCGCCGAGGTGCTGGCGATGCTCGACGTCGAGGAGTCGATGCTCGACCGGGCCACCGCCGACCGGGCCGAGCTGCGGACGTCGTCGGTGCGCCGTCCGGGCGAGGAGTGCGAGCACCTCGAAGCGCACCCGGTGGTCGTCACCGAGACCGACGGCACCTGCCACGCCTGCGTCGCGGCGGGCCACCGCTGGGTGGCGCTGCGCCAGTGCCTCGACTGCGGCCACGTCGGCTGCTGCGACTCCTCGCCCGACCGCCACGCCACCAACCACTTCCGCCAGACCGGTCACGCCGTCATGCAGTCGGCCGAGCCCGACGAGGACTGGCGCTGGTGCTACGTCCACCACCTGACGGCGTGATCGGAGATCACGCCGTCAGTCGAGTGGCGCCCGACACCGGACGATGGCGCCGTGCGGGCTCGGCCGCCAGGATGGTCGGCATGAATTCCGCCGTCCGCGTGTTGCCGTCGCCGTGACCGCAGAGCCAGCCACGTCCGAGGCCACCCCCGTCGACGTCGAGGACGACTTCGCCGACCAGCTGCGCACGCCGTTGCGCACGTTCATCCGCACCGAGTCCGGCAGCGCCGGGCTGCTCGTCGTCGTCGCGCTCGTGGCCCTGCTGTGGGCCAACTCCCCGTGGTCGGGGGCCTACGACGACCTCTGGCACACGATGCTCACCGTCGACCTCGGCGGCAACGGCATCTCGATGGACCTCCACCACTGGGTCAACGACGGCCTCATGGTGGTCTTCTTCTTCGTCGTCGGGCTCGAGGTGCGCCGTGAGCTGGCGGTCGGCGAGCTCACCGAGCGCAGCCGCCTCACGGTGCCCGTCGTCGCGGGCATCGGCGGCATGCTCGTGCCGGTCGCGATCTTCCTGGCCCTCAACTCCGGGGGCGAGGCCGCGGGCGGCTGGGGCATCGTCATCGGCACCGACACCGCGGTCCTGCTCGGCATGCTCGCCCTGGTCGGTCCGCACGTGTCGACCCAGCTGCGGATCTTCCTGCTCACCCTCAGCGTCATCGACGACCTCGTCGCCGTCTCGGTGATCGGCATCGTCTACTCCGACCAGATCTCCTTCGGCGCGCTCGCCCTCGCCGGCGCCTGCCTGGTCGGCCTGGTCGTGCTCGACAAGCGTCACGAGTGGCGGGCCTGGCCCTACGTCACCCTCACCATCGTGTGCTGGGTGGCCACGCTCTCCTCGGGCGTGCACGCCTCCATCGCCGGCATGCTCGCCGGACTCCTCGTGCCGGCCTACGACCCGGTGCGGATCAAGGTCGAGAACGCCGCGGCTCAGGTGCGTGCCTTCCGGCAGTCGCCGCTGCCCGACGTCCAGCGCACGGCCCGGCGCAGCCTCAACCGCGCGATCTCGGTCAACGAGCGGCTGCAGGAGGTGCTGCACGTGCCGACGTCGTACGTCGTCGTGCCGGTCTTCGCGCTGGCCAACGCCGGGGTCGACCTGCGTGACGGCGTCCTCGGCGACGCGCTCGCCTCGCCGCTGACGTGGGGCGTCACCCTCGGCCTGGTGCTCGGCAAGATGCTCGGCATCGGCTTCGGTGCCGTCGGCGCGGTGCGCGCCGGCTGGGGCTCGTTGCCGCAGGGCGTCGGCAGCGGGCACGTGGTCGCCGGCGCGGCGCTGTCCGGCATCGGGTTCACCGTCTCGCTGCTGATCGTCGGGCTGGCCTTCGACGACGAGCGCCTCGTCGCGCAGGCCACGGTGGGCGTGCTGCTCTCGGCCGTGCTCGCCTCGGTCGTCGGCTGGCTGGTCTTCGCCTTCGCGGCCCGGTTCATGGACCAGCGCGACGCCGCCCTGCCCGTGCACCTGGCCGACCCCGTCGACCACGACGTCGACCACGTCAAGGGCGACCCGGGCGCGGAGCTCGTGCTCGTGGAGTACCTCGACTACGAGTGCCCGTTCTGCCTGCGCGCCACGGGCTCGGCGCGCGAGGTCAAGGAGCACTTCGGCGAGCGCCTGCAGTACGTCGTGCGCCACCTGCCGCTCGATGTCCACCCGCACGCCGAGCTGGCCGCGGTCGCCGTCGAGGCGGCGTCGCGCCAGGGCCGGTTCTGGGAGATGCACGAGCAGCTCTTCGCCCACCAGGACCAGCTCGAGCGCGACGACCTCGTCGCCCACGCCGAGGCGGTCGGGTGCGACCCCGAGCAGTTCCTGGCCGACCTCGACGACGAGTCGTTGCACGACCGGATCCGGCGCGACATCGCCAGCGCGGAGGCCAGCGGTGTCCGTGGCACCCCGACCTTCTTCGTCGGCGAGACCCGCCACCAGGGTGCCTTCGACGCGCTCAGCCTGATCAGCGCCCTCGAGCAGTCCGCCCGCCACCAGACCCGTTAGCCCGCTGGCTGGCGCAGACGAGTGGCGCGACAGTCCCTGGCAAGGTCCAGGACTTCGCGGCCCGGAGCCGTGATTCCTGCCGGGAGATTTTGCGGTGGGTGCAGCGGGGGACTCACTCCACCAGCACGTCCTCGAGCGTGCGGGCCGGTCGGCCCAGCAGCCGCGGGACGTCGTCGGTGACGGTCGCGCACGAGCCGTCGGCGATCGCGGTGTAGGTGCTCACCCACGCGTCGAGCTGCCACTCGCCGGCGTCGGGGTAGTCCGCACGCCGCGAGTCGTAGGCCTCCTCGACCGTCTCGGGCTGGTAGCGCATCGGGCGCCCGAGCGCCGCCGCGGAGCGGGCCGCGACGTCGTCGAGCGTGAGTGCCTCGGGGCCGGTGAGCGTGTAGGTGGCGCCGGCGTGGACGCCGGGGTCGCGCAGCACCGCGGTGGCGACGTCGGCGACGTCGGCGCGTGCGACCGCCGCGACGGTGCCGGAGCCGGCCGGGCCGCGGAGGACGCCGTCGGCGTCGGCGAACAGCGGGAGCACGTCGAGGTAGAAGTTGTCGCGCAGGATCGTGAACGTCATGCCGCTGTCGACGAGCGCCTGCTCGGTGTCGTGGTGGTCGCGACCCAGCGTGAAGGTCGCTTCGGCGGCCGCGCCCGAGAACGAGGTGTAGACGACGTGGCGCACGCCGGCCCGCGCCGCGGCCGAGACGAACGTGCGGTGGTCGCGCCGCCGGTGCTCCGACTCCGAGGCCGAGACCATCAGCAGCACGTCGACCCCCTCGAGCGCCGCGGTGGCCGCCGTGGCGTCGTCGTACGGAGCGACGTGGACGTCGAGCCCCAGCTGCGGCGCCCGCGTCGGGTTGCGCACGAGGAGCCGCGGCTGCAGGTCGACCAGCGCACGGGCGACCTGACCGCCGAGAGCGCCGCTGGAGCCGGTGAGGGCGAGCCTGGTGTTCGTCATGCCGCCAGTCTGACCGACCGTGCGTAGGGTCGGTGGCGTGAGGATCACCAAGTTCGGCCACGCCTGCGTCCGCGTCGAGCACGACGGCGTCCGCGTCGTCGTCGACCCCGGCTGCTTCACCGACCGCGCCGCCGTGGAGGGGGCCGACGCCGTGCTGATCACCCACGTGCACCCCGACCACTACGACGTCGACCACCTGCGGGCCACCTCGGCCGCGATCCACACGATCGACCAGGTCGCGCAAGCCATCGCGAACGACGCCCCCGACCTCGCCGACCGGGTGCACGTCGTGAGGCCCGGCGACACGCTCGACGTCGGCGTGCCAGTCGAGGTCATCGGCGACAAGCACGCCGTGATCCACCGCGACTACCCGCGCTTCGACAACTCCGGCTACCTCCTGACGTTGGGCGGACAGTCCGTCTTCCACCCGGGAGACTCGCTCACGCTGCCCGGCCGGGCGGTCGACGTGCTCCTCGCGCCGGTCTCGGCGCCGTGGCTCAAGGTGGGCGAAGCCGTCGACTTCGTGCGCGACGTCGCCGCGCCGCGCACCCTCGCCATCCACGACCGCGTCTACAGCGACGTCGGGCTCGACATGGTCGAGACCCACCTGACGAACCTGGCCCTCGGTGACGGGCGTTCCTTCGCCCGCCTCGCCGACGGCGCCGACCTGGACTAGTGCGGGTTTCGCCGACCGAGCCGGTTGATCCGCGCTGGCGGCTCGGTCAGCCTGGCTCGAGCGCGTCGCGCACCGGCACCAGCTTGGCGTTCGACTCGGCCAGCTCCGACTCGGGGACGGAGTCGGCGACGATGCCGCAGCCGGCGAACAGGCGCACGGAGTCGCCCTCGACCGAGGCCGAGCGCAGGCCGATGCCCCACTCGCCGTCGCCGGTGGCGTCCATCCAGCCGACCGGGCCGGCGTAGCGGCCACGCGGCATGCCCTCGATCTCCTCGATCAACGCGACCGCGAGGTCGGTCGGGTGACCCCCGACCGCGGCCGAGGGGTGCAGCGACGCCGCGAGCGCCAGCGACGACACCGCGTCGGCACCGTCGGCCGCCCCGGCGACGACCCCCGTCACGTCGGTGGCCAGGTGCATCACGTTGGGCAGGTGCAGCACGAACGGCGCCTCGGGCACGTTCATCGACGAGCAGTGCGGCCCCAGCGCGACGCCGACCGAGCGGACGGCGTACTCGTGCTCCTCGAGGTCCTTCGACGAGCGCGCGAGCGTGGCGGCGAGCATCAGGTCGCGGGCGTCGTCGCCGGTGCGCCGGATGGTGCCGGCCAGCACGCGGGAGGTGACCAGGCCACGCTCGCGGCGCACGAGCAGCTCGGGGGTCGCACCGAGGAAGCCGTCGACGTGGAAGGTCCAGCAGGTCGGGTACGTCGTCGCGAGCCTCCGCAGCGGCCACCGGACGTCGATCGCGGCGTCGGCGGTGGCGACGACGTCGCGGGCCAGCACCACCTTCTCGAGTCCGCCGGCGGTGATCCGGGCGACGGCGTCGGCGACGACCGTCATCCACTCGTCGGCGTTGCGGTGACCATCGGCGTACCGGAGGCCGCGCGGGGCCGACGGAGCCTCGGTCGGCCCGGGTGCCGGGGTGGCGGGAGCAGGCCCGGCGGAGGAGATGGTGGTCACCCAGGCGACGTCGCCTCGGCGTCCGACCACGACCTCCGGCACGACGAGCGTCGAGCCGCCCGGTCCGTCTGCGGGCTGCGAGTCGGCGAAGGCGAGCGAGCCGAAGCAGACCAGGCCGCTGCCCGGCTCGCCGACCTCGTCGCGGACGACGGCCCGCGCCGCGGTGGCGGCCCACCAGGCGTCGGCGTCGGCGAATCGGTCGGGGCCGGCCGTCCGGGTGCTCGCGACCACGCCCCAGCCGACGAGTCCCTCGCCGCGGCGCAGCCAGGCGAGCGACGGGGCGACGGCGGGCGGCGGCAGCAGCTCGACCAGGGCGGCCAGCCGGGCGGCGTCGAGGGCCGTGGTGCGGACGACGAGCGGGGTGGCCGGCTGGTCGGTCCGCGCGCCCTCGGTCACCCGTCGAGGGTAGCCACCGGCCTGCTTGGGCCTGCTGGGAGGATGGAGGTCATGCGTGACAACCCCCGTCTGCCCCTGGTCTCCGCCGCTCTCGGCCTCGTCCTCCTCGGAGGCGTCGTCGGCTTCGCGGTCGTGCTGCCCGACCTGGTCGACGAGCCGCAGGCGACGTCCGCGGAGTCGGGCGCGTCCGACCTCGGACCGATCGAGCTGCCCGACGAGCTGCCCGGCGGCTTCGTGGCGGTCGACCTCGGCACGTTGCCCGAGGAGGTCACCGGCGCCGGTTTCGACGTCCAGGACGTCGTCACCCAGCAGGACTCCATCGACGAGGGGCTGGAGAAGACGTTCGGCGTGCCGGGCAAGATCCGCTACTACGCCGCCGAGGACGGCTCGTCGGGTGCGTCGATCACCGCGCTCGACAAGGCCCCCGGGCTGTTCCTGGTCAACGCCGTGCCGGTCGACCCCGCCGTCGTGGGTCTCGAGCGGCTCCCCAGCGAGCTGGTCAACGTCGACGGCGCCGTGTGCGAGGTGGCGTGGGGCCAGCCGGTCGCCGAGGGCCAGCCCGTCGACCCGACCCAGACGCCGGGCGCCGTGCGCTGCCAGATCGGCGAGGGCGAGCGCACCTACGAGGTCACCGGCCAGGGCATCACGCTCGACGCCACCGTCGCGATCGCGAAGAGCCTCGTCAGCTCCTGACCGGCTCGCGCGGCGACGACGTCAGCACCTCGACGACGACGGCCGGGGCAGGCGCTCGCGCGCGCGCCCCGGCCGACGGTGCAGGGTGCATCAGGAGCGGTAGACGATCACCTTGTCGCCCTCGTGGACCTGGTCGAACAGCGACGCGATCGCGTCGTAGTCGCGCACGTTGACGCAGCCGTGGGAGGCGCCGTTGTAGCCGTTGGCGGCGAAGTCGGGGGAGTAGTGCACGGCCTGGCCGCCGGAGAAGAACATCGCGAACGGCATCGAGGTGTCGTAGAGCGACGAGACGTGGTCGCGGCTCTTCTGGAACACCGAGAACGTGCCCTCGCGGGTGGGCAGCTCGTCGGAGCCGAAGCGGACGTCGACGGTGAGCTGCACCTGGCCGTCGACCACCCAGCGCAGGGTGCGCGAGGTCTTGTCGACGCAGAGCACGCGGCCGGTGGTGCAGCCGGGGTCGAGGGCACCGGGCACGTTGCCGCCCATCTGGTTCGCGAGCTCGGCCTTGGTCGGCTCGGAGGTCATCGCCAGGAGGCGGTCCATCGTGCGCTGGTCGACCTCGCCGGTCACCGGGATCCCGCGCTTGGCCTGGAAGCCCTCGACGGCGGTGCGCGTCACGTCGCCGTAGGTGCCGGTGACGTCCTGGTTGAACCAGTCGATCTGACGCAGCCGAGCCTGCAGCCGGCGGACGTCGTCGGACTGGTCGCCCGGACCCATCAGGCGCGGGCCGGGCACGAGCGCGGGCTCGGGAGCCGGCTCGGGCGTCGTGGGCTCGGCCTCACCCTGGGAGGGGCTGGACGGCGGTGCGGTCGGGTCGTCGGTCTCGGTCGACGGTGCGGCGGGCGCGGGCGACGGGTCTGCGGTGCCGGGGGCCTCGGGCGTGCCCGGGGCGTCGGGGGACGGCGTGCCGGGCTTCGCGGGCTTGCCGGGCTTGCCGGGATTCGCGGGCGCGGCCGGCTCGGCGGGCTCGGCGGGGGAGCCGGCAGGGGCGTCGGCGGCGACGTCGGCGCGGGTGTCGTCCGTCGCGCGCTGGGACCAGGCGACCCCGAAGGCGGCGCCGGCGACGAGCGCGGCCACGACGACGGTGAGGAGGATGCGGCGGACGGGGTTCATGTTCTCGCTCTCTGAGGGGTGGCCCCAGTGTGACTGATGGGGCTGGAGTGACGGTGTCGGATCGTTCACCAGAAAGACGCACCCCGGGGGCGTTTGGTTGCAGCGCGGTGCTGCGGCCTACGCTCGGCCCGTGGCCCGCGCTGACCTCGACAAGCAACCGACCGACGTCCAGCGGATGTTCGACACCGTCGCGAAGCGCTACGACCTCACCAACGACGTCTTGTCGCTGGGCCAGGACCGCCGCTGGCGGCGCGAGGTCATCGACGCCGTCGCCCCCCGGTTCGGCGAGCGCGTGCTCGACCTGGCCGCCGGCACCGGCACGTCGAGCGAGCCGTTCGAGGAGCGCGGCGCACGCGTCGTGCCGTGCGACTTCTCGCTCGGCATGCTCCGCGTGGGCAAGCAGGCCCGCCCCCACCTGCCCTTCACGGCCGGCGACGGCACCCGGCTGCCGTTCGCCGACGGCGTGTTCGACGCCGTCACGATCTCCTTCGGCCTGCGCAACATCGTCGACCCCGTCGCGGGCCTGCGCGAGCTGCTCCGGGTGACCAAGCCGGGCGGTCGCCTGGTCGTGTGCGAGTTCAGCCACCCCACCTGGACGCCGTTCCGTACCGTCTACGTCGAGTACCTGATGCGGGCCCTGCCGCCCGTGGCGCGCGCCGTGTCGTCGGCGCCCGACGCCTACGTCTACCTGGCCGAGTCGATCCGGGCCTGGCCCGACCAGCGCGGCCTGGCCGACCTCGTCGCCGAGGCCGGCTGGCAGCGTCCGGAGTGGAAGAACCTCAGCGGCGGCATCGTCGCGCTGCACCGGGCAAGGGCGTAGCCGAGCGCGAGGAACGAGCGCTCGGCGTCACGCACGCAGGTCGAGCAAGCGTCGCGGGTGAGGAACGAAGCCGCGGCAGCGCGTCGAGACCACCGCAGCCGGACGCACGACCGGGCCACCCACGCCTCGGCGTGCGTGGCCCGGTCGAGTGCCACTTCAGTGGTCTCGACTGCGCTCGGCCCGGAGCGAGCTTCGTGCCGTGCTCGCTCGACCTGCTGACCTGTGGGAGGGCGACCTCGTCCCTCGGTCGCCCTCCGGGTCACTGCTGCTGCGACCTGGCCACCAGCTTGTGCCCGAGCGCACCGGCCGAGTTGGCGTCGAGCAGGTTCGTCTGCGACTCGACGAGGCGGAGCAGGGCGGAGTCGGCGCGCAGCAGCTCGGAGGACTGCATGAGGATCGTGCCGGCGCCGGTGAAGTCGTACTGGCGCTCCTCGCCCGACTCGCGCCCGAACGCGCCCTGGATGCCGGCCATGAACGACTGGGCCATCCAGTTGTAGTCGTAGTGCACCGACGGCGAGGGGCAGTCGGCCCAGCCCAGCAGGGCGTCGGGGTCGGCTCGGAAGGGCGGCTCGACGAAGATCACCGGGCCGACCGAGGAGGCCAGGAACTTGCCGGTGCCGATGAGGGTCAGGAAGCCGGGCACGATCGACTGCTTGAGCTCGAGGCCGGTGTCGAAGGCCAGCAGGTTCTTGGCCTTGATCGTCAGGTTGCCCTGGTCGAGGTCGTAGGAGTTGATGTCGTTGCCGCGGTCGCCGATGACGAGCTTGCCCTGGCCGGAGGCGACCACCCAGTCCTGGGTGTAGAGGGGCGAGGAGAACCGCGATGCCACCCAGGCCGCGCGCGAGGCGAAGGCCGCGACGCCGGAGAAGTCGACGTTGCCGTAGTAGGCGATCATCGCGCCGGCCGCGGTGAACCACTCGCCGTTCAGGTCGATGCAGAACGAGTAGGCGTTGACGTTGTCGTCGGACGGCAGGCTCTGGGCGTCCCAGACCTGCGAGCCGCCGGGCATGTTGATCATCAGAACTTCTCCTCCGACGCCTGGATGTAGACCCGGCCGTGGCCGGTGCAGTGCAGCTGGGTGGCCTCGCCGGAGCCGCGACCGACGACGTCGCGGATGCCGGCCTGGATCTTGAAGTCGATCTGCAGCGCGCCGACGTGTCCGACGTAGGCCTGCGGGTCGACGCCGACCATGGTGCCCTCGACGGGGATCTCGAAGGTGCCGCCGTGCGAGAGCAGCGCGACCGAGCCCGTGCCGCTCAGCTTGGTGGTGAACAGGCCCTGGCCCGACATCGCGCCCCGCACGGCCTGCCGGATGCCGCCGGAGGCGATCATCTCGACCGACGACGACAGGTTGGCGTGGTGGGCCAGCAGCCGGTCGGCCTCGACGGTCAGGGTCTCGTTGTTGAGCTGGATGACGGTCACGTAGTGGCCGCGGAAGCCGTAGAGGGCGTTGCCCTGGCCCTCGGCGACCATCATCGAGACCGACTCGCCGGCCATCGCGCGTCCGACCATGCCGCCGACGCCACCGCCGCCGCTGATCGGGCGGAACGTGACCCCGCCGGAGTAGCCGAGCATCGCGCCGCGGCGGGCGATGACCTCGCCGCCCTGCGAGACGTCGGTGCGGATGACCTTCTTGTTCACCTGCTCGAAGACGCTGTTCGGCATCGCGATCACCGCTCCGCAGGCTGGATGTAGACGGTGCCCTGGCCCTCGAACCGCAGGCTGAACGGCTCTCCGCCGCCCTCGCCGACGAGGCTGCGCCAGGTGACGCCCGAGACGAGCGACATCGACATCTGGCCCGTGCCGGCCACGTAGGCGTCGGGGTCGACGACCAGCGGCATGCCGGGGCTGACCGCCAGCGGGATCATCGGACCGTCGGACGTGATCGCGCACTGGCCCGAGCCGGTGACCGTCGTCGTCGCCAGGCCCTGGCCGCTCGTCATCCCCCGCAGGCCGGCGAACTGGACGTCGAGCTTGAGCCCGTCGGTGACGGCGAGGATGTGCTCGCTCTCGACCGTGAGCTTGTCGTTGTCGAGCATCACGACGGTGACGTCGAGCGCGTCCTTGGCCAGGTAGGCCCGGCCCTGGCCCGAGCACTCCATCAGCGTGATGCTCTCGCCGGCGACGCGCTGGCGGACGGCGGCCCGGAAGCCGCCGCCGCCGCCCATGCCGGCGTGCTTGAAGCTCAGGTTGCCCGTGTAGGCGACCATCGCGCCTTGGGCGGCCCGCACGCTGTCGCCGGTCAGGTCGGCGTGCAGGACTTTCTTGTCAGCGGTGAGGGTCGCCACCGGGCCTCCGATACGTCGGTCGTGAATGGATCGGGAAGAGGTCTGTGCAGGGGTCCGATCGCACCCTAGGTGAGGGAGACCTCCCCCGAGGAGACCCTGGCCACACCTCGGTCGCGGACGACGTGCTCCACGACGTCAGTGGCGAATTAGGCAACGATCCTATGGGCTAAATCCGCCGGTCAGGCGGCATTTGGACGTCGGCACCCGGGTGTGACGTGGCGCTCCAGGAGTGGCAGTATGAGCGCGAGCGCACCTCGTGATCCGATTCACAAAGTCACGATCGTCACACCCGACGCGCCGGTGCGCCGTCGTCGAAGGGAACCGCCGGATGGACGTCTACACCCCCGTCCTGATCCTCGCCGCACTCGCCGCGCTGTTCGCCGTCGGATCGATCGTCACGAGCGCCTTCGTGGTCGGCCCGCAGCGCTACAACCGCGCCAAGCTCGACTCCTACGAGTGCGGCATCGAGCCCACCCCGCAGGCGGTCGGCGGCGGCCGTTTCCCGGTGAAGTACTACATCATCGCGATGCTCTTCATCGTCTTCGACATCGAGATCATCTTCCTCTACCCGTGGGCCGTGCAGTTCGACGCACTCGGTCTGTTCGGGCTGGTCGAGATGGTCATCTTCATCGCCACCGTCTTCGTCGCCTACGCCTACGTGTGGCGTCGCGGCGGGCTCGAGTGGGACTGACCGGAGGGACGCAGACATGGGTATCGAGGAGAAGCTCCCCAGCGGGGTGCTGCTGAGCACGGTCGAGGGACTGGCCGGCTACATGCGCAAGGCCAGCTTCTGGCCGGCGACGTTCGGCCTGGCCTGCTGCGCCATCGAGATGATGACCAGCGGCGGCCCGAAGTACGACCTCGCCCGCTTCGGCATGGAGGTCTTCCGGGCCAGCCCCCGCCAGGCCGACCTGATGATCGTCGCGGGCCGGGTCAGCAACAAGATGGCCCCGGTGCTGCGCCAGATCTACGACCAGATGGCCGAGCCCAAGTGGGTGCTCGCCATGGGCGTGTGCGCCAGCAGCGGCGGCATGTTCAACAACTACGCGATCGTGCAGGGCGTCGACCACGTCGTCCCGGTCGACATGTACCTCCCCGGCTGCCCGCCGCGCCCGGAGATGCTGATCGACGCGATCCTCAAGCTCCACGACCAGGTGCAACACACCAAGATGGGCGCCAACCGCCAGGCGCAGATCCGAGAGCTCGAGGAGGAGGGCCTGCGAGCCCTGCCGACCTCGCAGATGAAGGGCCTCCTCCGATGAGCGACGAGGAGAAGACCACCGGCCCCGACCAGACGCCGGCGACCACCGACGAGGAGCTCCGGGCCACCGGTGCGCGCACCGGCATGTTCGGCGTCCGCGGCACCGGCGACACCAGCGGCTACGGCGGGCTCGTCGCGCCGATCGTCTTCCCCGGCCAGGCCCAGCGCCCGTTCGGTGGCTGGTACGACGACGTCGCCGACGCGCTCGAGCGCGTCGTCCCGCTCGGCCGCGTCGTCATCCACCGCGGCGAGATCACCTTCCACGTCCGGCGCGACGACCTCGTCGCCACCATGCAGCACCTGCGCGACGACCCCGCACTGCGCTTCGAGCTGTGCACGGGCGTCAGCGGCGTCCACTACCCCGACGACGCCGGCGCCGAGCTGCACGCCGTCTACCACCTGCTCTCGATGACCCACAACCGCCGCGTGCGCATCGAGGTCTCCGTGCCCGACAGCGACCCGCACGTCCCGTCGGTGGTGGCGATCTACCCCACCAACGACTGGCACGAGCGCGAGACGTGGGACATGTTCGGCATCGTCTTCGACGGCCACCCCGCACTCACCCGCATCCTCATGCCCGACGACTGGCCGGGCCACCCGCAGCGCAAGGACTACCCCCTCGGCGGCATCCCCGTCGAGTACAAGGGCGGCACCATCCCGCCGCCCGACCAGCGGAGGAGCTACAACTGATGAGCACCACCGACGACGTCTACGCCGGCACCAACGAGACCACCGAGGGCAAGGTCTTCACCGTCACCGGTCAGGACTGGGACGAGATCGTCGACGGTCTCTCCGGCGCCGAGGGCGTCGAGGAGCGGGTCGTGGTCAACATGGGCCCCCAGCACCCGTCGACCCACGGCGTGCTCCGGCTCATCCTCGAGATCGAGGGCGAGACGGTCACCGAGGCCCGGTGCGGCATCGGCTACCTGCACACCGGCATCGAGAAGAACATGGAGTACCGCTCCTGGGTGCAGGGCACGACCTTCGTGACCCGCATGGACTACCTCGCGCCGTTCCACAACGAGCTCACCTACTGCCTCGGCGTCGAGCGGCTGCTCGACATCGAGGACGACGTGCCCGAGAAGGCCAACGTCATGCGGGTGCTGCTCAGCGAGCTCAACCGCATCTCCTCCCACCTGGTGTGCATCGCCACCGGTGGCATGGAGATCGGCGCGCTCACGGTGATGACGATCGGCTTCCGCGAGCGCGAGCTCGTGCTCGACCTGTTCGAGCTGATCACCGGCCTGCGCATGAACCACGCGTTCATCCGTCCCGGCGGTGTCGCACAAGACCTCCCGCCCGGCGCCCTCGACGAGATCCGCTCCTTCATCGCCCTGATGAAGAAGCGCCTGCCCGAGTACGCCGCCCTCTGCAACGCCAACCCGATCTTCAAGGGCCGCCTCGAGGGCGTCGGCCACCTCGAGCTCGACGGCTGCATGGCGCTCGGCCTCACCGGCCCGGTGCTCCGCTCGACCGGCTACCCGTGGGACCTTCGCAAGACCGAGCCGTACATCGGCTACGAGGACTACGACTTCGACGTCCAGACCTGGGACACCTGCGACTCCTACGGCCGCTTCCGCGTGCGGCTCAACGAGATGTGGGAGTCGCTGCGCATCGTCGAGCAGGCCACCGACCGGCTGGCCGGGCTCGAGGGTGCGCCGGTGATGGTCGCCGACAAGAAGATCGCCTGGCCCAGCCAGCTGGCCATCGGCAGCGACGGCATGGGCAACAGCCTCGACCACATCCGCCACATCATGGGTGAGTCCATGGAGGCGCTGATCCACCACTTCAAGCTCGTCACCGAGGGCTTCCGGGTGCCGCCGGGCCAGGCCTACGTGCCGGTCGAGGGCCCGCGCGGCGAGCTCGGCGCCCACGTCGTCTCCGACGGCGGTACGCGCCCCTTCCGGGTCCACTTCCGCGACCCGTCGTTCACCAACCTGCAGGCCACCAGCGTGATGAGCGAGGGCGGCCAGGTCGCCGACGTCATCGTCGCCATCGCCTCGATCGACCCCGTGATGGGAGGTGTCGACAGGTGAGCCTCTCGACCGAGACCAAGGCCGAGCTCGTCGAGATCGCGGCCCGCTACCCCGAGAAGCGCTCCGGCCTGCTGCCGATGCTGCACCTGGTGCAGTCGTCCGAGGGCCGCATCACGCCCGAGGGCATCGAGGTGTGCGCCGAGATCCTCGACATCTCCGCCGCCGACGTCAGCGGCGTCGCGACGTTCTACACGATGTACAAGCGGCGCCCGGTCGGCGACTACCTGGTCGGCGTCTGCACCAACACGCTGTGCGCGGTGATGGGCGGCGACGAGATCTTCTCCACGCTCAAGGAGCACCTCGACGTCGGCAACGACGAGACCACCGCCGACGGCAAGATCACCCTCGAGCACGTCGAGTGCAACGCGGCCTGCGACTACGCCCCGGTGATGATGGTCAACTGGGAGTTCATGGACAACCAGACGCCGCAGTCCGCGGTCGAGCTGGTCGACGACCTGCGGGCCGGCACCGAGCGCAGCTCCACCCGCGGCCCGCGGCTGTGCACCTGGCGTGAGGCCGAGCGCGTGCTCGCCGGCTTCCCCGACGGTCGCGTCGACGAGGGCCCCGGCGCCGGACCGGCCTCGCTCGTCGGTCTGGGCATCGCCCGCGACCGCGGCTGGACGGCGCCGTCCGCCGACGGCACGGCGGTCACGGCCGGCGACCCGGCACCTGCGGTGCCGGAGGAGAAGTCCGAGAAGCAGCAGGCCGCCGCCGAGGCCGACGACACGGTGGCTGAGGCGGCCGCCGTCGAGCAGGACAACGCGTCCGACGAAACCGCGGCAGAGAAGAAGGAGGCTGACTGATGACTGACTCCGTGAGCACGCTGACGCCGGTCCTCACCGACGACTGGGACGCCGAGCGGTCCTGGACGCTCGCGACCTACGAGTCGCGTGGGGGCTACGAGGCGCTCAAGAAGGCGCTGACGATGCCGCAGGACGACATCATCGCCGCCGTCAAGGACTCCGGCCTCCGCGGTCGCGGTGGCGCCGGCTTCCCGACCGGCATGAAGTGGTCGTTCATCCCGCAGGACAACCCCAAGCCGAAGTATCTCGTCGTCAACGCCGACGAGTCCGAGCCGGGCACCTGCAAGGACATCCCGCTCATGATGGCCACGCCGCACACCCTCGTCGAGGGCGTCGCGATCAGCTCGTTCGCCATCCGTGCCAACCACGCCTTCATCTACATCCGCGGCGAGGTCCTCCACGTCATCCGCCGCGTGCAGGCCGCCGTCGCCGAGGCCTACGCCGCCGGCCACCTCGGCAAGAACATCCACGGCTCCGGCTACGACCTCGACGTCGTCGTCCACGCCGGCGCGGGCGCCTACATCTGCGGCGAGGAGACCGCCCTGCTCGAGGGCCTCGAGGGCCGTCGCGGCCAACCGCGACTCCGCCCGCCGTTCCCCGCCGTCGCCGGCCTCTACGCCAGCCCCACGGTCATCAACAACGTCGAGTCGATCGCCTCGGTGCCCAGCATCGTGGCCAACGGCGCCTCGTGGTTCTCCTCCATGGGCACCGAGAAGTCGAAGGGCTTCGGCATCTTCTCCCTCTCCGGGCACGTGAACACCCCCGGTCAGTACGAGGCGCCGCTCGGCATCACGCTGCGCGAGCTCATCGACCTCGCCGGCGGCATGCGCCACGGCCACGAGCTGAAGTTCTGGACTCCGGGCGGCTCCAGCACCCCGCTGCTCACCGCCGAGCACCTCGACGTCCCCCTCGACTTCGAGGGCGTCGCGGCCGTGAAGTCGATGCTCGGCACCCGCGCCATCCAGCTCTTCGACGAGACCACGTGCGTCGTGCGCGCGGTCCTGCGCTGGACCGAGTTCTACAAGCACGAGTCGTGCGGCAAGTGCACCCCGTGCCGCGAGGGCACCTGGTGGCTCGTGCAGACCCTCGCCGCGCTCGAGAAGGGCCAGGGCAGCGAGTCCGACCTCGACCTGCTGCTCGACCAGTGCGACAACATCCTGGGCCGCTCGTTCTGCGCCCTCGGCGACGGCGCGACCAGCCCCATCTCCAGCTCGATCCAGTTCTTCCGCGACGAGTACCTCGCCCACCTCACGCACGGGGGCTGCCCCTTCGACGCCCAGGCCTCCACCGCCTGGGCCGGATCCCTCACCGGAGCCACCTCATGACGACGACTCCCGAGAAGGCCACCGACCTCGTCTCGGTCACCATCGACGGCATCCAGGTCGACGTCGCCAAGGACACCCTGGTCATCCGCGCGGCCGAGCAGGTCGGCGTGCAGATCCCGCGGTTCTGCGACCACCCGCTGCTCGCACCGGTCGGTGCGTGCCGCCAGTGCCTGGTCGACGTCCCCGACGCCGGCAACGGCCGCGGGTTCCCGAAGCCGCAGGCGGCCTGCACGCTGCCGGTGGCCGAGGGCATGGTCGTCAACACCCAGGCCACCAGCGAGGCCGCCGACAAGGCCCAGCAGGGCGTCATGGAGTTCCTGCTGATCAACCACCCGCTCGACTGCCCGGTCTGCGACAAGGGCGGCGAGTGCCCCCTGCAGAACCAGGCGATGAGCAATGGTCGCGGTGAGTCGCGCTTCGTCGGCTCGGGCACGGGCGGCGTCAAGCGCACGTTCCCCAAGCCGATCAACCTCAGCCCGCAGGTGCTGCTCGACCGCGAGCGCTGCATCGTGTGCCAGCGCTGCACGCGCTTCGCCGCCGAGATCCCGGGCGACCCGTTCATCGCGCTGATCGAGCGCGGCGCGCAGCAGCAGATCGGCATCGCCGAGAACGCGCCGTTCCTGAGCTACTTCGCCGGCAACGTCATCCAGATCTGCCCGGTGGGCGCGCTCACCTCCGAGTCCTACCGGTTCCGCTCGCGCCCGTTCGACCTCGTGTCGAGCCCGTCGGTGGCCGAGCACGATGCGTGCGGCTCGGCCATCCGCGTCGACCACCGGCGCGGCAAGGTCATGCGGCGCCTCGCCGGCGACGACCCCGACGTCAACGAGGAGTGGATCACCGACAAGGACCGCTTCGCGTTCACCTACGCCACCGAGCCCGACCGCCTCACCTACCCGCAGGTGCGCGACACCGACGGCTCGCTGCGCCCCGCGTCGTGGCCCGAGGCCTTCGCCGTCGCCGCCCGCGGCCTGGCCGCGGCCGGGGGAGTGGGCGTGCTGACCGGCGGCCGCCTCACCGGGGAGGACGCGTTCGCCTACAGCAAGTTCGCCCGCGTCGCCCTCGGCACCAACGACATCGACTTCCGCGCCCGGCCGCACTCGGCCGAGGAGGCCGAGTTCCTGGCCGCGCACGTCGTCGCCACCGGCCCCGAGAGCGGCTCGGTCACGTTCAACGACCTCGAGACCGCGGGCACCGTCGTGCTCGCCGGCTTCGAGCCGGAGGACGAGGCCGGCGCGATCTTCCTTCGCCTGCGCAAGGCGGCGCTGCACTCCGGCACGAAGATCGTCGCCGTCGCGCCCTTCACCACCCGCGGCCTGCGCAAGATGCACGGCACGCTGCTGCCCACCGCGCCGGGCGACGAGCCGGCCGTGCTCGCCGGTCTCGAGCTCGGTGCCGGCGACGTCCTGCTCGTCGGCGAGCGCCTCGCCACCGTGCCCGGCGCGCTCAGTGCCGCGGCCGACCTCGCCGCGCGCACCGGCGCCCGTCTGGCCTGGGTGCCGCGTCGCGCCGGCGACCGTGGCGCGCTCGAGACAGGCTGTCTGCCCAACCTGCTGCCCGGCGGCCGTCCGGTCTCCGACGTGCAGGCCCGCGTCGACGCCGCCACCACGTGGGGCGTCGACAGCCTGCCCGAGACGCCGGGCCGCGACTGCGACGCGATCATCGCCGCGCTCCTCAGCGGTGAGCTCGGGGGCCTGGTCATCGGTGGCGTCGACCCCGCCGACACCACCGACCCGGCTGCCACCACCGCCGCCGTGCAGGCCGCGACGTTCGTCGTCGCCCTCGACCTGCGCGCCAACGACGTCACCCGCGCCGCCGACGTCGTCTTCCCGGTCGCACCCGTCACCGACAAGGCCGGCTCGTTCGTCAACTGGGAGGGTCGCGTCCGTCCGTTCGAGCAGGTGTTGAGCAACCCGGCCTCGCTGCCCGACCTGCGGGTGCTCGCCGGCATCGCCGAGGAGCTCGGCCGTCCGCTCGGCTTCCGCACCGTCGACGACGTGTGGCAGCAGCTCGAGGAGCTCGGCCCCTGGGACGGCGACCGCGCCACCCTGACGCCGGTCGCACCGTCCGCCGGCTCCGACGCCGCCGCGAAGGGCCTGCGCCTGGCGAGCTGGAAGCAGCTCGTCGACAACGGCACCATGCTCGCCGGCGACAAGCACCTCGCCGCCACCGCCCGCCCCGCGGTCGCCCGGGTCAGCCAGGCCGTGCACGACGCCTGCGGACCCACGGTCACCATCACCGGCGACCGCGGCTCGATCACGGTGCCGTCGGAGGTCGCCCACGACATCGTCGACGACGTCGTGTGGCTGCCGGCCTCGTCCACCGGCCGGGGCCTCCTCGCCGATCTCGCCTCGCCCGGCTCGCGGGTGACCGTCACCGGAGGTTCCGAGTGATCCCGACCAGCTCGATCGACCTCGGGAGCTCCGTCACCGCACTCGCGGTCGACGGCCCCGACGTCTCCGCGTTCGGCCAGGACGTCTGGTGGGTGATCGGCATCAAGGTGCTGCTCGTCTTCGTGGTCCTCGTGCTGCTCACGCTGTTCAACATCTGGTTCGAGCGACGCGTCGTCGCCCGGATGCAGCACCGGGTCGGCCCCAACGTGCACGGCCCCTTCGGCCTGCTGCAGTCGCTGGCCGACGGCGCCAAGCTGATGTTCAAGGAAGACCTGATGCCGAAGGCCGCCGACAAGGTGGTCTTCGTCCTCGCGCCCGTGCTGTCGGTGATCCCGGCGTTCGTGACGTTCTCGGTCATCCCGTTCGGTCCCGAGGTCAACTTCTTCGGCGAGCGCACGCCGCTGCAGCTCACCGACATGCCCGTGGCCGTTCTGTTCGTCATGGCCATCGCCTCGATCGGCATCTACGGCATCGTGCTCGGCGGCTGGGCCTCCGGGTCCACCTACTCGCTGCTCGGCGGCCTGCGCTCGAGCGCGCAGATGATCTCCTACGAGGTCGCGATGGGCCTCGCGCTCGTCGCGGTGTTCCTCTACGCCGGCTCGATGTCGACGTCCGAGATCGTCGCCGCCCAGGACGACCTGTGGTTCGGGCTCATCCTCTTCCCGTCGTTCGTGATCTTCGTGATCGCGATGGTCGGCGAGACCAACCGGGCACCGTTCGACCTGCCCGAGGCCGAGGGCGAGCTCGTCGGCGGCTTCCACACCGAGTACTCCTCGATCAAGTTCGCCCTGTTCTTCCTCGCCGAGTACATCAACATGGCCACCGTCTCGGCCATGGCCACCACGCTGTTCCTCGGCGGCTGGCACGCCCCGCTGTGGATCGACGAGGTCTGGGCCGGCGCCAACGAGGGCTACTGGCCGGTGCTGTGGTTCTTCGCCAAGATGTTCCTGTTCATCTTCATGTTCATCTGGCTGCGCGGCTCGCTGCCCCGCATGCGCTACGACCAGTTCATGGCCCTCGGCTGGAAGTGGCTCATCCCGATCTCGCTCGGCTGGATCGTCGCGGTCGCCACCATGCGCGTCGCGCGCACCGAGGGCTGGCTCGACAGCGACCGGCTGCCGGTCATCCTCGGCGTCGTGCTCGTCGTCCTGCTGCTGATGTTCTTCATCGGCGGCAAGGAGTCCGACGACGCCGAGGAGCCCGCGGCCGAGGTGACGCCGGGTGGCTTCCCGACGCCGCCGATGCCCACCGGTGGTGCCGTGCGCGGCTCCGCCGCCCCGCTCGTGTTCGACAGTCCCACGCGGGTGACGGCGACCGCCGGCACCGCCGCGGGCGACTCGTCAGGTGAGGAGTCCTGATGGCCGACGACAAGGCCGACAGCAAGACGCTCAAGGAGCAGTTCTGGGACCCGGTCGCCGGGTTCGGGGTCACCTTCCGGACGATGTTCCGCAAGGTGGTCACGGAGCAGTACCCCTTCGAGAAGCAGCCCACCGCCCCGCGCTTCCACGGCCGGCACCAGCTCAACCGCTGGCCCGACGGTCTCGAGAAGTGCGTCGGCTGCGAGCTGTGTGCCTGGGCCTGCCCGGCCGACGCCATCTACGTCGAGGGAGCCTCGAACTCCGACGACACCGAGAGCGGCGGCGAGCGCTACAGCCCCGGCGAGCGCTACGGCCGCGTCTACCAGATCAACTACCTGCGCTGCATCCTGTGCGGGCTGTGCATCGAGGCGTGCCCCACGCGGGCGCTCACGATGACCAACGAGTACGAGCTGGCCGACGACAACCGCGCCGACCTGATCTACGAGAAGTCCGACCTCCTCGCCCCGCTCCTGCCCGGCATGGAGCAGCCGCCGCACCCGATGCAGCCGGGCACCGACGAGGGCGACTACTACCGCAACACGCTCGGCACGCCGTCGTCGTCCGGCACCCCCGCCGGGGGTGACCACTGATGGTGGTCTTCTGGACCCTCGCGCCCGTCATGGTGCTGGCCGCCCTCGGCATCCTGTTCGTCCGCAAGGCCGTGCACGCCGCGCTGCTGCTGGCCACCGTGATGATCAGCCTCGCGATCCTCTACGCCGACCTCGACGCGCCGTTCCTGTTCGCCGTGCAGATCATCGTCTACACCGGCGCGATCTTGATGCTGTTCCTGTTCGTGCTGATGCTGGTCGGCGTCGACTCCGCCGACTCGGTCGTCGAGACGATCAAGGGCCAGCGGGTGATGGCGGCGTTCTTCGGCCTGCTGCTCGGTCTCACGCTCGTCATCGGCCTCTCGCAGGTCGTGCTCAGCGACGCCGTCGGGCTCGGCACGGCCAACCAGGGTGGCAACATCCAGGCCCTGGCCAACATCATCTTCTCCCGCTACGTCTTCGCCTTCGAGGTCACCAGCTCGCTGTTGATCACCGCCGCCGTGGGCGCCATGGTGCTCGCCCACCGCGAGCGGCTGACCAAGAAGAAGTCGCAGGCCGACCTCGCCGCCGAGCGCGTGCGCGACTTCGCCGACAAGGGCAAGCACCTCGGCCCGCTGCCCTCGCCCGGCGTCTACGCGCGGCACAACGCCGTCGACACCCCGGCCCTGCTGCCCGACGGCACCGCCGCCGAGTCGTCGGTCTCGCGGGTGCTGGCCGCCCGCGGCACCGTGCGCTCGGCGCCGGCGCTCGCCGACGACATCGAGGAGCTCAAGCGGCAGCTCGGCGTCGACCCGGCCGAGCGGCCCGGCCCCACCGGCAAGGGCGGCGCCGCCACCTCGACCACCGAGGACGTCGAGAAGGGGGACTCGGCATGAACGAATACGTCGTCGAGCCCCAGCGCGTTCTTCGTCTCCTCCGCTTCGCTCCTCCGACGAACAAAGCGCCGGGGACCCCGAGTCGGCCCGTGATCGAGGTGATCTGACCGTGAACGAGTACGTGGTCCTGTCCTCCATCCTGTTCACCATCGGCGCCGTCGGCGTGCTGGTGCGCCGCAACGCCATCGTGGTCTTCATGTGCGTCGAGCTGATGCTCAACGCCTGCAACCTCGCGCTCGTGGCCTTCGCCAAGCAGCACGGCAACCTCGAAGGGCAGGTGGCGGCGTTCTTCGTGATGGTCGTCGCGGCCGCCGAGGTCGTCGTCGGGCTCGCGATCATCATGACCATCTTCCGCACCCGTCGTTCGGCCTCGGTCGACGACGCGAGCCTGCTGAAGTTCTGAAAGGGCCGCACTGATGCTGCTGTTGGAGGCGGGCTCCGAGATCCCGCTCGTACATCCCGAGAGCGCCGAGGGGGTCTTCGGCCTGCTGTTCCTCGTCATCGCACTGCCGCTCGCCGGCGCTGCGATCCTGCTGCTCGGTGGCAAGTACACCGACAAGTGGGGCCACCTGCTCGGCACCGCGATGCCGGTCGGCTCGTTCGCGATCAGCGTCGTGCTGTTCCTGCAGATGCTCGGACGCGACGAGGGTGAACGCCAGATCGGCCAGCACCTCTACGACTGGGTGCAGGTCGGAAACCTCGACATCGGCATGGACCTCCTGCTCGACCCGCTGTCGGCGCTGTTCCTGCTGCTGATCACCGGCGTCGGCTCGCTCATCCACGTCTACTCCATCGGCTACATGTCGCACGACCCGCGACGTCGCCGCTTCTTCGGCTACCTCAACCTCTTCGTCGCCGCGATGCTGATGCTGGTGCTCTCGGAGAACTACCTCGGCCTGTTCCTCGGCTGGGAGGGCGTCGGCCTCGCCTCCTACCTGCTCATCGGGTTCTGGCAGCACAAGCCGTCGGCGGCCGCCGCGGCCAAGAAGGCCTTCGTCATCAACCGGGTCGGCGACATGGGCATGGCCCTGGCGATCTTCCTGGCCTTCGCGCTCTTCGGCTCGACCAGCTTCTCGGTGATCAGCGCCGGCGCCGGCGAGGCCAGCGAGACCGCGATGACCGCGCTCGGCGTCCTGCTGCTCATCGGCGCCTGCGGAAAGTCGGCCCAGTTCCCGCTGCAGGCCTGGCTCCTCGACGCCATGGAGGGCCCGACGCCGGTCTCGGCCCTCATCCACGCCGCGACCATGGTGACCGCCGGCGTCTACCTGATCATCCGCTCGAACTTCGTCTTCGAGTACGCCCCCGACGCCCAGACCGTGGTGGTCGTGATCGCCGCGATCAGCATCTTGTGGGGCGCGGTCATCGGCTGCGCCAAGGACGACATCAAGAAGGCCCTGGCCGGCTCGACCATGAGCCAGATCGGCTACATGATGCTCGGCGCCGGCCTCGGCGTCGCAGGCTACGCCTACGCGATCTTCCACCTCATCACCCACGGCTTCTTCAAGGCCAACATGTTCCTCGGCGCCGGCTCGGTCATGCACGGCATGGACGACGACGTCGACATGCGCCACTACGGCATGCTGCAGAAGGCCATGCCGGTCACCTTCGCCACGTTCCTCATGGGTTACCTGGCCATCATCGGCTTCCCGGGTTTCTCGGGGTTCTGGTCGAAGGACAAGATCATCGAGACCGCCATCGCCGAGAACTGGGTCGTCGGCCTCGCCGCGCTGCTCGGTGCCGGAGTCACCGGCTTCTACATGACCCGGCTGATGCTGATGACGTTCTTCTCCCAGAAGCGCTGGCAGAAGGACGTCCACCCGCACGAGTCGCCCGCCGTGATGACGTTCCCGCTCATCGTGCTCGCCGCGCTGTCGGTGCTCGGCGGCGTCCTCATCCTCGGCGACTGGATCAAGACCTGGCTCAAGCCCGTCGTCGGCGAGGCCGAGCACCACGAGCCGCCGCTACCGGCCATCGTGATCACCGCGATCATCGTCGCGGTCGTCGCCGTCGGCGTCGCGATCGCGTTCGTGATCTACCAGCGGCAGAAGGTGCCGGCCGTGGCACCCGACGACGTCTCGTTCGCCACCAGGGCGGCGCGCAACGAGCTCTACGGCAACGAGATCAACGAGGCACTCGTGGTCGGTCCCGGACGCCGGCTCGTGGCCGGGCTGTTCCTCTTCGACCGCCACGGCGCCGACGGCACGTTCATGGGCGGCGGCTCCGCCGTCAAGGCGATCGGTGGGCAGCTGCGCAAGGTCCAGACCGGCTACGTCCGTTCCTACGCACTCTCAGTGCTCGTCGGCGTGCTCATCGTCGTCGCGGCCATGCTGGCGGTGAATCTCTGATGACACCCCACGACGTTCTCCACCTCCCCCGCTTCGCTCCTCCGGCGAACAACGCCGCGGGGACCCCGTCGCGTGTGGTTGCGTTCGACCTGGAAGGCCGCTCCTGAGATGTTGACCATCCTGATTCTCGTTCCGCTGCTCGCGGCCCTCCTGATCCCGTTCCTCCCCGCCGCGATCTCGCGGTCCGTCGCGCTCGGCGCCTCCGCCGGCACGCTCGGCCTCGCGATCGCCGTCCTCACCCAGTACGACGTGGGTGGCGGCATGCAGCTGGAGGAGAAGACCACCTGGATCGAGGCGTTCGGCGTGCACTACGCGCTCGGCGTCGACGGTCTCGGCCTGCTCATGGTGCTGCTCACCGCCGTCATCACGCCCGTGGTGATCCTCGCCGGCTGGCACGAGGGCGACGAGGCGCCGCGGTCCTACTACGCCTGGATCCTCGCGCTCGAGGCCCTCTCGCTCGCCGTCTTCTGCGCCACCGACGTGTTCCTCTTCTACGTCGTCTTCGAGGCCACGCTGATCCCCGCCTACTTCCTCGTCGGCGGGTTCGGCAAGGACGGCCGCGCCGCCGCGGCGATGAAGTTCCTGATGTTCCAGCTGGCCGGCGGCCTCGTGCTCCTCGCCTCGGTCATCGGCCTCTACGTCGTCTCGGCCCAGCAGGGCGAGCCGTCCTACCTGCTCTCCGACCTCGAGCAGCTCGACATCTCCACCGAGGCCGGCCGCTGGCTGTTCGCCGGCTTCTTCATCGCCTTCGCGATCAAGGCCCCGCTGTTCCCGGTGCACACCTGGCTGGCCGACACCACCGAGAAGGCCACCCCCGGCGTCTCGGTGATGCTGGTCTGCGTGCTCGACAAGATCGGCACCTTCGGCATGCTGCGGTTCTGCCTCGGCATCTTCCCCGAGGCCTCGCAGTGGGCCACCCCGCTCGTCATCGCGCTCGCGCTGGTCTCGATCGTCTACGGCGCGCTCGTCGCGATCGCCCAGGACGACGTGCTGCGCCTCATCGGCCTGACCTCGCTGAGCCACTTCGGCTTCATCACGCTCGGCATCTTCGTGTTCAGCACCCAGGGCGCCTCCGGCTCGATCCTCTACATGGTCAACCACGGCATCGGCACCGCCGCGCTGTTCCTCGTGGCCGGCTACCTGGTCAGCCGCCGCGGCACCACGCTGATCAGCGAGATGGGCGGGCTCGAGAAGGCCACCCCCGTGCTCGCCGGGCTCACCCTCGTCGCCGGCCTCGCCACCCTCGGCCTGCCCGGCCTCAGCCCGTTCATCTCCGAGTTCCTGGTGCTGCTGGCCGCGTTCGACTACGCCTGGTGGGTCGGCGCGATCGCCGTCACCGGCATCGTGCTCGCCGCCATCTACGTACTGTGGATGTACCAGCGGATCTTCACCGGCCCCGGGCACGAGCCCGTCGGTTCCGGCGCGGGGCACGGGCACGACCACGACGACGTCCCGGCCGACGGCGACCTGCTGACGAAGAAGGCCGCGTCGGCGACCGAGGTCGTGCCCGACGCCGACCGGCGCGAGATCCTGGCCGTCGCGCCGCTCATGGTCGCGCTCGTGGTCTTCGGCTTCTTCCCGCAGCCGCTGCTCGACATCAGCAACCCCTACGCCGAGGACCTCCTGCAGCAGAAGGTCGGCGTGCAGGACGACCCGCCCGAGGTCACGCCCGCCGGCGCTCCGGTGAACGAGGAGGGCAACTGACATGGACTTCGTGAAGCCCACCATCGAGTACCTCGAGCTCCTGCCGCTGCTGATCGTGTTCGGCGCCGCAGCGCTCGGCGTCGTCACCGAGGCCTTCGTGCCCCGCGAGCGCCGCCACGTCGTGCAGGTCGGCCTCGCCGCCGCCGGGGTCACCGCTGCGCTGGTCGCCACGGTCGTCGTCGGCACCGGTCTCGACGAGGCCGGTGACGGTGCCGGCCGCGGTCTCGTCGGCGCCGAGGGGTCGGTCGTCGTCGACGGCCCCACCGTCTACCTGTGGGGCCTCGTCCTCGTCTTCTCCCTCGCCGGCATCGCCCTGTTCGCCGAGCGCAAGCTCGAGGCCGGCGTCCCGGCCTTCGCCGGCCAGGCCGCCGCGCTGCCCGGCAGCGAGGGCGAGCGCGAGGCCTCGACCCGGGGCCTGGCGCACACCGAGGTCTACCCGCTCGTGATGTTCGCGATCGCCGGCATGATGCTGTTCCCGGCGTCCGGCGACCTGCTCACGATGTTCGTCGCCCTCGAGGTGCTCTCGCTGCCGCTCTACCTGCTCTGCGGCCTCGCCCGACGCCGCCGCCTGCTCAGCCAGGAGGCCGCGCTCAAGTACTTCCTGCTCGGCGCCTTCTCCTCCGGCTTCTTCCTCTACGGCGTCGCGCTCATCTACGGCTACGCGGGCTCGATGAGCCTGGGTGCCATCCACGACGCCGTCGTCGCCGGCGACGGCGACCGCACGCTGCTGCTCATCGGCATCGCGATGCTGTCGGTCGGCCTGCTGTTCAAGGTCGGCGCGGTGCCGTTCCAGGCCTGGACGCCCGACGTCTACCAGGGCGCCCCGACGGCGGTCACGGCGTTCATGTCGGCGGCCACGAAGATCGCCGCGTTCGGTGCGATCCTGCGGCTCTACTACGTCGCGTTCGGCTCCGAGCGCTGGGACTGGCAGCCGATGCTGTGGGTCATCGCGATCCTCACCATGCTCGTCGGCGCCGTGCTCGCCTGCGTGCAGAGCGACGTCAAGCGGATGCTCGCCTACTCCTCGATCGCCCACACCGGCTTCCTGCTCACCGGCGTGCTCGGCGTGCAGGCCAGCGGCGAGCTCGCCGAGGGCCAGGTCACCTCGCTCCAGGCCGTGCTGTTCTACCTGACCACCTACGGCTTCGCCACGGTCGGCGCCTTCGCGCTCGTCACCGTCGTCCGCGACGCCAACGGCGAGGCGACGACGTTCTCCAAGTGGGTCGGGCTCGGCCGGCGCTCGCCCGTCGTCGCCGGCGTGTTCGCGCTGTTCCTGCTCTCGATGGCCGGCATCCCGCTCACCGCCGGCTTCGTGGGCAAGTGGTCGGTCTTCACCGTCGCCATGTCGGCCGGGGCCTGGCCCGTCGTCCTCGTGGCGATCGCGTCGAGCATCATCGCGGTCTACTTCTACGTGCGCTACATCCGGCTGATGTTCTTCACCGAGCCCGCCGCCGACGCCGAGGTCGCCTCCGTCACGATCCCCTCGCCGCTGACCAGCGTCACCATCGCCGTGTGCGCCGCTGCGACCGTCGCGCTGGGCCTCGTGCCCGGCCCGGTCCTCGACCTCGCAGCGCAGGTGGGAGACTTCGTCAGGTGAGCCCACACCCGGCCGGCGACGCGACCTCCGACCTGGCCCTGCCGATCGACGACACCGACCTCGCCGACCGGCTGCGACGACGCATGGCCGAGGTCGAGACGGCGCTGCACGGCCACGCCGCCAGCCCGTCGCCCTTCGTCACCGCGGCCGCGCGCCACCTCCTCGACGCCGGCGGCAAGCGTTTCCGGCCCCTGCTCGTGCTGCTCGCCGCCGAGGCCGGCACCGACCCCGGCCACCCCGACGTCGTCACGGCGGCGTGCGTCGTCGAGATCACCCACGTCGGCTCGCTCTACCATGACGACGTCATGGACGAGGCCGCCCTGCGACGCGGGGAGTCCTCGGCCAACGCCCGCTGGGACAACCACGTCGCGATCCTCACCGGCGACTGGCTGTTCGCGAAGTCGTCGGAGCTGACCGCGCAGCTCGGCGCCGACGCGGTCGCCATCCAGGCCGCCACGTTCACCCGCCTCGTCGAGGGCCAGATCCTCGAGGGCGTCGAGCCCGAGGGCGACGCCCTGCAGCACTACCTCGACGTCGTCGCCGGCAAGACCGGTTCGCTCATCGCCACCTCGGCCCGCTACGGCGCCCGCTTCGGCGGCGCAAGCCCCGAGGTCGAGGAGGCGCTCACCGCCTACGGCGAGATCGTCGGCTCGGCCTTCCAGCTCTCCGACGACATCCTCGACGTCGCCTCCGAGTCCGACGAGTCGGGCAAGACCCCCGGCACCGACCTCCGCGAGGGCGTGCCCACGCTGCCGGTGCTGATGGCTCTCGCCTCCACCGACCCCGCCGACGCGCGCCTGCACGAGCTGCTCCGTGCCGACCTCGCCGACGACGCCCTGCACGCCGAGGCGCTCGACCTGCTCCGCAAGCACCCGGCGCTCGAGGAGGCCCGCGCCTACGTCGTCGCCCGGGCCCAGGAGGCCAAGGCACTGCTCGGCGTCCTGCCCGAGGGCTCGGTGCGCCAGGCCCTCGAGGACTTCGCCGACGTCGTCGCGATCCGTTCGGCCTGAGCCCTACGCCTCGCTCTCGGCGAGGTCGCCGGCCCAGGCGGTGTGGAACGTGCCCTCGCGGTCGACGCGCTGGTAGGTGTGCGCGCCGAAGTTGTCGCGCAGGCCCTGGATGAGCGCCGCGGGCAGGCGCTCGCGGCGCAGGCCGTCGAAGTAGCTCAGCGACGACCCGAACGCCGGCACCGGGACGCCGCCGCGCGCCGCCGTCGCGATCACCTCGCGCCACGCGTCGACGCCCTCCTTGACGGCATCGGCGAAGAACTCGGTGGTGAGCAGCGTGGTGAGGTCGGGCTCGGCGGCGTAGGCCTCGGTGATGCGGCCGAGGAAGCGCGCCCGGATGATGCAGCCGTCGCGCCAGATCTTGGCGACCTGACCGAGGTCGACGTCCCAGCCGTTCTCCTCGGCGCCGACGGCGATCTGGTCGAAGCCCTGCGCGTAGGCGACGACCTTGGAGGCGTAGAGCGCGGCCTGCACCTGGTCGACGAACCCGTCAGGCGCCTCGACGCGCTGCTCCTCGGGCCTGGTCGAGAACACCTCGCGGGCGGCGGCGCGCTGGGCGGCGTGGCCCGAGAGGCTGCGGGCGAACGTGGCCTCGGCGATGCCGGTGATCGGCACGCCGAGGTCGAGCGCGCTCTGCACGGTCCAGCGGCCCGTGCCCTTCTGCTCGGCGGCGTCGAGCACGACGTCGACGAACGGCTTGCCCGTGCCGGCGTCGGTGTGGCGCAGCACGTCGGCGGTCATCTGGATGAGGAACGACTCGAGCTCGCCCTCGTTCCAGTCGGCGAAGACGTCGGCGATCGCCGCCGGCTCGAGCCCACCGATCGAGCGGAGCAGGTCGTAGGACTCGGCGATGAGCTGCATGTCGGCGTACTCGATGCCGTTGTGCACCATCTTCACGAAGTGCCCGGCCCCGCCGGTGCCGACGTGGGCGCAGCACGGCTCGCCGTCGACCTGCGCGGCGATCGACTCGAGGATCGGACCGAGCCGCTCGTAGGCCTCGTCGGTGCCGCCGACCATGATCGAGGGACCGTGCAGCGCGCCCTCCTCGCCACCGCTGACGCCGGTGCCGACGAAGTGGAGCCCGTGCTCCTTCAGGGCCTCCTCTCGACGGATCGTGTCGGCATAGTGGGCGTTGCCGCAGTCGACGACGATGTCGCCCTCCTCGAGCAGCGGCACGAGCTCGTCGACGACGGCGTCGGTGGGGTCGCCGGCCTTCACCATGACTAGCACGACGCGGGGGCGCTCGATCGAGGCGACGAAGTCCTCCAGCGACTCGCTCGGCACGAAGTCGCCCTCGTCGCCGTGCTCGGCGATCAGGGCCTCGGTGCGTGCGTGGGTGCGGTTGTGGACGGCGATGGTGTGCCCGTGGCGGGCGATGTTGCGGGCCAGGTTGCGGCCCATCACGGCGAGGCCGGTGAGGCCGATGGTGGCGCGGGCGTCAGTCACGCCCTCGACCCAACCACGCCTGTCCAAAGGGCGCGGTCAGATGGCGGAACCGGTGTGGGGCGTGCCGCGGCGCCGGCCCCCGCGCCGGCCGACGACGGCGGCGAGCGCGCCGACGACCGCGCCCAGCGCGGCACCGAGGACGAAGGCCGGCACGCCCAGCTCGAGCACGGCGAACCAGGCTGTGGGTGGATGGACGACGAGCCCGATCACCAGGCCGGCCAGCGCCCCGACGGCCCCGAGGACGACGCCGCACCGCATCGCCCACCGGACGACGACCGGTAGCCCGGCCGTGGTGCTCCAGGCGTGTCGCCACAGTGGGTCGGAGAACACCATGAGCTCAAGGTCGCACAGATGTTGAACGTGTTCAAGCGGCTCGGCTGGCTGATGATGGCGGGAGAGCCGGCTCGCGGCCGGACCGGCCCGGCGGTAGGTGAGCCACCGAACCGTGCCGGCTCGGGCCTCCCGACGGTGGGTCACGCACCGCCCGACCCGCCCGGACCGCCCGACCCGCCGGCCACCGAGGCCAGGGGTGGCGCCGCCGAGCTCGTCAGTCGCCTCGCGTCGTCGTCGGCGTGAACACCAGCGGGAACCGGAGCGCCCCGGTGTTGCCCGAGACCGGCAGCCACTCGCCCGGTCCGTCGGGGCGCAGGTCGGGCAGCCGGGCGGCGAGCAACGGCAGGGCCACGGCCATGTCGGTGCGGGCGACGAAGTGGCCGAGGCAGTGGTGGATGCCGGCGCCGAAGCCGAGGTGAGGCGGCCGCTGCTGGGTGATGTCGAAGGTCGGGTCGGGGGCCGATCGCGGGTCGGTCCCGGCGGCGTGCGAGAGCACCTGCACGACGCCGCCGCGCGGCACGTGGAGCCCGGCGAGGTCGACGTCCTCGATGGCCTCGCGGGTGACCCACGTGACGGTGGGGTTGACCCGCATCACCTCCTCGACGGCGTTGGCGCCGAGCTCGGGCCGCTCGCCGAGCAACCGCCACTGGTCGGGGTGGCGCAGCAGGGTCTGGATCGCGAGCCCGATCTGGTTGCGGGTCGTCTCCATGCCGGCGAAGACCAGGAAGACCAGGGCGACGCTCAGCTCACGGTCGCTGAGCTCGTCGGCGGCCACCAGGGTCGAGACGAGGTCGTCGCGCGGGGTTCGCCGGCGGTCGGCGACCACCTCGTCGAGGTAGCCGGCGAGGCCGGTGATCGCCGCCTCGATGCGGGGTACCTGGTTGCCGACGTCGATCGAGAACGATGCCCCGAGGTCGTCGGACCAGCGCGCGACCTGGTGCCAGTCGGCCTCGTCGAGACCGAGGAGGACGCAGATGATGCGGGCGCTGTAGGGCTCGGCGAACTCGCCGACCAGCTCGACCGACCCGCGCGGGGCGAAGGCGTCGACGAGCTCGTGGGCCAGGGCGGTGAACCGCGGCCGTTGGGCAGCGATCGCGCGGTTGCGGAAGGCCGGCACCATCAGCCGCCGGATGCGGGCGTGGTCGTCGCCCTCGAGGCTCAGCAGGGTCTCGCCCCACCAGTCGGAGAACAGCCCGGAGTGGATGCCGTTCTGCGCCGGCCACCGCGCGTTGCCCTGGCGGAAGCGCCGGTCGCGCAGGATCGCCGAGGCCTCCGCGTGGCGCAGGACCGCCCAACCCCAGGTGGTCTCGACGAACCACTGCTCCTCACGGGCGGCGTGCACCACCGGCGACGTCACGTCGAACGCGGGGTCGGCGAGGTCGAAGCGGGTCACCACGGCTGCTCCATGGCGACATCCTGCCGGGCGCCGGTCTAGAAGACGTTGAACGGACGGAACTGCACGGAGATGCGCGGACCGGCCGTGGCCACCTTGGGCACGGCGTGCTCCCAGGTGCGCTGGCAGGAGCCGCCCATGACGACGAGGTCGCCGTGACCCATCTCGACGACGACCGACTCGCCGCCCCCGCGCGGTCGCAGGTGCAGCTTGCGGGGGTCGCCGAGGGAGACGATGGCGACCATCGTGTCGTGCGTGGACCCGCGGCCGATGGTGTCGCCGTGCCAGGCCACCGAGTCGCGACCGTCGCGGTAGTAGCAGCAGCCGGCGGTGCGGAACGGCTCGCCGAGCTCGTCGGCGTAGTGGGCCGAGAGCGCGTCGCGCGCCTGCTCGAGCAGCGGGTGGGGGAGGGGCTCGCCGATCATGTAGGTGTGCAGCAGGCGCGGCACGTCGACCATCCGGTCGTACATCTGGCGGCGCTCGGCGCGCCACGGGACGTCGGCGACGAGCGTCTCGAACACGTCGTCGGGCGCCGGCAGCCAGCTGCGCAGGACGTCGAGCCAGGCGCCCTGGCCCAGGACCCGACGCTCGGTGCCGGCGAGGTCGCCCATGCCCGTCGGGGCCTGGAAGAGCGTCGACTGGAAGTCCATGACGTCGACGATACACCGAGATCGAACAGGTGTTCGACCCTATCGACGGGTGGCGTAGAGCGCGGCGCCGACGATGCCGGCCTTGTTGCGCAGCACGGCCGGGATGATCGGCGTCGTGATGTCGACCATCGGCAGGAACTTGTCGGCGTGCTTGCTCACGCCACCGCCCACGACGAACAGGTCGGGGGTGAGCAGGCCCTCGACGGTGCGGTAGTAGGTCGTCAACCGCTCCGCCCACTCCTCCCAGCTCAGGTCGTGCTTCTCGCGGGCGCTGTTGGCGGCGTGGCTCTCGGCGTTGCGACCGTCGATCTCGAGGTGGCCGAGCTCGGAGTTGGGCAGCAGGACGCCGTCGTGCAGCAGGGCCGAGCCGATGCCGGTGCCGAGCGTCGTCACGATGACCAGGCCCTTCTGGCCGCGGGCGGCGCCGAAGTGGGCCTCGGCCAGACCGGCGGCGTCGGCGTCGTTGACGGCGAACACGGGCCGGCCGGCGGCCTGGCTGAACAGGGCGGCGGCGTCGACCCCGACCCACGACGGGTCGATGTTGGCCGCCGTCGAGACCACGCCGTCGCGGACGACCCCCGGCACCGTGACGCCGACCGGCGTGCCGCCGTCGTCGGCGTCGAACGACGACGCCAGCTCGGCGAAGACCTCGGCGACGGCGTCGGGGGTGGATGGTTGCGGGGTCTCGATGCGGACCCGCTCGGCGGCGAAGTCGCCGCGGTCGAGGTCGACCGGGGCGGCCTTGATGCCGGACCCGCCGAAGTCGATGCCGATCGGGTGGGCGTCGTTGGACTGGCTCACGACGTCTATCTGAGCACGTCTGCACTCAGAGTGCCGAGAGGGCCTGCTTCATCTTCTGCACGGTCTCGTCGGCGAGCGCGTCGATGCGGCGGCGGGCGACCGGTGGTGCCAGGTACTTCCAGATGCCGTGGAAGACGAAGTCGGCCCGGTAGTGGATCTCGGTCGTGGCGTCGGACGTCGCGGTGAACGTGAGCGAGTCGGTGGCGGTGGAGCCCTTGTTGCGTCCGCGGAACTGCACCTTCGTCGGGGGCTGGAACGTGATGGTGTCGTAGGTCAGCGAGACACGGCGTCCCATGAACTCCGAGGTGTTGGCGTAGGTGGTGCCGAGCCCGCCGTCGCCGGAGGTGCGGGTGGTGGTGACGGTGCCCGGGTCCCACTCCTCGGTGGTGGTGAAGTCGCCGAGGTAGGCGAAGACCTGCTCGACCGGACGCGGGACGGTGAACGTGCGCTCGACGTGCATGGGGGCGACTGTAGGCGGCCCGGGGGACGGCCGGGGTCATCCCCGTGGCGCGCTGGGGGTGGCGCAGTACAGGCTGTCCCCATGACCTCCACCACCGCGGAGCCGGCCCGCCCCGACGTCGCCGCCCGCGTCGTCGGCCTGACGAAGACCTACGGCAAGGACGACGCGGTCGTGCATGCCCTGGCCGGGGTCACCCTCGACCTGCACGCGGGCGAGTTCACCGCGGTGATGGGGCCGAGCGGCTCGGGCAAGTCGACGCTCATGCACGTGTGCGCGGCGCTCGACCGGCCCGACGAGGGCGAGGTCTACATCGGCGACCGCGCGATCGGCGGGCTGAAGGACAAGGAGCTCACGCTGCTGCGGCGCGACGAGATCGGCTTCGTGTTCCAGTCGTTCAACCTGGTGCCCACGCTCACCGCGCAGGAGAACATCCTGCTGCCGCTGGCCATCGCCGGCCGCAAGCCCGACCAGGCCTGGTTCGACTCCGTCATCGCGACCGTCGGGCTCACCGACCGGCTCGGCCACAAGCCCAACGAGCTCTCCGGCGGCCAGCAGCAGCGGGTCGCCGTCGCCCGGGCGCTGGTGAGCCGACCCCGCATCGTCTTCGCCGACGAGCCGACCGGCAACCTCGACTCTCGCTCGGGGGCCGAGGTGCTCGACCTGCTGCGCGCCAGCGTCGACGACCACGGCCAGACCGTCGTCATGGTCACCCACGACCCCGTCGCGGCGGCCTACACCGACCGGGTGGTCTTCCTCGTCGACGGCCGGGTGGTCGAGGAGCGTCGCGACCCCGACCGCGACGCGATCCTCGAGATCATGGCCCGGCTCTCCGAGGTCGGCGGCGGGCAGCCGTGATCCGCGCTGCTCTCAAGAGCCTGCTCGGGCGCAAGGTGCGCCTGCTGCTGAGCACGTTCGCCATCGTGCTCGGCGTCGCGTTCGTCGTCGGCACCCTGGTCTTCTCCGACACGCTCAACCGCAGCTTCACGGCCCTGTTCGCCTCCACGGTCGGCGACGTCACCGTGCGGCCGGTCAACGCGACGACGTCGCTCGGGCCGTCGACCAAGACGGTGCCGGCCGCGCTCGTCGACGAGCTCGCCGCGCTCCCGGGAGCGGCCCGGGCCGACGGCAACGTCACCTCGTTCGGCGTCTACGTCGAGGACGCCGACGGCGAGGTCATCGGCGGCAACGGCCCGCCGGCGATCGGCGCCAACTACTCCGACGCACCCGCGGCGGGCGGGCCCGGCCTGCAGCTCGTCGACGGGCGGGCGCCGTCCGGGCCCGACGAGGTGCTGCTCGACGAGCGCACGGCCGAGAAGGCCGGCGTGCAGGTCGGCGACCCGGTCACCGTGCAGCTGCCCCTGGGCGCGCAGACCACGCTCGAGCCGACCGTCGTCGGGGTCCTCGGCTTCCCCGAGGGCGGCTCGCTCAACGGGGCGACCTTCGTCGCCTGGGACACCGCGACCGCGCAGGACCTGTTCCTCGACGGTCGCGACGAGTTCACCGACATCTGGGTGACCGCCGACGACGGGGTCTCCGAGGACGAGCTCGCCGAGCAGGCGCGCGGAGTGCTGCCCGACGGCACCGAGGCGGTCACCGGTGAGGTCGCCGCCGACGAGAGCGCCGACGACCTCCTCGAGGCCATCGGCTTCCTCACCACCTTCCTGCTGATCTTCGCCGGCATCGCCCTGGTGGTCGGCTCGTTCCTCATCGTCAACACGTTCTCGATGCTCGTCGCCCAGCGCAGTCGCGAGCTCGCGCTGCTGCGCGCCCTCGGCGCCTCGAAGCGTCAGGTCGTCCGGTCGGTGCAGCTCGAGGCGTTCGTGCTCGGCGTGCTCGGCGCGACGATCGGCACCGGGCTCGGCGTCCTGCTCGCGCTGGGCCTGCGCGCGGCGTTCGCCTCGTTCGGCCTCGACCTCTCGGGGCAGTCCCTGGTGTTCGAGCCGCGGACGTTCCTGGCCGCCTACGCCGTCGGCATCGTCGTCACGATGGCCGCGGCCTACCTGCCCGCGCGCCGCACCAGCCGGATCGCGCCGGTCCAGGCCATGCGCGACGACGTCGCGCTGCCCGAGTCCTCCCTGCGCCGACGGTTCCGGGCGGGCCTGGCGGTGGTCGTGCTCGGTGGGCTCGCCCTCGCCGTCGGCCTGACCGACGTCGTCGACCTCGGCAACGCCGGCTGGTGGACCGGTGCCGGCATCTTCGGCATCCTCATGGGCGTCACGATGATGAGCCCGGTGCTGGCGGCGCCGCTGCTGCGGCTGGCCCGCGCGACCTACGCCGCGGTGTTCGGCTCCATCGGCAACCTGGCCGGTCAGAACTCGCTGCGCAACCCCCGGCGCACCGCGGCCACCGCCTCGGCCCTGATGATCGGGCTGACGCTGGCCTGCACGATGGCCATCATCGGCTCCTCGGCCAAGGCGTCGGTCGACCAGACGATCGAGGAGAACTTCGTCGGCGACTACGTCGTGCGCGGCGTCGGCTTCGGCACGCTGTTCAACCCGGCCGTGGCCGACCAGGTGGCGGCGGTCGACGGCGTCGCCGACGTCGTCGGCCAGGGCTTCCAGCTGGTCGAGACACAGGACGGCGGCGACAAGGCGGTCGCCTCGCTCGACCCCGCGCAGGTCGACGCCCTGGCGCTGCGCTTCGTCGACGGCAGCGCCGCCGACCTCGACGACGGCACGGTCATCGTCTCCGAGGGCTTCGCCGACGACGAGGGGCTCGGCGTCGGCGACTCCTTCGACGTGCGGCCGCCGGCCGGTGAGCAGTCCTGGCGCGTCGTCGGCGTCTTCGAGGACAACCCGGTGGTCGGCTCGGTCGCCACGACGTTCGGCACCTTCGCGGCTGCCGACTACCAGCCCCTGCTGGCCAACGTCATCGTGTTCACCGATGAGGTCGACCCGGCGGTCGAGCAGCGCATCGAGGACGCGATCGACAACCCCACCATCACGGTCAACGACCAGCAGGAGTTCGCCGAGGAGCAGCGCGAGCCGATCGACCAGTTCGTCCTCATCATCTACGCCCTGCTCGGCCTGGCGCTGCTGATCGCCGTGCTCGGCATCGTCAACACGCTCGCCCTGTCGGTGATCGAGCGCACGCGCGAGGTCGGTCTGCTGCGGGCCATCGGCGTCACCCGGCCCCAGATGCGCCGGATGATCACCCTGGAGTCGATCGTCATCGCCGTCCTCGGAGCCGTGCTCGGGGTGCTCCTCGGCGTCGGCTTCGGCGTGGCGCTGATGTACGCCGTGCGCGACGAGGGGCTCGAGGTGATCCGGGTGCCGTTCGACCAGCTCGCGGTGTTCCTCGGCCTGGGCGTGGTCATCGGCGTCGTCGCCGCCGTCTTCCCGGCCCGACGTGCAGCCCGCCTCGACGTCCTGAAGGCGATCGCGACCGACTGACGCGCGGCACGAGCGGTGGCACCAGCAGCGCAATCGCGCGGAGAGTGCCACACCGGGGCCCGAGCAGTGGTCCTACGAGCGCGATCGCGCGGAGAGTGCCATACCGGGGCTCGAGCGGTGGTCCTACGAGCGCGATCGCGCGGAGAGTGCCACACCGGGGCTCGAGCGGTGGTCCTACGAGCGCGATCGCGCGGAGAGTGCCATATCGGGGCTCGAGCGGTGGTCCTACGAGCGCGATTGCGCGGAGAGTGCCAGGGAGACCGGCGCGCCGCGAGGCCGTCTGGGTGTGCGTCCGGGTGCGTCCGGAGCGAGGAACGAGCGGAGGGCGTGCGCCGGACGTGCGCCCAGACGGCCCCTTCAGGCGGCGCGACACGCGCGAAGCGAAGCGAGCGCCATCAAGCAGCCATCAAGCAGCCATCAGGCAGTACCCAGCTGGACCCACATCGTGAACCGGTCGGCGCGGTAGACGCTGCGCGAGACATTGATGATCTTGTCGCCGACCATGCCGCGGCGCGAGTGCCGCAGGACGACGGTGCCGGGCTGGATCTCGAGGAGGGCGGCCTCCTCGTCGCCGGCGACGTCGGCGGAGATGGAGTCCTCGGCCCAGGTGGGCCGGAGGCCGCGGACGTCGAGGGTCTCGTAGAGGCTGGCGGGCATGCCGGGCTGGAGGAACCCGGGCAGCAGCGCCTCGTTGAGGTAGTTGTCCTCGACGCAGACGACGGCGCCGTCGGCGCGTCGCAGGCGCCGCCAGTGGATGACGGGCTCGCCCTCGGTGAGGTCGAGCGCGCGTCCGACGCCGGGGCCGCACTGCTCGCGGCGGGCGAGCAGCGTGTGCGACTCGGCGAGGAGCCCGCGCCGGGCCATCTCCTCGGTGTAGCCGGTGATCGGGGTGGCGGTGCGTCGGGGTCGGGCCACGAACGTGCCGCGACCGGGGATCCGCTCGAGCAGTCCCTCGGTGACGAGCGCGTCGAGGGCCTGGCGCACGGTCATGCGGGCGACGCCGAAGCGGTGCACCAGCTCGCGCTCGGACGGCGCGGGCGAGCCGGGGGCGTTGCCGGCCACGAGACCACGTACGTACTCGCGCACGACGACGTGCTTGAGCACCGTCGAGCCGTTCACCAGTACGTCGTCCACGTGACCGAGGGTAGGCACGGTCGGCGGAACCGTCAGGGAAATCGGGGTTTACACCGGACTTGCCACGGCCTCGACAACCCTGCGATGCCGGCCGGGGTAGCGAGGTGTCATCAGCGCCGGTGCAGGAACCCCAGCGCCGCGGCGACCGCTCCGGTCTCCTCGCACACCCAGACAGGGTCGGGGCCGCCGAGGTCGGGCTGGATGTAGAGCGAGTGCACCGGGCCCGAGGCGCAGTCGAGGCACAGCGGCCAGCGGCCGGCGGTCTCGAACAGGGCGTCCTGCACGTCCTGGGCCACGAGTCCGGCGACGTAGTCGGCGCCGGCGGGCCACTGGTCGGCCCACCACTGGCGCGACTCGCACGCCTCGTCGAGTGCCGAGACGGCGGTGGCGGTGGCGAGCTGACGAGCCGTGAGGTCGGCCAGCACGCGCGCCCGGGCGTCGAGCAGCAGGTTGGCGTCCACCGCTCCATTAAACGCGGCGTTCAAGTCGGAGCCGCGGATGCCGACCAGCCTCCGCGCTGCGCGGGGCTCCGTCTCGTACCGTGAGGACGTGAGCCTGCTGCTGGAGGTCGCCGTCACCCGCGTCGACGACGTCGCGGGTGCGGTCGAGGGTGGCGCCGACCGCCTGTCCTTCGACGTCGACGGCCGCTCGCCCGACGTCCCGACCGCGGCCGCGGTGCTGCGTGCCAGCGACGTGCCGGTGCGGGTGCTGCTGCGCCTCGACGACTCCTACACGACCACGGGCGGCGAGCTCGCCCGGCTGGTCGGGCTGGGCGAGGAGTACCTCGGCCTCGGGGCGGAGGGGGTCTCGTTCGGCTTCCTCGACGCCGACCTGGAGATCGACGTCGACACCACGTCGGCACTGGCCCGGGCGCTGCCGGGCGTGCCGTGGACGTTCCACCGTGCGGTCGACGCGACGCTCGACCCGGTGCGCGCCTGGCGGCGACTCGTGCGGCTCCCGGAGCTCACGGCGGTCGCCTCGGGTGGCTCGCCGCAGGGCCTCGAGCAGGGCTACGACGACCTCCTCGCGCTGGCGGGCGCCGACCCCGACGTCGCGCGGCTGCTGCTGCCGGCCGGCGGTCTCACGGCGGAGCAGGTGCCGTGGCTGGCGCGCGCGGGGGTCACCCAGTTCCACCTCGGGCCCCAGGCCCGGCCGGGCGGCTCCGCCAAGGCCTTCGTCGACGCCGGTCTCGTGCGGTCGTGGCGGCTCCTGCTCGACCGGGCGGCCGAGCTGCCCGGGCGCCGGACGTCGTGATGCGCCCGTGATCGTCGTCGACCCTCCGGCCGTCGAGCGCTACGGCCGGCGCTGGTCGCACCTGGCCAGCGACACCTCCTACGACGAGCTGCACGCGTTCGCGCGCGACGTCGGCATCCCCGAGCGGGCCTTCGACCGCGACCACTACGACGTGCCGTCGGAGTGGTACGACGAGGTGGTCGCCGCGGGCGCCGTCGAGGTCACCTCGCGCGAGCTGGTCCGGCGCCTCGTCGCGGCCGGGCTGCGCCGGCGCAAGTCGGGGACGACCTGACCGACTGGCTCTACCGGGGCTACCCCAGCTCGGCGGCCACGTTGGCCCGGGCGGCCGCCTCCCACTGCTCGACGGCGTAGGGCGTGTGGAACAGGCGCGGCTTGGCGAGCAGGTCGTCGAGCACGGCCCGGCGTCCGGCCGCGAACGTGGCGTCGTCGAGGTGGTCGTACTCGGCCCGCACCGCGGCGACGTAGGCGGCGTAGCGCTCTGCCGGCGCCGCGAGGATGCCGAGGTCGGCGTCGGAGAGCACGCAGCCGTTGGCGTCGTCGTCGGCCGGTCGGTGGGTCTCGGTGAGCCGCACGAGGCGGGCGACCTCGGCGACGACGTCGTCGCCGACGAGGGCGGGCAGGGCCTCCTCGGCCCAGGCGGCCGAGCGCTCCTCGGCGTCGCGCTCGCCGTCGTAGACCGCGTCGTGGAACCAGGCCGCGAGCAGCACCGGCAGCCGGTCGAAGGCGACCCCGGCGTCGGCGAGCTCGTCGACGCGGCCGACGACCTCGGCGAGGTGCACCGAGTCGTGGTAGCCGCGGCTCGGGTCGGCGTAGGCGGCGAGCAGCTCGTCGCGCACGGCGGCACCGTCGGTCAGGGGCCAGGCTGGTCGGGCAGGTGGAGGCATCGCCCCATTCAAACCCAGGACCGTGCTCAGACGTGCGTCGAGGGCAGCTTCATGCCGGCGACGGCGGGCGTGCGCGCCGTCCAGACGGCCCGCGGGCCGGCGACCGGCAGGACGACGTCGCCGACGTCGTGTCGCACGGCGTTGAGCACGTCGACGTCGGCGACGGCGGCGCGGGTGACGTGCAGCGTGTCGGGGCCGGTGGTCGCGACGACCGTGAGTCCCTCGCTGCGGGTGAGGCCGGTGCCGAGCACGAACCGGCCGCTGCGGTCGGTGCGGACGCGCTCGAGCTCGACGCCGTCGTCGTCGACGAGCGCGACGACGGCGGCGTACTGACGGCGGCCGCGACGCCCCTGCACCACGCGGCCGGTGACGGCGGCGCCGACCGGCACGACGGCGTCGACCGTGCCGTGCTCGCCGGCGGCGAGCTCGAGGTCGAGGGTGGTGCCGAGGTGCCCGACCGAGGGCGGGACGACGACGCGCAGGCGCCCGGGGCGCAGCGAGCGGAGGTCGGCGAGGCCGTCGCGCACCGGCGCGGTGACCCGGCGTCCGGCGGTGTCGGTGATCTCGACCGCGGTGGCGGCGACCGGACGACGGTCGGCGCCGCCGACGCGCACCAGCAGGCGGGCGGTGGCGGTGGTCGTGGGCAGGTCGACGTCGTGCTGGCCGGGGGTGGAGATGATGATGCGAGCGGTCTCGGAGCAGCGCTCGCGGCGGGCGTCACGGGCGGTCGCCGTCCAGGCGCCGGCGCGGAGGCCGGCGACGGTGGCGACGCCGTGTCCGTCGGCGCGGACGTCGAGCCGCTCGCCGTCGGCGTGCACGAGCGCGACGTGCGCCCACGGCGTCGAGGTGGCCCGGACGACGGCGCCCCGGGTGAGCCCGAGGGCGACGTCGGTGGTGCCGCGGCCGACGGTGACGTCGACGCAGGTGCCGGCGTGGCGGCGCGGGTCGTGGAGCGGGCGGTCGTCGGTGACCGTGAGGCGCAGGTCGCCCTGGGGGAGGGCGAGGGTGCTGTGGAGCTCGTGCAGGCGACGCTCGGCGACGAGGCGTCCGGAGGCGTCGGTGACGCGCAGGCGGAACACGGAGGGCGTGGGGGAGTCGAGCGTCAGGGCCGCCGTGCCGGCTCCCGTCACCTGGGTCGAGTACATGGCACGAACCTAGGAATCGGGGCTCAAGGAATCATCGGTCGACAGGTCAAGTTCACCTCAAGCGAGGGACCAGACCCTTGAGGTCGACCGGTCATCCGGCCCGACCCTCTCGGGGCTCGCGGGCGGGTGGCGTCATCGCCCAGCGGATCGTGCCCGTCGCCGCGCCGCCGAGGGCCCGGACGACGGTGCGCTCGGCGACCGGCAGCCACGGCAGCCGCAGGGGCCAGCGGGTCCAGGCAGGCATCAGCCCGACGGCCGCGGCGACCAGCACGCCGTACGGCGCCCGGGCGGCCAGCGGGAGCGGTGGCTTGAGGAGCAGGTAGCGCACGGCCTCGCGCGCCTCGGGGGTGCCGCGCAGCTCGGGCCGGAACTCGGCGAGGGCCTCGGCCAGCTCGGCCTCGGTCTGCGGCACCCGGGTGGCCCCGAGCCGCTCGGCCACCACGGCCGCCTGGGCCACGTAGGTGTCGCGCCCGGCCTGGTCGAGGGGCTCGCGCCCGTAGACGGTGTGGGCGCGCAGGAAGCTGTCGACCTCGGCCACGTGCACCCAGCGCAGCAGGTGCGGGTCGGAGGCCGCGTAGGCCGACCCGTCGGGCATGGTGCCGGTGACCCGTCGATGGATCGCACGCACGATGTCGACCGAGCGCTGGGCGTCGTCGGCCGTGGCGAAGGTGGTGCTGGCCAGGAACTCGCTGGTGCGGTGCAGCCGCCCCCACATGTCACCGCGGAACCCGGAGTGCTCGTGCACGGCGAGCATCGCCGCCGGGTGCAGGGTCTGCAGCAGCAGGGCCCGGATGCCGCCGACGAACATCGAGGCGTCGCCGTGGACGACGGTGATCGGGCTCCCGGGCTCGAACCACCGCGGCCCCTCGGTGCCGTGGATGCGATCGCGC
This sequence comes from Nocardioides secundeburneus, assembly GCF_039939255.1. Lineage (NCBI taxonomy): Bacteria > Bacillati > Actinomycetota > Actinomycetes > Propionibacteriales > Nocardioidaceae > Nocardioides > Nocardioides secundeburneus. Next base: position 445,749 of record NZ_JBDUUE010000004.1, read on the forward strand.
TTGGCCGGGCCGTCGGGCCCGGCGACCCGGGCGAACAGGGCCTGGCCGAGCCGGTCGCGTGCGGTGCTGATCACCCGTTCCACGGTACGGGCGCGCGACCGGGACGGGCTCGACCACCGGGGTGGTGGTCGAGCCCGTGACGAGTCAGCCCGCGGGGCTCAGGCGTCGTAGGAGCGCAACCAGATGGTCTGGTCGGACCCGGCGACGACGGCGGCGGCCTCGGACGAGACCGACTCGGCGACGTCGGTGACCACGTAGCCCTGCTCGCCGCGGGTGGCGAGGTACTGAGCCGTCACGTTGACGCCCTGCTCGGCCAGGCGAGCGTTGAGGTCGGCGAGCACACCGGGCACGTTGACGTGCAGGTAGCCCAGCCGCGAGCCGGAGGTGAGCTGCGGGGCGAGGACGGCGGGCAGGTTGACCGACAGCTCGGTGCGGCCCTCGAGCACGAACCCGGCGAGCTTGCCGGCGACGAACCAGCCGATCTCCTCCTGCGCCTCCTGCGTCGACCCGCCGACGTGCGGGGTGAGGATGACGTTGTCGAGCCCGCGCAGGGGCGAGGTGAACTCGTCGCCCTGGGCCTTCGGCTCGATCGGGAACACGTCGAGCGCGGCGCCGGCGATGTGGCCGGACAGGATCTGCTCGCGCAGCGCGTCGGTGTCGACCACCATGCCGCGGGCGGCGTTGATGAACATGGAGCGCGGCTTCATCGCCGCGAACTCCTCGGCGCCGAAGAAGCCGGCGTTGCCGGGACGGCCGTCGACGTGCAGCGTGACGACGTCGGCCTCGGCGAGCAGCGCGTGCAGCGACGGCATGCGACGGGCGTTGCCGTGGGCGAGCCGGTCGGCGGTGTCGAAGAAGATCACCCGCAGGCCCAGGGACTCGGCGACGTTCGACAGCTGGGTGCCGATGTTGCCGTAGCCGACGATGCCGAGGGTGCGGCCACGGATCTCGTGGCTGCCCTTGGCCGACTTGTCCCACACGCCGGCGTGCATCTTCTCGGTCTTCTCGGTGAGCCGCCGCGCGAGCGCGATGATCTCGCCGATGACCAGCTCGACGACGCTGCGGGTGTTGGAGTAGGGCGCGTTGAAGACCGCGATGCCCTTCTCCGCGGCGGCGGCCAGGTCGACCTGGTTGGTGCCGATGCAGAAGCAGCCGATGGCCGACAGGTCGGGGGCGTTGGCGAGGACCTTCTCGGTGATCGTGGTGTTGGACCGGATGCCGAGCAGCGTCACCCCGGGCAGAGCCTGGAGCAGCTCGTCCTCGGACAGCGACGACGTGCGCAGCTCGACCTCGAAGCCGCGACGCTCCAGCGTCTCGACGGCGACCGGGTGGATGTTCTCGAGCAGCAGTGCCTTCACGGTTCAAGGGTAGTGACCCCGGCTGCGTGGGTAGAGGTGGCTCCCATGGGATGGAAAGCAGTGATCGCCGTGGTGCACGGCGTGACGATCGACGACCTGTCCGCCCTGAGGTGGACGCCGACCCCCGGGCGGCACGCCTGGGACGAGTCGACCGAGGGTCTCGAGGGAGGGGTCGACGCCTGGCAGCGCGACGACGTCCTCGTGCTCGCGGGTGGTGTCGACATCGTCGACCGCATCGACGACCTCGGGGCGCTCGGCCCGACCTACGCCGGGCTGTTCATGTCGACGACCGACAGCTACGCGTGGGAGGTGGCGGCGCCGTCCGGACGCCGCAGCTGGCAGTGGTCCGAGGGCACCGAGTCGACCAGCGAGGGCACCCCGCACCCGGCGGAGGCCGGCATCGAGCGGCTCGACGAGGACACGCTGTTCGAGCTGCTCGGGGCCGCCGGGTTCGTCTACGACGAGCGTCTCGAGAGCGCCGGGCTCGTCGTCCTCGACCTCGGTCAGGACGCCGCCGACGAGGCTGCACCGGCGCCGGCCCGCAGGCGCAGGCGCTTCGGGCTCTTCTGACCCGTCCGGGCCGTGGGAGCGGCCCGCCCGGGGGCGAGGCGGCCGCTCGTCAGTCGCCCTTGACGTTGACGATCTGGCGGAGCACGTGGCGGACCTCGACCAGGTCGGCGGCATCGGCCATCACCTGGTCGATGTCCTTGTAGGCCCCGGGGATCTCGTCGACGAAGGCGTCGGTGTCGCGGTACTCGATGCCGGCCATCGCCTCGCGCAGCTGCTCGCGCGAGAACGTCTTGCGGGCCGCCGTTCGTGAGTACTCCCGACCGGCGCCGTGCGGCGCCGAGTCGAGCGCGACGCGGTTGCCCTTGCCGACCACGACGTACGACGCGGTGCCCATCGAGCCCGGGATCACGCCGGGCACGCCCGCGCCGGCATGGATCGCGCCCTTGCGCGAGAGCCACACCCGCCGGCCGAAGTGGGTCTCCTGCTCGGTGTAGTTGTGGTGGCAGTTGATCTCCTCGACCCGCTGCACGTCGTCGGGCGTCGACAGCCCGAGCCAGTCGGCGAAGCAGGCGACGACCCGGTCCATCATCTCCTCGCGGTTGAGCAGGGCGTAGTGCTGCGCCCACCGCATCTGGCGGATGTAGGCCCAGAACTCCGGCGTGCCCTCGACGAGGTAGGCGAGGTCGCGGTGCGGCAGCGCGATCCACCACTGCTCGCACAGGTCGCGGGCGACCTTGACGTGGTGCTGGGCGATCCGGTTGCCGACGCCGCGCGAGCCCGAGTGCAGGAACAGCCAGACCCGACCCTCCTCGTCCACCGTCACCTCGATGAAGTGGTTGCCCGAGCCGAGGGTACCGAGCTGCAGCTCCCAGCGAGCGGCGTACGACGTGGGGTCGAACCCGGCCCGCTCGGCCTCGGCACGCAGCACCTCCAGGCGATGCTCGGTGTGGCTGCGCGTGACGGCCTGGTTGGCCGCGCCGGCCGACAGCGGGACGGCGCGCTCGATCGACTCGCGCAGCGCCCGGCGGTCGGCCGGCAGGTCGGCGACGTCGTGCTCGGTGCGGACGGCGATCATGCCGCACCCGATGTCGACGCCGACCGCGGCCGGCATGATCGCGCCGAGCGTGGGGATCACCGACCCGACCGTGGCGCCCAGGCCCAGGTGGGCGTCGGGCATCAGGGCGACGTGCGGGTGGATGAACGGCATCGTCGCCGTGGTGATCGCCTGCTGGCGGGTCTTCTCCTCGAGGATCGACGCCCAGCTGATGAGCGTCTCCGTGATCTGCTCCATGGTCCTTCCGATGATCGTGCCCGCGCCGTTTGCGCGGGCGTCGACCACCGTAGGAAGGCAGAAACCGGTTGTGGAACGGATATTCCGTCAGCTCGCGGCGTAGCCGCCGTCGACGAGGTGGTAGCTGCCGGTGACGAAGGTGGCGGCGTCGGAGACGAGGAACGCGACGAGCGCGGCGACCTCCTCAGAGGTGCCGAGGCGGCCGGCGGGGTGCTGGGCGGCGAGGGCGGCCTGGGCGTCGGTGTCGAGGTTGGCCTCGAGCAGCGGCGTGGAGATGAAGCCCGGGCCGACGGCGGTGACGCGCACGCGCTGGTCGCCGTACTCGAGCGCGGCGTTCTTGGTGAGGCCGACGAGGGCGTGCTTGGTGCTGACGTAGGCCGACGAGCCGGCGAGGCCGACCGAGCCGAGCACGGAGCCCATGTTGACGATCGCGCCGCCGCCGTGGCCGGCGATGACCGGTGCCTGGGCGCGCAGGTTGTAGAACACGCCGTTGAGGTTGACGTCGACGACCTTGCGCCACGCGTCGAGGGGGTACTCGCCGACGGGCACGGAAGGGCCGCCGATGCCGGCGTTGTTGACCGCGATGCGCAGCGGGGCGAGCTCGTCGGCGGCCTCGACGGCGCGCGTGGCGGTCTCGGCGTCGGCGGCGTCGCCGACGAAGGCCTTCGCCACGCCGCCCGCGGCGACGATCTCGGCGGTGACGGCGTCCGCGGCCGCGGCGTCGAGGTCGGTGACCAGCACCGCGGCGCCGTTGGCGGCCAGCAGGTGCGCGACCGCACGCCCGATGCCGGAACCGGCACCCGTCACGATCGCCGATCGGTCCTGCACGTCGTAGGTGGCCATCTGTCTCTCCTTCGATCCCAATTCTCCGACGTTTGTCGGACTTCTGGGAAACCGACAGCTGTCGGACTTTGTTCCTGTTGGATGGTCGGATGGACGTGAGGCAGCAGCGCTCCCAGGCCCGCCTGTTCCAGGCCGCGCTCCGACTGGCCGAGTCCGCACCCGCCCATGCGCTCACCGTGACGGAGGTCGCCCGCGAGGCCGGCGTCCACCGCTCGACGTTCTACGAGCTGGCCTCCGCGCCGTCCGAGCTCGTCGAGCAGGCGCTGCTCGGCGAGCTCGACGCGCTGCGCGACGGCCTGCTCGCCGACGACGAGACCGACCTCGACCAGGCGGTCACCGACGTCGTCCGCGGCGTCCTCGAGCACGTGCGCCGCCACGCCCCGATCTACCGCCGCGGGCTCGCCGACGACAGCGGCGCCGCCAGCCTGCACCCGATGCTCGCGGGCCACTTCCGGGAGACCAGCCGCCTGCTCAGCCGCCGCGCCCGGCTGCGCATCGGCATCGACGTCGAGGGCGCCGACCCGGGCCACGTCGAGGACGCCGCCATCCGGTTCATCGCCCTCGGCACCGTCGGCGCGCTCGAGGCGTGGCTGGCCACCGACGACCTCGACGTCGACGGCTTCCTGGCCGTCTACCTGCGACTGCTGCCGGCCTGGTGGCCGGCCGGGCTCACCGCCGGCTGAGCACTCCACTCATCACCGGTCGGCGATGAGTCGCGCCGTCGGACCGGGTCGTCATCTGCATGAGCCGGACCGCGACCGACACCGTCCTCATCCGCGACCTCGTGCACCGATGGGCGAGCGCCGTGCACACCGGCGACCTCGCCGCCGTGCTCGCCGACCACGCCGACGACATCGTGATGTACGACGTCCCACCGCCGCACGAGGGCGTCCGGGGCCTCGACGCCTACGCCGCCACGTGGCCGCCGTTCTTCGCCTGGCAGGCCTCGGGCGCCGTCTTCGAGGTCGCCGAGCTCGACGTCACGGCCGGCGCCGACGTCGCCTTCGCCCGCGCCCTGCTGCGCTGCGGCAAGGAGCCCGAGCCGTCGGCCACCGAGCCGCGCCTGCGGCTCACGCTCGGCCTCGTGCGCCGTGGGGGCCGGTGGGTCGTCGTCCACGAGCACCACTCGTTCGCCGACACCTCGGAGCCGGCCGACGGCTGACGGCCGAGTCGACGCAGCCCAGGCGCTAGGCCGGCAGGTCCTCGGCGTCGACGATCCGGTAGGCGTAGCCCTGCTCGGCCAGGAACCGCTGCCGGTTCTGGGCGAAGTCGGCGTCGACGGTGTCGCGCGAGACGATCGTGTAGAAGTGCGCCGATCGGCCGTCGTCCTTCGGGCGCAGCAGGCGGCCGAGGCGCTGGGCCTCCTCCTGGCGGGAGCCGAACGAGCCGGAGACCTGGATGGCGACCTCGGCCGAGGGCAGGTCGATGGAGAAGTTGGCGACCTTCGAGACGACGAGCAGGCCGATCTCGCCGGAGCGGAAGGCGTCGAAGAGCCGCTGCCGCTCCTTGACCGGGGTCTCGCCCTTGATGACCGGGGCGTCGAGCTTCTCGGCGAGCTCGTCGAGCTGCTCGAGGTACTGCCCGATCACCAGCGTGGGCTGACCGGCGTGCGAGGCGACGAGGTCGCGCACCACCCGGACCTTCTCGGGCGTGCAGGCCGCGAGGCGGTAGCGCTCCTCGGGCTCGGCCACGGCATAGGTGAGCCGCTCGGGCGTCGGCAGCGTGACGCGCACCTCGACGCAGTCGGCCGGGGCGATGTAGCCCTGCGACTCGATGTCCTTCCACGGCGCGTCGTAGCGCTTGGGCCCGATGAGCGAGAAGACGTCGCCCTCGCGCCCGTCCTCGCGCACCAGGGTCGCCGTCAGGCCGATGCGACGGCGGGCCTGCAGGTTGGCCGTCATCCGGAAGATCGGCGCCGGCAGCAGGTGCACCTCGTCGTAGACGATGAGGCCCCAGTCGCGGGCGTCGAGGAGCTCGAGGTGGCGGTAGGCGCCGCCGCGCTTGGTCGTCATCACCTGGTAGGTCGCGATGGTGACGGGGCGGACCTCCTTGACCGAGCCGGAGTACTCGCCGATCTCGTCCTCGGTCAGCGACGTGCGGCGCACCAGCTCGTCCTTCCACTGCCGTGCGCTCACCGTGTTGGTGACCAGGATCAGCGTCGTGGCCTGCGCATGCGCCATCGCGGCCGCGCCGACGATCGTCTTGCCCGCGCCGCACGGCAGGACGACGACGCCCGACCCACCGTGCCAGAACGACTCGGCCGCCTCGTTCTGGTAGGCCCGCAGCTGCCAGCCGGACTCGTCGAGCGCGATCGGGTGGGCCTCGCCGTCGACGTAGCCGGCGAAGTCCTCGGCCGGCCAGCCGAGCTTGAGCAGCGCCTGCTTGAGGTTGCCGCGCTCGGAGGCGTGGACGGCGACCGTGTCGTCGTCGATGCGCTGGCCGATCATGCCGGCGACCTTCTTGGCGCGCAGCACCTCCTCGAGCACCGGCCGGTCGTTGCTGGCCAGCACCAGCCCGTGCACGGGGTGCTTGTCGAGCCGGAGCCGGCCGTAGCGCGCCATCGTCTCGGCGACATCGACCAGGAGCGCGTGCGGGACGGCGTAGCGGCTGTAGGTGAGCAGGGTGTCGACGACCTGCTCGGCGTCGTGCCCGGCCGCGCGGGCGTTCCACAGCCCGAGCGGCGTCAGGCGGTAGGTGTGCACGTGCTCGGGCGAGCGCTCGAGCTCGGCGAACGGCGCGATCGCCTTGCGGCACTCGGCAGCCTGCTCGTGGTCGATCTCGAGCAGCAGGGTCTTGTCGGACTGGACGATCAGGGGGCCATCGGGCACCAGCCGAGTTTACGGACCGAGGAAACGTCCGTGGGGGTGGCACTCTCAGCGCGATCGCGCGGAGAGTGCCACCCGTCCGGCTACTCCGCGAGCTCGCGCACGGTCGTGATCCGGTGGACGGCGAACGAGCGGACGTCGTCGGCGCGGTGGTCGCGGGCGGTGAGCGTGCCGCCCTCGACCGAGATCGGGTCGACGACGCGGTCGCCCGAGACGCCCTGGTTGTCGACGTAGCCGATGAGCACGGTCGAGCCGGACTCGATCGCCGTCCGCAGCGCCGCGAGGGCGCCGGCCGGCGTCAGGGGCGCGGACGACGGCGGGCGGGCCGCGGCGGCGCGGTCGCCCGACCGCACGGCGGCGACCACGGCCGCGACGCGTGCCGACTCGCGCACCGAGCGGGCCGACGTCCCGCGCTCGCGCGGCAGCCGCGCCCGGAGCACGTCGGGCCGGGTCACCTGCACGGTGCCGTCGGCGGCCTCGACGACGGGCGCCGCGCCGAGGTCGCGCAGCCGGGGCAGGAGCACGTCGACGGGGGTGTCGCTGACCAGCACGGTCGGCGCGATGCGTCGCAGGCCGAGGCTGCGCGCCTGGGGGTGGTGGAGCAGCTCGCTGAGCGCCGACTCGTCGTCGGCGCGCAGGAACGACTCGGCGGCGCCGACGCGCACCGAGCCGAACGTGCGCACGGTGTCGTCGACCAGGTAGGTCAGCGGCTGCGGCACCGGCGTGCGCGACACGGCGGCGAGGAAGGCGTGCAGCTCGACGGCGGTCCAGCCGACGTCGAGCGCGCGGCGCACCGACGACGGCGTGAACCGGTAGACCGTCGCGCCGCCGCGCGACTCGACGTCGGCGACCAGCTGGAGGCGGCGCGCCAGCTCCGACTCGAGCGGGCCGGGCGCGACGGCGGTGAGGTCGGCCTGCACGAGCACGTGGTCGACCGGCTCGGGCAGCAGCGCCGCGAGCACGGGCTCGGGGTCGCCGCCCTCGACCAGGACGCGGGCGTAGGACGCCAGCCCGCCGAGACCGGTGACGCCGATCGTCGCGGCCTCGGACGCCGTCCAGGCGACGTGCTGGGTGCGGGTGCGGGGTCGGCGGGGCCGGTGCCAGGCGACCTGCTCGACGAGCGAGGGCAGGCCGGTGGAGGCGGCGAGGACCTGGCCCGGGGCCATCGTGGCCAGGGCCGCGAGCGTGCCGGCGCGGGTCTCGGCGATGGCCGGCGACGCGAGCTCGGCCGTGAGGGCGTTGCGGGTCTTGCCGGCCTCGTCGCGGGTGCCGACCAACGCCGGCAGGCGCGGGCTGGCCAGCCAGGCGCGGGCGAGCACCAGCCAGCGGGCGGCGGCGGGCTCGTCGAGCCAGGTGTCGAAGGCGTCGGTGGGCACCCAGACGGCGTCGCCGGTGGCGTCGGCGCGGCTGCCGAGCAGGCCGGCCGCGGCGGCCACCTCGACGACGAGGGCGGCGGTGGGCTCGTCGACGGCGAGCAGGGTGGCGGTCGCCCGGAGGTCTCGCACCCCGAGCCCGCCGCTGCGCAGCACCCCCGGCGGGTGCGAGCCCCAGTGGTCGAGCAGCAGCTCGACGCGGCGCGCCAGCTCGAACGCCGCGCCCGCCGCGACCTTGTCGACGAGGTCGGCCGAGCGCTCGGCCGTCGCCAGCGGGGGGACGGCGTCGACCGGCTCGGCTGTGGTGTGCCCGCCGAGCAGTGCGATCGCCACCTCGCCGGGCAGCTGGACGACGCCCGACCCGCCGGGCTGGGGCACCAGCAGGCGGCGTGCGATGAGCTCCTCGGCCGGGCTCGCGGCGTCGCCGGGCCGCACGGTCAGCCGGGCCGAGCCGGCCTGTGCCTCGCCGCCGTGGGTCGCGACGTGGTCGAGCATGGCCCGCGCCGCGGGGGAGAGCTCGGCGATGCGGGCGGCGACGACGTCGGTGGGGGGCGCGTCGGCCGAGCGGGGCCGCAGGCCCGACCCGCCCGGCCCCAGCGCGAGCACCTCGGCCACCCCGGAGACGACGCGGAGCCCGCCGCTGGCGTGCCACACCAGAGCCAGGTCGAGCAGTCGCTGGAGGGTCGCGTCGACAGCGGGCGGCCGGGCGTGAATGATGCTGCGCACGTCGGCGGCCGTGGTTTGGCCGGCGACGACGAGGGCATCAAGGACCGAGAGCTCGAGTCGGGTCAGGGTGTCGAGCGCTCGCGAGAGCGACGACCGCACCGTGGCCCGCGACGCGAGCTGACCGAAGTCGTGAGGGGCAGGTGTGGTGAGGTCAGGACGGGCGACGAGCAGGCGAGCCAGCCGGTCGTCGTCCCAGCTGCGCAGCTGGTCGGCGAGCGACCGGTGCCCGGTGCCGTGCGTCGTGGCCATCGGCCCAACGGTAGGACCACGGCCGTGACCGCCGTCGAGCTGCACCACGGAGCGGCCACCGACGTCGGCCGGGTGCGCGAGGTCAACGAGGACTCCTACCTCGTCGCCCCGCCCGTCTTCGTCGTCGCCGACGGCATGGGCGGCCACGACCGCGGCGACGTCGCGAGCCGCATCGTCGTGGAGGAGTTCGCCCGTCTCGCCGACGGCGGCTACGACCCCGCCGGCGGACCCGGGCTCGTCGCCGACACGCTGCTCGCGGCCCAGGCCCGCATCGGCGAGTACGACGCCCACCAGCGCGCCGACGGGGCACACGGCTTCGCCGCCGGCACCACCGCGGTGGTCGCGCTGCTCATCGAGGAGTCCGGCGAGTCGAAGTGGCTGCTGGCCAACCTGGGCGACTCCCGCATCTACCGGGTGGTCGACGGCGTGCTGGAGCAGGTCTCGGTCGACCACAGCGTCGTCCAGGAGCTCATCGACCAGGGCGTGATCACCGCCGACGACGCCGCCGTGCACCCCGAGCGCCACATCATCACCCGCGCGCTCGGCGGTCGGGGCAGCGTCGAGGCCGATTACTTCGTCATCCCGCTGGCCGGGGCCGAGCGGCTGTTGCTGTGCTCCGACGGCGTCAGCGGCATGATCGACGACGCCGCCATCGGCGAGATCCTGACCCGTACCGCCGACCCCCGCGACGCCGCCGACCGGCTCGTCGCCGCCGCTGTCGCGGCCGGAGGTCGTGACAACGCGACCGCCGTCGTGGTCGATGTGGTGGGATTGGCCGACGACCGTCCCTACGACTCCGACGCGCAGCGCACGAGTCTCGAGCAGAAGCTGGGAGCACTGCCATGACCTCTCCGGTGACCGACCCGGCCCCCGACGCGGCCCTGGGCGCGTGGTCCTACCGGCCCGGCTCCTGGTTCGGCGTCTTCGGCGCCGCGACCACACTGCTGTTGCCGGCCTCCGAGAAGGCCCGCGTGGCCGAGCTGTGGTCGCGCATCGACGACGGCGCCGACTTCGACGACGTCCTCGACGTGCTGCTCGCCTCGGGCCTGGGCGTGCTGCCCGGGTTCGTGCTCGTCGGGCAGGGCGAGGGCCCCACCAAGATCCTGGTCCGCGGCGCCTCGGTCCGCGCGACGATCACCAGCGCCCACGGCACCGAGGAGCTCGACGGCTCCACGGTCACCACGTGGGTCGAGCGCACGCTGCCCGACGTCACGGCGCTGTCGGTCTCCGTCGACGGCGGCGACCCCGCCTCGGTCGACCTCGCCATCCACGGTGGTCTGGTGCGGGTTGGTCGCGTCGACCACCCGCCCCACGTCGAGCCGGTCGACGAGCCCGAGCCGGCCCCGGCGGCCGTCGCCGCCCCCGTCCTCGACGAGGAGCCCGACCCGGTCGAGGCCGAGACCCTCGCCCCGGAGCCCGAGCCGGAGCCAGAGTCCGAGCCCGAGGTGGTCGAGCTCGGCGCCGAGCCGGCCGAGTTCTCGACGCCGTCGCTGCTCGACAAGCCGTCCGAGCCCGAAGCCGACGTCCCCGTCGAGGAGGACACCGTCGCGCCGCCCGAGACCGAGGTCCTCGAGCTGCCGGGCGACGACGCCGACGCCCTCGACGAGCCGTCGCCGTTCGACCACGAGGCCGACACCGACGCGGTGACCCCGGGCTCGGGGCCGCTGCCGCCGATGCCGTCGGCCCCGCCGATGCCGCCGACCCCGCCGGCCTGGCCCGGGGCCACGCCTCCGCCGCCCCCGCCGTTCGCGCCACCGACCGCGCCGCCGCCGTCCGCACCCCCGCTCGACGCGCCCACGACGCCCCCGCCGCCGCCCTTCGAGGCGCCCGCCGAGGCGCCGTCCGAGCCGTCGTTCGGGGCGGGCGACGACGCCGACGAGCCGCACGACCACGACGGCCTCACGCAGGTCGGCGTCGACCCGTCGGAGTTCGCGCGCCCGCAACCCGGCATCCCCGGTCAGCCGATGACCAGCGGCGTCACCCGCCCGGTGGCCAAGCTGGTGATCTCGAGCGGCGAGACGATCGAGGTCGACCGGGTCGTGCTCATCGGCCGCGCCCCCGAGGCGCGCCGGTTCACCACCACCGACCAGCCCAAGCTGGTCACCGTGCCGAGCCCGCTCCACGAGATCTCCTCGACGCACATCGAGGTGCGTCCCGGCTCGGGCGCCGACCACGGCAGCGCCGTCGTCACCGACATGGGCTCGACCAACGGCACCGTGCTGGTCCAGCCGGGCCTGGCGCCGGAGGAGCTCAAGCCGGGCATCGCCGTGCAGCTGATCCCCGGGGCGACGATCAACCTGGGCGACGGCGTCACGATCCAGGTCACGCATCCTTGACCGACGACCCCAGCGACAGCCCGTGAACGCCCCCGCATCCCGCGCGGTGACCAGCTACCCCGCCGCCGAGCTCGACCGACGCTTCTACGCGTTCGCGATCGACCGGCTGGTCGCCTGGGGCCTGTTCGCCGGTGTCGGTTACCTCGCGTGGGCCTTCCTGCTCGACGACGGCAAGACGGTCGCGGGCATCGTCGTCATCGTCGCCACCGTGCTCGTGGTCTCGCTCGTCTACGCGGTGCTGCTGGGCGTGGCCGGCATCTCGCCGGGCAAGGCGGCCGTGGGGCTGCGCGTCGTGCGCTACCGCGACGGCAGCCCGATCGGCATCGGCAAGGCCCTGCTGCGCACCGCGGTGCTCGGCATGTTCACGCTGCCGACGCTCGGCCTCGGTCTCGCCACGCTGGCCTGGACGGCGGTCATGGACCCCGGCGGACGCCGCCGCGGCGGCCACGACCGCATGAGCGACTCCGTGGTCGTCGACGTGCGCCCAGAGCCGGTCACCGAGGTCGACGACGACCGTCCGCGCGCGATCGTCAACCTGACCGCCATGCGCCTCATGCCCTCCTCCACGCCCGCCGGGGCACCGCCCGTCCCGGTGCCGCAGCGCGCCGAGCGGCCCGTCGTCCCGCAGCCGGTGCCACCGGCCCCGCAGCCCGCGCCGGTCCGGCAGCCCGTCGTCCACCAGCCGCCGCCCGCGCCCGTGCGTGCGACTCCTACGCCGACACCTACGCCGACCCCCACGCCCACGCCGGTCCCGTCGGTCGACCAGGGGCCGACGGTCGCGCCCGTGGCGCCCACGCCGGCGGCGCACCGGGCCGACCCGCCCGGTGCCGCCGCGCGCTGGCGGGTCAGCTTCGACACCGGCGAGTCGTTCGTCGTCGAGGGCCTGGCGCTGGTCGGACGCCGTCCCGAGCCCCGCGACGGCGAGCCGGTGCAGCACCTGGTGCCGTTGCGCTCCTCCGACATGTCGCTGTCGAAGACCCACGCGCAGTTCCAGGTCGTGCCCGACGGCGCCCTCGTCGTCATGGACCGCGGCTCGACCAACGGCTCCGTCGTCGTGCGCCAGGGCGTGTCGAAGTCACTGACCGCCGGGCGGCCCTCGACGCTGATCGACGGCGACACCGTGCGCTTCGGCGACCGGACGATGGTCGTCGCCAAGGACGCCTGAGGACGGTCCCGATGAGCTTCGAGCACGCGCACACGGTCACCACCGCAGCCACGCCCGAAGCGATCTGGACGCTCTGGTCCGACCCCGACACCTGGTCGTCCTGGGACCCCGCCGTCGTCGCGGTCGACCTGCACGGCGGCTTCGAGGAGGGCACGACGGGCACCCTGACGCTCGCCGGCCCGATCGAGGTGCCCGTGCTGCTCGCCATCGTCGAGCCCGGACGCCGCTACCTCGACCAGCTCACCCTGGGCGACCTCGTCATCCGCGTCGACCACGTCGTCGAGCCACTGGCCGACGGCGGCAGCGAGGTGGTCGTCTCGACCACCATCGACGGTCCCGGCGCCGACGACGTCGGCCCGGTGGTCACCGCCGAGGCCCCGCTCGCCCTCGCGGCCCTCACGGCCGCGGCCCAGGAGCTCTGAGCTTGCGCAGATCGACTAGTAGCGGCACGCCGCGACAGTTCCGCCCGCGCCACTGACCGGGTGCCGAGGTCGGCCTCCCCAGGCGGCACGCCGCGCGCGAGCTCCGCTCGCGCCGATCAGGGAGCGTCGGGTACGTCGTCGAACACCTCGGGCCGGCCGATGAACTCGGCGTGGTCGAGGGGCCAGACGAGCGTGAAGACCTTGCCGACGACGTTGTCCATCGGCACGAAGGGCCGGTCGGGGTTGTTGCGCGGCAGGACGGGCTGCTCGGGGTCGCAGCGGCTGGGGTCGGGCTGGTTGCAGAACCGGTCGGAGGAGTCGGCCGAGGCGCTGCGGTTGTCGCCCATCACGAACAGGCGGTCGTCGGGCACGGTCACCTTCCAGCCGCGCTCGCAGCCCTGCTGGTTGAACGGCATGGGGCCGTCGCACACGAGGCCCTGGGCGACGAAGCTCTTCTCGTCGACGGCGACGCCGTTGATCTTGAGCCGGCCGTCGTCGTCGCAGCACTCGATGGTGTCGCCCGGGGTGCCGATCACGCGCTTCACGAGGTGGCCACCGGTGGGGTAGAGCCCGATCTTGGCCAGGCCCTTGGCGAGCAGGGTCTGCGGCCCGGTCTCGGGCCCGGTCAGCCACCCGCCGGGGTCCTCGAAGACGATGACGTCGCCGCGCTGCGGCTCGCCGCCGAACCAGTAGGACGGCTTCTGCACCAGGATGCGGTCGTTCTCGACCAGGCCCGGCTCCATCGAGCCCGACGGGATGTAGAACGCCTGCACGAAGAAGGTCTTGATGATCAGGGCCATGCCGAGCGCGACGACCAGCAGCACGATGGTCTCGAGCCACAGCGGCGCCCGACGCTTGGGCGCGGGCTCGTCGGCACCGTCGGCCTCGACGTCGTCCGGCGCACCCACGACGGACGCGTCGTCGCGAGGCTGCTTGTCCAGGGCGGGCCGGCGAGGCTCGTCTTCTTCGGGCACGACGGCGAATGTACGCCAGGGGTCCTCGCGGCGGACCATCGCGCGGGCAACCTCGACCGTGGTTGCATCGGACGATGGAGTCCTACGCCCGGGGTGAGACCGACCAGCCGTTGCTCGACGAGACCATCGGCGCCAACCTCGACCGCACGATCGCCGAGCACGCCGACCGCGAGGCGCTCGTCGAGATCGCGACCGGACGCCGGTGGACCTGGGCCGAGCTCGGCCGCGAGGTCGACGCCGTCGCCCGCGGCCTGGTGGCGAGCGGGCTCGAGGTCGGCGACCGGGTCGGCATCTGGGCGCCCAACTGCGCCGAGTGGACGATCGCGCAGTACGCCACCGCGAAGGCCGGCATCGTGCTGGTCAACGTCAACCCGGCCTACCGCACCCACGAGCTGGCCTACGCGGTCAACCAGAGCGGCATGCGGTGGTTGCTGGCGACGTCGATTTTCAAGACCAGCGACTACCGGGCGATGATCGACGACGTCCGCGACGAGTGCCCCGCGCTCGAGCGGGCGGTCTACCTCGACGGCGACGGCGACGACGGCTGGACGACGCTCGCCACCGCCGGCGCCGACCTGCCCGCCGACGCGCTCGCCGAGCGGGCGGCCGGGCTGTCGCCGTCCGACCCGATCAACATCCAGTACACGTCGGGCACGACGGGCTACCCCAAGGGCGCGACGCTCAGCCACCGCAACATCCTCAACAACGGCTGGTTCACCACCGAGACGATCAACCTGACCGCCGACGACCGGCTGTGCATCCCGGTGCCGTTCTACCACTGCTTCGGCATGGTGATGGCCAACCTCGGCTGCACCAGCCACGGCGCGACGATGGTCATCCCGGGCCCGGCGTTCGACCCCGCGGTCACGCTGCGCGCCGTCGAGGAGGAGCGGTGCACGGCGGTCTACGGCGTCCCGACGATGTTCATCGCGATGCAGCACGACCCGTCGTTCGCCGAGCGCGACCTGTCGAGCCTGCGCACGGGCATCATGGCCGGCTCGATCTGCCCGGTCGAGGTGATGAAGCGCTGCGTCGACGACATGCACATGGCCGAGGTGTCCATCGCCTACGGCATGACCGAGACGTCGCCGGTCTCGTGCCAGACCCGCGCCGACGACGACCTCGACCGCCGGACGTCGACCATCGGGCGCGCCCACCCGCACGTCGAGATCAAGGTCGTCGACCCGGTCACCGGCGAGACGGTCGAGCGCGGCGAGACGGGCGAGTTCTGCACCCGCGGCTACTCGGTCATGCTCGGCTACTGGCGCGACGACGAGAAGACCGCCGAGGCGATCGACGCCGACGGGTGGATGCACACCGGCGACCTCGCCGTCATGCGCGACGACGGCTACTGCAACATCGTCGGCCGCATCAAGGACATGGTCATCCGCGGCGGGGAGAACATCTACCCGCGCGAGATCGAGGAGTTCCTCTACACCCACCCCGACGTCGAGGACGTCCAGGTCGTCGGCGTCCCAGACGAGAAGTACGGCGAGGAGCTGTGCGCCTGGGTGCGTCTGCGCGCCGGGGCCGCGCCGCTCGACGCCGACGGCGTCCGGGCCTTCGCCTCCGGCAAGCTCGCGCACTACAAGATCCCGCGCTACGTGCTGGTCGTCGACGAGTTCCCGATGACGGTCACCGGCAAGGTCCGCAAGGTCGAGATGCGCGAGAAGTCGGCCGCCGAGCTCGGCCTGTCGTCGTCCCCTCCGGTGGGGTAGTCCCTGACGTACTCGTCGTCCTGGCGCCGGAAGAGCGACAAGAACGTCCGGGACTATCGCGCCGTCCACTCCTCGCGCAGCAGGCCGTAGACGGCGGTGTCGCTCCAGGCGCCCTTGCCCCACCAGTCGCGACGCAGGTGGGCCTCGTGCGTCATGCCGAGGCGCTCGAGCAGTCGGGCCGACGCGGTGTTGCGCGGGTCGAGCTGGGCGTGCACGCGGTGGCAGCCGAACAGGCCGAAGGCGAGGTCGACGACGGCGCGGGCCGCCTCGGTGGCCAGGCCGCGCCCGGCGACGGCGGGGGAGAAGACGTAGCCGAGCTCGGCGACCGTGCGCCGCTCGCCGCCGGGCACGCGCAGCATCACGTCGCCGACGACGGCGCCGTCGAGCTCGGCGACGAGGGTCATCATCCAGGCGCGGTCGGGATCGGCCGACGGCTCGCGGTCGAGGTCGGCGCGCCACCGCTCGACGCGCGCCTCGACCCCGTCGCGGTCGAGGACGCCGAACGGCAGGTAGCGCGTGACGTCGTCGCGGCTGCAGTAGGCGAGCACGGCGTCGACGTCGTCGGGCGTGCCGGGCCGCAGCACGAGGCGCTCGGTGCGCAGCGGCAGGACGGCGGTCAGCTCGGCGAGGGTGGGCAGCGTCACCCGGTCATCATCGACCGACGACGACCGGCAGGCTGGTGCGGGTGCCGGTGGCGCCCCGCCACACGACGTAGCCGTCGTCGGTGCGGGGCCCGCCGTCGGCGACGCGCACCCGGAAGGTCGCGCTCTCGCCCGGGCCGAGCCGGACGGCGGCCGGGGTGACGGTGACCGAGCGGCGGAAGCCCTCGGCGCTGGAGGAGAAGTAGAGCGAGCGCCTCGTGGTGTTGGTGATCGTCCGGCGGGCGACGAGCCGGCCGTCGGTGAGCGCGATCGAGGGTGTGTTGACGCGGCGGCGCGAGCCGTCGAGCCAGGCGCGGTAGTCGTCGGCGTCGGCCAGCACCGCGAGTCCCGGACGGCGGGCGCGGCGCGGCTGCAGCACCCCGGCCCCGCTGCGGCGGACGGCGTCGCCCTGCGGTCGCGCGGTGGTGACCAGCGCCGATCGGACCTCGGCCGGCGTCAGGCCGCGGGCGAGCAGGGTGGCGGCGACGCCGGCCGCGCGGGCCGTGGCCGCCGACGTGCCGCTCGCGACGCTCCACGAGCCGCCGGGTGCGGCGGCGACGACGCCGGTGGCCGCGGCGACGAGGTCGGGCTTCACGAGGCCGCTGCCGCGCCCGGCGGAGCCGGAGAAGGCGGCGACCCGGGCGCGCCGGTCGAGCACGCCGCGGGGTTCGAGGCGGACCCGCCCGGCCGGGTGGCGTCGGGCCCACCGCGACAGGGCCCGGCTCTGCGCCTGGCCGAGGTGGACGGTCGGCACGCTGTGCACATCGGCGTCGATCGAGCCGCGGCCGCGGTTGAGCAGCACCATCGCGACGCCGTCGGCCAGGGCGACCGCCCGCGACTTGTCGACGCGGCCGACCCCGCCGCGGTCGCACAGGACCACCGCGTCGGCCACCCGGGCGGCGTCGAGGCTGCCCGGCACGCATCGACGCGCGGCGGAGCGCGTGGAGCCGTCGGCGACGGCGTCGACCGCCCGGACGACGCGCGCCGGGCCGACCGACCGGCGCGCCAGCATGGCGCCGGCGAGGCGGCGTCCGTCGGGCAGGACGACGCGGCCGCGGGGCACGTCGGCGGTCGAGGCCCCCACGGTGACGACCCAGGGCGTGGCGTGCGCGACCGAGCCGGCGCCGCGGTTGCCGGCCGCGGCCACGACGACGACGCCGCCCTCGGTGGCCCCGAGCAGCGCGCGCTCGAGGACGTCGACCCGCGAGGGCCCGCCCACGGCGAGCGTGAGCACGTCGACGCCGTCGGCGGTGGCGGCGTCGACGGCGGAGACGAGGTCGGCGGCCGAGCAGCCGTCGTCGGCGGGGTCGGGCGCGCTCCAGCACGCCTTGTAGATCGCGAGCCGGGCGTCGGGGGCCTGGCCGCCGAACGCGCCCACGCGCTCACCGTCGACCTGCACCGGCACGTGGGCGTTGCCCGCCACGAGCGAGGCGGTGCGGGTGCCGTGCCCGTGGTCGTCGCGCGGCGAGACGCTGCTGGACGCGCGCAGCCGGTCGGGGCCGAACCCGTCGACGTAGTGGCTGGCGCCGACGATCTTGCCGTTGCACTCGGCGGGGTCCCACGACGGGCCCGCGTCGCAGGTGCCCGTGAAGGGCACCCGGCCGCGGTTGGCGGTGCGCTGGGAGAAGACGGGGCTGTCGGGGGCGATGCCGGAGTCGACGACGCCGACGACGACGCCGTCGCCACCGCGATCGGGGCTCGCCCGGAGACCGCGCAGCGGCGCGGCGTCGGGTGCCGCGACCGCGGCCATGGGCCGCACCGAGTCACGCTCGACCGCCGCGACCGCGCCGGAGGCCCGCAACGCCGCGACCTGCTCGGGCGTGAGACGTGCCGCGAAGCCGTTGAGCGCCGTCGTCCAGCGGTAGGCGGTCGGTGGGCTGCCGATGCCGGCGAGCAGGTCGTCCTGCTCGGCGGCGACCTGCTCGGCGACCACCGGGCGGGCCAGCGGCCCGGGCACGCCCGAGGCGCCGGGGCTGACGAGCGAGACGAGGTAGAGCGGTGCCTGCTCGCCACGCGCGGCGACCACCGGTTGCGCCGACGACGGGCCTGCGACGGCTAGCGTGGTGGTCGCGAGCAGCGCGGCGACAGGCCCGGCCACGAGGGTCGCGAGTCGCATGCGTCACCCCTCTCCACGGTGCCGTCGGACGTCGGAAATTCCCATTCTGACGCACGAGCCCCACGCGTCGCACCTTCCTGTCCCTTTCTAGGCTGGGACGCGTGACCGCACCCCTGGTCGTCGGGTTCGACCTCGACATGACCCTCATCGACACCGCGCCGGGCTTCGCCGCCGTGCTGCAGGCCCTCGGCGACGAGCTCGGCGTCGCGTTCCCGGTGGCCGAGATGACCGCGGCCCTCGGCCCGCCGCTCGACCTCATGCTCGAGCCCTACCTGCCGGCCGAGGCGATCCCAGCCGCCGGCGACCGGTTCCGCGCGCTCTACCCCGACCACGCGGTCGCGAGCGTGCCGCTGCTGCCGGGCGCGGCCGAGGCGCTGGCCGCCGTCCGGCGCCACGGGGGGCGGGTCCTCGTCGTCACGGGCAAGTACCCGCCCAACGCCCGGCTCCACCTCGACCACCTCGAGGTCGAGGTCGACCTGCTCGAGGGATGGGTCTGGGGCGTCGGCAAGGCCGACGTCCTGCGCCGCGAGGGAGCCACGATGTACGTCGGCGACCACGTGCACGACGTCGAGGGCGCGCTCGCGGCCGACACGCTGTCGGTCTCGGTGCTCACCGGCGGCTGCACCCGCGCCGAGCTCGAGGCCGCCGGCACCCACGTCGTCCTCGACGGCCTGGGCGACTTCCCGGCGTGGCTCGACGAGCACGTCGCCGGAAACCGCTGAGGCTCGCCGCGCCGGGTGACCTAGGCTTGGCCCTGCCCGCGGGACGACCCGCGGGCTTCGACGTGGTGACGTAGCAGAGAAGGACGAGTGCGGTGCCCAACGGCAAGGTGAAGTGGTACGACGCCGACAAGGGGTTCGGGTTCTTGTCGCAGGACGACGGCCCCGACGTCTACGTGCACTCCGACTCGCTCCCGGCGGGCACGAGTGCCCTCAAGCCCGGCACCCGGGTCGAGTTCGGCGTGGCGCAGGGCCGCAAGGGCGACCAGGCCCTCCAGGTCAAGATCATCGACGCGCCCGCCTCGGTGAGCCGCAACCAGGCGCAGGCCCGCCGCAAGCGACCCGACGAGATGGCCCCGATCGTCGAGGACCTCATCCGCGTGCTCGACGGCGTCGGCGAGGCCTACCGCCACGGCCGGCACCCCGACGCCAAGGCTGCCCGCCCCGTCGCCAAGCTCCTGCGCGCCCTCGCCGACCAGCTCGACGCCTGACCCGCTCGGCGCCTGACCCGCTCGCGGTCGGTGCTGCCCGGTCGCGCGATCGACCGACCTGGCTGCCTCGGCGGGGACGCGGCGACTCAGTCCTTGCGCAGGGACGGCGGCGGGGTGCGGCGCGGGTCGACCGGGCCGGAGCGGCCGGCCGGCGGTGCCGGACGACGTCCGGTGGCGGCCGAGCGGCGCGAGCCGAGCACGAACACGGTCCACGCGGCGAGCACGGCGAAGGCGATGCCGAGGCCGAGGCGCGGCACCTGCGGCAGGGCGATGCCGACGAACCCGCCGACGACCCAGGCCAGCTGCAGGGTGGTGTCGCTGCGGGCGAACGCGCTCGCCTGCACGTGCACGGGCACGCCGCTCTGGATGGTCGAGTCGAGCGAGACCTTGGCCAGCGACTGGGCCAGCCCGGCGACGAGGCCGAGCAGGCCGATGATCAGCACGCCGTAGAACAGCGTGCCGGCGAGCAGGATCGCGGCGTCGGCGATCAGCGCGACCATCACGGTGACGGCCGGGTTGATCCGCTTGAGCACCGAGGCCAGGAAGATGCCGATGGCGTTGCCCGCGGCCGCGCCGCCGACGACGAGGCCGAGCAGGATGGTGGGGCCGGGGATGTCCCAGAAGAGGAACGAGACGTCGTCGCGCCAGCCGTCGAGCGGCTCGTCGCGCAGCAGGAAGACCATGTACATGGTCAAGAAACCCGACAGCCAGCGCGGGCCGACGTTGGCCCGCAGCGCGAACGCCACGGCCGACGGGATCTGAGTGCCGCGGCGCTGACCGTCCTCCTTGCGGAGGGTGACCGACTGCTCGCCCTCGGTGGAGTCGACCTGGGCCGGCAGCAGGATGGCCGCGACCGTGCCGGCGGCGAAGACCAGGAAGGCGTAGCGCAGGGTCCACTCGGCGCCGAACGTCGCGGCGAGGCCGGCGAGCGGAGCGGAGAGAGCGCCGCCGACGAGCCCGGCGAGCGAGACCCGGCCGTTGGCCTTCACGAGCGTGAAGTCCTCCGGCAGCAGGCGCGGGACGGCGGCCGCCCGGGTGACGCCGTAGGCCTTCGACGAGACCAGGACGCCGAGCGCGAGCGGGTAGAGCAGGGCGGAGTCGTCGGCGACGGCGCCGGCCAGGAGCAGGCAGAAGATGCCGCGGATCGCGAACGTGGCTCCGATGGCCCACCGACGCCCGTGGCTGAACCGGTCGAGGAACGGGCCGATCAGAGGCGCGACGACGGCGAACGGCAGCATCGTCAGGCCGAGGAAGAGCGCGACCTGGCCGCGGGCGTCGCTCGTGGCCCCGGCGAAGAACACGGTGGTGGCGAGCGAGATCGCGACCGCGGCGTCGCCGGCGGCGTTGGCGGCGTGCAGGTAGATCAGCCGGTTGAGGCCCGACTGCTCGGCGCCCTGCGCGTTGGCCGCCCGCTTGGCCTGGCCGACGGCGTAGCGCCCGAAGCGTCCGCCGACCCGGGCGGTGGCGCGGACGCCACGCGCCGTCGCCTTCGCGCCGGTGCCGAGGCCGTGCCCGACGGCGCGGGCCCGGTCGGCTCCCGAGGGCGGGTGGTCGCCGGGGTGCTGCGGGTCGGGACGTCCGTCGCGGTCGTAGGGCCGCGTGATCGGGCCGAGGTCGTCGTCGTAGGGCAGGCGCCCCTCGCGTCCGCCCTGGGGCGGGTCGCCGGGGCCGTGGGTCATGCCGCCATCTTCCCCGACCCGGCCCGGGCCACGCCACGGACCCGCCGCCCGACCTGACACGAGCGGGACCGATCCGTCACACTGGCCCCCGTGACGACGTCCACCCTCCTGCGCCCCCAGCCCGACTCGGTGGCCGCCCGCGCCGTCGCGGTCGCCCGCACCGCGCTCCTCGAGGAGACCTCCGCCGCCGAGGTCGGCGAGCACCTCGGTGTCGAGGCCGAGACCGAGGCCGAGCGCACCGTCACCCACGTCTTCGAGTGCCGTCGTCCCGGCTACGTCGGCTGGCGCTGGGCGGTCACGGTCGTGCGCGCCTACCGCCAGAAGGAGGTCACGGTCACCGAGGTCGTGCTCGTCCCCGGCGCCGAGGCCATCACCGCGCCGCCCTGGGTGCCCTACCGCGACCGGGTCCGCCCCGGCGACATGTCGCCCGGCGACCTGCTCCCGGTCGACGACGACGACCCCCGCCTCGTGCCGGCCTACTCGTTCGGCGACGACCCGCTCGACCCCGACGACAAGGCCCAGGTGCGCGACGTCGCCCGCGAGCTCTACGCCGG
Source organism: Nocardioides secundeburneus (assembly GCF_039939255.1). Classification (NCBI taxonomy): domain Bacteria; kingdom Bacillati; phylum Actinomycetota; class Actinomycetes; order Propionibacteriales; family Nocardioidaceae; genus Nocardioides; species Nocardioides secundeburneus. Next base: position 467,739 of record NZ_JBDUUE010000004.1, read on the forward strand.
ACGCGTGCGCGTGCTCTCGCCCGAGGGCCGCGACATCGCCGCCCAGCGCTGGTACGACGGCGACGGCGGCCCCGACACCCCGCTCGCCCAGGCCGCCCCGCAGCAGTGCCACACCTGTGGCTTCCTCGTCCGCCTCAGCGGCCCGCTCGGCCGCGACTTCGGCGTGTGCGCCAACGGCGTCGCCAACGACGACCGCACCGTCGTCGCCCTCGGCCACGGCTGCGGCGCGCACTCGGAGGTCCAGCTCGCCAAGAAGCACGAGCCCCAGCCGCTGCCCGACCACGTGCTCGACACGACCGCCCAGGACGACCTCGAGCGCTTCTGACCTCTGGGTCGAGGCCTCCGGCGGCTGGTGCCGCCGGCCGAGCCGACCTAGGCGGCCGGGTCGTCGAGGGCGAGGTCCTCCTCGAGCTCGTGACGGGCCTTGCGCCGGCGTCGGCAGTACTCGATGCCGAACAGGCCGAGGGCCATGCCGGTCAGGCACATCCACAGCCACCAGGTGTGGCCGTCCTCGCGCAGCTGGCCGTAGAAGGGGAGCAGGCCGACGAAGCCGAGGAAGAACAGGCCGGTGCCGACCTCGACGGTGCGCACGCCGTCGACGTCGAGCGGCTCGACGTCGGCGAGCAGGTAGGTCTTGTTCCTGAACTCGTGCTGCATCGGCTGGTCGTCGCGGAGCTCCACGCTCCTACGGTAGCCCGAAACACGGCGGCAACCATCGTGACGTCGGTTGCTGCCAGGGTGGGCACATGGCGACGACCCTCGACGGCTACTTCCAGATCACCGAGCGTGGCTCGAGCGTCGCGCGCGAGGTGCGCGGCGGCCTCGTCACGTTCTTCACGATGGCCTACATCGTGGTCCTCAACCCGCTCATCCTCGGCTTCGTGCCCGACGCCGACGGCAACTTCCTCGGCGCCGACCCCGGCGGCGAGCCGAACCTGGCCGCGATCGCGGCCGGCACGGCGCTCGTCGCCGGCGTCCTGACGATCCTCATGGGCGCGGTCGCCAACTTCCCGCTCGCCATCGCCACCGGCCTCGGGCTCAACGCGTTCCTCGCGGTCGCCGTGGCCTCGCAGATGACGTGGGCCGACGCGATGGGCCTGGTGGTCATCGAGGGCGTCGTCATCCTGGTGCTGGTGCTCACCGGGTTCCGCGAGGCGGTCTTCCACGCCGTCCCCGTGCCGCTCAAGGTGGCGATCTCGGTCGGCATCGGGTTGTTCATCGCGCTCATCGGCTTCGTCGACGCCGGCTTCGTGCAGCGCATCCCCGACGTCGCCCAGACCACGGTGCCGGTGCAGCTCGGCCAGACCGGGCAGCTGTCGGGCTGGCCCGTGCTCGTCTTCGTCCTCGGGCTCGTGCTGCTCGTCGCGCTGTGGGTGCGCAAGGTCCCGGGCGCCATCTTGATCTCGATCGTGGTCACGACGGCGGTCGCCATCGTCGTCGAGGCGATCGGCCACCTCAGCGACGGCGACGGCCCGGGCTGGATGCTCACCGTCCCGGCGTTCCCCGACAGCTGGCCCTCGCCCGACTTCGGCACGCTCGGCGAGTTCAACCTGCTCGGCGGCTTCGACCGCGCCGGCGTGGTCGTCGCGCTGCTGTTCGTGTTCACGCTGCTGCTGGCCGACTTCTTCGACACGATGGGCACGATGACCGCGGTCGGCGCCGAGGCCGGGCTCAACGACGAGGACGGCGTGCCGCCCGGCACGCAGAAGATCCTGGTCGTCGACTCGATCGCCGCGGCCAGCGGTGGGCTCGGCGGCGTCTCGTCGAACACCTCCTACATCGAGTCGGCCTCGGGCGTCGGCGAGGGCGCCCGCACCGGCCTGGCCTCGATCGTGACCGGGGTCTGCTTCCTGCTCACCATCTTCCTCGCGCCGCTGGTCGAGATGATCCCGTCGGAGGCGGCCGTGCCGGCCCTCGTGCTGGTCGGCTTCTTGATGATGCAGCAGGTCACGGGCATCGACTGGACCGACCTCGAGATCGCGATCCCGGCGTTCCTCACCATCGTGCTGATGCCGTTCACCTACTCGATCTCGGTGGGCATCGGTGCGGGCTTCCTCGCCTTCGTGGTCATCAAGGTGGTCGTCGGCAAGGCCGGCGAGATCAAGCCGCTGATGTGGATCGTCGCCGGGTTGTTCGTCGTCTACTTCGCGATCAACCCGATCACCGACCTGCTGACCTGACGACCGACCGTCCCTGCGTCTGCGAGCTGCCCTCGACCCCCGACGTCGGGTCGCGCGACCACTCGGGGTCGACCGCGCCGGCGTACCACGGGTCGTAGCTGTGCGCGGCCTCGTTGACGTCGTCGCCGTGCCCGTCGACGATGCGGCCGAGGTTGTAGAGCGACTCGGTGTCGTGGTCGAGGTAGCGGCTGTGGGCCTCATCGAAGTCCGGGTGCCAGGCCCGGTCGGTGTTCTCGGCCTCGAACCGGGTGGCGCCGAAGTCGTCGGACGACGGGTCGCGGCCGAGGCCGAGCCCGCCCTTGCCGATCCAGCCCTCGTCGCCGACGAACGCGACGCCGTCGCGGCTGTCGCGGCCGACGAAGACGTGGTCGGCGCCGACGCCGAGGTCGCCGGCGTCGTGCGCCGGGCCGGCCCCCGGGCTGCCGATCAGGACGACGTCGTCGGCGTCGAGGTCGTGGTCGGCCGCGGCGTACGACGTGGCGGTCGAGCCGTAGCTGTGCCCGATCGCGGTCAGGTGGGCGGGGTCGTCGGGTCGTGAGGCACGCAGGCCGTCGACCATCTCGGCGAGCCGGCGTCCGCCGTCGGCCGCCCGGGCCTCGCCGAACGTCGCGGGGTCGGTGGGGCTGTCGGGGGTGTCGTAGCCGAGGTAGAACATCGTGGCCACGCTCGACCCGTCGCCGGCGAACCGCGCCGACTCGTACAGGTTGGCCATCTGCCCGGTGTAGCCCGAGGTGTCGGCCATCTCGGTCTTGATGCCCGGGGTGAACACGGCGACGTCGTGGGCGGTGTCGAGGTCGCCCACCGCGACCGCCACCCGGCCGTCGCCGTCGAAGGCGCCGGGGTCGTAGAGGTAGAGCTGGCCGCCGGGCCGCTCGCCCGTGATCGGGTCCTCGACATCGTCGGCCCGCTCGAGCGCCCGACGGGTCTCCTCGGCGTTGTCGAGCACCCGACGCTCGGCGTCGGTGAGCGTGCCGTCGTCCTCCTTCGCGCGCAGGGTGGCGAGGTCGTCGGCCAGGAGCACGCGGTTGGCCTGGTCGCGCGCGTCGGCCGGCAGGCCGTCGGCCGAGCCGATGCGGCCGGGGTACAGCGCGATCACCGCCTCGCGCTCGGCGTCGGTCAGGTGCTCCCACCAGTCCCGCACCTGACCGGGGGAGGCGCCCGGGCCGGGCGCCCCCGGGCGGTCCATCACCCGGTCGGCGGCGTGGGTGCCGCCGCCCTCGCCCGAGACGGCGTCGTCGAGACCGGCCCCGGAGCGGAAGGACTCGACGAGGAGGTCCTCGGCGGCACGCACCCGTACCTGCAGGGCGTCGTGGTCGCGGGTCAGCTCGCGGTAGTCGGCCCGGAGCTCCGCGGCGCGCTCGCGCAGGGCCTCGACCGCGTCGGTGCCGGGGTCGACCGCGGCCTGCACGTCGGCGACGAGCTGCGTGCGTCGGCCGTCGAGCGACTGCTTGAGGTCGACCAGCCCGTGCCACTCGCGCCGCAGGTCGCGCAGGGTGTCGGCGTAGGCCGCGACGTGCCGGGCGACCCGGTCGAGCGTGCGGGACATGCCCTCGTGCTGGTCGGCGAGCCGGGTGGTCTTGGCGACGTAGGTGGCGCGGGCGTCGAGGTCGAACCCGCCGAGCGGCACGACGTGGCTGCGGGCGTTGCCGCCGACGTCGTCGAAGCGGCTCGAGGCGGCGAACAGCGCCTCGGCGAGCGACTCGGCACCGCGGACGTCGCCCTCCGGCTCGACGATGCGCGCCGGCACGGACGGCGGGATCTCGACGGTGGTCACCGCGAGGCCCCGAGCGAGCCGTCGACGGTCTCCATCGTCTGCGCGACCTCCGCGTCGGTGACGAAGGCGTCGGCGCAGACAGAGCGCAGGGCCTCCGCCATGCCGGTGCAGACCTGCTCGCTCTCGTCGGCGTGGCCGGCCCACGCCGTCCGGAAGGCGCTGGCGGCGCCGACCGCGCGGGGCGGCATCGACGACAGGTCCAGGCCCCGCAGGGCGCGACCCACGCCGCGGACCAGCTCGGCGTCGTCGTCCCACCCGTCGGCGGCCTGCTCGACGAGGGCCCGGTCGAGGCGGAAGACGGTCACGACGCGTCGTCCGACCACCGGACGTCGGGCGTGCGCAGGCGCAGCACGAGCCGGGAGACCGTCGGCGCCAGCACCAGCATCAGCTCGGTGCGCCGGCCGGCGTCGACGTGGCTCGCGAGCACGCGCGGCATCCCGCCGGGTGGCGCAAGCACGTGCCACCCGCTCTCGACGAGTCGGTCGCGGGCCCGGTCGAGCGCAGCGGTGGTGGCCGCGAGGTCGGCCCCCTCGAGACGTCGGGTCACCTCGCGCCGCCGCGTGCCGCGGGCGCTGCCGCCGACCCAGCGTGACGTCGCCTCGGTGGGCTCGTCGACGACGACGGCCCGCCACCACAGGTCGGCCAGCCCGTCGGCCCTCGCCGCCTCGGCGGCGGGCTCGACGAGTGGGGCCGGGGCGTCGTCGGGTGGGGGACCGGTGGCGTCGTCGGGGGGCAGCAGCACGATGTCGAGGTCGGGGTGCCGGCGCCGCACCACCGACCAGAAGGGGTCGTCGGCGACCTGCGCGGCGGCCTCGGGGCCGCTCCGGAGTCCGTTGCTCATGCCAGGTGACCTACCCGCCCCCGAGCGCGGTAACCCGGCGACCTGCGTTCTCCACAGGCCCGGGGAATGCTTAGCAAGAGTAATGAGTTACGCTAATGACATGCCTACCGTCGAGAAGGTCGCCCGCACCGACTCCGGGCTCGCGAGCGAGCTGCGGATGTCGGTCATGCGGCTGCGCCGTCGGCTCGCCGTCGAGCGCCACCCCGACAACGACCTCAGCCTCAACGCGATGGCGGTGCTCTCCGGCCTCCACCGCTTCGGCGACCTCACCGTCGGCGAGCTCGCCACCCGCGAGCGGGTGCAGCCGCCGAGCATGACCCGCACGGTCACCTGCCTCGAGGACGACGGCTACGTGCGCCGGCGCCGGCACGAGAGCGACGGCCGCGTGGTCGTCGTCGAGATCACCGACCTCGGCCGGCAGACCGTGCTCACCGACCGACGCCGCCGCGACGAGTGGCTCGCCCGACGGCTCAAGGACCTCACCCCCGACGAACGCGCCGTCCTCCGCGAGGCGGCCCCCATCCTGGAAAGACTGGCCAACGCTGAATGACCACCCCACGACGTTCTTCGTCTCCTCCGCTGCGCTCCTCCGACGAACAACGCCGCGGGGGCCCCGGATCATGAGCCCCACCTTCCGTGCCCTGCACAACCACAACTACCGCCTCTACGCCGCCGGCTCCCTGGTGTCCAACACCGGCACCTGGATGCAGCGGGTGGCCCAGGACTGGTTGGTGCTCACCCTCGGCGGCGGCGGCACGGCCCTCGGCATCACCACCGGACTCCAGTTCCTGCCGGTCCTGCTGCTCTCGCCCTACGCCGGCGTCATCGCCGACCGGTTCCCCAAGCGCCGCCTGCTCCAGCTCACCCAGGCCTCGATGGGCGTCATGAGCCTGCTGCTCGGCGTCCTCGCCGTCACCGGGTCGGCGCAGATCTGGATGGTCTACGTCATCGCGTTCGCCTTCGGCGTGGGCTCGGCCTTCGACGGCCCCGCCCGCCAGTCGTTCGTCTCCGAGATGGTCGGCCCCGACGACCTCACCAACGCCGTCGGCCTCAACTCGGCCAGCTTCAACCTGGCCCGGTTGCTCGGCCCGGCGCTCGCCGGGCTGATGATCCACGCCCTCGGTGACGGCAGCCGCGCCACCGGCTGGGTCATCCTGATCAACGCGGTGTCCTACGCGGCGGTGATCGGCCAGCTCGAGCGCATGGACCGGCGCGCGCTCCGCTCGCCGAAGCCCACCGGACGCCGTCCGGGAGCCCTGGTCGAGGGCGTGCGCTACGTGCGCAGCCAGCCGCGCATGGTGATGATCCTGGTGCTGGTGTTCTTCGCCGGCACGTTCGGCATGAACTTCATGATCACCTCCGCGCTCATGGCCACCCAGGAGTTCGGCAAGGGGGCGGGGGAGTTCGGCGTGCTCGGCTCGGCGCTCGCCGTCGGCTCGCTCGCCGGTGCCCTGCTGGCCGCCCGCCGCGAACGCATCCGCCTGCGCCTGCTGGTGCTGGCCGCGGTCGGCTTCGGCACGGCCCTGCTCGTCGCCTCGGCGCTGCCCACCTACCTCACGTTCGCGCTGTTCAGCCCGGTCATCGGCTTCTGCACGCTGACCATGCTCAACTCGGCCAACGCCACCATCCAGCTCAGCGCGGCCCCCGAGCTGCGCGGTCGTGTGCTCGCGCTCTACATGACCATCGTGATGGGCGGCACCCCGATCGGCTCGCCGGTCATCGGCTTCGTCGGCGAGCACTTCGGGGCCCGCTGGACGCTCGTCTCCGGCGGCCTGCTGACGCTCGTCGGCGTGGTCGCCGCCGTCGCGGTCTACGCCCGCATGACCGGCGGGTGGCGCGCCCTGCTCGCCGAGACCCGGACGCCGTCCGGGCGCCGGACGGCTCCCGCCGACCTCGAGCTCGCCACGGCCCGCTGACCCGGCGGGCCACCCCGCCGCCGGCGGCGGCTCGCTGGTTTTGCCCGCCCGAACGGCGCCCGGTAGTCTCGACACTCGTGTGTCTGGCTCGTCCGGGCACCTCTCGTCAGCCCAGACCGAGCACGCCATCAGATCCAGGCGGTCTCCCGGGCTCGCGGGCACCCGCTCCACCGCAACACCGCCGTGCCCGGCAGGTCGCCGGTCACTGAGAGTAGAACGAAAGGGATCCACCGAGTGCCCACCATTCAGCAGCTGGTCCGCAAGGGCCGCCAGGACAAGGTGTCGAAGAACAAGACGCCTGCCCTCAAGGGTTCGCCCCAGCGCCGCGGCGTCTGCACGCGCGTCTACACCACCACCCCGAAGAAGCCGAACTCCGCCCTCCGCAAGGTCGCCCGTGTGCGCCTGAGCAGCGGCGTCGAGGTCACCGCCTACATCCCGGGTGTCGGTCACAACCTCCAGGAGCACTCGATCGTGCTCGTCCGCGGCGGCCGGGTGAAGGACCTCCCCGGCGTCCGCTACAAGATCATCCGCGGCTCGCTCGACACCCAGGGTGTCAAGAACCGCAAGCAGGCGCGCAGCCGTTACGGCGCCAAGAAGGAGAAGAGCTAATGCCTCGCAAGGGTCCCGCCCCCAAGCGGCCGATCGACGTCGACCCGGTCTACGGCTCGCAGCTCGTCACCCAGCTCGTCTCCAAGGTGCTCCAGGACGGCAAGAAGCAGGTCGCCCAGCGCATCGTCTACAGCGCCCTCGAGGGCTGCCGCGAGAAGAACGGCACCGACCCCGTGGTCACGCTCAAGCGCGCGATGGAGAACATCAAGCCCGCGCTCGAGGTCAAGTCCCGCCGTGTCGGTGGCGCCACCTACCAGGTGCCGGTCGAGGTCAAGGGCAACCGCGGCACCACGCTCGCGCTGCGCTGGCTCGTGGGCTACGCCCAGGACCGCCGTGAGAAGACCATGCACGAGCGGCTGATGAACGAGATCCTCGACGCCTCCAACGGCCTCGGTGCCGCGGTGAAGAAGCGCGAGGACACCCACAAGATGGCCGAGTCGAACAAGGCCTTCGCCCACTACCGCTGGTGATCTGGTTGCGCGCCCGCCCCCGCCGCCGGCGCCCCCCCGACCCACCCGTCCCCACGTCCACCACCTCGTAAGGAACGCTGAGCCTCGTGGCTGTCAACATCACGACCGACCTGAACGTCGTCCGCAACATCGGCATCATGGCCCACATCGACGCGGGCAAGACCACCACCACCGAGCGCATCCTCTTCTACACCGGCATCAGCTACAAGATCGGTGAGGTCCACGAGGGCGCGGCGACGATGGACTGGATGGAGCAGGAGCAGGAGCGCGGCATCACCATCACGTCGGCCGCGACGACCTGCTGGTGGAAGAACCACCAGATCAACATCATCGACACCCCCGGTCACGTCGACTTCACCGCCGAGGTCGAGCGCTCGCTGCGCGTGCTCGACGGTGCCGTCGCCGTCTTCGACGGCGTCGCCGGCGTCGAGCCGCAGACCATGACCGTGTGGCGCCAGGCCAACAAGTACTCCGTGCCGCGCATGTGCTTCGTCAACAAGCTCGACCGCACGGGTGCCGACTTCTTCCGCTGCGTCGACATGATGGTCGAGCGCCTCAACTCCACCCCGCTGGTCCTCCAGCTGCCGATCGGTGCCGAGTCCGACTTCCTCGGCGTCGTCGACCTCATCGGCATGCGCGCCCTGGTGTGGCGCGGCGAGACCAAGATCGGTGAGGACTACGAGATCGAGGAGATCCCGGCCGACCTCGCCGAGAAGGCCGCCGAGTACCGCGAGAAGCTCGTCGAGACCGTCGCCGAGACCGACGACGACATCATGGAGCGCTACCTCGAGGAGGGTGACGTCTTCACCGTCGAGGAGCTCGAGGCCGCGATCCGTCGCGCCACCCTCGCCGACCAGCTCAACCCGGTCCTGTGCGGCACCGCGTTCAAGAACAAGGGCGTGCAGCCCCTGCTCGACGCCGTCGTGAAGTTCCTGCCGAGCCCGCTCGACATCGACGCGATCGTCGGCCACGACCCGCGCGACGAGGAGAAGGAGATCCGTCGCCGTCCCTCCGACGACGAGCCGTTCTCGGGCCTGGCCTACAAGATCGCCACCGACCCGCACCTCGGCAAGTTGATCTACGTCCGCGTCTACTCGGGCAAGCTCGAGGCCGGCTCGACCGTGGTCAACTCGGTCAACGGCCGCAAGGAGCGGATCGGCAAGGTCTACCAGATGCACGCCAACAAGCGTGAGGAGATCGCCTCGGTCGGCGCCGGTCAGATCGTCGCCGTCATGGGTCTCAAGGACACCAAGACGGGCCACACGCTGAGCGACCCCAACAACCAGGTCATCCTCGAGTCGATGACGTTCCCGGCCCCGGTGATCGAGGTCGCGATCGAGCCCAAGACCAAGAGCGACCAGGAGAAGCTCGGCACCGCCATCCAGCGGCTCTCCGACGAGGACCCGACCTTCACGGTCAAGGCCGACGAGGAGACCGGGCAGACCATCATCGCCGGCATGGGCGAGCTCCACCTCGAGATCCTCGTCGACCGGATGAAGCGCGAGTTCCGCGTCGAGGCCACCGTCGGCAAGCCGCAGGTCGCCTACCGCGAGACCCTGCGCCGCGAGGTCACCAAGCACTCCTACACCCACAAGAAGCAGACGGGTGGCTCGGGCCAGTTCGCCAAGGTCGTCGTCTCGCTCGGCCCCAACATCGACCCCGAGACGGGCACCGGTGCGGGCTACGAGTTCGTCAACAACGTCTCCGGCGGCCGCGTGCCCAAGGAGTACATCCCCTCGGTCGACCAGGGTGGCCAGGAGGCCATGGAGTTCGGCGTCCTCGCCGGCTACCCGATGGTCGACGTGAAGTTCTCGCTCGACGACGGCGCCTACCACGACGTCGACTCGTCCGAGCTCGCGTTCAAGATCGCCGGCAACCAGGCCTTCAAGGAGGCCGCCCGCCAGGCGAAGCCGGTCCTGCTCGAGCCGATGTTCGCCGTGGAGGTGACCACGCCCGAGAGCTTCCTCGGCACGGTCATCGGCGACATCAACTCGCGCCGGGGCCAGATCAGGGCCCAGGAGGAGCGTCACGGTGACATGGTCATCGACGCCCTCGTGCCCCTGTCCGAGATGTTCGGGTACGTTGGCGACCTGAGGTCCAAGACCTCCGGTCAGGCTTCGTACTCGATGGAGTTCGACTCGTACGCCGAGGTTCCCACGAACATCGCCGACGAGATCATCAAGAAGGTGCGCGGCGAGTAGATCCTCGCTGTCGCACCCTCGGCAGTTGCACCACCTCAGTACGAGTCACGTCACAACCAATCCCAGGAGGAGCCCCAGTGGCTAAGGCGAAGTTCGAGCGGACCAAGCCGCACGTCAACATCGGCACGATCGGTCACATCGACCACGGTAAGACGACCCTTACCGCGGCGATCACCAAGGTCCTGCACGACAAGCACCCCGACCTCAACGCCGCCTCGGCGTTCGAGGACATCGACAAGGCTCCCGAGGAGCGTCAGCGCGGCATCACGATCTCGATCGCGCACGTCGAGTACCAGACCGAGGCGCGCCACTACGCGCACGTCGACTGCCCGGGTCACGCCGACTACATCAAGAACATGATCACCGGCGCGGCTCAGATGGACGGCGCGATCCTCGTGGTCGCCGCCACCGACGGCCCCATGCCGCAGACGCGTGAGCACGTGCTGCTCGCCCGCCAGGTCGGCGTGCCGGCCCTGGTCGTGGCGCTCAACAAGTGCGACATGGTCGACGACGAGGAGCTCATCGAGCTCGTCGAGATGGAGGTGCGCGAGCTCCTCAGCGAGTACGAGTTCCCGGGCGACGACATCCCGGTCGTGCGCGTGGCCGCCTTCCCCGCCCTCCAGGGCGACGCGAAGTGGGGCGACTCGATCATGGAGCTCATGAGCGCGGTCGACGAGGCCATCCCGACCCCCGAGCGTGAGACGGACAAGCCGTTCCTCATGCCCGTCGAGGACGTCTTCACCATCACCGGTCGCGGCACGGTCATCACCGGTCGCATCGAGCGCGGCATCGTCAAGGTGAACGAGGAGGTCGAGATCGTCGGCATCCGCGACACCTCGATCAAGTCGACCGTCACCGGTGTCGAGATGTTCCGCAAGCTGCTCGACGAGGGCCAGGCGGGCGAGAACGTCGGTCTGCTCCTCCGTGGCACCAAGCGCGAGGACGTCGAGCGCGGCATGGTCGTCATCAAGCCGGGCACCACGACCCCGCACACCAACTTCGAGGCCTCGGTCTACATCCTCTCGAAGGAGGAGGGCGGCCGTCACACGCCGTTCTTCAACAACTACCGCCCGCAGTTCTACTTTCGCACCACGGACGTCACGGGCGTCGTGACCCTCCCCGAGGGCACCGAGATGGTCATGCCCGGTGACAACACCGAGATGGTCGTCGAGCTCATCCAGCCCATCGCCATGGACGAGGGCCTGCGTTTCGCGATCCGCGAGGGTGGCCGCACCGTCGGCGCCGGCCGGGTCACGAAGATCACCAAGTGATCATCTGAGGCATCTGTGAGGCCCCCTCCGCCCTCGGGCGGAGGGGGCCTTGCTGTTGCGCCACATGATCGGACCAGCACCGCGAGGAGACAGTCGGTGAACCACCCGGACGGCGTCCGGCCCGCCCGCCCGCACCACCAGCTCACCGCCGACGGCCGCCGGATGCGCGAGGTGCTGACCTACGCGCGTCGCGGCAGCCGGTTCACCCCCGGCCAGGCGGCCGCCTGGGAGGCCCACCACGAGGCGTGGGTCGTGCCCGACGAGGCGGTCGAGGAGCCCGGCTTCTCGTGGGCCGAGGTGTTCGGCCGCGAGGCGCCACTGGTGGTCGAGATCGGCTCGGGCGTGGGCGAGGCCACGGCCGCGCTGGCGGCAGCGCGGCCCGAGGTCGACGTGCTGGCGCTCGAGGTGTGGCGGCCCGGCATCGCCGAGACGCTGGGCCGCGTGGCCGAGGCCGGGGCGAGCAACGTGCGGCTCTGCGCGGTCGACGCCGTGTGGCTGATGCGGCACCTCCTCGCTCCCGGCTCTCTCGCGGAGCTGTGGACCTTCTTCCCCGACCCGTGGCACAAGGCGCGGCACCACAAGCGCCGGCTGGTGCAGCCGGGATTCGCCGCCCTCGCCGCCGAGCGGCTCCGGCCGGGGGCGCTCTGGAGGCTCGCCACCGACTGGGCCGAGTACGCCGAGCAGATGGTCGCGGTGCTCGACGCCGAGCCGCGGCTCGAGGGCGGCGTCGTCGAGAGGTGGGCCGAGCGGCCGGTCACCAAGTTCGAGCGCAAGGGCGCCAACGCCGGACGCACCAGCACCGACCTGACGTACCGGCGGGTCTGAAACGGCAGGACCTCGACGTCCACTGACCGTCGTTCGCGCCGCGGGGCCTTCGCACTCCCTACCCTGGATCGGTGACGACGCAGGCGGATCCCCAGCAGCGGCAGGGCTCCCGGGTCCACCGGGCCTGGTGGGTCGCGGCCGTCACCATGGCGGCCCTCGTCGCCGCCGCGGGCTTCCGCTCGTCGACGGGCGCCCTGCTCGAGCCCCTCGAGGACGAGTTCGGCTGGTCCCGCGGGACGACGTCCGGAGCCGTCAGCCTCAACCTCGTCGTCTACGGCCTCACCGCCCCCTTCGCGGCCGCGCTCATGGAGCGTTTCGGACTACGCCGTGTCGTGGCGGCGTCGCTGACGCTCGTGGCCATCGGCTCGGGCCTCACGCTCGTGATGACCGAGGCGTGGCAGCTGTGGCTCCTGTGGGGCTTCGCCATCGGCGTCGGCACGGGCTCGCTGGCGCTCGTGTTCGGCGCGATCGTCGCGAACCGGTGGTTCGTCAATCACCGTGGCGTCGTCATCGGCGTGTTCTCGGCCGCCAGCTCCACGGGACAGCTCGTCTTCCTGCCCGCCATCGCCCACCTGGCCGACGGCCCGGGGTGGGAGTGGGCCGCCGGGCTCGTAGCCGTGTTCGCACTGCTGCTCGTGCCGCTGGTGCTGCTCGTGCTGGCCGACTCGCCCGCCTCGGTGGGCACGACGGCCTACGGGGCACCGACGAGCCCGCCCGACGTCGACCCGGGCGGGCAGGTCGAGACCCGGGGCGCGGCGCGGGTCGCGATCGACACCCTGCGCGAGAGCGCGCGCTCGAAGGTCTTCTGGATCCTGTTCGGCACGTTCTGGATCTGCGGCTGGTCGACCAACGGGCTCATCGGCACGCACTTCATCGCCGCCTCCCACGACCACGGTCTGCCGCAGACGACGGCGGCGTCGCTGCTCGCGCTGATCGGCATCTTCGACATCGTCGGCACGGTGGCGAGCGGCTGGCTCACCGACCGCGTCGACAGCCGCTACCTGCTGCTCGTCTACTACCTGCTGCGCGGGCTGTCGCTGCTCGCCGTGCCCTACCTGCTCGCCGACGTCGTGCACCCGAGCCTGTTCGTGTTCATCGTCTTCTACGGGCTCGACTGGGTGGCGACGGTGCCGCCGACGGTGGCGCTGTGCCGGGCCCACTTCGGTCCGGAGCGGGCCGGCGTCGTGTTCGGCTGGGTCTTCGCGGCGCACATGGTCGGCGCCGGCGTGGCGGCCAGCTACGCCGGGCTCGTGCGCCAGGGCACCGGCGACTACTTCGCGGCCTGGATGACCGCGGGCGTGCTGTGCCTGCTGGCGGCGTTCGCCGTCCTGGCGATCCCGGCGCAGGGGGTCTCGGACGACGAGCCGCTCACGCCGGCACGCTGAGCGCCGGACGACGCCGCTCGGCCCGCAGCGCGGGGAGGTAGAGCACGGCGCCGACGATGCTGAAGGCGCCGGCCGAGACCATCGCCACCTGCACGGTGGTGACCTCGGCGAGCGCGCCCACGAGCGGGGCTCCGACCGAGAACGCGGCGAAGGCGACCATCGAGTTGATCGACAGCACCGTCGCCCGGTTGCGCGACTCCGCCTCACGGTGCAGCAGCGTGGCGTGCATCGGACCGGCCGAGCCGTGCAGCGTGTAGGTGAACAGGTAGGCCGCGACGAGCGCGACCGGTCCGGCGACGAGGCCCATGACCACGGCCCCGAGGCCGTTGAAGACCCGCGCCGCGATCGCCGTCCGGGCGACGCCGTAGCGGCGGCTGCCGAGCCCCGCGAGCGCCGCCCCGAGGGCGAAGACACCCCAGGCGGCGCCGGCCACCGGGCCCATGAGGGCGCCAGCGCGCTCCTCGCTGCCCACGATCTCGGCCAGCCGTACGGGCTGCAGCGACTCGAAGACGACCATGCCCACCGACCAGAACACCTCGACCAGCACGAGGGCCAGCAGCACGCGGTTGCGACGCAGCAGCCCGAACCCGTCGCGGACGACGCCCGGCGCCTCGCGCACCGAGGTGGCCGCGCGGCGCAGCCCGGTCTGGTCGACGTGGGCGCGCGGCTCGTGGAGCAGCGTGGCGACCGCGACGAGGTGGACGACGTTGAGCACGGCCCACGCCAGCATCGGCAGCAGCAGGGCCGAGCCGGACGGCAGCGGGTCCCACACGACCAGGCCGCCGGAGACGACCGCGCCGACGGCCATCGCCGCGCCGAGCACGGTGCTCTGCGCGGCGAGGGTGCCGTCGACGTCGGCGCCGGGCTCGGCGGCGTGCACCGTGTCGACGAACCACGCCTCCATGGGGCCGGAGTCGAGCGCGCGGAAGACGCCCGTGAGCACCGCGGCGGCCGCGAACCCCCAGAACGAGCCGGCCGCGATCATCACCACCGAGGCGACCACGTTGACCGCCGCGGCCGCGACGAGCACGGGACGACGTCCGAACGCGTCGGCGAAGCCGCCGGTCGGCAGCTCGAGGGCGGCGACGACGAGGCCCTGGAACGAGAACGCCAGCAGCACCGCGGCGATCGTGAGCCCGCGCTCGAGCGGCCACAGGGTGAGCAGGCCGACGACGAGGCCCACGGGGAACCAGCGGGTGGCGGTGAGCAGCAGGAAGCGCCGGCGGGCCGTGCGCGGCGAGAGGTGGCCGGTCACGTCTGCTCGCGCGGCACGTCGTCGTCCATCGGCAGCAGGTGGGTCCACACCTGCACCCGGATGGCGTCGGGGTCGCCCTCGCCCGCGGTGCGGTAGCGCCCGACGGCCTCGGAGATCTCGTCCCACAGGGCCCGGGCCTGCCCGGGGGTGACGACGACGCCGTCGTCGCCCGAGCCGAGGGCGTCGCGCCAGGCCGCGGGCCAGCGGGACTGGTCGTCGGCCCAGCGCTCGGAGCGCTCGGCGAGCGTCGACTGGTAGTGCCGGTGGAGCCAGGCCAGCGAGGCCTCGGCGTCGGGGTCGCCGGCGAAGTCGCTCGGGATCCAGGAGTGGGCACGGCTCGACGCCTGCCAGACCCGCCGCTTGCCGGTGCCGGTGCCGGTGTCGCTCACCAGTCCGACCGACTCCAGCTTGCGCAGGTGATAGCTGGTGGCGCCGGTGTTGGTCTCGAGGGCGTCGGCGAGGCCGGTCGCGGTGGCCGGCCCGTGCAGGCGCAGCTGCGAGAGCAGGCGGGAGCGGAGGGGGTGGGCGAGGACGCGGAGCATCCGGGCGTCGAGCTGGACGACCTCGGGCATGCGTGCACAGTAAGTGTGCACACATGTTGTGCACAAGCGTGACGGAAGGCCCGAGCCGTGGCGAGCGGCGTAACGCGACGTCAGCGCGACGTCAGGCGCCGGCGTGCCTCGGCCTGGCGACGCAGCCGGGCCAGGTCGCGCTCGCGGCGCGCGCCGACGACGGCGGCCAGGAAGTCCTCGGGGTGGGTGCCGGGCGGCGGCGGGGGAGCGACGTGGGCGCTCACCTGCTCGGCGAGCTCGACGCCGACGCTCGCGCGCGACCCGGGGTCGAGCGCGGCGGCCCGCCCCAGGAACTGACGGACGGCGAGCGCGAGCCCGGTGGGCAGGGCGGTGATGTCGGCCCGTGCGGCCCAGTCGGCGAGGTGGTGCGGGACGGCGGGCGGGTGCGGCAGCGAGAGGGCGACGCGGGTGCGCACGACGTAGGTGCCGGCGGCGTAGTCGCCGAGGCGCTTGCCGCGCTTGCTCAGCAGCATCGCGAAGAACGCCGGCACGGCCCAGAAGGCGTAGATCTCGACGACGCCGATCAGCGAGCGGACGACGGCGTGCTGGAACGAGATCGGCCCGGCGTCGTCGCGCACGGTGCGCAGGCCCAGCGCGAGCTTGCCGACCGAGCGGCCGCGGGTGAACGTCTCGAGCGCCGTGGGCAGCCCGATGAACACGATGAGCGTGACCGCGATGACCGCCGCCTCGGCCGCGGCGGGGTCCATCGACAGCGAGGCGATCGCGAACAGGATGACGAGCACGACCAGCGTGCCGACCGTGACGGCGACGTCGATGAGGCCGGAGGCCATGCGTGCGCCGAGGCTGGCCGCCGGCAGGTCGAGCGCGACGGCCTCGCCGGTGACCAGGTCGTCGGAGGTGACCGTGGCGAACTCGGCGGGCATGGCGCCAGTCTCGCACCCGTGCGGGCAGCGGCCCGTACCCTGACGCCGTGGACCTCGACGCCTACGTGCTCGCGCACGCCCACGAGTGGCAGCGCCTCGAGCAGCTCGTCGGCCGGAGCGGTCTCGACGGCCACGTGAGCGACGAGCTCGTCGAGCGCTACCAGCAGGTCGCCACGCACCTGTCCGTCGTCCGCACGTCGTCGCCCGACAGCCACCTCATCGCCTACCTGTCGTCGCTGCTGGCGCGGGCCCGCATCCGCATGGTCGGAGCCCGCACGAGCACGTGGCGCTCCTTCGGCCGGTTCTTCACCCACCGGTTCCCGGCCGCGCTCTACCGTCTGCGCTGGTGGTGGTTGGCCTGCCTGGCGGCCAACGTCGTGCTCACCGCGGTGCTGATGACCTGGCTGCTCGACAACCCCACCGTCGAGCAGACGCTGCTCTCGCCGGCCGAGGTCGACCAGCTCGTGAACAGCGACTTCGAGAGCTACTACAGCGAGAACCCGGCGCAGAGCTTCGCGAGCCTGGTGTGGCTCAACAACACCCGCGTCGCGGCGCTGTGCATCGCCCTCGGCGTGCTCGGGCTCCCGGTCGTGTGGCTGCTGTTCCAGAACGTGCTCAACCTGGCGATCGTCGGCTCGATCATGATCCGCGCCGACCGTGGCGACGTCTTCTTCGGCCTGATCCTGCCGCACGGCCTCCTCGAGCTCACCGCGATCTTCGTCGCCGGCGGCGTCGGACTGCGGCTGTTCTGGTCGTGGATCGAGCCCCGTGGGCTCAGCCGCGCCGCCTCCCTCGCCCGCGAGGGTCGGACGGCGGTCACCGTGGCCCTCGGGCTCGGCGTCGTCCTGCTGGTCAGCGGCGTCATCGAGGCCTTCGTGACCCCCTCGCCCCTGCCCACGTGGGCGCGCATCGCCGTCGGCGCCCTGGCCGAGGTCGCCTTCCTCGCCTACGTGTTCGTGCTCGGCCGCCGCGCGGTCCGCGAGGGCGAGACCGGCGACCTGTCGGCCGACCTGCTCGAGGACACGGTCGCCACCCAGGCCTGAGGCCACGGGCGGGAACCGATGCCTTCCCGAGACCGTCTGTCGAGCGTGCGCGTCATCCCTGCCCTGGCCCTCGTCTGCCTGCTCACCGCCTGCGGTACACCTGCCGACCCGGTGCCGCCGACCGTGGTCGGCGCTCAGGACAGCTGGGAGCAGCTGACGGGTTCGCCGCTGTCGCCGCGTGAGGGGCCGGTCGTGGCTGTCGTCGGCACCGAGGCGGTGGTCGTCGGCGGCTACGCCGGCCCGCCGTGCCCACCCGGCGCCGACTGCGAGCTGCCCCCGGACGCCTATCGGGTCGACGGCGCTGCCCTCGACGTCGCCGACCGCACCTGGCGCCGCATCGCCGACGCCCCGCTGCGGGTGCCGGCGATGGCGCCCCGGGCGGTCGTCGGGTCGGAGCTCTTCGTGCTCGTCAGACGCGTGCTCCTGGTCTGGCGCTCCGAGACCGACGCGTGGCGCCAGGTCGCCCTGCCGTCGCGTGCCCCGTCGTGGGCGACCCTCCTCGCCGACGGCGACCGGCTCGTCGTGGGCTCGGCCAGCGACGAGCAGGGTGAGCGACCCGACCTCGCGCTCGACGTCGCCACCGGCCGCTGGACGCCGCTGCCGCCCGATCCGTTGGGGCGGTCCTTCGACCGTGCCCTGACGCCGACACCCTCCGGCCTCGTCCTCACCGCGCACCAGCTCGTCGGCGACGGACCGGCCGACCCGTCCCTGGTCCGGGCTGCCGTGCTGCCACCAGGAGCGACCGAGTGGCGCGTGCTGCCCGCGAGCGACCAGCTCGGCGGGTGGCGGTGGGCGTGGACGGGCGAGCGCCTGGTCGACGTCACGCTCGGCGGTGCCGACGGCGGTGAGGTCGACGGCTACGGACGCGTCATCCCCTTCGGCGGCCGCCTCGACGTCGACGCCGGCACCTGGTCGCCCCTGCCGGACGCGCCCGCCGAGCGCACCGGCGGGTGGCCGGTGGAGGCGCCGTCCGGCCCGGTCGTCGCCGCCGAGGGCTGGCTCTACGACGACCGGACCGAGGAGTGGGCGACCGTGCCCGTGCCCCCCGAAGCCCCCCGAGAGCCGGGGCCGGCCGTCTGGGTCGGCGACCGGCTCGTCGTCGTCGGCGGCGTCGACTGGCCGGACGACGCCTTCGCCGGCAGCTCCTCGGTGCCGGACGAGGCCGACCTCTGGCCGACCGACGCCTGGGTGTACGACTCGTAGCGAGCGGAGGACGTTCAGCGCCTGCGGCGACCGACCGTGCCGAAGTAGATGCAGACCAGCGCGGCGACGATGACGACGACCCAGAGCATGCCGCCGATCGTGCGCCGGTCCCGACGCGCCGGCCAGCCCCCTCGGGGTGGGCCGAGCACTGTGACCGGGCCGACGTCGGGGCCACCCCTTGGTTGATGGGCAGATCGCGAACACCGCGTCACGCTTACTGTGTAAGGCCCCACCCCCGGGGCCGGCCACCGAAGGAGTGACCATGAGCGCGAAGTACCCCGACACCAACCCTGTCCACCGACCCGACCGGGCCGAGCGGCGCGCCATCCACCAGCGGCAGGAAGCCGCCTTCGGCGGGGTCAAGGTCGGCTGTGCCTTCTTCGGCTGGCTCACCGCGACCGGCATGGCGGTGCTGCTCACCGCCCTCGTGGCCGCCCTCGGCGCCGGCGTCGGCATCGTCTCCGACGCCTCCGACGTGGCCTCGTCCACGGGTGCATCGCCCGAGGAGATCGGCTGGGCCGGTGTCGTCGCCGTGCTCGTGCTGGTGCTCGTGTCGTACTACGCCGGCGGCTACGTGGCGGGCCGCATGGCGCGCTTCGACGGCGTCCGGCAGGGCCTGGCGGTCTTCGCCTGGGCGGTCGTCGCCGCCGTCGTCGTGGCCGTCGTCAGCGCCGTCGCCGGCGCGAAGTACGACGTGCTCGACCAGCTGAACTCGTTCCCGCGCATCCCCGGCGACCTGAGCGACCTCAGCCTGCAGGCCGGCGCCGTGCTGGTGGGCGTCGTGGTCGCCGCGCTCGTCGGTGCCATGGCCGGGGGCCTGGCGGGCATGCACTTCCACCGCAAGGTCGACCGGGCCGACCTCACCGACACCACGGTCTGACCCCGGGCCGCGGCGCCGGCCACCACCTCGCATCGAGCCTCCTACAGCAGCCCCTGGGCCTTGAGGTGCAGGTAGTGGTCGGCCAGCGCGGGCGGCAGCCGCTCGGCGTCGGCGTCGACGAGGTCGACGCCGAGCCTGGTCAGCAGCTCGCCGGTGCGCCGGCGCCGGGTGGCCGACTGCTCGGCCGCCGCGGCGTCGTAGACCTGGTCGATGGTGTCGCGCTCGGCGGTGAGCCGGTCGAGCTCGGGGTCGCGCACCGAGGCCAGGACGACGCGGTGGTGGCGGGTCAGCGTGGGCAGCACCGCGAGCAGGCCCTCCTCGACCGCGCTCGGCTCGAGCGGCGTCAGCAGGACGACGAGCGCGCGCTGGCGCCCGAGCCCCTGGACGGCGCCCGCGAGGCCGTCCCAGTCGGCCTCGGCGATCACCGGGTCGAGGTCGGCCATCGCCTCCTGCAGCCTCGCGGTCACCTCGCGCGCCCCCGCGAGCCGCAGGCGCGAACGGACCCGACGATCGCCCGCGACGAGGTCGACGCGGTCTCCGGCGCGGGCGGCGAGTGCGGCGAGCAGCAGGGCGGCGTCCATCGCCGAGTCGAGACGCGGGACGTCGTCGACCCGACCGGCCGAGGTGCGCGAGGTGTCGAGCACGAGCACCACACGCCGGTCGCGCTCGGGCTGCCAGGTGCGGACGACGACGTTGCTGGTGCGGGCCGAGGCGCGCCAGTCGATCGAGCGGACGTCGTCGCCGCGCACGTACTCGCGCAGCGAGTCGAACTCGGTGCCCTGGCCGCGCACCCGCACGGCCGAGCGGCCGTCGAGGTCGCGCAGCCGGGCCAGCCGCGAGGGCAGGTGCTTGCGGGAGTCGAACGGCGGCAGCGAGCGTACGGTGCCGGGCACCTCGACGGTGCGCTGCCGGGCGACGAGCCCGAGGGGTCCGGGCAGGCGCACGGTGACCCCGAGCGCGCGCAGGGTGCCGCGCCGGCGGGGGAGCAGGCGGGTGACCAGCAGCGCCCGGTCGCCGGGGCCCACGCGCAGCCGGTGCCGGTCGACGCTCGCGCCCGCCGTCGGCTGCCACGCGTCGCGGACGACGCCCCGCACCGGGCGGCCCGAGGTGTTCGACACCACGAGCAGCGTCTCGGCCGGGTGCCCGAGCCGGGCCGGGCCGGTCGGACGTCGCTCGAGGGCGACCGCCGACGGCCGCGGCGCGAGCAGCAGGTCGACGGCGCACAGCAGCACCACCAGCAGCACCCACAGCCACACCGTGCCGCCGACCGGGCGCAGCACGACCGCGACCAGTCCGAGCAGCACGAGCAGCGGCACGCGTCCGGTGACGGCCATCGTCGTCCTCGTCGTCGCCGGCGGCTAGCGCGGCACCGGCACGGAGCCGAGGGCCGCGGCCAGCACCTGCGCGACGTCGACACCCTCGAGCTCGGCCTCGGGCCGCAGCGCGAGCCGGTGCACGAGCGTGGCGTGCGCGAGCGCCTTGACGTCGTCGGGGGTCACGAAGTCGCGACCCGAGAGCCACGCCCACGCCCGTGAGGCCCGCAGCAGCGCGGTGGCCCCGCGCGGGCTCACGCCCAGCGACAGGGACGGCGACTCGCGGGTGGCCCGGGCGATGTCGACGATGTAGGAGGCCACCTCGGGCCCGACCTGCACCGTCGTGACCGCCCGCTGCCCGGCCTCGACGTCGGCGCCGGAGGCGACCGCGGTGACGCCCGCACCCCGCACGTCGCGCGGGTCGAAGCCGTTCGCGTGCCGGGTGAGGATCTCGATCTCGGCGTCGCGGCCGGGGATCGGCAGCACGACCTTGAGCAGGAACCGGTCGAGCTGGGCCTCGGGCAGCGGGTAGGTGCCCTCGTACTCGACCGGGTTCTGCGTCGCGGCGACCAGGAACGGGCGCGGCAGCCGGTGCGAGGTGCCGTCGACCGAGACCTGGCCCTCCTCCATCGCCTCGAGCAGCGCCGACTGCGTCTTGGGCGGCGTGCGGTTGATCTCGTCGGCCAGCAGGAGGTGGGTGAACACCGGTCCCTCGCGGAACGACAGCTCGCCCGCGTGGGAGTCGATGACCATCGAGCCGGTGATGTCGCCGGGCATGAGGTCGGGCGTGAACTGCACGCGCCGGGTCCCGACCGACAGCGACGCCGCGAGCGTGCGCACGAGCAGCGTCTTCGCGGTGCCCGGCACGCCCTCCATCAGCACGTGGCCGCCGCAGAGCATCGCGACCAGCAGCCCGGAGACCGCGGCGTCCTGGCCCACGACGGCCTTGGCCACCTCGTGGCGGACGGCGACCAGCCGCTCGCGGGCGGCGTCGTGGTCGAGCGGGGACTCGCGCGAGGGCTCGTCAGGGGACTTGTCGAGCGACGTCATGTGCGGCGTACCTCTTCCTCGAGTGCGGCCAGGGCGTTGGCCAGGCTGATCAGGTCTCGGTCGGAGCCGGGCACCCGGCCGGTGGTGGCGAGGAGGTCGCCGACCTCCGCCTCGGGCCGGCCGACGTGGCGGGCGACGTCGCGCACCAGCGACGCCTCGTCGGACGCCGGCCCGAGCCGCAGCAGCGCACGGATGCGCGAGCGCGACGCGGCCCGCAGGGTGGCCGCGGCGTGGGCCCGGTCGCCGGCGCGGCGGTAGAGCCGGCCGCGCGAGCGCGTGGTCTCGATGGCCCGGACCGCGACCGGCAGCGGCTCGGTGGCCAGCGGGCCGAGGCGTCGGCCGCGCCACGCGACGAGTGCGAGCGTGGCGAGCAGCAGCACCGCGAGTCCGGGGCCGACCCAGTCGGGCACCAGCGAGGTGAAGTCGACGCCGTCGTCGGCGACGAGGTCGTCGTAGGAGGCGACGTACCAGACCAGCCGGTCGCGCTGGCCGAGCAGCCGCAGGGCCACGGCGGCGTTGTCGGCGCGCAGCACCTGGTCGTTGGTGAGCAGGTCGGGGGCGCCGAGGAGGGTGAGCTGGCCGTCGGAGGTCGTCGTGGTGACCAGGGCGTCGTCGAAGCAGCCGTCGCCGGGCATGCCCGTGGCGTCGTCGACCTCGATCTCGAGACCGTCGTAGAGAGCGGCGTCGCAGTCGGCGGTGATCGCCGAGCCGGTCGCGACGCCGCCGGAGGAGTAGTCCTGGTCGAGCAGCTGCAGCAGCTCGGGTGCGGGGTCGACCACGACGATGCCGGCGCCGGCGGCGTCGTCGAGGAGGCGGCGCGTGCTGCTCGCGCCGAGGCGCTCGGTCGAGGTGACCACGACCAGGTCGTCGGCACCGGGGCCGGCCTCGGCGAGCTCGTCGGCCGAGCGCACGACGTCGACGTCGACGCCTTCGTCGGCCAGCACGCGGGCCACCGCCTGGGCGCCGTCGGCACCGGCGTTGGCGGGGTCGAAGGGCGCGTCCTGGCCGGTCGCGCCGCCGGTGCTGAGGTAGGCCACGGCGACCGCGAGCAGCAGGAACAGCGCGACGACCACGCCGGTGCGGTGGCGCCGCCACCGGCCGGACGGCGCCGGGGCGGCCGGGGGCGCGTCGGGCAGCGTGGCGGTCATCGTGCGCCCGCCAGCTCGACGTCGAGGGCGAGCACGGCCGCGGCCTGGTCGCGCGTGGCCGGCCGGTCGCCGTACAGGACGGCGTCGAAGAGGTCGGCGCCGGCGGCGGTGCGCTCGCGGTGGCCGGGGTACTCGACGGCGAGCGTGCGGGCGACCTCGTGCGCGGTGACGCCGGGGGAGTCCTCGAGCCGGCCGCGCTCGACCTGACGCCGCGCGAGCGCGCGGAACCCGTCGACGACGGCGTCGCCAAAGCGGCCCTCGGTCATGGCCCGTTCGGCGCGGGCGCGCAGGTCGGCCGCGGTGACGACCTCGTCGGTGAGGACGGCGCCGCCGCGATCGCGCTCGACGTGCGCGCTGCCGCGGGCGCGACCGGCCAGGTAGACCAGGGCGCCGACGAGGGCCACGACGACGACCGTGATCGCGAACCAGGTGAGCGCCGGGATGTCGCGGGCGCCGTCGACCGTGCCGTCGACGGTGCGGCCGAGCCAGTCGAGGAGGCGCTGCACGAGGTCGCGGTCGACGTACTGCGGGTCGGCGAGCTCGCGGCGCAGCAGCCCGCGAGCGTCGTCGGCCGACGGCTCGAGCGGCGGGTCGAGGGCCGCGGTCATGACTCGAGGATCCCGGCCCTGCGCATCAGCTCGACGTCGTAGGCCTCCTTGCGGATGCGCTGGTCGACGTACTGCAGCGAGGTGACCGCGCTCGTGAACGGCGCGACGAACGCCGTCGAGGTGACCTGTGCGAGGGCGGTGCCGAGCACGGTGACGAACAGGTAGAGGTCGTCGCCCGCAGCGAGGCCGCCGAGCTCGCCGGCGATGGTGAACGGCACGGCGAGCATCTGCCCGGCGATGGCGGCGATGAGCCACGTGAGCAGACCGATGCCGAACAGACGCCAGAACGCGCCGCGTGAGAGGCGGTAGCCGCGGGCGATGCTCGCGAACACCCCGACCCCCTCGATCATCATCGGCGGCACCGCGAGGTAGTAGACGCGGATCCAGAACCAGAACAGCAGCGTGAAGAACAGCACCACCGTCGCGACGATGACCAGGATGGCGACGACCAGCGGCGCCACGACGGCCGTGACCACCCACAGCACCGCGAACGCGGCGATGCCGAGCGTCGTGGTGAGCCCGAGCACCGCCGCCAGCCCGACGAGGCGCCACCGGCGTCCGTGGGTCGCCGACCACGCCTGCCCGAGCGTCAGCCGGCGGCCCACGGCGGCCGCCGAGACGACGTGCACGACCATGCCCGTCACGAAGACCAGCCCGAGCGCCTGCAGCAGGACGCCGACGCCGAGCAGGCCGTAGGAGATCGCCTCGTTGTCGACGTCGTCGCCGGACCCCGACGACGGGTCGTAGGCCAGGCCGATCGTCCAGGTCAGGACGGCGGTGACCAGCACCGGCACGGCCATGGCGACCGCGGCCACCAGGACCGCCGACCCGACGGTCGCCTTCGGGTTGAAGCGGATGATGCGGAACGCGCCGTCGTACAGGTCGCCGAGCGAGAGCGGTCGCAGCGGGATCGCGCCGGGCTTGTGGACGGCGCCGAACATGCCGGGCGCGGGCGACCAGCCCGGCGGCGGACCCGGCCGGTACGGCTGCCCGGGCGGAGGCGGTGACATCGGCGTCGGTGCGGGCGGTCCGGCCCACGGGGACGGACGACGCTCCTCGGGAGGTGGCCCGCCCGGGGGCGGAGGCGAACCTGGGGGAGGGAACTCCGACATGGCTCCTCATCGCGGACCGGAGGCGGTGGGCCCACATCCTTGCACCCGGATCGACGGCGCGGCCCGACGGTGGCCCGGCCCGGGGGAGGTGCGCTCCGACCGCGCGACGTCGTCAGTTTGGAACCACGCGCCGATCTCTGTCAGGATGTTCAGGTTGCTCCGGCGGGTTGCCGGGGTGCGGCACGTCTTGACTCCTGAATCGCGTCTCCCCGCACGGCCCTCATCGGCTGTGGTGCGTGAGCGTGGTGGTGGCAAGTGGCCGCACCGCACCAGGAGACCCGATCAGCAGCCACTCGACCGGCAGCTCGCACAGCACCACCGTGCGGGAAGCCAGACGCGATCCGGTGCGGATCGTCATGAGAACTCATGGCGACACGCCCGACCGCGGGGGTGGGAGCGGAGACCAAGACCCAGGACGCAGGACGAGCGAGAAGGACGAGCTACCTATGGCGGGACAGAAGATCCGCATCAGGCTCAAGGCCTATGACCACGAGGTGATCGACACCTCGGCGCGCAAGATCGTGGACACCGTCACCCGTACGGGTGCCAAGGTCGCCGGCCCCGTGCCGCTGCCGACCGAGAAGAACGTGTACTGCGTCATCCGCTCGCCCCACAAGTACAAGGACTCCCGCGAGCACTTCGAGATGCGCACGCACAAGCGCCTCATCGACATCATCGACCCGACCCCCAAGACCGTCGACTCGCTCATGCGTCTCGACCTCCCCGCGGGTGTCGACATCGAGATCAAGCTCTGAGTTCCAGGAGACCATCGAGATGACCACCGAACGCAACGTGAAGGGCCTGCTGGGCACCAAGCTCGGCATGACCCAGCTGTGGGACGAGAACAACCGCGTCGTCCCCGTGACCGTGATCGCGGCCAGCACCAACGTGGTGACCCAGGTCCGCCTGCCCGAGCCTGACGGCTACAACGCCATCCAGGTCGGCTTCGGCGAGATCGAGGGCCGCAAGGTCAACAAGCCCGAGACGGGCCACTTCGCCAAGGCCGGCACGACCCCGCGCCGCCACCTGGTCGAGATCCGCACCGCCGACGCCTCCGCCTACACCGTGGGCCAGGAGCTCGGCGTCGACACCTTCGCCACCGGCGACGTCATCGACGTCACCGGCACCAGCAAGGGCAAGGGCTTCGCCGGCACGATGAAGCGTCACGGCTTCTCCGGCGTGAGCGCCTCGCACGGTGCGCACCGCAACCACCGCAAGCCCGGCTCGATCGGCGCCTGCGCCACCCCGGGTCGCGTCTTCAAGGGCGTCCGCATGGCCGGCCACATGGGTACCGACACCGTCACCACCCAGAACGTCACCGTGCACGCCGTCGACGCCGAGAAGGGCCTGATCCTGCTCAAGGGCGCCGTCCCCGGCCCCAAGGGTGGTCTGATCGTGCTCCGCTCGGCCGCCAAGAAGGAGGCCTGAGCATGGCTGTCAAGACCGTCAACGTCGACCTGCCGGCCGCGATCTTCGACGCGAAGGTCAGCGTCCCGCTGATCCACCAGGTCGTCGTCGCCCAGCAGGCTGCTGCTCGTCAGGGCACGCACGCCACCAAGACCCGCGGCGAGGTCCGCGGCGGTGGCCGCAAGCCCTACAAGCAGAAGGGCACCGGCCGCGCCCGCCAGGGCTCGACCCGTGCGCCCCAGTTCGCCGGTGGTGGCGTCGTCCACGGCCCGCAGCCGCGCGACTACAGCCAGCGCACGCCCAAGAAGATGAAGGCCGCCGCCCTGCGCGGTGCCCTCACCGACCGGGCCCGCAACGAGCGCATCCACGTCGTCGAGGGCCTCGTGGCCGGTGACAAGCCGTCGACCAAGGCCGCGCTGGCCTCGCTCGCCGAGCTCACCACCCGCACGAAGTTCCTGGTCGTGCTCGAGCGCACCGACACCGTCACCTGGCTCTCGCTGCGCAACGCCGCCGAGGTCCACGTCGTGGCCGTCGACCAGCTCAACACCTACGACGTCCTCGCCAGCGACGACCTCGTCTTCACCCAGGGCTCCTACGACGCCTTCGTGGCCAAGCAGACCAGCACCGAGCAGGCCGCGCCCGCCGTCGGTCTCGACAAGACCGAGGAGGGCGAGAAGTGAGCACGATCCACAAGGACCACCGCGACGTCCTGATCGCACCCGTGGTGTCGGAGAAGAGCTACAGCCTCCTCGACGCCAACAAGTACACGTTCCTCGTGCACCCCGACGCCAACAAGACCGAGATCAAGATCGCGGTCGAGAAGATCTTCAACGTCAAGGTCACCTCGGTCAACACGCTCAACCGACCGGGCAAGACGCGCCGCACCCGCAACGGGATCGGCAAGCGCAAGGACACCAAGCGCGCCATCGTCAGCCTCGCCGAGGGCCACCGCATCGACATCTTC
Organism: Nocardioides secundeburneus; assembly: GCF_039939255.1. NCBI lineage: Bacteria > Bacillati > Actinomycetota > Actinomycetes > Propionibacteriales > Nocardioidaceae > Nocardioides > Nocardioides secundeburneus. Next base: position 494,650 of record NZ_JBDUUE010000004.1, read on the forward strand.
GCCGGCCCGGCTTCCTGACGGGCGAGAGGACTGACTGACTGATGGCTATCCGCAAGTACAAGCCGACCACCCCGGGCCGCCGAGGCTCGTCGGTCGCCGACTTCGTCGAGATCACCCGCACCACGCCCGAGAAGTCCCTGACGCGGCCGCTGCCCAAGAAGGGCGGCCGCAACAACCAGGGCCGGATCACCACCCGCCACCAGGGCGGTGGCCACAAGCGTGCCTACCGGATCATCGACTTCCGTCGCTACGACAAGGACGGCGTGCCGGCCAAGGTCGCGCACATCGAGTACGACCCGAACCGCACCGCCCGCATCGCCCTGCTCCACTACGCCGACGGCGAGAAGCGCTACATCATCGCGCCGAAGGACCTCACCCAGGGCACACGCGTCGAGTCCGGCACGGGCGCCGACATCAAGCCGGGTAACAACCTGCCGCTGCGCAACATCCCGGTCGGTACGACGATCCACTGCGTCGAGCTCCGCCCCGGCGGCGGCGCCAAGATCGCCCGGTCCGCCGGCATCAGCGCCCAGCTCGTCGCCCGCGAGGGCTCGCGCGCCACGTTGCGCATGCCCTCGGGCGAGATGCGCTTCGTCGACGTCCGCTGCCGCGCCACGATCGGCGAGGTCGGCAACGCCGAGCAGTCGAACATCAACTGGGGCAAGGCCGGCCGCATGCGCTGGAAGGGCAAGCGCCCGACCGTCCGCGGTGTCGTCATGAACCCGGTCGACCACCCGCACGGTGGTGGCGAGGGCAAGACGTCCGGTGGACGTCACCCCGTCTCCCCGTGGGGCAAGCCCGAGGGCCGCACGCGCAAGCGCAAGGCCTCCGACTCGCAGATCATCCGCCGCCGCAAGTCCGGCAAGAACAAGCGCTGATAGGGAAGAGACAAGATGCCTCGCAGCCTCAAGAAGGGCCCCTTCATCGACGACCACCTTCAGAAGAAGGTGGACGCCGAGAACGACAAGGGCACCCACAACGTCATCAAGACCTGGTCGCGCCGTTCGATGATCTCGCCCGACTTCATCGGCCACACGATCGCCGTGCACGACGGGCGCAAGCACGTCCCGGTGTTCGTCACCGACGCGATGGTCGGCCACAAGCTGGGCGAGTTCGCCCCGACCCGCACCTACCGCGGGCACGTCAAGGAAGACCGAAAGGGGCGTCGTCGCTGATGTCCACCGCCGAGCGTCACCGCATCAGCGCGCGCCGCGACACCCTGCTGGGCGACCAGCCGGGTGCCTTCGCCAGCGCCCGCTTCCAGCGCATCACGCCCATGAAGGCGCGCCGGGTCGTCGACCTGGTCCGCGGCCTCCCCGTCGACGAGGCCCTGGCGCTGCTGCAGTTCATGCCGCAGGCCGCCTCCGAGACCGTCTACAAGGTGCTCGAGAGCGCCGTCGCCAACGCCGAGACCACCGAGGGCCTCTCGGTGGGCGACCTCGTCGTGTCGAAGGCCATGGTCGACGAGGGTCCCACGATGAAGCGCTGGCGTCCGCGTGCGCAGGGCCGGGCCACCCGGATCAACAAGCGCACCAGCCACATCACGCTCGTCGTCCAGCCGGCCGACGTCGTGACCGCGACCACGAAGGGGAAGGGTGCCTGATGGGTCAGAAGATCAACCCCAACGGTTTCCGCCTGGGCATCAGCACCGACCACAAGTCGCGCTGGTACGCCGACAAGCTGTACAAGGCCTACGTCGGTGAAGACGTCGCCATCCGCAAGCTGCTCTCCAAGGGCATGGAGCGGGCCGGCATCTCCAAGGTCGAGATCGAGCGCACCCGCGACCGGGTCCGCGTCGACATCCACACCGCCCGTCCCGGCATCGTCATCGGCCGCCGTGGCGCCGAGGCCGACCGCATCCGCGGCGAGCTCGAGAAGCTGACCGGCAAGCAGGTCCAGCTGAACATCCTCGAGGTCAAGGCCCCCGAGATGGACGCCCAGCTCGTCGCCCAGGGTGTCGCCGAGCAGCTCGCTGGCCGCGTGCAGTTCCGCCGCGCGATGCGCAAGGCCATGCAGACCACGATGCGCTCGGGTGCCAAGGGCATCCGGATCCAGTGCTCCGGCCGCCTCAACGGCGCCGAGATGTCGCGCACCGAGTTCTACCGCGAGGGTCGCGTGCCGCTGCACACGCTGCGGGCCGACATCGACTACGGCTTCTACGAGGCCAAGACGACCTTCGGCCGCATCGGCGTCAAGGTCTGGATCTACAAGGGCGAGGTCGCCGGCACCCGTGCCGAGCGCCAGGCCCAGGCCGCTGCGCGCGCCGGTGTCCCCGGCCGCGGCGGCAACAACCGCAGCGGCCGTGGTGGCGAGCGTCCGAGCCGTGGCTCGCGCCCGTCGCGCGCCGACCGCGAGACCAGCCCCGAGGCCACGCCGGCCGAGGCGGCTGCTCCCGCGGAGACCACTCCCGGACAGGAGGGCTGAGCCATGTTGATGCCCCGTCGCGTCAAGCACCGCAAGCAGCACCACCCCAAGCGCCGCGGCGCGGCCAAGGGTGGCACGACGCTCGCGTTCGGTGACTTCGGCATCCAGGCGATCGAGGGTCACTACGTGACCAACCGCCAGATCGAGTCGGCGCGTATCGCCATGACGCGTCACATCAAGCGTGGCGGCAAGGTGTGGATCAACATCTACCCCGACCGCCCGCTGACCAAGAAGCCCGCCGAGACCCGCATGGGTTCGGGCAAGGGCTCGCCCGAGTGGTGGGTCGCCAACGTCAAGCCCGGCCGCGTCATGTTCGAGCTGTCCGGCGTCGAGGAAGACGTCGCCCGCGAGGCCATGCGCCGCGCGATCCACAAGCTCCCCATGAAGTGCCGCTTCATCACCCGAGAGGCCGGTGAGTTCTGATGGCTATCGAGACCAAGGCTCACGAGCTCGACGAGCTCAACGACATCGACCTCGAGTCGAAGCTGGGCGAGGCCAAGGAGGAGCTGTTCAACCTGCGCTTCCAGGCCGCGACCGGTCAGCTCGAGAGCCACGGCCGGCTCCGCACGGTCAAGAAGGACATCGCCCGCATCTACACGGTGATCCGCGAGCGCGAGCTCGGGATCCGGGTGGCGCCGGGCTCGAACGACGAGGCAACCGCATGAGCAACGACAGCACCGAGACCACCGGCGCCACCGAGCGCAACGCCCGCAAGACCCGCGAGGGCCTGGTCGTCAGCGACAAGATGGACAAGACCGTCGTCGTCGAGGTCGAGGACCGCGTCAAGCACGCGCTCTACGGCAAGGTCATGCGCCGCACCAGCCGGCTCAAGGCCCACGACGAGAACAACGAGTGCGGTGCCGGCGACCGGGTCCTCATCATGGAGACCCGCCCGCTGTCGGCCACCAAGCGCTGGCGCCTCGTCCAGATCCTCGAGAAGGCCAAGTAGTCCTTCCCGGTCAACAACACCGTTCAGCCAGGCTCCCTGCCCGTGAGGCACGGAGAACCAGCTCGACAAGGAGACAACAGTGATTCAGCAGGAGTCGCGACTCAAGGTCGCCGACAACACGGGTGCCAAGGAGATCCTCTGCATCCGCGTGCTCGGCGGCTCCGGTCGTCGCTACGCCGGCATCGGTGACACCATCGTTGCCACCGTCAAGGACGCGATCCCCGGCGGCAACGTCAAGAAGGGCGACGTCGTCAAGGCCGTCATCGTGCGCACCGTCAAGGAGCGCCGTCGCGCCGACGGTTCCTACATCCGCTTCGACGAGAACGCCGCCGTCATCCTCAAGGCCGACGGCGAGCCCCGTGGAACCCGCATCTTCGGCCCCGTGGGCCGCGAGCTGCGCGAGAAGCGGTTCATGAAGATCATCTCGCTCGCCCCGGAGGTGCTGTGATGTCGGAGTCGAAGAAGCGCGCGCCCAAGATCGCGATCAAGAAGGGCGACACCGTCAAGGTCATCGCCGGCAAGGACAAGGGCGCCGAGGGCAAGGTCATCAAGGTGCTCCGTGAGGAGCAGCGGGTGATCGTCGAGGGCGTCAACCGCATCAAGAAGCACACCAAGGCCGTCAACCAGGGCGGTCGCGCCGGCAACACCGGCGGCATCATCACCACCGAGGCTGCGATCCACGTCTCCAACGTGATGCTGGTCGAGGGCAGCGGCGTGACCCGCATCGGCTTCCGCCGTGAAGAGGTCACCAAGCGCCGTCCCGACGGCTCGACCTACCTGGGCACGCGCAGCGTGCGCATCTCGCGCAAGACCGGCAAGGAGATCTGAGCATGACCGAGGCAGCAGCGGCCGAGAAGGTCACCCCGCGTCTCAAGACGCGCTACCGCGAGGAGATCGTGCCGGCCATCAAGGCCGAGTTCGAGATCGCGAACATCATGCAGGTCCCCGGCCTGGTGAAGATCGTCGTCAACATGGGCGTCGGCGAGGCCGCTCGCGACTCCAAGCTCATCGACGGCGCGATCCGCGACCTGACCGTGATCACCGGCCAGAAGCCGGCCGTCACCAAGGCCCGCAAGTCGATCGCGCAGTTCAAGCTGCGCGAGGGCATGCCGATCGGCGCGCACGTCACGCTGCGCGGCGACCGCATGTGGGAGTTCCTCGACCGGCTGCTCTCGCTCGCGCTGCCCCGCATCCGCGACTTCCGTGGTCTGAACCCGAAGCAGTTCGACGGCAACGGCAACTACACCTTCGGCCTGACCGAGCAGGTCATGTTCCACGAGATCGACCAGGACAAGGTCGACCGTCAGCGGGGCATGGACATCACCATCGTGACCACCGCGACCAACGACGAGCAGGGACGCGCGCTGCTGAAGCAGCTCGGCTTCCCCTTCAAGGAGAACTGAGCCATGGCGAAGACGTCCCTCAAGGTCAAGGCCGCCCGCAAGCCGAAGTTCGCGGTGCGCGGCTACACCCGCTGCCAGCGCTGCGGCCGTCCGAAGGCGGTCTACCGCAAGTTCGGCCTGTGCCGCATCTGCCTGCGCGAGATGGCCCACCGCGGCGAGCTGCCCGGCGTCACCAAGTCCTCCTGGTGAGCACCTACTTCCACAACCGCTGAAGGTCGCTCGTCCGCGAGACGAGCGAAACCGCAGAAGAGAGAGAACAACCCACATGACGATGACCGACCCGATCGCAGACATGCTGACGCGTCTGCGCAACGCCAACTCGGCGTACCACGACGACGTCTCGATGCCCTACAGCAAGCTGAAGCAGGGCGTCGCCGAGATCCTCCAGCAGGAGGGTTACATCTCGAGCTTCGAGGTGACCGACAACGAGGGCGTCGGCCAGACGCTCACCATCCAGCTGAAGTTCGGCCGCAACCGCGAGCGCTCGCTCGCCGGCCTGCGCCGCATCAGCAAGCCCGGCCTCCGGGTCTACGCCAAGCACACGGGCCTGCCCAAGGTGCTCGGCGGCCTCGGCATCGCGATCATCTCGACGAGCCAGGGCCTGCTCACCGACCGCCAGGCGAACCAGAAGGGCGTGGGCGGAGAAGTCCTCGCCTACGTCTGGTAACCACGAGACCGAGAAGGAGAAACAACAGCATGTCGCGCATTGGCAAGCTCCCCGTCACGGTCCCGTCGGGTGTCGACGTGGCGATCGACGGCCCGCTCGTGACCGTCAAGGGTCCCAAGGGCACCCTCAGCCACTCCGTCGCCGCGCCGATCGTCGTCGAGAAGGGTGACGGCGTCCTCGACGTCAAGCGCCCCGACGACGAGCGGACCAGCAAGTCGCTCCACGGCCTGACCCGCACGCTGGTCAACAACATGGTCGTCGGCGTCACCGACGGCTACGAGAAGAAGCTCGAGATCGTCGGCGTCGGCTACCGCGTCCTGTCGAAGAGTCCGACCCAGCTCGAGTTCCAGCTCGGCTACTCGCACTCGATCGTCTTCGACGCGCCCGAGGGCATCACCTTCACCGTCGAGGGCCCGACCAAGCTCGGCGTCGTCGGCATCGACAAGCAGCTCGTCGGTGAGGTCGCCGCCAACATCCGCAAGCTCCGCAAGCCCGAGCCGTACAAGGGCAAGGGCGTCCGCTATGCGGGCGAGCACATCCGCCGCAAGGTCGGAAAGGCTGGTAAGTAACCGATGGCCGTCAAGATCAAGCAGCAGAAGCACGCCTCCAAGCGGCTCCAGTCGCGGCTCAAGCGCCAGGTGCGCGGTCGCAAGCGCATCAGCGGCACCGCCGAGCGTCCGCGCCTGGTGGTCACCCGCTCGACGAAGCACATCACGGTCCAGGTCGTCGACGACCTGATCGGCAAGACGCTCGCCTCGGCGTCGACCATGGAGGCCGACCTCCGTGCGCTCGACGGCGACAAGAGCGCCAAGGCCACCCGCGTCGGCGAGCTCGTGGCCGAGCGTGCGAAGGCGCAGGGCGTCGAGTCGGTCGTCTTCGACCGCGCCGGCAACAAGTACCACGGCCGCATCGCGGCCCTGGCCGACGGGGCCCGCTCCGGCGGGCTGACGTTCTGAGCCGGGCGACCAGGAACAGGGAGAGTAGAGACTCATGAGTGGACCCCAGCGCGGACAGCGCAGTGGTGGCGACCGTGGTGGCCGTGGCGGCCGCGACGGTGGTCGCGGCCAGGGTGCTGAGAAGAGCCAGTACCTCGAGCGCGTCGTCGCGATCAACCGCGTCGCCAAGGTCGTCAAGGGTGGTCGGCGCTTCAGCTTCACCGCCCTCGTGATCGTCGGCGACGGCGACGGCATGGTCGGCGTCGGCTACGGCAAGGCCAAGGAGGTGCCCGCGGCGATCGCCAAGGGCGTCGAGGAGGCCAAGAAGGCGTTCTTCCGCGTGCCCCGCATCCAGGGCACCATCCCGCACCCGGTGCAGGGTGAGAAGGCGGCCGGCGTCGTCTTCCTGCGGCCGGCCTCGCCCGGTACCGGCGTCATCGCCGGTGGCCCGGTGCGCGCCGTCCTCGAGTGCGCCGGCATCCACGACGTGCTGAGCAAGTCGCTCGGCTCGTCGAACCAGATCAACATCGTGCACGCGACCGTCGAGGCGCTGCGCAACCTCGAGACGCCCGAGGCCGTGGCCTCGCGTCGTGGCCTCCCGGTCGAGCACGTCGCCCCGGCGGCCCTGCTCAAGGCCCAGGCCGAGGGCAAGCAGGAGGCGGCCGACGCCGCCGCCGCGGCGGTGAGCTCCTGATGGCTCAGCTCAAGATCCAGCAGAAGAAGTCCACCGTCGGGTGCAAGGCCAACCAGCGCGACACGATCCGCTCGCTCGGCCTCAAGCGCATCGGCGACGTGGTCGTCAAGGAGGACCGCCCGGAGATCCGCGGCATGGTCAACACCGTTCGTCACCTCGTGACGTTCGAGGAGGTCGAGTGACATGACGCTCAAGCTGCACCACCTGAAGCCCGCCCCGGGCGCCAAGAAGGCCAAGACGCGCGTCGGTCGCGGTGAGGCCTCGAAGGGCAAGACCTCGGGTCGCGGTACCAAGGGCACCAAGGCCCGCTACCAGGTCCCGGTCGCCTTCGAGGGTGGCCAGATGCCGATCCACATGCGCCTGCCGAAGCTGAAGGGGTTCAAGAACCCGTTCCGCGTCGAGTTCCAGGTCGTCAACCTCGACAAGCTCGGCGCCCTCTTCCCCGAGGGTGGGGACGTGACGGTCGACGCGCTGGTCGCCAAGGGCGCCGTGCGCAAGAACCAGCCGGTCAAGATCCTCGGCCAGGGCACCATCTCCGTCCCCGTGACGGTGACGGTCCAGGCCTTCTCGGCCTCGGCCAAGGAGAAGATCGAGGCCGCCGGCGGAACCGTGACGGTCGCCTGACCGTTTGGTCAGGTATGTGCTCAACCTGCGAAGGGGCGTTCTGCGATGATGCGGAACGCCCCTTCCTCGCCTGTTAGGCTCACCCAGGCCCTGCGCCCTTGCTCGGTCGTGCACCGTCACGACGAGCACCTCGGTCTGGGTCTTCGTCAGTTGGAGAAAGAGGACACGTGCTCACCGCGTTCGTGAACGCCTTCCGGACCCCGGACCTGCGCAAGAAGCTGCTGTTCGTCCTGATGGTCATCGTGATCTTCCGGGCCGGCTCGCAGATCCCCGCGCCCGGGGTCAACGTGCAGAATGTCCAGCAGTGCCTCAACGACGACGCCAACAGCGAGGGCGTCTACACGCTCATCAACCTGTTCTCGGGTGGCGCGCTGCTGCAGCTGACGATCTTCGCGCTCGGGATCATGCCCTACATCACCGCCAGCATCATCTTGCAACTGCTCGTCGTGGTCATCCCGCGGCTCGAGGCGCTCAAGAAGGAGGGCCAGTCGGGGCAGACCAAGATCACCCAGTACACCCGCTACCTGACGCTGGGCCTCGCGGTCCTGCAGGCCACCGGCATCGTCGCGCTGGCCCGGTCGGGCAACCTGCTGCAGTGCTCCGAGCCGCTGCTGCACAGCGAGAGCATCAACACCTTCCTCGTGCTCGTCGTCACGATGACCGCCGGCACCGCGGTCATCATGTGGCTCGGCGAGCTGATCACCGAGCGCGGCGTCGGCAACGGAATGTCGATCCTGATCTTCACCCAGGTCGTGGCGACCTTCCCGGCCGCTCTGTGGGCCGTCGGCAAGACCCAGGGCTGGTGGACCTTCGGCGTCGTCATCGCCGTCGGCATGGTCATCGTCGCGGGCGTCATCTTCATCGAGCAGGCCCAGCGCCGCATCCCGGTGCAGTACGCGCGCCGCATGGTCGGTCGCAAGATGTTCGGTGGGTCGTCGACCTACATCCCGCTCAAGGTCAACCAGGCCGGCATCATCCCGGTCATCTTCGCCTCCTCGCTGCTCTACCTGCCGGCGATGGCGGTCCAGTTCAACCAGGGCAACCAGAGCCCGCCGGGCTACATCAACTGGATCAACGACCACTTCGTGCAGGGTGACCACCCGTACTACATGGCGACCTACTTCGCCCTGATCATCTTCTTCACCTACTTCTACGTCTCGATCACCTTCAACCCGCAAGAGGTGGCCGACAACATGAAGAAGTACGGCGGCTTCATCCCCGGGATCCGGGCGGGCAAGCCGACCGAGGACTACCTGTCCTACGTCCTGTCCCGCATCACGCTGCCCGGTGCCATCTACCTCGGCCTGATCTCGCTGATCCCGCTCATCGCGCTGGTGCTCATCGAGGCCAACCAGAACTTCCCGTTCGGCGGTACCTCGATCCTCATCATGGTCGGCGTCGCCCTCGACACGGTGAAGCAGATCGAGAGCCAGCTCCAGCAGCGCAACTACGAAGGATTCCTCCGTTAAATGCGCCTGATCCTGATGGGCCCTCCCGGTGCGGGCAAGGGGACCCAAGCGACCAAGATCGCCGATCACTTCGGCATCCCGGCCATCTCGACCGGCGACATCTTCCGGGCCAACGTCACCCAGGGCACGCCCCTCGGTGTCGAGGCCAAGAAGTACATGGACGCCGGCGAGTACGTGCCCGACGAGGTCACCAACTCGATGGTGCGCAACCGCATCGACGAGGACGACGCCCAGCCCGGCTTCCTCCTCGACGGCTACCCGCGCACCACGGCCCAGGTGGCCGAGCTCGACGGGATGATCAGCTTCACCGGCCACAAGCTCGACGCGGCCGTGGTGCTCACCGTCGACGCCGAGGAGCTCGTCCAGCGCCTGCTCAAGCGGGCGCAGACCGACGGCCGCGCCGACGACACCGAGGACGTCATCCGGCGCCGCCAGGAGGTCTACGCCTCCGAGACCGCGCCGCTGATCGAGGTCTACCGCGCCCGCGGCATCCTGGTCGAGGTCGACGGCATGGGTGAGGTCGACGAGGTCACCGCGCGCATCTTCGCCGCCCTCGACATCGTTCCCGAGTCCTGACGGACCGAGGTCCGTCGGGGCTGATGGTGGTCGAGCAGCGACCGCGGCCGGGCTCGCCCGGACGCGACGGAGCGTGTCGAGACCCGGAAGGTGTCGTGTGACGGTGGGAGCTCGTCGTGGGCTGGCGTGACCGGGGCGTCGAGGTCAAGACGCCCGAGCAGGTCGCGCTCATGCGGCGTGCCGGGCTCGTCGTCGCGCGCACCCTGGAGATGGTCACCGACCTCGCCCGCCCGGGCCTGACGACGGGAGAGCTCGACGCGCGGGCCGAGGCCCACATCCGCCAGCTCGGCGCGACGCCGTCGTTCCTGGGCTACCAGGGCTTCACGGGGTCGCTGTGCGTGTCGGTGAACGACGAGGTCGTGCACGGGGTGCCCGGCTCACGCGTGCTCGCCGAGGGTGACCTCGTCTCGATCGACTGCGGCGCCATCGTCGACGGCTGGCACGGTGACGCCGCGACCACGATCGCGCTCGGCGACGTCCCCGACGACGCCCTCGAGCTGTCGCGTGTGACCGAGGACGCCATGTGGCACGGCATCGCCGCGGCCCGCGACGGCGGCCGGGTCAGCGACATCTCGCACGCGGTCGAGACGTCGGTGCGTGCGTGCGGCGACTACGGCATCGTGCCCGACTACACCGGGCACGGCATCGGCTCGCAGATGCACCTGCCGCCCGACGTGCCCAACCTCGGCAAGCCCGGGCGCGGCGCGCGACTCGTGCCCGGCCTCGCGCTCGCCGTCGAGCCGATGGTCACGCTCGGCAGCCCGGCCACCGACGTCCTCGACGACGAGTGGACGGTCGTCACGCGCGACGGCACCTGGGCCGCCCACCACGAGCACACCTTCACCCTGACCCCTGACGGGGGTTCGTGGGTGCTCACCGCCCTCGACGGCGGCCGGGCGCGACTCGAGGCGCTCGGCGTCCGCTACGGCGGGGACTGAGCGGGCCGGCGCAAGCGCCGTCCGCGCTGCTAGGCCGAGGCGTGGTCCTGGTCGCGAGCCTGCTCCGAGGCGAGGCGGGAGGCGTCGTCGAGCACCTCGGCCGCCAGCCGCAGGGCGACGACGTGCAGGGCGGCCCACTCGTTCTCGAAGCGCTCGCGGTCAGGACCGACCCACTCGGTCGCGGCGAGCCCACCGGTGAGCCGGGTCTCGAGGCCGCGGACGCGCTCGGCGACGTCGGCCATCTTCGTGGCCAGGTTCATCACGGCCTCGGGGTCCATCCCGTAGATCATGACGCCGCCCCGGTGCTCGTGGCCTCGGCGGCGAGGGCCCGCGTGCGCTCGGTGATCGTGGCGACGGTCTCGGCCCGGGCCCAGGCCCGCTGCGAGCCCGGGCGTGAGTGCACCGACCACGATCCCTGCGGCCCGCTGAACAGGCCGGTCAGGTCGGGGCGGTCGACGAGCGCGCCCGGCTCGCGCGTGACCACGAGGACGTCGGCGCGCAGGTAGGCGCGGCCCAGCCGCTCGGCCAGCTCGACCGGCGCCTCGGAGTCCGGGGACGCCGCGAGCTCGACGTCGTCGCCGTCGCCGTCGACGGCCTCGGGGTGCACGACGGCCCCGACGAGCAGGTCGGGCAGGTCGCGGGCGTGACCGAGGGCGAAGCGGTGGAGGCCGTCGGTGCCGACCTCCTCGAGCAGCACGACCTCCTGGACGACGTGGGCGTACCAGAAGTCCTGTGACGTCGACGTCGTGCGGGCGACGGCGACGACCGCCGAGGCGCTCCGGCGCAGGGTGAGCGCCGAGAGCACGTCGTTGCGGACCTGGAGGTCGATCCCGGCGTCGCCCGAGGCCGCCGCCGACGACGCGAGCACCGCCGCGACCGCCGCGGGGTCGGGCGCGTCGACGATGCCGCGGGCGACGAGGCCCCGGAACGCGGTGCGGCGCACGGCGTCCCGCTCAGCCTCCGAGACGTCGTCGAGCACCGGGGAGACGACGACGCCCTGGTCGGGAACCAGCACCGAGAGCTCCTCGTCGGTGAGGATCTCGAGGGCGATGGTCTGCACCTCGGGCCGGACGGCGTCGGCCGGGGCCGCGGTCAGCTTGGTGTCGCTGTAGTCGATGCTCATGATCAGGCTCCTGCCCCTGCCGGTCGTGCGCCGCCGAGCAGGCCACGCGCCCACCCGATCGCCGATTCGTAGCCACCGCGGACGCCGTCCCACGCCTGGCCGACGGTCGAGCTGACCTGGCCGTAGACCCGGGTGGCCGCGTCGGCGATCTGGTGGCGGTTGTCGTAGACGTAGTTGCCGGCGCTCCACAGGCCGTAGCCGGCGACGGCGACGGCCGCGACGGTCGCGGTGACCGGCGCCGAGGCCACCATGGCGGCACCGCCGACCAGGAGGGTGCCGGCCCCGACCGCACCAGCGAGGCCGAAGCCCCGGGTCGCCCAGCCGCGCCACCCCTCGTAGCCGCCCCCGGTGAAGACGTCGACGACGCCGGTGACCGCGGTCATCGGCAGGAAGACGCGCCCGGCGAGCCGGCCGAGCTGCGGCAGCCCGATCATGCCGAGGACGCCGCCGGTCCGGCTGCCCTGCATGAACACCTTGAGCGCCTCGGCGACCTTGACCGAGCTCATCAGCTCACCGAGCGTCTTGAGACGCAGCAGGCGGAGGAAGTCAACGAGGGCCTTCGCCTTGAGCACCGGCGAGAGCACCTTCATGGCCGCGGCGCGCAGGGTGTTCAGGTCGCCGACGAGCCGCATCAGCCCGTAGCCGGCCGAGGCGCCCGCGGCTCCCGAGCCACTGGCCCGCTCCTGCTCCTCGGCGTTCTGCGACAGCAGCCGGCCGGCGGTGGCCAGGGCGTCGCCGACCTTCGTCATGCGCTCCTGAGCGAAGCTGCCCCACTCCTCCTTGCAGCGGTCGGCGTCGGGGCCCTGCCAGTCGCTGGCCGCCTCGATCGCCCCGGCCAGCTGCGCGCTGAGGTCGCGCAGCTCCTGGGCGCCGTCGCCGAAGTCGGCGGCGAGGCGCTCGAGCGCCTCGACGTCGGCGCCGATCAGTCCGGCCATGGCTCCTCCTGCTGTCCCCTGGCGCCCCGGGTCCTGCGTGCCGCGGTGGCGTGGCACGAAACTAGGTCGCCGGGGGAGTCCTCGTCTCTAGCGACGGGGGCGGAAACCTCCGCCCTGTGTCGCGCCGGCGATGAGGGGCGGAGACTCGTCGGGTCGGTACCGCCATGACCTCCCACTCGGTGCTGCACATGTCCATGTCGCTCGACGGCTACGTCGCCGTCCCGGACGACGGCCCCGGCATGGGTCTCGGCGTCGACGGCGGAGTGCTGCACGACTGGTTGGGCCCGTCGACCGCGGAGCGGCCGTGGTTCGACCCGCCGGGTGTGAGCGGGCAGGTGTTCGCCGAGCTCATGACGACCGGCGCCGTCGTCGTCGGACGCAAGACGTTCGAGTACGCCGGCCAGTGGGACGGCGACCACCACGGCGTCCCGATCTTCGTCGCGACACGCGACGCCGCCGTCCACGACGTCCGGCCGCCGTACGTGCACGTCGTCGACGACGACCTGGCGACGCTGAAGGCGTGGGCGAAGGAGGCGGCCGGCGACGCCGACGTGCTGGTGCACGGAGCCGACCTGGCGCGTGCGTGCCTCGAGGCCGGCGTGCTCGACGACCTCGAGCTCGCGGTCGTGCCGGTGCTGCTCGGCGGAGGACGACGTCTCGTCGACGCGCTGGGCACCCGGGTCGCGCTCGAGCAGACTCGCGTGCTCGTCGCGCCAGCGGTGACCCACCTGCGCTACCGGGTCGTTCGCTGAGACCACGCGACCCGCCGTACGAGGTCGTACGACGGGTCGCGCGGGTGGAACGGACCGGCCGGGCACGTGCGAGGTCGGTGGTGTGCCGGGCCGGTCCGGATCAGAGCGGGTCGATGCTCAGCTCGACCTCGCGCGCCGCCGGGTCCTGGATGTAGGAGGCGAACCCGGCGACGTCGTCGAACGCGAACCCGTAGGCGAGGCCGTCGGTGTGGATCTCGTGCAGCACCCGCGCGTAGTGGTTGGTGCGCTCCTCCCGGTAGAACCGGCCCGGGTCGGTCGACGGCTGCGTCGCGACGTCGCGCAGCGTCGTGCGGTTGAGGGCGGCGCCGAGGATGGCGGCCACCGGGCCGCCGACGCCGTCGTTGGGGGCGGTGATGGCGCCGTTGCAGAACAGCACGTCGGACGTCGACGGCTGGGCGAACGACGCCTTCACCTCCGACCCCTGGTAGGCGGTCATGCGACCACCCTCGACCCGGCAGCGGTAGGTCTGCGGCCCGGCGACGACGGTGAGGTCGCTACCGGTGTAGGCCGACCACGACGAGGCGATGTAGTCGTCGAGGTAGCCCGCGTCGAACGTGCCGGCCCCGATGCCGTGGCTCGGTGCGACGACCCTGGTGTCGCCGACGACGAGTCGGTCGAAGCCGGGCTGGCTGCTGATGGCGTCGAAGAACCTGGCGCGCCCGCCGGAGACCGTCTCGCCGACGCGCTGCTCGCGCTGTCCGCGGAGCAGGATCGAGAGCGGCAGGCTGTACATGTCGACCATGGTGGTGTTGCAGTACATCGCCCCGGACTGGTGCGTGAACTCCATCATGTCGTAGAGCAGCCCGTAGGACGGGTCGCTCGCGACCCAGCCGGCGGGGTGCACGATGCCGGCACCGCCGGGGGTGCCGACCACCCGGAACGGGATGGGCGCCCCCAGCGAGACGTAGACCCGCGCCGACATCTCGGGCAGCCCGACGGTGCGCCGCTGCGAGAGCGGTATGCCGTAGGGCGCCGTGCCGTCGGGGCCGTTGTCGGCCAGGCTGGCCGGCACGAAGGCGCCCACGGCGTCGACGTGGCCCTGCCGGCCGGTGGCCAGCTCGGTGCCGACGACGTGCACGAACACGCCGTCGTCGGCGAACCGGCCCGACCGGTTGAGGACGGTGAGGGGCAGGGGTCCGGCCGCGGACGCCGCGGGCGGACGCCACAGCGGCGCGGTGAGCCCGACGCCGGCGACCCCGGCCGAGCGCAGCAGGAGCGAGCGACGGCTGAGCCCGGTGGGCCGGGTCACCGGATGCCCTCGCCCATGACGCGCATCAGCTCGCCGTCGGCCGTGTCGCCGCTGAGCTCCCACGCGAACGCGCCGCCGAGGCCCTTCGACTTCGCCCACGCCATCTTGGCGGCCATGGTGGCCGGGGTGTCGTAGCTCCACCACTCGCCGTTGCAGAACGCGTAGGCGGTGCCGCCGACGGTGCCGGTGGCCGGGCAGCGCTGCTTGAGCACCTTGTAGTCCTCGATGCCGGGCTCGTAGGTCCCGGGCGCGGCGCCGGTGGCGGTGCCTCCCGGCGTCGACTGGGTGACGCCGCTCCAACCGCGGCCGTAGAAGCCGACACCGAGCAGGAGCTTGTCCGCCGGGACGCCGAGCGAGAGCAGCTTGTCGATCGCGGTCTGGGAGTCGAAGCCGGGCGTGGGCTGCTGGGCGTAGTCGGTGAGCGGTGAGTGCGGCGCCGTCGGGCCCTGGGGGTTGAAGGCGCCGGCGTAGTCGTAGGTCATCGGCATCAGCCAGTCGAGGTACTGCGCGGCGCCGGCGTAGTCGGCGGCGTCGATCTTGCCGCCGTCGGTGCCGTCGGCGGTGATGGCCGAGGTGACCAGGTCGCTGCCGAACTCGGAGCGGAGCGCCGCGATCATGGTCGTGTAGGCGTCACGACCGCTGGTGTCGCACGACAGGCCGCAGGCGTTGGGGTACTCCCAGTCGATGTCGATGCCGTCGAACACGTCGGCCCAGCGAGGGTCCTCGACGAGGTCGTGGCACGAGCTCGCGAACGCCGCGGGGTCCTGCGCGGCCTGGCCGAAGCCGCCCGACCAGGTCCAGCCGCCGAACGACCAGATCACCTTCAGCCCGGGGTGCTTCGCCTTGAGCTTGCGGAGCTGGTTGAAGTTGCCGCGCAGCGCCTGGTCCCAGGTGTCGGCGACGCCGTCGACCGACTTGTCGGCCGTGACGGCCCGCTCGTAGGCGGCGTAGGAGTCGCCGATCGTGCACTCGCCGCCGGTGACGTTGCCGAAGGCGTAGAGGATGTGGGTGAGCTGGTCGGCCGAGCCGCTGGTGTCGATGTTCTTCACGTCGTAGCCGCGCCCGTAGGTGCCCCACTCGGTGAAGTAGGCGACGACCTTGGCGTCGCCGGGGTCGGTCGGCGGGTTCGTCGGCGGCGTGGTCGGCGGGTTCGTCGTCGGCGGGTCGGTCGGCTGGGTCGTGCCGCCGCAGGCCCCGGCGTCGGTCCACACCCCGGAGCCGCCGGTGCTCGGCACCTCGCCCTGGGTCCACCACTTCGCGGTCCAGTTGTGGCCCTGGTGGGAGGCCTGCTGGCCGCCGGTGTAGACGGTGCCGGCGCCGTAGGGCGCCACGCACGCCTCGGCGGCCGTCGACGCCGACATCGGGACGACGGCCGCGACCGCGGCGGCCACCACCATTCCGGCCGCGGCGGCGAGGGCCGTCACGGCGGTGCGGGGCGAGGGGCGTCGGATCACCCCCGTCGAGTCGATCGGGCGGGGTCGTCGCAGGGGTCGCTGGGGTCCGGTCATCGTCGTTCACGTCCTTCTACCGAGTTAGTAAGGCGGATTAACAAACCTCGCGGCACCCAGGATGGCACAAGTTGTGAGCCGCGTCACCCCCCGCGTCGGCACGACGCCGCCACCCCGCCGGGTCCGTCCTCGCGACGACGACGCCGACCCGCACTAGGGTGATCGCGTCATGAACGACCACAGCCGCGCCCGTCTGGTGGTGCAGACCGCCCAGGGCCCTCGCGAGTTCGACCAGGAGCGCGTGGTCGTGGGGCGAGACACGTCGTGCGACGTCGTCGTGGCCGACCCGCGCACCTCGCGCCACCACCTGGCGTTCGAGCGCCAGGGTGACGCCTGGTACGCCGTCGACTCCAGCTCGGGCGGCACCTACGTCGCCGGCCAGCGCATCCAGCAGGTGCCTCTGCACGCGGGAGCCACCGTGCTCGCGCTCGGCGACCCCCAGGGCGAGGCCGTCAGCGCCTGGCTCGTCCTCCCGGCCGCGCCGGCCGCGCCGAACCCACCGCCGTACGCCGCCACCGAGCACCTCGCGCCGCCGTCCGGCCGACCGCTCCCGGTGCCTCCGCCGACGCCCGGCGCCGGGGCGTTCGCGCCGCCTCCGCCCTACGTGCCGCAGGCCCCGCCGCCGGTCGGCCAGGCGCCGATCGTGGCCCAGCAGAAGCTGCCGCCCGGGCAGCTCGCCCACGGCATGACGATGATCCCCGGCCACACCTCGGCCGGCGGTGTGGTGACGATCGGGCGCGACCTGTCCAACGACATCGTGCTCGACGACCCGCTCGTCTCGCGTTTCCACGCCCGGCTCGAGCTGGGCAACCCCGCCGTCATCCACGACCTCGGCAGCTTCAACGGCGTCTTCGTCGACGGCCGGCGGCTCGCGGGCTCGGCCCCCCTGCAGCCCGGCAGCGAGGTCATCCTCGGCAACCTGACCTTCCGCTGGGACGGCGCCCAGCTGGCCGCCTCGGCCACCGAGCACGAGTTCACGCTCTACGCCGACGGGCTCTCGGTGGTCGTCGGCGGCGGCAAGCGACTGCTCGAGAACGTCTCCTTCACGCTCGAGCCGTCGTCGCTCACCGCGGTCATCGGGCCCTCGGGCGCCGGCAAGTCGACCCTGCTCGGCGCCCTCACCGGGCTGCGCCCGGCCACCCACGGCCGGGTCATCTGGCAGGGCCACGACCTCTACGCCCACTACGACCAGCTGCGCTTCCAGATCGGGCTCGTGCCGCAGCAGGACATCCAGCACCCGCAGCTCAAGGTCAAGCAGGCCCTCGGCTACGCCGCCGAGCTGCGCCTGCCGCCCGACACGCGCGCCCAGGAGCGCGCGCAGCGGGTGCAGACCGTCGCCGGCCAGCTGCAGCTGCAGACGCGCCTCGACAACCGCATCGGCAGCCAGCTCTCGGGCGGGCAGAAGAAGCGCGTCTCCATCGCCACCGAGCTGCTCACCGCGCCGCCGCTGCTGTTCCTCGACGAGCCCACGTCGGGCCTCGACCCCGGCCTCGACCTCGAGGTCATGAAGCAGCTGCGCGCGCTCTCCGACGAGGGCCGGGTCGTGGTCGTCGTGACGCACTCAGTGCTCGCGCTCGACGTGTGCGACAACGTCATGGTGCTCGCCCCCGGTGGCCGGATCGCCTACTTCGGCCCACCGGCCGGCGTCCTGGCGCACTTCGGCGTCTCCAACTACCCGGAGGTCTTCGACCTCCTCGACGAGCCCGACCTCTGGTCGCGCATCACGCCGCCGCGCCAGTCCACCGACACCGGTCACCTGCAGATCGCCGCGCCGGTGCCGACGGCGCCGCGCCAGTCGTTCGGCAAGCAGCTCTCCACGCTCGTGCGCCGCAACCTGGCCGTGGTGATGGCCGACCGGCTGCTGCTGTCGATGCTGCTCGCGCTGCCGCTCGTGCTCGGGCTGCTCAGCCGCATCGTGCCCGGCAAGGACGGGCTCTCGCTCGAGTCGGCCGGCCTGGGGCCCGACGGCAACGGCGCCGGGGAGGCGACCCAGCGCCTCATCGTGCTCATCGTCGCGGCCTGTCTCATGGGTACCGCGCTGGCCATCCGCGAGCTGGTCGGCGAACGACCGATCTTCCAGCGCGAGTACGCCGTCGGCCTCTCGCCCGGCGTCTACTTCGCCTCGAAGATCATCGTCCTCGGCCTCGCCGCGTTCCTGCAGGGCCTGGTGGTCACCTTCATCGCCGTCGTCGGGCTGCCCGCCCCCGACGGCGACCTCGGCAGCCTGCGCATCGCGGTCGTGATCGGCCTGCTGTCGACGTCGATGGTGGTCTTCGGCCTGACGCTCTCGGCGCTGGTCACCAGCACCGAGCAGACCATGCCGGCCCTGGTCGGCACGATCATGGTCCAGCTCGTGCTCTCGGCCTCGCTCTTCCAGATCCACGACCGGCCTCTGCTCGAGCAGATCGCCTGGCTGTCGCCGTCGCGGTGGGCCTACGCCGCCACCGGCAGCGCCATGGGTCTCGGGCGGGTCCCCGTCGAGCGCTTCAACGAGGACTCCCTCATCGAGGCCGGTGCCGGGCACTACCTGCTCGCGGTCGTCATGCTGCTGGTGCTCACGGCGCTGACCACGCTGGTCGGCTACGCGCTCGTGCGCCGATCGGCCACCGCCGACTGAGCGTCAAGCCCGCGGCGAGTGGTCCTCGTGGTCGGCGTTGAAGTCGGAGGTCTTGCGCGAGAGGATCTCGCGACGCTCGTCGAACGAGAGGGCCTCGAGCTGTGCGACGACGTCCGACGGGTGCCCGGTGACCTCCGGGGCCGGCGCGATCGGCACGACCGTGCCGACCACGCGGTCGTCGTACAGGTGCACCATCGAGAAGGCGGTGTGGCCGTCGACGCCCGAGACGAAGCGGCCGTCGGGAGCCGGGTCGCTGGTGTAGCAGGACGCCGACGCCACGGTGACCGGCACGCCCGCGAACGTCGACCACGACGAGTAGTGGAAGTGCCCGCCCAGGACCACCCGGACGTCGGTGCCGGCGACGACGTCGGCCAGTGCCTGCTGGTCGGCCAGCTCGATCAGCTCGCCCGCCCGCAGCATCGGGACCGGGATGGGCGGGTGGTGCATCGCGAGCACCGTGCCGTGCGGGGCCGGCGTGGCGAGCACGTCGGCGAGCCAGGCCAGCTGCCGCGGCTCGAGCTCACCGTGGTGGAAGCCGGGCACGCTCGTGTCGAGCCCGACGACGCGCAGGCCGCCGACCTCGACCACGTGGTCCTGCGGCTCGTCGCTCGCACGGTCGAAGAGCCCGAGGGAGTAGGCCGCCCGCTCGTCGTGGTTGCCCATCGTCCACACGACGACCGCCCCCATCGCCGCCGCGACCGGCTCGACCAGCTCGCGCAGCCGCGCGTACGCCGCCGGCTCGGCCCGGTCGGCGAGGTCGCCGGTGAAGACCAGCACCTGTGGCGCCGGGTCGACGTGCGCGAGCCGCTCGAGGGCGGCCACCAGACCGGCCTCGGTGTCGACGACGCCGTACTGGCGCACGCCGCCGGCGAGCAGGTGCGGGTCGCTGAGATGGGCGACGACGTGTCGCGGCGGCGGGTGCTGACCGAGCTGGACCGACATGGTCGTGACGGTAGTGGCCACGCCGGTCAGCGCAGGTACGACATCGGGCCGGACCCGGCGGGGCAGGCGGCGCCCGTCAGGGCGCGACCTCCTGGCCCGTCAGCCTCTTGTAGGTGTACGCGGTGCCGATGATCGCGATCGGGTAGGTCACCAGCAGGCCGACGCCGCACGCGATCGCGCCGACACCGCCCACGATGGCGCTGACGATGTACCAGATCACGGTGTTGCCGAGGTTGTCCTTGACCAGCTCGAAGCTGGCCTTGATCGCGTCGACCGGCGCCATGTTCTTGTCGACGACGAAGTAGAGGGCGTAGCTGGTGACGAACCCGGCCACGAGGCCCGGCAGGTAGCACAGGATCGTGCCGACGAGCACCGCGGCGCCGATCAGCAGCGCGGTGACGACGACGTTGGCGACGTTCTGGAACTTGAACACCGTGGCGGCCGTGAACTCGCGACCCTCGGTGATGTCGAGCGCACCGCGGATGATGCCGGCGCCGATGATCTGGAGCACCACGATCAGCGCCGCCACGAAGACCGCGTTGAGGAACAGCACCACGAAGAAGCTCGTGTCGTAGCTGATGATGGCGCTCTGGATCGCCACGAAGCCGACCACGACGACCGCGACGCCGACGAACAGGGCGAGCGCGGCGAGGATGATCTGGCCGGCGTTGGCCTGGAACTTCGTCCAGCCGTAGCTCAGCGCCGTGCCGACGTCCCAGCTGGCCGCGCCGGGGGGCTGGCCCCCGTAGCCGTAGCCGCCGGGCGGCGGGGATCCGTAACCGCCGGGCGGCGGCGGGGGCGGCGGGGACTGCGACATGGGGGCTCCTCGGTTCGGGGCGGTGGCGGAGGGGCGCCGCGACGTCGCGGCGCTGCAACCTAGCGCGACCCGCAGCCCCGGAGACAGGTCATTTGTGACTAGGGCGAGCCTCCCGGACGACGCCTCGCCCGTCAGGTGGTGCGGGCCTTCACCCTCGGGGTCAAGATGGAGGCATGGCCCGACCCTTGAGCAAGGCACCGAAGGACGACATCGACGAGGCCGACCTCGAGGTCGGGGGAGAGGCGCACGCCGCCGCCGGGTCGACGGCGGTCGCGGTCGCGATGAAGCGCGCGATGGAGCAGATGGGTCCGACCCGCACCGCGCGCACCCTCCTCAAGCTCAACCAGGTCGACGGCTTCGACTGCCAGGGCTGTGCGTGGCCCGACCCCGAGGCCGGGCACCGGCACACCGCGGAGTTCTGCGAGAACGGCGCGAAGGCGGTCACCGAGGAGGCCACGAAGCGCACCATCGACCGGCGCTTCTTCGCCGAGCACTCCCTGGCCGACCTCGAGGACAAGACCGACTACTGGCTCGGGCAGCAGGGCCGCATCCTCGAGCCGATGGTGCGCCGCGCGGGCGGCACCCACTACGAGCCCATCGCGTGGGACGACGCGTTCGCGCTCATGGGCGAGCGGCTGCGCGGCCTGGCCAGCCCTGACGAGGCGATCTTCTACACCTCCGGCAAGACCTCCAACGAGGCCGCGTTCGTCTACCAGCTGTTCGCGCGTGCCTTCGGCACCAACAACCTGCCCGACTGCTCGAACATGTGCCACGAGTCCACGTCGGTGGCGCTCGCCGAGACGATCGGCATCGGCAAGGGCTCGGTCTCGCTGCACGACGTCGAGACCGCCCGCCTGATCGTCGTGCAGGGGCAGAACCCCGGCACCAACCACCCACGCATGCTCTCGGCGCTGGAGAAGGCGAAGAACAACGGCGCCACCATCGTCGCGGTCAACCCGCTGCGCGAGGCGGGCCTCGTGCGCTTCAAGAACCCGCAGACGCCGAAGGGCATCGTCACCGGCACCGCCCTGGCCGACCTGCACCTGCCGGTGCGCGTCAACGGCGACCTGGCGCTGTGGCAGGGCGTCGCGGCCTACCTGCTCGAGCACGACGCGATCGACCACGACTTCGTGCGTCAGCACACCCACGGCTTCGCCGAGTGGGCCGAGCAGGCCCGCGACGTCGACTGGTCCGAGATCGAGCGGGCCAGCGGGCTGACCCGCTCGCAGGTGGAGGAGCTCGGGGCGCTGCTGGCCGGGTCCGACGCCACCGTCTTCTGCTGGGCGATGGGCATCACCCAGCACCGCAACTCGGTCGCCACCATCAAGGAGCTCGTCAACGTGGCGCTCCTGCAGGGCAACATCGGCAAGCCCGGGGCCGGCCTGTGCCCGGTGCGCGGGCACTCCAACGTGCAGGGCGACCGCACGATGGGCATCTGGGAGCGGCCCAAGCCGGCGTTCCTCGACGCCTTGCAGGCCGAGTTCGGCTTCGACCCGCCCCGCGACCACGGCTTCGACACCGTCGACTCCGTGAAGGCGCTGGCCGACGGCCGGGCCCGGTTCTTCTTCGCGATGGGCGGCAACTTCGCCTCGGCCGTCTCCGACACCCAGGTCACCGAGGCGGCCCTGCGCAGCGCCGACCTCACGGTGCACGTCTCCACCAAGCTCAACCGCTCGCACGTCGTCACCGGTCGCGAGGCGCTGATCCTGCCGGCGCTGGGCCGCTCCGAGCGCGACCGCACCGGTGGTCGCGAGCAGCGGGTGACCGTCGAGGACTCGATGTCCGCCGTCCACGCCTCGAAGGGCCCCCTCGCCCCGGCCGGGCCGCTGCTGCGCTCGGAGGTCGACATCGTGTGCTCGCTCGCCGAGGCGACGCTCGACGACGGGCACGTCGCGATCCCGTGGGGCGAGTTCCGCGACGACTACGCCACGATCCGCCGCCGCATCGCCAACGTCGTGCCGGGCTGCGCGGCCTACGACGAGAAGGTCGACCAGCCGGGCGGGTTCGTGCTGCCGCACCCGCCGCGCGACTCGCGCACGTTCCCCACCGACGGGGTGGGC
This sequence comes from Nocardioides secundeburneus, assembly GCF_039939255.1. Taxonomy (NCBI): domain Bacteria; kingdom Bacillati; phylum Actinomycetota; class Actinomycetes; order Propionibacteriales; family Nocardioidaceae; genus Nocardioides; species Nocardioides secundeburneus. The sequence goes on from NZ_JBDUUE010000004.1 coordinate 517,353, forward strand.
GACGACGGCATGGGGGCGGGCAAGGCGATCTTCTCGATCAGCCCGCTCGAGGTGCTCGAGGTGCCCGACGGGCGCCTCCTGCTGCAGACCCTGCGCAGCCACGACCAGTTCAACACCACGATCTACGGCCTCGACGACCGCTACCGCGGGGTCAAGGGCGGTCGGCGCGTCGTGTTCGTGCACCCCGACGACGTGCGCCACCTCGGGTTCGCCGACGGCGACCTGGTCGACCTGGTCAGCGAGTGGGACGACGGCTCCGAGCGCACCGCGCCCGCGTTCCGCATCGTCGCCTACGACCAGCCGGTCGGCTGCGCGGCGGCCTACTACCCCGAGACCAACCCCCTGATCCCGCTCGACTCCAAGGCCGAGGGCAGCAACACCCCGACGTCGAAGTCGGTCGTGGTGCGGCTCGAGCCGCCCCGCGGCGGACGGCCCGGGATCACCAAGGCGGCCGACCGCGATCTACAGGACAGCCACAAGAGGGCAACAGATCCGGTGCACCAGAGCTGACGGCGTGTCAAACGCGGCAAAGGGTGTCACACTCGCTGGGTGAGCGTGCTGGATCGCGACCCCGGTGAGGTCGTGTGCCGCTCCGGCCCGGAGGCCGGGGTCGAGATCATCGCGCCCCGCGACGTGCCGCTCGGCGGACCGCGGGCGATGACGGTGCGCCGCACGCTGCCCTCGCGACAGCGCTCGCTCATCGGCGCGTGGTGCTTCGTCGACCACTACGGTCCCGACGACACCGTGATGAGCGTGGCACCCCACCCGCACACCGGTCTGGCCACGGTGAGCTGGCTGTTCACCGGCGAGATCGAGCACCGCGACAGCGCCGGCCACCACGCCCTGGTGCGACCGGGCGAGGTCAACCTGATGACGGCCGGGCGCGGCATCAGCCACTCCGAGATCTCCACCTCGGGCTCCACGACGCTGCACGGCGCCCAGCTGTGGGTGGCCCTGCCCGACCACGCCCGCCACGACGAGCCCGGCTTCACCCACCACGCGCCCGACGCCGTCCGGCGCCCGGGCCTCGAGGCGCGGGTCTTCCTCGGCTCGCTGCTCGGTGACACCTCGCCGGTACCCACCGCCACGCCGCTGCTCGGTGCCGAGCTCTTGCTCGACGCCGGCGCGCGCGTCGTCCTCGACGTCGACCCGGGCTTCGAGCACGGGCTGCTCGTCGACACCGGGTCGTTGCACGTGGCCGGGCACGCCGCCGCGGCCCACGACCTCGTCTACCTGCCGACCGGCGGCCTCGCCCTCGAGCTGGTCGCCGGCGACGAGCCGGTGCGGGCGCTCCTGCTCGGCGGACCGCCCTTCGGCGAGTCGATCGTCATGTGGTGGAACTTCATCGGACGCACCCACGACGAGGTGGCGGCCTTTCGCGCCGACTGGCAGGCCCAGGTCGAGCACGGCACCGAGACGCGCTACGGCCCGCTCGGCGACGAGCTCCCGCCGATCCCGGCCCCGTCCCTGCCGAACGCCCGGCTGCGAGAACGACGATGAGCCTGGCCCACCACCACCCCGAGCCGCAGCGGCCCGACGTCCGTGCGCGCTACGACCCCGCCTGGGGCACCCGGCTCACGGCGGCGCGGCTCGCCACGCTCGTCAGCTACCACCCCGACGGCGTCTTCGCCGTCGACCTCGGCGGCTACTTCACCTCCGTCAACGCCGGCGCGCTGCTGCACAGCGGCGGCTACACCGAGGACGACCTCCTCGGCAGCCACTTCGTCGACCTCCTCGTCGACGAGCACGTGCCCGCCGTGCTGGCCGGCTTCGCCGCCATCCTGCGGGGCGAGACCACCACGATCGAGGCGCGGTTCCACCGGCGCGACGGCAGCATCGGCGAGCTCGAGATCATCGGCCTGCCCATCGTCGTCGACGGCGAGGTCGTCGAGGTCTTCGGCATCGCCGACGACATCACCGAGCGCAAGCAGGCCGAGCACGACCTCGCCGCCGCGCGCGTGGTCGCCGAGAGCGCCACCGAGGCCAAGTCCGAGTTCATGGCCACCATGAGCCACGAGGTCCGCACGCCGCTCACCAGCGTGCTCGCCGCTGCCGAGATGCTCGCCGACACCGACCTCGACCCCGAGCAGCAGCAGCTGCTCGACATCATGGAGCGGTCCGGCGAGCGGCTGCTGCGCCTGGTCGACGACCTCCTCGACTTCTCCCGCATCGAGTCCGGTCGTACCGACCTCGAGAGCGTGTCGTTCGACCTCGAAGCACTCGTCGACGACACCCTGCTCGCCCTTCGCCCCGCCATCGACACCAAGGGCATCCGCTACGCGCAGACCGTCGACGCCGACCTGCCGACGCACTGCACCGGCGACCCCGTCCGCATCGCGCAGGTGCTCACCCACCTGGTCGACAACGCGACGAAGTTCACCGCCGCCGGTCAGATCGACGTCCGGGTGACCGCCGAGGGCGCCGACCCCGCCGCCGTCCGGTTCGCGGTCACCGACACCGGCATCGGCATGACGCCCGAGCAGCTGCAGGTGGTGTGCGAGTCGTTCCGTCAGGCCGACGCGTCGACCACCCGCCGGCACGGCGGCATCGGTCTCGGCCTCGCCATCTCGCAACGGCTGGTCACGCTCATGGGGGGCGTGCTCGACGTCGAGAGTGCGCCCGGCGTCGGCAGCACCGTCTCGTTCGTGCTGCCGCTCAGCCCCCCGCGCTGAGGTCGAGCGCCAACGTGCTGCGCAGCTCGCTGGCCGCGCCCGCCACGACGTAGACGACCTGCGAGGAGACCGTGGCCGACGCCTCCGTCGGCACCACGCTCCGGAGCGAGCCCGTGAGCGTCGCGGTGACCGTGCCCCGACCCGAGCGGACCTCGGTGCCGCCGACGTCGCCCGGCCGATACTGCTGCTCGGCGGTGACCTCGACGACGTAGTCGTCGCCCTCGAGCGAGGAGAGCGTGTAGGTCGCGACCTGGTCGACCAGCGCGCCGTCGACGAGCACGACCGTCGTCGCCGTCCACGTGGACCCCACCCCGACCTCGCCGGTCGGCAGCACCGGCACCAGCAGGCGCAGCAGGCTGTCGGGCTGCGCGGCCGCGGGGACGCCGTCGGCGGCGCGCACGGTGGTGCCGTCGCGGCGCACGACCAGCTGCGACGTCGTGCCGGTCAGCGTGCCGAGCTGCGCCCGCACCGCGGCGGCGTCGGACTCGCTCAGCCGGTCGCCGGCGAGCCCGGGCTCGCCGAACGTCTGCTCGGTGGCGACCTCGTCGTCGCCGACGGCGGTGACGACGGAGGTCATCGCGAAGGAGATCGCCGGCACCCGGGTGACCGCCTCGTCGGCCACGAGCTCCTGCTCGAGCACGAGCGAGACCTCCTGCGAGGTGTCGGCGTCGACGTCGAGCGCCAGGGCGCGTCGATCGCCGCTGCCGGCGTCGAGCACCTCGACGAGGGCACGGTCGGTCGGCGCCGTCGGCGCGACCGCGGGCGGCGTGGTGCTCGACCCGGCGTCGCCGTCGTCGGAGCAGCCGGCGACGACCAGCACCGCCGCCACGACCAGGGCAGTCAGGGCAGGCGTCCGGGGCACGCGCGCAGCATAGACAGCGACGCTGTCGGTGGCGTGGGACAGGATGCAGGCATGGGACCTCTCATCGGCGACGACGGCACCCCGCGCTGCCCCTGGGCCGGCGCGGCGCCCGGCGTGATGCGCGACTACCACGACGACGAGTGGGGCCGGCGCGTGCACGGCGAGTCGGCCTACCTCGAGCGGCTCACCCTCGAGGCCTTCCAGTCCGGGCTCTCGTGGTCGACCATCTTGAACAAGCGTCCCGCCTTCCGCGAGGTCTTCTGCGACTTCGACGCCGACCGCGTCGCGGCCTTCGACGACGCCGACCAGGCCCGCCTGATGGCCGACGCGCGCATCGTGCGCAACCGACTGAAGATCGCCGCCGCCGTCACCAACGCCCGGGCCACCGTGGCCCTGCGCGAGCAGGGCGGGCTCGAGGCGTTCGTGCTCGGCTTCGCACCCGACCCGCCGCCGTCCTACGCCGACACCTCCGCGATGGCCACCACCTCGGCCGAGTCGAAGGCGCTCTCGAAGGCTCTCAAGAAGGCCGGCTTCGCCTTCGTCGGCCCCACCACGATGTACGCGCTCATGGAGGCGATCGCGGTCTTCGACCCGCACCTCGAGGGGTGCCACCGGCGAGGCCGCACCGACGAGGCGAGCGCATGACGACCGCACGCCGCGTCGCCGCGGTCACCGACGACGCCCTCGGCACCCACGACACCGTCGGCCTGGTCGAGGCCATCCAGTCCGGCGAGGTCGGCGTGCACGAGGTCGTCGAGGCCGCCATCGCGCGCGTGCGAGCGGTCGCGCCCGACCTCGGCGCCATGGCCTACACCGCCTACGACCGCGCCCGGGTCGAGGCCCGGTCCCCGCGCGGCGGCTACTTCGCCGGCGTGCCGACCGTCGTCAAGGACAACTGCGACGTCGAGGGCATGCCCACCCGTCAGGGCACCGACGCCTGGACCCCGCGGCCCGCGCGGGCCGACGGCGACCTCGCCCGCATGTACCTCGCCACCGGCCTGGTGCCGCTCGGCAAGAGCCAGCTGTCCGAGTTCGGCTTCTCGGCCGCCGCCGAGCACCCGCGGCTCGGGCCGGTGCGCTCGCCCTGGTCGCTCGACCACGTGGCCGGCGCGTCGTCGGCCGGCTCGGCGGCACTGGTGGCGTCGTCCGCGCTGCCGATCGCGCACGCCAACGACGGCGGCGGCTCGATCCGCATCCCGGCGGCCGTCAACGGCCTCGTCGGGCTCAAGCCCACCCGCGGGCGCCTCGCCCAGGACAAGCAGCTGCGCGAGATGCCCGTGCGCATCGTCGCCGACGGCGTCGTCACCCGCACCGTGCGCGACACCGCGGCGTTCTTCCGTGAGGCCGAGCGCGTCTACCGCGACCTGTCGCTGCCGCCCGTCGGCGACCTCACCCGACCGGGGCGCAAGCGGCTGCGGGTGGCGCTCGCCACCACCGGCGCCGGGGTCGCGGCCTCGCCCGAGGTCACCGCGCTCACCCTCGAGACCGCCGCCCTGCTCGAGTCGCTCGGCCACCACGTCGACGAGGTCGACCCACCGGTCGCGCCGGGGTTCCGCGACGACTTCCTGCTCTACTGGGCCACCCTCGCGCTGGTCCTCGTGCGCACCGGACGCCGTGAGCACGGCCGCTCGTTCGACCCCGCCCGGCTCGACAACCTGACCCGCGGCCTGGCTCGCACCGCCACCCGGGGGCTGCCCCGCCTGCCCGGCGCGATCCGCCGGCTGCGCCGCTCGTCGCAGCTCTCGACGGCGTTCCACGAGACCTACGACGTCACCCTCACGCCGACCCTGGCCACCGTGACCCCGCCGGTGGGCCACCTCGACCCGACCCTGCCCTACGAGACGATCATCGAGCGGCTCCTGGCCTGGGTCGCCTTCACCCCGCTCCACAACGCCACCGGCGACCCCGCCATCTCGCTGCCCCTCGCCACGTCGTCCGAGGGCCTGCCCGTCGGCATGATGTTCGGCGCCGCGGCCGGCCACGAGGCGGCGCTCATCGAGCTGGCCTACGAGCTCGAGGAGGCCCGCCCGTTCGCGAGCCTCACGGTCGGTTGACCGGCGGCTCCGTGCCGGCCCGGGCGGGGAGTACCCGGTGCACCGGGTACTCCTGACGTTCCCAGGAGTTGCAACACCTGAGAAGCGTGCGGAGACCCTGAGAAGGTCCCGTCACCGGGGCCCCTGGCAGGCTCCGGCAACGGCCAGAACGCAGCAGGGCGAACCGATTTCATGTTTCCCTCGACCCCTGTGTATCGTTCTTCGTCGTTGCCCCTTTAGCTCAGTCGGCAGAGCGTCTCCATGGTAAGGAGAAGGTCTACGGTTCGATTCCGTAAAGGGGCTCTCAGTACGTCAGCCCCCGGCGGGGTAGCTCAGGTGGTTAGAGCACACGACTCATAATCGTGGTGTCGCGGGTTCGAGTCCCGCTCCCGCTACCGATCACCCCGCACGCCCGCACAACCAGAGGAAGTCCCGTGGCCAGCAAGTCGTCCGACGTTCGCCCCAAGATCACGCTCGCCTGCACCGAGTGCAAGGAGCGCAACTACATCTCGAAGAAGAACCGGCGCAACGACCCCGACCGGATCGAGCTGAACAAGTTCTGCCCGCGCTGCCGCAAGCACACCGCGCACCGCGAGACCCGCTGACCCAGCGTCCCTCGCACGAGCCCGCCCCGGAGACCGGTGGCGGGCTCGGCTGCGTTAGCGTCGCGGCCGTGGATGCCACCATCGTCGGACGCACCTACCCGCCCGCCCCGCCGCACGAGGTCACCGAGACCTCGGTGCGCGCGTTCGTCGAGGCCACCGGCGCCGCCTACGACGGCGGTCCGGCGCCGGCGACCTACCCGATCGTGCCGGCGTTCGAGGCGATGATGGCGTTCCTCGACGCCGAGCAGGTCGACCTGTCACGCGTCGTCCACGGCGCGCAGGAGTTCGCCCACGAGCGCCCGGTCGTGCCCGGCGACGTGCTCTCGGTCGCACTGACCGTCGCCTCGCTGAGGCAGATCGGCGGCAACGACATCATCGGCACCACCAGCACGGTCACCGACGCCGACGGCGCGCTCGTGTGCACCGGCACCGCGACGCTCGTGCACCGGGCGCCCGAGGGAGGAGACGCCCGATGACCACCGAGCTCGCGCCGCAGACCTTCCGGGTCACCCGCGAGGCGCTCGTCGCCTACGCCGCCGCCAGCGGCGACCACAACCCCATCCACCAGGACGAGTCGGTCGCGCTCGCCGTCGGCCTGCCCGGCGTGATCGCCCACGGCATGTACACCCTCGCGCTGGCCGCGCGCTACGTCGACGAGCACGTCGGCGGGCGGGGACGCATCGCCTCGATCGGCGCGAAGTTCACCAAGCCCGTCGTCGTGCCGGTCGAGGGCGTCGACGTCGTCGTGTCGGGCACGCAGAAGGACGACGGCACGATCACGCTCACCGCGACCTGCGACGACGTCAAGGTGCTCGGCGCGTGCAAGGTCACCCTGCGTGCCTGAGGTCACGGGCCCGCGGCTGATCCGCGACCACACCACCCTGCGTCTCGGCGGACCCGCTCGGCGCTGGGTGACCGCGACGACCGAGGCCGAGCTCGTCGAGGCGGTCGCTGCCGCCGACGACGCCGGCGAGCCGGTGCTCGTGCTGGGTGGCGGCAGCAACCTCGTCGTGGCCGACGCCGGCTTCGACGGCACCGTCGTCGAGGTCGCGACGCGCGGCATCGCGGCCGACCACGAGGGCGACGACCCGACCTGCGGGGGAGTGCTGGTCACCGTCGCCGCCGGGGAGGACTGGGACGCCTTCGTCGCCCACGCCGTCGAGCGCGGCTGGGTCGGTGTCGAGGCCCTGTCCGGCATCCCGGGCTCGGTAGGCGCGACCCCGGTGCAGAACGTCGGCGCCTACGGCCAGGAGGTCGCCCAGACCGTGGCCCGGGTGCGGGTCTACGACCGGCTGATGAAGGGCGTGCGCACCTTCGCCGGACCGGACTGCGGGTTCGGCTACCGCCACTCGCGCTTCAAGGCCGACCGGTTCCGTGGCGGGGGGCGCCACGTCGTCCTCGACGTCACGTTCCAGCTCGCCGTCGGCGGCCCGCACGCCCTCGGCGCCCCGATCGCCTACGCCGAGCTCGCTCGCACCCTCGGCGTCGAGCCGGGGCAGCGCGCGCCGGTCGCCGACGTCCGCACCGCCGTGCTCGGCCTGCGCGCCGGCAAGGGCATGGTGCTCGACGCCGACGACCACGACACGTGGAGCGCCGGCAGCTTCTTCACCAACCCGGTGCTGCCCGCCGACCAGGTGCCCGACGGGGCCCCGGCCTGGCCCGCCGGCGACGGGCTGGTCAAGACCAGCGCCGCCTGGCTCATCGAGCACGCCGGCTTCGGCAAGGGCTGGGCCGTCGAGCCCGGCGCGCCCGCCGGCCTGTCGACCAAGCACACGCTGGCCCTCACCAACCGCGGGGAGGCCACCACGGCCGACCTGCTCGCGCTCGCGCGCGCCGTCCGCGACGGGGTGCAGGCGGCCTACGCCGTCACGCTCGTCAACGAGCCCGTGCTGCTGGGCTGCGAGCTGTAGGGCGTCAGCTCAGGGCGCCGAGGCCGCCGAAGACGGCGCCGAGGAACAGCACCACGAGGGCGATCATCGCCAGGCCCAGCACGGTGCCGATGATGCCCGTGACGAGCCCGGCCATCGCGGCCCCCTCGTTGCTGTAGCGACCCGGCTCGCGCGACATGTCACCGCGCGCCCGCGCCCCGAGCACGATCGCGAACGGCCCGCAGAGCACGCCGACCATCGTGAAGCAGAAGAACGGCGTGGTGACCGCGCACACCAGGCTCGCGATGCCCAGGCCCATCGCCACGTTGGCGCCACCGTGCGGCTGCGCGAACGGGTAGCCCGGCATGCCCGGCACCGGGGCGTAGGGCGCGTACGGCGCGTACGGCGGCTGGGCCGGCTCGTGGTGCACGTGCTGGGTGTACGGCGTCGTCGGCTCGGGTCCGGGGCCCGACGGCCCGCCGGACGGCGGGACGGGCGTGGCCGGGAAGGGCTGCGTCTCGGCGTCGCTCGACGGCGCCGCCGGCTTGGCGAGGAAGTCAGGGGTGTCGTCGGGTGCGGCCATGCGCGGATCCTGCCACCGAGGCGACCGGTCTATGCGCCCAGCCAGGCATCGATGTCGGTCAGGGCCGCGTCGCGCACCTCGGACGGCGCCCGCGAGGCCCGCACCGACATCCGGGCCAGCTCGGCGAGGGTGGCGTCGTCGAGGTCGTGCGCGGCGCGCATCGTGGCGTACTGGGCGGCGAGCCGCGAGCCGAACAGCAGCGGGTCGTCGGAGCCGAGCGCGACCGTGGCGCCGGCCTCGAGCAGCGTCGGCAGCGGCACCGACGTCAGGTCGGTGTAGACGCCGAGGGCCACGTTGGAGACCGGGCACACCTCGAGCGCGACGCCGGCGTCGACGATGCGGGCCAGCAGGTCGGGGTCCTCGGCCGAGCGGACGCCGTGACCGAGCCGGTCGGCGTGCAACTCGTCGAGGCAGACCCGCACGTGGTCGGGGCCGCGCAGCTCGCCGCCGTGCGGGGCGAGCAGGAGCCCGGACCGCTCGGCGATCGCGAAGGCGCCGGCGAACTCCGAGGTGCGTCCGCGCCGCTCGTCGTTCGACAGCCCGAAGCCGACGACGCCGCGGTCGACGTACTGCGTGGCGAGGCGGGCCAGCGTGCGCGCGTCGAGCGGGTGGCGGGTGCGGTTGGCCGCGATCACCACGCCGATGCCGAGGCCGGTGCGTCGCGAGGCGTCGCGGACGGCGTCGAGCACGAGGTCGGTGAAGGCCGTGATGCCGCCGAAGCGCGCCGCGTAGCCGCTCGGGTCGACCTGGATCTCGAGCCAGCGACCGCCGTCGGCCACGTCGTCCTCGGCGGCCTCGAGCACCAGCCGCCGCACGTCGTCCTCGGTGCGGAGCACGGAGCGGGCGACGTCGTAGAGCCGCTGGAAGCGGAACCAGCCCTTCTCGTCGGCCGCACTCAGCGTCGGCGGCCACTCCGAGACGAGCTGGTCGGGCAGCCGGATGCCGTCGCGCTCGGCCAGCTCGAGCAGGGTCGCGTGCCGCATCGACCCGGTGAAGTGCAGGTGCAGGTGCGCCTTCGGCAGGGTCCGGAGGTCGCGGACGTCGGCACCGGTCACGCCATCAGCTGCTGGAGTCGCACGGTCATGCCCTTCATCGTAGGACCGGCCGGCGCCACACCCCGAGGGCGCTAGACACCGACGCCATCGGCCGTTGCGATGGTGGACTCGGGCGGCCACCGCGGCCGTCGCCGCGGACCCCGTCAGGAGCACCCACTCATGACCGACCTCGCCAAGGCGCCGGACACCCAGGACGACGAGAGCGGGCTCAAGCGGTCGGTGACCGGCCGCCTGCTGTTCTTCTACGTGCTCGGTGACGTGCTCGGCTCCGGCATCTACGTGCTCATCGGCGCCGTCGCCGGCGAGGTGGGCGGCGCCTTCTGGATCGCCTTCGCCGTCGGCGTCGCGATCGCGATCGTCACGGGCGCCGCCTACGCCGAGCTGGTCACCAAGTACCCCCGTGCCGCCGGAGCCGCGCTGTTCGTCGAGCGCGCGTTCGGCAACAGGGTGCTGACCTTCGTGGTCACCGTGACGATGCTCGGCGCCTCGTTCGCCGCCACCGGATCGCTGGCCTCGGGCTTCGCGCGCTACTTCGACGCCGTGTGGGACCTGCCGCCGGCGCTGCTGGTCTCGATGCTCCTGCTGCTCGCGCTCACGGTGATCCACCACCTCGGCATCAACGAGTCGGTGGTCGCCAACGCGGTGATGACCGTGGTCGAGGTCGCCGGCCTCCTCATCGTCACCGTCGTGGCCCTCGCCCTGCTCGCCCGCGGCGACGGCGACGTCGGCCGGGTCGTCGAGTTCGACACCAACGGCAACGAGGTCTTCGCGGTCCTGGCCGGCGTCGCGCTGGCCTTCTTCGCCATGACCGGCTTCGAGAACGCCGCCAACGTGGCCGAGGAGGTCGTCGAGCCGCAGCGACACTTCCCGCGCGCCCTCATCGGCGGCATGGTCGTCGCCGGCATCATCTACGTGATCGTGGCCGCCGGCACCTCGATGGTCGTCTCCACCGAGGTGCTCGCCGGGTCCGACGTCCCCTTGCTCGAGGTCGTCCGGGAGGGCTCGTCGTCGGGCCTGCTGCCGATCGGCGTCGGCGCGGTCACCGTGATCTTCTCCCTGATCGCGATGGTCGCGATCACCAACACCACCCTGGTCACCTTCGTCACCCAGCCGCGCATCCTCTACGGCATGGCGCGCGAGGACGTCGTCCCCGACGCGTTCGCGACCCTGCACCCCACGCGCCGGACGCCGTGGGTGGGCTCGCTCTTCTCGGTCGGCGTGGTCGTCGCGCTGCTGCTGGTCGGCTTCGCCATCACCCAGGCCGGCAGCGACCTCGACGTCGTCACCAAGCTCGCCGACGTCACGGTGCTGCTGCTCCTCGTCGTCTACACGATGGTCATCCTGGCCACGTTCAAGCTGCGCGGTCGCGACGACGACGGCGACACCTACCGGGCACCGAGCGTGCTGCTGGTCCTGGGCGTCGTCGGCAACGTCGCCGTGGCCGTCTACATGGTCGTCGACGACTGGACCTCGCTGCTGTGGTGCGGGGGACTGGTCGCCGTCGGGTTCGTGCTCTTCGCGCTCGAGTACGCCTTCGGCGGGCGCAACCGGCCCGAGGGCGTCGAGCGGGGTCGTCCGAGCGGGGTCTGAGGCGGCCGGGTTCGGCAGTCGTTTGGACGTGGCTCACCGCCGACCCGTAGACTCCACCACCGGTGGATCTTCCCCATGCTTCGCCGTGCCCGCGACCGGGCCGGAGCGGCATGACGATCCCCATGGAGGGCACTAGCTCAACTGGCAGAGCATCGGTCTCCAAAACCGAAGGTTGGGGGTTCAAGTCCCTCGTGCCCTGCAAGACAGCACGACCAGCACGACCAGCGTGATCACAACGACCACGCTCCAGACGTACGGCGAGAGGTGAGTGGCGTGTCGGACAGCAGCGCGGTCCGCGGTTCCCGGGACGACAAGCCCAGCGAGTCGAACAAGCGCACCAGCATCCCGACGTTCTACCGGCAGGTCGTCGCCGAGCTGCGCAAGGTGGTCTACCCCACCCAGGAGCAGCTGATCACCTACTTCATCGTGGTGATGGTGTTCGTGCTGGTGATGATGGCGATCGTCTCGGCCCTCGACCTCGGTTTCGGCCAGCTGGCGTTCAAGATCTTCGGTGGCCAGTCCGGCGTCTGACCGACGCCCGGTCGGCCGTGTGGCCGACGCCCCGCCGTACCCCCTAGCAAGTGATGGAGCAGCACGTGTCCGAGCAGCCTGACGAGACCGTCGACCTCGACGAGGGCGAGTTCTCCCTCGACGACCTCGACGACGCCGACTTCGACGAGGCTGACGAGGCCAACACCGCCTCTCTCGACGACGACTTCGACTTCGCCGACGAGTCCGACGAGTCCGACACCGCCGGTGCCGCCGAGCTCGACGACGCCACGCCGGCCTCGGCCGACGACGTCGACGACGCCGACGCGGTGCTCGACGACGTGTCCTTCGAGGACGACGTCGCCGAGGCCACCGAGGGCGCGGCCGAGGGCACCGCCCCGGCCGACGTCGAGACCGAGGCCGACGACGTCGTCGCCGCGCTCGACCAGGGCGAGGGCGTCGACGAGCCGGTGCTCGACCAGGTCGAGGCCGAGGCCGAGGTCGCCGACGAGGAGGCCGCCGAGGCGATCGAGGAGACCGTCGACACCCTCGACGCCGCTGAGGTCGCCGACGAGGAGGCCGCCGCCGCCGAGGTCGTCGACGAGGACCCGCTCGAGGCGTTCCGCCGCGAGCTGTGGGCCAAGCCCGGCGACTGGTACGTCGTGCACACCTACTCCGGCATGGAGAACCGGGTGAAGTCGAACCTGGAGAACCGGATCGTCTCGCTCAACATGGAGGACTACATCCACGAGATCGTGGTCCCCATGGCCGACATCGTCGAGATCAAGAACGGCCAGCGCCGCACCCGCAAGCGGCCCTCGCACCCCGGCTACGTGCTGGTCCGCATGGACCTCACCGACGAGTCGTGGTCGACGGTGCGTCACACGCCGTCCGTCACCGGGTTCGTCGGCAACAGCCACCAGCCGGTGCCGCTGCTCATGGACGAGGTCGAGAACATGCTCGCCCCCGCCGTCCAGGCCGCTGCGGCCGAGGTCGCCGCGGCCGCCGGCTCGCCGGCCGCCGCGTCGGGTGGCACGACCACCGCCGCCAAGCGCACCATCGAGGTCGACCTCAACGAGGGCGACTCGGTGATCGTGATCGACGGCCCGTTCGACACGCTCCACGCCACCGTCACCGAGATCAACGCCGAGGCCCAGAAGGTCAAGGCCCTCGTCGAGATCTTCGGTCGCGAGACCCCGGTCGAGCTCCGCTTCGACCAGATCCAGCGCGTCTGACGCGGGTCGCATCACCGCCGACCCAGCGCGCAAGGCCGACGCGACGCGCGACCTCCGGATTTCTCCTGGTGCGCGTGGCGAGTCAGACTGAACAGCAGTAACACCCCGTGGCAGGGGGCACCCGCCCCCGTCGTGACCACACGAGAAGGAAGAGGATCATGCCTCCCAAGAAGAAGATCGCCGCACTCGTCAAGGTGCAGCTCCAGGCCGGCGCCGCGACCCCGGCCCCGCCGGTCGGTACCGCGCTCGGTCCGCACGGCGTCAACATCATGGACTTCTGCAAGGCCTACAACGCCCAGACCGAGTCCATGCGCGGCAACGTCATCCCCGTCGAGATCACCATCTACGAGGACCGCAGCTTCACCTTCATCACCAAGACCCCGCCGGCCGCCGAGCTGATCAAGAAGGCCGCCGGTCTGCAGAAGGGCTCGGGCGTCCCGCACAAGGAGAAGGTCGGCAAGCTGACCAAGGACCAGGTGCGCGAGATCGCGACCACGAAGCTCCCCGACCTCAACGCCAACGACATCGACGCCGCGATGAAGATCGTCGAGGGCACCGCCCGATCGATGGGCGTCACCACCGAGTAACACCCGTGGGAGGGCCCCTGCTGGCCCGCCGTACCACGTCCTTCTAGCTCCACTCCAGAGAGAAGACATCACCATGCAGCGCAGCAAGACCTACCGCGCGGCTGCCGAGCAGTTCGACAAGGACGAGCTCTACGCCCCGCTGGCCGCGATCAAGATCGCCAAGGCCTCCAGCAAGAAGAAGTTCGACGAGACCCTCGACGTCGTGATGCGTCTCGGCGTCGACCCGCGCAAGGCCGACCAGATGGTGCGCGGCACCGTCAACCTGCCCCACGGCACCGGCAAGACCGCTCGCGTCCTCGTGTTCGCCAACGGTGACAAGGCCGCCGCGGCCGAGGCCGCCGGCGCCGACATCGTCGGTGGCGACGAGCTCATCGAGCGCGTCTCCGGTGGCTGGCTCGACTTCGACGCCGTCGTCGCGACCCCCGACATGATGGGCAAGGTCGGTCGTCTGGGCCGCGTGCTCGGCCCCCGCGGCCTCATGCCGAACCCCAAGACCGGCACCGTCACCCCGGACCCGGCCAAGGCCGTGACCGACATCAAGGGCGGCAAGATCGAGTTCCGCGTCGACCGGCACGCCAACCTGCACTTCATCATCGGCAAGGCCTCGTTCAACGAGACCCAGCTTGCCGAGAACTACGCCGCCGCCCTCGAGGAGGTGCTGCGGCTCAAGCCGGCCAGCTCCAAGGGCCGCTACCTGAAGAAGGTCACGGTCTCCACGACCATGGGCCCCGGCATCCAGGTCGACCCCAACCGCGTGCGCAACGTCGCGGGCGAGGACGACGCGGAGGCCTGAGCCTCCCAGCCTGCTCGTCACGTCGGCCCGTCCAGCGCACGCTGGGCGGGCCGTCGCCGTCCAGCGGGCCGCGGATTTGGACGACGTCCGCACGCCCCCGTACAGTCGTCCGCAGAAACCAGAGACCGCCGGTGGTCCAGGTGCACCGCACCCAGACCGAAGGTTCCGCGACGCGGACGGCCTGCGCAGGTGACCAGAGCAGCTTCGTCCAGAAGCCCACGCCCTGAGCGCCCGCGCTCAGGGCGTTCGTGCTTCTCGGGCCAGATGGTGGTCTCCGTCCGGAAGGAGACCCATGGCGCGGGCTGAGAGGCAAGCCGCCGTCGAGGAGATCGTTGAGCAGTTCAACGACGCTGACGGCGCTGTCCTGACCGAGTACCGCGGTCTCACCGTCAAGGAGCTGCAGGACCTTCGCCGCTCCCTCGGTGCGAACGCCAACTACGCCGTGGTCAAGAACACGCTGGCCAAGATCGCCGCCAACGAGGTGGGCATCACCGGCTTCGACGACCTGCTGACCGGCCCGACCGCGATCGCCTTCATCAATGGCGACGTCGTCGAGGCGGCCAAGGGTCTGCGTGACTTTGCCAAGGCCAACCCCGCTCTTGTCATCAAGGGCGGTGTCCTGGACGGCAACATCCTCGACGCGAAGGAGGTCGCCAAGCTGGCCGACCTCGAGTCGCGCGAGGTGCTCCTGGGCAAGCTGGCGGGCGCGATGCTCGCCTCGCTCTCCCAGGCCGTCTACCTCCTCAACGCGCCGATCGCCCAGGCCGCCCGTCTCGCGGGTGCGCTGCAGGCCAAGGCCGAGGAGGACCCCTCGATCCTCGCAGGTGGTGCCGGCACGCCGGCCGCCGCCGAGGAGGCCCCGGCTCCGGAGGCCGCTGCCGAGGAGGCTCCCGCCGAGGAGACCTCCGAGGCCGCTGCCGACGAGGCCGAGACCACCGACGCCTGATCCAGGCGCTCACCACACCACCTGAAACCCGCCCGGACGGCGCACGCCGCCCGGGCACCCGAATGGAAGGAACGCCACCATGGCGAAGCTCAGCACCGACGAGCTCCTTGACGCCTTCAAGGAGATGACCCTGATCGAGCTCTCCGAGTTCGTGAAGCAGTTCGAGGAGACCTTCGGCGTCACCGCCGCCGCCCCCGTCGCCGTGGCCGCCGCCCCGGCCGCCGGTGGCGCTGCCGGTGGTGGCGAGGAGGCCGCCGCGCAGGACGAGTTCGACGTCGTCCTCGAGGCCGCTGGTGACAAGAAGATCAACGTCATCAAGGAGGTGCGCGCCCTCACCTCGCTCGGTCTCAAGGAGGCCAAGGAGCTCGTGGAGTCCGCGCCCAAGGCCGTCCTCGAGAAGGTCGACAAGGCTGCGGCCGACAAGGCCAAGGAGGCCCTCGAGGGCGCCGGCGCCACCGTCACCCTCAAGTGACCTGACGCGCGGCCCGGTGCCGCGCGACCAGCACGAGGCGGTCACCCCTCCTAGGGGTGGCCGCCTCGTGGCGTCTGCGGGTGCCGGACCGCGTTGTCGCAGGTGAGAGCCTCTGTCTCGGCTCGGTCTCGGATCTGGGCATCCACGTGACGTCAGGCACAAAGATGCGTAACCTCGCTGGGGCGGCGACGTTGTTACTCACGAGTGTGTGGTGCCGGCCACGCAGCGCGACGTCACCGCACGTGCTCCCGGCCCCGTGCCGACGACGACGAGTGAAGGACAGACATGGGTGTTGAGATCAAGCTGGATGGCTTGACCAAGTCGTTCGGCAAGTCGTTGATCTGGAGCGACGTCACGCTCACGTTCCCCGCAGGCGAGATCTGCGTGATGCTCGGCCCGTCCGGCACCGGCAAGTCGGTGCTGCTCAAGACCATGATCGGCCTGCTCAAGCCCGACCGGGGCTCGATCATCATCGAGGGCACCGACATCGCCACGTGCCCCGAGAAGGAGCTCTACGAGATCCGCAAGCTGTTCGGCGTGCTGTTCCAGGACGGCGCGATGTTCGGCTCGATGAACCTCTACGACAACGTCGCCTTCCCGTTGCGCGAGCACACCAAGAAGTCCGAGTCCGACATCCGCGACATCGTCATGGAGAAGATGGACCTCGTCGGTCTGCTCGGCGCCGAGGACAAGCTGCCCGGTGAGATCTCCGGCGGCATGCGCAAGCGGGCCGGCCTGGCCCGCGCGCTGGTGCTCGACCCCGAGATCCTGCTGATCGACGAGCCCGACTCGGGTCTCGACCCGGTCCGCACCTCGTTCCTCAACCAGCTGCTGGTCGACCTCAACGCCCAGATCGACGCGACGATGATGATCGTGACCCACGACGTCAACAGCTGCCGCACGGTGCCCGACAACATCGGCCTGCTCTACCACAAGCACCTGGCGATGTTCGGCCCGCGCGAGATGCTGCTCAGCTCTGAAGAGCCGGTCGTGCGCCAGTTCCTCAACTCCCAGATGGTCGGCCCGATCGGCATGTCGGAGGAGAAGGACGCCGACGAGCTGGCCGCCGAGTCGCACCTCGAGCTCCCGCCGCTGCCGCCGATTCCGCTGCAGATGATGCCCTCGAGCGGCATCCCGCGCCGGGCCCAGCGCGAGCCGGGCGCGTGGTGTCGCGAGAACGGCGTCACGCCGCCTCCCGGGTCGTTCCAGTCGTCCAACCCGGGCGTCGAGACCGTCGACCTCCTCTGATACATGGCATCCATCACCTCGGCGCGCATCCTGCGCCCCGTCGGCACCGCGGGCAACCTGTTCGCCTTCGCGCTCGACGTGTTCCGTGGCCTGTTCCGCCGCCCGTTCCAGCTGCGCGAGTTCCTGCAGCAGGCCTGGTTCATCGCCTCGGTCACGATCATCCCCACGGCGCTGGTCGCCATCCCGTTCGGTGCGGTGATCGCGCTGCAGGTCGGTGGCCTGATCAAGCAGTTCGGCGCGCAGTCGTTCACCGGCTCGGCGTCGGTGCTCGCCGTCATCCAGCAGGCCGCGCCCATCGGCACCGCGCTGCTGATCGCCGGCGCCGGTGGCTCGGCGATCGCCGCCGACCTCGGCGCCCGCAAGATCCGCGAGGAGCTCGACGCCATGATGGTGCTCGGCATCGACCCCATCCAGCGGCTCGTCGTGCCCCGCGTGCTCGCGTGCATGCTCGTCTCGGTCTTCCTCAACGGGCTGGTCAGCGTGGTCGGCGTCGCCGGCGGCTACGTGTTCAACGTGATCCTGCAAGACGGCACCCCCGGCGCCTACATCGCCAGCTTCACCGCGCTGGCCCAGCTGCCCGACCTCTACATCGGCCTCATCAAGGCGCTCATCTTCGGTCTCATCGCCGCGATCGTGGCCTCCTACAAGGGCATGAGCGCCGGCGGCGGTCCGAAGGGCGTGGGCGACGCCGTCAACGAGTCGGTCGTCATCACCTTCCTGCTGCTGTTCGTCGTCAACTTCGTGCTGAGCACGATCTACCTGCAGCTCGTGCCGCCGAAGGGAGGCTGAGGCAGGCGATGGCCAGCATCAAGGCGGTCTACCAGAAGCCGCTCAGCTCGCTCGACGACCTGGGCAACCAGCTCGCGTTCTACCTGCGCGCCCTCGCGGCGACGCCGCGCTCGGTCACCCGGTACCCCAAGGAGATCATGCGCATCCTGGCCGAGGTCACCCTCGGCTCCGGCGCGCTTGCGGTCATCGGCGGCACGGTCGGCGTCATCCTCGGCATGACGTTCTTCACCGGCGCCCAGGTCGGACTGTCCGGCTACGCCGCGCTCGACCAGCTCGGCACGGCCAACTTCGCCGGCTTCGTCTCGGCCTACTTCAACACCCGCGAGATCGCCCCCCTGGTCTCCGGCATCGCGCTCGCGGCCACGGTCGGCTGCGGCTTCACCGCCCAGCTCGGCGCCATGCGCATCTCGGAGGAGGTCGACGCCCTCGAGGTGATGGCCATCCCGTCGATGCAGTTCCTGGTCACGACCCGCATCGTCGGCGGCCTCATCGCGATCATCCCGCTCTACGTCGTCGGCCTGCTGTCCTCCTACGTCGCGAGCCGGCTCGTCGTCACCCAGTTCTACGGGCAGAGCTCGGGCACCTACGACCACTACTTCAACGTGTTCCTGCCACCGGGCGACGTGTTGTGGTCCTTCGGCAAGGTCCTGGTCTTCGCCGTCGTGGTGATCCTCATCCACTGCTACTACGGCTACACCGCCTCGGGCGGTCCGGCCGGGGTCGGCGTGGCCGTGGGCCGCGCCGTCCGCTCGAGCATCGTGGCCGTCAACGTGATCGACCTGTTCCTGTCCATGGCCATCTGGGGCGCCAGCACGACCGTCAGACTGGCCGGGTGAGGTGAGATGAAGAAGGTCCTCTTCAACGCCCGGTTGCTCGGCGTGGTGTTCCTCGCGCTGCTCGTCGGCGGCGTGTGGCTCACCTACGCCATCTTCACCAAGAAGTTCACCGACTACGACGAGGTCACGCTCGAGACCTCCACGATCGGACTGCAGCTGCCCAAGCGCGCCGACATCAAGGTCCGCGGCGTCATCGTCGGCGAGGTGCTCGACTACCGGCCCACCGACAAGGGCGCCGAGATCGACCTCGGCATCTACCCCGACAAGATCGACCAGATCCCGGCCAACGTCACCGGCTCGATCGTGCCCAAGACGCTGTTCGGCGAGAAGTACGTCTCGCTCGTCGTCCCCGACGACCCGCAGGGCACCCTGCAGGCCGACGACGTCATCACCAAGACGAAGGTGCCGACCGAGGTCGAGGCCGTCCTCTCTGACCTCTACCCGCTGCTCCAGGCCGTGCAGCCGGAGAAGATCAGCGAGACGCTCACCGCCCTCGCGACGGCGCTCGAGGGCCGCGGCGACCGCCTCGGCGACAACCTCGAGACCCTCGACGCCTACCTCAAGCGGCTCAACCCGCGCATCCCCGAGCTGGTCGAGGACCTCCGCCTGACCTCCGAGGTCTCCGACGTCTACAACGAGATCCTGCCCGAGGTGGGGGAGGTGCTCGAGAACACCGTGCTGACCACCACCACGCTCGAGGACCGCGAGGCGAAGCTGCAGCAGCTGTTCACCGACGTCGGCGACTTCTCCGACACCACGCGCACCTTCCTGGCCGACAACGAGGAGGAGCTCGTGCGCCTGGCCGACCTCGGCGCGCGCCAGCTGCGCGTGCTGGCCCGCTACTCACCCGAGTTCCCCTGCCTGACCCAGGGCCTGGTCAACGCCGGCAAGCTGCAGGCCGAGGCCTTCCGCGGGTTCAAGCTGCACATCGTGCTCGAGACCCTGCCGCGCCAGCCGCGGCCCTACGACACCGGCGACCTGCCGCGCATCGCCGTGGACCGAGGGCCCACCTGCATCAACCTGCCCAACCCGCCGTGGTCGCAGGACAACATCTTCAAGCGGGTGCCCGACTTCGACGACGGTGTCGACCGGCCCACCGGCAAGGGCACCTCGCGCGTGGGCACCAGCTACCTCGGCGACGACGGCGACCTCGGCAGCCCGGCCGAGACCGACCTCTACCGCGAGCTGCTCGCGCCGGGTCTCGGCGTCGACGCCGACGAGGTCAGCGACCTCGGCCCGCTGCTGGTCGCCCCCATGGCGCGCGGCGCGGAGGTGAGCCTGCAGTGAAGATCCTCGACAAGAAGACCTCCCTCGACCTGGCGAAGCTGACCGTCTTCATGGTGGTCACCCTCATGGCCACCGGTCTGCTGGTGATCCTCATCGGCAACCTAAGCTTCGAGCCGACCCGCGAGTACAAGGCCGTCTTCAACGACGCCACGGGCGTGGTCGAGGGCGACGACGTGCGCATCGCCGGCGTCAAGGTCGGCACGGTGAAGAAGATCGAGATCGTCGACAACGACGAGGCCGACCTCGCCGCCCCGACGCTCGACCAGCCGGCCAAGCAGGCCGAGCTCACCTTCACCGTCGAGAAGGGCACCGAGCTCACGCAGTCGACGCTGGCCGCGCTGCGCTACCGCAACCTGGTCGGCCAGCGCTACCTGGCGCTGAGCCAGGGCGAGGGCGAGACCGGCATCCTCGAGCCGGGGGAGACCATCCCTCGGTCGCGCACCACCGACGCGCTCGACCTCACGCGCCTGTTCAACGGCTTCAAGCCGCTCTTCCGCGCCCTGTCGCCCGACGACGTCAACAAGCTGTCCTTCGAGGTCATCCAGGTCTTCCAGGGCGAGGGCGGCACGCTCGAGGGGCTGCTGCGCAGCACCGCCTCGGTCACCGACGAGCTCGCCGACCGCGACGCCGTCATCGGCGAGCTGCTCGAGAACCTCGACTTCGTGCTCGACCACATCGCCGACCGCGACCAGCAGCTGACCGCGCTCATTCAGAACTTCCGCACCCTCGTCGCCGGCCTCAAGGACGACCGCCGGGCCATCCTCGACTCCCTCGACGGCATCAGCCTGCTGACCGAGGAGACCGCCGACCTCGTCGTCGGCGTCCGGCCGCCGTTCGTCGACGACATCAAGAAGCTGCGCAAGCTCGCGGGCAACATCGACCGCAACAAGGCCGAGCTCGACCGGGCGCTGCAGGTGCTGCCGATCAAGCTCGACAAGATCGGACGCACGGCCATCTACGGCTCCTACTTCAACTTCTACCTCTGCGACTTCACCGGCAGCGTCAAGCTGCCGGCGCCGCTGCCGTCGATCGACCAGCTGCCGATCCCGCCCAACATCGGTGGACCGAGGTGCACGCTCGGATGAACCACGTGACGACCCCGAAGGCGAGCTCGCGATGAAGCCCTTCCGCGAACGCAACCCCGTGATCATCGGGGCGATCAGCATCGCCGCGATCCTGCTGCTGCTGGTGGCCTCGTTCAAGGCCCAGGACCTCCCGCTCATCGGCGGGGGTGACACCTACCAGGCCGAGTTCCAAGACACCGCCGGCCTGCGCCCCGACGACGAGGTCCGCATGGCCGGGGTCCGCATCGGCACCGTCGACGACATCAAGATCGACGACGGGTTGGTCCGGGTCACCTTCAACGTCAAGACCGACGAGGAGTTCGGCGACCAGACGGCCGCCTCGATCCAGGTCAAGACCCTGCTCGGCGCCATGTACCTCTCCCTCGAGCCGGCCGGCGACGGTCAGCTCGAGGAGGGCTCGACCATCCCGGTCGAGCGCACCACGTTGCCCTTCGACGTGGTCGACGCCTTCGAGGGCCTGGCCGAGACCATCGGCGACGGCGAGCCCGCCGACGACGGCACCGACAGCGGCGCCGGCATCGACACCGACCAGCTCTCGCAGTCGCTGACCGTTCTCGCCGACCTCACCCGCAACACCCCGGAGGAGTTCCGCGGGGCGCTCGACGGCCTCAGCCGGCTCTCGTCCAACCTCTCGGCGCGCGACGACCAGATCAACTCGCTGCTGAAGAACCTGCGGCGGGTCTCGACCGTCCTCGGCGACCGCGACGAGGACATCGTGCAGATCATGAAGGACTCCGACGTCCTCTTCGAGGCGCTGCTGCAGCGTCGCGAGCAGATCCACCGCATCCTGGTCTCCACCCAGACGCTCTCGCGCGAGCTGACCACCCTGGTCCGCCAGAGCCGGGCCGACCTCAAGCCGGCGCTGACCGAGCTGAAGCGGGTGCTCGACGTGCTCAACAAGAACGAGGACAACCTCGACAACAGCCTGCGGTTGTTGGCGCCGTTCTACCGCGTCTTCGCCAACACGCTCGGCACCGGCCCGTGGTTCGACACCTACATCGAGAACCTCCCGCCGCTGCCCGTGCTCGGTCAGGAGGCCTCGCCGTGATGGACGTCCTCAAGCGCATCGCCGCGCCGCTCGTCATTCTGCTGCTCGTCGCCGTCGCCGCCCTGGTCTTCTTCCAGGAGGGCAGTGACGACAAGGTGGTCACCGCCTACTTCGACCGCACCGTGTCGCTCTACGAGGGCAGCGAGGTGCGCGTGCTCGGGGTGCCCGTGGGGCGCATCGAGACGATCGTGCCCCAGGGGGAGCGGGTCAAGGTGACGATGACCTACGACCCCGACGTCGACCTGCCGATGGACGCGAGAGCGATGATCATCTCGCCGGCCATCGTCGGCGACCGCTACGTGCAGATCGGCCCGGCGTTCGTGAAGGGCGACAAGACCCTGCCCGACGACGCCGTGCTCGAGACCGAGGGCGAGATCCCGCTCGAGCTCGACCAGATCTACGCCAACCTCGACCGGCTCACCGTCGCCCTCGGTCCCAACGGCGCCAACGCCGACGGTGCGCTGTCCGACCTGCTGAAGGTCACCGCCCGCAACTTCGGCGGCGAGGGCGAGCAGTTCAACCAGACCATCCAGGACTTCAGCCGGCTGAGCACGACGCTCGACGACAACAAGGACGAGCTCTTCGGCGCGGCGGCCGAGCTGCAGAAGTTCATCACCACCCTCGCCGACAACGACACCACCGTCCGCGAGTTCAACGACTCGCTCGCGCGGGTCTCCACGCTGCTCGCCGACGAGCGCGAGGAGCTCGCGGGCTCGCTGCGCAACCTCGGCACCGCGCTCGACGAGGTCGGCTCGTTCGTCAAGGAGAATCGCGGCATCCTCAAGCAGGACATCAAGGGCGTCAACCGGGTCGCCAAGGTGCTGGTCAAGCAGCGTGCGGCGCTCGACGAGACGCTGCGCATCGCGCCGCTGGCGCTCAACAACCTGCAGCTGACCTACAACCCCGACACCGGCACCCTCGACACCAACGCCAACATCGGCAACCTGCTGCACAAGTTGACCAACGACCCGAAGGACGTGCTGTGCGCGTTCGTCGCCGGTTACGACGACGCCCAGACGCTCTGCAACCTCATCCAGACGCTGCCGCTGCCGCGCGCCGCCGCGATGGCTCCCGGCACCGGGTCGCTCTACGCGGGCGAGTCCGACCCGACCCTGGGCGGGCTCGTGCCGTCCGCCGTCCCGACGAAGGGAGACGGCCGGTGAAGCGCCTCGTCCGCGGCCTGGTCGCCGTCGTCGTCGGCAGCGTGCTGCTGTCCGGCTGCGACTTCGACGTCTACCAGCTGCCGCTGCCCGGAGGCACCGACGTCGGCAGCGACCCGATGAAGATCACCGTGCAGTTCGACAACGTGCTCGACCTGGTGCCCCAGTCGAGCGTGAAGGTCAACGACGTCAACGTCGGCAAGGTCTCCTCCGTCGAGCTCGACGGCTACACCGCCGAGGTCGAGATCGAGATCCGCAACGACGTCGACCTGCCCGAGAACGCCACCGCCACCATCCGCCAGACCAGCCTGCTCGGCGAGAAGTTCGTCTCCCTCGCCCCGCCCGCCGAGGGCGCGCGCGGCAGGTTGGCGGACGGCGACGAGATCACCCTGGACTCGACCGGCCAGACGCCGGAGGTCGAGCAGGTGCTCGGTGCACTGAGCCTGCTGCTCAACAACGGCGGTCTCGACAAGGTGCGCACCATCACCCGCGAGGTCAACGCGGCCCTGTCCGGGCGGGAGGACTCCGTGAAGTCGCTGCTCGACCAGGTCGCCTCGTTCATGGGCCAGCTCGACGCCAACAAGGCCGACATCGTCGACGCCATCGAGTCGCTCAACCAGCTCGCGATCGGCGTCCGCCGGCAGCAGCCGAAGATCGACCTCGCGCTCGAGGAGCTGCCCTCGGCCGTGCTCTCGCTCGACCGCCAGCGCGACGACCTCGTCACCATGCTCGACAAGCTCGACCGGCTGAGCGACGTCGGCGTGCGGGTCATCCGCCGCTCGAAGGAGAACACCATCGTCTCGGTCCGCCAGCTGCAGCCGATCCTCGGCCAGCTCGCGGCCGCCGGCGACGCGCTCGTCGACTCCTTCAACGTGGCTCTGACCTACCCGTTCGTCGACGAGGCCGTGGGCCGCGACCCGCAGGTCGCCCGCAACCTGCACATGGGCGACTACACCAACCTGTCGATCAACCTGCAGCTCGACCTCACCGGCGAGCTGCCGGGCATCCCGTGCACACCGCTCGAGGAGATTCCCCAGGTCGGGCCGCTGCCCGACTTCGCCGACCTGTGCGCCGACGCCCAGGACGCCCTCGCCGCGTGCATCGACACCTTCAACCGGGCCTGCCTCGCCGGCCTCGTCGACTCCGTGTGCGAGAACACGCCGTCGAACCCGATCTGCGACATCCTCGGCGGTCTGGTCGGTCCGCAAGGTCCGCTGGGCGGCCTCGGAGGCCTGGGCGGCAACGGCGGCAACGGCAACGGCGGCAACGGCGGGCTGCTGCCGCTCGACATCCCCGGCCTGCCGGGCGCGCTGTCGGGCATCGGCGGACTGCTCAACCGGCCGGGCCTCGGGGCCGCCGACCAGCCCAGCGGCAGCGGCCCGACCGTCGGCGAGCTGATGGCCGTCTACGACCCGGCTCTGGTGAGCCTGCTGACCCCGGGGATGGTGACGCAGTGATCACCCGTCGCACCAAGGTCCAGCTGCTGGTCTTCGTGATCATCACGCTGCTCGGCGTGAGCTTCGTCGGCGCGCGCTACGCCCGCCTCGACAAGCTCGTGCGCGACGACAGCTACGAGGTGACCGCCCACTTCCGCGACGCCGGCGGCATCTTCGCCGGCGCCGAGGTCACCTACCGCGGCACCAGCGTCGGCACGGTCAAGGAGCTCGAGCTGACCGACGACGGCGTCGACGTCGTCCTCGAGATCGAGAACAAGTGGGACGACATCCCGGCCGACTCGATCGCCGAGGTCGGCAACCGCTCGGCGGTCGGCGAGCAGTTCGTCGACCTCCAGCCCGAGTCCGACGACGGGAAGCCGTTCGAGGACGGCTCCCAGATCGCGATGGCGAACACGAGGATCCCCATCCAGACCGAGCAGCTCCTCGGCAACCTGTCCCGCACCGTCAGCTCCGTCGACCAGGACGCCCTGCGCACCACCGTCGACGAGCTCGGCAAGGCCTTCCAGGGCACCGGCGACGACCTCGAGACGATCATCGACACCGGCAACTCCTTCATCGAGGCCGCCGACGACAACTTCGACATCACCACGAAGCTGATCGAGGACAGCAACGTCGTCCTCAACACCCAGATCGACTCGCAGAGCAACCTGCGCACCTTCGCCGACCAGCTCGCGCTGTTCAGCGGCACCCTCGCCGACGCCAACCCCGACCTCGAGCGCCTCATCGACACCGGGTCGAGCAACATCAACCAGGTGCGCGCGCTCATCGAGGAGAACCGGGTCGAGCTCGGCTCGCTGCTCGACAACCTCATCACCACCGGCGAGGTCGTGCAGGAGAACCTGCCGGGCATCAAGCAGATCTTCTCCATCTACCCCTACGTGGTCGAGGGCACGTTCACCGTGGTGGCCAAGGAGGGCGACAAGCCCTACGACGCCCACTTCGGCCTGATCCTCAGCACGACCTCGCCGTGCTACGAGGGTTACGGCGGCACCGTGGAGCGCACGCCCCAGGAGCGGTTCACCGACCCGGGCATGAACGTCGACGCCCGCTGCACCGAGCCGCCGTCGAAGTCGAACCCCCGCGGCGCGCAGAACCTGCCGCCCCGCGCCGCCACGGGCTACGCGCGTCCCGACGCCTTCTACGACCCCGACACCGGCGAGGTCACGCTGACCGACCCGGCCGACCCGCGGCCCGTCGCGCCCTGGGACCAGCCCGCTACCGTTGCCCCCCGGTCGGTCGGAGAGGAGTCGTGGAAGTGGCTGTACCTCCAACCCGCGATGGGTCAGTAGGTCACCGCACACGTCCCGGCTCGTTCACGATCGTCGTCGCCGTCTCGGCCGTGGTGGCCGTCGCGTGCCTGGCCGTGCTCGGCGTCCGGTGGGGTGACACCTCGGGGTCCGTCGGCAGCCGCGCCGGGCAGCTCTTCGGCGCCTCGGCCGAGGGTGACGCCGGCGCCGACGGCGACGCGGACGACCCGCGGACCCGCGACCTCGTGCTCAACCAGGCCCAGCAGTTCGTGCTGCGGCTGTTCAACTACGGGCCCGAGGACCTCGACGCCCAGAACAAGCTGCCCGCCTACGCCGCGGGCGTGCGCGAGCTGATCACCCCCGCCTTCGCGACCGAGTTCGACGAGCAGGTCGCCCTGGCCGAGGCGACCGTGTCGCAGGCCGGCGTCGGCCGCCAGGCGGAGGTCTACGTCGCCGCGCTCGAGTCGCTCGACGACAACGCGGCGTCCGCGCTGGTCACCGGCTCGCTCACCCAGTCCTACCCCGACCCCGCGGCCGACGCCGCCGACGGCGACCGCGTCGCGGCCGGCGAGCGCCAGTTCCGGCTCCGGGTGCAGCTCGTGCGCATCGACGGCACCTGGCTCGTCGACGCCTTCGAGGGCGTCAGCGGCGAGGACGAGACCGCGACCGGCGACCCGACCGACGCGCCGACCGACCCGCCGACGGACCCGCCGACCGACCCGCCGACCGGGTCTCCCGGCGGCGGGGCGACGTCGGAGCCGCCGGCCGCCGGCACCGATGCGATCACCAGCCGGTTCGCCGAGATCGTCGCCAACCGCGAGGTCAGCGTGCGGGCAGCGATCGACGACCTCGACGCGTGCAGCTTCCCCCTGGCGCCCGACCCGGCCCGGGCCGGGTGCGCCGACGCGCCGGCGGCCCTCGGCACCGCGGCCGGCTCGCTGGCCAACAGCCTGCGCGGCGCCACCAACCCCGACAGCCGCGTCTACGTCGGCGAGCCGCCGGGCGACGTCACCTCGCTCGTGCAGCGCACCCTGAGCCAGGCCGTCGCGGTCGGCGACGCCGTCACCGCCCTCGGAGCCGACTGCGCGACCGCCGACACCGCGCCCTGCGCCACGGCCCGCACCGACCTGGGCACCGCCATGGGCGAGCTCGTGGTCACGCTCGACGCCTGGGAGGCCTACCGATGATCCCGAGCTGGTACGACGTCCTCGGCGTCGAGCAGGACGCGACCGACGCCGAGATCCGCAGCGCCTGGAAGGCCTCGGTCGCCGACCTCGAGCCGTCCGACCGACGCTTCAAGCAGCGCAACCGCGCCGCGGAGGTGCTGCTCGACCCCGACCGCCGTGCCGCCCACGACGCCGAGCTCGCCGCCGCCGAGGACGACGGCGACGACGCCGACGACCGGGTCGCCGACGACGTCGTGGCCGAGCCGCCGACCGCGGTGACCCTCGCCAAGGAGACCCCCGCCGACGACTCCGACGAGCCCGACGACGAGACGGCCGGCCCTGCTGGGGGAGTCGCCGCCAGCAGCGCCGCCAGCAGCGCCGACGGCCGGCCCTCCCGAGGGCCGGCCCGGCTCGCCGCCTGCCTCGCGGTCCTCGCCGCCGTCCTGGTGGTCGCGACCGCCGTCTCGCTCGTCACCGGCGTCGGCGGCGACGACGACGACGGCGGCGGCCTGCCCGACGCCCGGGAGGTGGCGGCCGCGCAGGCCGCCGCCGAGGCGGCCATCGGCCCGGTGCTCTCCTACGACTTCCGCGACCTCGAGGAGGGCTTCGCCGCCGCGCGGCCCTACCTCACCGACCGCTTCGCGACCGAGTTCGACGAGTTCTCCGAGGTCGTGGCCGACAACGCGACGCGCACCAAGTCCATCGTCACGACCGACGTGCTCGCCTCGGGCGTCGTGCGCACGGGCGAGGACCGCGTCGACGTCCTCGTCTTCGTCGACCGCCCGACCAAGAACGCCGGCAAGGACACCGTCTACCGCGACCAGGTCACGCTGCGCATGGTCGACGACGACGACCGGTGGCTCGTCGACTGCCTGATCACCCAACCGGGCGGAACCTGCGACTGAGCGGCCCGAATTGGCCCGATGTCCTTGACCGGCGGGCCCGTCGGGTTCATCATCGAACAACGCTCGTCTTTCGGCGCCCGGAAGTGTTGTGGTGCGCGTACGAGTGCTGTACTGTGGCCCTTTGCGCCTGCCCTCAGATGCGCATCTGCCTGCCCGGTGGCGATGTTGTGGTGGTCCGGCGTTCTCCGGTCGAATGACGCTTCGAAGGATCTCTCTTGGCCGCGCGCAGCACCTCTGCCAGCTCCAGCACCACCGGCGGCAACCCCCGCCGCATCTCGTTCGCGAAGATCACCGAGCCCCTCGCGGTTCCCCAGCTCCTCTCGCTGCAGACCGACAGCTTCGACTGGCTGGTCGGCAACGAGGCCTGGGACGCCCAGGTCCAGGCCCGCCTCGACGCCGGCGTCGACGTCTCGCCCAAGTCGGGCCTGCAGGAGATCTTCGAGGAGATCTCCCCGATCGAGGACTTCTCCGAGACGATGTCGCTCTCGTTCGAGAGCCCCGTCTTCTACGACCCCAAGTACTCCGTCGACGAGTGCAAGGAGAAGGACTTCACCTACTCCGCGCCGCTCTACGTCTCGGCCGAGTTCACCAACAACGAGACCGGTGAGATCAAGGGCCAGACGGTCTTCATGGGCGACTTCCCCCTGATGACCCCCAAGGGCACCTTCGTCATCAACGGCACCGAGCGCGTCGTCGTCTCGCAGCTGGTCCGCAGCCCCGGCGTCTACTTCGAGCGCACGCCCGACAAGACCTCCGACAAGGACATCTACACCGCGCGCCTGATCCCCTCGCGCGGCGCCTGGCTCGAGTTCGAGATCGACAAGCGCGACCTGGTCGGCGTCCGCCTCGACCGCAAGCGCAAGCAGAACATCACGGTGCTCCTCAAGGCCCTCCAGGCCGTGGCCGAGGACACCGGCGAGGCCTACGACTACGAGGCCGTCATGGAGGAGCTGCGTCAGTACGAGTCGATCCAGCTCACCGAGGAGAAGGACCACACGCAGGGTCCCGACGACGCGCTGCTCGACATCTACCGCAAGCTGCGCCCGGGCGAGCCGCCCACCCGCGAGGCCGCGCTGACGCTGCTGAAGAACTACTACTTCAACCCCAAGCGCTACGACCTCGCCAAGGTCGGCCGCTACAAGATCAACAAGAAGCTCGGCCTGGTCGAGGCCTTCGACCAGCAGACGCTGACCATCTCCGACGTCGTCAACGCGATCAAGTACATCGTCGCGCTGCACGACGGCAAGGAGCAGGTCGAGGCGCCGGCCGGCCCGCTCGACGTCGGCCCCGACGACATCGACCACTTCGGCAACCGCCGCATGCGCACGGTCGGCGAGCTCATCCAGAACCAGCTCCGCACCGGTCTGGCCCGCATGGAGCGCGTCGTCCGCGAGCGCATGACCACGCAGGACGTCGAGGCCATCACGCCGCAGTCGCTGATCAACATCCGGCCGGTCGTGGCGGCGCTGAAGGAGTTCTTCGGCACCTCGCAGCTCTCGCAGTTCATGGACCAGACCAACCCGATCGCCGGTCTGACCCACAAGCGGCGCCTCTCGGCCCTCGGCCCGGGTGGTCTCTCGCGCGACCGCGCCGGCATGGAGGTCCGCGACGTCCACCCCTCGCACTACGGCCGCATGTGCCCGATCGAGACCCCTGAGGGTCCGAACATCGGTCTGATCGGCTCGCTGGCCTCCTACGGCCGCATCAACCCGTTCGGCTTCGTCGAGACGCCCTACCGCAAGGTCGAGAACGGCCAGGTCACCGACCGCATCGACTACCTCACCGCCGACGACGAGGACCGCCAGGTCATCGCCCAGGCCAACCAGATCCTCGACGACGACGGCTCCTTCGTCGACGAGCGCGTGCTCGTGCGCCAGAAGGGTGGCGAGGTCTCCGAGGTCCTGGCCGACGAGGTCGACTACATGGACGTCTCGCCGCGGCAGATGGTCTCGGTCGCCACCGCGCTCATCCCGTTCCTCGAGCACGACGACGCCAACCGCGCGCTCATGGGCGCCAACATGCAGCGTCAGGCCGTCCCGCTGATCACCAGCGACAGCCCGTTCGTCGGCACCGGCATCGAGTACCGCGCCGCCGTCGACGCCGGCGACGTCGTGGTGGCCGAGGCTGCCGGCGTCGTCAAGGAGGTCTCGGCCGACCTCGTCGAGACGATGAACGACGACGGCACCTACACCACCTACAAGCTGGCCAAGTTCCGTCGCTCCAACCAGGGCACGTGCATCAACCAGCGCCCGCTCGTCGCCGAGGGCGACCGTCTCGAGGTCGGCTCGCCGATCGCCGACGGCCCGTGCACCGACGACGCCGAGATGGCGCTGGGCACCAACCTGCTGGTCGCGTTCATGCCGTGGCAGGGCCACAACTACGAGGACGCGATCATCCTCAGCCAGCGCCTGGTGCAGGAGGACGTCCTCACCTCGATCCACATCGAGGAGCACGAGGTCGACGCCCGCGACACCAAGCTGGGCCCGGAGGAGATCACCCGCGACATCCCCAACGTCTCCGAGGAGATGCTGGCCGACCTCGACGAGCGCGGCATCATCCGCATCGGCGCCGAGGTCACCACGGGCGACATCCTGGTCGGCAAGGTCACGCCCAAGGGCGAGACCGAGCTCACCCCCGAGGAGCGCCTGCTCCGCGCGATCTTCGGCGAGAAGGCGCGCGAGGTGCGCGACACCTCGATGAAGGTCCCGCACGGTGAGTCCGGCACGGTCATCGGCGTCCGCGTGTTCGACCGCGAGGACGGCGACGAGCTGCCGCCCGGCGTCAACCAGCTGGTCCGGGTCTACGTGGCCCAGAAGCGCAAGATCTCCGTCGGTGACAAGCTCGCCGGCCGCCACGGCAACAAGGGCGTCATCGCCAAGATCCTCCCGATCGAGGACATGCCCTTCATGGAGGACGGCACGCCCGTCGACGTCGTCCTCAACCCGCTCGGTGTGCCGCGACGCATGAACATCGGCCAGATCCTCGAGCTCCACCTGGGCTGGCTCGCCAAGCAGGGCTGGGACCTCGACCTGTCCGACGACAAGTCCGACGCCGACTGGAAGCAGCGGCTGATCAAGATCCACGCCGACAAGGCCGAGCCCGACTCGAAGGTGGCCACGCCCGTCTTCGACGGTGCGCGCGAGGACGAGATCACCGGCCTGCTCGGGGCCACGATCCCCAACCGCGACGGCGTGCGGATGATCGACGAGACCGGCAAGGCGAACCTGTTCGACGGTCGCTCCGGCGAGCCGTTCAAGGACCCGGTGTCGGTGGGCTACATGTACATCCTGAAGCTCCACCACCTCGTCGACGACAAGATCCACGCGCGTTCGACCGGCCCCTACTCGATGATCACGCAGCAGCCGCTGGGCGGTAAGGCCCAGTTCGGTGGCCAGCGGTTCGGTGAGATGGAGGTCTGGGCGATGGAGGCCTACGGCGCCGCCTACGCCCTGCAGGAGCTGCTGACGATCAAGTCCGACGACGTGCCCGGTCGCGTCAAGGTCTACGAGGCCATCGTCAAGGGCGAGAACATCCCCGACTCCGGCATCCCCGAGTCGTTCAAGGTGCTCGTCAAGGAGATGCAGTCGCTCTGCCTGAACGTCGAGGTGCTCAGCCAGGACGGCTCGCAGATCGAGCTCCGCGACGCGGAGGAGGACGTCTTCCGCGCCGCCGAGGAGCTCGGCATCGACCTGTCGCGTCGCGAGCCCAGCTCGGTCGAAGAGGTGTGATGCGCCGGCGCCGCCCCCGGGCGGCGCCGGCCTCCGCCCCCCTCAACTTCTTTTCTTCAAGTAACTACGAAGGGTTGCAGCCATCGTGCTCGACGTGAACTTCTTCGACCAGCTCAAGATCGGCCTGGCCACCGCGGACGACATCCGCACGTGGAGCCACGGCGAGGTCAAGAAGCCGGAGACCATCAACTACCGCACGCTCAAGCCCGAGCGTGACGGCCTCTTCTGCGAGAAGATCTTCGGTCCCACCCGGGACTGGGAGTGCTACTGCGGCAAGTACAAGCGCGTGCGCTTCAAGGGCATCATCTGCGAGCGCTGCGGCGTCGAGGTGACCCGTTCCAAGGTGCGCCGTGAGCGCATGGGCCACATCGAGCTCGCCGCTCCCGTGACCCACATCTGGTACTTCAAGGGCGTGCCGTCGCGGCTGGGCTACCTGCTCGACCTCGCCCCGAAGGACCTCGAGAAGGTCATCTACTTCGCGGCCTACATGATCACCTCGGTCGACGACGACGCCCGTCACCGCGACCTGACCTCGCTCGAGGCCAAGGTGCAGCAGCAGCGCGAGATGCTCGAGAAGCGCCGCGACACCTCGCTCGAGGACCGCACCAAGAAGCTCGAGGACGACCTCGCCGCGCTCGAGGCCGAGGGCGCCAAGGCCGACCAGCGCCGCAAGGTGCGCGACGGCGCCGAGCGCGAGATGAAGCAGCTGCGCGACCGTGCCCAGCGCGAGCTCGACCGCCTCGAGGAGGTCTGGTCGACGTTCAAGACCCTCAAGGTCCAAGACCTCATGGGCGACGAGCTGCTCTACCGCGAGATGAAGAACTGGTTCGGCAAGTACTTCGAGGGCCACATGGGCGCCACGGCGATCCAGAAGCGCCTCGAGGGCTTCGACATCGAGGCCGAGGTCGAGTCGCTGCGCGAGACCATCGCCACCGGCAAGGGCCAGAAGAAGGTCCGCGCCCTCAAGCGCCTCAAGGTCGTCGACGCGTTCCGCAAGACCGGCAACCAGCCGCGCGGCATGGTGCTCGACGCCGTCCCGGTCATCCCGCCGGACCTGCGCCCGATGGTCCAGCTCGACGGTGGCCGGTTCGCGACGTCCGACCTCAACGACCTGTACCGCCGCGTCATCAACCGCAACAACCGACTGAAGCGGCTGCTCGACCTCGGTGCGCCCGAGATCATCGTCAACAACGAGAAGCGGATGCTCCAGGAGGCCGTCGACTCGCTGTTCGACAACGGCCGCCGCGGTCGTCCCGTCACCGGCCCGGGCAACCGGCCGCTGAAGTCGCTGTCCGACATGCTCAAGGGCAAGCAGGGTCGCTTCCGCCAGAACCTGCTCGGCAAGCGCGTCGACTACTCGGGCCGCTCGGTCATCGTCTCCGGTCCGCAGCTCAAGCTGCACCAGTGCGGTCTGCCGAAGAACATGGCGATCGAGCTGTTCAAGCCGTTCGTGATGAAGCGCCTCGTCGACCTCTCGCACGCGCAGAACATCAAGTCCGCCAAGCGGATGGTCGAGCGCGCCGTGCGTCCCGAGGTCTGGGACGTGCTCGAGGAGGTCATCACCGAGCACCCGGTGCTGCTCAACCGGGCGCCCACGCTGCACCGCCTCGGCATCCAGGCCTTCGAGCCGCAGCTCATCGAGGGCAAGGCCATCCAGATCCACCCGCTCGTCTGCACGGCGTTCAACGCCGACTTCGACGGCGACCAGATGGCGGTGCACCTGCCGCTGTCGGCCGAGGCCCAGGCCGAGGCGCGGATCCTGATGCTGTCGACGAACAACATCCTCAAGCCCTCCGACGGCCGCCCGGTCACCATGCCGACCCAGGACATGATCATCGGGCTCTTCTTCATGACGTCCGACCGTCCGGGCTCCGAGGGCTCGGGTCGCGCGTTCTCCTCGGTGGCCGAGGCGATCATGGCCTTCGACCGGGGCGAGATCACGCTGCAGAGCGAGATCAAGATCCGGCTCGTCGACACCGTCCCGCCGCTCGACCACGAGCTGTTCACCGGCGAGGCGCTGACCTTCACCCTCGACACCACCCTCGGCCGGGCGCTGTTCAACGACACCCTGCCGGCCGACTACCCCTTCGTGAACTACGAGGTGGGCAAGAAGGCCCTGGGCGCGATCGTGAACGACCTCGCCGAGCGCTACACCAAGGTCGAGGTCGCCGCCTCGCTCGACGCCCTCAAGGAGGCCGGCTTCTACTGGGCCACCCACTCCGGCGTCACGGTCTCGATCGACGACGTCGTCACGCCCGACAACAAGGTCGAGATCCTCTCGGAGTTCGAGGACAAGGCCGCCAAGATCCAGAAGCAGTTCGAGCGCGGTCTCGTCACCGACGAGGAGCGTCGCCAGGAGCTCATCGAGATCTGGACCGAGGCCTCCAACAAGGTCGGCAAGGCCATGGAGGACAACTTCGAGCAGAACAACCGGACCAACCCCATCTTCGTGATGGTCAACTCCGGTGCCTCGGGCAACATGAACCAGATCCGCCAGGTCGCGGCCATGCGTGGTCTCGTGGCCAACCCGAAGGGCGAGATCATCCCGCGGCCGATCAAGTCGAACTTCCGCGAGGGCCTCACCGTCGTCGAGTACTTCATCGCCACCCACGGTGCGCGCAAGGGCCTCGCCGACACCGCCCTCCGCACGGCCGACTCGGGCTACCTGACGCGTCGACTCGTCGACGTCTCGCAGGACGTCATCATCCGTGAGGACGACTGCGGCACCGAGCGTGGTCTGCCCAAGGTCATCGGTGTCGTCGGCGACGACGGCGTCGTCCGCAAGGACGACAACGCCGAGACCGCGGCCTACGCCCGCTCGGCGGCCACCGAGGTCACCCACCCCGAGACCGGCGAGGTGCTGGTCGAGGCCGGCGGCGACCTCGGCGACGTCAAGATCGGCGAGCTGATCGCCGCCGGCGTCCCGACCGTCAAGGTCCGCTCGGTCCTGACCTGCGACGCCCGCACCGGCACCTGTGCCAAGTGCTACGGCCGCTCGCTGGCCACGGGCAAGCTCGTCGACATCGGCGAGGCGGTCGGCATCATCGCCGCCCAGTCGATCGGTGAGCCCGGCACGCAGCTGACCATGCGTACCTTCCACACCGGTGGCTCGGCCTCGGCCGACGACATCACGCAGGGTCTGCCCCGCGTCGTCGAGCTGTTCGAGGCCCGCGTGCCCAAGGGTCTCGCCCCGATCGCCGAGGCGGCCGGCCGCGTCGAGATCGACGAGACCGACAAGACCCGCAAGATCCTCATCACGCCCGACGACGGCTCCGAGGTGCAGGAGTACCCGGTCAGCAAGCGCTCGCGCCTGCTGGTGGCCGACGGCGAGCACGTCGAGGTCGGGCGCCGTCTGATCGTCGGCACCGAGTCGCCGCAGGACGTCCTGCGCATCCTCGGTGTCCGCAAGGCGCAGGAGCACCTGGTCGACGAGGTCCAGAAGGTCTACCGCTCGCAGGGTGTGGCCATCCACGACAAGCACATCGAGATCATCGTGCGGCAGATGCTGCGTCGCGTGACGGTCATCGAGTCGGGCGAGACGAACCTGCTCCCGTCCGACCTGGTCGACCGGGTGAAGTTCGAGGAGGAGAACCGTCGCGTGGTCTCCGAGGGCGGCAAGCCGGCCTCGGGTCGTCCGGTGCTCATGGGCATCACGAAGGCCTCGCTCGCGACCGAGTCGTGGCTCTCGGCGGCCTCCTTCCAGGAGACCACCCGCGTGCTCACCGACGCCGCGATCCACGGCCGTTCCGACAGCCTGCGTGGCCTGAAGGAGAACGTGATCATCGGCAAGCTCATCCCGGCCGGTACGGGTCTGGAGCGCTACCGCAACATCCGGGTCGAGCCCACCGAGGAGGCGCGCGCCGCGGCCTACTCGGTCACCGGCTACGACTCCTACGACTACGAGTTCGGTCAGGGCTCGGGTCAGGCTGTCGCGCTGGACGACTTCGACTTCGGGTCGTACCAGAACTGAGCCACCGTCCGAGGGCCCGTCGCGCGCTGCGCGGCGGGCCCTCGGCGCGTTTCCGGACAGGTTCTCAGCCTCTTCTTCGGTTGCCGTTGGCAACTTTCTCCCCGGCGGCGGTGTCGTAGGAGATGACGGTCCCGCACCGTGCGGGGCCGGGGAAGAGGTGTTCGAGATGAAGAAGATCGCCGTCGTCCACGCCGCGGCCGCGCTCACGATCGCCGCCAGCGCCACGCTGGTGGGAGTCACGGCGCAGCCGGCCGCCGCCCAGCCGCGCGAGTGCGCCAACAGTGACCTGACCGCCTCGTACCACGCCCGCGGCGCCGGGGCAGGGCACCGCTTCGGCGTCATCAAGCTCACCAACACCACCCCCGACCAGGTCTGCTTCGTGCAGGGCTACGGCGGGTTGTCCTACGTCGGCCACGGCAACGGCACGCAGATCGGGGCCGCGGCCACCCGCGACCCCGGACGCCGGCCCGTCACCGTGCTCGACCCCGGCAAGAGCGTCGTGAGCCGCGTCGACGAGTCGGTCGCCCAGAACTACCCGCGGGGGACCTGCCGCCCCGTGCCCGTCGACGGGTTCCGGGTCTACGTGCCCGACGCCCGGGTCTCGCAGTACGTCGTCCACCCGACGACCGGGTGCGCCAACCCCGCCGTCCACCTGATCGGGCACCAGCCCTACCGGCGCCCGGCCTGACCCGGTTCTCGAGAACCTCTCAGGTCTGCGCGACAACTCCGGGCGCCTCGTCGAGGTCTCACCCCGGACAGCCGAACGACGACACGTTGGAGGATCACCGATGCCCGTGCCCACCACCGCCCGCACCCTCGCCTCGCTCGCCGCGGTCGCCGTCCTCGCCGGGGGACTCACCGCCTGCGGCTCGGACGACGACGGCTCCGACGCCGCGCCCGCCGACCGCGCGAGCGAGACCGCCGGCCGGCCGACGCCGGGGGTGCCGGGCAGCACCGTCACCCCCGACGCCCCCGACGCCTCGAGCGCCCCGGCGACGCCGGGGGCCGATCCCGAGGAGCCGGAGGGTCCGACCGAGTGCCGCGCGGGCGACGTGGCGGTCACCTACGAGCCGGGTGACAACGCCGCCGGTACGCGTTACGGCAGCCTCGTGGTCACCAACACCTCGGAGATCTGGTGCCAGATCGAGGGCTTCGGCGGCCTGTCCTACGTCGGCGGGGGCGACGGCGAGCAGGTCGGCGCCCCGGCCGACCGCGACACCAGCGGTCAGGCCCCGAAGCCGGAGGTGCTCACCATCGAGCCCGGCGAGCAGGCCACCGCGCTGGTCTCCGAGGCCGCGGCCGGCTCCTACCCGGCCGACGAGTGCCGCCCGACCGAGGTCGACGGGTTCCGGGTCTACCTGCCCGACGAGACCCGATCGGTGTTCGTCGCGCACCCCACCACGGCCTGCGCCGACGACGCCGTCCACCTGCTCGCCCACCAGGCCTACACCCAGGCCTGACCCGCGCCGACTCGGCGTCTTGGGGTGGGGCTGAGATGATGGAGCAGTGAGCGTGCTGCCGAGGGAGACCGACGTGCTGGTGGTCGGGGCGGGTCCGGCCGGGTCCGCCGCCGCGGCCTGGGCCGCCCGGGCCGGGCTCGACACCGTGCTCGCCGACATGGCGGTCTTCCCGCGCGACAAGACCTGCGGCGACGGCCTCACCCCGCGCGCGATCGGCGAGCTCAGCCGGCTCGGTCTCGAGGACTGGCTGCGCGCCCACACCGTCAACCAGGGCTTGCGCGCGCACGGCTTCGGCCAGACGCTGCTGCTGCCATGGCCCGGCGGCACACTGCCCGACTGGGGCAGCGCCGTCGCGCGCACCGAGCTCGACGACCACCTGCGTACCGCCGCCATCAAGAGCGGCGCGACGGCGATCGACGGCGCCCGCGCGGTCGACGTCCGCTGGGACGGCGCCCGCGTGGCCGCCGTGGTGTTCAAGCAGGGCGAGGAGACCTTCGAGGTCGGCTGCCGTCGCCTCGTCGTCGCCGACGGCGTCCGCTCGCCGCTCGGCAAGCTGCTCGGCCGCGAGTGGCACCGGGAGACCGTCTACGGCGTCGCCGGTCGCTCCTACGTGGCCAGCGGCATGGCCGACGACCCGTGGATCAGCAGCCACCTCGAGCTGCGGGGCGCCGACGGCGCCATCCTGTCCGGCTATGGCTGGATCTTCCCGCTGGGCAACGGCGAGGTGAACCTCGGCGTCGGCACGCTGGCCACGGCCAAGCGGCCGGCCGACATCGCGATCAAGCCGCTCATGGACTTCTACGCCGACGAGCGCCGCGAGGAGTTCGAGCTCGAGGGCGACCTGCGGGCCAAGACGTCGGCCCTGCTGCCGATGGGCGGCGCGGTCAGCAACGTCGCCGGGCGCAACTGGGCGCTCATCGGCGACGCCGCCGGCTGCGTCAACCCGCTCAACGGCGAGGGCATCGACTACGGCCTCGAGACCGGCCGCTTGCTGGTCGAGGTGATGCTCGAGCGCGACGAGCTCGACCTCGCCTGGCCGGCACTGCTGCGCGGCCACTACGGCGAGGCGTTCTCCATCGCCCGTCGCCTCGCCGGGCTGGTCACCGTGCCGCGGCTGCTGCCCGCGCTCGGCCCCGCGGGCATGCGCTCCGACTGGCTGATGACGCTCGCGCTGCGCTGGATGGGCAACCTGGTCACCGACGACGACCGCGACCGCGCCGCCCGCGTGTGGCGCTGGGCCGGACGACGCTCGCTCGCCCAGGACCACCGCCCGCCGTTCTCCTAGCCCGCTCCGAACACCCGGCATGGAGCCCGTCTACGCCGCTGCGATCGCGGCCGGCAAGGTCGCGTTGCGGGCCCTCGACCTCCGCGTGCGTGCCGAGGGCGCCGAGCACGTGCCCGCCGAGGGACCGGTGGTGCTGGCCTGCAACCACGTCTCGTTCCCCGACTTCGTCTTCGTGGGCCGGGCGTTGCTCGCGACCGGTCGCCGTGTGCGGTTCCTGTGCCGGGCCGACATCTGGGACTCCCCGGCCGGGCGGGCCATGAGCGCGATGGGTCACGTGCCGGTCGACCGCGAGGCCCCGGCGGCGGCCTACCTGCGGGCCCGCGCGCTGCTGCGCGCGGGGGAGGTCGTGTGCGTCTTCCCCGAGGCCGGCATCTCGGCGGCCTACGCGGTGCGGGCCCTCATGCCCGGCGCCGTCGCCCTCGCCCGGGAGACCGGAGCGCCGCTGGTGCCGGTCACGGTCTGGGGCGGGCAGCGCCTGTGGGGCCAGAAGCGCGCGCTCGACGCGCCCTTCCCCCGGCCGCTCGTCACGCGCGGACGCACGGTCGACGTCCGGGTCGGGACGCCGACGACGGTCGCGCCCGACGCCGACCTCGTCGAGACCACGCGCCGGCTGGGCGCCACCCTCCAGGCCACCCTGGACGACGTCCAGCGGCTGCCCGAGCACCGCCCGCGGCCGGGGGAGTGGGCACCGTGGTATCCCGCACACCTCGGCGGTGACGCGGTCGGACGTGACGAGTCCTACACCCTCGACGGCATGCCGCGTTCGGCAGTCACCCCCACGTGGAGTCCTGCCCTTCTCTAGGGTTGGGGTCATGGCAGGTCCTCAGGTGCAGCGGGTCGCGGCCTACGCCGTGATCGTCCGCGACGGCCAGATCCTGCTCAGCCGGCTGGCCCCGCGCGTCTCGCGCAGCGAGCTCTGGACGCTGCCCGGCGGCGGCCTCGACCACGGCGAGGACCCGCGCGACGCCGTCGTCCGCGAGGTGCACGAGGAGACCGGTCTCGACGTGACGATCGCGCCGACCGCGCGCACCTTCAGCCTGCACCTGCCCGACACCTGGCGCCGCGGTCGCCGCGTCGACGCCCACTCGCTGCGCATCGTCTACGACGGCTGGGTGCCGGTCGACTCGCCCGAGCCGCACGTCGTCGAGGTCGACGGCTCCACCATCGAGGCGGCGTGGCGCCCGGTCGCCGACGTGCTCGACGGCACCGTGCCGGTCGTCGCGATGGTCAAGGAGGCGCTCGACGCCTACCGGCCCTTCCGCTGGCAGCGGGTCGCCGCCTACGCCCTCGTGCGGCGCTCGACGCCCCACGACGCCGTGCTGCTCACCCGCATCTCGTCGCGCGGCTTCCACACCGGCCTCTGGACGCTGCCGGGCGGCGGCGTCGAGTTCGACGAGGAGCCCCGTGCCGCCGTCGTCCGCGAGGTCGCCGAGGAGACCGGGGCCACCTGCGAGCCCGGCCGGCTGCTCGCGGCGACGTCCGAGACCGTGCAGGGCACGGCGCCCAACGGCCGCGACGAGGAGCTGCAGACCGTCGGGCTGGTCTACGCCGCCACCCTGGTCGACGACGTGCCCGACGCCGACCTCGTCGTCGAGCAGGGCGGCACGACCGACGCCGTCGCGTGGGTGCCGGTCGCCGACGTGACGGCGGGCGCCGTCGAGGTCACCGCCGTGGTGCGCGAGGCGCTGCGAGCGCCGTAGCTACCCCGCGACGTCGTCGACGACGGCGTCGTGGAACGAGCGCTCGAGGCTCGGGCGGGGCGCGTCGGCCATGGCTGCGAAGGTGACCGGGACGCTGAGCAGGAGCCCGGTGACGAGGGCCCCGGCGACGAGGCGGGCGTCGGTGAGGGCCGAACGGATCAGCCAGATCGCGCCGACGACGGCGAGGAGCAGGACGGGCAGGGCGTCGGCGACGGACGGCGGGCGGTCGGCGAGCCCGAGCACCGCGCCGGTGCCGGGCAGCACGATCGAGGTCAGCAGGAGCACGCCGAGCCACAGCGCGAGCGGGTTGCGTCGCACCGTGCCGACCACGACCAGGGCTGGCAGCACCACGAGCGCGACCGGCGCGCCGAGCAGCACGAGGTCGGCGGTGCCGCGGGCGGCGTCGGCGAACGACACCGCCGGACCGCGGTCGGGGACGAGCCAGCCGAACGGCCGGCCGAGCGCCACGGCGTTGAACCCGGCCCAGAGCACCACGACGTAGAGCGCGGGCGAGGCGAAGCCGACCGTGGTGCCCTCGACCTCGGTGCGGTCGGCACCGAGGCGGCGGACCAGCGCGGCGACCGCCACCGTGCTGACCACGACGAACGGCAGGCTGCCGTAGCCGGTGAGCGTGGCACCGGCGAAGGCGAACCCGGAGACCATGACGAACCGGACGTCGGCGGTGACGTACCAGGCGACGAGGCCGCCGAGCGCCGTCACGACCAGGGCGAGCCACAGCACGTCGTGCCCGCCCGTGGCGGCGTGGACGACGACCACGGGGTTGAGGCCGAGGGCCGCGAGCACGGCGAGCCGCACGGGCAGGTCGAGCGTGGCCCGCCGCATCATCGTGTCGAGCACGACCATGACCCAGCCGGCGCCCAGCGCCGACACGACGGGGATCGCCACCTGCGAGGTGGCGAGTGACGAGACGAGCGTGAACGGCGCCAGCAGCAGCACCGACAGCGGGGCGTGGTCGCGGCCGACGGCGCCGAGGCCGGGGTCGTCGCCGTGCCAGATCGCCAGCGCCCGGGCCCACCGGTCGAGCGTCTCGGGCTCGACCACGTGCAGGTCGCGCACGAGCCAGAGGCCGACCGCGGTGTAGAGGACGGTGAACGTAGCCAGCACCGCGAGGCTCTCGCCGCGACGTCGGGGCAGGTCGGCGGTGCGTCGGACGCCGAGGCGGACGACCCCGGACCGGGCGTGGTCGAGGCTCACGGCCGGACCTCGTCGAGGCCGTGCACGGTCTTCTCCCAGTAGAACGGCATCGTGAACAGCTGCAGGAAGCCGCGCCAGGCGGCGAAGCTCATCAGGGCCCAGTAGACCGGCGAGAGCAGGGCGACGCGCGTGAGGCCGAACTCGCCGCGGTGCAGGCTGCCGGCGACGTTGAGGTAGACGAAGACGAAGTTGCCGAGGAACAGCGCCACGCTCGCCGCGTAGAGCGCCGCGTGCGGGTAGACGTCGGTGACGACGCCGCCCTGCGTGAGGAGCCCGAGCACGGTGACCACCCAGAACACCGGGTTCAGCAGCAGCACGAAGGCCTGACCCATCGTGAGGTTGAACGAGACGAAGTCGCGCAGGCCGATCTCGCGCAGCAGCCGCGCCGGGTGGCGCATGTGCACGAGCCAGGTCTGGTAGTGCCCCTTGTTCCAGCGCGAGCGCTGGCGGACCCAGTTGCGCAGGTCGGAGTTGGCCTCCTCGAGCGTCGTCGAGTCGATCATCGCCGTCCGGTGACCTGCGCGGTGCAGCCGGATGCCGAGGTCGGCGTCCTCGGTGACGTTGAAGGGGTCCCAGGCGCCGATGTCGCGCAGCACCGAGGTCCGGAAGTGGTTGGAGGTGCCGCCCAGCGGGATCGGCGCGCCGGCGGCGCCCATGGCGGGCAGCACGAGCTCGAACTGCATCGCGTACTCGTTGGAGAACCACGAGGTGAGCAGGTTCTGGTGCTGGTTGAAGTAGTTGAGCTTGCCCTGCACGCACACGACCTCGTCGGGCGCCCGGTCGAAGGCGACGACGGCCTTCTTGAGCTGGTCGGGGTCGGGGCGGTCCTCGGCGTCGAAGATGACGACGAGGTCGCCGGTGGCCAGCTGCAGGCCGTAGTTGCACGCCTTGGGCTTCGTCTTGGGCTCGGTGTCGGGCACGACGACCAGCTGGAGGTGGGGCGGGAGCCCGAGGCGCTCGACCGCCGCGATCGTCGCGACGTCGTCGGCCTCGCAGAGCAGCTTCACGTCGAGGCGGGTGCGGGGGTAGTCGAGGGCGTGGAGGTCGCGCACGAGTCGCGGCACGATCGCGGCCTCCTGGTAGAGCGGCACCAGGATCGTGTAGACGGGCAGCGTGCGCTCGTCGAGCGCGGCGATCTCCTCGTCGGTGACGTCGGTCTCGAGACGCGTGCCGAGCGCGTGCAGGGTCAACCGGAGGCGGTAGGCCGCGACGGCCAGGTAGGCGGCGCTGGCCAGGGCGACGAGCGCGACGGCGGTCGTGGCCGGCGCCAGGACGGCGGAGACGACGGCGAGCGCCGCGAGCACGTAGAGGGTCGTGCGCTGGGCCGGCGTGACGACGGTGCGTGCCGACTGGTCGGGACGGTGCTCGACGAGGTGGGTCGTGGCCACCTCGGCGTACCGGGTGCTGCGCACCTGCTGCACGAGCCGGGCGAGGTCGGCCCGGTGCGCCAGGCGCTGCTGGAACGGCCGACCGAGCGCCTGCGCGACGGCGGCACGGGCGTCGCCGGTCAGGGGGCGGGCGACCGCGAGCACGACGTCGCCGTCGTGCTCGGCGATCGGCACGGCCTGCAGCGTGCGCGTGAGGTGCTCGGGCAGCAGGTCGACGAGCCCGGGGTCGGGGACGACGCCGCTCAGCTCGGCGCGGGGCAGCCCGTGCAGGCGCGCGAGCGCATCGACGAGGACGCCCTCGTCGATGGCT
The DNA here is from genome assembly GCF_039939255.1 of Nocardioides secundeburneus. Classification (NCBI taxonomy): domain Bacteria; kingdom Bacillati; phylum Actinomycetota; class Actinomycetes; order Propionibacteriales; family Nocardioidaceae; genus Nocardioides; species Nocardioides secundeburneus. Next base: position 560,427 of record NZ_JBDUUE010000004.1, read on the forward strand.
CCGCTCGCGACGAGGATCTCACCGAGCGGGTCGCCCGTGCGGCTGTACTCCGCCAGCGCGTCCTGCAGCTGTGCGGGGGTGACGGCGCGGTCGGCGACGAGCAGCTGCGTCATCTGCTCGCGCGCGCGCCGGGCGTGCGGCGTCTCGACCTCGGCCGTGACGGGCGGGTAGGCGGCGTCGACGGCGTCGACGATCTCGGCGACCCGGTGGGTCACGAGGACGACGGGACGACCGACGCGCTCGGCGACCACGTGCGCGGTGATCTCGTCGTCGGCGTCGGCGGCGGCGACGAGGACCCGGCCCTCGTGCTGGGCGTAGGGCAGCACCCGGAACGCGCGGCAGATGCCCTCGGGGACCACGGTGCGGAGCGTGGCGTCGGCGCCGTCGGAGAGCCGCGGCAGCGACGCCTCCCGTGCGGCGGACGTCATGAGGGACATGTTCCTCTACTACTCCTGGTGGGGGGATCCGAACCGGCGCGTCGTCGTGCTCGACCCGGGACGTCGCGTGCTGGCAGCCAGTAACCCACGGTGCCCCCGCACGGAGGCCGAGGACGGCCTCAAGATCGCCTCAACGATCGCACGCCCCGTGCTCGCGCGGGCCCGGATCGGCCGATGCGGCCCGACCCGGGCGTGGTGCTCGTCACTAGGCTGCGGACATGAGTGAGACGGTCTTCACCTACGCCGCCCCCGCGCTGAAGTTCGGCTCCGGCTCCTCCGGCGAGATCGGCCACGACCTCGCCGCGCTGGGCGCCCGGCGGGTGCTGCTCGTCACCGATCCCGGCGTCGCCGCCACCGGCCACCCGGCGCGCATCGCCGACCAGGCCCGCGCTCGCGGGCTCGACGTCGTGGTCTTCGACCGCGCGCGCGTCGAGCCGACCGACGAGTCGCTCACGGAGGCGATCGGGTTCGCTCGCGACGCCGGGCCGTTCGACGCGATCGTCGCCGTCGGCGGCGGCTCGGCGATCGACACCGCCAAGGCGGTCAACCTGCTCACCACCAACCCCGGTGAGCTCATGGACTACGTCAACGCCCCGGTCGGCCGGGCGCTGGCGCCGGTCGACGCGCTGCTGCCGCTGGTCGCCGTCCCGACCACCACCGGCACCGGCAGCGAGAGCACCACCATCTGCGTGCTCGACGTGCTCTCGCTGCACGTCAAGACCGGCATCAGCCACCCGCGGCTGCGGCCCACCATGGCCGTGGTCGACCCGGCGCTCACCCTCACCCAGCCGGCCATGGTCACCGCGGCCGCCGGCATGGACATCCTCTGCCACGCCCTCGAGAGCTGGACGGCGCGCTGGTTCGCCGACTTCGACGCCAAGCAGCCCGAGCAGCGGGTGCCCTACTGCGGGGCGAACCCGATCGCCGACCTGTGGTCCGAGCGGGCGATGACCCTGCTGGCCGGCTCGTTCCGGCGGGCGGTCGCCGACGGCGGCGACGTCGAGGCCCGGGAGCAGATGGCCCTCGCCGCGACCTTCGCCGGCCTCGGCTTCGGCAACGCCGGGGTCCACGTGCCGCACGCCAACGCCTACCCGATCGCCGGCCGGGTCCGCGACTACCGGCCCGCCGGCTACCCCCAGGACGACGCGATCGTGCCGCACGGCATGGCCGTCTCGCTCACCGCGCCCGAGGCCTTCCGCTTCACCTACGACGCCGCGCCCGAGCGCCACGAGGCCGCAGCCCGCTTCCTCGACCCGACGCTGTCGTCGTCCGCCCACGGGCCCGACGTGCTGCCCGGCGTGCTGTCCTCGCTCATGCGCGACGTCGGCATCCCCAACGGCCTCGCCGAGATCGGCTACGGCGCCGGCGACGTCGACGGGCTCGTCGAGGGGGCCCTGCAGCAGCAGCGACTGCTGGCCACCGCGCCCAAGCCGGTCACCGACGACGACCTCGCGGGCGTCTTCACCGCGTCCCTGCAGCACTGGTGACCCGACGGTCGTCGCGGGTGCCTACGCTGGTCAGGTGAACCCGCGACACCGCCGTCTCGTCATCCCGACGGCCCTGGTGGTGCTGCTGGTCATCGTCGTGCTGGCGGCAGTGCTGTGACCGGCTCGGTGCACGACGCCGACGACCTGGTGCGCACGGCCCTGCTCGACGCCGACGCCCTCGTGCGCGCGGTGGCCTCCGGACGACGCCGCCACGCCGCCCCGGCGTGGCGCCGGGTCGAGGCGCGCTACGTCGACCTCAAGGCTGGGCGCCACCTCCAGGTGACGTCGTACGACGCCACCCAGGCCCACACGACCAACCACGCCGCCGGGCCCGCGGCCGCGGCCGCCGTCGACGCCCTGCTCGCCGAGCCGTTCGGCAACTGGCACGTCGAGACCGCCACGCACACCCACCAGGTGCGGGTCACCAAGAAGGGCGACGCGCTCGTCTCCAGCAAGGCCCGGGCCCAGCAGGTGGCGGTCGAGCACGGCCACGACCGGGCCAAGGACCGACTGCTGCCGGCCGACGACCCGCTCTGGACGGCGCTCGGCCTCGCCGGCGCCGACGGGCGGATCAAGCCCAGCCGGGCCGCCAAGGTGCGCCAGGTCGAGGAGTTCCTGCGCCTGCTCGACGCCACGGTCACCGACGCGCTCGACGCCGGCCACCTGCGGCGTCCGACGGCCGACGAGCCGTTGCGCGTCGTCGACCTCGGCTGCGGCAACGCCTACCTGACCTTCGCCGCCCAGCGGTTCCTCGGCGGCGTCCGCGGCCTGCCGGTCGCCATGACCGGCGTCGACGTCAAGCAGCAGTCGCGCGACCACAACAGCGCCGTGGCCGAGCGGCTCGACCTGCCGGCCGCCTTCGTCGTCGGCTCGATCGCCGACGCCGTCGTCGAGGCGGCCCCCGAGGTGGTGCTGGCGCTGCACGCCTGCGACACGGCGACCGACGAGGCCCTGGCCCGCGCGGTCGGCTGGACGGCGCCCGTGGTGCTGGCCGCGCCGTGCTGCCACCACGACGTCGCGGCCCAGCTGCGTCGGCAGCCCACGCCGTCCCCGTACGGGGAGCTGACCCGGCACGGCATCCTGCGCGAGCGCCTGGCCGACACGCTCACCGACGCCGTGCGCGCCTCGCTGCTGCGGCTGGAGGGCTACCGGGTCGACGTCGTCCAGTTCGTCGAGAGCCAGCACACGCCACGCAACACGCTGCTGCGGGCGGTGCGCACCGGTGCGGTGCCCGACGGCGTGCGGGCCGACTACGAGGCGCTCGTGGGAGAGTGGCGCCTCGAGCCGCGGCTCGCGGCGCTCCTGGCCCGGTGACGCCCTGATGAGCCTCCGGGCCGTCGCGCTGACCTCCGCCCTGGTGCTCGGAGGTGCGACGGCGTCGTGGGGCGCACCCGCGGCCCGCGTCGAGCTCACGTTCACCGACCCCGAGATCGTCGAGTCGAGCGGGCTCGTCGCCTCCGACGACCTCGTGGTCACGGTGAACGACTCCGGTGACAGTGGCCGCGTCTTCGTCGTCGACCGCGCCTCGGGCGACACGGTCGGGGTGACCTCCTGGGCAGACGACCCGGTCGACGTCGAGGCCCTGGCGCCGGCGGTGCAGGACGGCGAGGTCTGGGTCGCCGACATCGGCGACAACGACCGGGTGCGCGAGTCGGTGTCGGTGCGCCGCGTGCCGGTCGGGCGCGGAGACCGTTCGACCGACGCCGTGTCCTACGAACTCGTCTACCCCGACGGGCCCCAGGACGCCGAGACCCTCATGGTGCACCCGCAGACCGGCCGGCTCGTCGTCGTGACCAAGGGCCTCTTCGGCGGCCGGGTGCTGGTGGCGCCGAAGCGGCTCGACCCCGACCGGCCCAACCGGCTCCGGCTCGTGGGCAGCGCCCGGGCGCTCGCCACCGACGGCGCGTTCTGGCCCGACGGCCGCCACGTGGTCGTCCGCGGCTACGGCACGGCCACGGTCTACACCTGGCCGGGCCTCGAGACCGTCGCCCGGCTCGACCTGCCCGAGCAGCAGCAGGGGGAGGGCATCGCGGTCGGCACCGACGGCGTCGTCCTGGTCAGCTCCGAGGGTGCCGGCTCCGACGTGCTGCGGGTGCGGCTGCCCGGCGTCGTCCGGCGGGCCGTCGCGCCGCCGCCCGAGCCGACCTCCTCGCCTTCCCCGAGCCCGGGCACGCCGGCGGGGTCCGACCCGTCCGAGGGCACGCAGGCCGACACCTACGAGGCCGCCTCGGCGCGCTCGGCGTGGCCGTTCGTCGTCGGGGGTGTGGTGGGTCTGGTCGGGCTGCTGGTGCTGGTGAGGTCGCTCCGCCCTCGCGGGTGATGAGTGCCCCCTGCCGCACTGCCTAGGTTGAGGGCGTGGTGAGACTCCGTCGTACGTCGCCCGACCAGCGGGGGTGGACGCGCCGCCGCGTGGGCAAGGGCTTCGCCTACCTCGACGACCGCGGTCAGCGACTGCCGGCCGACGACGTCGCTCGCATCAAGGCCCTCGTCATCCCTCCGGCCTGGCAGGACGTCTGGATCACGCCGTACGCCAACGGGCACCTGCAGGCCGTGGGCACCGATGCCGCCGGACGCCGCCAGTACCTCTACCACCCCGAGTGGCGCACGCGTCGCGACGCCGAGAAGTTCGAGCGGATGCTGCTGTTCGGCAAGGGGCTGGTCAAGGCGCGCGAGCTGGTGCTGGCCGACCTCGGTCGCGAGGGCATGCCGCTCGAGCGGGCCTGCGCGGCCGCCGTGCGGCTGCTCGACCTCGGCTACTTCCGCATCGGCAACGACGTCTACGCCGACACCAACGGCTCGTACGGCCTGACCAGCATGGAGCGGCGGCACGTGCGCAAGCAGCAGGACCGGCTGGTGTTCACCTTCGTGGGCAAGTCCGGCGTCGACCACCGGGTCGAGATCGACGACCGCACGGTCATCGAGGCCATCGAGATCATGCGGCGGCGCAGGTCGAAGGACGACCCGTCGCTGCTCGCCTACCAGCACGGCCGGTCGTGGCGCTCGATCATCCCCGACCTCGTCAACGCCTACGTGCGCGAGACCACCGGGCTCGAGGCGACGGCCAAGGACTTCCGCACCTGGCACGCCACCGTGCTCGCGGCCGCCGCGCTGGCCCAGACGGCCGAGCCGGGTCACACCAAGGCCTCGCGCAAGCGGGCGGTGTCGGGTGCGATGAAGGAGGTCTCGGACTTCCTCGGCAACACGCCCACCCTCGCGCGCTCGTCCTACGTCGACCCGCGCGTCATCGAGGGCTACGAGCGCGGCATCACCATCGAGAAGACCACCCGACGACGCTACGAGACACCCGACCAGAGACAGGCCGCGCTCGAACGCGCGACACTGCGTCTGATCAAAGAGGTCGACCGATGAGCATCGAGGTCACCGTGGTGCAGGGCGACATCACGACGCAGGACGTCGACGCGGTCGTCAACGCCGCCAACCGGGCCATGCGCGGTGGCGGCGGCGTCGACGGCGCCATCCACCGCGCCGGCGGACCCGCTGTCCTGGAGGACTGCCGCCGGCGCTTCCCGTCCGGGCTCGCGACCGGCGAGGCCGGCTGGACGACGGCCGGCGCGATGCCGGCCCGCTGGGTGATCCACGTCGTCGGGCCGAACTTCACCCGCGGCGAGACCGACCGCTCCCTGCTGGTCTCGTGCTACGCCCGCGCCCTCGCGGTGGCCGACGAGCTGGGCGCGCGCACGGTGGCCTTCCCGCTCGTCTCGGCGGGCGTCTACGGCTGGCCGTTCGACGACGCCGTGCGGGCCGCGGTCGACACGCTCCGCTCGACGCCGACCGAGGTCGTCGAGGCGCGGATCGTGGCGTTCGGGCGCTCGTCGTACGAGGCCGTGACGGCCGCGCTCTGATCAGAGACGCTCGACGACGAAGTCGATGCAGGCCGTGAGCGCCTCGACGTCGGCCGGGTCGACGGCGGGGTACATCGCCACGCGCAGCTGGTTCTGGCCCAGCTTGCGGTAGGGCTCGGTGTCGACGACACCGTGGGCGCGCAGCACCTTCGCGATCTCGGCGGCGTCGACGGAGTCGTCGACGTTGATCGTGCCGATGACCAGCGAGCGGTGCTCGGGCTCGGTGACGTAGGGGTAGGCGTAGGACGACCGCTCGGCCCAGCCGTAGAGCGCGTCGGACGACGCCGTCGTGCGCTCGACCATGCCGGCGAGGCCGCCGGCGCCGTTCATCCAGTCGAGCTGCTCGGCCATGAGGAACAGCGTCGCCACCGACGGCGTGTTGTAGGTCTGGTTCTTGGCCGAGTTGTCGATCGCCGTGGGCAGGTCGAAGAACGCCGGCACGTGCCGCCCGCTGGCGCCGATGCGCTGGGCCCGCTCGAGGGCCGCGGGGCTCATGAGGGCCAGCCACAGGCCGCCGTCGGAGGCGAAGGACTTCTGCGGGGCGAAGTAGTAGACGTCGACCTCCGTGAGGTCGACCGGCAGGCCGCCGGCGCCCGACGTCGCGTCGATGAGCACCAGGGCGTCGTCGGCGCTCGTGCCCGCCGGCCGGACGACGGGCGCCATGACGGCCGTGGACGTCTCGTTGTGCGCCCAGGCGTAGACGTCGACGCCCGGCTCGGCGACGGCGACCGGACGCGAGCCGGGCTCGCTGGCGATGATGCTCGGCTCGTCGAGCCACGGCGCCGCCTTCGCGGCGGTGGCGAACTTCGAGGAGAACTCGCCGAACGTGAGGTGCTGCGACCTCCGCTCGATGAGGCCGTACGTGGCGACGTCCCAGAAGGCGGTGGCGCCGCCGTTGCCGAGCACGACCTCGTAGCCGTCGGGCATCGAGAACAGCTCGGCCAGGCCCGACCGCACGCGGCCGACCAGGTCGCGCACGGGGGCCTGGCGGTGCGAGGTGCCCATGAGGCTGGTGCCGGTGGCGGCGAGAGCGTCGAGGTGGCCCGGCTGGATCTTCGACGGGCCGGCACCGAAGCGTCCGTCGGCGGGCAGCAGGTCGGCGGGGATCTCGATCGTCACGCGTCCTAGTGTGTCAGCGAGATGAACGAGCACCGCCCGCCTGTCCAGATGCGCCTGGTCCGTGCCGACTACGGCGACCCCGACGTCACCCGTCTCGTCGAGGAGGTGCAGGCCGAGTACGTCACGCGCTACGGCAGCCCCGACGAGACCCCGCTCGACCCGCTGATGTTCGAGCCGCCCGCCGGCATCTTCTTCGTCGGCTACCTCGACGACGAGCCGGTCGCGACCGGGGCGTGGCGCCGGAGCCAGGTGGAGGTCTTCGACACCGCGCGCACCGCCGAGATCAAGCGCATGTACGTCGCGGCGTCCGCCCGTGGTCGTGGTCTGTCCCGGGTCATGCTGAGGCACCTCGAGGCGACCGCGGCCGAGTCCGGCGTCGAGGCCCTCGTGCTCGAGACCGGCATCATGCAGCCCGAGGCGATCGCCCTCTACGAGTCGTCGGGCTACGTGCGGGTGCCGCAGTTCGGCTACTACCGCGACTCGCCCTCGAGTCGGTGTTTCGGCAAGGACCTGCGTTCTTCTTCTGGGTGACCGAGGTGCGTGGTCGGGTTGGCCGCGCGCGGTAGCACGCCGCGTCTCGGCGTCAAGGACCAATCCCCACGGTGAGCCGTCACACGGTTTCGGGGATTGGTCCTTGACCCCGAGCCTCGCGCGGCGTGCTGGTCCGGCGCGTGCGGTGGCGCCTCCGCAAGCTCCGGCGCACCGCCCGCCAAATGCGCGGCCCAGGACCACGCTGGTCGAGGTGCGAGGTCGCCCGCGACCTCGCCTCGAGACCACCCCCCAACCGGCAGGCCCAGAGCACGTGAAGATCGAACACGCGTTCGATTCTGTGGTACCATGGCTTATGGTCACCGCGGCGGGCTCAAACGGCTGCTGCAACGAGCCTCTGGTTGAGGACCCTGGCCGGAGTCTGCCAGTCGAGGGTCTTGCGTGGCCTGGTGTTCAGTCTGAGGGCGATGTCGTCGCAGTCGGTCTGGG
>NZ_JBDUUE010000005.1:0-536241 GCF_039939255.1 Nocardioides secundeburneus
CTCCCCTGGGCCGCGCTGTGGCGGGCGGTGCGCCGGAGCTTGCGGAGGCGCCACCGCACGCGCCGGACCAGCACGCCGCACGAGGCTCGGGGTCAAGGACCAATCCCCGAAACCGTGTGACGGTTCACCGTGGGGATTGGTCCTTGACGCCGAGACGCGGCGTGCTACCGCGCGCGGCCAACCCGACCACGCACGCGAGTCACCCGGGAGAGTCACCGAGAAGGTCGAGACCACCCCGACCACCGACACCACGAAGCCACCCCCATGGCAGGATTCGACCTCATGGCAGAGCTCCAGTTCTTCACCGGCACGATGGACTCCGGCAAGAGCACGCTGGCGCTGCAGACCAACCACAACCACGCGGCGCGCGGCCGCCACGGGCGCATCTTCACCGCCCACGACCGGGCCGGCGAGGCCATCCTCAGCAGCCGGCTCGGCCTGACCCACCAGGCGCAGGAGGTCGGCGCCGACTTCGACTTCTGGCGCTACGTCGTCGACTCGCTCACCCAGGGCGCGCGCATCGACTACCTGATCTGCGACGAGGCCCAGTTCTACACCCCCGAGCAGGTCGACCAGCTCGCCAAGGTGGTCGACGAGCTGCAGATCGACGTCTTCGCCTTCGGCATCCTCACCGACTTTCGCACGGTGCTGTTCTCGGGCAGCCGCCGCCTCGTCGAGCTGGCCGACCGCATGCACGTGCTCCAGGTCGAGGCCCTGTGCTGGTGCGGCAAGCGGGCCACGCACAACGCCCGCACCGAGGACGGCGTGATGGTCGTCGAGGGCGAGGTCATCGTCGTCGGCGACGTCGAGGACGCCGGCGGTCCGCCGGCCGAGGTGGCCTACGAGGTGCTCTGCCGCCAGCACCACCGGCGTCGTCTCACGGCAGCGCGCGCGCACGCCGTCAGCCTCGCCCCCGAGCCGCTGCCGTTCGGCTGAGCAAGGGACTCCTCGCTACCCACACACGGGCGGAGCGAGCAGGTTGGATCCATGCCCCGTGCGCCGCGGATCCTGCCCGCCCTGCTCCTGTTGCTGACCGGTCTGCTCGCCGTCGGCACGGCCTCGACGTCGCCGCCGGCGGCAGCGGCCGACGGGCCCGGCAGCGGGACGCCGTGGGTGGTCACCCTCGGTGACTCCTACATCAGCGGCGAGGCCGGCCGCTGGGCCGGGTCGAGCAACGACGCGAGCGCCCGCGCCGACGCGTTGGGCCCGTCGGCCTACCACGACGACGCCGACGGCAGCGGCGAGCAGATCGAGCGCTGCCACCGCAGCCGGTCGGCCGAGGCCTACATCGGCGGCGGCGTCAACGGGCTCAACCTCGCCTGCTCCGGCGGTGAGACCGCCACGACCGCCGGCGACGCCTTCAAGCCCGGGCTCGACTTCTACGACGACGGCGCCGGTCGCCACGGCCAGGCCCGGATGCTGCAGGACTTCGCCGCGACGCACCGCGTCGGCCTCGTCGTGGTCTCCGTCGGCGGCAACGACTTCGGGTTCGCCGACGTCGTCCAGGACTGCGTGGTCGGCTTCCTGACCTCGCCGACCTGGGCCAAGAGCCTGTGCTCCGAGGACGACGACGTGACCGACCGCTTCTCCCCCGCCAACGTCGCCGCCGTGCAGGCCCGGATCGCCGGCGCCCTGCAGAACGTGCGGACGGCGATGACCACCGCCGGCTACTCCGACGACCAGTGGACGCTGCTCGTGCAGACCTACCCGTCGCCGATCCCGCGCGGCGACGCGATCCGCTACCGCGAGTCGGGCTTCGACCGGCAGTTCGTCGGCGGCTGCGGCTTCTGGAGCCGTGACGCCGACTGGGCCAACGACGTCGCCCTGCCCACCATCAACGGTGCCGTCACCGGAGCCGCGGCCGACTCGGGCCTGAGCAACGTCGAGGTGCTCGACCTGGCGTCGGCCTTCGACGGCCGCCGGCTGTGCGAGAGCACCGTCGGGCTCTACGAGGAGGTCGGCATCGCCGACTGGACGTCGCCCGGCGCGGTCGACCGCACCGAGTGGGTCAACCAGATCCGCACGATCTCGACCTGCTGCGCCGACAGCCCGTACTACATCCAGGAGTCGATCCACCCGAACTACTGGGGCCAGCTCGCCACCCGCTCGTGCGTGCGTCAGGCGTGGAACGGCGGCGACCCGCGGGGTGGCACGTGCTCGATCGCCGGCCCCGGTCTCGTGGGCGGCGAGCCGAGCATGGTCCTGCGCTAGGCGGTCGGGATCAGTCGACCAGCACGGGGATCAACATCTCGTCGGCCGTGAGCGAGCCGTGGAGGCCGACGAGCGTCTTCTCGTAGGCGAACCGCTCGGTCGAGAAGACGCCGAGGTCGCCGTGGCACGCCACCACGACGTCGCCGAGACGCGGCAGCACGGCGGCGTCGACCGGGCCGAACCAACCCCGCCGGACGGCGTCGCCGCGCGAGAGCACCGTGGCCCGGTCGCCGAGGAACGACGTCCAGGTCGCGACGACGTCGTCGACGGCACCGCGACGGCAGTAGAGGTGCCGGAACCGGGCCTCGCCGCCGAGCAGGGCGACGCCGTCGAGCAGCTCGGCGTGATCGTCGACGTCGACCCGGGACTCGTCGGGCGAGTCGACCATGCCGTGGTCGGCGACGACCACGAGCCGGGTCGACGGTGGCAGGGCCTCGCGCAGCTGCTCGGCCTCGGCGTCGATCATGGCGAGCTGCTGCAGCCACTGGGTGGAGGCGACGCCCCAGCGGTGGCCGGTCCAGTCGAGGTCGCTGTCGTAGAGGTAGGTCAGCGCCGGCCGGGCGGCCGAGGCGGAGACGGCGGCGGCGATGCGCTCGCCGACCTTGTCGGCGCCCACGAACTCCCCACCGCGGGAGGAGGCGACGGTGAGGCCGGTGTCGCGGAACTCGCGCTTGTTGACGACGGTGACCGACACCCCGGCCGCGCTCAGCGAGGTGAAGGTCGTCGGGTGCGGCTGCCACTCGAGCGGGTCGACGTCGGCGTCCCAGAACAGGTGGTTGAGCAGCTGGTCGGTGCCCGGGATGCGGGCGGTGAAGCCGACGAGGCCATGCGCACCGGGCCCGAGCCCGGTGCCCAACGACGTCAGGCTCGTCGCCGTCGTCGACGGCACCCCCGCGGTGCCGGGCTCGGACGCCGCGAGCAGCGTCGACAGGTAGGGCGCCGCGTGCGCGTGCCGCTCGAGCAGGCGGGCGCCCAGGCCGTCGACGAGGAAGACGACGTAGGACGGCGCCGGCGGCAGCACGAGCCCGGACGGCGGCGGGCCGAGCGGGACGCCGAGGGCGTGCGCGACCGCGGGGACGACGTCGGCCAGCGACCGCCGGCCGTAGGCCGGCTCGACGAACACCGTCGTCAGTGCTGGGTCCGGGCCGACAGGGCGGCGGCGAAGGCGAGCAGGCCACCGACGGCGTCCTTGCCGTCGGCGGCGGCCGAGACCCGCAGGGAGAAGTCGTCGGAGGCGAGCACGCCGGTGTAGCCGTGGTCGGCGTCGCACTCGGGGTCGCTGCAACCGGCCGGCTCGAGGTCGAGGCGAGCGACACCGCCCCAGCCGATGGTCATCACGGCCTCGGCCGGCGGCCGCGGGCCCTTGGTCGGGTTGGCGGTCATGCGGGTGACGACCACGGACTTCACGGAGGTGAGGCTGATCGCCTCGGTGGACGTGGACGTGTAGGGCTCGGGCAGCAGGTCGTCGCCGGCGTGCTCGTCGGTGTGGGCGAGGATCAACCGGCTCGGGGTGAGGACGACGACGCTCTGGTGGCGGCGGACCTCGTCGTTCTCGAACGTCGGCTCGTGGTGCACGTAGAACGACACGACGGGCTCGCCCGCGACGGCGCCCGCGACGGCGTCGGCGACGACCTCGGGGTAGTAGCCGGTGCGGTCGATCGCCTTGCGGAGCTCGCGCGCGAGGTCGACGTCGTCAGCAGAACGGGTGGGACGCATGCCCGCAGTCTGTCACTGGTGCCTCACTGGTGCGCGGCCATGGTCGCGCCGAGCCCGATCATCATCACGCCGCCGGTGGCGCCCATCGCGTCGAGGCGCCGCGGCTCGCGGGCGAACCACGTGCGCGCCCGTCCGGCGACCAGTGCCCAGGTGCCGTCGGAGAGCACGGCCAGCGCGCAGAACGCCAACCCCAGGACGACGACCTGCGGGCCGGCGGCCGCGCCCGGGTCGGTGAACTGCGGCAGGAAGGCGACGAGGAACACGATGGTCTTGGGGTTGGTCACGCCCACGGTGAGGCCGGTGGCGAGCGCTCGTCCGGTGCGCTCACGGGCGGGTCGGTCGAGACCCTCGGCCAGCGCCGCGCGGGCGTCGGCCCGGTGCCGGACGGCCTGGACGCCGAGGTAGACGACGTAGGCCGCGCCGACGAGCTTGATCGCGGTGTAGGCGCTGGCGCTGGCCGCGACCACCGCGCCGAGGCCGACGGCGACCGCGACCACCTGCACGGCCACGCCGAGCGCGTTGCCCAGCACCGAGACGAGCGCGGAGCGCAGGCTCACGGTGAGGGCGCGGCCGATGACGAACAGCAGGCTCGGGCCGGGCACCTGGGTGAAGAGGATCGAGGCGAGGGCGAACGCGATCCACTGGCTCGAGCTGGGCACGGGTCGAGTGTGGCAGCGCGCGGCGCCGCGCGCCTGTCATTAGTCCGGCTTCGGGACGAACCAGTTAGTTAGGTCTCTTGACGTAACTGATCGGCACCGGCAGTGTCGCGGGAACCTGATGACCGTAGACCGTTCTCGAGGAGGCACGTCATGGGTGGATCGACCTGGGCGAAGCGCGCCCTGATCATCGTCGTGGGCCTGGCGGCGACCGCCGTCACCACCACCGTCCCGATGCCCGGCGCGGCCGCCGACCCGGTGTCCGTGGCACCGACGGAGGCACCGGCACCGGCACCGGCGCAGCGGGCCGCCGTCGTGTGGTCCGACGAGTTCGACGGCCCGGCCGGCTCGCCGGTCGACGGCGGGAGGTGGAACCTCGAGACCGGCGGCGGTGGCTGGGGCAACAACGAGCACCAGTACTACACGAGCTCGACCAGCAACGTGGCCCACGACGGTCAGGGCCATCTCGCCATCACCGCGCGCCGCGAGAACCCCGGCGGCTACCAGTGCTGGTACGGCTCGTGCCAGTACACCTCGGCGCGCATCACCACGGCCGGCACGTACGCCCCCACGTTCGGACGCATCGAGGCGCGCATCAAGGTCGCCCGTGGCCAGGGCATCTGGCCGGCCTTCTGGATGCTCGGCCAGGACATCGGGTCGGTGGGCTGGCCGGCGTCCGGCGAGATCGACGTCATGGAGAACGTCGGCAAGGACCCGAACCGGGTCCACGGCACGGTGCACGGGCCGGGCTACTCGGGCGGCGGTGGCATCACCGGCTCGCGCGACCTCGGCCGAGCGCTCGCCGACGACTTCCACACCTTCGCCGTGGACTGGTCGCCCGGCCTCATCCGCTGGCTGGTCGACGACCAGGAGTACCACCGCGTCACGCCCGCGAGCACGAACGGCAACCCGTGGGTCTTCGACAAGCCCTACTTCCTGATCCTCAACCTCGCCGTCGGCGGCAACTGGCCCGGCTACCCCGACGGCAGCACGCAGTTCCCGCAGCAGATGCTGGTCGACTGGGTCCGCGTCAGCTCCACCGACGCCACGTCTCCGCCGTCCGGCAACCGCGTCGTGAGCAACCTCAGCGGGAAGTGCCTCGACGTCCCGAACGGCGACTTCTCCGACGGCGTCCGGCTCCAGATGTGGGGTTGCAACGGCTCCGCGGCGCAACGCTTCGAGCGCGTCGGCGGCACCCTGCGCACCGGCAACGGCACGTGCGTCGACATCGCCGGTGGTGGCACGGGCGACGGCACACCCGTCCAGATCGCCACCTGCTCCTCCAACCCGGCCCAGCAGTGGGTGCTCTCGGGGGCCGGCGACCTGGTCAACCCCCAGGCCGACAAGTGCCTCGACATCGTCGACTGGAACCCGGGCGACGGGGCGCAGCTCGTGCTCTGGCCGTGCACCGGTGGCGCCAACCAGAAGTGGCGCCTGGAGTAGCGCCGCCCGCGGCGGGGTAGGAGCCGGCCGTGCGCACCCCACGCCTGCTCCTGGCCCCGCTCGCCGTCCTGCTCCTGGCCCTCGGAGCCTGTTCCGACGACGGTGACCCCGACGACGGCCCGGGCGGCACCGACCGCACCGGCGGCACCGAGGGCAGCGCCGCCGGTGGGCCCCTGGCCGCCCTCGAGCGGCGCAACCAGGAGCTGCTGGCCCGCCCCTGCACGACCGAGCCGACGCTCACCGACGGTCTCACCGACCCCGGCCAGGTGCTGTGCCTCGGCACCCCGGCCACGCTGCCCGTGCGGTCCACCGACGACGACACCGGCACGATGCGGCTGCTGGTGACGGGTTTCGAGCAGGGCGACGACGCCCAGATCGACGAACGCCTCGGCGGCTTCGGCTGGGCCTCCGACACCCACGACCTGTGGTTCGCGCGCGCCGAGGCCCGCCTGCTGTCCGAGGAGACGCCCGGCGGGCTCGACCGCACCGACCCGTTCGGCATCCTGTGGAACCTCGGCGACACCGACGGTGAGGCCGGCGACAAGGGCCTCGCGCCCGACCCCGACGGCTGCGAGTCCGCCGACTTCGACGAGGCGCCGTCGCCCGGCGAGCGATTCGAGACGTGCGTGTGGGCCGTGCTGCCCGAGGGCACCGTGCCCGACTACCTGTCGTGGGTCGACACCGACGCCTACGACATCGGCCTGAACGACGCCGGCGGGCTGTTCTGGAAGGCCTCGTAGCCGTCCCGGCCCGGTCTCACTCGGGGATCGTGTCGCCGACCGGGTGGTCGCTCATCCGGCGCACGAAGTCGGAGCGGGGGTCGGCCACCGGAGCCGCGCGGCCCGAGGCGGTGAGCACGGTTGCGCCGTCACGCCCGGCCAGCACCAGCGAGAGCTCGAGCGAGCTGAGGTTGGGCAGGTCGTTCTGCATCTGGGCGACCCGGCTGATGAGCTGCTCGATCGCGGCGACATCGACCGGCTCGGCGCCGCGGTAGCCGAACAACAGGGGCGCGCTCTTGACGTCGCGCACCATCGAGGCGACGTCGCGCTCGCCGAGCGGCGGGATGCGGTAGGCGCGGTCGGAGAGCAGGTCGATGATCGGTCCGGAGATGCCGAACGAGACCACCGGCCCGAAGAGCGGGTCCTCGAGGCTGCGGATGGCGACGGGCACGCCGGGCGCCGAGTTCTTCTGGACGACGAAGTCGGCGCCGGCAGGGTCGCGGACGAGGTCGGTGAGCGACTCCCACGCGCTGCGCATCTCGCTCGTGGAGTCGATGTTGCGCCACACGTGGGCGAGGTCGGGGCGCTCGCGCAGACCCTCGGCCGTGGCCTTGAGGACGACGTCCCACCCGAGGCGCTTGCCGGCCGCCTGCGCCTGGCGCAGCGTGGCGACCGGGACGGACTCCCACACCTCGATGCCGTAGGCGGCGAGCACGTCGCGCACCTGCTCGCGTGACAGCTCGGCGCCGTCGGGGAAGATCGAGAGCACCTGGTTGAGCACCCGCTGGGCGGCGACGGTGTCGACCTGCGCCGGGTCGGGCGGCGGCCCGTCGGGCGTGCGCAGCCACACGGCGTAGTCGACGACGCTCGCCAGCGCCCGCACGGCGGCCTCGACGGCCGGGTACGACGGCACCGAGCCACGACCGGCTGAGGCGCCGGCCACGTCGGGCACGCGCAGGAGCTCGGGCACGCCCTCGGCGCCCAGGAACGAGGAGACGAGAGGCTTGTCGGACTGCTCCCCCACCGCGGCCAGCACGTTGGCGACGTCTTCACCGGACACGTTGAGCGGCGGGATGTAGACCGCGATCACCGAGTCGACCTCGGGGTCGTCGATGACGTCGTCGAGGGCGTCCTCGAAGTCCTCGGCCGACGGTTCGGCGGACAGCGTGACCGATCGAGTCACGAGCAGGCCGACCGCTGCCGCGGCGTCGGCGGCCAGCAGGCCGAGCGCGTCGGAGTTGCCGACGACGGCGACGCGACGCCCACGCGGCAGCGGCTGGTGGGCCAGCAGCTGCGCGACGTCGAACATCTCCTCGAGCGTGTCGACCTGGATGATGCCGGCCTGCTTGAACATGGCGTCGAGCGCCTCGGGCGGGGCGGCGATGCGCCGCACGGCGTGCCCCATCGGCACGCCCTGCGTGGTGCGGCCCGAGCGGACGGCGATGATCGGCTTGCGCAGCGAGACGCGACGGGCGATGCGCGAGAACTTGCGCGGGTTGCCGATCGACTCGAGGTAGAGCAGCACGACCTCCGTGGCGTCGTCCTCCTCCCAGTACTGCAGGAGGTCGTTGCCGGAGACGTCGGCGCGGTTGCCGGCCGAGACGAAGGTCGTGAGGCCGAGGCCGCGGTTCTGCACCTTCTCCAGGATCGCCGAGCCGAGCGCACCCGACTGGCAGAAGAACCCGGCGCGGCCGCGTGGCGGCATGACGGGTGACAGGCTCGCGTTGACCGACACCGAGGGGTCGGTGTTGATCACGCCGAGGCAGTTGGGGCCGATCAGCCGCAGGCCGTAGGAGCGCGAGAGGCCGACCAGGTGGCGCTGACGACGCCGTCCCTCCTCGCCGGTCTCGGCGAAGCCCGAGGAGATCACGATCATGCCGTGCACGCCCTTGGCCGCGCAGTCGAGGACGACGTCGGTGACGGCGTCGGCGGGCACGGCCACGATCGCGACGTCGACGTCGTCGGGGATGTCGCCGACCGTCTTGAACGCCGGCAGGCCCGAGACCGCACCGGCGCTCGGGTTCACGGCGTAGACGCGGCCGGTGTAGTCGCCGGTGACCAGGTTGCGCACCAGCACCTGGCCGATGGTGTCCTGCCGCCGGCTGGCGCCGATGATCGCGATGGAGCGCGGGTTGAAGAACCGCTCGATCGAGGCGGCCTCGGCGCGGTGCTCGCGCCCCCGCATCACGCCGATCGAGGTCTCGGTGGCCTCGATGGAGAACTCGAGGGTCAGCACGCCGTCCTCGTAGCCGCTGACGACGCGGTAGCCGGCCTCGCGGAACGTGTGGATCATCCGGCTGTTGTCGGGCAGCACCTCGGCGGTGAACCGCTCGATGCCGCGCTCGCGCGCTGCCTGGGCCAGGTGCTCGAGCAGCAGCTGGGCGATGCCGCGGCCGTGGTGCTGGTCCTCGACGAGGAAGGCGACCTCGGCCTCGGCCTCGCCGACGACGTCGTAGCGGCCGACGGCGATCATCTGACCCTGCAGGATCATCACCAGCGCGACACGGTGGTCGTGGTCGACCTCGGTGAACCGCTTCACGTCGCGGTCGGACAACGTCGGCATCGGCGAGAAGAACCGGTAGTACTTCGACCGGTCGCTGACCCGCGCGTAGAACGTGACCAGCAGGTCGGCATCGGCCGGACGGATGGGGCGGATGTGCGCCGTGCGCCCGTCGCGCAGCAGGACGTCGGCCTCCCAGTGGCGCGGCGCCGCGGGCGCGGCGTCCGCGTCGGTGTGGGGATCCGCGGTCACGGGGCCAGACTACGGGGCCGGGTCGCCCGACCCGTCACGTGCGTCCCGGCGGTGGGATCTCCCACTCGACCGCGCCGTCGTCGACCGCGTCGTAGTCGTCACTGTTCACGAAGTAGACCCGGTCGGGACGCGGCGCGCCGTTCTCGGCGACGTAGACCACGCAGTGCTCACGCTTCTCGCCGAGGTCGTCGGCGGCCACCGCGACCTCCTGGCAGGGCGTGAAGGGCTCCAGCACCGTCAGGTGGTCGAGCGGCTCGCCACCGCCCCGGACGTTGAGGTACTCGTCGAGCCCGAACTCCGAGGAGCCCGAGACCGGCTCGACGTCGACGTGCAGGTAGTAGGGAGTGACCTCGTCGGCCCGCTCGAACCCGATCGCGGCGAGATCGGCCGGGTCGCCCTCCTCGACGTCGAGCACGGTGAGCTCGACGGTGCCGCTCGCGTCGTTGCGCGTGACGCGCGCGGTCTCGCCGACGTCGAGCGCCGTGCCCGGCGCGGTGAGCCCGTCGGCACCCGTGGACGGCGAGGTCTCCCCCGGCTCGTCGCCCGAGCAGGCGGCCAGGCCGACCACCGCGAGCAGCAGGGTCGGGACCAGCGCGGCTCGGCGCCCCCTCGTCGCGGTCACGTGCTCGTCACGCTGTTGGGGTCGGTCTCGTCGTTGCCGACCGAGAGGTCGTGCCGGTCGAAGGGCACCGAGAGCCGCTCGAGCTCCTGCTGCTTGTCCATGTCGGTGGCGTCCATGCCGATGATCATCTCCACCATCCAGTCGGCGACCTGACGCGAGTACTTGCCCTCCTGCACCAGCAGGTCGATCGTGCTCTCGACCAGGGCCTTGTAGGCCCAGTAGGGGCCGCTGGTGCCGTAGCCGATCCGCCCGACCTCGGGCAGGTAGCCGCGGTACCACTCGTCGCTGACGTCGTAGGACGACGCCCCGTCGGCGTCGGTGCCGCCGAGCACTCCGGCGAGGCCGACCTGGTGGTCGCCGATCGTCTGGCAGGCGCCGGCGAGGTTCTTGAGCTTGTACAGCTCGAGGTCGAGGCGGAGGCCGAGCATGCCCTCGAAGTCGTCCTGGGCGCCCTGGCCCTGGGTGCCGCCGGCCACGAGGGAGTAGTTGTCGGGCTTGGTGCCGACGTCGGCGGCCATGGCGCGGCAACCGTCCTGGACGGCGAGCTCGGCGGCCCTCAGGTCGTCGTTGATGTCCTTCATCGCGGACTTGAACGACTCCCACTTCTCGGCGAACGTGTCGCCCTCCAGCTGGAGCGAGGCGTCCTCCACCGCCGGGACGGCCGGCGACATCAGCGCCGCGACGCCCGTCGCGCTCGACAGCACGCCCATGGCGATGCCGAACGGGGGGAAGGCCACGCCGACCGTCGCGCCGAGCAGTCCGGCCACCGCCGACGTCGCCCCCAGCGCCGCCTCGGTGCCCTCGCCGCTGCCGTCGCCGCTCCCGGCGAAGGTCGCGAAGTCGTGGGCGGCGACCTTCAGGAAGTCACGCAGGCTGCGATAGCTCTCGTTCCACGCGGCCGCCTCGGCGGTCAGCGCGAGACCGGCGGCGTAGACCAGGCTGTACTGGCCACCGACGGTCTTCCAGATGTCGGTGGAGTAGCTGCGCTGGAAGACGTCGAGCGAGCGGGAGGTGTTGTCGGCACTGATGTCGAGCTCGGTCATCGAGTCCCACAGGTCCGGGTCGGCCGAGGTCGGCGGGGAGCCCTCGGAGCCGGCGACCGGCTGGCTGCCCACGTAGAGCTGACGGGCGACCGTGGCGATGCTGTTGATCTGGTTGGTGTACTCGTTGGGGCTCGGGCAGTCGTTGACCCACGGGTCGAGCCAGCTGTCGATCGTGGTGCGGATCTCGTCCCACTTGGCCTTCGCGTCGAAGAGGCGGACCTCGTAGGCGTTGTCGTTGGTGTCGACGTAGTCGACGCCGTTGCCGAGGTGGTCGTCGGGCTGCCACCACTTCTTGTGCCGCCAGTTGCCGTCGGAGTCGCAGGCGATCTCCGGGTCGGTGGCGCCACCGACGTCGAGCCGGTAGGTCCAGTCGGTGCCGTTCTTGTCCTCCCAGTGCATGTTGACCGTGCCGTCCTCGATGCAGCCCTTGCGCATGTAGGCATCGATCACCGCCTCGACCAGCTTGTCGCGGATGTCGTCGGCGAGCACGTCCTGCGGGGTGACGACGTCATCGGACATGGGTGCTGCTCCTCGAGCTCGGAGAGGTGGTGGTGGGCCCAGCCGGGCCGGTCGTCTGATGCCCGCGGGCGTCGTCCGGCAAACCCCGGCGCGCCCCGCCGCCGACCGTCGGCGGCGACCGCGACAATGGCGCCATGGCACGACGCACCACGAAGCAGGACGTCCCCGACGACTTCGAGGAGCACATCCTCGACATCGACGTCGGCGAGGAGATGCGCTCCTCGTTCCTCGAGTACGCCTACTCGGTCATCTACTCCCGCGCCCTGCCCGACGCGCGCGACGGCCTCAAGCCGGTGCAGCGCCGCATCCTCTACACGATGAACGACATGGGCCTGCGGCCCGACCGCGGTCACGTCAAGAGCGCGCGCGTGGTCGGCGAGGTCATGGGCCGGCTGCACCCCCACGGCGACGGCGCCATCTACGACGCCCTGGTGCGCACCGCCCAGTCGTGGTCGCTGCGGGTGCCGCTGGTCGACGGCCACGGCAACTTCGGCTCGCCCGACGACCCGCCGGCGGCCATGCGCTACACCGAGTGCCGCATGGCGCCGTCCGCGGTGGCCATGACCGCCGACATCGACGAGGACACCGTCGACTTCCGGGCCAACTACGACGGGCGCGAGCAGGAGCCGTCGGTGCTGCCGGCCGCGATCCCGCACCTCGTCGTCAACGGCACCACCGGCATCGCCGTCGGCATGGCCACCAACTGCGCGCCGCACAACCTGGTCGAGGTCGTGCAGGCGCTCAAGCACCTCATCAAGCACCCGCGGGCCACCGTCGACGACCTGATGCGCTTCGTGCCCGGCCCCGACCTGCCCACCGGCGGCAAGATCGTCGGCCTCGACGGCGTCCGCGACGCCTACGAGACCGGTCGCGGCAGCTTCAAGATGCGCGCCACGGCCCGCGTCGAGACCATCGGGCGCCGCAAGGGCATCGTGGTCACCGAGCTGCCCTACACCGTCGGCACCGAGAAGGTCGTCGAGCGCATCAAGACGCTCGTGCAGGGCAAGAAGCTGCAGGGCATCGCCGACATCAAGGACCTCACCGATCGCGAGAACGGCCTGCGCCTCGTCATCGAGGTCAAGAACGGGTTCGTGCCCGAGGCCCTGCTCGAGCAGCTCTACCGGCTCACGCCGATGGAGGACTCCTTCGGCATCAACGCCGTCGCGCTCGTCGACGGCCAGCCGCGCACGCTCGGGCTCAAGGAGATGCTGCAGGTCTTCCTCGACCACCGCTACGACGTCGTCCGGCGCCGCACGAGCTTCCGCCGAACCCGTGCCGCCGAGCGGCTCCACCTGGTCGAGGGCCTGCTCGTCGCGATCCTCGACATCGACGAGGTCATCGCGCTCATCCGCTCCAGCGACAACGCCGAGGAGGCCCGCGGCCGCCTCATGCAGGTCTTCGACCTCTCCGAGCTGCAGGCCACCTACATCCTCGAGATGCAGCTGCGCCGGCTCACCCGCTTCTCCACGATCGAGCTGGAGAAGCAGAAGTCCGAGCTCGAGCGCGAGATCGAGCAGCTCGACGCGATCCTGGCCGACAACGCGCTGCTGCAGAAGGTCGTCGCCGACGAGCTCACCGAGGTCGCCAAGACCTTCGGCACCCCGCGCCGCACGGTGCTCCTCGAGTCGGCCGGGGTGGCCGTCACGGCGTCCTCGGTGCCCCTCGAGGTCGCCGACGACCCCTGCTACGCGCTGCTCAGCTCCACCGGTCTGCTGGCCCGCACCGGCTCGGTCAACGCCGAGGCGCCCGGCACCGCCTCCGACGATCACGGCGGACGGGCCAACCACGACGTCGTCGTCTCCGCCGTCGCCACCACCGTGCGGGGCGAGATCGGCGTGCTCACCTCCGCCGGTCGCCTCCTGCGCCTCGGGGTGCTCGACCTGCCGTCGCTGCCGCCGAGCGCCCACGACCCCAACCTGTCCGGCGGCCTGCCGCTCACCGAGATGCTCTCGCTGGCGGCCGGCGAGCGCGCCCTCGCGCTGTGCACCCTCGCCGCCGACGGTCCGGGGCTGGCCCTCGGCACCCGCGACGGCGTCGTCAAGCGGGTCAACCCCGAGGTGCTCAACCGCGACGAGTGGGAGGTCATCGGTCTCAAGGACGGCGACGAGGTCGTCGGCGCCGTCCAGCTGACCACCGGCGACGAGACGTTGTGCTTCATCAGCAACGTCGCCCAGCTGCTGCACTTCTCGGCCTCGCTCGTGCGCCCCCAGGGCCGCTCGGGCGGTGGCATGGCCGGCATCAAGCTCGGACCCGACGAGCGGGTGGCGTGGTTCGGCGCCGTCGACCCCGCCGCCCCCGAGGGCTCGGTCGTCGTCACGGCCTCCGGTGCCTCCACCGCACTGCCCGGCACCGAGGCCGGTGCGGTCAAGGTGACCCCGTTCTCGGAGTACCCGTCGAAGGGCCGAGCCACCGGCGGCGTCCGCTGCCACCGGTTCCTCAAGGGCGAGGACACCCTGGTCACCGCCTGGGCCGGCACCGCGCCGGCGCGCGCGGCCGCCGCCAGTGGCGCCCCGGTCGACCTGCCCCCGGCCGACGGACGCCGCGACGGGTCCGGGGTGCCCGGCAGCCAGCCGATCGCCGCCGTGGCCGGTCCGCTCGCATCGCGTCTCGCGCCTCCCGGCCCTGTGACAGGGTGAGCGCCATGAGCCACCTGCCCCACCTGCGCCGCACGGCCGCCGCCGCGGTCCTCGTCATCACCGCCGCCGTCGGCCTGTCCGCGTGCAGCGGCGACGACGG
Source organism: Nocardioides secundeburneus (assembly GCF_039939255.1). NCBI lineage: Bacteria > Bacillati > Actinomycetota > Actinomycetes > Propionibacteriales > Nocardioidaceae > Nocardioides > Nocardioides secundeburneus. The sequence continues at coordinate 14,418 of NZ_JBDUUE010000005.1, forward strand.
CGAGCCGGCCGGCAACCCGTCGGCCGACACCGACGGCGACGGGGTCTCGCCCGCCGAGGCGCTCGGCTTCGCCAAGACCCGCCTCGACGAGACCTCCGGCGTCCGGCTCACCCTCGCCACCGAGGACTCCCCCGACGCCGACGCCTTCCTGTCCGAGGCCACCGGCGTGATCACCGCCGACCCGCCCGCCTTCGAGGGCAAGGCCTCCGGCAGCTTCGGGGGGCTGCCGGCCGACGGCGTCGACATCATCTCGGTCGACGGCACCACCTACGTCAACCTGCTCGGCTCGTTCAGCGAGTTCCCGCTGCCCGAGTGCGTGCCCGACCCGGCCGGGCTGCTCGACCCCGACACCGGGTTCGCCACCGTGCTCACCGCGGCCGACGACGTCGAGGCCGGCGAGCAGCAGCGCGGCGGGGCGGACAACGACGAGATCTTCACGCCCTACACCGCCACCGTGCCGGGCACGGCCGTGACGAACCTGCTGCCCTGCGCGCCCGGCGAGTCGTTCCAGGCCACCTTCGACCTCGACGACGACGGCCTGCTCCGCAACGCCGAGATCACCGGCGAGTTCTTCCCCGAGGTCGGCGAGGTCACCTACACCATCGCCATCGACGAGTACGACGTCGAGCAGGAGATCACCGCCCCGTGAGCGGCGCGGCCGCGCCGGTGCTCGACCGCCGTTCGCGGGCCCTGCTGGTCTTCTGCGCCGTCGCGGTGGCCTTCGCCGCCGTCGACACCTACGTCGTCGTCCTGGCGCTGCCCGACATGATGGCCACGGTCGGCATCAGCGTCGACCAGCTGCAGCGCGCGGCCCCGATCGTCTCGGGCTTCCTGCTCGGCTACGTGGCGATGCTGCCCCTCATCGGCCGCATCGCCGACCTGCGCGGGCCCGTACCGGTGCTGGCCGGCTCGCTCGTCACCTTCGCCGTCGGGTCCGCGGTCACGGCGGTCTCGTGGGACCTCGCCTCGATCGTGGTCGGCCGGTTCTTCCAGGGCGTCGGCGGCGGCGGGCTCGTGCCGGCCACGATGGCCCTCGTCGCGGCGCTCTACCCCGTCGAGCACCGCGGGCTGCCCCTCGGCCTCGTCTCCGCCGTCCAGGAGTTCGGCAGCGTGCTCGGACCCCTGTTCGGCGCCGCCGTGCTCGCCTTCACCTCGTGGCAGGGCATCTTCGCCATCAACTGCGCAGGTGGCGTGCTGCTGTGGGTCGCCGTCCGTGCGCTGGCGCGTGCGACGCCCGACACCGGCGCCGGCGCCGGCGCCGGAACCCCGCCACGGCACCGGGCCCGCACGGTCGCCCGCGTCGTCGCGGTCGTGCTCACCGTGCTCGCCTTCGCCGCGGTCCACGTCACCGTCCACCCCGTCGAGTCCGTCCGCCGCGACATCGACTACGGCGAGGTCTACGTGCCGCTCGTCAACGACGGCGGCCGCTGGACGACGCCGGTCGGCGTCGCCGCGATCGGCGTCGCGCTGCTCGCGCTGCTCGTCGCGCTCGTCGCCCTCGACCGACGACGCCTGCGCCGCACCCTCGCCGAGGTCGACCTCACCGGCGCCGTCCTGCTCGCCGTGGCGCTCGGCGGCATCGTGCTCGCCTTCGCCACCGCCGACCCCGAGGTCTCGGTGTTCTCCGACCAGGGCCCGTGGTTCCTCGTCGTCGCCGCGGCGGCGACGGTCGCGCTGGTGGTGCACCTGCGGCGCGACGCCGACCCGCTGGTACCCCGCGGAGCCCTGGGCGCCACGCCGGCGTGGGGCTCGCTCGTGGTGAGCCTGCTGGTCGGGTGGGCGCTGATCGCCGCCCTGGTCGACATCCCCCTCTTCGCGCGCACGGCCGAGCGCGGCTACGACCAGCTCGACGCCGCCCTGGTGCTGATGCGCTTCCTCGTCGCGCTGCCGGTCGGGGCCGTCGTCGGCGGTCTGCTCGTCCGGCACGTGCCGGCCGGGGTGGTCACGGCCGTCGGCATGGCCGCGGCCTCGGCGTCGTTCTGGTGGATGTCGACGTGGGACACCGGCACCCTCGCCTCGTTCTCCAGCAACGTGCCGCTGGTGCTCGGCGGGCTCGGCTTCGGCCTCGCGCTGGCGCCGGTCAACGCGGCGATGCTCGCCTCGACCCGCGACGACGCGCACGGCATCGCCTCCGCCCTCGTCGTCGTCGCGCGCATGGTGGGCATGCTCGTCGGCATCTCGGTGCTCACCACCTACGGGCTCGCCCAGCTCTACGACGCCCGCCGCGCCGACCCGTCCCTCGGCGTCCGCGCGCTCGGCATCCTGCAGGAGCAGGCCGTCTTCTCCGGCGGCGCCGTCGTCGCGGCCGTCGCCGCCGTGCTGGCCCTCGTGCTCTTCCGGGGGGCCGCCACCCGGGCGGTCGACACGCGGGACGTGCTCCGTTCGGTCGGCTGACCGACTACATTTCTCGATCGTGCCTGACTTCGCTGACCTGGAAGCCGCCAACAAGGCCTACGCCGACCGCTTCGACAACCCCGGCCTCGAGGGCCGTGCCTACAAGGGTGTCGCCGTGGTGACCTGCATGGACTCGCGCATCGACCCCCTCGGCATGCTGGGCCTCAAGCCCGGCGACGCCAAGATCCTGCGCAACCCCGGCGGACGCGTCGACCCGATCGCGCTCGAGGCGCTCGTGCTCGCCGTCCACCTGCTCGACGTCACGCGGGTGGTCATCGCCCCGCACACGCGCTGCGCCGTCGCCTCCAACACCGAGTCCGAGCTGCGGGCCCGCATCGAGGAGTCGGCCGGCATGGAGGCCGGCTGGCAGTCGATCCACGTCGTGCGCGACCAGCTCGAGTCCCTGGCCGACGACGTCCAGAAGGTCCGCACGCACCCGCTGATCTCCGACTCGGTGCTGGTCGGCGGGTTCATCTACGACGTCGACACCGGGCTGCTCGACCGCAAGTTCTGACCGGCGCGCCCGCGCCGCGGGCCGCCGTCGCCGAATCGCCACTCCTTGGCCGGGTTTGACACCCTGGGCGGGATCGCCCTGCCGTCGAGCCCCTGAGGAGCCCCACCGTGTCGACGACCGTCATGGCCGCCGAGGAGTCCGGGCTGGTCGGCTGGGTGCTCGACCTCATGGAGCGGTTGGGCGAGGTCGGCGTCGGCGTGGCCGTGTTCGCCGAGACCTACCTGCCGCCGATCCCGTCGGAGGCCGTGCTGCCCGTCGCCGGCTACCTGGCCTACGAGGGCCGCATGGACCCCGTGCTGGCGATCGTCTGGGCCACCGTCGGCTCGGTGATCGGCGCCTGGGGGTGGTGGGTGATCGGGGCGATGCTCGGCCCCGACCGCAGCCGCGCCCTGGTGGCCCGGGTACCGCTGATGCACGGCGAGGACGTCGACAAGGCCCAGGCGTTCTTCGACCGCTGGGGAGCCGTCGCCGTGCTGGGCGGGCGGTGCGTGCCGCTGGTCCGCAGCTTCATCTCGATCCCGGCTGGCATCGCACGGATGCCGTTCGTGCGCTTCACGGTCTACACGCTCATCGGCTCCGCGATCTGGAACGGCCTGTGGATCGGGCTCGGCCTCGCGCTCGGGCCCGCCATGGAACCGGTGCTGACGCGCTGGAGCGGGGTGCTGTCCTACGTGGCCGTCGGCGTCGTCGCGGCCTTGACCGCGTGGTTCGTCGTGCGGCGGATCAGGCGTGAGCGGCGCCGGGCCGACGACGAGGTCGCTCAGGCGTCGAGCGCCTCGACGTCGACCTCGTAGGCCCCCTGCACGATGAACTCCTTGCGCGGTGCCACCTCCGAGCCCATCAAGAGCTCGAAGACCGACGCCGCGGCGTCGGCGTCGTCGACGGTGAGCTTGCGCAGCGTGCGGTGGCGCGGGTCCATGGTGGTCTCGGCCAACTGGTCGGCGTCCATCTCACCGAGGCCCTTGTAGCGCTGGACGGGATCCTTCCACTTCACGTTCTTCTTCTTCAGCTCGGCCAGCCGGCGCTGCAGCTCGTCGTCGGAGTAGGTGTAGACGTACTTGTCCTGGCCCTTGCGGGGAGCCGAGATCTCGATGCGGTGCAACGGCGGGACGGCGGTGTAGACCCGGCCCGCCCGGACGAGCTCGGGCATGTACTTGAAGAACAGCGTGGCCAGCAGGCAACGGATGTGAGCGCCGTCGGAGTCGGCGTCGGCCATGAAGATGATCCGGCCGTAGCGGGTCGCGTCGATGTCGAACGTGCGGCCCGACCCGGCGCCGACGACCTGGATGATCGAGGCGCACTCGGCGTTCTTGAGCATGTCGCCGACCGAGGCCTTCTGCACGTTGAGGATCTTGCCGCGGATCGGCAGCAGCGCCTGGAACTCGGAGTTGCGAGCCAGCTTGGCCGTGCCGAGCGCGGAGTCGCCCTCCACGATGAACAGCTCGGTGCGGTCGTTGTCGGCCGATCGGCAGTCGGCCAGCTTCGAGGGCAGCGTGGAGGACTCGAGCGCGTTCTTGCGACGCTGCGTCTCCTTGTGCTGCCGGGCCGCGATGCGGGTCTTGGCGGCGCCGTAGACCTTCTCCATGAGCGGGCGCGACTGGCGCTTGTCGGCCGCCTTGGACGAGGTGAGGAACTCGGTGAAGTGCCGCGCCACGATCTTGCGCACCTCGGCGCGGACGGCGGGCGTGCCCAGGATCTCCTTGGTCTGGCCCTCGAACTGCGGCTCGGCCTGACGCACGGTGACGACGGCCGTCATGCCCTCGAGGATGTCGGAGCGCTCGACGTCGGTGTCGTTGACCTTGAGCACCTTGGCGGCCCGCATCGCCTCGTTGAACGGCTTGAGCAGCGCGGCCTCGAACCCGGCGACGTGCGTGCCGCCCTTCGGCGTGGCGATCACGTTGACGAACGAGCGCATCTCGGTCTCGTAGCCGGTGCCCCACCGCACGGCGATGTCGACACCGAGCTCGCGCTCGACGTCCTGCGGGGTCATGTGGCCCTTGTCGTCGAGCAGCGGCACGGTCTCGGTGAACGACCCGGTGCCCTGGATGCGCAGCACCTCGGTGACCGGCTCGTCCTTGGCCAGGAAGTCGACGAACTCGGCGATGCCACCGTCGTGCCGGAACTTCTCCTCGGTCGGGTGCTCGCCGCGCAGGTCGCGGATGACCAGCTCGAGGCCCGGCACGATGAACGCCGTCTGGCGGGCCCGGCCGACCAGGCCGTCGAGCTCGAATCGGGCCTCCTTGGTGAAGATGCGTCGGTCGGGCCAGAACCGGACCCGGGTGCCGGAGGCGCCCTTGGCGACCCGCTTGCCCTTGCGGCTCAGGCCGCTGCCCGGCACGAAGCCGGCATCGGGCCCCTCACCGTCGAAGACCCCCGGGGCGCCGTGGCGGAAGCTGATGCCCTGGGAGGCGGGCGAGCGGTCGACGTCGATGTCCATGCGCGCCGAGAGCGCGTTGACCACCGACAGACCGACGCCGTGCAGGCCGCCGGTGGCGACGTAGGACCCACCGCCGAACTTGCCGCCGGCGTGCAGCTTGGTCGCGACGACCTCGACGCCGGGCAGCCCCGTCTTGGGCTCCTTGTCGGTGGGGATGCCGCGACCGTCGTCGTGGACCTCGGCCGAGCCGTCGGCGTGGAGCGTCACCTCGACCCGGTGGGCGACACCGGCGAGCGCCTCGTCGACGCCGTTGTCGATGATCTCCCACAGGCAGTGCATGAGGCCGCGGGTGTCGGTGGAACCGATGTACATGCCGGGTCGCTTGCGCACCGCCTCGAGTCCCTCGAGGACGAGGAGGTGGGCGGCGTTGTAGGTGTTGTCGGCGATCGTGCACTCCCGGGTGAGACGGACCAATCGGAGATCGGGGCAGACTCGAATCTACTAGCGACACGCCGCACGTCGGTGGTCCCACGCCTCACCGGGCGACGTCACGATGGGGACACGAAACACCGAAGTCACCGAGATTCGCATCCGCGGGGGCTCCACGGACGTCACACTCGTTCCAGGCACCACCGTCGGCACAACTCAACATCAGGTCCACCCCACCCCAACCGGACGACGTCGTCCGGAGCGTGAAATCTCTCCACCCGGGGTAGACCGTCCGTGATGAACTGACGTGGCGAGCGCCACCCGCCGCAAGGAATCTTGGGATTCCTCGCTACGTTGGACAAGGCACCGACCGAAAGAGAAGAGGTCCCTCGATGACGACTGCAACTGCCCCCAGCGCCGCCCTGACTGCTGAGGACCGCTGCGACCGCTGCGGTGCCCAGGCCTACCTCCGGGTAGAGCTCCAGAGCGGCGGCGAACTCCTGTTCTGCGCGCACCACGCCCGCGAGCACGGCGACAAGCTGAAGGAGGTCGCGACGACCGTGGTCGACGAGACCCACAAGCTCTCGCGCACCCCGGGATCGGCCACCGACGGCGAGCGCTGACGAGCCGAACCCCCTCAGCCACGAGATCGACGACGGCCCCGGACCTCACGGTCCGGGGCCGTCGTCGTGCCCGGAGGCCTGCCCGGGACCCGTTGTCGCGGATTCACACCCAGGAATGAACTGCCAACCCTGGGATCCGCGGCCCACTCGTGCGATGCTTGGTCCACGCCAGGCCGCCTCCGACAATCTGCCCCCCAGTTGTCGGATTCGGCCTGGCGCCTTGCTGTATCAGATCAGCTCGCGCCCGCCGAGGTAGCCCCGCAACACGGGCGGCACGGAGATCTGCCGCTCGGCCGTCTGGTGGTTCTCGGCCAGGGCGGCGAGCAGCCGCGGCGTCGCGACCGCGGTGTTGTTGAGCGTGTGGGCGATCTTGATCGTGCCCTCGGCGTCGCGGTAGCGCAGGTTGGCGCGGCGGGCCTGCCAGTCGTGGAGCGTCGAGCAGCTGTGGGTCTCGCGGTACTTCTCGAGTGAGGGGAACCAGGTGTTGATGTCGTTCATCCGGTACTTGCCGAGACCCATGTCACCCGTGGCGCACTCGACGACCTCGTAGGCCAGGCCGAGGTCGCGCAGGATCGTCTCGGCGGTGTCGAGCAGCACCTCGTGCCAGCGGGCCGAGATGGCGTCGTCGTTCTCGCAGATGACGAACTGCTCGACCTTCTCGAACTGGTGCACGCGCAGGAGTCCGCTGACGTCGCGACCGGCGCTGCCGATCTCGCGGCGGAAGCACGGCGACGTGCCGGCGTAGAGCAGCGGCAGGTCGGCGTGGGACAGGATCTCGTTGCTGTGCAGCCCGACGAGGGCGACCTCGGCGGTGCCAGCGAGGTAGAGGTTGTCGGCCGGGAGGGCGTAGGTCTCCTCGCGGCCCTTGGGGAACATCCCGGTGCCGGTGAGCGCGCTCTCGCGCACGAGCACGGGCACCGAGATGGGCGTGAACGAGCGCTGGATCATCAGGTCGAGGGCGTAGGAGTGGATGGCGCGCTCGAGCAGCACCAGGTCGCCCTTGAGCGCGTAGGCGCGCTGGCCGGCGACCTCGCGCGCTCGCGCGAACTCCACCCAGCCGCGCTGCTCGAACAGCTCGACGTGGCTGAGCGGCTCGAAGTCGAACTCGGGCCGCTCGCCGACCGTGCGCACGACGGTGTTCGCCGACTCGTCGGGACCGACGGGTGCGCCCTCCCACGGGATGCCCGGCGTCTGCAGCATGAGGTCGTCGAGGCTCGCCGTGGCCTGCGCGAGCTCGTCGCGCAGTGCCTTGAGGTGCTCGTCGGCCGTCTCGTGCTCCACCTTCATCTCGGCCCGGCGCGCCTCGTCGGCGCGCGCGAACTCCTTGGCGAACCTCTTGCGGGCACCCTGGGCGTTGTTGACCTGCTCGGTGAGCTGGCGGACCCGGGCGTCGAGGTCGACCAAGGCGCCGACGTCGAGGTCGAGACCCTTGTCGACGGCGGCCTGCTGGACGACATCCGCGTGGGCGCGGATGAACTTGCGATCGAGCATCGTGGGGTGGTCTTAGCTCAGTCGAGGTAGTCGCGCAGGACCTGCGAGCGGCTGGGGTGACGCAGCTTGCTCATGGTCTTCGACTCGATCTGGCGGATGCGCTCACGCGTGACGCCGTAGACCTTGCCGATCTCGTCGAGGGTCTTCGGCTGGCCGTCGGTGAGGCCGAACCGCATCGACACCACGCCCGCCTCACGCTCGGAGAGCGTGTCGAGGACGGCGTGCAGCTGCTCCTGCAGGAGGGTGAAGCTGACGGCGTCGGCCGGCACGATCGCCTCGGAGTCCTCGATGAGGTCGCCGAACTCGCTGTCGCCGTCCTCGCCGAGGGGCGTGTGCAGCGAGATGGGCTCGCGGCCGTACTTCTGGACCTCAATGACCTTCTCGGGGGTCATGTCGAGCTCCTTGGCGAGCTCCTCCGGGGTGGGCTCGCGGCCGAGGTCCTGCAGCATCTGGCGCTGGACGCGGGCGAGCTTGTTGATGACCTCGACCATGTGCACCGGGATGCGGATGGTGCGGGCCTGGTCGGCCATGGCCCGGGTGATCGCCTGGCGGATCCACCACGTGGCGTAGGTCGAGAACTTGTAGCCCTTGGTGTAGTCGAACTTCTCGACCGCACGGATGAGGCCGAGGTTGCCCTCCTGGATGAGGTCGAGGAAGAGCATGCCGCGACCGGTGTAGCGCTTGGCGAGCGAGACGACGAGACGCAGGTTGGCCTCGAGGAGGTGGTTCTTCGCGCGCCGACCGTCCTCGGCGATCCACTCGAGCTCCTCGTGCACCTTGGCGCTGATCTTGCCGCCCTTGGCCAGCTTCTCCTCCGAGAACAGGCCGGCCTCGATGCGCTTGGCCAGCTCGACCTCCATCTCGGCGTTGAGGAGCGGGACCTTGCCGATCTGCTTGAGGTAGTCCTTGACCGGGTCGGCCGTGGCACCGGCGACCATGACCTGCTGGGCCGGCTCGTCGGTGTCGTCGGCCGAGGAGACGACGAACGACGAGGTGGCGGTGGCCTCCTCCTCGTCCTCCTTGATGGAGGGGTCGGCGGCGACGTCCTTCTCGAACTGCTCGTCGGGGACGTCGGGCAGCACCTTCTTGCCGTCGGGCCCGACGGCCGGAGCGGCCGCGTCCTTCGTGGCCGGTGCGGCGGGCTCGCCGGATGCGGCGGCCTTCTTGGCCGGCGCGGCCTTCTTGGCCGCGGTCTTGGCGGCGGGCTTGGCGGTGGCGGTGGCGGTCTTGCGCGCCGCGGCGGCCGCGGCCACCCGGGTGTCGGCGGGCAGCTGCACGCTGAGGCCGCGCTCGCTCAGGTGGGCGAGCAGCGACTTGAGGTGGCGCGGCTCGACGCCGGCGGCGTCACTGGCCCGGCGTACCTGGTCGGGACTGAAGGCACCGGTCGGGGCGGCCTGCTCGATGAGCTCGAGGATGGCGGGGTGCGCCAGCACCTCGGTGGGGATCTTGCGCGCGTTCGAGGACACGAACACCTCTCGTCAGGCAGGTGGGACCGGGCTGGACTACGGCGGGCGGGACGACGGGGGCCGGGCATCGCGCTCAAAGGCGCGACAAGGACCCCTGTCGTCAAGAGCCGCTCTCGTATTCTGCCACGTGCGGGGTGACGGCCCGACCGCAACCCGTTCAGCAGCGCCTCACGATGTGCTCAGGCTGCCTTCAGCAGCCGCCGTGCGACGGCGCTGCGAGGTCAGCCGGCGGCCTTGGCCTCCGCCTTCTTGGCCTTCTTGTAGTCGCGGACCTTGAGCAGGCTCTCGGGGTCGACGACGTCGGCCACCGAGCGGTAGCCGTCGAGGGCGTAGTCGCCGGCGACGGCCTCCCAGCCCTCCGGGCGGACGCCGGCCTGCTTGGCCAGCAGCGCGACGAAGATCTTCGCCTTCTGGGCGCCGAAGCCCGGCAGGGCCTGCAGCCGCCGGGCGAGGTCCCTGCCCGCGGTGGCCTCGGTCCAGATGCGCTCGGCGTGGCCGTCGTAGGTCTCGACGACGATGCGCGCGAGCTCTTGCAACCGCGCCGCCATCGAGCCCGGGAAGCGGTGGACCGCCGGCGGCTGCGAGCACAGCGCCTGGAACTCCTCGGGGTCGGCGGTGGCGATCACGTGGGGGTCGAAGGTGCCGAGACGCTCGGTGACCTTGGCCGGCCCTCGGAAGGCGTGCTCCATCGGGTACTGCTGGTCGAGCATCATGCCGGCGAGCAGCGCGAACGGGTGGTCGGTGAGGATCTGGTCGGCCTCGTCGAGACCGGTGATGCGGTAGGGCACGGGCGCGGCCTCAGGCCTTGACGGCCAGCACCGGGCAGTGCGCGTCGAGCAGCACCCGCTGGGCGTTGGAGCCGAGGATCAGCTTGCCCACCGGGGTGCGGCGGCGCAGCCCGATGACGATGAGGTCGGCATCGCTCGACTCGGCGACGCTGACGAGGTCCTCGGCGGCCTCGAAGCCACGCACGAGCTGCCGGATGTCGAACTCGACCCCCGCCTGCTCGAGGCGGGCGCGGACGTCGGCGAGGTCGGGCTCGGCCTCGTGGCCGCGCTCGCGGTGCGAGTGGACGACGACCAGGTCGGCCCCCCGGAGACGCGCCTCCTCGATCGCCTTGTCGAGAGCGGCATCGCCCTCCGGTTTGGGCACGTATCCCACGACGACGGTCGGCATGCGGGCACGTTACCGCGCGCGACCCGGCGGGGCACCTGTGGAGAACTCCGCGGCCCGTCGTCGTCCTGGGGCAGGCTGCCGCCATGCCCTCCGACCACCCCGAGCCGCTGCCGAGCGCGATCGTCGAGCCGGTCCCCCGCGACCTGCAGGCGCTCCTGCGGCGCGCGGTGCTCGGCCTCGCTCGCGAGACCCGGCGCTCCTTCCCGCCGGTGGTGCACGTCGGGGTGCCCGGGGCGAGGGTGGCGCGCCTCGAGCTCGGCGACCAGCGGCTCGACCACGCCCTGCGCGCCGACGCGGTGCTCGCGATGGTGCGACGCACCCGCCAGCCCGGACCCGGCGCCCTGCTGTGGCTCACCCGCCCGGGCACCCCGGAGGTGCGCGACGTCGACATGGCCTGGCTGGCCGCGGCCCGCACGGCGTCGGCCGAGCTCGCCCAGCGCCTGCCGATGGCCGTGGTGACCCGCCGGGCGTGGCGCGACCCGGCGACCGGCGTCGGGCGCGAGTGGGCGCGCATGCGCGAGCGGCCCGGACCTGGCGGCTAGGGCAGGCTCACGACCAGGTGTGCACCGGCTCGTTGGAGTGCATGCGGTCGCGGTAGTCGAGCAGCGTGGCGCGCAGCGCGTCGAAGCGGTCGAGGTGGCCACGGGCCGCCATGGCCCGCACGAACCACTCGGCTCCGTTGGTGCCGGCCAGGCACCGCTGCTCGATGATGCCGAGCATCCGGTCGATCGTGGTGCCGTCGACGCCCCACGCCTCGAGGCCTTCCTGCGCGAGCGGCAGCAGGCGCCGCAGCACGAGCTCGGTGGCCCGTACCTGCCCGACGCCTGGCCAGTAGACCTGGGCGTCGATGCCGTGCTGGGCCGCGACGTGGAAGTTCTCCTCGGCCGCGCTGAACGACATCTGCGACCACAGCGGCCGCTCGCTCTCGGCCAGCGACCGCACGAGACCGAAGTACAGCGCGGCGTTGGCCATGGTGTCGGCGACGGTGGGGCCGGCGGCCAGCACCCGGTTCTCGACCCGCAGGTGCGGCACCCGGGCCTCCGGCGGACCGGTGACGTCGTAGACCGGCCGGTTCCAGCGGTAGATCGTGCCGTTGTGCAGCCGCAGCTCGGAGAGCGAGGGGGTGCCGCCGTCGTCGAGGACGGCGAGCGGGTCCTCGTCGTCGGTGATCGGCAGCAGGGCCGAGAAGTAGCGCACGTTCTCCTCGAACAGGTCGAAGATCGAGGTGACCCACCGCTCGCCGAACCAGACCCGGGGCCGCACGCCCTGCGCCTTGAGCTCCTCGCTGCGGGTGTCGGTGGCCTGCTCGAACAGCGGGATCCGGGTCTCGCGCCACAACTGCCGGCCCAGCAGGTAGGGCGAGTTGGCGCCCACGGCGAGCTGGATGGCCGAGATCGCCTGCGAGGCGTTCCAGTAGTCGGCGAACCGCTCGGGCGAGGTCTGCACGTGCAGCTGGGTGCTGGTGCAGGCCGCCTCGGGCAGGATCGAGTCGGAGGTCGTCTCGAGCCGCTCAGGCCCCGCGATCGTGATGGCGAGGTCTTCGCCGCGGGCATGCAGGATCTGCTCGCTGAGCAGGCGGTAGCGCGGGTTGGCGCTGATGCTGTGCATGCCCATGTGGCCCTCGTCGAGGGTCGGCAGGATGCCGATCATCACCAGGTGGGCGCCGACCTCGGCCGACTTGGACTCGGCGTCGTTGAGGCTGCGCCGCAGGTCGGCCTCGAAGGTCTCGAGGCCGCCCTCGCGCAGTTTGGCCGGCGGCACGTTGATCTCGATGTTGAACTGCCCGAGCTCGGTCTGGAAGTCGGGGTCGGCGATCGCCTCGAGCGCCTCGGCGTTCTTCAGGGCGGGGTCGCCGGTCTCGTCGACCAGGTTGAGCTCGACCTCGAGCCCGGTCATCGGGTCGTCGGTGTCGAAGGCCGCCTCACGCAGCATCCGGGCGAACACGTCGAGGCAACGGCGCACCTTCTCGCGGTGCCGGGTGCGATCGGCGGGGGTGAACTCCTGGTGGTCGACCTCTTCGCCCATCCCCCGACCCTAGGGCGTGTGGCGCACCCTTGGGACCCTCCTAGAGGCCCTCCTTCCAGTCGAAGCCGTCGTCCCACACCGAGGGCGGCACCGCACGCTCGAGCGCCTCGGCGACGAGCCGGGCGAGGCCGTGGTCGGGCTCGACCTGCTCGCAGCGCTCGATCGCACACCACGCGAGCGCCCCGTCGCCCGACTGCCACGCCGCCCACGCCAGGACGCCGGCCGGGGCCGCGACGAGGTCGTCGGGCGCGCGACGGACCAGGTCGGCGAAGAGCGCCGCCGCCGAGCGCGCCGCGGCCCGGTCGATCGCCGACCAGGCGGCGTCGCGCACCCGCAGCTCGCGCATGCCGCGCAGCAGCCGCGTGGCGTCGTCGTCGGACGCCGTCGCGCCCGTGGCGAGCAGGCGCCGCACGGTGGCGTGCACCCAGGTGCCCTCGGCGAGGCGGCCGGCCCTCGTGGCCAGGTCGGCCGGCGGCTCGGTGTGGGCCGCCAGGGCCGCGACCCGTGCGACGCCGGCGGCATCGGGGGCGAGGCTCTCGGCCAGCTCGGTGCGCGAGCCGCGCAGCACCCGCCCGTCGACCACGGCCTGGGCCAGGAACGGGTGGACGTCGAGGGCGCCGCGGTCGAGCGGCACCCCGCGACGTCGGAGGTCGTGGTCACCGCCCTGCAGCGGGAACCATCGCTCGGGACCCACGTGCAGCGCCTCGATGATCGGGACGTCGTGGCGGCGGAAGACCGTGCGCAGGGCGCGCCAGGCGTCGGCGGCGCGCCGCGGGTGGTCGGTGTGCACGAGCAGCACGACCCGGCCCACCCGGTGCTGCAGGGCGGGGCGCACCAGCGTGTCGGCGAGGGCCCGCATGGCCCGTGCGTCGTCGGGCAGGTCGACCCGCGCGTGGAACGGGTGGGTGGCGTCGAAGGTGAGCATCACGACCGACTCGCTCGGCCAGAAGCCGAGCACGACGGCGGAGGCCGCGATCAGGTCGACGGGGGAACGGGCGGTGAGCTGGGTGGGTCCGGGTCCGGGTGGCCCGGCGGGCAACGTGTCGGGTGTCATGGCCGCGACGCTGCCCGGCGGCGGGGACACTGCAGTCCTCCGCCGGAGGGGGCTGTGGACAACTCTGCGGAAAGGGCTCCTGTGGACGATTCCGGGACGCTTCCACAGCCCGACGGGGCCGATCGGGGGCCGGCGGGGGCCGAGCGGACACAATGACCGGGTGCGTCAGCATGCGTCGGTCCTCCACCTCGACCTCGACGCCTTCTTCGCCGCCGTCGAGCAGCGCGACAAGCCGTCGCTGCGGGGCAAGCCCGTCGTCGTCGGCGGCGTCGGCGGCCGGGGCGTCGTGGCCACGGCGTCGTACGAGGCCCGCCGTTACGGCGTCCGCTCGGCGATGTCGACGCGCGAGGCCCGCTCGCGGTGCGCCCACGCGGCCTTCCTCACCGGACGCTTCCACGCCTACCAGGCGGCCAGCACGATCGTGATGAGGCTGCTGCGCGAGGTCTCGCCGCTGGTCGAGCCGCTCTCGCTCGACGAGGCGTTCGTCGACCTCGCGGCGGCCGGCCTGCCCGACCTCGAGGTCGAGACGGTCACCGACCTCGCCCGGCGGCTGCGCGAGCGGGTGCACGACGCGACCGGCGGCCTCACCGCCTCCGTCGGGCTCGGCACGTCGAAGTTCATCGCCAAGGTCGCCAGCGACCTCGAGAAGCCCGACGCCCTGGTCGTCGTGCCGCCCGGCACCGAGCGCGACCTGCTCCGGCCGATGAGCGTCACCGTCATCCCCGGCGTCGGTCCGGCCACGACCGAGCGCCTGCGCCGCGCCGGGGTGCACACCGTCGCTGACCTCGAGGCCGTCGACCTCGACGAGCTCGTCCGACTGGTGGGCAAGGCCCACGGCAGTGGCCTGCACGCCCTCGCCCGGGCCGACGACGACCGGCCCGTCGTCGCCGAGCGCGAGGCCAAGTCGGTGAGCGTCGAGGGCACCTACGAGACCGACCTCACCGACCGTCGGCTGATGGACGCGCTCCTGACCCGCCAGGCCGGCGACGTCGCGCGCCGCCTCGGCACGCACGGCTTGTCGGGTCGCACGGTCTCGATCAAGGTGCGCCTGCACGACTTCACGACGCTGAGCCGGTCGGCGACCCTCCCCTCGCCCACCGACACCGCCGCGACGATCGCCCGGGTCGCGCGCACCCTCATCGCCGACCTCGACACCTCGGGCGGCGTGCGCCTGCTCGGCGTCGGCGTCTCCGGCCTCGCCGACTGGGTGCAGGAGGACCTGTTCGCCGACGCCGATCCCGCCGAGGGCCCCGACGCCCCGACCGACGACGGACCCGAGATCACCGCCGACGAGCTCGCCGAGGCCGGCGTGAAGGCCCGACGGGCGCCGTACGCCCCCGGCCAGGACGTCGTCCACGACGAGCTCGGACGGGGCTGGGTGTGGGGCTCGGGCCGCGGCGTCGTCACGGTGCGGTTCGAGACCGCCGAGAGCGCGAAGCCCGGGCCGGTGCGCTCCTTCGCGCTCGGCGACCCGCTGCTGCACCCGTGGCGCCCGGACCCGCCGGCGGCCGAGACGGAAAACGAGGTGCCCGACGCCGTCCTCGACGCGTAGCGTCGTCCGGCGTGGAGATCACCCCCGTCGACCTGAGCAGCGACGTGGCACTGCGCGCCAGCTACGACGTCGAGCGCCGCGCGGTCCTCGCCGGGCGCGAGGGCATGCCGCACTGGTCGTGGCCGGAGATGGCGGCGACGTTCCGCCACCCCGACCCCGGTGAGCGGGCGGACCTGCTCGGCGGCTGGGTCGAGGGCCGCATGGTCGCCGGCGCGGTGCTGTTCTCGGGCCTGCTCGACAACCTCGACAAGAGCTGGCTGGGCGTCGTCGTCGACCCCGACCACCAGGGCCGCGGCCACGGGCGCGCGATGCTCGAGCACGTCGAGCGGCTCGCCGCCGACGCCGGGCGCACGGTGCTGCTCGCCGAGACCAAGCTGCCGTTCGACGAGGTCGCGACGCACCGCAACCGGCGCTTCGCCGAGGCGGCCGGTTACGACTTCTCCAACGTCGAGGTGGTGCGGCACCTGCAGCTGCCGCTGCCGACCGCCGACCTCGAGCGCTGGTCGGCCGAGGCGCGGACCAGGCACGCGGGCTACCGCGTCGAGACCTACCGCGACCGGCTGCCCGACGACGTCGTCGTCTCGTTCGCCGCGATCTACGGCCAGCTCTCGGTCGACGCCCCCACCGGCGAGGCCGAGTGGGAGGAGGAGGTGATGACGGTCGAGCGTTTCCGCGCCAACGAGCAGACCCTCCTCGAGGCCGGGCGACGCATGTACACCACGCTCGCCCTCGCGCCCGGCAGCCTCGTCGCCGCCTACTCCACGATCGCCGTGCCGCCCGCCGGCGGGCGCACCGACGCCTCGCAGTGGGGCACGTTCGTCGGCCGCGAGCACCGCGGACGGCGTCTCGGGCTCGCGGTCAAGGCGGCCAACCTGCGCGCCGTCCAGGAGGCGCACCCGGAGATCCGCCGCGTGACGACGCAGAACGCCGAGACCAACGACCACATGGTCGCCATCAACGAGCAGATGGGCTTCGAGGCCGTCGAGGCGTCGGTGGAGATGATCAAGAGACGGTGAACCGGACGGCGTCGCCGGGCCGCAGCTGGGCACACACCGCGAGGTCGTCGCGCCGGACGACGGCGACCACCGGGTAGCCGCCGGTGACCGGGTGGTCGGCCAGCAGCACCACCGGCCGTCCGTCGGGCGGCACCTGCACGGCGCCGAGCACCGTGCCCTCGCTGGCCAGCTCGCGCTCGTCGACCCGCTCGAGCGGCTCGCCCAGCAGCCGGAGCCCGACCCGGTCGGCGGCGTCGCCGACGACGTAGGCCGTGGCGCACAGCCGCTCCCAGGTGCCCGGTGCGAAGCGGTCGACCCGGGGCCCGGGGACGACGCGCAGCGGCCCGCGCCTCGCCCGGCCCACGACGTCGAGCGCCACCGGTGCGGCGTCGTCGCGACCGACCGGCAAGAGCGTGCCCGGCCCGACCCGCGGGGGCCCGACCCAGGCGAGGGTGTCGGTCGAGCGCGAGCCGAGCACCGGGGCGACGTCCCACCCGCCGCCGACGGCGAGGTAGGAGCGCACGCCGGCGTCGACCGGGCCGAGGGTGAGCACCGCGCCGCGTGGCACCCGGACGGCGGCACCGTGGGCGACGGCGCGGCCGTCGACCTGCACGGCGCAGGGTGCCCCCGTGACCGCGACCCACCGGGCGCGACCGGCCCGCAGCGTGACGCCGGCCAGGGTCACCTCGAGGACGGCGTCGTCGTCACGACCGCCGACGAGGCGGCGGGCGAGGGCGGCCGCCGGCGCGTCGAGCGGCCCGGCGCGGGGCACGCCGAGGTGCGCGAGACCGACCCGGCCGGCGTCCTGGAGCGTGACGAGCCCGGGCGCCGCCAGCACCTCCCACGCCCCGTCCGCCGCCGTCATGCCGGCACGAACCGCACGCGGGTGCCCGGCGGCAGCAGCGCCGGCGTCGGCCGGGCCTGGTCCCACAGCGTGGCCCGCGTGTGCCCGAGCAGCCGCCAGCCCCCGGGCGAGGACGTCGGGTAGACGCCGCACCAGGTGCCGGCGAGCGCGACCGACCCGGCCGGCACGCGGGTGCGTGGCGTGGCGAGCCGCGGCACCGCGAGCTCGTCGGGCAGGCCGGCGAGGTAGGCGAAGCCGGGCGCGAACCCGCAGAACGCGGAGACGAACGTGAGAGCGGCGTGGCGCTCGACGACGCCGTCGCGATCGGTGCCCCATCGCTCGGCGACGTCGTCGAGGTCCGCGCCGTCGTAGGTCGTCGGCACCTCGACGACGGTGCCGTCGTGGTCGCGCTCCCCCGGTCTCCAGCGGGCCAGGACGGCGGCGACGGCCTCGCGGTCGGCGACCCCGTCGAGCAGCACGGTCTCGGCGGCGGGCACCACCTCGACGGCGTCGAGCCCGGCGTCGCGCACGAATCCGGCGAGGTCGAGCGCCGCGACGGCGTCGGCGACCTCGACCAGCAGCGCGTCGGGTCCGAACGGCCGGACGAGGGGCGGGGGCACGTGCCCAGTCTTCCCGACGACGAGGTGAGGGCCTCTTGACGGTATGAGCGTCAAGAGGCCCTCGGTTCGTCCGGTTGTGTGACGTCCGGACCCAGTGGGCTCGCTCTCGGACCCCGGGCACCCCGTCACCGGGTGCCCGCCGCGGGCCGGCCCGGAGGCCTGCTCGTGGTGCGGATCGTCGTGCTCACCTGCTGTCGCCCGTCGGGTGGACCGGGCGATTTGGCACTCGCTCGCGACCCGCTGCCCTCACCCGGGGCACCGCTCCCAGCCGCCCGAAGGCCGCCTGGAGGATGGTCGTCCGCTCCTGCCGATCCCCTCCGCCTCGACCGCCCTGGCGGGCCGTCTCGGTTTCGGTAGGGAGAGTTCTATGCCGCCGCAGCGGGGCGGCGCAAGAGGTTCGGCGGCGCCGATCCGACATTCTCCGGGTCACACAGCGCCGTCCACAGGCACCGACCGGTGGTCCACAGGAGCGGCGAGTTCTTCACACCTCGTCCCCAGGTGTGTCCACCGTCACAGGGCCGGTGGTCTAGAGCGGTGCGAGCACCCACCCCGCACTCTCGAGCGCCGTCCGGACCGCGCGGGCGTGCGCGACGGCGCCGGGCGTGTCGCCGTGCACGCACACCGAGTCGACCGACCGCGCCAGCTCGACGGCGTGGGCGGCGATCTGCGCACTCGACCCCAGCAGCGCGCCGGGCTCGCCGCGCGGCAGGAGCCGGCCGTCGACGCCGTAGCCGCGGTCGGGGAAGCCCTCGCGCCGGCAGGCCCGCCCGAGCGACGCCGCCTGGTCGAACAGCACCCCGGGCATGCCGAGCACCGGGAGCGTGCCCGAGCCGGCGAGCACGGCCGCCGCCTGCTCCTCGTCGTCGAGCACGCGGTGGTACAGCGCGCCGTGCGGCTTGAGGTAGGCCACCTGGGTGCCGGCGGCCGCCGCGATCTCGGCGAGCACGCCGACCTGGTGGGCGACCTGCTCGCGCAGCACCTCGTAGGCGACGTCGACCGGCACCCGCCCGAAGTTCGGCCGGTCGGCGTAGGAGACCTGCGCCCCGACCGCCACCCCGCGCTCGACGGCCCCGTCGCAGACGGCGCGCATGATCGCGGCCGACCCGGCGTGGTAGCCGCAGGCGACGTTGGCGCTGGTCACCACGGCGAGCAGCGCGGCGTCGTCGGTAACCTCCTCGCCGAGGTCGGCGTTGAGGTCGACCCGATGGGCGCTCACAGCGCGACGCCCCAGAACTCCTCGGTGACGCGGTAGCCGAGCCGGTCGTAGAGCGCCCGCGCGCCGTGGTTGTGCGCGAAGACGTTGAGCCCGAGCGCGTGGTGGCCGTGCTCGCGCGACCACAGCGCTGCGGCGCGCATGAGTGCGGCGCCGTGGCCGCGCCGGCGTCGGGCCTCGTCGACGACGACGTCGTAGACGTAAGCCGTCGGTCGGGCGGTCTCGAGCCACAGCGACCCGACGCGCTCACCGTCGACCGTGCCGACGAAGAAGTGGTGGTGCTCGGTGCCGAGGCCGTCGGGCAGCAGCTCGGCGTGGCTCTCGCGCGAGACGCGCGCGGCCTGCTCGGGCGACTCCCCCGAGGCCACGCGCTCGGCCGCGTAGGCCTCGACCTCCTGCTCCTCCCAGGCCCGCCAGGTGGCGTCGTCCATCGGCTCGAGCGTGAGCACGCCCTCAGCCGGGAGCGACGGCCCGAGCGGGAGCGCCATCTGGGTCGAGAACGGCGCGAAACCGCCGTCGGCCACGAAGGCCTCGGCGAGGGCGTCGCCGGGCGAGACGGTCACGGCGAGGCGGAGCGCGCCGTCGGCGACCGCGAAGGAGACGACGGCACGGCGGACCGCGGCGACGAGGGCGGCGTCGTCGAGGCTCAGGTCGACGACCGAGCGGGTCGTGCCGTCGTCGACGAGCCACACCTCGCCCACGGTCGCGCCGTCGTGCCGGACGGCGAGCAGGCGGCCCCGGTCGCCGACGCGGGCCAGCTGTCGCTCCGCGGCCCGCCGCGCACCGTCGGCGTCGGGGTGCTCGTGGGCGTAGCGACGCCGCTGCAGACGCCCGACCAGGCCGTCGCGCGGACGGTCGGGCTCCAGCACGAGGTCGAGGGTCACGCCTCGACTCTGACATGGCACCGGCACCCGGCTACGGTCGCCGCATGCCCGACGCACCCTCGTCCGCACCGCGCGCTCCCCGCCGTCCGGTCACCACCGAGCACCACGGCCGCACCAAGGTCGACGACTTCGACTGGCTGCGCGACAAGGCCTCGCCCGAGGTGGTCGCCCACCTCGAGGCCGAGAACGACTGGACGACGGCGCGCACGGCGCACCTCGCCGACCTGCGCGAGACGCTGTTCGGCGAGATCAAGGCCCGCACGCGCGAGACCGACCTCTCCGTGCCCACGCGCGTGCGCGACCACTGGTACTACGGCCGCTCGTTCGAGGGCCGCGAGTACGGCGCCAGCTGCCGGGTGCCGGTCGCGGGTCCCGACGACTGGACGCCGCCGCAGCCGGCCGAGGACGCCCGCCCCGACGAGCCCGCGCTGCCGGGCGAGGAGGTGCTGCTCGACCTCGACGAGCTCGCTCGCGGCCACGACTTCTTCTCCCTCGGCGGCTCGTCGATCAGCCCCGACAGCCGACTGCTCGCCTACGCCACCGACGTCGTCGGCGACGAGCGCTACACGATCCGGTTCAAGGACCTCGACTCGGGCGGCCTGCTCGACGACGAGATCACCGGCACGCTCGGCGGCGGCACCTGGGACCGCGCCGGCGAGCACCTCTACTACACGACCGTCGACGAGACCTGGCGCGCCGACAAGGTCTGGCGCCACCGGGTCGGCACCGCCCAGGCCGACGACGAGCTGGTCTTCCACGAGACCGACGGCCGCTTCTGGGTCGGCGCCGGCCGCACCCGCACCGACCGCTACCTGGTGATCGCGAGCGGCTCGAAGACGACCAGCGAGTACCGCTTCCTCGACGCCGACGCCCCCGAGCTCGGGTTCCGGGTCTTCGCCGAGCGGGTCGAGGGCGTGGAGTACTCGATCGACCACGCCGTCATCAAGGGCGCCGACCGCTTCCTGGTCACCCACAACGCGGCCGGGCCCGACTTCGAGCTCGGCGTCGCCCCGACCGAGCCGACCCCGCGCGAGGGCTGGACGCCGCTCGTCCCCCACGACCCCGCCGTCCGGCTCGAGGACGTCGACGCCTTCGCCGGGCACCTCGTCGTCCACCAGCGCAGCGAGGGCCTCACGCAGCTGCGCATCATCGAGCTCGACGACGACGAGCACAGCCCCACCGGCCTCGGCGACGACTACCTCGTCGAGTTCGACCGCGAGGTCTACACCGTCGGCTCGGGCAGCAACCCGCGCTTCGACCAGCCGACGGTCCGGCTCGGCTACGTGACGATGGCCGTGCCGTCGTCGGTCTACGACTACGACGTCCGCACGCGCGAGCTCACCCTGCTCAAGCAGGCCGCGGTGCTCGGCGACTTCGACGTCGACGCCTACGAGGAGCACCGTCTCTGGGCGCCGTCGACCGGCGGCGAGCGGGTGCCGATCTCGCTCGTCGTCCGCCGCGACGCCCGGGCCGACGGTTCGCCGGTGCCGCTGCACCTCTACGCCTACGGCGCCTACGAGATGTCGTCCGACCCGTCCTTCTCGATCGCCCGGCTGTCGCTGCTCGACCGCGGCGCCGCCTTCGCGATCGCGCACGTGCGCGGCGGCGGCGAGCTCGGCCGCCGCTGGTACGACGACGGCAAGCTCGCCCACAAGCAGCACACCTTCGACGACTTCGCCGCCGCCGCGCGCCACCTCGTCGCCGAGGGCTGGACGACGGCCGACCGGCTCGTCGGCGAAGGAGGCAGCGCCGGCGGTCTCCTCATCGGCGCCGTGGCCAACCAGGCGCCCGACGCCTTCGCCGGACTCGTCGCGCAGGTGCCGTTCGTCGACCCGCTCACCTCGATGCTCGACGCGAGCCTGCCGCTCACGGTCACCGAGTACGACGAGTGGGGCAACCCCGAGGCCGACCCCGACGCCTACGACACCATCGCCGCCTACGCGCCCTACGACAACGTCGTCGACCAGCCCTACCCGCGGATCCTGGCCGAGACCTCGTTCCACGACACCCGGGTGCTCTACGTCGAGCCGGCCAAGTGGGTGTCGCGGCTGCGGGCCGAGGCGCCGGCGTCCGACGTGCTGCTCAAGATCGAGATGTCGGCCGGGCACGGGGGCGTCTCGGGCCGCTACCAGGCCTGGAAGGACCGCGCCTTCACCCTCGCGTGGATCCTGGACACCCTGGGGCTCGCAGACTGAACGTTGACCCTTCAACCATGAGAACTCCCTGAGATCTCGCCCGCCCGGCAACTCTGACCAATCCTCGGGCGTCCTTACCGACGAAGGCCCCTCACAGGAAGCCTTCCGGGTGATGTGGGAATCCCGCCTCCCCCGCGAACGTTGGGACAGATGTGATCGCAAGGTCGATCACGAGAGCGAAGGAGGGTCCCCCATGGCAACCAGGACCGCATCGACCACCCGAGAGATCGAGGGTCGCGACAGCGTCGGGCTGTACCTCGACGAGATCGCCCGCAACCCCCTGCTCGACGCAGCCATGGAGGTCGAGCTCTCCAAGACCATCGAGGCCGGCCTGATGGCCGAGGCCCTGCTCAAGGAAGGTCGGGTCGGCCGCAAGAAGGGTGGCGCGCCGATGCGCGCCACGCAGGAGGAGCTCGAGTGGCTCGCCGAGGAGGGCCGCAAGGCCGTCGACACCTTCATCACGGCCAACCTGCGCCTCGTCGTCTCGATCGCGCGCAAGTACGGCCGGGCGCAGATGCCGATGCTCGACCTCATCCAGGAGGGCAACACCGGCCTGATCCGCGCGGTCGAGAAGTTCGACTACACCAAGGGCTACAAGTTCTCGACCTACGCCACGTGGTGGGTGCGCCAGGCCATCACCCGCGGCATCGCGCAGCAGGCGCGCGTCGTCCGGCTGCCCGTGCACGTCGTCGAGGAGCTCAACCAGGTCGGCGGCGCCCGCCGCACCCTCGAGCGCCAGCTCGGCCGTGAGCCCGACCCGGCCGAGATCGCCACCGAGCTCGGCATGGACGTCGACCGCGTGCTCGACCTCATGGCCTGGGGTCGCGAGCACGTCAGCCTCGACACCCCGGTCGACGAGGACGGCGACACCTCGCTGGGCGACCTCATGGCGCAGGAGACCGCGCCGTCGCCCGACCTCACGGTGCTCGACACCGAGTCCCGCGACCGCCTCAACGCGCTCGTCGGCTCGCTCGACGACCGTGCCGCCGACATCATCCGCTCGCGCTACGGCCTCGTCGACGGTCGCCAGCACAAGCTCGCCGACATCGGCGCCAAGCACGGCATCTCCGCCGAGCGGGTGCGTCAGCTCGAGCGAGAGGCACTGCAGAAGCTGCGGCGCCTCGGCGACCCCGACCTCGCCGCCTGAGACCTGAGCATCGAGCTCCGCTGGCCCTCCGTCGAACGTACGACGGGGGGCCGGCGTCATTTCGAGTCAGCACGGGGCTACCGTCGGCGCCGTGCACATCGAGCCCGGCGACCTCCACGACCCCACGGTGGTCGCCTTCCTCGAGGCACACGTGGCCCAGCTGCGCGCCGTCACGCCACCGGGCTCGAGCCACGCGCTCGACCTCGACGGGCTCCGTCGCCCCGACGTGTCGTTCTGGACGGCGCACGACGCCGGCGAGCTCGTCGGGTGCGTCGCGCTGCAGACGCTCACCCCGACCCACGGCGAGGGGCACGTCGAGCTGAAGTCGATGCGCACGGCCCCGCACCGCACGCGCTCCGGCATCGGCACGGCCCTCGTCGTCCACGTGCTCGACGCCGCCGGGGCCGCGGGCGCGCGCCGGATCAGCCTCGAGACCGGCAGCTTCGAGTTCTTCGCCCCGGCCCGCCGGCTCTACGCCCGGCACGGGTTCGTCGAGTGCGAGCCGTTCGCCGACTACCGGCCCGACCCCGAGAGCACGTTCATGACCCGCGAGGTCGGCGGGCTCGGCTGAGCGCGGCGACCTCGTCCTCGACGTAGGTCGGCCGGGCGACGACGAGCCCGCAGGCCACCAGCGGCACGACGACGACGGCGAGGGCCAGCAACGACGCCGTCCAGCCGCCGGTGAGGTCGTGCAGCACGCCGAAGCCGAACGGCCCGGCGACCGAGAGCAGGTAGCCCGCCGACTGGGCGAACGACGACAGCGACGCCGTGCCCTCGGGGGTCCGGGCCCGTAGGCCGATCAGAGCCAGCACCAGCGGGAAGATGCACAGGGCGGCGCCGACCACCACCGCCCACAGCATGGCCAGGGTTCGCGGGGCGACGGCGAGACCCACGTAGCCGGTCACGAACAGCACGCCGAACGCGACCACCAGGGGCGTCACGTCGGACATCCGGGCCGCCAGCTGCGGCACCACGAACGACAACGGGATGCTGACCCCGGTCACCACCCCGAGCAGCAGGCCGGCGGTGGCGCTGGAGAAGCCGGCGTCGCGGTAGACCGCGGCGAACCAGCCGAAGACCGAGTAGGCCTGGATCGACTGCAGCCCGAACATGAGGGCGAGCGCCCGACCGGTGCGGGTGCGCGCGACGGCCGACAGCGGCACCCGGTCGGCCGCCTCCGCCCGCGGTCGGCCCCGGTCGCGGCGCAGCAGTGCGAGCCACGGCAGCAGGGCGACGGCGGCCAGCAGCGCCCAGGCGGCGAGCCCGGTGCGCCACCCGTCGGCGCCCGACCCGCCGATCGGCACGGTCAGCACGGAGGCGCTGGTCAGCCCGACGGCCAGAGCCGTGGAGTAGACCGCCGTCATCGTGCCCACCTGGTCGGGGAAGTGACGCCGCACGAGCGAGGGCAGGACGACGTTGGCCGTGGCCATGCCGGCCAGGGCGACGAGCGAGAGCGCCAGGAACGCCCACACCGTGTCGACGCGGGTCCGGGCGAGCTGGCCGGCGGTGACGGCGACGAGGGCCACGGCCACCAGCCGGTGCGGTCCGACGGCCTCGGCGAGCCGGGAGGCGACCGAGCCGAAGATCGCGAAAGCGACGACCGGCAGCGCGGTCAGCACGCCGGCCTCGGTGCCGGACATGCCGAGGCCGGCGCGGACGTCGTCGAGGACCGGACCGATGCTGACGGCGGCCGGGCGCAGGTTGAGGGCGAGGACGACGATCCCGAGCAGGACCAGCGCCCGGCCGGGCGACCGGCTCACGAGGCGGTCAGCTCGGCGTGGACCTCCTCGACCCGCGCGCGCAGCTGCTCGCGGGTGCCGGCGTTGTCGACGACGTGGGTGGCGATCGCGAGACGCTCCTCACGCGTGGCCTGGGAGGCGATGCGTGACTCGGCGTCGGCGCGGGTCCAGCCGCGGTCACGGAGCATGCGCTCGATGCGGACCTCGTCGGGCACGTCGACGACGACGACGGCGTCGAACTCGGCGGCCCGGCCGGTCTCGGCGAGCAGGGGGATGTCGTGCACGACGAGGTCGTCGGGGCCGGTGGCCGCCTCGAGCTCGGCGTAGCGCTCGAAGACGAGCGGGTGCACGATCGACTCCAGCAGCCGGCGCTGCTCGGCGTCGTTGAAGACGACCGCCCCGAGTCGCGGGCGGTCGAGGTCGCCGTCGGCGGTGAGGACGTCGGGGCCGAAGGCCTCGACGACCCGCGCCAGACCGGGCGTGCCACGCTCGACGACCTCGCGAGCGATCAGGTCGGCGTCGATGATCACCGCGCCCAGCTCGCGCAGGATGGCGGCCACCGAGCTCTTGCCCGAGGCGACGCCGCCCGTCAGTCCTACTCGCACACGGCGAGGCTAACGGGCGGCTCAGTCACCGCCACCGCCACCGCCCCCGCCGTCACCGCCGCCACCGGAGTCACCGCCCCCGCCGCCGGAGTCGCCGGACCCGGAGTCGCTGGAGCCGGAGTCGTTCGAGCCCGAGTCGAACCAGCCGCCGTGGTCGCGGCGGTCGTCGTCGGAGCCGCCGGTCGTGCTGGTGCCGTAGAACGCGGCGGCGTCGCCACCACCGGAGCCCCGGCCGGCCCCGCGGCGCCGGCCCGACGACCCGGCGACGCCGACCACCAGGGCGACCACCACGAGAGCGACGAGAGCGACGACCACCACCACGACGATGCCTTCCATGCCCGTCGTCTGCCCACCGACGACGGAGTTCACCCCTCAGCAGCCGTGGTTGGCCTGGGCGCAGATGTCGACGAGGTCGAGCGGTCGCGCCGGCGGGCCACCCCGCACCGCCACCGTGGGCGGGCCGTCGGTCGCTGCCCCCGCGTCGGCGGCCTGGTGGACGACGAGCCACCACCGGCGTCCGTCGTCGCCGGCGACCTCGACCGACGACTCCACGGCACCGTCGGGGAAGGTGTAGGTGACCTCGAAGTCGGTGCTGCCCTGCGGCACCACGCCGCCGGCGACGAGGTTGGCGCCGCCCGCGTCGGGGAACTCCGTGCTCAGCTCGTAGGGGTTGCGCTCACCACCGCCCGCGATCGGCTTCGGGTGGTGCACCGTCAGCCGCGCGTCGTGGGTGTCGCACAGCGTGAACTGCGCACCGGAGACGTAGAAGACCGTCGCGCCCCCGTCGTCCTGCAGCACCACCGACCGCTGGGCGCCGGGCAGGACCGCACGGGTCTCGCGGTCGCACCCGGCCGTCCGGTCGGGGGTCTCGGTCGGCTCGGGGGTCTCGGTGGGCTCCGGCGTCGCGGTCTGGTCGGTCTCATCGGACGACGACGGGGTGCCGGCCGGCGCGAGGTCACCGCCGTCGTCGCGGTCGCCACCGCCGAGCGCCACGGCGCCGGCGACGACGACGCCGACCGCCACTGCGGCGGCGACGGGCACGAGCCAGCCGCGTCGCGGACGCCGATGCTCGTCGTGCAGGTGCGAGACCACGCGCTCACGCACGCGGGCCCGGGTGGCGTCGTCCATCGGCTCGTCGGGAGGGATGAGGTCGGGCACGTCAGGCCCCTTCCTGCTCGAGGCGGCGGCGGGCCCGCGAGAGCCGCGAGCGCACCGTGCCGACGGGGACGTCGAGCGCCGCGGCGGCGTCGTCGTAGGACAGGCCGGACCAGACGACGAGGGCGAGCACGTCGCGCTCGCGCTGCGGGAGCCGGTCGACGGCGGCGAGCACCTCGCGCATGCGCTGCTCGTTGTCGAGCCGCTCGACCACCCGCTCGGCGTGGTCGGGCTGGAGGTCGGGCCACGGCGTGCGAGCCACCGCCCGCAGGTGGCGGCGGCGTCCGCGGGTGAGGTTGCGGCACACGTTCGTGGCGACGCCGTAGAGCCACGGCAGGGCCGAGCCGTCGTGCACCCGCACCCGCTGGCGGTGGCGCCAGACCTCGAGGAAGACCGTGCCGGTGGCGTCCTCGGCGTACGCACGGTCGGCGGTGAGCCGGAAGCAGTGGCGGTAGATGCGGTCGGCGTGCCGGTCGTAGAGCTCGGTGAGGGCGTCGCCGTCACCGGCGCGCAGTCGCTGCGCCAGGTCTGCCTCGCTCGTTCGCGTCACGGTGTCCTCCGGTGGGCTCGTACCGTGTCATGTCCGCAGGCGGGACCGGGTTCCCGATCAGGCGGAGAGCGCCGCCTCCGCCGTCGCCCGGCAGCTCTCCTCCCACGGCGTCGGCTTGAGGCCGAGGGCCTGCTCGGTGGCCGTGGAGTCGAGCACGTAGGCCCGCTCGAACATGTAGAGCATGTCGCCGAGCTCGCGGAGGGCCGGCACGAACCGCCCGCCGACCGTGGTCATCGTGCGCGGCCACGAGCGGACCCGGACCGGCTCGCGGCCGGCGGCGCGGCAGACGTCGGCGACGGCCTCGGCCTGGGTGCGCGGCGCGGTGGTCGGGGCGTGCCAGACGCGGCCGTGGGTGCCGGGGTCGGCCGCCACCGCGACGAGGGTGCGCGCCATGTCGCGGACGTCGGTGAACGAGTGCGGCAGGTCGGTGCGGCCGAACATTCGCACGGGCTTGCCGGCCAGGGCCTTCGCGGCGACCATCGGCACGTGCGCCTGGGTGACCCCGGGCCCGACGTAGTCGGAGCCGCGGACCTCGACGGCGCGCAGGCGGCCCGCCTCGTGGGCGGCGCGAGCCTCGGCCCACATGCCGGCGCGCAACCGGCCCTTGCGGTCGGTGGCGACGTCGGGCTGGCCCTCGACCATCGGCGCCTCGACCGGCCCGTAGCCGTAGAGGCTCGACGCCGTCACGAGCACGGCCCCGGTGCGCTCGGCCGCGACCAGGAACGCTGCCGCCACCGGCGGCCACCAGGTCGACCACACGTCGTACGACGGCGGGTTGACGCAGTTGTAGAGCGCCTCCGCGCCCTCCGCCAGGGCGGTCAGCGCGTCGGCGTCGCTGACGTCGAGGACCACCCGACACACACCGGCGAGCTCGGGACCGGCTCCCGACCGGCTCACCAGGACGACCTCCTCGCCCCGGTCGGCGAGCTCCTTAGCCGTGCAGGTGCCCACCGGCCCGGACCCGACCACCACGTGCTTGCTCATCGTCTCCTCCTTCTCGAGATCCAAAGTGAGAGCAGTGCTCTCGTTTCATCGACTGTGCCACGGCGAGCCTCAACAAACAAGAGCACTGCTCTTGTTTGTTGCCAGTGCTCTCGAAACGATGCAGGATCGAGCCATGGCCGACGCACCCCGCACCGCCCGCGCCACCGCCCGAGCCGAGCTGACCCGCGCGATCCTCGACAACGCCGCCGCGCAGCTGGCCGAGATCGGACCGGCAGCCCTGTCCGTGCGCGCGATCGCGCGCGACCTCGGCATGGCGTCGTCCGCGGTCTACCGCTACTTCCCCAGCCGTGACGCCCTCCTGACCGCCCTGATCGTCGAGGCCTACGACGACCTCGGCGAGGCGATCGAGGCGGCCGACGCCGCCGTCCGCCGGCGCAGCGACCTCCGCGGACGTCTCCGCGCGATGGCGCAGGCGCTGCGCACCTGGGCGATCGAGCACCCGCACCAGTACGCCCTCACCTACGGCTCACCCGTGCCCGGCTACGCCGCCCCCACCGACACGGTGGTGCCGGCCACCCGCTCCGCCTTCGCGCTCCTGCGGCTGTTCTCCGACGCCCAGCGGGCCGGACGCCGCCCGCTCGGCCCCGAACGGGTCTTCGCCGCCGAGAAGGCCGCCCTCTCCCCGGTGATGGCCTATGTCGACCCGCCGCTCAGCCCGGCCTACGCCGTGCGCGGGGTCGCGGTGTGGTCGGCCCTGTTCGGGCACGTCTCGCTCGAGCTGTTCGGCCACATGCACAACGGCGTGCTCGACTACGAGACCCACTTCGCCACGCTGGTCGACCTCTACGCCAACGACCTGGGCCTCACGTGAGCCCGCCGGCAGTGCCCCCGACGAGCCTCGCCGAGGGTGATCGGGTCGCCCTCCTCGTGGCGCCGTCGGCGGCCTACCTCGAGGCCGTGCTCTCGCTGCTGGCCCGCGGCGTCGTGCCGATCCCGCTCGACCCGCGGCTGACCGAGCCCGAGCGACGCCGGATCCTCGAGCCGCTCGCGCCCTCCCTCGTCGTCACCGACGACGACACGCTCGCGACGCTGGCGACCGGCGACCGGGGCACGCCGCGTGCGCGGCCCATGCACTGCACCAGTGGCACCACCGGCACCCCGAAGGGCGTGTGGAGCGGCCTGCTCGACGACGCCGACGCCGCGGCGCTCGTCGCCGAGGAGCGCGACCTGTGGGGGTTCTGCGACCGCGACGTCAACCTCGTGCTCAGCCCGCTCTACCACTCGGCTCCCCTGCGCTTCGCGATGGGCACGGTGCTCGCCGGCGGTCGCGTCGTCCTGCCCGGCACCTTCGACCCGGCCGCGACGACGGCCGCGATCGTGGCCGAGCGGCCGACGTCGATGTTCTGCGTGCCGACCCACCTGCAGCGCCTCTTCACGCACTGGGACGACGTCGGCGTGCCCGACCTGTCGTCGTTCCGGCTCGTCGCGCATGCCGGCGCGCCGTGCCCGACCGAGGTGAAGCGGCGTCTCGTCGAGCTGTTCCCCGACGGGTCGACGTGGGAGTTCTACGGCTCGACCGAGGGCCAGTTCACCGCGTGCCGCAGCGAGGAGTGGCTCGCCCGCCCCGGCACCGTCGGGCGGGCCCGGCCGGGGCGCACGCTGGCCGTCGACGACGACGGCACGATCTGGTGCGCCGTCCCGCCGCACGCGCGGTTCGAGTACTTCGGGGCACCCGGGAAGACCGCCGCGGCCTGGCGCCACCGCGACGGGCGCGACTGGTTCACCGTCGGCGACCACGGCCGGCTCGACCACGACGGCTACCTCTACCTCGACGGCCGCCGCGAGGACCTGCTGATCAGCGGCGGCGTCAACGTCTACCCGCTCGAGGTCGAGCAGGTGCTCGGCGAGCACCCCGGCGTCGTCGACGTCGCCGTCTACGGTGTCGACGACCCCGACTGGGGCCAGCGCGTCTGCGCCGCCGTCGTCGGGACGGCGAACGCCGCCGAGCTCGACGCGTGGGCTCGCGCGCGGCTGGCGCCGCCGAAGCGGCCGAAGACCTACCGCTACCTCGACGAGCTGCCGCGCACGCTCACCGGCAAGGTGCGTCGCGACGAGCTCGGCTGACCGGTCAGCGCACCCGGATACAGCGCGACGGGCCCAGGGGTCCGCGGCCGGCGACGTTGACCGCCACCCACCGCACCCGGACGGCTGCAGCGCGCGTGCGCACCGCCGCTGCGGGCCGCCGGCGATCAACCACCGGGGCACGGTAGCGAGCGGTCGAGGACGGCGCCCCACAGCCGCGTACGGTCGCCAGGTGCAGGCGGTAGGTCGAGGCGCCGGGCACAGGGACGCCGACGACGCGCACCAGGTCGCGTCGGGGCGATGCCACCCTGGCGACCCGGACGACGCCCGGCAGGGGCGGCAGCGGCCGGAACCGGGTCTCGGATGACCAGTCGCCCCACGACCAGCCCTTGGCCGAACGCACCCGCGCCGCGTAGAGGTGGCCGTTGACGAGGCCGCCCAGGTCGCGGGCTGTCGCCTCCGCTACTTCGCCTGCCGCGCTCTCAACCGGCGAGAGGACCTCCCACGGGCCCCCTGCAGTGACGTCGCGGACGGCGACCTCGTCGTTCGTCGCCCCGGGCACGCGGGACCACGCCAGGTGCGCCGTCGCGTCGCCGGTGATGACGCGGGCCGTGGCAGCGAGCCCGGGCCCGGGCCACGGCAGTGTGGGCGGGCGCGGCGCGGGTGAGGTGTAGCCCAGCCCGGCGAGGGCGTCGGCGAACGCCGCCGCGACGAGCACCTCGCCCTGGGCGTTGGGATGGGCGGGGTCCCAGGTGTGGGTGCCCCGCTCGAACCCGGCGTCAGTGGTAGCCACGACCACCCTGGACGTCTCGGTGTCGAGGTCGCCCGCGAGCGCGGTGATGCGCTCGTTGAGCTCGGGCACGCCGGGGTACCAGGTCTGCGTGAGCCGGCCGAGCACGACGTCGACGCCGGGGTCGGCGGAACGGGCGCTTGCGACGAAGGCACGGAGGTCATCGGCCACCCGCTGCGGCGAGTGACCGAGGAAGGTGAGGTCGTTGACGCCGAGCATCTCGACCACGACGTCGGGGCGGTAGGTCTCGACCAGGTCGTCGACGGCGAAGTCCTCGCCCAGAAATCCCAGCGTCAGTCCCCAGCGGGCCGCGTGATCGCGGTCGAAAGCGGGATCGGCGTAGGCGCGCGAGCCCTGCCGGTCGGCAATGTTGTCGTACAGGTCGGAGCGCGGCCCGACCAGGTCGACCGCGGCGCCGTCGGCGACCAGGTGCCGCCACAGCCGGTAGCGCCAGGTCCAGTCCCCGGCCGAGCCCTGGGTGACCGAGTCGCCGACCACGAGCACGCGCAGCGGCACGTCGCCCCGCGCGGTCGTCGCGGCCGACGAGCTCGCCGTCGGCGCCACCGCGAGGATCGCCATGACGACCACGACCGCGCAGGCCCACGGGCCGAGCTTGCTCACCGGCCCATCGTAGGAACGACGCACCCCGAGCGTGGCCGAACCGGGAAGGTGGCCGGCCTCAGCCCGCGGGACCGAGGTCGAGGCGCAGCGTCAGGACCTCGCGGGCCGCCACTAGCAGCTGCTCGTCGTCGAGCGGGCGCTCGGCGAGCGGCGGGTCGGGCGGCAGCACGGCGCCGGCGTCGTCCTGCGAGTGCGAGCCCCACGGCAGCTCGTCGGGGTCGATCTCCTCATCGACGGAGGGGTCGTAGGCGGGCACGGCGGTCGACGTCGCGACCGTGGCCTCACGACCACCGTCGACCACGCGGACGGCGGTCACCTCGCCCTGTCGCGAGTCGCGCCACGTGATCAGGGCCCACCGCCCCGACGCGTCGTCGTCGACGACGCAGGTGCGGCCGCGTGCCTCGTGCGGACGCAGGGGGGTCGAGCACGGGTCGGCGTCGACCGTGCGCTGCACGACCACCCCGACGTAGCCGGCGCGACCGTCGAGCCCGACGTCGGCCTGCACCTCCTGACGACCACCCAGGTCGCCGAACGTCAGTCCGGCCATCCGGACCGACGACAACCGGTCGATCAGCTGGACGACCGCTCGCGAGAGGTCCGTGTCCGGGTCGAGAGCCGGCGCCGGTGACGTCGGTGAGGCCGTGGGGTCGGCGGCCGACGACGGGGTGGGGGCCGGCGTCCGGGTCGGTTGCTGCGCGATCTCGGATGCCGGGTCCGGCGGACCCGACCACGTGGCGACGCCGGCCACGAACACCGACGCGGCCACCACAGCGGCAGCGACGACGAGGCCACGGCGTCGGCGCACGCGTCGTCCACCCTCGGCGACGACGGATCGGTGGTCGACCTCGACCGGCACGTCGGTGTCGGCGAGACGACGCAGGTCGTCGACGACCTGCTCGAGCTGATCGGTCATCGCTGGTCTCCTCGGCTGGTGCGGCTGGCGGCGGGCAGGAGGGCGCGCAGGGCCACGAGGCCCCGCGAGGTCTGGCTCTTGACGGTGCCGGCGCTGCAGCCCAGCACCGCGGCGGTCTGCTCGACGTCGAGGTCCTCGAGGTAGCGCAGCACGAGCACCGCGCGCTGTCCGGGTGGCAGGCTCCGCAGGGCGGACACGAGCTCGTCGTGCTCGTGGGCCCGGGCGGCGACGTCCTCGACGACCGGCTCGGGCGGCGCGTCGGCGTCGAAGGTCAGGCGCTCGCGCCGCCAGGGCCGGCGGCCCTCGTCGATGTGCCGGTTGACCAGGCAGCGGTGCACGTAGGCGTCGGGGTCGCCGGCACGCTCGACCTTGCGCCAGTCGACGTAGAGGCTGACCAGCACCGACTGCACGAGGTCCTGCGCGCGGTGCCAGTCGCCGGTGAGGGCGTGCGCCGTGCGCAGCCAGCGGCGCTCGCGGGCCCGCACGAACGGCTCGAAGCCGGCCCGGTGGTCGGTGCTCATGGACCTGTTGACGGAGGTCGGCGTGCGTCAGGTTGTCAGCACGCGAACTGCTTGCGGTAGACCTGGGGGCTGACGCCCCGCGCCCGGGTGAAGTGGTGACGCAGGGTCGCGGCGTTGCCGAAGCCGACCTCGGCGGCGATCTGGTCGACGGAGTTGTCGGTGCGCTCGAGCATCTCCTCGGCCAGCTGCAGCCGTTGTGCGGTCACCCACGCGTGCGGCGTGGTGCCGGTCTCGTCGCGGAAGCGGCGCGCGAACGTGCGCGGCGACATGTGCGCCTGCCGGGCCAGGGTGTCGACGTCGAGGGGCTCGCCGAGGCGTTCGCTCGCCCAGGTGAGCACGGCGCCGAGCGTCTCGGCCTGGTAGTCGACGACCTGGCGGGCGATGAACTGGGCCTGGCCGCCGTCGCGGTGGGGCGGGACGACGATGCGGCGCGCCGTCGACGCCGCCACCCGGGCCCCGAAGCGCTGACGCATCAGGTGCAGCGAGGCGTCGATGCCGGCCGCGCTGCCGGCGCCGGTGAGCACGTTGCCGTCGTGGCAGTAGAGGACGTCGGGGCGCACGATCGCCTTCGGGTAGCGCCGGGCGAGGTGCTCGGTGTAGCGCCAGTGCGTGGTGCACTCGCGGCCGTCGAGCAGGCCGGCCTCGCCGAGGATGTAGGCCGCACCGCAGTGGGCGAAGACCACGGCCCCCCGCTCGTGCGCGGCGCAGGCGGCGTCGAGCACGAGGGGGTCGAAGTCGAGCATCGCGTGGGTGGGCGAGAAGCAGACGAGGTCGGCGTCGAGCGTGGCCTCGAGGCCGTGCTCGACGAACAGGTCGTAGCCGGCGCGGCCCTTGACGCGGCCGGGGCGCGGCGTGCAGACGGTGAAGTCGAAGACCGGGTTGTCGTCGTCGGGGTGATAGGGCTCGCCCCACACCTCGACGAGGGAGCCGAGCCCGAACGGCTCGGCGTGGTCCTGGACGACGACGGCGACCTTGTGCACCTCAGGAGGCTACGCCGAGCGTGGCAGAAAATCGAGCCATACCGTCATACCTGCCACTCGCGGCAGGATCGCGACGGGAGCAGAATTACTGCCATGACCTTCCTCCTCATCCTCCTCGCCGTCGCCGTCGTCGCCATCGGCGCCACGGTCCGCTCCGTCCTCCACGACGCGCCCACCGCGCGTCCGACCTCCCACCGCGTCGACACCGACTTCGTGGCGCCGGCCAGCCGCGCGTCGTACCACCGCGCCGCGTGACCCGGGCCCGGCCGGGCCCCAGCCACGCCCCAGCCACGCCCGCCACTCGTCGACACCCTCGGAGACGCCGAAGGCCCGGCCCCCTCGTGGGGACCGGGTCTTCGTGCTGTGTCGGGCGGCGTCGTGCCGGGCCCGGCGACCGGTGCAGGCTCCTCAGGCCCGACGCAGGCGGAAGGGCGCACTGTCGTCACCTCGGACCGTCGTGGCGACGCCGTCCCACTGGAGCCGGAACCGACCGGAGCGCGGTCCCCGGTACGTGACTGCGACAGCCCCATCCTTGCCGTCACGTGTCGTGACGACGTTGACCCAGCGGCCGCTCACGTGACGCTGGAGCCGAATCCGGTGGTTCTTCGACGGTCGCACACCCCCTGTGGCACGAAGCGACCCGCGGACCTCCCACCCGCGGTCGACCTTGAGCACCCTCCGGACGCTCAACGTGCTCGCAGCTCGCACCGTGAACGTGTCCGAGGCGCGGGCGTATCCGATCTCGGCGTAGTCGGCGTCGTAGAACGTGACCTCGGCTTCAACCCGATGGCGCCCGAAGGCATCGATGTAGAAGCAGGCGAAGAGGGCGTCGAAGCCCTCACTCGCGCCGCTGGAGTCGACGGTCGTCGAGTTGGCGTACTCGCCGGCGGGACCCGTCACGTCGATCTCGGCCTCCCACCGCGCGTAGTCGGCCGGACCCGACACCGAGATCGATCCCGCGACGTCGTAGCAGCCGTCGGTCCGAGAGACGAAGTCCTTCACCGACACTCGCGCGGACTCCGCTCGTTGCTGCGCGGACGCCGGGGCGCCGGTGACGACCGGCTGGAGCGCCAGGGCGAGCAGGGTGAAGCCGGTGACGGCGTGCAGAGCTGTCGAGCGCATGCTGATTCCTCGAGTTCGAACGGGCAGCTCGAGTACCGAGGACCCGAGCGATGTCATGCGGACCGGCGTGAGCGAGATTTCGACTCCACGACGGTGCTACGCGAGACCAACGGTAGGCCGAGACCGTCGACTCGTCTCGGTAACGCCGGTTTCGATGATCGCGGACGACCCACGCGGCATTCCGACAGCACGAAGGCCCGGCCCCTTCGCGGGGACCGGGCCTTCGTGCTGTCGTGCCAAGTCGTGCCTGGCGGTGGGTGCTACCTGCGGATCAGTTGCCGCCGGTGAGCTTCTCGCGGAGCGCCTGCAGCGCCTCGTCGGAGGCGAGCGAACCGCCGTCGCCCTCGCCCGCACCGGCGTCGCCGCCCGAGGAGTAGGACGTGGCCTCGCCGGCCTCGGCGTCGGCCTGCTTGGCGTCGGCCTGCTGCTTGACGTGCGCCTCCCAGCGGGCGTGCGCCTTGGCGTACTGGTCCTCCCAGGTCGCGCGCTGCTCGTCGAAGCCCTCGAGCCACTCGCCCGTCTCGGGGTCGAAGCCCTCGGGGTAGACGTAGTTGCCCTGCTCGTCGTAGGTCGCCGCCATGCCGTACAGCGTGGGGTCGAACTCCTCGACGTCGGTCGCGGTCGCGGTCTCGTTGGCCTGCTTGAGCGACAACGAGATGCGGCGACGCTCGAGGTCGATGTCGATGATCTTGACCATGACGTCGTCGCTGACCTGCACGACCTGTTCCGGGATCTCCACGTGGCGCTCGGCCAGCTCGGAGATGTGCACCAGGCCCTCGATGCCCTCCTCGACGCGGACGAACGAGCCGAAGGGCACCAGCTTGGTGACCTTGCCCGGCACGATCTGGCCGATCTGGTGGGTGCGGGCGAAGTGCTGCCACGGGTCTTCCTGCGTGGCCTTGAGCGACAGCGAGACGCGCTCGCGGTCCATGTCGACGTCGAGCACCTCGACGGTGACCTCGTCGCCCACGGTGACGACCTCGGACGGGTGGTCGATGTGCTTCCACGACAGCTCGGAGACGTGGACCAGGCCGTCGACGCCGCCGAGGTCGACGAACGCGCCGAAGTTGACGATCGAGGACACGACGCCCTTGCGGATCTGGCCCTTCTGCAGCTGGGTGAGGAAGCCGTGGCGGACCTCGGACTGGGTCTGCTCGAGCCAGGCGCGGCGCGAGAGGACCACGTTGTTGCGGTTCTTGTCGAGCTCGATGATCTTCGCCTCGAGCGTCTGGCCGACGTAGGGCTGCAGGTCGCGCACGCGGCGCATCTCGACCAGCGAGGCCGGCAGGAAGCCGCGGAGACCGATGTCGAGGATGAGGCCACCCTTGACGACCTCGATGACGGTGCCCTCGACGACGCCGTCCTCCTCCTTGACCTGCTCGATGGTGCCCCAGGCGCGCTCGTACTGGGCGCGCTTCTTGGACAGGATCAGGCGGCCTTCCTTGTCCTCCTTCTGGAGGACGAGGGCCTCGACCTTGTCGCCGACGGAGACGACCTCGGACGGGTCGACGTCGTGCTTGATCGACAGCTCGCGCGAGGGGATGACGCCCTCGGTCTTGTAGCCGATGTCGAGGAGGACCTCGTCGCGGTCGACCTTGACGATGGTGCCGTCGACGATGTCGCCGTCGTTGAAGTACTTGATGGTCTGGTCGATGGCGGCCAGGAAGTCTTCCTCGGACCCGATGTCGTTGATCGCGACCTGCGGGGCGTCGAGGTGGTAGTCGGTGATGAGAGTCAAGGGATGTGTTCCTAGGGGTGGACAGAAGTCGTGGCGGCACGCCCGAGGTCCGGTTTCGCAGAGGCGACCACCGCTATGGTGGTCGGACGGCGAGCCAGGTCCGCTCTGGTGGGACGTCGGCAGACCTCTGGCGCAGTATGTGACTCTACGCCGGAGCGCCGACCGTGTCGAAACGGGCGGTCACCCGCTCCCGGAGCAGGTCGTGGGCGCGCTTCGCGACCGGGTTCTCGTCGCGTCGGGCGGCGAGGTCGACCAGGGCCCACAGGTCGGCCGCGCGGGCCAGGGCGAGTGCCTCGTCGGGCGGGGTGCCGCGGCGCTCCGCGTACGCCGAGAGCACGCCCTCGACGTAGGCCGGCTGCCGCTCGAAGCGCAGCACGTTGCCGAGGTCGGTGAACGGGTGGCCGGCGTGGGCGAACTCCCAGTCGACCAGTCCGGTGACGGCGAGCGTCTCGGGGTCGACCAGGAGGTTCTTCGGGTTCAGGTCGCTGTGCACCAGGCACGTGCGGTCGACGGTGTCGAGCAGCGCCTGGGCCTCCCGGGCCAGGTCGACCAGGCCGTCGCGCTCGGCGACGGCCCAGTGCTCCAGACGGGCCAGGTGCGCCTCGACGTAGCCGGGCAGGCCGTCGGGCAGGTCGAACGGCTCGATGCGCAGGCCGGGGCCGACGAGCTCGCCCGGCCGCAGCACCGGCATGCCGCCGAGGGTGGCGACCAGCTCGCCGACGTGGCGGCCCAGCCGGGCCAGGCGGGCGTCGTCCAGGTCGGGGAGCAGGAGGTCGCCACGCACGCCGGGAAGGTAGGAGGTGACCAGGAGCGCCGGCAGGTCGCCGGACGGCGCCCGCACCTCGAGCACCTCGGGCACCGGCACGAGACCACGGACCAGGCGCAGCAGGGCGGCGTCGACCTCGGCGCGCTCGGGACGCCGGGCGTGCACGCGGACCACCTGCCGCTCCCCCGCGACCGAGGCCACGAAGGTCTCGCCGGACCAACCCCCGGGCAGCGGCTCCATCGACGCGAAGTCCACCGGCCCACCGTAGGTCACGGCTACCGTAATCCCGTGAGCACCGCCGTCGTCCGCGCCGACCCGACGACCCTGTCCGCGACGCGCGCCGAGGCGGTCGACGGGCTGCACCGCGCCGTCGGCCCGTCGAGCGACCTCGCCGGCCGGCTGCCGGGCGGTCGACGTCGCACGCCGGCCCTGTCGTCGTGAGCGCGCGCGAGCCCGACCCGTTCGCGCCCGACTCGCGCCACCACCCGCCGCTGCCGGCCTCGGTGCGCTCCGAGCGCCGGACGGTCACCGAGGAGGAGTCGCGGCGTGCCAACGGGCCCGACTGGGACCACTACGCCGACGAGTACCAGGCCACGCACGGCGCCTTCCTCGGCGACGCCGGGTTCGTCTGGGGACCCGAGGGGCTGACCGAGGCCGACGCCGGCGTGCTCGGCGACGTGTCCGGACGCCGGGTCCTCGAGCTCGGGTCGGGCGCGGGCCAGTGCTCGCGCTGGGTGCAGGAGCACGGTGGGCACGCGGTCGGCCTCGACCTGTCCCTCCGTCAGCTGCAGCACGGCCTGCGCATCGACGTCGAGACCGGCGTCGCCGTCCCGTCGGTGCAGGCGACGGCCACGGCCCTGCCCTTCATCGACGACGCCTTCGACGTCGTCTTCTGCAGCTTCGGTGCGCTGCAGTTCGTCGCCGACATCGAGGTCTGCGTGGCCGAGGTCGCCCGCGTGCTCCGATCCGGCGGACGCTTCGTCTTCTCGATCACCCACCCCACGCGGTGGGCCTTCCCTGACGACCCCGGCGAGGCGGGCCTCGTCGCGAGCCAGTCCTACTGGGACCGCACGCCCTACGTCGAGGTCGACGACGACACCGGTGCGGTGACCTACGTCGAGCACCACCGCACGCTCGGCGACTGGGTCGCCCTGCTGACCGCCGCCGGGTTCGCGCTCACGACCCTGCTCGAGCCGGAGTGGCCCGAGGGCCACGACCGCGTGTGGGGCGGCTGGTCGTCGGTGCGCGGACGGTACCTGCCCGGCACGGCGGTGCTCGGCGCCGACCTCAGACGCTGACCGGCTCGCGCTCGTCGTCGCGGGCGTGGGCCCCGTCTCCGCGACGCTTGCCACGACCGAGCAGCACCAGCGCGCCGCCCGCGGCGAGGAGCAGCGCACCGCCGGCGAAGCCGACGATCGGCATGGTCTTCGTGACGAGGTCGACCTTGGCGATGTTGCTCTCGGCCTCGTCGACGTTGGCGGCGACCTGGTCGTCGGTGAAGGCGGCCTGCAGGTCGAGCGCGACCGTGCCGTCCTCGAGCACGCGCTGCTGGTCCTGGGTCTGGCGGATGAAGGCGCCGGTGACAGGGTCGACCCAGGTGTCGACCTGGTTGCTGTAGGTACCCACGGTGTCGGTCGGCGGCACCACCTTGGCCGATTCGTCGCTGATGGTCATCGAGAAGTGGTAGGTCTCGAGACCGTCGATCGTCTCGGTGCCGACGTACTCGGCCGGCCACGACCGCTCGGTGATGCCGTCCCAGAGCGGGTAGGTCTTCTTCTGGGTGTCGAACGGGAACTTGTTGACCAGGCCCTCCTGCTGGGGCCCGCGGAACTCGTCGTCGATGATGCCGGGCTCGTCGACGGCGAGGGCGGTCTTGCGGTCGGTGACGAACCGGTCGGGCGTGCCGATGGTGAGCACGTCGGGGTCGTCGGGATCGGCGCAGAAGTCGACGTCGACGCTGTCGGCGAACATCACGCACTGGGTGGAGACGAAGACCGCCGTGCCCTCGTGGTCGGCGGAGGTCTCGCTGTCGACCTGCGTGATGCTCTCGATCGCGATGGGCTGCGGGTCGGCGCCGAGGCGCGAGGCCTCACCGGTGAGGTAGGTCGTGGTGTCGACGTCGAGCGGCGTCTGCTTGACGACGCCCGGCGCCCACGTCACCGTCACGACGCCGACGGCCAGCAGCGCGGCCCCGATCGCGAGCAGCACGAAACCGATGTTCTTGCGCATCTGATCCCCTCCCAAGGACACACCCGTCCGCAGACGGGAGCCGCACCCTCCCAAGTAACGGCCGTCACACCCTACCAACGAGTAGCCCCGTGTGCGGCAATCCGCACGAAGGCGTCGTCGCGTGGGAACATCGGGCGGTGTCGACGACGACGGGGCGCACCGGTTTCACCGATCGCGAGCTGGTGCTCGGCGCGGTGCTCAGCCTGGTCGCCGTCCACGTCGCCGTCCGGGTGTGGATGCTGTGGCCGTCGTTCTTCTACGGCGACGACTTCGTCCTCCTCGGCGAGGCGGCACGGGCCGGAGCATCCCCCGGCGCCCTCGTCGAGCCCTACGCCGGGCAGTTCATGCCGCTCGGTCGGCTGCTCGCCTGGGTGGTCTCCGACGCCGGGCCGCTGTCGTGGCACACCGCTGCGCTCTCGATCGTCGTGCTGGTGGCGCTGGCCGACCTGGCGTGCGCGTGGATGCTGCTCGAGCTGTTCGGGCGCCGCTGGGGCGTGCTCCTGCCCCTCACGGCCTACCTGACCACCGCCGTCCTGCTGCCGGCGACGATGTGGTGGGCCGCGGCCCTCAACCAGCTGCCCCTGCAAGCGGTCCTGTTCGCCGCCGTCGCCGCATGGGTCCGCTACCTGCGCACTGGTCGCGCGCGGTGGTGGGTCCTCGCGTGCGCGGTCGTCGGCCTCGGGCTGCTGGCCTACGTCAAGACGCTGCTCGTGGTCGGGGTGCTGGCCTGGCTGACCCTGGCCCACTTCGCCACGGGCGGCGCGCGCGATCGCGTGCGCGCCGTCGTCCGGCAGCACTGGCGACCGGCTCTCGTGCTCGTCGTCG
Source organism: Nocardioides secundeburneus (assembly GCF_039939255.1). NCBI lineage: Bacteria > Bacillati > Actinomycetota > Actinomycetes > Propionibacteriales > Nocardioidaceae > Nocardioides > Nocardioides secundeburneus. Next base: position 54,998 of record NZ_JBDUUE010000005.1, read on the forward strand.
GCGCGGCGGCCTTCGTAACCTGGTACCTCGTCGCGGTCCCCTCCATCGTCTCGCGCGGTGCGCCCGTGGCGGCCGACCTGGCGGGCTCGATGCTGGGGCGGGCGCTGCCCACCGGGCTGGTCGGCGGCCCGTGGCGCTGGGACGCCGTCATCGCCCCGGCCGCGCTCGCCGACCCACCGGCCTGGAGCGTGGCGCTGGCGTGGGTCGTCCTCGGGGGCGCCGCCGTCGCCCTGGCCCTGCGGCGTCGGCGCACCGGCCGGGTGTGGGCCCTGCTGCTGGGCTACGCCGGCGTGGCCTACCTGCTCGTCCTCGCCACGCGCGCACCGGTGGCCGGCGGCGTGATCGGCCTGGAGTACCGCTACCTCACCGACGTCGCCGCGGTCGCCGCCCTGTGCCTGGGCCTGGCCACCCTGCCGGTGCGCGGCGCCGCCGAGCCCACCGAACCGCGCCCCGCGCCGCGCCTGCGGCTGCCCGACTCCGTCACGAGGAGGACGCCGGCCGTGGTCGGAGCGGTGCTGGCCGTCTCCGGGCTGGTCAGCTCGGTGGGCTACGCCCGGATCTGGCACACCGACCACCCCGCGCACGCCTGGTTCGAACGGGTCGACTACGACCTGCACGACCGGGGCGACGTCGACGTCGCCGACGCACCCGTGCCCGAGCCGGTGGTCTCGGCCCTGTTCTCACCGTGGGACACCCTCTCCAGGCTGCTGCCGCAGGCCGGCTACGACGTCTCCTTCCCCCAGGTCAGCACACGCATCGCCCACGTCGACGGCTTCGGCCGCGTCTCGCAGGGCGTCGTCGACCCGGTGGTCGTGGGGGTGCCTGGCCCGGAGGAGGGGTGCGGCTACCGCCTCGGACGCGGTGCTCGCGCGGTGCGGTCGGTGACCGTGCCGTTCGAGCGCGAGGTGCCGCCGGGCGTCTACTGGCTGCGGATCGGCTATCTCGCCTCCAGCGCCGAGACACTCACGGTGAGCGCCGGTGCCGCGAGCGGCCGCGCCGAGGTCAGCACGGGTCTGGGTAGCGTGTTCGTCGACCTCGCCCACGGCGCCGCCGAGGTGACGATCAGCGTCGTGGGCGATGCGACCGTGTGCATCGGCGACGTCGACGCCGGCCCGCTCGAGGAAGGACCCGACTGGTGAGCACCACGACGGACGACGCCAGGTCCGAGCAGGGTGGCCCCGGGGACGAGGTCGCCGGGTCGGCCCCCGGTGAGGTCCACGACGTCACGTTCCCGGCGCTCGACACGCTGCGCGCGGTCGGTGCGGTCGCGGTGCTCACCACGCACGTCGCCTTCTGGGCCGGCGACTACACGGTGGCCGGGTGGTGGGGCACCCTGCTGGCCCGGCTCGACGTCGGCGTGGCCCTGTTCTTCGTGCTGTCGGGCTTCCTGCTCTCGCGGCCGTGGCTGGCCCGCGCTCTCGACCGCCGCCCCGCGCCGGCCACGGGGCGCTACCTGTGGAAGCGCCTGCTGCGCATCGCGCCGCTCTACCTCCTCACCTGCGTGCTCGCACTGAGCCTGATCGGCGACAACGCCGGACGCACGCCGGGTGAGTGGGTGGCCACGCTCCTGCTGCTCGACACGCTCACCGACGCCCCCGACCCGGCTGGTCTGACCCACATGTGGAGCCTGGCCGTGGAGGTCAGCTACTACCTGGTGCTGCCGCTGCTGATGTGGGTCGCGCTGGGTCGCCGCCGGTTCCGGCTGGGCCGTCTGGTCGCCGTGCTCGTCGCGCTGGTCGCGCTGACGTGCTGGTGGCACCTCGACGGCGCCGGCCGGGTCGCCGAGGTCACCCCCGGCAACCAGCTGCAGTGGCTGCCGGCCTACCTGTCGTGGTTCGCGCTGGGCATCGCGATCGCCGCCGTCCACGAGCTGCAGGTCCGCGGTCTCCACCAGCGGTGGACCGCGCCGGTCGTCGCCCTCGGGCGCCAGCCCGGCGCCTGCTGGGCACTCGCAGCGGGGCTGCTCCTGCTGTGCGCGACGCCGCTCGCCGGGCCCTCGATGCTCGCCCCGGCCACGCCGGCCGAGTCGCTGACCAAGTCGCTGGTCTACGCAGCGATCGGCGGACTCGTCGTCGTCACCGGGGTCTGGGCGCCGTCCGGCGGTGCCTACCTGCGCGTGATGGCCCACCCGGCCGCGCGCCACCTCGGCGTCATCTCCTACGGTCTGTTCGCGCTGCACCTGCCGGTGCTGCACCTGGTCATGCACGTCACGGGATGGACGCTCTTCGAGGTCGACCTGCTGCCGCTGTGGCTGCTCACCCTGCTCGTGAGCCTCGTCGTCGCCGAGGCGGCCTACCGGCTGGTCGAGCGACCCGCGCTGCGGCTGAAGAACCTGCGCCTCGGTCGCCCCGGCAGGTAGCGCACGCCCCCCGGCTCCCACGCCAGCACCAGCACCGAGACGAGCGGCACCAGCGCGAGGTAGTGCGGCCACGAGGAGTCACCGGCCCAGCCGTCGGCGCTCCCCCACGGCGTCACGAGGTAGGGCAGCGTCGCCACGAGGCACGGCAGGGCGAGCAGCAACGCCGCCGCGTCGACCAGCCAGCGGTCGAGGGCCCACGCCACGAGGGCGGCCAGCGCCGCCACGCCCACCCCGGCCCACCCGGCGACCAGGCCGGCCACCACGACCACCGCCGCCGCGACCACGGGCACCCGGGCCCGCGCGGGAGCGAGCGGCGGGTGGTCGGGGCCGGCCCAGCGGCGCCGGGTCAGCAGCAGCGCGGCACCGAGCGCCAGCAGCGCCAGGACGCCGGCCACCAGGCCCAGGCGGTACGTGGTGTCCGGCGCGTAGACGACCTCGACCGCGCGCGCCTCGCGCTCCTCGTCGAGCACGAAGCCCTGCTGCCAGCCGTCGACGACGAGAGGCGCCGGGTCGGTGCCGTCGGTGCGTGCCGTCCAGCCCGGGTTGGTGTTCTCGTGGACCGTGACCAGCCGGGCCCCGCCGTCGACCTCGACCCGGCGGCGCGTCGGCCCGTCGGTGCTGAGGGCGGCGTCGTCGCTCGAGCCGCTCGCCTCGACGCCCGCGTCCACCGCGTCGCGGGTCAGGACGACGGAGTCGGCGTCGAAGGTCCGGGAACCGAGGACGTCGACGTCGGTCTCCCCGGCGTCGAGCGTGACGCGGGTCGGACCGGCCCCGCAGGTCTCGGCCGGGACCGGCACGCCGCGGGCCAGCTGCAGGGGCGAGGCACTGACCCGCGTCGGGACCGTGTCGGCACCGACGCGCAGGTCGGGCCCGCTGCCGCACGGCAGGTCGAGCGGGTCCGCCGACAGGCCCAGCGGCAGGTAGGGCAGCCCGTCGAGGGTGAGCTCGCTGATGCCCACCGGGACCCGCCGCGACTGGGCGGCGAAGTCGAGGTCGTTGACCGGCTCGGCCTGCAGCACCCGCAGGCGCAGCCGCTTGGTGGTGACGGCGGGGAACCGTGCCCGGCCGTCGACCACGTCGACCTCGGTGCGCCCACCCGGCCAGCTCAGGCCCAGCCGGGTGGGGGCCGCAGCGGGCGTGTCGGGGTCGGTCTCGAGCGTGAGCCCGCTGATGCGTCGTCGGTCGAACCAACGCACGGTGAGCACCGGCTGCTGGTCGTCGACGCCGGCGACCCAGGTGGTCCCGGGGTCGCCGTCGACCGCAGCCAGGGCACCGGCCCGCGGGTCGTCGACCGGGGCGGACGACGCGGCGACCAGCACCGCCTGCCCGGTCAGGGCGAGCCGGTCGAGCGCCCCGCCGGCGCGGGGCAGCACCTGCAGGCGGGCCTCGTAGTCGTCGCGGTCGTTCGAGGAGACGGTGCGGCGCAGGTCGGACCGCTCCTCGCCCGGGACGGCGAGCCCGGCCGAGCAGGCGACGGTGAGGGCCACGGTGGTGCACCCGGTGCGGGCGTCGCGCGCGGTTCGCAGCACGACCGCGTCGGGAGCGCCCCACGTCGCGGGCAGGGCGGGCAGGGCCAGGCGGCGCTCGACGTCGACGCCGGGCAGGACGACCTCGGCCAGGGAGAGCAGACCGCCGCTGCTGCTGCCGTCCTCGACACGGATCCAGCTGCTCGGGCCGGTCGGCAGCGGCACCGTGCGGCGGTCGCCCGCGGCGAGCCGGACCCGCTCCGAGGTACCTGCGGCGGTCACGACGCGCACCGACTGGTTGACCGTGGCCGCCCGCCCTCCGACGAGGGTGACGCGGTCGGGCAGCTCGGTGTCGAGGTCGAGGCGCCACCAGGCCGCGCCCGACTGGCCGGCGCTCGACGTCCACGCCGTCGTCGGGTCGCGGTCGAGCGCCGCCACGGGCATCTCGCCCGGGCGCGCCCCGCCGGGGTTGGTCGGGTCGGACGCCGACGACGAGGCGCTCAACGAGACGGCGCCGTCGAGACGGACGGTGGTGCGCCACGACCCGTCGGCCTCGTCCGGCCCGATGCCGTAGTCGGCGGTGGGATTCGTCGTCCGGCGCTCGTAGCCCGGGTCGCGGGTCGGGCCGTACCCGTCGTGGACGCGCGCGAACTGCCGCTCGCGGTCGCGCAACCCGTCGGTCAGCACGACCCGTCCGCCCGGCACGGCGTCGAGGTCGCCGTCGGGCACGTCGGGCCCGAGCACCGCGGGCTCGTCGCCGACGACGTCGAGGGCGGTGAGGTCGAGAAGGTCCTCGGGGCCGCCGACCACGACCGTGGCCTCGGCCGCCGTGCTCGCGGCGGTGCCGCCGACCTCGTACACCTCCACGGCGGAGTAGCTCGCCTGCCGGCCCGAGTTGACCACGAGCCGGCCGAGGTCGGTGTCGACGTGCGCGTCACCGCCGACCTGGGGCCCGAACCCGGCGACGCGGACCAGGCCCGGTGACGCCGCGATGGCCTGGTGGACCACGACCGGGTCGGGCACGTCGCTCGAGGTGGCCAGGTCGTTGCGCACCACGAGGTGCTCGACGCCCGCGCGGCGCAGGTAGTCGGTGAGCGCGGCGGAGCCGTCGCCCTGCGCGAGCCGGCGCTCGACCTCGTCGAGCATGCGGATGTTGCCCGGCGGCGCGAGCGGGATCACGTTGCGCACCGCCCAGCGCGAGCCGGCCAGCCACTGCATCGGCTCGTCGCGCGGTGCGCCCCACACGTAGGACCCGAACGCCGAGCCGGGCACGACGAGCGCGACGCCGCCCTCGGACTCGGCGTCGAGGAAGGCCGCCGTCTCACCCCAGTAGTCGGGCACGGCCAGGAGCGCGCCGGCCGGCTCGATGCGCGCCTGGACCGCCGGCAGCGCGGCGCCGACGACGGCCACCACCGTCATGGCGGTGAAGGCGACCCGCTCCAGCCGCGGGCGCCCCCGGGCGTCGTCCGGCGCGCGGTCGCCCCGCACCCGGTCGCCCAGCACCCGGTCGAGGGCCCACGCGAGCCCGAGCACCAGCGGGAGCCGGAGGACGGGGTCGAACTTGTGCACGTTGCGGACCGGCGACAACACGCCGTCGAGCAGCGTGCGGACATCGATGGCGAACCAGCCGTCGACGGCTCCGACGTGGCCGAGCGTGACCATGAGGACCCCGACGCACACGCCCAGGCCGAGGAAGCGTCGGTGCGGGTTCGACCGGTCGAGGAGTCCGATGAACCCGACGAGCAGCACGACGCCGCTGTTGACGGCCAGGTAGCCGGTGGTGATGAGGTCGTTGCCGGCCCGGCTGGCGGGGTCGATGTAGGGCACCCAGTTCGAGGTGCCGCGCAGCGTGTCGACCAGCGTCGTCGGGAAGGTGGTGACGGCACCGGTCTCGATGAAGTCGAGGAACGGCGGACTGTAGCGGCCGAGGAGCACGAGCGGCACCAGCCACCACAGCGTGCCGAGCGCGGTGAAGGCCGGCCACCACACCAGCAACGAGCGGCGCCGGGGGCCTGCCGTGCGTGTCAGCACCCACAGCGCGCCGAGCGGGATCACCGCGAAGGTGGCGGCGGCGTTGACCCCGCCCACCATGGCGATCGCCAGCGCCGACAGGGCGGCCGCACGCCGGGGCGAACCGCGGGTCGCGCCGACCACGAGCGGCAGGAGCATCCACGGGGCCACGGCCGAGGGCCACGCCTCGATGCTGATCGGGCCGAGGGTGGTCAGCATCCGCGGTGACAGGGCGTAGGCGGTCGCCGCGACCAGGCAGGCGGCGTCGGAGCGGACGCCGAGCGCGCGCGCCAGGCGCGCCGTCCCGACGAACGCGACGCAGAGCACCAGCGCCTGCCAGGCACGCTGGACGGCCCAGTCGGGAGCGCTCAGCAGGTCGCCGAGCACGAAGAAGGGGCCCATGGGCCACAGGTAGCCGTAGGCCTGGTTCTGCACCTGCCCGAAGGCGCCCTCGGCGTCCCACAGGTGGAGCGCGCGGGACAGGAACTCGCCGGGCGCGGCCACCAGGTCGAACTTGGTGTCGGCCACCAGGAAGCCGGGGTCCTGCACGAACGCGAGCCCGACCAGGAGGGCGCACCCGGCGGCCAGCCGCAGACGGCTGATCGGACGCGGCCCCCTCTCGGCCCCGATCGGCTCGGCGACGGCGGCGCTCACCGCTTGCGCAGGACGACGACGAGGTTCCAGGTCACCAGCTCGCGCAGCACGGGCACCCGCACGACCCACCGGGCCCACCGGGGGTGGTAGCGCGGCAGCAGCGCGACCAGCTCGACGTCGGGCTGCTCGGCCCGGCGACGCGCCCAGCCCACCCCCGCCGCGACGGTGACGGCGAACAGCGACTCGCCGTACCTGTTCTTCGGCTCCCGGCCATGGGTGCGCCGGTAGCGCCGGCGGGCCCGGGCCCCGCCCAGGTAGTGCCACGGAGCGGTCTCGTGACCACCCCACGGGCCCCACCACACCGTGTAGCTGAGGAAGACCAGCCCGCCGGACCGGGTCACGCGCACCATCTCCTCGGCCATGCGCCACGGGTCGGGCACGTGCTCGAGCACGTTGGAGGAGTAGCACACGTCGAGGCAGGCGTCGCGGAACGGCAGCTGCAGCCCACTGCCCACGACCGTGCCCGCGGCGATGCGGCCGAGTCCGGCGAGCTCGCCGACGTCGGCGTCGAGTGCCCAGTACGTGGCACCCGCGGCCTGGAACGCGTCGCGGAAGTAGCCGGGGCCTCCACCCACGTCGAGCAGCACGGCGTCGCGCAGGCCGTCGGCGCCCAGGTAGGACGACAGCTGGCCGACGGAGTCGTCGGCCAGCGCGCGGTAGAAGCGGTCGGGGTCGGGCTGCTCGTAGCGGAAGTCGTCGAGCAGGCGGATCGAGCGCCGCAGGTCGGCGCGCCACCGGCTCGGGCTCACTGCGACGTCGTCACCCGGCACGCGAGAAGTCTGGCCGCTCGGCGGTGACGTCGCCGGGACGGCTCGCCGCGGCGGGCTCGACGAGGCGGTCTGCCGGGGCCGCCTCGATCGTCGAGGCGACGACCTGGGCGAAGGCCTGCTGAGCGTGCGGCCACGAGTAGGTGTGGCTCATCACGCGGGCGCCCTCGGCCAGCCGGGCCCGCTCGGCGGCGTCGGCCAGGAGCCGGCGGGTGGCCTCGAGCAGGCCCTGCTCGTCGTCGACGAGCAGGCCCGAGCGGCCGTCGTCGATGGACTCGCACACCCCGCCGGCCGAGGCGTAGGCGATGGTCGGGGTGCCGTGCATGCCGGCCTCGCCGATGACCAGGCCCCAGCCCTCCTTGAGCGACGGCATCAGGTGCAGCCAGGACTGCTCGTAGACCTCGTGCTTGCGCGCCTCGTCGACGTGACCCTCGAACACGACGGTGTCGCCGGCTCCGACGCGCTCGGCGTGGGCGCGCAGCTCGTCGTCCCACCAGCCGCCGCCGACGACGTGCAGCCGCAGACCGGGGTGCTCGTCGCGGAGCGCGACGGCGACGTCGATGGCGTGCTCGACCTGCTTGTGCGGGACGAGCCGGCCGACGGTGGCCAGCATGGGCGACGGTGACGTGCCCGAGGCCATCGGGACGACGGTGTCGGTGCCGTTGTGCACCACCGCGACCCGCTCGGCGTCGACCCCGTGCTGGGCGAGCTCGGCTCGGGTCGCGGCCGACACGGCGACGTACTGGTTGCGCCGGTAGAACCACGGCGCCAGGCGCCGTTCGATCCACCAGCCGACGCGGCCGACGAGTCCGGGGTAGACCACGGGCCACTGCTCGCGGTGCACGTGGTGCACGAGCACGACGACCGGGGCCGAGGTGGCCCGGCGGCTGAAGAACGGCAGGCCGTTCTGGACGTCGACGACCAGGTCGGGCTCGCGACCGTCGGGGCCGTGGAGGTCGCCGCGCCGCAGCGCGCGCACACCCTCGAGGTAGACCGTCGTCTTGCTGCCACGCCGGACGAAGCGGATGCCGTCACGCACCTCGTGCGCGGGCGCCGCGTCGTGAGCGGCACTGAAGACCGTCACCGAGCACCCGCGTGCCACCAGACCCTCGGCGATGCGCTCGAGGTACAGCTCCGCTCCCCCACCTTCGGGGTTGCTGGTGTCGCGCCAGCTCAGGAAGACGACGTGGCGTCCCTCGAGCGCGGGCAACGGCCCCAGGTCGGGCTGTGGTGCCTGGTGGCGGTGCGGCTCGGTGGAGCGCACCGCCGGCACGTCAGTTGGCCCCGTAGGTGACGATGTCGCTGGTCTGGGCGTTGACGCTGACGGGGTTCTTCGCCGGGTCCGGCGGTGCCGTCTGGCTCTGGACGATGCCCACCACCGTCGTGGTGGCGACCACGCCTCCGATGAGCAGGCTTCCGAATGCTGCGACCAGCGATCCCACGATGTTCCTCCCTGAACCTCGCGACAAAAACGTCGTGTCCCTCCCCAGGAACGTGACGATGTTACCAGCGAGTGGCCTTCGTCACTGCATTCCGTGCCACCTGGTTACTCACGAGTTGCGTCGCCGTCGCGCCGCTCGAAGGCCGAGGAGCAGGCCCAGGAGCGGACCCGCCGCGTAGGCCGCCCAGGCCAGCACGGCCGCCCCGACCCAGGACCGCGGCACCCGACGCGGCTCGGGCGCGTCGAGGGAGACGACCCGCACCGCGCCGTCGTCGAGCAGCACCCGCCCGGCCACGTCGGGCGCGTCGCCGGCGTCGGCCTCGGTGACGACGACCCCGAAGCCCAGAGCGGCCAGCACCCGGGCCCGCGCCTGGGCCGTCGGCGCGGCCAGGGCTGCACCGGCCTCGTCGACGAGCGGGTCCTCCCCGTCGAGCGTGGTGGTGCCGACGACGAGGCGGTCGCTGGCGACGACGTCCTGCACGAGCCAGCGGGGCATGGGGTCGAGCACCGGCCGGCGCCCGTTCCACCCCGGCGCGCGATAGGTCGTCAACGGCAGCACCAGGGCGTCCCCCGGCACCCCCGCGGCGGCGGCGCGCGCCGCTGCGTAGGAGGCCGGGTACTCGACCGGCTGGAGCCGGCCGCCCAGGCCGAGCGCGGCGTCGGGCATCAGCATCACCGGCAGCAGGGTCAGCCCCGCGCCCAGCACCAGGCGGGGGGCGGCGTCGGTCGTGCGGGCGGCCACCAGAGCGGTCAGCCGCCCGGCCGCGTGCCCGGCCAGCGCCGCGAGCAACGGGGCGCACATCACCAGCGAGCGTGCGCCGTCACGCAGCAGGCCGCCGCCGGGCACGGAGCCGGCCAGCGCGGCCACCACCCCCGTCGCGGCCCACGTCGTCAGGGCCAGGGCCAGCCCGACCACCCACGGGACGACGAGGCCGAGGCCGTCGCGTCGTCCGGTCGCGCGCCACCAGCCACGCACGGCGAGCAGGAGCGAGAGCGCCAGGATCAGACCGACCCAGGCCAGGACGCCGTCACGGCTCGGCAGCACCACCTGGCTGTTCCACGTGCCGCCGAGCACGAGGGCCTCCAGCGGCGCCGGCAGTGCCCCGTGCCCGTGGAGAGCGAAGACCTCGGCGCCGGCGCGGTCGGAGGTCGCGTCTCTCACGTGCAGCAGACCGGTGACGACCCATGGAGCGTTCGCGGCCACGAGGAGCGCCGCCGCCCGCGTCGTCGTCGCGCGGGGCCCGGCCACCGCCGCCACCAGCACCACGGCGGTCGCGACGCCGGCCGAGGCCGACAGGCTCGCCAACGGCACGACGACGAGCAGCGCGGCCGGCACCCGCCCCGTCTCGCGCCAGCGCCGGCCGAGCAGCACGACCCACGGCAGCAGACCGTGCGCGACCATCACCGGCCACGCGCCGAGCAGCAGGCGCTCGGCCACGAACGGCGTCCACTGGTAGACCGACACCGCCACCAGCCGAGCCATCAGGCTCTGCCCCGGCACCAGCCGAGCCGCGCCCGTGCCGCCGGCCACGAGCGAGCCCAGCAGGACCAGCTTCTGCAGCAGTGCGCCCGGCACCGCCTCGTCGAGGAGGGCGACCACGGCGTCCGAGGGCACCGCCCGGGGCAACCCGCTGCCGAGCCCCCAGGCGTCGGGACGCACCGCCAGGTCGGGCACCCAGACCATGTCGTAGGTCAGCACGAAGCCACGACCGAGCGCCGGGCCGAGCAGCAGCGCGGCCAGCACCAGCGACCACACGACGGGCGCCCAGGTCGACGCTCGTTGCCTCACACCGGCGATCCAAGCACCACGACGGCGCTGTGCCACACTCCACCGCGTGCCAGCCGCCACCCCTGCCGGGACCTCGTCGACCGCGAGGTCGACCAGGGGCGGGGTGATCGCGGTCGCGATCGGCGTCATGAACGTCGCGACCTACGGGTTCACCATCGTCGCCGCGCGAGCGCTCGGCCCGCAGCAGTACGGCGCGTTCGCCGCCGTGATGAACCTGCTGATCGTGGTCAGCGTCGCCCAGCTGGCCCTCCAGGCCACGGCCGCGCGCCGCATCGCCTCGACCCCGGGCGACGTCCACGAGATCGAGGCCGGCGTCCGGCGGGTCACCACGCGCACCGCCTTCGGCCTCGGCGCGGCGCTCGTCGTGGCGGCGCCGCTGGTCAACGCCGCGCTGCGGCTCGAGAGCCTCGCGACGGCCGTGCTCGTCGGGCTGATCGCCGTCCCGTTGACGATCATGGGCGGCCAGGCGGGCATCCTCCAGGGCGAGCGACGCTGGCGGCCGCTGGCCGCGCTCTACCTCGCGGCCGGCGTCCCGCGGCTCGTGGTCGGCACGGCCCTCATCCTGTGGCGGCCCGAGGAGCTCACCGCGACCCTCGCCGTGCTGATCGGCGCGCTCGCGCCGGTGGCGGTCGGCTGGTGGGCGCTGCGCGAGCGGGGCGACAGCGCGCACCCGACGTCGGACGCCGACCACGGCGCCCGCGCCCTGGTGCGCGAGTCGGTGCGCAACTCCCAGGCCCTGCTCGCGTTCTTCGCGGTCTCGAACATCGACATCATCGTGGCCCGCAACGTGCTCGACGCCCACGACGCCGGCCTCTACGCCGGCGGACTGATCCTCACCAAGGCCATGCTCTTCCTGCCCCAGTTCGTGGTCGTGCTCGCCTTCCCCGATCTCGCCGACGCCGACGCGCGCCGTCGCGCGCTCCGCCTCAGCCTCGGCCTCGTGGCCGTCCTCGGGGTCGTCGGCGTCGCGGCCTCGTCGGTGCTCTCGAACGTGGCGCTCGTCTTCGTCGGCGGCGCCGACTACGTCGAGGTCGAGCACCGCCTGTGGCTCTTCGCCGTGCTGGGCACCCTGCTGTCGATGATCCAGCTGCTCGTCTACGCCCTCCTCGCCCAGCAGGGCGGCCGCGCACTGCTCGTGCTGTGGGCGGGCCTCGCGGTCATCGGCGTCGTCGCCTCGACGACGGTGAGCACCGTCGGCGGCCTGCTCGCCGTCGTCATCGCCGTGGACGCTGTCCTGCTCGTCGTCCTGCTGGTGCCGGCGTTGCGGCACCGGCGCTCGTCCGTGCCTGGCTGAGCGGCGCCCGAGATGAGGGTCGTGTGCCCGAGGCCAGTCCCCACGCCGTCCACGGGCACACGACCGCATCAACCGGGCCGAGGACGACGATCGAAGCCGGTACCGCGCGGAGGCGCCCCGACCACAGCATCACCGGACCACACGGCGCACGCGCCGTCGGGCGCCCTCAGAGCGGGTCGGGGCCGACACCGGGACGCGGCAGCCAGCACCAGGCTGGGCGGCCCCGCCGCGACGGGCGCCCGTGAGGCGCCATCCCATCAATGCGCGGCGTCGTGCCAGCTACGTCCCGTGCCGACGGACACGTCGAGCGGGACGGTGAGGTCGGCGGCGCCGGCCATCTGGTCGCGGACGAGCGCCTCGAGGGTCTCGGCCTCGCCGGGGGCGACCTCGAGGACGAGCTCGTCGTGGACCTGCAGGAGCATGCGCGAGGCGAGGCCGGCGGCGTCCATGGCCTTCTGGGTCTCGAGCATGGCGACCTTGATGAGGTCGGCGGCCGAGCCCTGGATCGGGGCGTTGAGGGCCATGCGCTCGGCCATCTCACGGCGCTGGCGGTTGTCGCTGTTGAGGTCGGGCAGGTAGCGGCGCCGGCCCATGATGGTGGAGGTGTAGTCGTCCTTACGGGCCTGGACGACGACGCCTTGGAGGTAGTCGCGGATGCCGCCGAAGGTCTCGAAGTACTCGTCCATGAGGCCCCGGGCCTCGCTGGGCTCGATGCCGAGCTGCTGGCCGAGGCCGAACGCGGACAGGCCGTAGGCGAGGCCGTAGTTCATCGCCTTGATCTTGGCCCGCTGCTCGACGGTGACCTCGTCGGCGGGGGTGTCGAAGACCCGGGCGGCGGTGATCGAGTGGAAGTCCTGGCCGGACTTGAAGGCCTCGATGAGCAGCTCGTCGTGGGACAGGTGCGCCATGATGCGCATCTCGATCTGGCTGTAGTCGGCGGTCATCAGCGACTCCTGGCCCTCGCCGACGACGAAGCCCTCGCGGATGCGGCGGCCCTCCTCGGTGCGGATCGGGATGTTCTGCAGGTTGGGCTCGGTGCTCGAGAGGCGACCGGTGGCGGCGATCGTCTGGTTGAACGTGGTGTGGATGCGACCGTCGGGAGCGACGGTCTTGAGCAGGCCGTCGATGGTCTGGCGCAGCCGGATGACGTCGCGGTGGCGCAGCAGGTGGGCGAGGAACGGGTGCTCGGTCTTGACGTAGAGCGCCTGGAGGGCGTCGGCGTCGGTGGTGTAGCCGGTCTTGGTGCGCTTGGTCTTGGGCATCTCGAGCTCGTCGAAGAGCACCGCCTGCAGCTGCTTGGGCGAGCCGAGGTTGATCTCGCGGCCGATCGTGTCGTAGGCCGACTCGGCGGCCTTGCGGACCTCGGCGTCGAACTCGCCCTGCAGGCCCTCGAGGTGCTCGACGTCGACGGCGATGCCGGTCTGCTCGAGCCGGGCGAGCAGGTGCACCAGCGGCAGCTCGACGCCGGTGAGCAAAGGTGCTCCCCCGCGCTCGTCGAGCTCGGCGTCGAGGGCCTCGGCGAGGTCGAGCACGGCGCGGGCGTGCAGCATCGCCGGGCCGGCGAGGTCGGTCTCGGTCTCGAACAGGGCGTCCTGGTCGCCGGCCTCGGCGACCTCCTGCTTGAGCTCGCGCTTGAGGTAGCGCACGGTGAGGTCGGCGAGGTCGTAGCTGCGCTGGTCGGGGCGCACGAGGTAGGCGGCGAGGGCGGTGTCGGAGACGACGCCCGCGAGGGCCCAGCCCTGCGCGGCCAGGGCGAGCTCGGGACCCTTGGCGTCGTGGAAGACCTTGGGCTTGCCGGGGTCGGCGAGCCAGGCGGCGAGCGCGGCGTCGTCGTCGGGCGTGAGGGTGGTGGTGTCGACGTAGGCCGAGCGGCCGGCGGCCGTGGCCAGGCCGATGCCGTCGACCTGACCGGTGCCGCTGCCCCAGGTGCCCCGGACGTGCAGGCCGGTGCGCTCGCTGCCGAGCTCGGCCAGCCAGGCGGCGACCGAGCCGGGGTCGAGCGCCTGGCCCTCGAGCTCGAAGCCGCCCTCCTCGAGGATCTCGACGGTGTCGACCTCCTCGAAGAGCCGGTTGCGCAGCACCCGGAACTCGAGGCCGTCGAAGAGCGTGTGCACCTCCTGGCGGTCCCACGCCTGGCGGGCGAGGTCGGCGGGTGCGAGGTCGAGCTCGAGGTCGCGCACGAGCGCGTTGAGCCGTCGGTTGCGAATGACGTCGGCGAGGTGCTCGCGCAACGCCTCGCCCTTCTTGCCGGTGATCTTGTCGGCGTTGGCGATGACGCCCTCGAGGTCGCCGTACTGCAGCAGCCACTTGGCCGCGAAGCCCTGACCGACGCCGGGCACGCCGGGCAGGTTGTCGGAGGTCTCGCCGACGATGGCGGCGAGCTCGGGGTACTGCGACGGCGGCACCTTGTACTTCTCCTCGACCGCGGCCGGCGTCATGCGCGCCATCTCGGAGACGCCGCGCATGGGGTAGAGCAGCGTGGAGTGCTCGGTGACCAGCTGCATGGCGTCGCGGTCGCCGGAGAGGATGAGGACCTCCATGCCGTCGGCGAGGGCGCGCGTGGTGAGCGTGGCGATGATGTCGTCGGCCTCGAAGCCGGGCTTCTTGAGGTAGGGCACCTTCATCGCGTCGAGCACCTCCTCGATGAGCGGCAGCTGGCTCGAGAACTCGTCGGGCGACTTCTGCCGCTTCGCCTTGTACTCGGAGTACTCCTCCATGCGGAAGGTCTGGCGCGAGACGTCGAAGGCCACCGCGATGTGCGTGGGCTTCTCGTCGCGCAGCATGTTGATGAGCATCGAGGTGAACCCGAAGACCGCGTTGGTGTGCTGGCCCGTGGTGGTGGAGAAGTTCTCGACCGGCAGCGCGAAGAACGCCCGGTAGGCCAGGGAGTGGCCGTCGAGGAGCAGCAGCCGGGGACGATCGGTGGGTGCCTCAGTCACGGCCACGACCCTAGCCGTCGCCGGGGACAGCGACGGGGACAGTGCCGGGGCGGGCAGGATGGCTGCCATGAGCAACGACAACCCGCCGGCGGACCCGTCGGTCGAGAGCGTGCTGGCCGCGATGCCGATGGGCCCGCTGAACACGAAGATGGGCATCGAGCTCCTCGAGGTCACCGCCGACAGGATCACCGCGACGATGCCGGTCGAGGGCAACCAGCAGCCCTACGGCCTGCTCCACGGCGGCGCCTCCGTCGTCCTGGCCGAGAGCCTCGGCTCGATCGGCTCGGCGATCCACGGCCAGCCGATGGGCAAGATCGCCGTCGGCGTCGACATCAACGCCACCCACCACCGCTCGGCCACCAGCGGCCTCGTCACCGGCGTGGCCACCCCGGTGCACCTCGGGCGGCAGAGCGCGTGCTTCGAGGTCGTCATCAGCGACGAGCGCGGCAAGCGGGTGTGCACGGCCCGCATCACCTGCGCGCTGATCGACAGCACACGCACTACCTGACTGGACGCTCCCGAGCGCCACCACGACGCCAGCACGGAACGAAGACGACCGCCGCGAAGCGGAGCGGGCCGCGCGCTGGCGTCTGACGACGAGCGAACCGGGGGCCGACACGGAGCGAGCCCCCGAGCGAGCGAGAAGGAAGACGGCAGCTCGGCGCGGCTCGCGGAGCGAGCAGATCAGCTCAATCGACCAGGCTGCGCCGCGCCGAGCGGCGCGCCGCCAGCACGCGCGGCAGGTGCCGCCCGCCCGAGCCGGTGGCGGTCGACAGCGGCCGCTGGGCGGTGAGCCGGGCGCGGACCATGGCCGTGGGCGCGGTGCGGTAGGTGGCGAGGGGGCCCAGGGCGAGGCGGGCCATGAAGCGGTTGCCGTCGCGCGAGCCGGCCGAGACGGCGGTCGCGACCTGTGCGACGCCGGCCTCCTCGGCGAAGGTGACGGCGGCCTCCATGAGCAGGCGGCCGATGCCGTGCCGGCGGAACTGGGCGACGACGCACGGCGCGAGCACCTGCACGGTCGTCTCGAGGTTGAGCGGCGTCAGGGTGGTGATGCACAGGTAGACAGCGCCGGCCGGTTGGCCGTCGTACTCGGCGAGCACGATGCGGTGCTCGGCGGAGTCGGCGGCGGCCTTGACCAGCTGCTCGACGTCGGCGACGAGCTCGGTCGGCTCGGCCTTGCGGAGGCTGGTCGCCCACAGCTCGACCAGGAAGGGCGCGTCGTCCAGCTCCGCGGCACGCAGGCCCACCAGGGTCCGGCTCACCAGCTGTCCTCCTGCATCGAGCGCCCGGTGCTCCCACCCAGAACCAGGTCGCCTGAGAACACTACGCTCAGGGCGCCCGTCGTGACAGAGGAGTCCTGGCTTTCGTGTTCCCCGGAATCGGCACCGTCGTCAACGTCGCCACCGTGCTGGTCGGCGCCCTGCTCGGCCGCCTCCTCGGCGACCGGCTCCCCGAGCGCACCCGCGAGCTGGTCACCGACGGCCTCGGCCTGGTGACGCTGCTGATCGCGGCGACGTCGGCGATGGCCGTGCTCGACCCCGCGCTGGCCGCCGAGGTGGGCGAGAGCGCGCCGATGCTCATCGTGCTCGGCGCGCTGCTCGTCGGCGGGATCGTCGGCTCGTTGCTGCGGCTCGAGAGCCGGCTGGAGGGCCTCGGCGGCTGGTTGCAGCGCCGGCTCACCGGCGAGGCCGGCTCGGCGGAGCGCCAGCGCTTCATCGAGGGCTTCGTCGTCGCCTCGCTCATCTTCTGCTCGGGTCCGTTGACCATCCTCGGCTCGCTCAACGACGGCCTCGGCAACGGCGCCGACCAGCTGTTCCTGAAGTCGACGCTCGACGGCTTCGCCGCCATCGCCTTCGCGGCCTCGTTCGGGTGGGGGGTCGCGGCGAGCGTCGTCACCGTCGTGACCGTGCAGGGCAGCCTCACGGTGGTCGGCGTCCTGCTCGGCGACGTGCTGCCCGACGCCCACCTCGCGGCCATCACGGCCACGGGCGGGCTGATGCTCGTCGGCATCGCGCTGCGGCTGCTCGACATCCGCCGGATCGCCGTGGCCGACCTGCTGCCGGCCCTCTTGGTCGCGCCGGCCCTGGTCAGCCTGGTCGCGGCGTTTCGGTGAGCCCCGAGCGCACGGCGTGTGTCGGGCGTGTGACGGACGGACGCACGATGCGTCGATCTTGATAACGAAAAGGCCACAAACGCATCAGTTCTGCAGAGTGTGCCGTCCGCGACGCATTGCACCGCTAACTTTCCTCCAAACCCCCAGGGCCCGACCGGGTCCGGAGAAGACCGGAGGACGCATGATCCGCACCACCCACCGACGCAGCGCGCGGCTCGCCGCAGCGGCTGTCGCCTCGCTGCTCGTCTTCGCCGCCTGTGGTGGCGAGGACGACGAGCCGAGCGGCAACGACAGCTCCGACGCGTCCGCCAGTGACACCGCCGAGCCCGGCGGCGAGGAGACCAGCGACGCTGCTCCCGCGCCCACGGGTGACGGCACCCTCGTCTTCGGTTCGCTGCTCCCCGAGACCGGCAGCCTCGCCTTCCTCGGCCCGCCGGAGTTCGCCGGCGTCGACCTCGCCGTCAAGGAGATCAACGACGCCGGTGGCGTGCTCGGCAACCCCGTCGAGCACGTCCGCGGCGACTCGGGCGACGCCGACTCCGGCATCGCCCCCGCCGAGTCGACCAAGCTCATCGAGGCCGGCTCCGACGTCATCGTCGGTGCCGCGTCGTCCGGTGTGTCGATGACCGTCGTCAACCAGATCATGGACGCCGGCGTGGTCATGTACTCGCCGGCCAACACCTCGACCGACTTCGACACGGGCGCCTTCGCCGAGCCCGACCTGTACTTCCGCACGGCGCCGTCCGACATCCTCCAGGGTGCGGTCATGGCCAACCTGCTGGTCCAGGACGGTCGCACCAACGTGACGATCATGGCTCGCCAGGACGCCTACGGCGAGACCCTCGCCCAGCAGATCCAGGAGAACCTCGAGGCCCAGGGCGCCGCCGTCTCGGCGACGGTGTTCTACGGCGAGAACGCCCAGTCGTTCGACTCGCAGGTGGCCGAGGTCGCCGACGCCGGCGGCGACGCGCTCGTCCTCGTCGGCTTCGAGGAGACCGCGACGATCGTCCCGCAGCTCATCACCGCGGGCGCCGGCCCGAAGGACATCCCGACCTACTTCGTCGACGGCAACACCGCCGACTACTCGTCGGCGTCCGACCCGAACCTGCCCGAGGGCACGCTGACCGGCGTCAAGGGCACCATCCCCGGCGCCGACACCGGTGGCGAGTTCCAGGACCGCCTGCTCGAGATCGACCCCGAGCTCACCTCGTTCGCCTACGCGGCCGAGTCCTACGACGCCGTCATCACCTCGGCGCTGGCCGCCATCGCCGCGGGCGACGACTCGGGTGAGGCGATCGCCGCCGCGCTGGTCGACGTCACCCGCGAGGGCACCAAGTGCACCACCTTCCAGGAGTGCGCCGACCTGCTCGAGTCCGGCGAGGACATCGACTACGACGGCGCCTCGGGCCCGATCGAGCTCGGTGAGACCGGCAGCCCGACGGCCGCCTCGATCGGCATCTACGAGTACGCCGCCGACGGCACCAACTCGCCCGTCGAGTTCATCGCCGGCGAGATCTGAGCCGACGACGCTCGCAGCTGAACCAGCACCACGGCCACGGCCCCGGGACCACCTGGTCCCGGGGCCGTGTCGCGTCCGGCCCCGGGCCAGCGAGCCGCGCGCAGCCGTGGACCCGGGTCGGCACCGGCGCAGACACCGACGCCCGGCCCCGCAAGCTGCGGGGCCGGGCGTCGGCGTCTGGACGGGCTCAGGCCGAGGTCAGGACGCCGCGCCCAGGGTGCCGAGGTAGAGCTGGATGACCTTGGGGTCCTTGCCGAGCGACTCGCCGGTGCCGGTGTAGGCGTTGCGGCCGTGGTCGAGCACGTAGCCGCGGTCGCAGATCTGCAGGCAGCGGCGGGCGTTCTGCTCGACCATGATCACCGAGACACCGGCCCGGTTGATGTTGCGGGTCTGCACGAACACCTCGTCCTGCAGCACCGGCGACAGCCCGGCCGACGGCTCGTCGAGCAGCAGCACCGAGGGCGCCATCATGAGCGCGCGACCCATCGCGACCATCTGCCGCTCACCGCCCGAGAGCGAGCCGGCGCGCTGCTTGCGGCGCTCACCGAGCCTCGGGAAGATGTCGGTGACGAAGTCGAACCGCTCGCTGAACTTCTTGGGCGCCTGGAAGCAGCCCATCTCGAGGTTCTCCTCGATGGTCAGGCTCGGGAAGACGTTGTTGGTCTGCGGCACGAAGCCGATGCCGGCGGTGACCAGCTGGTCGGCGCGCTTGTTGGTGATGTCCTGGCCCTCGAGCACCACCGAGCCGGAGCGCACGGTGACGAGGCCGAACAGCGCCTTGAGCAGCGTCGACTTGCCGGCACCGTTGGGGCCGATGATGCCGACCAGCTCGCCGCGGTTGCAGTAGAGGTCGGCACCGTTGAGGATGTCGACGCCCGGCAGGTAGCCGCCGATGAGGTCGTCGGCACGCAGGACGGCGTCGCCCGCGGCGGCGAGGTGGGCCTCCCGCTCGGGGGTCGTCTTGCTCAGGTCGCTCATCAGTGTCCCTTCGTCTCGGCGGCGGCCTCGGCCTCGAGCTCGGCCTCGGCCTCGGCCTCGATCTCCCTCTCGTCCATCTGGCGCAGGTCGGTGTCGTGGTGGGCACCGAGGTAGGCGTCGATGACGGCGGGGTCGGCCATGACGGAGTCGGGCGTGCCCTCCGCGACGATCTTGCCCTGGGCCATGACGATGACCCAGTCGGAGATGTCTCGGACCATGTCCATGTCGTGCTCGACGAAGAGCACCGAACGGCCCTCGTCGCGCAGCGACTTCACGTGCCCGAGCAGCGACTGCTTGAGGGCGGGGTTCACGCCGGCCATCGGCTCGTCGAGCATGATCAACTCGGGGTCGACCATCAGCGCGCGGGCCATCTCGAGGAGCTTGCGCTGACCGCCCGAGAGCGAGCCGGCGAAGTCCTGGCGCTTGGCGTCGAGCTTGAACCGGCGGAGCAGGTCGTCGGCGCGGACGGTGTTGTCGTCCTCCTGGCGCGACCACGTCCACGGGAACGCGGCCTGCCAGAACTTCTCGCCGGTCTGGCCGGTGGCGCCGAGGCGCATGTTCTCGATGACGGAGAGCTTGGCCAGCACCTTGGTGAGCTGGAAGGTGCGCACCATGCCCATGCGGGCCACCTTGTAGGCGGCGACGCGCGCGAGCGGCTTGTCGTTGAAGCTCCAGTCGCCGGTGTCAGGGATGTCGAAGCCGGTCAGCAGGTTGAACAGCGTCGTCTTGCCGGCGCCGTTGGGCCCGATGAGGGCGGTGATGACGCCGCGCGGGATCTCGATGTGCTCGACGTCGACGGCCTTGAGCCCGCCGAACTGCCGGGTGATGTTCGAGCCGACGACGATGGCGTCGGGCTTGCGCGCGCCCGGGACACGCTCGATCGCGTCGAGGTCGGTCGTGCGGCGCCCGGACGTCGTGGACGGGCTCGACGACAGGTCGCCGAGGTCCACCTCCGTGGGGTTGTGGTCAGCGGCCATCGATCGCGATCTCCCTCCGGTCGCCGAAGATCCCCTGTGGTCGGAAGATCATCAGCAGCATGAGTCCGGCGCCGACCGCGACGAAGCGGACGAGGCTGGCTTGGGTGTTGTCCATCAGCCAGGTCGGCATGAACGGGTCGGAGCCGGTGGTGGCCTGACCGAAGAAGCTGCCGAGGCCGGCGATGAGGAACCACAGGATCATCGCGCCGATCACCGGCCCGGCGACGCGTGCGGCGCCGCCGATGAGCAGCGCGACGAAGGCCAGGAAGGTCATGTTGGTCGAGTAGTCGCTGGGCACGACCGATCCCTGCTTCAGCGCCAGGAACATGCCGGCCATGCCGCCGAACAGGCCGCCGAGGATCAGCGCCTGCATCTTGTAGGCGAAGACGTTCTTGCCGAGCGAGCGCACGGCGTCCTCGTCCTCGCGGATGGCGCGGAGCAGACGGCCCCAGGGGCTGCGCATGAGCGCCCAGACGACGAGGCACGCCAGGGCGACCAGCACCCAGCCGATGGTCATCGACCACAGGTCGCGCTTGCTGAACGAGGCGACCCAGATGTCGAGGCGGTCGAAGCCGAGCGCTCCCCCGGGCTGGAAGATACCCCAGGTGCGGTAGATGTTGGCGTCGTCGAAGGTGTTGGCGAAGTTGTTGAGGCCGTTGGAGCCGCCGAACACGCTCTTGGTCTCGACGGCGCCGAAGATCAGACGCAGGATCTCGGCGGTGGCGATCGTGGCGATGGCCAGGTAGTCGGCTCGTAGTCGCAGCGTCGGGACGCCGAGCAGCAGCGCCAGCACCACGGGGGCCAGCAGCGAGATGCCGATGGCGACCGCGAACGGCAGGCCCCAGGTGGTGACCGAGACCGCGAGACCGTAGGCGCCGACGGCCATGAAGCCCGCCTGGCCGAAGTTGAGCAGGCCGGTGTAGCCGAAGTGGATGTTGAGGCCGATGGCGGCGAGCGCGTAGACGATCGCGTTCGGCCCCAGGGCCTGGTTGAGCGCCGTCTGGAGGACCTGGAACAAGTCGATGCCGCCGAACCCGGCGGTGAAGCCGAGCACGACCCACGTGAGGAGCCACAGCGTCGAGACGACGCCGAGCACCAGGCCGACCAGGGCGAGCGTGCGGCCCTCGTAGCGCTCGGGCTTCTCGTCGATCTCGGCGATGGCCTGACGGGCCTTGATGATCGCGAACGGCCCGGTGATGCCGAAGGCGATCGTGACGCCGAGGACGCCGAGCACGAGCGAGGTGACCACCGATGACGGCGTCCGCCGGGCCACCTCGGGCGCGCCGGGCTTGGCGGCGGCGGAGGTCGTGGCGTTCATGAGCGGCTCCTGGAGGTCGAGACCGTGGACGGGCGGTGGGTGCGGGTCGTCATCTGCCTCACCCGATCCGCTCGCGTCGTCCGAGGATGCCCTGCGGCCTGACCAGCAGCACCAGGATCAGCACGACGAGCGCGCCGACCTCCTTGATCGAGCTCGGGACGCCGAAGAGCGGGCCGAGCTCGACCATGATGCCGATGATCATCGAGCCGGCGAGCGCGCCCCAGATGGTGCCGAGGCCGCCGAGGGTGACGCCGGCGAAGACCAGCAGCAGGAGCTTGAAGCCCATCAGGAAGTTGACCTGGTTGTTGATGGCGAGCAGCACGCCGGACAGACCGGTGAGGGCGCAGCCGAGCACCCACACGTTGCTGATGACCCGGTCGACCTTCATGCCGGACGACGCCGACAGCGCCGGGTTGTCGGAGACCGCGCGCATGGCCTTGCCGAGGCGGGTCTTCATCAGCACGACGCAGGTGACCACGATCGTCACGGTGGCGATCACGATGATCGCCAGCTCCTTGTCGGCCAGGGCGATCGGACCGTAGTCGCGCCGCTGCTGGGTGACGTACTGCGAGAGCGAGAGGCGCGAGCTGCCGAAGAGGTACTGGTAGACGTTGCGCAGGAACAGGCCGAGGCCGATCGAGACGATCATCATCGCGATCAGGCCGGTGCCGCGCTTGCGCAGCGGGGCCCACAGCCCCTTGTCCTGGGCCCAGCCGAACGCCGCCGAGAGCACCACCGCCGCGATGCCGGCCAGGATCACCGGCAGGCCGACCGTGCGGTTGAAGACGTAGGCGAGCATGCCGCCGAGCGTGATGAGCTCGCCGTGGGCGAAGTTGGTCAGGCCCGTGGTGCCGAAGATGAGCGACAGTCCCAGGGCGGCGAGCGCGACGAGCAGGCCGAACTTGATGCCGTTCATGAGCGCGACCGACAGCTTCTCGCTGAACGGCACGACGTTGACGGCCTGGGTGCCGATCGGGAACGCCGCGTTGGTGGCGCCGCCGAGTCGCGCGGTGATGGTCAGCTCGGTCGCCGTCGCTGAGTTGAGCTCGACGCCGTCGGGCAGGGTGTCCTCGTCGAGGGTCACCGTGTAGGTGCCGGGGCCCTCGGTGACGACGAAGCCGACGCCGGTCGAGTCGGTCACGGTCTCACCGACCTCGTTGCCCTCCTCGTCGGTGACCGTCAGGCTCACGTCGGGGACCGGCGCATCGCCGTTGCTGCGGTCCACCAGGAGGACCCTGATGTAGTCGCCGTCGGCCGGGGGCTCGGCCACCTCGCCGGCCGGCTCGGTCTCCTCACCGCCCGGTTCGGCGTCCGCGCTGGTCGGGGTCGCGCTCGGGCTCGGTGAGGTCTCGTCCGCGAACGCGTTCGCGGGCTGCAGGAGCAGCAGGAAGAAGATCACCGAGACGAGTGTCAAGACTCGCTGACGCACACACGCCTCCTGTCGGACGGGCACCCTCCGTGCCCGGACTTCGGAGGACTATAACCACTTGCGGGCCGCCGCGAGGCGGGTCTGCGGGCCCAGGGGTAACAGTTGTGTTGCAGTGCTCAGCCCGCGAGGCCAGGACCGTGCTCGACGACGCCTTCGGCGACCTGCCGCATCGAGAGGCGAAGATCCATCGCGGTCTTCTGGATCCACCGGAAGGCCTCCGGCTCGCTGAGCCCGAGCTGTTGCTGCAGGATGCCCTTCGCGCGCTCGACCGACTTGCGCGTCTCGAGCCGCTCGGTGAGGTCGGAGACCTCGCTCTCGAGCTGGGAGAGCTCGGCGTAGCGCGAGACCGCCATCTCGATCGCCGGCACCAGGTCGGACTGCGTGAACGGCTTGACGAGGTAGGCCATCGCGCCGGCGTCGCGCGCGCGCTCGACCAGCTCGCGCTGGCTGAACGCGGTCAGGATGACCACGGGAGCGATCCGCTTGCCGGCGATCGCCTCAGCCGCCGCGATGCCGTCGAGCACCGGCATCTTGACGTCGAGGATGACCAGGTCGGGTCGCAGCTCGGTCGCCAGCTCGATGGCCTTCGCGCCGTCGCCGGCCTGGCCGACGACGTCGTAGCCCTCCTCGGTCAGCATCTCCGCGAGGTCCATGCGGATGAGGGTCTCGTCCTCGGCGATGACGACCGTGCGGGCCGCGGGGCCGGACGGGGGCGTGGCAGCGTTCACGCGCCGCAATCTAGCGCCATCTGCTGTGGCTCAGGCGGGGTGCTCCGCGTGGTGTGCACCGGTGTGCAGGTCGTCACCGTCGATGCCGGGCCCGGTCGAGTCCAGGAACAGCGCGACGTCGTCGCGCTCGACCCGACGTCGCCCGCACTCGGTGGACGCCGCCCGCGCGTTCGCGATCGCCCGCTCGTGGCTGGCGGTGGCCCAGGTCCGGGGGTTCCACATGCTGTGCTCCTGACATCAGGGTGCTGTGCCGATCGGCTCAAAACCTAGTTAATCGATCGACTTTGATCAAGTCGGCGTCGAGCGGAGACCTCGGATAGGGTCGTCAACCGCTGGGCCCCGGTAGCCCAACGGCAGAGGCGATGGTCTCAAACACCATTCAGTGTGGGTTCGAATCCCACCCGGGGCACTTTCACGCGACTGTCGGCGCCCGGTGCGAGGGTGGCACCGTGCACGACCTCGCCACCCGACGAAGCGCGGCCGCGATGCGGGCCGAGGGACGGTCGTGGTCGCAGATCAGCCGTCTCCTCGGAGTCAGCCGATCGACCCTTCGGGCATGGGAGGCCCGGGGCCCCGTCGCGCGCGCCTCCGACTGTGCCTGCTGCGACGACGTCGCGCTCGACCAGTCGTCGTACGCGGCACTGCTCGGCTTCTACCTCGGCGACGGATGCATCAGCAGGCATGCTCGCTACTACGCACTGCGCGTCAGCTGCGACGCCTCCCTGCCGGCCATCATCGCCGACGTGAGTGCGTGCATGAGTGCCGTCCGGCCGGCGGCACGCATCTTCCACGTGCCCGCACCCGGCGCCGTTGTCGTCTCGTCGAACTGGCAGCACTGGCCGTGCCTCTTCCCGCAGCACGGACCCGGCCGCAAGCACGAGCGGACGATCGTCCTCGAGGACTGGCAACGAGCGGTCGTCGAGACCCGCCCCGGTCCGTTCCTGCGCGGGCTGTTCCACTCCGACGGCTGCCGCGCTCGCAACTGGACCCGCAGGCGGGTCGCCGGGGAGTGGAAGCGCTACGACCACCCGCGGTGGCAGTTCACCAACGTCAGCGCCGACATCCGCGAGCTCTGCTGCTGGGCGCTCGACCTGGCCGAGGTGCGATGGCGACAGAGCAGCTGGAACTGCGTCTCGGTGTCGAGACGGGCCGACGTGGCCCGCCTCGACGCCCTCATCGGCATGAAGCAGTGACGGCCCTACCGGCTGCGGTAGGCCGGCGCGACCTCGTTGATCGCGTCGCCCATGCGGTGGATGCGCAGCGCGTTGGTCGAGCCGGGGATGCCCGGCGGGCTGCCGGCGACGATGACGACGAGGTCGCCCTCCTCGACGCGGCCGATGGCGAGCAGCTGCTCGTCGACCTGGCGGACCATCTCGTCCGTGTGCTGCACGGGATGGGTCCGGAAGGTCTCCACGCCCCACGTGAGCGAGAGCTGCGAGCGCACGCGGTTCTCCGGGGTGAAGGCCAGCACCGGGATGCCGCTGCGCAGGCGGGACAGGCGCCGGGCGGAGTCGCCGCTCTGCGTGAACGCGACGACGTACTTGGCACCGACGCGGCCGGCGACCTCCTCGGCGGCCTTCGCGATCGCGCCGCCGGTGGTGTGGGGGTCCCAGTTGATCGAGGTGAACCGGCCGCTCGCCGGACCGGTCAGCGCGTGCTCCTCGGTGGAGGAGATGATCCGCGCCATCGTCTCGACGACGTGGATGGGGTGGTCGCCGACGCTGGTCTCGCCGGAGAGCATGACCGCGTCGGCGCCGTCGAGGACGGCGTTGGCGACGTCGCTGGCCTCGGCGCGCGTGGGGGCCGGGCTGGTGATCATCGACTCCAGCATCTGGGTGGCGACGATGACCGGCTTGGCGTTGAGCCGGGCCTTGCGGACGATCTCCTTCTGCAGGAAGGGGACGTCCTCGAGCGGGCACTCGACCGCGAGGTCGCCGCGGGCGACCATGAAGCCGTCGAAGGCCTCGATGACCTCGTCGAGGTTGGTGATCGCCTGCGGCTTCTCGATCTTGGCGATGACGGGCAGCATCTGCCCCTCCTCGCGCATGATGCGGCGCACGTCCTCGGCGTCCTTGGCATCGCGCACGAAGCTCAGCGCGACGAAGTCGACCGACAGGCTCAGCGCGAACCGGAGGTCCTCGATGTCCTTCTCCGACAGGGCCGGCACCGAGACGGCGACGCCGGGCAGGTTGATGCCCTTGTGGTTGCTGACCGGGCCGCCGACGAGCACCTCGGTCTCGACGTCGGTGTCGGTCACCGACACGACGCGCAGGCGCACCTTGCCGTCGTCGATGAGGATCGGGTCGCCGGCCTTCACGTCGCCGGGCAGGCCCTGGTACGTCGTCCCGCCGACCTCGCCGTCGCCCGGCACCTCGCGCGTGGTGATGGTCCAGCGCTGGCCACGGTTGAGGATCGCGTGACCCTCGGCGAACGTAGCGAGCCGGATCTTCGGGCCCTGCAGGTCGGCGAAGATGCCGACCCCGTGGCCCGAGGCGTCGGCGGCCTCGCGCACGAGCCGGTAGGTCTCGGCATGCACCTCGTGACTGCCGTGGCTCATGTTGAGTCGGGCGACGTCCATGCCGGCATACACGAGCTCGCGGATGCGACGCTCGGAGCTGGTGGCGGGGCCCAGGGTGCAGACGATCTTTGCTCTACGCACGTACCTCAGCCTAGCGCGCTTTGGATCGTTAAAACCATCGATACCCACCAGAAATGACGCCGACCCGTCGTACAGGTACGACGGGTCGGCGTGGAGGCTGCGTCTCAGACGACCAGCGGGCGCGCCGTCGGCGGGATCGGGGACGGCAGGGTCGTCGAGCCGGTGAGGTACTGGTCGACGGCAGCCGCAGCGGCGCGACCCTCGGCGATGGCCCAGACGATGAGCGACTGACCGCGACCGACGTCGCCGGCGGAGAAGACGCCGCTCACCGAGGTCATGTAGTCGTTGTCGCGCGCGACGTTGCCGCGCTCGTCGAGGTCGACGCCGAGCTGCTCGACCAGACCGGGCTTCTCGGGACCGACGAAGCCCATGGCGAAGAGCACCAGCTCGGCCGGGATCTCACGCTCGGTGCCCTCGATCTCGGTCAGCTTGCCGCCCTCGAAGACGACGTCGACGATGCGCAGGGCGCGCACGTTGCCGTCGTCGTCACCGAGGAACTCCTTGGTCGAGACGGCGTAGACGCGCTCGCCGCCCTCCTCGTGGGCCGAGGAGACGCGGAACGTCATCGGGTACGTCGGCCAGGGCTGGCCCGCCGGGCGCGAGCTCGGGGGCTCGGGCATGATCTCCAGCTGGGTGACCGAGGCGGCGCCGTGCCGCGTCGAGGTGCCGAGGCAGTCGGCGCCGGTGTCGCCGCCGCCGATGATGACGACGTTCTTGCCGGTGGCCATGATCTGGCCCTCGACCTCCTCGCCGACGGCGGCGCGGTTGGCCTGCGGCAGGAACTCCATCGCCTGGTGGATGCCGCCGAGCTCGCGCCCGGTGATCGGCAGGTCGCGGGCCTCGGTGGCCCCCATCGCCAGGACGACGGCGTCGTAGCGCTTGCGCAGCTCCTCACCGGTGAGCCCGGACTCGGGCGAGCCGACCTCGACGCCGGTGCGGAACACCGTGCCCTCGCGCTTCATCTGCTGCAGACGCCGGTCGACGTGCTGCTTCTCCATCTTGAACTCGGGGATGCCGTAACGCAGGAGCCCGCCGATCTTGTCGGCCCGCTCGTAGACCGCGACCGTGTGGCCGGCCCGCGTGAGCTGCTGGGCCGCGGCGAGACCCGCGGGGCCCGAGCCGATGACCGCGACGGTGCGGCCCGAGAGCCACTCGGGCGCCTGGGGCCGCACGAGGCCGGACTCCCACGCCTTGTCGATGATCGAGACCTCGACGTTCTTGATCGTCACGGGGTCCTGGTTGATGCCGAGCACGCACGCGGTCTCGCACGGCGCCGGGCACAGGCGACCGGTGAACTCCGGGAAGTTGTTCGTCGCGTGCAGACGCTCGATCGCGCCCTCCCAGTCATCGCGCCAGACCAGGTCGTTCCACTCGGGGATGATGTTGCCGAGCGGGCAGCCCTGGTGGCAGAACGGGATGCCGCAGTCCATGCACCGGCCCGCCTGCTGGGTGATGATCGGCAGCAGCGCCCGCCCGGCCGAGCCCGGGTAGACCTCGTTCCAGTCCTGCACCCGCTCCTCGACCGGACGCCGGGGCGCCACCTCGCGGCCTTCCTTCAGAAAGCCCTTCGGGTCAGCCATGCAGCACCTCCATCACCTTGTGGGCCGACTGCTCGGCGTCGAGGCCCTCGGCCTCCGCCTGCGCCTGCACCTCGAGCACCTTCGCGAAGTCACGGGGCATGACCTCGGTGAAACGGGCCAGCGCGGCCGGCCAGTCGGCGAGGAGCTCCTCGGCGACCGGCGAGCCGGTCTCCTCGAAGTGCCCGCGCACCATCGACTCGAGCTCGTCGGCGGCCTCGCCCTCGACGGGGCGCAGGTCGACGAGCTCGGTGTTGACCCGGAACTCCTTCAGGTCGAGCACCCAGGCGATGCCGCCCGACATGCCGGCCGCGAAGTTGCGCCCGGTCTTGCCGAGGACGGCGACGCGGCCGCCGGTCATGTACTCGCAGCCGTGGTCGCCCACGCCCTCGGTGACCAGCCACGCGCCGGAGTTGCGGACGGCGAACCGCTCACCCACTCCCCCGCGCAGGAAGACCTGACCGGACGTCGCGCCGTAGGCGATCGTGTTGCCGGCGATGATCTGCTCGTTGCTGTTGAACGTCGCCGCCCGGTCGGGCCGCACGACGATGCGACCGCCCGAGAGCCCCTTGCCGACGTAGTCGTTGGCGTCGCCCTCGAGGCGCAGCGTGACGCCCTTCGGCACGAAGGCACCGAACGACTGGCCCGCCGAGCCGGTGAACGTGATGTCGATCGTGCCCTCGGGCAGGCCCTCGCCGCCGTACCGCTTGGTGACCTCGTGACCGAGGATCGTGCCGACGGTGCGGTTGACGTTGCGGATGCGCACCTGGGCGCGCACCGGCTCACCGCGCTCGAGTGCGGCCTCGGCGAGCGGCACCAGCTCGGTGACGTCGAGCGACTTCTCGATGCCGTGGTCCTGGGTCTTGGTGCAGCGACGGTCCTGTTCGGGGAAGTGGCTGTAGTCGGCCTCGTGCAGGATCGGCGACAGGTCGAGGCCCGCGGCCTTCCAGTGGTTGACCGCCTCGGCCATGTCGAGCGCCGAGACCTGTCCGATGGCCTCGTCGAGGGTGCGGAAGCCGAGCTCGGCGAGGATCTCGCGGACCTCCTGGGCGACGTACTCGAAGAAGGTGACGACGTAGTCGGCCTTGCCCGAGTAGCGCTCGCGCAGCACCGGGTTCTGCGTGGCGACGCCCACGGGGCAGGTGTCGAGGTGGCAGACCCGCATGAGGATGCAGCCCGAGACGACGAGCGGCGCGGTGGCGAAGCAGTACTCCTCGGCACCGAGCAGCGCGGCGATGACGACGTCGCGCCCGGTCTTGAGCTGGCCGTCGGTCTGGACGACGATCCGGTCGCGCAGGCCGTTGATGAGCAGCGTCTGCTGGGTCTCGGCGAGGCCGAGCTCCCACGGGCCGCCGGCGTGCTTGAGCGACGTCAGCGGCGAGGCGCCGGTGCCGCCGTCGTGGCCGGAGACGAGGACGACGTCGGCGTGGGCCTTCGAGACGCCCGCGGCGACGGTGCCGACGCCCATCTCGCTGACCAGCTTGACGTGCACCCGCGCGGCGGGGTTGGCGTTCTTGAGGTCGTGGATGAGCTGGGCGAGGTCCTCGATCGAGTAGATGTCGTGGTGCGGCGGGGGGCTGATCAGGCCCACGCCCGGCGTGGAGTGCCGGGTCTTGGCGACCCACGGGTAGACCTTGTTGCCGGGCAGCTGCCCGCCCTCGCCGGGCTTGGCACCCTGCGCCATCTTGATCTGGATGTCGTCGGCGTGGGTCAGGTACTCGGAGGTGACGCCGAAGCGGCCCGAGGCGACCTGCTTGATCGAGCTGCGCCGCTCGGGGTCGTAGAGCCGCTCGGCGTCCTCACCGCCCTCGCCGGTGTTGGACTTGCCGCCGAGGCGGTTCATCGCGATGGCGAGGGTCTCGTGCGCCTCCTGCGAGATCGAGCCGTAGGACATCGCGCCCGTGGCGAACCGCTTGACGATCTCGCTGATCGGCTCGACGTCCTCGATCGGGATCGACTCGCGACCCGTCACGTGGGCACCCTTGAACCGGAACAGCCCGCGCAGCGTCATCAGCTCGGTCGACTGCTCGTCGACGGCGGTCGTGTACTGCTTGAAGATGTCGTAGCGCTGGTTGCGGGTGGCGTGCTGGAGGCGGAAGACCGTCTCGGGGTTGAACAGGTGCGGCTCGCCGTCGCGACGCCACTGGTACTCGCCGCCGATCTCGAGCTCGCGGTGGGTCGGCAGGACGCCGCCGCGCGGGTAGGCCGTGGCGTGGCGCCGGGCCACCTCCTCGGCGATGACGTCGAGGCCGATGCCGCCGAGCTTGGACGTCGTGCCGGTGAAGTAGGGGTCGATGACGTCCTGGGAGAGACCGACGGCCTCGAAGATCTGCGCACCCGTGTAGGAGGCCACGGTGGAGACGCCCATCTTCGACATCACCTTGAGCACGCCCTTGCCGAGCGCCTTGACGAGGTTCTTGACCGCGACCTCGGGCTCGGTGGTGACGTAGTAGCCCTCGCGCGCGAGGTCCTCCACCGACTCCATGGCCAGGTAGGGGTTGACCGCCGCGGCGCCGTAGCCGACGAGCAGTGCCACGTGGTGCACCTCGCGGACGTCGCCGGCCTCGACGAGCAGGCCGACCTCGGTGCGCGACTTCTCCCGCACCAGGTGGTGGTGGACGGCGGCGGTGAGCAGCAGCGACGGGATCGGCGCGAGGTCGGCGTCGGCGTGCCGGTCGGAGAGCACGATGATGCGCGCTCCCCCGGCGATCGCCTGGCTCACCTCGGCGCAGATCGCCTCGATGCGATCGGCCATCGCGGTGCCACCACCGGCGACCTCGTAGAGGCCGCGCGAGACGTGGGCGATGAACCCGGGCATGTCGCCGTCGCGGTTGATGTGGCGGATCTTGGCGAGGTCGTCGTTCGAGATCACCGGGAACGGCAGCACGACCTGTCGGCACGAGGCCGGCGTCGGCTCGAGCAGGTTGGCCTCGGGGCCGATGGTGCCGTTGAGCGAGGTGACCAGCTCTTCGCGGATAGCGTCGAGCGGCGGGTTGGTGACCTGGGCGAACAGCTGGGTGAAGTAGTCGAACAGGAGCCGGGGCTTGGCACTGAGCGCGGCGATGGGCGAGTCGGTGCCCATCGAGCCGAGCGCCTCGCCGCCGGTGTTGGCCATCGGCGTCAGCAGGACGCGCAGCTCCTCCTCGGTGTAGCCGAAGATCTGCTGGCGTCGCGTGACCGAGGCGTGGGTGTGCACGACGTGCTCGCGCTCGGGGATGTCCTCGAGCTGGATGAGCCCGGCGTGCAGCCACTCGCCGTAGGGGTGCTCGGCGGCGAGCTCGGACTTGATCTCGTCGTCCTCGACGATGCGGTGCTCGTCGGTGTCGACCAGGAACATCTTGCCCGGCTGCAGCCGGCCCTTGCGGACGACGGTGGCGGGGTCGAGGTCGAGGACGCCGACCTCGGAGGCCAGGACGACGAGGCCGTCGTCGGTGACCCAGTAGCGCGAGGGCCGCAGGCCGTTGCGGTCGAGGACGGCGCCGATCTGCGAGCCGTCGGTGAACACGACGCAGGCGGGGCCGTCCCACGGCTCCATCATCGCGGAGTGGAAGGAGTAGAAGTCGCGGCGCTGCTGGTCCATCTCGGCGTGGTTCTCCCACGCCTCGGGGATCATCATCAGCACGGCGTGCGGCAGCGATCGGCCACCCATGTGCAGCAGCTCGAGCACCTCGTCGAACGACGCCGAGTCGGAGGCCCCGGGGGTGCAGATCGGGAACAGCCGGTCGAGGTCGCCGGGGATGATCTCGGAGTCGAGCAGGGCCTCGCGGGCACGCATCCAGTTGCGGTTGCCCATGACGGTGTTGATCTCGCCGTTGTGGGCGATGAACCGGAACGGGTGGGCCAGCGGCCAGCTCGGGAACGTGTTGGTCGAGAACCGCGAGTGGACGACGGCGAGCGCCGAGGCGATCCGCTCGTCGCGCAGGTCGGGGAAGACCTGGTCGAGCTGGTCGGTGGTGAGCATGCCCTTGTAGGCGAGCGTGCGCGACGACAGCGACGGGAAGTAGACGTCGGTCTCGCGCTCGGCGCGCTTGCGCAGGCAGAACGCGAGCCGCTCGAGGGCCATGCCGGTCACGCGCTGGCCGGCACCGGCGACGAAGAGCTGGGTGAAGGTCGGGATCACCGAGAGCGCCATCGAGCCCAGGCTCGACGGGTCGACGGGCACCTCGCGCCAGCCGAGGACGGCGAGGCCCTCCTCGACGGCGATCTCCTCGATGCGCGAGCGCGTCTTGGCGACGTCGTCGGCCTGGCCCGGCAGGAACGCCGTGCCGACGGCGTAGGCGCCGGCGACCGGGAGGTCGAAGCCGGCCTCGGCCGTGACCGCGCGCAGGAACGCGTCGGGCACCTGGAGCAGGATGCCGGCGCCGTCGCCGGAGTTGACCTCGGCCCCCGCGGCTCCGCGGTGGTCGAGGTTGCGCAGCGCGGTGAGCGCCTTCTGGACGATGTCGTGACTGGCCTCGCCGGTGAGCGTGGCGACGAACGCGACACCGCAGGCGTCGTGCTCGGCGGCCGGGTCGTAGAGACCCTGGGCCGGCCAGTGCGGCGGGAACGCGTGCGAGTAGGGCACTGGAGTTCTCCCGTCGGTGGGACAGGTCTGCGGACCTCCTGCAGGAGGGACGGAGAGCGGCTGTCGTGGTGGTTTCGCAGGGGACGACGTCGGCCCACGCGGCGGAAGCAGCAGGTTACCACCGCGTTACGTGACGTGGTGCCGGTCACCCCTCCCTCGTGAGACGGGTCGGCCCACGGCGTCAGCGTTTGTCGGGCCCGGCGGGCTCGTCGACGGGCTCGGCGGGCTCGTCGAGGGGCTCGTCGGTCTCCTCCTGGGCGTCGTCGTCGGACGCCGGGTCGGGCTCGGTCTCGGCGGCGACGTCGCCGTCGTCGACCACGCCGTCCCTGTAGACCGAGTCCTCGCGACCGGGGCGGTTCTTCAGGCTCCACACGAAATAGGCCAGCGCCACGGTGAAGAGCACGATCGAGGTCCAGACATTGAACCGCAGGCCGAGCACGTCGTTGAGCTGCACGTCGTCGATGCGGAGGTACTCGATCCAGCCGCGACCGAGCGTGTAGCCCATGACGTAGAGCGCGAACACCCGGCCGTGCCCGAGCCGGTAGCGCCGCTCGGCCCAGATGATGACCGCGAACACGGCGAGGTTCCACAGGCACTCGTAGAGGAACGTCGGGTGGAACGTGGTGCCGGGCGGGAACCCGGCGTCGCGGGCGACGTCGGCCGAGACGCTGAGACCCCACGGCAGGTCGGTCGGCTTGCCGAAGAGCTCCTGGTTGAACCAGTTGCCCCACCGGCCGATGGCCTGGGCGACGATGACGCCGGGGGCGAGCACGTCGAGCGCGACCGCGATGCGCACGTTCTTGGCGCGCGCCCACAGCCACACGCCGACGGCGCCGAGTGCGACGGCGCCCCAGATGCCGAGGCCGCCCTTCCACACGTACAGCGCCTGGATCGGGCTCCTGCCCTCGCCGAAGTAGCGCTCCCAGTCGGTGGCGACGTGGTAGAGCCGGGCCCCGACGACGCCGAACGGCACGGCCCACACGGCGAGGTCCTGCACGTCGCCCGGACGGCCGCCGCGGGCCTGCCAGCGCTTCTCGCCGATCCAGATCGCGGCGACGATGCCGACGATGATGCACAGCGCGTAGCCGCGGATCGGCACCGGGCCGAGGTGCCAGACCCCGTTGGAGGGGCTCGGGATCGACAGCGTCGTGAGGTGCGCGGTGAGGCCGGGGGCGAGGTCTGCGATCACGTCAGTTCTCCTGCAGGAGCGTGTGGATGTCGGCCGCGAACTCGGCGGGGCTGGTGTCGGCGCTCCAGAAGACCGGGGACTCGTCACCGCTGTCGACGCCCATCACCTGGGTGGTGTGCCCGCCCGGGTCCTGGCGGTCGATGCCGACGGCGAGGGCCCGGCCGACCGCCTCGATGGTGTCGAAGTCGCTGGTCAGGCCGATGAAGGAGTCGTCGAAGCGGTCGAGGTAGGTGCGCAGCGACTCGGGGGTGTCGTGGTCGGGGTCGCTGGTCACGAGCACCACGTCGACGTCGTCGCGGTCGCGGTCGTCGAGGCGGGTCATGGCCGAGGCGAGGTGGTTGAGCACCGCCGGGCAGATGTCGACGCAGTTGACGTAGCCGAAGAACACCAGCGTGAGCCGCTTGTCGGTGTCGGCGGCGAGGGAGAACGGCTCGCCGTCGGTGTCGATCAGCTCGGTGTCGGGCACCTGGTAGGGGTTGTCGAGCACCGTGCCCGAGAACGGGCGGGCCTCGTCGTCGCCACCACAGCCGGCCAGGCCGGCTGCGAGCACGAGGGTCAGGGCGGCCGCGGCGGCCCGCAGGCTACGACGCACGGCGGCGCACCCCCTCGGCGAGGTCGCTCGCGAGCGCCGTCAGCGCCGCGAGCTGGGCGGGGCGGTCGCCGGCGTGGTCGAGCACGCAGCGCACGAACGCCGAGCCCACGATGACGCCGTCGGCGTAGGCGCCGATCTCGGCGGCCTGGGCCCCGTTGCTGACCCCGAGCCCGACGCCGACCGGCAGGTCGGTGACCGCCTTGGTGCGGGCGACCAGTGGGCCGGCGAGGTCGCTCGTCGTCGCTCGCGCGCCCGTGACGCCCATGACCGCGGTGGCGTAGACGAACCCGCGCGAGGCCGCCGTCGTCATCGCGATGCGCTCGTCGGTCGACGACGGCGCCACGAGGAAGATCTTGTCGAGGTCACGCTCGTCGGCGGCCGCGATCCACTCCGGCGCGTAGTCGGGGGTGATGTCGGGGGTGATCAGCCCGGCCCCGCCGGCCGAGGCGAGGTCGGCGGCGAACCGGTCGACCCCGTAGCGCTCGACCGGGTTCCAGTAGGTCATCACGACCGTCGGGGTGCCCGTCGCCGCTACCGCCTCGACGGTGCGCAGCACGTCGGGGGTGCGGAAGCCGACCTCGAGGGCCTGCTGGGCGGCGGCCTGCACGGTCGGCCCGTCCATGACCGGGTCGCTGTAGGGCAGGCCCACCTCGATGACGTCACAGCCGGCGTCGACCATGGCGCGCAGCGCCTCGATGCCGCCGTCGAGGTCGGGGAATCCTGCGGGGAGGTAGCCGACGAGGGCGGCGCGGTCGTCGGCGCGCGCTCGGTCGAAGGCGGTGGAGACACTCATCAGGTGGTGGGACCTCTTACTGCTGCTCGGGGTCGGCGGCCTGCGGGTCGGCGACCGGGGTGGCGTTGCCGAGCCCGAAGTAGTCGAGCGCGGTGCCCATGTCCTTGTCGCCACGGCCCGAGAGGTTGACCAGCAGCGTCTGGCCCGGCCGCTGCTTCGCCAGGGCGACGACGCCGGCGACGGCGTGGGCCGACTCGATGGCCGGGATGATGCCCTCGGTGCGCGAGAGCAGGGCCATGGCCTGCATGGCCTCGTCGTCGGTGACCGGCAGGTAGGTGGCGCGGCCGCTGGCGGCCAGGTGGGCGTGCTGCGGACCGACGCCCGGGTAGTCGAGGCCGGCCGAGATCGAGTGGGACTCGACGGTCTGGCCGTCGTCGTCCTGGAGCACGTAGGTGCGGGCGCCGTGCAGGACGCCGATCGCGCCGGCGTGGATGGTGGCGGCGTGCCGACCGGTCTCGACGCCGTCGCCGCCGGGCTCGAAGCCGTAGACGGCGACGTCGGCGTCGTCGAGGAAACCGGCGAACAGGCCGATCGCGTTGGAGCCGCCGCCGACGCAGGCCGCGACGGCGTCGGGCAGCGCGCCGGTGAGGTCGAGGCACTGACGCCGCGCCTCGTCGCCGATGCCGCGCACGAAGCTGAGCACCAGGCTCGGGAACGGGTGCGGGCCGGCGGCGGTGCCGAAGAGGTAGGCGGTGTGGTCGACCGAGGCGACCCAGTCGCGCATGGCCTCGTTGATGGCGTCCTTGAGGGTGCGCGAGCCGCTGCGGACCGGGACCACCTCGGCGCCGAGCAGCTGCATGCGGGCGACGTTGAGCGCCTGGCGCTCGGTGTCGACCTCGCCCATGTAGACCGTGCAGTCGAGACCGAGGTAGGCGGCCGCGGTGGCCGAGGCGACGCCGTGCTGGCCGGCGCCGGTCTCGGCGATGACCCGCTTCTTGCCCATGCGCTTGGTCAGCAGCGCCTGGCCGAGCACGTTGCGGATCTTGTGCGCGCCGGTGTGGTTGAGGTCCTCGCGCTTGAGCAGGATGCGGGCGCCGGCGTGCTCGGAGAGGCGGTGCGCCTCGTAGAGCGGGCTGGGCACGTTGGCGTAGTTCTTCAGCAGCTGGTCGAACTCGTGACCGAAGGCCGGGTCGGCCAGGGCCTCCTGCCAGGCCGTGTCGAGCTCGTCGAGCGCGGCGACGAGCGCCTCGGGCATGAACCGGCCGCCCCAGGCGGACGCACCGCCGAACCATCCCTGCGCGTCGGCCGCGAAGCTGTCGTGCACCGTGGTCATGCCTCCACCCCCGTCATCCGGACGACGGCGGCCTGCGGGTCGCCGTCCTTGACCAGGGCCTCGCCGACGAGCACGGCGCGGGCCCCCTCGCTCACGAACCGCTTGACGTCGCGCGCGTCGGAGATGCCCGACTCGGCCACCAGCACCCGGTCGGCCGGCACCAGCGGCGCGAGGCGCCCGAAGGTGTCGGCGTCGACGGCGAGCGTCTTGAGGTTGCGGGCGTTGACCCCGACGAGCTCGGCGCCGAGGGCGACGGCGCGCTCGGTCTCGGCCTCGTCGTGCACCTCGACCAGCACGGTCAGGCCCAGCTCGCGGGCCTCGTCGTGCAGGCGGCGCAGGGTGTCGTCGTCGAGCGCGGCGACGATGAGCAGCGCGAGGTCGGCGCCAGCGGCTCGCGCCTCGACGAGCTGGTAGCTCTCGACGATGAAGTCCTTGCGCAGCAGCGGCGTCTCGACCGCGGCGCGGACGGCGCGCAGGTCGTCGAGGCTGCCACCGAAGCGACGTTCTTCGGTGAGCACGCTGATCGCGGCCGCTCCCCCGGCGGCGTAGGCCGACGCGAGCGCGGCGGGGTCGGCGATCTCGGCGAGGTCGCCCTTGCTGGGGCTGCGGCGCTTGACCTCGGCGATCACGCTCGAGCCGGGCGCGCGGAAGTGCGGCATCGGGTCGCGCGGCGCGGGCGCGTCGGCCAGCGCTGCGCGGACGTCGGCCAGCGGCGTCGCGGCCTCTCGGCGCGCCAGGTCGAGGCGCACGCCCGCGACGATCTCGTCGAGCACGGACATGCGAGGTTCCTTCGGGAAGCGTCGAACAGGGCAGTTGCCAGTGTCGCACGCAGGGGTCTGCGGGCCGGAGCGCAGGTCAGGGCGCGAGCCACTCCAGGCCGGGCAGGTTGCGCAGCACGGTGAAGGCGACCAGGGCGACCCCGGCGACGACGAGCAACGGGGTGGTCGCGGCCGACCCGCCCCGCTCGGTGCCGCGCCACGCGTCGAGGGCCCACCGGCCGAGGAGGAACACCACGACCGGGATCGCGACGACGAGGTAGAGGTTGCTCGAGGCGGCGTCGAGCACCCGGCCGTGGGTGAGGTCGTTGACGGCCCGCAGGCCGCCGCACCCCGGGCACGCGATGCCCACCGCGGCGCTGGGGCACAGGCCCCACGAGCCCCGCTCGTGCGGGTCGCGGACGGCGAGCGCGAGCGTGGCCGCGCCCAGACCGGCGATCGTGGCGGCCGGCCAGAGGACCCGACGGGAGCGGGCGACGTCCGGCTCGGACGCGACGACGCTCACCGGGGCCCGATCGTCGCAGGCGTCAGTGGTCGGACTCGTGCAGGCCCATCTTGGCCATCACGACGAACAGGAGGCCGGCGACCACGTTGAGCCCGACGCCGATCCAGAAGATCGGGTAGCTGATCGGGTCGAGCATGAGCCCGGCACCGCCCACGACGAAGCCGACCAGGCCGACGGAGACCGCCGTCCACGCGGCCGGGGTGTTGCCGTGGTTGTCGGACATGCAGGGCTCCTCGGGTCAGGCGTACAGCGGCAGGTCGATTCTAGGGGTCGGTGCGCTCGGTCCCGGCCGTCGGGTCGTGCCCGTCGTCCATCGCCTTCCACAGGTCGAGACTGCTCAGCTCCTCCGCGGGGGCCGCGGGGTCCGGCGCACCCGCGGCGGGAGCGTCGTAGCGGCGTCCCATCTCGGGCCACGACCCGACGCGGCGCACGCCGAGGGCCGCGGCCGCGACCGACGCAGCGCCCGCCACGAGGCCGAGGTGGGCCCAGGCGGTGCGCCCGACGTCGAGGTCGAAGCCGCCCAGGTCGTCGGCGGTGCGGCCCGGCTCGAGCAGCCAGGCGCCGACGGCGAATCCGAGCACCGCCAGCGCCGCGACCAGCGCCAGCCAGGCGATGCCGCGGCGCACGCGTCCGCGCGTGACGAGGACGACGCCCCACGACGCCAGCAGCACCAGCGCGGTCGCGGTGACCGGCGGCGCCGTCAGGTCACCGGTGACCGAGAGCGACGAGGCGAGCGCGGCGTCACCGCCGCCACCGCCACTGATGGAGACCCACTCGCGGTTGCCGAGCAGCGCGGCCGCCCCGGCGGTGACGAGGCCTGTGAGCACGGTGGGACCGAAGGTCGAGCGGGCCTTCGCGACCGGCTCGGGGCTCGGCTCGGGGCTGGGCTCAGGCATGCGGCTCGCTCAGCAGGGCGGCGTCGAAGCAGGTGCGGTCGCCGGTGTGGCAGGCGGCACCGGTCTGGTCGACCTTGACCAGGAGGGTGTCGCCGTCGCAGTCGAGGCGCACCTCGACGACGTGCTGCACGTGACCCGACGTGTCGCCCTTCGCCCAGTACTCCTGGCGCGAGCGCGACCAGTAGGTCGCGCGGCCGGTGGTGAGCGTGCGGTGCAGCGCCTCGTCGTCCATCCAGCCGAGCATGAGCACCTCGCCGGTGTCGTGCTGCTGGGCGATAGCCGGCACGAGTCCGGCGTCGTTGCGCCGCAGGCGGTCGGCGATGGCGGGGTCGAGGCTCACCGTCCCAGTAAAGCGCCCGCCCTGCCCGGTCACGAACCGGCGCCTTGTTGACTCACCCACGACCGGTGCAGGCCCGCGTAGACCGAGCCCTCCTGCTGCACCAGCACCGCGTGCGGGCCACGCTGGACGACGCGCCCCTGGTCGACGACGACGACCTCGTCGGCCGACTCGGCGGTGGAGAGCCGGTGGGCGATGGTGACGCTGGTGCGTCCGCTCATCAGCCGTTCGAGGGCGCGACCGATGCGCATCTCGAGGCGGGGGTCGACGGCGCTGGTGGCCTCGTCGAGCACGAGCAGGTCGGGGTCGGCGAGGTGGGCGCGCAGGAGCGCGACCAGCTGCCGCTCCCCGGCCGAGAGCGACTCGCCGCGTTGGCCGACGCGGGTCGCGACGCCGTCGGGCAGGCCGGCGATCCAGTCGCCGAGGCCGAGCTCGGCGGCGCTGGCGAGGATGTCGCTCTCGGTGGAGTCGAGGCGGCCGTAGCGCACGTTGGCGGCAATGGTGTCGTCGAACAGGAAGCCCTCCTGGGGCACCAGCACGACGCTCGAGCGCAGCGAGGTCTGCGCGACGTCGCGCACGTCGATGCCGTCGAGCAGCACCGCGCCCTCGCTGGGGTCCATCAGCCGGGTGAGCAGCTTGGCGAAGGTTGACTTGCCCGACCCGGTCTCGCCGACGATCGCGACGCGGCGTCCGGCGTCGATGGCGAGGTCGACGTCGCGCAGCACCGGCGGCCCGGCGGGGTAGGCGAAGTCGACGTGGTCGAAGCGGACGTCGACCGGCCCGCGGGGCAGCACGTGGCCGTCGGGCCCGGGGTCGACGAGGTCGGCCGGGGTGTCGAGGATGCCGATGACCCGGCGCCACCCGGCGATGGCGCTCTGGGCGTCGGTGAGGATCTGGGTGCCCATCTGCACGGGGCCGACGAAGAGCGTGACGAGGAAGGCGAAGGCGACCACCTCGCCGGCGGTGATCTGCCCGGCGAAGCCGAGCCAGATGCCGACGATCAGCACGCCGGCGTTGGCGAGACCGGCCGAGAGGCCCCCGAGGGAGAACGACACCGCGGTGAAGCCCTGGGCGACGGTGCTGGCCCGCTGGTGGACGGCGACGGCGTCGTCGATGCGCTGCTGGGTGCGCGCCTCGACGGCGTAGGACTTCACGACCGCAGCGCCCACCACCGGCTCGGAGATCGCCGACAGCATCAGCCCGACCTGGCGGCGCACGGTGCCGTAGGCGGCCGAGAGCTTGCGCTGGAAGTAGCGCAGGCTGAGGAACAGCGGCGCGAAGCAGACCCAGACGACGAGGGCGAGCTGCCAGGAATAGAAGACCATCACCACGGTGGCGATCAGCACCTGGCCGATGCTGATCACGAACAGCAGGCCGCCGAAGACGAGGAACTGGCTCACCTGGTCGACGTCGCTGGTGACCCGCGAGACCAGCGAGCCGCGGCGCTCGGTGTTCTGGGTGAGCAGCGGCAGGTCGTGCACGTGGCGGAACGCCTTGGTGCGCAGGGTCGCGAGCCCGCGCTCGGCCGTGCGGAAGAGCCGGCTGGTCATGAAGTAGCTGGCGACGCCGGTGAGCACGACCGCGAGGGCGGCGGCCAGGCCCATCAGCACCGTATACGAGACGTCGGGCCCGTCGGGGCCGTTGAGGCCCTTGTCGAGCGTCTGCTGCACGGCGATCGGCACGACGACCTGCCCGGCGGAGGCGAGGACGGCGAGCAGCAGCGTGACGCGGATGCCCTCGGTGAGCTCGGGCGAGTGGTGGACGCCGCGGCGGATCGTCTCGATGGCGCCGAGGTCCTCCCCCGTCGTCATCGCGGTGCCGGAGGTGGCCCGCCCGCGCGCGGCGGCCGGATCGGCGTGGGTGTCGGTCTCGGTGTCGGTGGTCACGACGCGTCCTCCTCGTAGGCGTTGACGAGGCGGGCGTAGTCGGACGACCGGCGCAGGAGCTCGGCGTGGGTGCCGCGGTCGACGATGCGACCGTCGGCGAGGTGGAGGACCTCGTCGGCCAGGCCGATGGTGGCCTTGCGGTAGGCGACGACGACCAGGGTGCTGTCGGTGTCGCCGTCGCGCAGCGCGGCCAGGATGCGCGCCTCGACCTCGGGGTCGACGGCCGAGGTGGCGTCGTCGAGGATCAGCAGTCGGGGACGGCGGACCAGGGCGCGGGCGAGCGAGAGACGTTGACGCTGGCCGCCGGACAGCGACGTGCCGCGCTCGCCGAGCCGGGTGGACAGGCCGTCGGGCAGGGCGGCGACGAACCCGTCGGCCTGGGCGGTGCGCAGCGCCGCCCACACGTCGTCGTCGGTCACGTCGGCGCCGAGGGTCACGTTGCCGCGCACGGTGTCGTCGAAGAGGAACGCGGTCTGGGGCACGATCGAGACGGCCTTGGCGAGCTCGCCGGGCGCGAGGTGGCGCAGGTCGGTGCCGTCGAGACGGATGGCGCCGTCGTCGGGGTCGACGAGGCGGGTCAGGAGCGCGGTGATGGTGCTCTTGCCCGCGGCGGTGGCGCCGACCAGGGCGACGGTGCGGCCGGGCTCGACGGCGAAGGTGAGGTCGTGCAACAGCCGCTGCCCGGGGGCGTAGCCGTAGTCGAGGGCGTCGACGTCGAGGCGGGCACCGTGGTCGCTCGCCGGCACGGCGGCGTCGCCGTAGGGCATCTCGACGGTGGTGCGCAGCACCCGGTCGACGCGCTCGAAGCCGACGACGCTGCGCGGGAACTCGCCGAGCAGCCAGCCGATCGAGCGGATGGGGAAGGAGACGATGGTGAGCAGGTAGGCCACGGTGACGACGTCGCCGGGGTCGGTGTCGCCGTTGAGCACCCGTGAGACGCCGACCGAGAGCACGACGAGCACGCCGATGCTGGGCAGGGCCGCGAGCACGGGGTCGAACGCGGC
Organism: Nocardioides secundeburneus; assembly: GCF_039939255.1. Lineage (NCBI taxonomy): Bacteria > Bacillati > Actinomycetota > Actinomycetes > Propionibacteriales > Nocardioidaceae > Nocardioides > Nocardioides secundeburneus. Next base: position 96,830 of record NZ_JBDUUE010000005.1, read on the forward strand.
GCGGATGCGGCCGAGGCGGATGTTGGTGTCGCGCAGCTCGAGCGCCTTGCGCCCGAACCGGTCGGCCTCCTCGCCCTCGCGGCCGAGGGTCTTGACCACCATGGCGCCGTCGAACGACTCGTGGGCGATCTCGCTGACCTCGGCACGCAGCTCCTGGGCGCGGGTGGCCAGCGCCTGCGAGTAGCGCTGGTAGACCAGGTTGGCCACGACGACGGCCGGGAAGACCAGCAGGCCCACGAAGGCCATGACCAGGTCGGCGAGCAGCATCTGCACGATCGCGATGACCATCATCGCGACGGTGCCGACCGCCATCGGCAGCGGCGCGATGGGCCCCCACGCGGCCTCGACGTCGGCGTTGGCGTTGGAGAGCAGCTGGCCGGTCGGGTGGCGCTGGTGCCACTCCATCGGCAGCGCGAGGTAGCGGCGCGTGACCGCACGTCGGTAGTGCGCCTGGAGGCGGTACTGCATGATGCCGGCGCCGAGGCGCCGCGCGACGATGCCGACCGCGCGCAGGACCGCCACGCCGACGAAGAGCGCGAGCACCGCCCAGAGCATGTCGGCGCCGATCTCGCCGTCGTCGAAGGCCGGCAGCACGACGTGGTCGGTCGACCAGCCGAGCACCCAGGCATCAGCGACCGTGAGCGCGCCGAAGAGCACGCTGCCGATGGTCGAGAGCGTGAAGATCCACGGTTCACGCTTGATGGCGACCCACAGCACGCCGAAGCCGGCGGACGTCGTGCCCGTGCGTCGCGCGGCGACGTCGACGGCGTCACCGTCGTCGGTCTCGGGCGGGTGGGTCTCGGTGGTGGTGCTCAACGCTTCTCCTGACTGGGGCGGCCTCGACCGCCCGGTGGGCAACCTGCCGCCCTCGGCACGGTATTCCCCGCCACCGACAGCCGGCGTCGACCGGCCTCGCCAGTCAACGACCTCGAGTGCACTCGAGGTCAACCCGGACCGCTGCAGGTTCACCCGGTGCACCGGGTGAACCTGTCGTTCCCAGCCGTTGCCACCACCCGAGAACCCGGAGAGGTCCCTGATGACACCCGGGGCGCACGTCGCGCACCCGGTCGGCCCGGCGTGCGGCTCAGCGCACCGGGTGCCCGGCGGCGCCGAGCGCCGACTTCACGTCGCTGATGCGCAGGGTGCCGAAGTGGAAGACGGTGGCGGCGAGCACCGCGTCGGCGCCGGCGTCGACGGCGGGCGCGAAGTGGTCGACGTGACCGGCGCCGCCGGAGGCGATGACCGGGATCGAGACGGCGTCGCGCACGAGGCGGACGAGGTCGAGGTCGAAGCCGTCCTGCGTGCCGTCGGCGTCCATGGCGTTGAGCAGGATCTCGCCGGCACCGAGCTCGGCGGCGCGGGCGGCCCACGCGACGGCGTCGAGGCCGGCGGAGCGGCGACCGCCGTGGGTGGTCACCTCGAAGCCGGAGTCGGTGTCGGACGACGCCCGGCGCGCGTCGACCGAGAGCACCAGCACCTGGTTGCCGAAGCGGTCGGCGATCTCGGCGACCAGCTCGGGGCGCTCGATCGCGGCGGTGTTGACGGCCACCTTGTCGGCGCCGGCACGCAGCAGCCGGTCGACGTCGCCGACGGCCTTGACTCCCCCACCCACGGTGAGCGGGATGAACACCTCCTCGGCGCAGCGCGAGACGATCTCCATCGTCGTCGCGCGGCCCTCGTGCGAGGCGGAGATGTCGAGGAAGGTCAGCTCGTCGGCGCCCTCGGCGTCGTAGGTGCGGGCCAGCTCGACGGGGTCGCCGGCGTCGCGCAGGTCGAGGAAGTTGATGCCCTTGACGACGCGGCCGGCGTCGACGTCGAGGCACGGGATGACCCGGACGGCGAGGCTCACGAGCCCGCTCCCGCACCGGGCCGCGTGAGGGCGAGGGCGTCCTCGAGCGTGAACCGGCCCTCGTAGAGCGCGGTGCCGGCGATGGCGCCCTCGACGCCGTTCGGCACGAGGTCCATGAGGGCGCGGACGTCGTCGAGCGTGGTGACGCCGCCCGAGGCGATGACGGGCCGGTCGGTGGCGGCGCAGACGTCCCGGAGCAGCTGCAGGTTGGGGCCCTGCAGCATGCCGTCCTTGTTGACGTCGGTGACGACGTAGCGTGCGCAGCCCTCGGCGTCGAGGCGGGCGAGGGTCTCGTAGAGGTCGCCGCCCTCCTGGGTCCACCCCCGCGCGGCGAGGGTGCGGCCGCGGACGTCGAGGCCGATCGCGACCCGGTCGCCGTGCTCGGCGATGATGCGCGCGCACCACTCGGGCGACTCGAGCGCCGCGGTGCCGATGTTGACCCGGCGGCAGCCGGTGGCGAGGGCGGCCTCGAGCGACTCGTCGTCGCGGATGCCGCCGCTCATCTCGACGTCGATGTCGAGCGCGCCGACGATCTCGGCCTGCAGCCCGCGGTTCGAGCCGCGGCCGAAGGCGGCGTCGAGGTCGACCAGGTGGAGCCACTCGGCGCCGGCGTCCTGCCAGCGGCGCGCGGCCGCGACGGGGTCGCCGTAGGCCCGCTCGGAGCCGGCGACGCCCTGGGTGAGCTGGACGGCGCGGCCCTCGGTGATGTCGACGGCGGGCAGGAGCTGGAGGTACGAGGTCACGGTGACTACTTCCGGGTGATGAGGGAGACGACGATCGGGGCGATGAAGACGCTCAGCAGGGCGAGGAAGGCGCGGGCGGCCCACTCGGAGGTGCCGAGCCAGACGAGCACGTTGACGGCGAGCACGAACGCGATCACGAGGCCGGTCTGCTGACGCCGGCGGGCGGCCAGGGTGCCGGTCTGCGCGCCGCTGCGGCTGCGGCCGGTCCACGCACCGGGCAGCAGCCCGGCGGCGACGTCGCGCCGCGCCCGTCGCCGGGCCACCCGCTCGGCCTCGGCCTCGCGCGCCGCGGCCTGCTCGACCGCCGCGCGCTCGCGCTCGGCGCGGCGCCGGGCGCGCTCGCCGGCGGCCACTACCGCGCGCTCACAGCGACCCGACCCAGTTGCGCAGCAGCTGCGCGCCGGCGTCGCCGGACTTCTCGGGGTGGAACTGCGTGGCGCAGAGCGGGCCGTTCTCGACGGCGGCGACGAACCGGTCGCCGCCGTGCCGGGCGTAGGTCACCAGCGGCTCGCGGGTGTGGCCGGTGGTGACGAGGTCCCAGGTGCGCGCCGCGTAGGAGTGCACGAAGTAGAACCGCTCGGTCTCGACCCCGGCGAACAGCGAGGTCTCGGGCGGGGTCTCGACGGTGTTCCAGCCCATGTGCGGCACGACGTCGGCCTGCAGCCGCGACACGGTGCCGGGCCACTCGTCGCACCCTTCGGTCTCGACGCCGTGCTCGACGCCGCGGGCGAAGAGCACCTGCATGCCGACGCAGATGCCGAGCACCGGGCGGCCGCCGGCGAGGCGGCGTCCGATGATCCGCTCGCCCTTGATCGCGCGCAGCCCGGCCATGCACGCGGCATAGGCGCCGACACCCGGGACGACGAGCCCGTCGGCGGCGAGCGCGGTGTCGAAGTCGCCGGTGAGGGTGACGTCGGCGCCGGCCCGCTCGACGGCGCGGACGACGGAACGCATGTTGCCTGATCCGTAGTCGAGGACGACGACCGAGGGCGCGCCCTCGCTCACAGGTCCGCTCACAGGGCTCCCTTGGTCGAGGGGATGCCCGTCTCGCGCGGGTCGATCGCGACGGCGTCGCGCAGCGCCCGGGCGAACGCCTTGAACTGGGTCTCGACGATGTGGTGCGGCTCGCGGCCGGCGAGCACGCGCACGTGGAGGCCGAAGTGGGCGTGGTGGGCGATCGACTCGAAGACGTGCTGGGTGAGCGAGCCGAGGTAGGGCACGCTGCCGGGCACGTCGCCGCCGATGCGGACGTACTGCATGCCCTCGGGCTCGCCGGTGTGCACGCAGTAGGGCCGGCCGGAGACGTCGACGACGGCCTGCACGAGCGCCTCGTCGAGCGGCAGGGTGGCGTCGCCGAAGCGGCGGATGCCGGACTTGTCGCCGAGCGCCTCGCGCAGCGCCTGGCCGAGCACGATCGCGGTGTCCTCGACGGTGTGGTGGGCGTCGATGTGCACGTCGCCCTCGGAACGGGCGACGAGGTCGACCAGCGAGTGCCGCGAGAACGCGGTGAGCATGTGGTCGTAGAAGCCGACGCCGGTGGAGATGTCGTGCTGGCCGGTGCCGTCGAGGTCGACCTCGACCAGCACGCTCGACTCGGACGTCCTCCGCTCGATGCGGGCGGTCCTGCTCATGCGATCTCCTCCAGCACGGCGCCCAGGGCGCTCTTGAACGACGTCATCTCGTCGGGGGTGCCGACCGACACGCGCAGCCAGCCGTCGGGGCCAGTCTCGCGGATGAGGACGCCGCGATCGAGCAGCTCCTGCCAGACCGCGTGGCGGTCGGCGAAGGTGCCGAAGAGCACGAAGTTGGCGTCGGAGTCGGCGACCTGCAGACCTTGCTCGCGCAGCCAGACGACGAGGTCGTCGCGCTCGGCCCGCAGCGCGTCGACGTAGCCGAGCAGCTCGGGCGCGTGCCCGAGCGCGGCCGTCGCGACGGCCTGGGTGACCGCCGAGAGGTGGTAGGGCAGGCGCACGACGCGGATCGCGTCGCAGATGGCCGGGTCGGCGGCGAGGTAGCCGAGGCGGAGCCCGGCGGCGGCGAACGCCTTGCTCATCGTGCGGGTGACGACGAGGTTGCGGTGGGCGGGCAGCGCCTCCAGCGCCGAGGGCACCCCCGGACGCCGGAACTCGCCGTAGGCCTCGTCGACGACGACGATGCCGCGCTCGCCGACGAGCTCGCACAGCGCCCCGATGGCCTCGGGCGCAAGGGCGGTTCCGGTCGGGTTGTTCGGCGAGGGCAGCAGGACGACGTGCGGTCGCTCGGCCTCGATGAGCGCGCGGGCGGCGTCGAGGTCGAGGCCGAAGTCGTCGGCGCGTCGTCCGGCGACCCAGCGGGTGTGGGTGTCGCGGGCGTACTCGGGGTACATCGAGTAGGTCGGCGCGAAGCTGACCGCCGTGCGGCCGGGGCCGCCGAAGGCCTGCAGCAGCTGCAGCATCACCTCGTTGGATCCGTTGGCCGCCCACACCTGCTCGGCGGCGATGGTCGCGCCGGTGTGGGCGACGTCGCGCGTCAGGTAGGCAGCGAGCGCCTCGCGCAGCGCGACGTGCTCGCGGTCGGGGTAGCGGTTGAGGCAGGTCGCGGCGTGCGCGACCGCGGTCGCGATGTCGGCGACGACGGCCGGCGAGGGACCGTAGGGGTTCTCGTTGGTGTTCAGGCACACGGGGACGTCGAGCTGCGGGGCGCCGTAGGGCGTCTCGCCGCGCAGCTCCTCCCGCATCGGCGGGAAGGTGCTCATGGCTCGAACCGCACCCTCACGGCCGCTCCGTGACCGGGGAGGTCCTCGGCCTCGGCGAGCGTGACGACGTGGTCGGCCACCTCGGCGAGCGCCTCGCGGGTGTAGTCGACGACGTGCACCGACCTGAGGAACGCCCGCACCGACAGCCCCGAGGAGTGGCAGGCGCAGCCGCCAGTGGGCAGCACGTGGTTCGATCCGGCGCAGTAGTCGCCGAGGCTCACCGGCGCGTGCGGGCCGACGAAGATCGCGCCGGCGTTGCGCACCCGGGCGGCCACCGCAGCGGCGTCGGCGGTGTGGATCTCGAGGTGCTCGGCGGCGTAGGCGTTGACGACGTCGAGGCCCTGGTCGACGTCGTCGACCAGCACGACGCCGGACTGCCGACCCGCGAGCGCGACCTGGATGCGCTCACTGTGCTTGGCGGTCGGCACCTGGCGCTCGAGCTCGGCCAGCACGGCCTCGGCGAGGGTCTCGGACGGCGTCACCAGCACCGCCCCGGCCATCGGGTCGTGCTCGGCCTGGCTGATCAGGTCGGCGGCGACGTAGACGGCGTCGGCGGTGTCGTCGGCGAGCACGGCGACCTCGGTGGGCCCGGCCTCGGAGTCGATGCCGACCAGCCCGCGCACGAGCCTCTTGGCGGCCGCGACGTAGATGTTGCCGGGCCCGGTGACCAGGTCGACGCGGCGGCACGGGCCGGCCCCGTGGGCGAACATCGCGATGGCCTGGGCGCCGCCGACGGCGTAGACCTCGGTGACGCCGAGCAGGGCGCAGGCGGCCAGGATCGTCGGGTGCGGGAGCCCGCCGTGGTCGCGCTGGGGCGGCGACGACAGGGCGATCGAGGTGACGCCGGCGGTCTGCGCCGGGACGACGTTCATCAGCACGCTCGACACGAGCGGGGCGAGGCCGCCGGGCACGTAGAGGCCGACCCGGTCGACCGGCACCTTGCGGTGGACGACGCGCGCGCCCGGGCCGAGGTCGGTGACGACGTCGTGCTCGAGCTCGGCCGCGCAGGTGGCGCGCAGCCGACGCACCGACTCCTCGAGCCCGGCGCGGATGTCGGGGTCGAGCGCCTCGAGGGCAGCGGCGATGGTGGCCTCGGGGACCCGGATGTCGTCGCCGGCCGTGCCGCCGTCGAAGCGCTCGTTGTACTCCAGGACGGCCTCGACGCCGCGGGTGCGCACCGCCTCGAGGATGTCATGCACCGCCGGGACCGCTGCCTCGACGTCGAAGTCCGCGCGCGGGACGGCGGCTCGGTAGTCGAGCGTGGAGCGGTCGGCCCCACGCAGGTCGATAGGACGGATCATGCCCCCATCCTAGGGAGCCGTGGCCGGCACCTCCGACCGGACACCGGACGGCGAGAATCGCGGCCGGTGCGCGGGCGGGGCTCGCCCGGCCGGTTAGGTTGAGGACGTGAGTGACGAGCCCGGGACGACCCTGCCGATGTTCCCGCTGAACTCGGTGCTGTTCCCGGGGCTGAGCGTGCCGCTGCGGGTCTTCGAGGACCGCTACCGCGCCCTGGTGCACCACCTGCTGCGCATCGACGACCCGGCCGAGCGGGTGTTCGGCTCGGTCGCGATCCGCGAGGGCTACGAGGTCGGCGACCACGGCGCACAGTCGCTGTTCCGCACCGGGTGCCGGGCGCTGCTCACCGAGGTCGAGGCGCACGCCGACGGCACCTTCGACGTCGTCGCCGTCGGCCTCGAGCGTCTTCAGCTCGACCGGCTCGAGACCTCCGGCACGTTCCCGGTCGGCCACGTCACCCCGCGCGCCGACCCCGACACCGACGTCGACGACGACGTGCTCGAGCGGGCCCGCGCCACGTTCACCGCCTACCGTCAGGCGCTCTCGGAGATCCGGTCCGACCCCTACGAGGGCGCGCTCCCCCGCGACGCCACCTATCTGTCCTGGACGCTCGCGGCGTGCGCGCCGCTGCCGCTGCAGGAACGGCAGTCGCTGCTCGAGGCCGACGACGCCGAGGAGCGGCTCGTCCTCGTCACCGACCTGCTGCGCTCGGAGCTGCGGGCGATGAACGTGATCGCCTCGCTGCCGGCCACCGAGGTGGCCCGCACGCGCTGGTCGCCGAACTGATGGCGAAGAGGAAGGCCCCCGGCGGCACGCCCGCCACGGCGGCGCTGACAACGGCGGGCATCACCTACGTCGTCCGCGAGTACACCCACGACCCGCGCGCGACCTCCTACGGGCTCGAGGCGGCCGAGGCGCTCGGCGTCGAGCCGGCGCGGGTGTTCAAGACGCTGCTCGCCGACGTCGACGGCACGCTGGTGGTCGGCGTCGTCCCGGTCACCGGGCAGCTCGACCTGAAGGCGCTCGCCCGGGCCGCCGGCGGCCGCAAGGCCCAGATGGCCGACCCGGCCGCGGCCGAGCGGTCGACCGGCTACGTCGTCGGCGGTATCTCCCCCGTCGGGCAGAAGCGTCGCCTCGCCACCGTCGTCGACGCCACAGCCCTCGACCACGACACGGTGCTGGTCTCGGGCGGACGACGTGGGCTCGACCTCGAGCTCGCGCCGGCCGACCTGGTGGCGGTGACCGGCGCGAGCGTGAGCGCGATCAGTCGACCGTGACGCGCAGGACGCCGTGGGCGACGTCGTCCTCGGTCCACGACGAGATGCCGAGCGCCTTGAGGTGCTGCACGTTCGCCTCGAGCTCCGGGTCGCCGTCGTCGGCGGCGAAGGCCCGGGCGAGCCAGTCGCCCTGGTTGAAGTCGACGAAGATGACCTGCGAGGCCTTCTCGGACTCGCGGACGACGTCGCGGTAGTTCTCGCTGTCGCCGAGCCGGCCGTCCTGCAGCAGCCGCTCGTTCCACTCCGGCGACGGCCCGGCGACCGCGTGGTCGTCGTCGCTGCTGACGACGAGGTCGCCGTCGAGCTCACGGGCGATCTCGGGGTCGGCGAGCAGGCGGTCGGTGATGTCGGTGATGGCGTCCGTGTCGCCCTTGACCTTGACACCGATCGGCTGCGCGGCCGGGTCGGTCTCGAGCGCCTCCCAGTCGATGTCGCCACCGATGGCGAGAGCCGCCGACTCTCCGGCCAGGGTCTCGGCGTCGTCGGGGAACGACAGCCCGGTCTGCTGCTCGAGCAGCTCGAGCCCGTCGTCGAGGTCGAGCAGCCCGCCGCTGATGCTGTCGTAGTAGTCGACCAGGGCGGTGAACCAGCCGTCCTCGAAGCCCGCGCCCATCGCGATCGCGGTGTCGTCGGGCCGGGGGGCGCCGCCGTCGCCGCCACGGTCGGAGCCGGCCATCTCGCCGAGGCCGAACAGGTTCATCGACGCGGCCACCTCGACCTCGAGGCCGCCGTCGTTGGCCCGCACGGTCATCGCACCGCCCTCGAAGCTCTCGGCCATCTCCTGGATCTCCCCCACCTGCGCGTCGAGGCCGCTGCTCAGCTCGGAGCAGGAGGAGGCGAACGGGTCGGCGGAGGGATCGGCGGAGAAGGGCCCCGACGACGCGCCGCACTCGATCTGCCCGGGCCCGAACGCCCCGGCGAGGTCGGCGATCAGCTGACCGGCCTCCGGCGCGGCGTAGGCGGTGAGGAACCCGGTGTCGCCGGCCGCCTCGGTCCACTTCTGGAAGTCGGCGTCGCCGGAGAGCGGCTCGTCCTGCGCGGCCTGCGAGACGGCCTCGGCGATCTCGGTGGACTCGGCGATGACCGCCCAGTCGCCCTCGATCGCCCAGCCCCCGGGGCCCTCGTCGGAGCTGCGGCTGGGGTCGCCGGAGCCGGACGCGCAGGCCTTGATCTGGCCGATGCCGTCGTCGGCCCGGTCGGCGTCGTCCAGCTGGACGACGTAGACCGGCGCGATGCCGGCGTCGTTGCCGGCCAGGTCGGCGCCGACGTCGACCGCGGCGATGCCGAACCGCTCACCCAGCCAGGGCTTCACGTCGTCGTCGAAGTCGAGGTCGGGGCAGAGCCCGGCCTCGTCCTGCACGAGCTCGACGAACTTCTCGCGCAGGTCGTCCTTGCTCTCGATGCCGAGTCCGCCGAAGGACGGAAAGTCCTCGACGACGTCGTAGGCCTCGAGCTGCTGCTCGCCGCTGGGGTCGAGGTCGATGCCGACGTAGCCGACGGTCGAGGCCGGCAGTGCCTCGGCGGGCTGCGGACCGGTGGCGAAGGCGAGTTGGTAGACCGCGAACGCACCGCCGGCCGCCGCGACCAGCCCCAGGGCCGTGCCGCCGGCGATCACGGCGCGTCGCCGTCCGCCGCGCTTCGGCTCGCCGCCCGGCGGGTAGGGCGGCGGCGGGGGGAGGTGCGAGGCGCCGGAGCTGCTGTCGAGGAACTCGGGGCGGGTGCCGTCGTCGCCGGGGCCGGGGGGCGGAGGGAAGCTGCTGGTCATGGGACAACCCGCTTTCGAGTGCTGACAGGTGCTTGAGGGACGGATGGTACGACGGGTACCTACCCCGTCGGGTTCCGATTCATCCGTCACCGCAGTCTCCCGCGGTGACCGGTGTGGCCGCCTGAGCCCCGGTGCTCAGGCGCGGTGGGTGGGGGTGCCGGGCTGCTCGGCGAGGTCGACCCGGCGGGTCTCGGCGACCCCGGCCGAGACGCCGGTGGTCAGCACGTAGGTGCCGGCCAGACCGACGAGGGCGCCGAGGGGCCAGGCCAGGAACGGCGGACGACCGGTGACCTCGAGCAGCCCGGGCAGCTGGGTGCGGTCGTCGAGCACGAGCGCGAGCAGGCGCGGGTCGGGGCCGTTGGCGGCCGTGCCCACCTGGTAGGCGACGAATGCCGCGAGACCGCCCGCGAGTGCCACCACCACGAGGGTGGCCAGCTCGGAGCCGCGGCACGCCAGCGCGGCCACGACGCCGGCCACGACCATCGCCCCGAAGCCGATGACGGCGAACAGGCCCGTGCCGCCGAACAGGTGCCCGACGGCGTTGAAGTCGACGTAGAGCCACTGCCGCTGCTCGACGACGCCGAGCGGGGGGTCCCACACCTGACGCCACAGCCAGCCGGCGCCGGCGCCGACGGCGGCGAACAGCACCAGCACCGCCGCCGCCTCGACGAGGATGCGGGACCACGGCTGATGCTTCACCCGGCCAGACAACCTGGTCCGAGGAGCTGCTTCAAGTCGGCAAACAGGGCCGGGGTGGCGTTGACCCGCAGCCGGTCGTCGAGCCGCATGACCAACGTCTTCTCCCGGGTGAGCAGGCGCAGCCGCACCTCGGTCATGCCCGGGTGGGTGGCCAGGACGTCCTTGAGCTGGTCGACGACCGGTGCCGTGCACCGGGTGCGCGGCAGGCTGATGGTCACCGGGCCGGCCGGGCCCTCGTTGAGGTCGGGGGCCGAGACTTCCTGACCGTGGATCTCGGGCTGGTCCTTGCTCTTCGACAACCGGCCCTTGACGGTGAGGATCGCGTCTTCCTGCAGGTAGGGGCTGGCGAGCTGGTAGGCGCTGGGGAACAGCAGCACGTCGATGGCGCCGTCGAGGTCCTCGACGGTGATCATCGCCCAGGCGTCGCCCTTCTTGGTGATCTTGCGCTGCACCGAGGTGACCAGGCCGCTGATGGTGATGGTCGAGCCGTCGGCGCGGTCCTCGTCGAGCATCAGCTGGCCGATGGTGCAGTCGGTGCCTCGCGAGAGCACGTGCTCGAGGCCGAGCAGGGGGTGGTCGGAGACGTAGAGGCCGAGCATCTCGCGCTCGTGGCCGAGCAGGGTCATCTTGTCCCACTCGTCGATGTCGGGGATCGCCACCGAGACGCCGAAGCCACCGTCGTCGCCGTCGTCGAGCCCGGCGAACAGGGAGTCCTGGCCGATCGCCTCGTTGCGCTTGATGTCGACGTACTGGTCGACCGCCGACTCGTGGACGGCGACCAGCGCGCGCCGCTTGAGCTTCATGTCGTCGAAGGCGCCGGCCTTGATGAGCGACTCGAGCACGCGCTTGTTGCACACCGGTGCGGGCACCTTCGACATGAAGTCGCCGAAGTCGGTGAACCGGCCCTGCTCGGTGCGCGCGGCGACGACGTGGTCGACGACGTTGGCCCCGACGTTGCGGATGGCGGTGAGGCCGAAGCGGATGTCACGACCGACCGGGGTGAAGTCGGCGGCCGACTCGTTGACGTCGGGCGGGAGCACCTGGATCTTCATCCGCCGGCACTCGTTGAGGTAGATGGCCAGCTTGTCCTTGTCGTCCTTGGCCGAGGTGAGGAGGGCAGCCATGTACTCGGTCGGGTAGTTGGCCTTGAGGTAGGCCGTCCAGTAGGTGATGACGCCGTAGGCGGCCGAGTGCGACTTGTTGAAGGCGTAGTCGGAGAACGGCAGCAGGATGGCCCAGAGCGTGTCGATGGCGTCCTGCGGGAAGCCGCGCTCGAGCATGCCGGCCTGGAAGCCGGCGTACTGCTTGTCGAGCTCCTCCTTCTTCTTCTTGCCCATCGCGCGGCGCAGGTTGTCGGCGGCACCGAGGGTGAAGCCGGCGAGCACCTGCGCGATCGCCATCACCTGCTCCTGGTAGACGATGAGGCCGTAGGTCTCGCCCAGGACCGGCTCGAGGGCCTCGGCCAGCGCCGGGTGGATCGGCTCGATCGGCTCGCGGCCGTTCTTGCGCTTGGCGTACCTGTTGTGCGAGTCGGCACCCATCGGGCCCGGCCGGTAGAGGGCCGAGACGGCGGTGATGTCGGCGAACTGGTCGGGCTGCATCGAGCGCAGCAGGGCGCGCATGCCGCCGCCGTCGAGCTGGAACACGCCGAGGGTGTCGCCGCGGCCCATCAGCTCGTAGGTGGCCCGGTCGTCGAACGGCAGCTCCTCCAGCACGACGTCGAGCTCGCGGTTGGCCGTGATGTTGCTCAGGGCGTCGTCGAGGATGCGGAGGTTGGACAGGCCCAGGAAGTCCATCTTGACCAGCCCGAGCGACTCGCACATCGGGTAGTCGAACTGGGTGATGATGGCGCCGTCCTGCGGGCGCATCATGATCGGGACGACGTCGACGATCGGCTCGCTCGACATGATCACGCCGGCCGCGTGCACGCCCCAGTTGCGGATCTGGCCCTCGAGGCCGAGCGCGGTGTTGTAGATCGTGCGGACGTCGTGGTCGGAGTCGTGCAGGGCCCGGAACTCGCCGCCCTCGCCGTAGCGCTTGTGCTCGGAGTTGAACAGCTCCTTGAGCGGCACGCCCTTGCCCATGACGTCGGCGGGCAGCGCCTTGGTGATCTTGTCGCCGATGGCGAAGCCGTGGTCGAGCACGCGGGCGGCGTCCTTGATGGCCGCCTTGGCCTTCAGCCGGCCGAAGGTGGCGATCATCGCGACCCGCTCGGCGCCGTACTTCTCGGCGACGTACTGGATGACCTCGCCGCGGCGCTGGTCGTCGAAGTCGATGTCGAAGTCGGGCATCGAGGGGCGCTCGGGGTTGAGGAACCGCTCGAAGAACAGGCCGTGCTCGAGCGGGCACAGGTCGGTGATGAGCAAGGCGTAGGCGGCGATGGAGCCGGCGCCGGAGCCGCGGCCGGGGCCGACGCGGATGCCGTGGTCCTTCGACCACTGGATGAAGTCGGCAACCACGAGGAAGTAGCCGCAGTAGCCCTTCTGGGCCACGATCGTCAGCTCCATCTCGACGCGGTCGCGCACCTCCTGGGTGAGCCGCTCGCCCGGGTAGCGGGCCTCGATGCCGCGCCAGACCTCCTTGCGGAACCAGCTCTCCTCGGTCTCGCCGGCCGGGATGTCGGCGCGCGCCATGTAGCCGCCGGTGGACTCGGTGAACTCGACGTCGCACCGCTCGGCGATGGCCAGGGTGTTGTCGCAGGCCTCGGGCATGCCCCACTTGTCGGCCCACAGCTCGCGCATCTCGGCGGCCGACTTGATGTAGTAGCCGCCGCCGTCGAACTTGAGCCGGTTGGGATCGGAGAGACGCTTGCCGGAGGCGACGCAGATGAGGGCGTCGTGGGCGTCGGCGTCTTCGGGGTTGTTGTAGTGCGAGTCGTTGGTGGCCAGCGGCGGGATACCGAGCTGCTTGCCGAGCCTGAGCAGGTCGTCGCGCACGACCTTCTCGATCTGGATGCCGTGGTCCATCAGCTCGAGGAAGACGCTGTCGCGACCGAAGATGTCCTGCAGGGCGGCCGCCTCGGCGACGGCGGCGTCGTACTGGCCGAGCCGCAGCCGGGTCTGGACGGCGCCGCTGGGGCACCCCGTGCTGACGATGAGGCCCTCGCTGTGCTCGGCGAGGATCTCCTTGTCCATGCGGGGCTTGTAGAAGTAGCCCTCGAGGCTGGCCCGCGAGCTGAGCTTGAACAGGTTGTGCATGCCCTGGGTGGTCTCGGCCCACATGGTCATGTGGGTGTAGGCGCCACCGCCGGCGACGTCGTTGCCGCCCTCCTCCTTGAGGTCGCCCTTGCCCCACCGCACGCGCTTGCGCTCGCCGCGCGGGGTGTCGGGGGTGATGTAGGCCTCGATGCCGATGATCGGCTTGACGCCGTACTTGCGAGCCTTCGACCAGAAGTCGAACGCGCCGTGCATGTTGCCGTGGTCGGTCATCGCGATCGAGCGCATGCCGAGCTTCTCGGTGCGCTGGAAGAGGCCGTCGAGCAGCGAGGCGCCGTCGAGCATGGAGTACTCGGTGTGGACGTGCAGGTGGACGAAGTCGTCACCGGTGGGCATCGCGCGGGCGCTCCTGGGATGGGTCGCTGAGTTCGGGCAGAGCGGACAGGGTGCCGGCGGGGGAAGCGCGACGGGCCCCTGGGGAAGACCGTCAGCCTACGCGAGCCGACGCCCCCATCGTGGCACCCACCGCCGACAGTCGGGGGCGACCGGGGCGGGGGCCGGGGACGGCGCTAGCCGACCCGCCACGACATCCGCAAATCGGGCTCCTGCTCCTCGTTGTCGGCGCCGTCGGTGTGCTCGCGCTCGACGAGCCCGTGGCGGCGGTAGAACGCCCTGGCCGGGGCGTTGGACTCGAAGACCCACAGCGAGAAGCCCCCGGGACGACGGGCCTTGGCGAGGTCGAGGAGCATCGAGCCGATCCCCTGACCGGCGTGGGACGGCGCCACGTAGAGGTCGTCGAGCCAGGTGGCGGTCATGCGCACGTAGCCGACGACCCGTCCGGCGGCCTCGGCGACCCAGGTCTCGTCGACCGCCAGCCGGCCGGCCAGCCAGGCCTCGACCTCGTGGTCGGGGTGCACGCCGGGGGGCATGGCGCCCGCACGACGCGAGGCGAGGTGGACCGCGGCGACCGGCGCCGCGTCGTCGGGGGTGGCGGGGCGGAGGAGGACCTCGGCGTCGTCAGTGGGAGGCACGGACGACCTCGAGCGCCCGCGCGAGGTCGTCGGGGTAGGCCGACTCGTAGGAGACCTGCTCCCCGGTCTCGGGGTGCTCGAAGCCGAGGCGGACGGCGTGCAGCCACTGCCGGGTCACGCCGAAGCGCCGGGCGAGGGTGGGGTCGGCTCCGTAGGTGAGGTCGCCGACGCACGGGTGCTTGAGGGCCGACATGTGGACGCGGATCTGGTGGGTGCGCCCGGTCTCAAGGTGCACCTCGAGCAGGCTGGCGAACCGGTGGGCCTCGAGGGTCTCGTAGTGGGTGACGCTCGGGCGGCCGCCGTCGATGACGGCGAAGCGGTGGTCGGCGCCGGGGTGGCGGGCGATCGGGGCGTCGATCGTGCCCTCGTGCGGGTCGGGGTGCCCCTGCACCAGCGCGTGGTAGGTCTTGTCGACCGTGCGCTCACGGAAGGCGTTCTTGAGCACCGAGTAGGCGTGCTCGGACTTCGCGATCACCATCACGCCCGACGTGCCGACGTCGAGACGCTGGACGATGCCCTGACGCTCGGAGGCACCCGAGGTGGCGATGCGGAACCCGGCGCCGGCCAGGTGGCCGACGACGGTGGGGCCGGACCAGCCCGGCGAGGGGTGGACGGCGACCCCGACCGGCTTGTCGATCACCACGATCGACGGGTCGTCGTGGATGATCCCGATGCCCTCGACGACCTCCGGCACGACCTCGAGCGGGTCGGCCTCCACCGGGATGGTGACGTCGAGCTGGGCACCGGGCAGCACCCGGTCGCTCTTGCTGACGTCGGCGCCGTCGACCTGCACGAGACCACGGCCGATCAGCTCGGCCGAACGGGTGCGCGAGAGACCGAACAGCTGCGCCATGGCGGCGTCGACCCGCTCGCCGGCGAGGGAGTCCGGGACGATGAGGCTGCGGTGGTCGGCGGTCACTCGGCTCGCTCCTCGGCGGTCTTGTCGGCGGTCTCGTCGGCCGTCTCAACGGCCTCGCCCTCGCGGGTGCCGTCGAGCCGGACGCCGCGCAGGGCCTGGATGATGATCAGGCCCGCCGCGACGTTGATGCACACGTCGGCGACGTTGAAGACCGGCCAGTTCGGCAGCATCAGCATGTCGACCACGTGGCCGCGCATCGGGCCGGGGTCACGCAGCAGGCGGTCGGTGAGGTTGCCCGTGATGCCGGCGAGCAGCAGGCCGAGCGCGACCGCCCAGGCGGTGCTGCCGATGCGCCGGGAGTACCACAGCACGACCGCCGTGGCGATGATGGCCACGATCGTGATGACCGGCGTGAACCCGGTGCCGGTGCTGAACGCGGCGCCCGGGTTGTAGGTCAGGTGCAGCTGGAGGATCTCGCCGATCACCTGGACGTCGGGACGGCCCTCGAGGTGCTGCTCGGCGAGGTACTTCGAGACCTGGTCGACGGCGTAGGCGAGGCCCGCGATCGTGATGAAGATCCAGCGGAGCCGCGGGGTGATGGAGCCTACCGGCGTTCCTCGCGCTGCTTGCATGTCATGCACAGTGTGGCACGCGGGAACACCATCAACCGATTCTTCCCGATGGGGTTCCCGCACGACTCGCACACGCCGTAGGTGGCGTCGTCGATGCGCTCGAGAGCCCGGTCGATCTGGGCGAGCTTGTCGCGCTCGTTGTTGAGCACCGAGATCTCGTGGTCGCGCTCGAAGCTGGACGCGCCGATGTCGGCCTGGTCGTGCCCGGCGCCGTCGCCCGAGTCGCGCATGAGGTCGGCGAGCTCGGCGTCCATCGTCTCGGTGATCTCGGCGCTGTGGGTGCGCTGCTCGTGGAGCTCGGCGAGCACCTCGGCCAGCTCCTCCTTCGTCCAGGCGGCCTCACCCTCCTGGACGACCAGCGAGGCCGGGGCGGCCTTCTTGACCGGGGCCGCCTTCTTGACCGGGGCCGCCTTCTTGACCGGGGCGGCCTTCTTCGCCGGGGCCGCCTTCTTGACCGGAGCCGCCTTCTTGACCGGAGCCGCCTTCTTGACCGGGGCCGCCTTCTTGACCGGAGCCGCCTTCTTGACCGGAGCCGCCTTCTTGACCGGGGCCGCCTTCTTGACCGGGGCCGCCTTCTTGACCGGGGCCGCCTTCTTCGCCGGGGCCGCCTTCTTCGCCGGGGCCGCCTTCTTCGCCGGGGCCGCCTTCTTCGCCGGAGCCGCCTTCTTCGCCGGAGCCGCCTTCTTCGCCGGAGCCGCCTTCTTCGCCGGAGCCGCCTTCTTCGCCGGAGCCGCCTTCTTCGCCGGAGCCGCCTTCTTCGCCGGAGCCGCCTTCTTCGCTGCCGCGCCGGCCGCTTGCTTGGTGGTGCGGGTCAGCGCCTTGCGAGCGACCTGGGCGAGCTTGCGGGTGCTGCGAACCATCGGACCACGGCCCTTCCGTCGGCCATGACCGGAGTGCCACGGCGGCACGAACGGTATCCGCTGGTGATCTGCGTCTCAATCACCGACATGGACGTAGTGCCAAATAGCGCAACGGCCGCCCCGGTGGGACGGCCGTCGCGACGTGCTGAGCTGTGCGGGAGGTGGCCCTCAGGCCTCGTCCTCGCCGAGGATCGAGCGGAGGCGCTTGGGAGCCGGCGGCTCCTGCTGCGGCTCCTGGTCGCCGGTGCCTGCGAGCGCCTCGAGCTGCTGGCTGAAGTAGCTCTTGAGGCGGGAGCGGTACTCGCGCTCGAAGGAGCGGAGGTTCTCGACCTCGACGGAGAGCTTGTCGCGCTCCTTCTCGAGGTCGCCGAAGAGCTGCGTGCGGCGCTCGGCGGTCTCGGCGTCGAGCATCTGGGCCCGGGTGCGGGCGTCGGACTCGAGGCGGTCGGCCTTGCTCTTGGACTCGCTGTCGAGACGCTCGGCCTTGGTGCGGGCCTCGCCGATGATCTTGTCGGCCTCGTTCTTGGCGTCCTCGACGAGCTCGTCGGCGTTGCGCGTGGCGATCTCGAGCAGCCGGGCGGCGGCGTTGGAGGCCTCGGGCACCGTCTCGACCCGGATGGTCTGCACCTCGGTCGTGGCCGGAGCGGCTGCGACCGGAGCCGGAGCCTGGACCGGGGCCGGCGCAGGGGCCGGCGGCTCGGGGGCCTTCTGGAAGGCGACGGGCGCCGGCTCGGGGGCGCTCTGCGGGGCGGGGGCGCCGGACTGGGCGGCCGCGAGCTTGGCCCGCAGGTCGTCGTTCTCCCGGGTGAGCCGCGCGAGCTCGGCCTCGACCTCGTCGAGGAACTGGTCGACCTCGCCCATGTCGTAGCCCTCACGGAGCCGGACGGGCGTGAATCGCTTGTTGCTCACGTCCTCAGGCGTCAGTGGCATGACTTCGCTCGATTCTTGTCGGTGGTGCTGGTCGGTGCTGGTCGGGTGCTGCAAGCTCTGGGGCCGACGGGTCGGCCCCGCGACCGTGGCGCATCCCGAGAAACCCTAGCGCCTGGCTGGTGCAGATGTGACAACGCGTGCCCTTGTGGCGTGCCGAGCGTAAGGCCTCGGGGACGCAGCGTCACAACGCCGCCGTCACACGGACGTCACACACCACCTCGAGCACGGACGCCGGACTCCGCGTCAGAGCAGGTAGGACACGACCAGCCGCGAGGCGATGTAGGCGCCGACGAAGACGATCAGGAAGCTGAGGTCGAGCGCGAAGTTGCCGATGCGCAGCGGCGGGATCACCCGGCGCAGTGCCTTGATCGGCGGGTCGGTGATCGAGTAGACCACCTCGAGGACGACGAGCAGTGGCCCTCGCGGGCTCCACGACCGCGCGAAGACCTGCACCCAGTCGACGATGAACCGGATCCACATGCAGCCGATGAACGCCATGATGAGTCCGTAGAGGATCTGAGCGGCGATCAACGCGAGGGTCCTACCTGTCGGTCGTCGGGTCGTGCGGGCCTGGTGGCGGCGAGCCTAGCGGGCACCGCCCAGCACCCCGGGGCGGGGAGACGCCGTGTCGACGTCGCGGGTGCAGGCGGTCGCCGGAGCCGCTCGGGGGCGCAGGCGCCCGGCCCCTACTCGGCGCACACCACCGCGCACGTCGGGTGCCCGGTGGTCGGTCTGGGGCACCAGCATCCGACCAATCGGAACTAGCTCTGGTTGAAGAAGGCGCCGCTCTCGGCGATGCGCTGCTTGTCCTCGGCGGCCACGGAGACGTTGGGCGGAGAGAGCAGGAAGACCTTGTTGGTGATCCGCTCGATGGTGCCGCGCGTGGCGAAGACGAGTCCGGCGGCGAAGTCGACGAGGCGCTTGGCGTCGTTGTCGTCCATCTCGGTGAGGTTCATGATCACCGGCGTGCCCTCGCGGAAGTTCTCGCCGACGACGCGGGCCTCGTTGTAGGTGCGCGGGTGCAGGGTCGTGATCCGGGAGAGCTCGGCCACGGCGGGGGCCTCCTGCAGCGGGGTCGGGCCGACGGCGCGCCGACGCTCGGCGAGGTCGGCGACCGGGGCCGGGCGGGTCTCGGTCTCGTCGCGCTCGACGCGGCGGGGGCGGGTCGCGGCCTGGACCGGCTCGGTCTCCCGCACGTCGCGGTCGTCGCGCTCGTCGTACTGGTCGTAGTCGTCGTAGCGACCGGTGTCCTCGAGCAGGCCGAGGTACTCACCGATCCTGCGCATCGCGCCGCTCATGTCACCACTCATCTCGGTCGGACAGGTTGGGTCCGGCGTGTGCCGGGGCCCGGTCGTGACACTAATGCACCGAGGGCCTGGATCCGAGGACCGCGGAGCCGACGCGCACGTGTGTCGCGCCGGCCGCGATCGCCGCCTCGAGGTCGCCGCTCATGCCGGCCGAGAGCAGGACCGCGTCGGGGTGGTCGGCGACGAAGCCGGAGCGGATCTCGGCGAGGCGCGCGAACGCCGTCGTGGGGTCCTCGCCGAGCGGCGCGACGGCCATCAGACCACGCAGCCTGAGCATCGGCGCGTCGCCGACGCGGGCGGCGAGGTCGCCGAGGTCGGCGGGACCGGCCCCGGCCCGGCCGGCGGCGTCGGGCGGGTCGAGGCTGACCTGCAGCAGCACGTCGAGCGTCCGGCTCCGCTCGTCGGCGCCGCGCTGGAGGCCGGTGACGAGCTTGGCCCGGTCGAGCGACTCGACGACGTCGGCGTAGGAGGCGACGGCGGCGGCCTTGTTGCTCTGCAGCCCGCCGATGAAGTGCCAGACGAGGTCGAGGTCGGCACAGTCGGCGGCCTTGGCCTGAGCCTCCTGGTGCCGGTTCTCCCCGACGTGGGTGACGCCGAGGTCGGCGAGGATCCGGACGTCGGAGGCGGGGAAGAACTTGGTGACGGCGACGAGCGTGACGTCGTCGGGGTCGCGACCGGCGTCGTCGCAGGCCTGCCGGATGCGGTCGCGGACGGCGGCGAGGCGGGCGGCGACGTCGCCGCTGCGCCCGGTCACCGCGCTCCCCCGGCGGCGAGGCGGACGAGGCCGGCGTGGCGCCCGGCGCGGGCGCCGTCGCGGCGGTGGGAGTAGAGGTCGGCGCTCTCGCGGGTGCAGGCCGCGACGTCGACGACAGCGGCACCGGCCGCCTCGAGCTGCGCACGGACGCCGGCGCCGAGGTCGAGCGAGGGGGTGCCCCACGAGGTCGTGGCCCGGGTGGCCGGCACGAGCGCGGCGACGTCGTCCTGCAGCTGCTGCGGCACCTCGTAGCAGGCGCCGCACACGTGGGGGCCGACCCAGGCGGTGACGTCGCGGGCGCCGAGGTCGCGCATCGCCTCGACGGTGGCCGCCACGACGCCGGCCGCGACGCCGGGCCGCCCGGCGTGCGCTGCCCCGACGACGCCGGCGGCGGCATCGGCGAGCAGCACCGGGACGCAGTCGGCCGCGCGCGTCACCAGGACGACGCCGGGCCGGTCGGTGACGATGCCGTCGGCCTCCGGCCGGGGGCCGCCGGGTGCCGCGACGACGACGCGGCTCCCGTGCACCTGGCTCATGTCGGCCACGGCGTCGGCGCTGCACCCGGGGGCGAAGTCGTCGAGCACGATGGCGAGGTTGCGCCGGGGCACGTCGGGGGCGCCGTCCTCGAGCAGGGCGAGGTTGAGCGAGTCGTAGGGGACGCCGCTGACCCCGCCGTGCCGGTCGGTGAAGGCCAGCTCGACGGGGCCGAGGGTGGAGCGGTGGTGGTACAGGGCGACCTCTACTTCAGGAAGTCGGGGATGTCGAGGTCGTCGTCGTCGAAGACGACCTGCGTGGCCGGGCGCGACGTCGGCTGAGCCGGGCTCGAGGTCGGCTGGGCCGGCTGCGTCGGCGGGGCCGTCTGGGGCGCGCGGTGCTCGGGCTCGCGACGCTCGGGCGCGGCGACGGCCTTGGCCTCCTCCTTCGCCGGCTCGGGTGCCGGGACGCCGGCCTGCTGGCGCAGGGTGGTGCCCTCGGCACGGCGCTTGGGCGTGCCGCCGTCGAACCCGGCGGCGATGACGGTGACCCGCACCTCGTCGCCGAGGGCGTCGTCGATCGTGGCGCCGAAGATGATGTTGGCCTCGGGGTGCACGGCGTCGGCGACGAGCGCGGCGGCGGTGTTGATCTCGAACAGGCCGAGGTCGGAGCCGCCGGCGATCGAGAGCAGGACGCCGTGGGCGCCGTCGATGCTGGCCTCGAGCAGCGGGCTCGACACGGCCATCTCGGCGGCCGCGACGGCACGGTCGTCGCCTCGGGCCGAACCGATGCCCATGAGGGCGGAGCCGGCGTTGGCCATGACGGACTTGACGTCGGCGAAGTCCAGGTTGATCAGGCCCGGGGTGGTGATCAGGTCGGTGATGCCGGAGACGCCCTGGAGCAGCACCTGGTCGGCCTGCTTGAAGGCGTCGAGCACCGAGACGTTGCGGTCGCTGATCGAGAGCAGCCGGTCGTTGGGGATGACGATGAGGGTGTCGACCTCCTCACGCAGGGCCGCGATGCCCTCGTCGGCCGAGCCCATGCGCCGGCGTCCCTCGAAGGCGAAGGGGCGCGTGACGACGCCGATGGTGAGGGCGCCCAGCGAGCGGGCGATGCGGGCCACGACGGGCGCGCCGCCGGTGCCGGTGCCGCCGCCCTCGCCGGCGGTGACGAAGACCATGTCGGCACCCTTGATCACCTCCTCGATCTCCTCGGCGTGGTCCTCGGCCGCCTGGCCGCCCACGGACGGGTTGGCGCCGGCGCCGAGGCCGCGGGTGAGCTCGCGGCCGATGTCGAGCTTGACGTCGGCGTCGCTCATCAGCAGCGCCTGCGCGTCGGTGTTGATGGCGATGAACTCGACGCCCTTGAGGCCGACCTCGATCATCCGGTTGACGGCGTTGACGCCGCCGCCACCGATGCCCACGACCTTGATGATCGCCAGGTAGTTCTGTGCTGCAGCCACGACGGCTTCACCTCTCGGACGGTGCGGAAGAATGTGGGAGACGGGGCGAGGCCGAACTGTGACCCTCAGGCTGAGGGTTATAGTTATGTCAACCTCGTCGTGGGCACGACAGTAGGCAGTCCGCGCCCCCGGATCGGTCAGACACGCCGCGTCACTGCACGACGGGTTGTGCCGGCACGCTCACGTCGTAGCTCTTCGCCGGCTGCGACAGCAGGGCGAGCAGCACCTCGCCCTTCTGCGCCGAGCCCTCGGCCCCGCCCCACTGCACGACGCGGTCGTCGCGCAGCACCAGCTCGATCTCGTCGGCGCTGCGCAGCACCAGGTGGTCGACGCGGACGGCGACCTCGTCGGGCAGCGCGGCCAGCACGGTGACCGCCTCGCCGACGGCGTCCGGGTCGGTGACCGTGGTCGAGGTCGGCGCCTCGATGCGGGGCAGGTCGGTCGGCGCGCGCTTGAACGAGCCGAACGCGACGCCCTCGACGTCGACGGTGCGGTAGGTGTCCCCGCGCTGCACCACGGCGACCGGTTCGCGCTCCTGCACCGTGATGAGCACCGAGTGCGGCCACTTGCGGGTGACCTCGACGCTGCGGACCGAGGCGAGGGCCCCCACCCGGCGCTCGACGGCGACCAGGTCGGCGGTGGCCAGCGGTCCGCCGAGCGGCACCGCCGCGACCCGCTCGATCTCGGAGGTCTGGACCGTGTCGGTGCCGGAGACCTCGACGTCCTGCACCGACAGCGTGTCGGAGAAGTAGACCGCGTAGGTGCCGCCGCCGACGAGCACGACGAGCAGCAGCGCGACGGCGAGGTAGCGCAGTGTCAGCCAACGTCGGGCCCACTGACGGCGCGCGAAGCGGCGCCGCTGCCGCTCCTCGTCGGTCCGTCTGGTCGTGCTCGTCCTAGCCATCCTCGCCAGTGTGACCCAGAAGTCGCAGGACCTCGGGACCGACGCGCGTGACGGTGCCCGCACCCAGCGTGAGCACGAGGTCGCCGGGGCGCGCACGCTCGACGAGGGCCGCCGCGGCCGCCTCCAGCGAGGCCCGACCGACCCGCTCGCGGGGCAGCGGGACGGCGTCGGCGACGAGCGCGGAGGTGACCTCGGGGTCGGGTGCCTCCCGGGCCAGGTAGAGGTCGAGGACGACGACCTCGTCGGCCGCACCCAGCGCGCGGCCCATCTCGGTGCCGAAGATGCGGGTGCGCGAGACCAGGTGCGGCTGGAAGGCGACGACGAGCCGCCCCTCCCCCGCCAGCGCCCTGGCCGACTGCAGGTCGCCGACGATCTCGGTCGGGTGGTGGGCGTAGCTGTCGTAGACGCGGACGCCGCCGGCCTCGCCCTTGGGCTCCATGCGTCGTCGCGTGCCGGTGTAGGAGGCGATGCCGCGCAGCAGGTCGGCGCGGTCGTGGCCGAGCGCCTCCCCCGCGGCGAGCGCGGCGAGGGCGTCGATGCGGTAGTGGTCACCGGGGGCCCACAGGGTGACGTCGCCGAGCGCGGCGTCGTCGGCGACCGAGACGCGGACGACGCGTCGTCCGGCGGCCTCGTGGCGGTCGGCCAGGGCGGCGGCACCGGGGTCGTCGACACAGCAGACGAGGAAGTCGTCGACCCCGTCGGCGAAGGTGTCGAACGCGGCCGCGTAGGCCTCGGGGGTGCCCCACTGGTCGAGGTGGTCGGCGTCCACGTTGGTCACGATGGCGCCCGCGACGTCGTAGACGAGGAAGGCGCCGTCGCTCTCGTCGGCCTCGGCCACGAACACCTCGCCCCCGCCGACGGCGGCGTTGACGCCGGTGGCGGCGAGGTCGCCGCCGATCGCGTAGGACGGGTCGGCGCCGGCGGCCTGGAGGGCGACGGTGAGCAGCGAGGTCGTGGTGGTCTTGCCGTGCGTGCCGGCGACGGCGACGACGCGCTGGCCGTCCATGGCGGCGGCGAGCCCGGCCGAGCGGGGCAGCACGGTGAGCCCGCGGCGCACGGCCTCGACGTACTCGGGGTTGTCGTCGGGGATCGCGGTGGAGACGACGAGGGTGTCGACGTCGTGCACGTGGGTCGCGTCGTGGCCGACGTGCACGGTCGCCCCGAGCTCGCGCAGCGCCTCGAGCGCGGGCGACTCGGTGCCGTCGCTGCCGCTGACGGTGACGCCGCGGCCGAGCAGGATGCGGGCGATGCCGGACAGTCCGGCCCCGCCGATGCCCACGAGGTGCACGCGGCCGAGGTCGGCGAGCGCGGGCACCGGGTCGGGCACGGGGACCCTCACCGGCCGGCCCTGCCGGCTTCCTCGGCGACGATCGCGGCGAGCTTGTCGTCGGCGTCGCGGGGCACGAGGCCCGAGGCCGCGGCGCTCATGGCGGCCAGGCGCGACTCGTCGGTGGCGAGCGCGGGCACGGTGTCGGCCACCCGGTCGGCGGTGAGGTCGGCGTCGTCGACCATCAAGGCTCCCCCGGCCTCGACGATCGCGGAGGCGTTCATCCGCTGCTCGCCGTTGCCGATCGGCAGCGGCACGAAGATGGCGGGCACGCCGGTGGCCGCGGCCTCGACGACGCTGGAGGCGCCGCCGCGGCAGACCATCAGGTCGGCGGCGGCGAGGGCGTAGTCCATGCGGTCGACGTAGGGCACGACGACGTAGGGCGCGCCGGTCTGCTCGGGCGAGGCCTCGCCCTTCGGTCCGACGACGTGCAGCACCTGCACGCCGGCCTCGCCCAGGGCGCGCGCGGCGCCCGAGACGGCCTGGTTGAGGCGCCGAGCGCCCTGCGAGCCGCCGGTGACGACGAGGGTCGGCCGGTCGGGGTCGAGGCCGAAGAAGGCCCGGGCCTCGGCGCGCAGCGCCGCGCGGTCGAGCGTCGAGATCATCCGACGGATCGGCAGTCCGACGTACTCGGCGCCCTTCAGCGGGGTGTCGGGGAAGCTGACCGCCACGCGCGAGGCGACCCGGGCGCCGGCCTTGTTGGCCAGGCCGGGCAGCGAGTTCTGCTCGTGGACGACGAGCGGCAGCTTGCGGCGCCGGGCGGCGAGGTAGGCCGGCATCGACACGTAGCCGCCGTAGCCGACGACGACGTCTGGCCGGACCCGGTCGAAGATCGCCAGCGTCTCCTTCACCGCGCCGCGCAGTCGGCCCGGCACCCGGACGAGGTCGGCGTTGGGCTTGCGGGGCAGCGGCACCGGGGGCACCAGCTCGAGCGGGTAGCCGGCCTCCGGGACGACGCGGTTCTCGAGCCCGCGCGGCGTGCCGAGGCACGTGATGTGGACGTCGGGGTCGAGTCGTCGCAGGGCGTCGGCCGTGGCGAGCAGGGGCGAGGTGTGGCCGGCGGTGCCGCCGCCGGCGAGAAGGACGCGCATGATGCCTAGACGCTAGCGGCGCGCGGCGAGCCCTGCCGAACGGGCCTTGCGGCGCTGCGCGAGGGCCCGGGCGGCCTCGGGCTCGCGCCGGGCGAAGCCGACCAGGAGGCCGAGGGCGGCGAGCGTGGGCAGCAGGCTCGAGCCGCCGTAGGAGACCAGCGGCAACGGGATGCCGATGACCGGCAGCAGCGCGAGCACCATGCCGACGTTGATGATCATCTGGCCGATGACCCAGACCACGATGCCGAACGAGGCGAAGCGCACGAAGGCGTCGTCGGTGCGCCGCGCGATGCGCAGGGCCGAGAAGGCGATGGTGAGGAACAGCGCGATGACCAGCAGGGTGCCGAAGAGGCCGAGCTCCTCGCCGAGCACGGCGAAGATGTAGTCGGTGTGGGCCTCGGGCAGGCCGCCCCACTTCTGGGTGCTGGCCCCGATGCCCTGCCCGAACACCCCGCCCGACGACATCGCGTAGAGGCCGTGGGCCGACTGCCACCCGGTGCCGTGGAAGTCCTGGAACGGGTCGACGAAGTTGGTGATGCGGGCGAGACGGTTGGCGCTGGTGGCGGCGACGGCGAGCGCCGAGACAGCCACGAGCATGCTGGCGATGACGAACAGCCGGGCGGGCGCGCCGACGACCCAGAGCATGCCGATGAGGATCGCGAACAGCACGAGCGCGGTGCCGAGGTCGCGCCCGAAGATGACCAGGCCGGTGGCGACCAGCATGCCGGGCACGACGGGCACCATCACCTGGTGCAGGCTGCCCAGACGGCGGGACTTGTTGGCGTAGATGTGCGCGGCCCACAGCACCAGCGACAGCTTGGCGATCTCCGAGGGCTGGATGATCAACGGACCGAGCGCGAGCCAGTTGGTGTTGCCGTTGCGCTCGACGCCCAGGAACGCGGTGAGCGTGAGCAGCACGAGCGAGACGGAGAACGCCGGGTAGGTGAGCCGGCGCACCCACACGAGGCTGACCCGGCTCGCCACGATCGCGACGGGGACGCCGACGACGACCCACATCAGCTGCCGGCGCACGATCGTGTAGGAGTCGCCGGTGTTCTCGTAGGAGAAGACGCTGGAGGCGCTGAGCACCATGACGAGGCCGATGGTGAGCAGCAGCGCCGCCGAGCCGAGCAGCAGGTAGTAGGTCGTGAGCGGGCGGTCGAGCGCCTCGCGCAGCGAGCGGACCCAGCCGCGGCGGAAGGAGAGCTCGGGGGTCGCTGTCGTCACCCGGTGACTCCTGTCGGCTTAAGGGGAAGGTGTGCCGCGTGCCGCCTCGGCGAACATGTCCCCACGCGCGCCGTAGTCGGTGAACTGGTCCTGCGAGGCGCACCCGGGGGCCAGCAGGACCGTGTCGCCCGCGACGGCCAGCTGCTCGGCCGCCGCGACGACCCGGCGCATGAGGTCGGGTCCGCCTTCTGTCGACCCAGTGTCGGGCGCGTCGAGCGTGATCACGGGTACATCGGGGGCGTGTCGCGAAAGCGAGGCGGCGATGACGTCGCGGTCGCGGCCGATGAGCACGACGCCCCGCAGGCGCGAGGCGACCGAGCGCACGAGCTCGTCGAAGGACGCGCCCTTCGCGAGCCCGCCGGCGACCCACACGACGGGGTCGTAGGCCTGCAGCGAGGACTGGGCGGCGTGCGGGTTGGTGGCCTTGGAGTCGTCGACCCAGGTGATGCCGTCGCGGGTGGCGACGACGGCGATGCGGTGGCCGTCGAGCCGGAACCCGCGCAGCCCGTCGCGGACGGCGACCTGGTCGACGCCGTGCGCCCGCGCCAGCGCGGCCGCGGCGAGCGCGTTGGCCACCACGTGCGGCGCGGGCTCGCCGCCGTCGGGGGCGAGGTCGGCGAGGGTGCACAGCTCGGCGGCGCTGGTGGCGCGCTCCTCGATGAAGGCACGGTCGACGAGGAGGTCCTCGACGACGCCGAGGTTGCCGACCGACGGCATGCCGAGCGTGAACCCGACGGCGCGGGCGCCCTCGACGACCTCGGCCTCGCGCACGAGCGCCTCGGTGCCGGGGTCGGCGAGGTTGTAGACGCACGCCCGCTCGACGCCGTCGTAGATGCGGCCCTTGTCGGCGGCGTAGGCGTCCATGCCGGTGGCGTGGCCGGCGCGGCCGAGCCAGTCGCCGGCGTACCAGTCGAGGTGGTCCTCGGCGAGGTTGAGGACGGCGGCGGCCTGGGCGCCCATGGAGGAGGTGTAGTGCAGCTGGAAGCTGGACAGCTCGACGGCGAACACGTCGTAGGGCGCGGGGTCCATGACGGCCTCGACGATGGGCAGCCCGACGTTGCCGGCCGCGACGCTGCGCAGCCCGGCCGTGCGCAGGATCGTGTCGAGCATCTGCGTGGTCGTGGTCTTGCCGTTGGTGCCCGTGACGCACAGCCAGGGCGCCGGCTCGCCGCTCGGCCCCACCGGGCGCAGGCGCCACGCGAGCTCGACCTCGCCCCACACCGGCACGCCGCGATCGGCCGCCTGCTGCAGCAGCGGGCTGTCGGGGCGGAACCCGGGCGAGGCGATGACGAGGTCGACGCCGTCGTCGGGCAGGCGCTCGGTGGCGCCGGCGTGGATGTCGACGCGGGCGCCGAGCACCTCGAGCAGCTCGGCCTTCTCCAGCTGCGCCGCGGTCGCGCGGTCGGCCAGCGCGGTGACCGACGCACCGAGGTGCGTGAGGTTGTCGGCGGCCGCGAACCCCGAGACGCCGAAGCCCAGCACGACGACGCGGACGCCGTCCCAGGACGACTCGCGACCCAGGGATGAGGTGTCGGGCCCGCTCACAACCTCGCGACCCATTCGGCGTAGAAGATGCCGAGGCCCGTGGCGACGAAGAGCCCGGTGATGATCCAGAACCGGACCACGATGGTGACCTGCTCCCAGCCGAGCATCTCGAAGTGGTGGTGCAGGGGCGCCATGCGGAAGACGCGGTGCTGGGCCTGGACCCGGAAGACCCTGCGGAACAGCGCGCTCTTGCGGCTCGCCTTGAACACGGTGGTCTGGATCATCGACGACAGCGTGATGAGCACGAACAGCCCGCCGAGGATGACGAGCAGCAGCTCGGTGCGGGTGAGGATCGCGAACCCGGCGAGCACGCCGCCGAGGCCGAGCGAGCCGGTGTCGCCCATGAAGATGGCGGCGGGCGAGGCGTTCCACCACAAGAAGCCGAAGCAGGCCCCGGTGATGGCGGCGGCGATGATGGCGAGGTCGAGCGGGTCGCGCACGTCGTAGCACTGGCCGCTGGCGTTGATCTGGCACGACTGGCTCGACTGCCAGATGTTCACCAGCATGTAGGCGCCGAAGACCATCACGCACGATCCGGCGGCGAGGCCGTCGAGGCCGTCGGCGAGGTTGACGGCGTTGCTGGTGCCGGTGACGATCAGCCAGATCAGCAGCACCGCGACGATGAACGGCAGCGCGAGCCAGTCGATCTCGCGCAGGAACGAGATCTTGTCGCTGGCCGGGGTGCGCCCGCCGTCGTCCTCGAGCCAGGGCGAGAGCGCCAGCGCGCCGAACGAGACGGCGACGAACGTCTGGCCGACGATCTTGGCCTTGCTGCGCAGGCCGAGGCTGCGCTGCTTGTAGATCTTGATGAAGTCGTCGAGGAAGCCGACCATGCCGCACCCGACGAACAGGTAGATCAGCAGCAGGCCGGACGCCGACGGCGCGCTCATCGTGATGAGCTTGGCGCCGAAGTAGCCCACCACGGTGGCACCGATGATCGCGACGCCGCCCATCGTGGGCGTGCCGCGCTTGGTGTGGTGCGAGGTGGGCCCGTCGTCGCGGATCTCCTGGCCGTAGCCGAGACGGGTGAACTGCCGGATCGCGACCCGCGTGCCGAGCAGGGAGACGATGAGGGCGATGCCGCCACCGAGGAGGATCGCTCTCACGGACGGTCTCCTTCCTCTGGGGCCTGCGGGCGGTCGGCCAGCAGGGCGGCGGCGAGCACCTCGAGCGCCACGCCCCGGGATGCCTTGACGAGGACGGCGTCCCCGGCCCCGGCATTCTCGCGCACCCAGGCCAGTGCGTCGTCGCGCCCCGCCGTGACGATCACCTCACCCACGCCGGCCGCACGAGCGCCGTCGGCGATGCCCGCTGCGGCGTCGCCCACGACCACGACGACGTCGACGCCGGACGCGGCCCCGCCGACCTCGGCGTGCGCGGCGTCGTGCTCGTCGCCGAGCTCGCGCATCTCCCCCAGGACGGCGATCGTGCGGCCCGGACGCTCGCGCCCGAGAGCGCGGACGGCGTCGAGCGCGGCCCGCATCGAGGCGGGGTTGGCGTTGTAGGAGTCGTTGAGCACCAGCAGGCCGTCGGCGCGCTCGCCGACCTCCATGCGCCAGGGCGAGGCGGCCTCGGCCGTGGACAGCCGGGCCGCGATGCCGTCGGGTCCGTCGAGCGGCAGGCCGACGGCCAGGGCCATCGCGGCGGCCGCGGCGGCGTTGGCCACCTGGTGCTCCCCGGTGACCTGCAGCGCGA
The DNA here is from genome assembly GCF_039939255.1 of Nocardioides secundeburneus. Classification (NCBI taxonomy): domain Bacteria; kingdom Bacillati; phylum Actinomycetota; class Actinomycetes; order Propionibacteriales; family Nocardioidaceae; genus Nocardioides; species Nocardioides secundeburneus. The sequence continues at coordinate 126,449 of NZ_JBDUUE010000005.1, forward strand.
CCGGGGCCCAGAGCCCGTCGTGGCCGAGCTCGAACCGCGCGCGGCCGAGCGCGTCGAGCGTGACGTCGCGCCAGCGGACGTCGGCGTGCTCGCCGAAGGTGAGCACGGTGGCCGCGGTACGTGCGGCCATCGCCGCGACGCGGGGGTCGTCGGCGTTGAGCACCGCGGTGCCCGTGGCCGGGAGCGCCTCGACGATCTCGCCCTTCGCGGCGGCGATCGCCTCGACCCCGCCGAACTCGCCGACGTGGGCGGTGCCGACGTTGAGCACGGCGGCGACCGTGGGCGGCGCGATCTCGCACAGGTAGGCGATGTGGCCGACCCCGCGGGCCCCCATCTCGAGCAGCAGTCGTTCGGTCGTCTCGTCGGCGCGCAGCACGGTGAGGGGGACGCCGAGCTCGTTGTTGTTGTTGGCCCGGGTGGCCACCGAGCTCTCGCCGAGCACGTGGGCCAGCAGGTCCTTGGTGCTGGTCTTGCCCTGCGAGCCGGTGAGGGCGAGCACGTCGGCGGGCAGCCGGTCGACGACCGCGCGGGCGAGCCGTCCGAGGGCGACGGTGACGTCGTCGACCACGACGGTCGGCGGCGTGGTGGGCCGGCTGCCGAGCACGGCGTGCGCGCCGTCGGCGTAGAGGTGACCGTCGACCCGCTCGCCCGCGAGCGCGACGTAGAGCCCGCCGTCGACGGGCTCGCGGCTGTCGACGTAGGCCCCGCCCGAGACCACCACGTCGCGGCCGTGCTGTCGGCCGCCGACGATGCGGGCGATCTCGCCCAGGGAGAGGTCAAGCACCGAGCACCTCGCGCGCGACCACGCGGTCGTCGAAGTCGTGCACGACCCCGTGCACCTCCTGACCGGTCTCGTGGCCCTTGCCGGCGACGAGGACGACGTCGCCGGCGCGGGCGAGGCCGAGGGCGTGCTCGATCGCTGCGCGCCGGTCGCCGACCTCGACCACCTTGTGCCGGTCGGCCTCGCCGACGCCGGCGACCATCGCGGCGCGGATGACGGCGGGGTCCTCGGTGCGGGGGTTGTCGTCGGTGACCACGAGCACGTCGGCGAGCCGCGCGGCGATCTCGGCCATGATCGGCCGCTTGCCGGGGTCGCGGTCGCCGCCGGCCCCGAGCACGACGACGACCCGGCCGTGACCGGCCTCGGCGAGCGGGCGGAGCGTGCCGATGGCGGCCTCGACGGCGTCGGGCTTGTGGGCGTAGTCGACGACGACGAGGAAGTCCTGACCGGCCTCGACCCGCTCGAGCCGGCCCGGCACGCCGCCCGAGGCGGCGATCGCGGTCGCGACGGCGGCGGGGTCGAAGCCGGCCTCGGCCGCTGCGGCCACGGCGGCGAGAGTGTTGGCCACGTTGAACCGGCCGGGCAGGGGCACGCCCCCGGGCACGCGCACGCCGTCCGGCCCCTCGATGGTGAACCGGGAGCCCTCGCGCTCGAGCTCGAGGTCGACGGCGCGCCAGTCGGCGTCGGGCCGGTCGAGGGCGAAGGTGCGCACCGGCAGCGACGTCTCACCGGCGAGGCGGCGACCGTGCTCGTCGTCGGCGTTGAGCAGCGCGAGCCGGGCCCGCCCGGGTGTGAAGAGGGAGGCCTTGGCGCGGTAGTAGTCCTCGACGTCGGTGTGGAAGTCGAGGTGGTCGCGCCCGAGGTTGAGGAACACCGCGACGTCGAACACGACGCCGTCGACACGGCCCATGACCAGCGCGTGGCTGGAGACCTCCATGGCGCAGGCGACGACGTCGCGCTCGCGCATCACCGCGAACAGCGCGTGCAGGTCGGGCGCCTCGGGGGTGGTGAGGCTGGTCCTCACGTCGTGGCCGGCGATGCGGGTGCCGACCGTGCCGACGACGGCGGCGCGCACACCAGCCCCCTCGAGGCCGGCCTCGGCCAGGCGGGTGGTCGTCGTCTTGCCCTGGGTGCCGGTGACGCCGATCATCCGCATCGACGTCGCCGGATCACCGTTCAGGCGGGCCGCGAGCCCGCCGAGCACCTCGCGCGGGCGGGCCACGACGAGCAGCGGCACCCCCGCGGGGGCCTGGTCGGCCCCGGCCTCGTCGGTCAGGACGGCGACGGCGCCCGCCTCGACGGCCGACCCGGCGTACTGGACGCCGTGCGCGCGGCTGCCCGGCAGCGCGGCGTAGAGGTCGCCGGCGACCACGCGCTGCGACGACAGCGTGAGCCCGTGCACCACGACGTCGCCGTCGCCGCGCAGGACGGCGTCGGGCAGCCACCGGGCCACCTCGGCGAGCGGGACGGCGGGTCGGGTGGCGGGTCGGGTGGCGGGTGAGTCGGTCGGCGGGGTCGGCATGGCCGACCCATCCTCACCCATCACCACTCGACGGGCAGCCGCGAGGGTGGGGTGCCGGTCGGCGCCACGGCGTAGCGCCGCAGGGCGTAGCCCATCACCTTCGAGAACGCCGGGCCACCGACGGATCCGCCGCCCCCGCCGTTGCGCGGGTTGTGGACGACGACGTAGACGGTGAAGCGCGGGTCGTCGGCCGGGGCGAACCCGGCGAACGAGACGGTGAACGAGCCGTCGTAGACGCCGTCGACGACGCGCTGCGCGGTGCCGGTCTTGCCGGCGACGCGGTAGCCCTCCACCCGGGCGCCCGGCGCCACGCCGGCGTCGGGGTCGACGACGCGCTCCATCATCCGGGCGGTCTGGCGGGCGGCGTCCTCGCTGACGACGCGGGAGCGCTTCGCCACGTCGGTGCCGACCTCGGTGCCGTCGTCGAGCGTGGCCCGGCCCTTGACCAGGCTCGGGTCGATGCGCTCGCCGCCGTTGGCGATGGTGTTGATCGCCGCCCACATCTGCAGGGCGTTGACCGAGAGCGACTGGCCGAAGGCGATGCGGTCGGCGGTCTGGCTGGTCCACAGCTTGCCCGACGGCAGGATGCCGGGTGTCTCGCCGCCGAGGCCGACGTCGGTGCGCGAGCCGAGGCCGAACCGGGTCAGGTAGTCGCGCAGCTCGCCCGGCCCGTAGCGGTCGGCGGCGATCACCGTGCCGATGTTCGACGACTTGGCCAGCACGCCGGCGAGCGTGAGGCGCAGGGTGTCGTGCTCGAAGTAGTCGTTGATGGGGCGGTCCTGCCGCTCGAGCCGCGGCGGGACGACGACCTTGGTGCGCGCGGTGGCCTTGCCGGCGTCGATGAGTCCGGCCATCGTGAGCGCCTTCTCGACCGAGCCGGGCTCGTAGGGGTCGCTGAGCGCCCGCGAGCTGTAGAGGCTGGACGACGACAGGTCGGGTCGCGAGGCGTCGTAGGTCGGGTAGTCGGCGAGCGCGAGGACCTCGCCGGTGAGGCTGTCGCCGACGATGATCGAGCCGGAGTCGCCGCGCGCCTGCTTCACGGCGTCCGCGAGGACCTGCTGGGAGTACCACTGCAGGTCGCGGTCGATGGTCAGCGTCAGGTTCTGCCCGTCGCGGGCGGGGTCGACCACGTTGGTGCCGAGCGGCACCCGGTCGCCGCTGGCGCCCTTCTGGTAGCGCGCCTCGCCGTCGTGGCCGGACAGGTAGGTGTTGAACGAGGTCTCGAGGCCGGCGAGCGGCCGGGCGCTGCCGTCCTTGGCCGGGGTGCCGAGGAAGCCGACCAGGTTCGCCCCGATCTCCCTCGCCGGGTAGGTGCGCACCGGGTCCTCGCGGGTGGAGAGCCCGACGAACCCCTTCTCCTTGGCGGCCGCGACGACGTCGCGGGCCTTGGCCGCCGGTACCTGGCGGGCGACGTACTGGAACCGGGAGTCCTGCGCGCGCAGCTTCTCGGTGGTGGCGAAGTAGTCGACGTCGAGCCGCTTGGCCAGGAACCCGGCGAGCTCGGTCGCCCGCTTCTGGGTCAGGCTCGGGTCGGCGACGACCATGAGGCCGTCGATCGAGTCGGCGAGCGGGTCGCCGTTGCGGTCGACGATGTCGCCGCGCTCGGCGGGCAGGATGACGCTGACCTCGCCCTCCGCGGCGGCCATGGCGGCGTACTGGTTGGGGTCGACGCCCTGCAGCTGGACCAGCCGGGCGGCGAAGAGCGAGAGCACCATGGCGATGAAGACCATGCCGACCCGCAGGCGCAGCATCGGCGAGCCGGGGGCCGCGCCGCGCGGCTTGCGGGCCGGTCGGCGCACGGGCTTGCGCACGGGCTTGCGGGCGGGCCGCGCCGGGCGCCGCTGGGAAGGCCGGCTCATCGGGTCGCCTGCCCGGGGCAGGCGCCGGCCGGGGCGGCGGTCGGCGTCCCGGTGACCTTGCCGGTGGCGAGGTCGATGACCGCGGCCGTCGGCGGCATGACCATGCCGATCCGGCACGCGTTCTCCGCGATCGTGGCCGGGTTGCGCAGCAGGGCGAGCTCGGTCTCGAGCGCCTGCTGCCGGGCGGCGAGGACGGCGGCCTCGTTCTCGCGCTCGGTCACGGTGAACGAGGCCTGCTGCATCGAGGTGTTGAACAGCAGCAGCCCGACGACGCCGCCGAGGAGCACGAGGCTGACCAGCATCACGAACGGCACCCGCGGCGCGCGGCTGCGCAGTCGGGGCACCACCGCCAGACGGGCCCGGTCGACGGCGCCGCCGGCGAGCGGGGCGAGGCGGGTGCGGGCCGCCGCGGGACGGCGCATGGGTGCGGTGCTGCTCATCGGGGTGCTCGCTTTCCCGGGCCGGGGTGGGTCGTGGGGGGACGGACTCGTTCGACGGCGCGCAGGCGCACCGAGGCCGCGCGGGGGTTGGTGGCGGTCTCGGCGGTGTCGGCCTTCTCGGCGCCGCGGGTGACCAGCCGCATCGCCGGCTCGCTGCCCTCGGGCACGAACGGCAGGTCGGGCGGCACGTCGCTGCGGGTCGCGGCGGTGAACGCCTGCTTGACGAGACGGTCCTCGAGCGAGTGGTACGACTCCACCACCACCCGGCCCCCGACCGCGATCGCCGCCATCGCCGCCGGGATCGCGCGGCGCAGCACGGCCAGCTCGTCGTTCACCTCCATGCGCAGCGCCTGGAAGGTCCGCTTCGCGGGGTGGCCGCCCGTGCGCCGGGCCGGGGCCGGGATCTCGTCGTAGAGCAGCTCGACGAGGGCGGCGCTGGTCGTGAACGGCGTCGTCTCGCGGCGGCGCACGATCGCCCCGGCGATCTTGCGGGCGAACTTCTCCTCGCCGTAGTCGCGCAGCACCCGGGTGAGCTCACCCGCGCTGTAGGTGTTCAGCACGTCGGCCGCGGTCGGCCGGGCGTCGTCCGGACCGCCGTCCATGCGCATGTCGAGGGGGGCGTCGACGGCGTAGGCGAAGCCGCGCTCGGCGACGTCGAGCTGCATCGACGAGACGCCGAGGTCGAACAGGACGCCGTCGACGGCCGCCAGGCCGAGGCCCGCGAGCACGTCGGCGATCTCGTCGTAGACCGCGTGGACGCCGACGAACCGGTCACCGTACGGCGCGAGACGCTCACGGGCCAGGTCGAGCGCCCGCGGGTCGCGGTCGATGCCGACGACCCGGGCGAGCCCGCACCGGTCCAGGACGGCCTCGGTGTGGCCCCCCAGGCCCAGGGTGGCGTCGACCAGCACGGCGCCCTCGTGGTCGAGGGCGGGCTGCAGGAGGGCCACGACCCGGTCGAGGAGCACCGGGTCGTGGAGGGGGCGGCTCATCTCAGCGGCCCAGCCCGGACAGGACGGGGACCAGGACCGTGACCAGCAGGAAGCCGCCGGCGACCAGCAGCGCCATCAGCAGCGACGACGTCATCAAGATCGCGGCGTCGCGCGCCTGGTGACGCACCCGGACGTCGTGCCGGTCGGGTGTCACCGCCTCGCGGGCGGTGGGAGTGGTGCTCATGAGTCGACCCCAGGGGAAGTGGGTGGTGCCGCGGAACTGCTGGGAAGAGGCGAGGATCCGTAGGGCCAGGTCCCGCCCGCTCCGGCCACCTCGGCTGGCGCGAGGTCATGGGGAAGCGCTGCGTTCTGGAACCGGGGAAGGTGTCCCAGACCGTGCGTGCAGGAGCGGGCAAGACCAGGTCCTACGGATCCGTTGTGCTGTTGTCGGTGCTGCGGGTCGTGCGGGGTGGTGCGGGGTGGTGCGGGGTGGGGATCAGTCGGAGGACTCGTCCAGGTCGGCGAACTTGCGGATCTCGGCGGCCTGGTACTCCTCCCAGCTGGCGGGGTTCCAGATCTCGAGGCGGTTGCGGACACCGATGACCACGACGTCCTTCTCCAGGCCGGCGTAGTCGCGCAGGGGCGCGGGGATCGAGACGCGGCCCTGCTTGTCGGGCACCACCTCGTCGCCGCCGGAGAAGAACATGCGCTGGTAGCCGCGGGCAGCCTTGTCGGTCATCGACCGCTCGGCGGCCTTGTCGGCCTCGACGTCGAAGACCTCGGGCGGCCAGACGACGAGGCAGTTCTCCTGCCCCTGCGTCACCACGACCCCCTCGGCGAGGGCGTCGCGGAACTTGGCGGGCAGGAAGAGGCGTCCCTTCTCGTCCAGCTTCGGCCGGAAGGTGCCCATGAAGCGCATCGGGCACCTCCTGTCTCAGCCATGTCGCCCCACCGCACCGTCTTGATCCTCCACTTTCCCCCACAGTACGCCACTTTGCCCCACCGTCAACCACTGACACCCCCCGTTCCTCCACCGCGCTCCCCCGTCCTCCCGGCTCCTCCCCGTCGCTCGCATGACCCGCCGCCCATCCGCGGCACCGACCGGCTCCGAACCAGCCGGTGCCGCGAGCAGGACGTCGTCCGGAGCCGGTCGGGCCGGCCGGAAGACGACGGATCGGACGACACGAGTTGCGGCGACGGCCTACCGTTGGCCGGACAGCCGGACACACCCCGACCGGCCCAGCGGGTCATGGAAGGACCTCGGAGACGTGGAGACAGCGAGCGCCGGAGCAGCCGACCTCGAGACCGTGGCCCGGGTGGCCGGTGCCGTCCGCGGCAACATCGAACGCGTCATCGAGGGCAAGCCCGACGTCGTGCACGCCGCCCTCGTGGTGCTGCTCGCCGAGGGGCACCTGCTCCTGGAGGACGTCCCCGGCGTCGGCAAGACCATGTTGAGCAAGGCGCTGGCCCGCAGCATCGACTGCTCGGTGCGGCGCATCCAGTTCACGCCCGACCTGCTGCCCTCCGACGTCACCGGGGTCTCGGTCTTCAACCAGAACACCCGCGAGTTCGAGTTCCGCCCCGGCGGCGTGTTCGCCAACATCGTCGTCGGCGACGAGATCAACCGGGCCTCCCCCAAGACGCAGTCGGCGCTGCTGGAGTGCATGGAGGAGAAGCAGGTCACCGTCGACAACGCGACCTACGAGCTCGAGTCGCCCTTCATGGTCATCGCCACCCAGAACCCGATCGAGATGGAGGGCACCTACGCCCTCCCCGAGGCCCAGCGCGACCGGTTCATGGCCCGGGTGTCCGTCGGCTACCCCGTCGAGGCCGCCGAGATCGCCATGCTCGCCAGCCACACCGACGCCCGCCCGCTCGACGACCTCGAGCCGGTCACCGACGCCGCCGAGATCCGCAAGCTCGGGCAGATCGTCGGCCAGGTCTACGTCTCCCCCGCCATCCAGCAATACGTCGTCGCGATCAGCTCCGCGACCCGGCGCTCCTCCGAGCTGATGCTCGGTGCGTCGCCGCGTGCGTCGCTCCACCTCGTGCGGGCGGCCAAGGCGCACGCCGCCATCGTCGGGCGCGACTACGTGCTGCCCGACGACGTGCAGCTGCTCGCCGGCGCCGTGCTGACCCACCGCCTCCTGCCGAGCGTCGAGGCGGCGATGGGCGGGCGCACCACCGCCACGATCCTCGAGACGATCCTGGCCGACGTCGCCGTGCCGAGGTCGGGCGGCGGCCAGGGCGCCGGCGTCCAGCACCGTGCGTGAGGCACTCGGAGGTCTGACCGTCCGCGGACGGGCGTTCCTGGCCGCCGGCATCACCGCCATCGTCTGCGCGGTGCTGCTCGGGCAACCGGCCCTGACCCGCGTCGGCGTCCTCGTCGTCGCGCTGCCCCTGGCCACGGCCCTGCTCATCGGCCGCTCCCGCTACCGGCTCGCGCTGGTGCGCACCGTCGCCCCGCAGCTGGTCACCGCCGGCCAGCCGGCCCGCGTCACGCTCGCCCTGACCAACGAGGGCCGCACGCCCAGCGGCGTCCTGCTGCTCGAGGACCACGTGCCCTACGTGCTCGGCACCCGGCCTCGGTTCGTGCTCGACGGCATCGGGCACGGGTGGCGCCGCCAGATCACCTACCAGGTCCGCTCCGACGTGCGCGGCCGCTTCGAGATCGGCCCGATGACGGTGCGCGTCAGCGACCCGTTCGGGCTGGTCGAGCTCGGCCGCGCCTTCCGCATGACCCTGCCCCTCGTCGTCACCCCACGCACCACGGCCCTGCCCCCCATCCCGCTGGGCGGCGGGTGGACCGGCTCGGGCGACAACCGGCCGCGCGCCTTCGCGTCCGGTTCGGCCGAGGACGTCACCGTGCGCGAGTACCGCCAGGGCGACGACCTGCGACGCGTGCACTGGCGCAGCTCGGCGCGGCTCGGCGAGCTGATGGTGCGGCGCGAGGAGCAGCCCTGGCAGTCGCGGGCCACCGTCCTGCTCGACAACCGCGCATCGGCGCACCGCGGCAAGGGCGTCGCCTCCTCGCTCGAGGCCGCGGTCGCCGCGGCCGCCTCGGTCGCCGTCCACCTCAGCCAGCGCGGCTTCCAGGTACGGCTGGTGACGGCGTCCGGCGAGGACCACACCGCCGACGCCGGTCAGTGGCACCTGCGCGACAGCGACCTCAACGTGCGCCCGCTGCTCGAGGCGCTCGCCGTCGTCCAGCTCGCCGAGGGCACGGCGATCGACACCTCCTGGCTCGGCGAGCAGGCCCAGGGCGGCCTCACCGTCGCCGTGCTCGGCGCGGTCGACACCGGCGACCGCCCGGCGCTGCGCCGCATCGTGCATCACACCGCCTCGGCGCTGGCCGTGGCCGTCGACGTCGAGGCGTGGTCGGGCAGCCGCAGCGAGACCGGCGGCGCCGCGGCGTTCCTCGGCAGCTCCGGGTGGCGCGCCGCCGCGCTCGGCCCCCGCGACCGCCTCGAGAGCGTCTGGGAGGAGCTCGGGCGCAGCGGTGCCCGCAGCCCCTCCGCCGCCCGTGCCGTCGGCGTCGCCGAGGGGGTGGGCCGATGAGCAGCGATCTCCAGCGCGGGGGTGCGGCCATGGTCGTCCAGGTGCGCTTCGCCGCCGTCGCCGCCGCCACCACGTGGATCGCCATGTGGTCGTGGCGCGGCTTCACCGAGAGGCCGGCCGACTTCCTGGCCGCGCTCGTCGTGGTCGGCGCCGTCGTCGCGATCACCGGCGGGCTCGCCCGATGGCGTCGCCTGCCCGGTGGCGTCGTCGTGCTGGCCCAGCTCGTCGTCGGCGGTGCCGCCACGTGCCAGGTCGTCGCCGACCGCCCGTGGCCGGGAGCGGAGTTCTGGGCCGCTCTGCAGAGGGCCGGCGACGCCGCGACGACCTACGCCTCGCCGGTGCCCGACGACGGCCTGGTCACCGTGCAGCCCCTGCTCGTCGTCGGCGGCTTCCTCGCCATGGTCCTCGTCGACCTGTGCGCGGCCACGCTACGTCGCGTGCCGCTCGCCGGACTACCGCTCCTGACCGTCTACAGCGTCCCGATCAGCCTCATCGACCGCGGCCTGTCGTGGTGGGTCTTCGCGATCACCGCGATCGGCTTCCTCGCCCTGCTCTACCTGCAGGAGGAGGAGCACCTCTCCCGCTGGGGGCGCTCCCTCGACGGCAGCACGTCGGTCCGGCGGCTCAGCGACACCGTCCGCGGCTCGGCCGTCGGCGTCGGGGCCGCAGCCACCGCGGCCGCCGTCGCGCTCCCCCTCGCCATCCCCACCTTCGACCTCGCCGTCTTCGACGTCGGCCCGGGCCGGGGCGGCAGCGGCGACATCGAGGTCGTCAACCCGCTGGTCGACATGCGCCGCGACCTCGAGCGCGGCGAGGACATCGACATGATCACCGTCACGACCGACGACCCCGACCCCGACCACCTGCGCATCGCCGTGCTCAAGCGGTTCACCAACGACCAGTGGAGCGGTGGCAACCGGCGGGTCCCCGAGGCCAACCTCGCCGACGGCCGGGTGCCGGCACCCGACAGCGACCCCGAGGTCGTCCGCTACGACGAGGCCGACTACGAGGTGCAGGTCGCCGAGGAGTTCCAGTCGCGGTGGTTGCCCACGCAGGCGCCGATCACCTCGATCTACGCCGAGGGCGACTGGCGCTACGCCGAGGACTCCATCGACTTCCTCGCCGGCAACGACGACCTGACCACGGCCGGGCTGAGCTACTCGATGACCGCGGCCCTACCCGACTACGACCAGGACGCGCTGCTCGCCCTCAACACCAGCCCCGTCACGCAGGACGACGAGCTCACCGACCTGCCGGCCGACCTGCCCGACGAGGTCCGCGACCTCGCCCGCGAGGAGACCTCGGAGGCCGGCACCGACTTCGAGCGCGCGGTGCTGCTGAGCCAGTTCTTCCGCGAGACCGGCGGGTTCGTCTACGACGACCAGGTCCCCGACGACCCGGTCGGCTCGTCCGAGCTCACCGACTTCCTGTTCACCCCGCCCGAGGAGGGTGGCCGGCGCGGCTACTGCGAGCAGTACGCCGCGGCCATGGGCGTCATGGCGCGCACCCTCGGCATCCCCGCCCGGGTCGCGGTCGGCTTCCTCAACCCGAGCGCGGTCTTCGGCGAGCCCGGCACGTGGGTCTACAGCGCCCACGACCTGCACGCCTGGGTCGAGCTCTACTTCCCGGGCGCGGGCTGGGTCCTGTTCGACCCGACGCCGAGCGCGGCGTCCGTCGACGTGCTGCCGTCCTACAGCAACGCGACGGTCGAGGAGGAGGTCGAGACGGCGACCTCGGCCGCGCCGTCGTCCAGCGCGCCTGCGCCGACCCGCCCCGAGCGCACCGACGACGTCACCTCCAGCGCGCCGACGCCGGAGGAGCAGGCGGGCGGCAACGGCTCCGACGGCGCCTCGTTCCCCTGGGCCGTCGTCGCCGGCGTGGCCGGCGGCCTCCTGCTCCTGGTGCTGCTGGCCCTGCTGCCCAGCACGCTGCGACGCCGGCAACGCGAGCGCCGCCTCGGCGGTGGTCCCGAGCTCGCCTGGGAGGAGCTGCGGGCCGTCGTGGTCGACCTCCGCGGGCGCTGGCCCGAAGGCCGCTCCCCGCGCGAGACCGCGATCGCGTTGTCGGCCGCCTTCGGCCGCGTCGGCAGCACCGACCCCCGCCCGGCCCACGGGCCCGACCTCGCTCCCGAGGCGGTCGCGGCCCTCGACGTCATCGTCGGCGCGCTCGAGCGCCTGCGCTACGCGCGCGACCACTCCAGCGGCACCGGCGAGCTGCGCGACCAGGTCGAGGCCTGCACCGCGGCCCTCGAGGCCGGCGCCAGCCCCCGCGACCGCCGCCGCGCCCGCTGGCTCCCGGCGTCGGTCTTCGAGCGCCGCCGCGTCGAGGGCGGGTCGGCGAGCGGCCGTGAGAGCGAGCTCGTCGGGAGCTCCGCCGAACAGCTCTGAGCCCGCGCTCCGGTCGCCGGTCGTGTTCGGGTCGTGTGCCCGAGCACGGTCGCGACCCCGTTCACAGGCACACGACCGCCGCCTACGGCCCAGCCGGGCCTTGAACGGTCAACGAGGGCCGGAACCGCCCGGAGGCGCCCCGAGACCAGCATCACCGGACCACACGGCGCGCGCGCCGTCGGGCGCCCTCAGAGCGGGTCGGGTCCGTCACCGAAATCGCGGCAGCGAGCACCAAGCTGGGCGGCCCCGCCGCGACGGGCGCTCGTAAGGCGCCCGGTCAGAAGCCGCCGTTGTCCTTGCGCTTGCGCCAGCGCTCTTCCATGCGCTCCATGAAGGGCGCCTTGGGGCCGCGGGAGCGCGAGCGGCGCTCGCGGCGTCCGCCCTGGAAGGAGGTGAGGCCGGAGGGGTGCGCGGTGCCCTGCTGATCGGCCGGGCCGGCGGCCTGGCGCCCGCGCAGGGTGCTCATGAACAGCAGCGCACCACCGAGCATGAGACCGAAGCCGACGATGCCGACGTACCACTCGGTGAGCACGCCGACGAAGAGGAGGGCGATGCCGGCGGCGAAGACGAAGCCGGCGAGGATCGCGCGGCGGCGGGCCGTCGCGCGCATGGTCGTGCCGCGCAGGGTGGAGGCGAACTTCGGGTCTTCCTCGACGAGGGCGCGCTCCATCTGCTCGAGCAGTCGCAGCTCCTCTTCCGAGAGTGGCACCGGGTCCTCCTGGTGGTTCGTCGTCGCCTCGCGCTGAGCGGCCGACAGTGGGCGTGGAGCAAGTCTAGGCAGCAGTCTGCGCTCACGGTAGGCGAGATCGTAAATATTCCCTCCGCCCGTCCGGGTGGCGGCGGGAGGCCGGTTAGCGGCGGGGTCCGTCGCGCAACATCGAGGCCGGTCGGACGGCCGAGGAGCCGAAGCGGTGCACGGCGCGGTCGACGGCGCGGTCGGCGTCGGACCAGCCGTGCTCGCGCTCGCCGAGCACGCCCTGGCGGTGCACCGAGTCGCGCGGCACGAGGCCCTCGACCCGGACGCCGACCAGCCGGACCCGGACGCCCCGCAGCCGGAGCGCGTCGTAGAGGCCCACCGCGACGGCGTAGACCTCCTGGGTGACGTCGGTGGACTGGTCGAGGGTGCGGCTGCGGGTGATGGTGGTGAAGTCGGCGAACCGGACGGTCAGCGCGACGGTGCGCCCGACGAGGCCGGCCCGGCGCAGGCGGCCGGTGACCTTGCCGGTGAGCGCGAGCACCTCACGCAGCACGAGCTCGCGGTCGTCGGTGTCGCGGCCGAACGTCTCCTGGGCGCCCATGCTGCGGTCAGGCACGCCGCCTCCGTGACCGAAGACACCGGCGCGCCCCGGCGTCACCTCGCGCGCGTCGGTGCCCCACGCCAGGTGGTGCAGCTGGGCGCCGAGGTGGCGCCCGAGGGTGCGCTGCAGGTCGCGCACGGGAACCTCGGCCAGGTCGCCCACCGTGACGAAGCCGAGACGGTGCAGCCGCGCGCGGGTCTTCTCGCCCACGCCGTAGAGCTCGCCGACGTCGAGCGGGTGCAGCACCGTGGCGACGTCGTCGGGAGCGACCACGAGCAGCCCGTCGGGCTTGGCGCGTCGGCTGGCCAGCTTGGCGACCGAGATCGTCCTCGCGACACCCACCGAGCAGGTGATGCGCTGCTCGTCGTGCACCGTGGCCCGGATCCACTCGGCGGCGTCGACGGGGTCTGCCCAGCGGCGTCCGGCCCCGCCGACGTCGAGGAAGGCCTCGTCGAGCGAGACCGCCTCGACCCGCGGGGTCACCCGCCGGAAGACCTCCATCACCGAGGCCGAGACGGTCGTGAAGGCGTCGTAGTCGGGCTGCAGGGACACGACGTGGGGACACAGGCGGCGGGCCTGGGTGCCGGTCATCGCCGAGCGGATGCCGTAGGCGCGCGCCGGGTAGTTGGCGGCGAGCACCACGCCGCGGTGACCGCCACCGACGATGACCGGGACGTCGTGCAGCTCGGGTCGGTCGCGCAGCAGCACGGAGGCGTAGAACGCGTCCATGTCGACGTGCAGGATCGGCGTCTCGGTCATCGGACCGACCGCCGCCCCGGTCGGCGGTCAGCCGGCGAGCAGGTGCACCTGGGTCGCGAGCGGGAGGTACTCGGCGCGGGTGGCGACGGCGCGCTCGAGGTCGACGAGGGCCGCGGCGGCGCCGGGCTCGAGGTCGAGCAGCGAGCCGGGCACGAGATCGGCGAAGACCCGGACGCCGTGCGTGGCGGCGACGGCGAAGCCGGCCGCCTCGAGGAGCGCGGTGGCCTCGGCGGTGGTGAACCGGCGCCCGGTGCGGCTGCCGGCGACGGGCGGCTCGGTGGCGTCGAGCATCGCGGCGGCCTGGGCGAAGTGCCCGGCCATGGCCCGGGCGACGACGGCGGCGTGCCGCTGCGTGACGAGGAGCGAGAGGTGACCGCCCGGGCGCAGGACGTCGCGGATCCCGGTGAGGGCGGCGGCGGGGTCGGCCACCACCTCGAGCACGCCGTGGCAGAGCACGACGTCGGCACCGTCGGGGCCGACGAGGGCGCGCAGGTCGGACAGGTCGCCCTGGTGACCCTCGACCTCGACCCCGTGCTCGCGCGCCCGGCGGGCCAGGGCGGCGAGGGCGTCGGGGCTGGGGTCGACGACGGTGACGCGGTGGCCGAGGCCGGCGACGCGCACGGCCGAGCCGCCGGTGCCACCGCCGATGTCGACGACGTCGAGCGGCCGGCCGGGCTCGGCCAGCACGGGGTCGAGGACGTCCCACACGACCGCGGTGCGGGGTGCTGCTCGGCGTTCGCTCGCGGACATGGCTCCGACCCTAGTGGGCCCGCGCGGGTGTCTCGGGACTGCGGTGCCGCACCGGCGGGGGTGGGCCTGGGCTGGTCGGACAAGCGAGCCTCCGGCATGGCTCGACCCCTGACGAAGATCGAACGTGTGTTCGACGACCCTCAGGCTACACGCTCGACCGGTCGCGCGATCACCAGATGGAGTCGGCCCACTCGGGGTGGTCGATGAACGGGTTGCGGTTGCCCTGGAACTGCTGCTGGATGACGTCGTTGCGGCGCAGCTCGGCGGCACTCGGCGGGTCTTCGGCGTTCCACTCGAGCAGGGTGGCGAGCTTGCCGTGCAGCGGCGCGGAGCCGTTGCTGACCCGGTCGTTGACCTCGAGGTCGGGCCAGCCGTCGCCGCCCTCGTAGCGCACCGACATGTAGAAGATCATCCGGGCGACGTCGCCCTTGTCGGCGTCGCGGGGCTCCCAGGAGTCGCCGTCGCGGTAGTTGCCCGGCGCCTCGGCGTTCTCGGTGCCGCCCTCGTCGAAGTCGAGGTTGCCGCGGGCGGAGTTGACGGTGACGTCGGTGGGTCGCAGGTGGTGGATGTCCGTGCCGGGGCCCGTGGCGGTGCCGAAGTCCCCGTGCGACTTGGCCCAGACGTGCTCACGGTTCCACTGGTCGACACCCCCGCCGTTGTCGGACGCCGGCACCGAGGTGCCCTGGTAGAGCAGGATCACGTTGTCGGCGTCGGCGGGGTCGCGGTCGGTCACCTTCAGCGCGTCCCAGACCGCGTCGTAGGAGATCTTCGTGACGCCGGTGGAGATGATGGTGTGCAGCGCGCTCTCGAGCTGCGCTCCGGACGTGCCGATCGCGTCCTTCCAGTAGGTGTCGTCGTAGGCCGTCGTGCCGCCGGACGCACCGCCCGGTGGCGTGGTCGGCGGGGTCGTCGGCGGGGTCGTCGGCGGGGTGCTGCCGGCCGCGGCGAAGCTCGTGGCGGCCGTCAGGCCGGGGCGGGAGAAGTAGGCCGCCAACGTGCCGGTGACGTCGACCCGGGTGCCGAGCAGGCCGGGGTTGGAACGCAGGCCCCAGGTCGAGCGGAAGGCGCTGGGGACCTGCACGTAGAGCATCTGCGAGGTGTCGGTGACGCCGGCCGCGTCGGCGATCGCGATGGCGTAGTCGTTCGGGTAGCCGCTGCGCACGACGGTGGTGGACGACGTCGGCTGGCCGACCACGTAGCCGCGCACCGTGCCGGTGGACCCGTCCTGGGTGGCCCGCGCGCTGGCGACCGACACCGTCGCCGCCTGGGCCGACGGCGTGACGGCCAGGGCGAGCAGTGCCGCGAGGAGCACGAGGGCGAGGAGGGCGCCCGCGTGGGCGCGCCGCAGGGCGAGGGTCCCGAGAGTCATGGCCTGACCCTGGCGGATGCGGGCGGCGACCGATAGCAGGGAAACCCTCGCGTCGGGTCAGGAGACGCGACGCACCCCCGGGTCGGCGACCGGGGCGTGGGCGACGACGCCGAGCGCCGACTCGACGACGGCCAGGAACCGGTCGGAGTCTCGGAGCAGGTCGTCGGCGTCGCGCTCGGTGACCGCACGGGTGGAACCGGCCTCGGCGGCGGCCCGCTTGGCCGCGCCGGCGGCGAAGAACGAGGCCCACTCGCCGAGCTCGGGCGCCACCTCGGACAGCAGCACCCACGCGTTCTTCTGCGGACGCCGCCGGGTGGGCTCGGGCCGGGCTCGCGCGGCGAGCAGGGCGGCGGCGGCCCGCAACGCGGCGACGTGGGCGCAGGCGTAGCGCGTGGGCGCGTCGGTGGCGGCCAGCGCCTCGGCGAGGGAGTCGGCCGAGCGGGCCAGGTAGGAGTGGGTGGTGGCGGGCAGCATGGTCATCCGGGTCGTCTCCTCGGGCAGCAGGGTGGGTCGCGGGGTGCGTCGCGCAGCGGGTCGGGTCAGTCGCGGCCGCCGACGAGCTGCCAGGACCCGTCGGCGCCGTCGAAGGAGAGGTCGAACACGCCGTCGGACTCCAGGCCCCCGCGACCGGCCTGCACCCGCCACCGCTCCCGCGCGCCGGCCTCGACCACGTGGGCGAGGACGGCGCGCACCTTCCACAACCGGCCACGCCACAGGAACTGCTCGGGGTCGTCGACCCCGGTGCGGCCGGGGTGGTCGCGAGGGCCGCGGCGGACCTCGACCGGATCGTCGTAGTGACGCATGGACGGACTCCTCACCCGGGGCAGGTCGACCGGGGGGCCGGGGGTCGAGGTCGGCCCCACCGGAAGGATCGAACACGTGTTCGAACAAGAGAACTCTAACCGGACCCTCCGACACAAGGGAAGGACGAAGCCCGCCCGCAACCCGGGCGCGGGCGTCGCAGGTCGGGCCGTCAGCCGGCCACGCGCTCCCGAGGGGCGAGGAACGCCCCCGACTCGGGACGGTAGAGCTGGTGCAGCAGCGCGGCGTCGAGCGCCAGCCACACGCAGACGAAGGGCACGAACGTGACCGGGGGGCCGGCCACCAGCAGGGCCACCATCGCCAGGGCGAGCAGCACGAACGTGACGGCGAGGCAGTGGCGCGCCCAGTTGTGTGCGTTGCGCACGAACGCCAGCAGCACCAGCACCAACGCCGCGAGGGTGACGTAGAGGACGACGACCACCGGCGAGTACGACGGCGGCACGCGGGTGTCGTCGGGGTTGTTGGCCGGCGTGCCGGCGGCGTCGAGGATCTGGTCGTCGAGCACGACGGCGAGCACGGTCATCACGCCGGCGAGCAGCACGAGGGCCCAGACCAGGCGCACCACGCGCTTCATCGTCGCCGGTACCTCCACGGCACCCACCTCCGGTCTCCCTTTAAGGTCGGCGCATGTCACAGACCTCCGACGAGCACCCGTCGGTGACCCGCTTCCGTGCCGACCACGCCCGGCTGGGCGGGACCGGCGAGATCGTCATTCTGCCCGACGCCGTGCACACCGCCGTCCTCGCCGCCCAGGCGCTGGGCTGCGAGCCCGGCGCGATCGCCAACAGCCTGCTCTTCGACGCCGACGACGCACCGGTGCTGGTGCTCACCTCGGGCGCCCACCGCGTCGACACCGACAAGGTCGCGGCCCGCATCGGGGTCGCGCGGCTACGACGGGCGAAGCCCGAGTTCGTGCGCGAGCACACCGGTCAGGTGATCGGCGGCGTCTCCCCCATCGGCCACCCCGCGCCGGTGCCGACCTACCTCGACCCGTGGCTCGAGCAGCACCCGGTCGTCTGGGCGGCCGCCGGGCACCCGGCGGCCGTGTTCTCCACGACCTTCGACGAGCTGGCCCGCCTCACCGGCGCCACCGTCGTCGACGTCGAGTAGACGAGGACGGGACCGGATCGTGGAGGCGCTCGCGCTGTCGTTCTCGAGCGGGTGGGCCAGCGGCGTCAACGCCTACCTCGTCGTGCTGGTGCTCGGCCTCGGCGAGCGCCTCGGAGGTGCCGACGTGCCCGAGGTGCTCGGGCGCTGGGAGGTCCTGGCCGCGGCGGCCTTCATGTACTCGTTCGAGTTCGTGGCCGACAAGATCCCCTACGTCGACTCGGCCTGGGACGCGATCTCGACGGTCATCCGCCCCACGGCCGGCGCCGTCGTCGGGCTGCTCGTCGCCGGCGACGCCGACTCGCTCACCCAGGCCCTCAACGCCTCCGTCGGCGGGACGACGGCCCTCGCCTCGCACGTCGTGAAGGCCGGCGGTCGACTGGCCATCAACTCCTCGCCCGAGCCGGCCAGCAACATCGTCGCCAGCGTCGCCGAGGACGTCGCCGTGCTCGCCGTCGTCGCGTTCGCGATCAACCACCCGGTGGTCGCGGCCTCGATCGCGGCCGTGCTCCTGCTGGTCGGACTCGTGGTGGTGTGGTTCGCCTTCAAGCTCGTGCGTCGCGGCTGGCGCCGCGTCAGGGACCGCCGATCACGCGGTCGGGCCGCCGGAGCAGCCCCCTAGGGTCTCCCCATGCGGGTGACGGTGGTCGGTGCGGGGTTCGGCGGACTGGCCGCCTCGGTCCGACTGGCCAAGCTGGGCCACGACGTGACCCTGCTCGAGGCCTCGCAGCAGCTGGGCGGCGCGCTGTCGACGGTGACGGCGCACGACTTCACCTGGGAGTCCGGGCCGACGATGACCCACGTGCCGGCCGTCGTCCGCGACCTGTTCCGCAAGAGCGGGCGCGCACTGGAGGCCGAGCTCGGCGTCGAGGCGGGCGCCGAGCTGCAACCGCTCGACGTCGTCCGCGAGCACCGGTTCGAGGACCGCAGCCGCGTGGTGCTGCCGACCTCGCCCCGCGGCCAGGTCGCGGCGTTCGACGCGCTCGCCCCGGGCCTGGGCCGCGCCTGGGACGACCACGTGTCGTCCTACGCCGACACGTGGGACGTGCTGCGCCGCCACTACTTCGAGGTGCCCTGGACGCCGTCGTCGCTGCCCCGGGAGGTCGCGGCCGTCGTCGACAGCCGCGAGACGCTGGCCAAGCGGCTGCGGCGCGCGTTCCGTGACGACCGGCCCGCCACCGTGGCCGCGCACCTGCTCGTCGCCGACGGCCACGACCTGCGCAACGTGCCGGCGTGGGCCGGCGTGGTCACGCACCTCGAGCAGCTGTTCGGCGCCTGGACGATGGCCGGCGGCATGCACCGCCTGCGCGACCTGCTCGAGGCCCGCCTCGAGACCCGCGGGGTCGCGGTCGTGCGCGGCGAGCCCGTGCTCGACCTCGTGCTGCGCGGCGGCCGGGTCGCCGCCGTCCGCACCTCGCGCGGCGACGTCGAAGCCGACGCCGTGGTGTGCGCGGTCGACCCGCGGCGGCTGCCCACGCTGGCGCCGCACGTCGAGCGCACGATGCCGTCGCTGCCGCCCGTCGTGGCGCACCTCGGGCTCGAGGGCACGGCCGACGACGGCGACGGCCCGCTCGCCGAGATCCGGCACGAGACCGTGGTGCACGGCGACGCGACGGTGGTCGTCCGGCCCGGCGGCACGGCGCCGCCGGGGTGCACCGCCTGGACGCTGCACGGCCGCGGCCGGATCTCCGAGGACCTGCTGAAAGTGCTCGCGCGCCGCGGCCTCGACGTGCGCGACCGGGTCGTGACGCGCGTCGACCGCACCCCGCTCGAGACGGTGCAGGCGTGGGGCGGCTCGCCGTACGGCGTCCTGTGGCAGGGGCGTGCGACCGTGCGCCGCCGGCTCGGGCCGACCACGCCGGTCGAGGGCGTCTACGCGTGCGGGGCGCACGCGACCCCCGGCTCGGGCCTGGCCTACGTGGGCCTCGGGGCGGCGCTGGTGGCCGGCGTCATCGGACCGGCGTGAGGGTCGGGCTCAGCCCAGCTCCCACGTGACGGTGAGGCCGGCGCCGACGTCGTCGCTGCCGCCCTCGAAGTCGACGTCGGCCTTGGCCGCCAGCTCCATGCGGGCCACGGGGCGCGGCCCGCCGACGCCGGCCTCGGCCACCGAGACGACGGCGCCGAGGGCGGCGCCGGCGAGGCCGGCGAGGTGCTCGGCCTTCTCGCGCGCGTGGGTGAACGCACGCTCGCGGGCCGTCGCCAGGTGGTCGGGGGTGGGCGACGTCGTCAGCTCGACGTTGTCGATCGCGAGCCGGTCGCCGACCCGGTCGGCCAGGGCCTGCAGCACGGTGGCGGCGACGTCGAGGCCGCCGCAGCGCAGCCGGAGCGCGTGGCGGGCCTCGAAGCCGGCGACGCGGCCCTCGTGGTCCTGGCGGGCCCAGGTGCTGAGTCCCTGGCTCGCGACCGCCGCGGGGTCGACGTGCTCGCGGGCGACCTCGACGACGAGACCACGCGCCGACTCGGCGCCGGCGAGCGCCTCGGCGAGCGTCGCGCCCGCGTGGCTGACCGACACGTTGACGTTGGCGGCGTCGCGCGGCACCGCGACGGCGCCGTGACCGGTGGTGGTGACCGTGCGGGTGGAGAGCATGCCTCCGACCGTAGCTGCCACCCGGGCGGTCAGACCCTGATCTGCAGGGCCTCGAAGATCTCCAGCGTGGCCTTGGAGAAGTTGAGCGTGTAGAAGTGCAGGCCCGGCGCACCGCCGTCGAGCAGCTCGCGGCACAGCTCGGCGGCGACCGCGATGCCCTCGGCCCGGACGGCGACGGGGTCGTCGTGGGCGGAGATCCGGGCCACGACCTCCTCGGGCACGACGGTGCCGACCAGCTCGCCCTGACGCTGGATCGCGTTGAGGTTCAGGATCGGCATGATGCCCGGCAGGATCGGGATGTCGACGCCGCGGTCGCGCACACGTGCTACGAGGTCGAAGTAGTCCTGTGCTCGGTAGAACATCTGCGTGACCGCGAACTCGGCGCCGGCCCGGGCCTTGGCGACGAGCACGTCGGCGTCGGCGTCGAGCGAGGCCGCGTTGATGTGTCCCTCGGGGAAGGCCGCGACGCCGATGCGGAAGTCGCCGCGCGAGCGGGCCAGCTCGACGAGGTCGAGGGCGTAGGTGAGCCCGCCCTCGGTCGGCGTCCACTCAGCCGCCGGGCCCTCGGGCGGGTCGCCGCGCAGCGCCATCACGTGGTGCACGCCGGCCTCGGTGTAGGTGTCGAGGATCTTCTCCAGCTCCTCGCGCGTGTGCCCGATGCAGGTCAGGTGGGCCACCGGCGTCAACGACGTCTCGCGGGCGATCCGGCCGGTGATCTCGACCGTGGTGTCGCGGGTCGTCCCGCCGGCACCGTAGGTGACCGAGACGAACGTCGGCTGGTAGGGCTCGAGGGCCTGGATGGCGCGCCAGAGACGCTCGACGCCGGCGTCGTCCTTGGGCGGGAAGAACTCGAACGAGATCGAGGGCCCGCCGTCCTGGATGACCTCGGCCATGCTGCGTCCCCGACCTGCTGCCATGGCGTGAAGGGTAGAGCCCTACTGTCGGAGGATGGTCATCGCCGACGGCTCGTGGGACGACGCCTCCTTCCGGGCCGGCGTCGACGCGACGCTCACGCTGTTCCTCGACGAACAGGCGCAGGGCCTGCTGCCGCTCGGCCCCGACGCCGTCCGGCTCATCGACGAGGCGCGCACCGCGGTGGCCGGCGGCAAGAGGTTCCGCGCGGCGTTCTGCCACTGGGGCTTCCGCGCCGTCCGGCCGACGCTGAGCGAGGCCGACGACGCCGCCCTGCTGCGCGCCTGCGGTGCGCTCGAGCTGCTGCACGCGAGCGCGCTCGCCCACGACGACCTGATGGACGCCTCCGACACCCGACGGGGCCGGCCGTCGTCCCACCGGGCGCTCGAGGGCGAGCACCGCACGGCCGGGTGGCGCGGCGACCCCGGGCAGTACGGCGCCGCCGGCGCGATCCTGCTCGGCGACCTCATGCAGGGCTGGGCCGACGAGCTGCTCCGGCGGTGCGGCCTCGGCTGGGAGACCGTCGGGCCGGCGCTCGAGGTGTTCGACCTGTGCCGCACCGAGGTGATCGCCGGGCAGTTCCTCGACGTCTCGGTGCAGGCCCGCGGTCGCGCCGACCTCGACACGGCGATGACCGTGCTGCGCTACAAGTCGGCCAAGTACTCGATCGAGCGTCCGCTGCACGTCGGGGCCGCGCTGGCCGGCGGAGGTGGCGACGTCCGGGTGGCGCTCACCGCGTTCGGCCTGCCGCTCGGCGAGGCGTTCCAGCTGCGCGACGACCTGCTCGGCGTCTACGGCGACCCGGCCACGACCGGCAAGCCCGCCGGCGACGACCTCGTCGAGGGCAAGCGCACCGTGCTGGTCGCGCACGCGCTCGACGCCCTCCGCGACGGCCCCGCCTCCGACGCGGCCGCCGCCGACCTGCTCGACCGATCGCTCGGCACCCCGCTCACCGTCGACGACGTCGACCGGCTGCGCGAGGTCATCGACGCCTCCGGCGCCCACGCCCGCGTCGAGACGACCATCGCCCAGCTCTGCGACGTCGCCGTCTCCGCGCTGGAGGACGCCGTCGCCTCCGGCCTCGTCGACGACCGCGCCGGCGCCGTGCTGCACGGGCTGGCCGACGCCGTCACCCAGCGCGTCGTCTGAGCATCAGTCGAGCAGCGGCAGGCCGACGTCGGGGCCGTCGCCACGCACGAGCACGCTGATGGCCCCGCCGAGGACCTCCAGCGCGATCGCGAACACCCGCGGCTCGGCCCGGGCGAACGGCGCCCAGGCGTCCCAGAGCAGCACGGTGGCCGGGTCGACGTCGCGCAGGCAGTCGACGAGCGCGTCGAGGTTGGCGCCGTAGTGGTCGGGGAAGTCGAGCGCGGCCGAGAGCGCCGCGTGCAGCTCGGGCACCGAGCCGACCGCGACGCCGTCGAGGTGGGCGAACGGCCGACCGGTCGACTCCACCGTGTGCCGGACGTCGTCGACGTCATAGGCGGCCCGCCACCGGTAGGCGCCGGACGGGGCGCGGCCGGCCAGCAGTCGGGCCAGCCCGCTCACCGGGTCACCGGTCGATCCGTTCGAACGAGGCGTAGTGGTCCTCGGTCCAGTAGAGCTCGTCGCCGTCGCCGGTCACGATGCGCAGCGGGCCCCGGTGGCTCAGCCCGGGCGTCTCGACCGTGTACTCCTCGTAGTAGCCGCGCCGGCGCTCGGGCAGGACGCCCTCGTAGTTGCCGAACGTCGAGCCGTCCTCGTCGTAGGGGAACGGGCCGCCGGCGTCGATGAGCTCGAGGGTGTCGAGGGCCTCGTCGGGCAGCTCGGCCACGTCGACGTAGGGCAGTCCGCTCACGGGATCGAAGCCGACGGTCGAGCCCGAGGACGACGGCGCGTCCCCGCCCGGCGACGCGGCCTCGGAGATCATCTCGCTCGTCTCCGGCCCGGTGCCGCCGGAGGTGCCCGTGCCCGGGTCGCGGCCGTTGATCAGCCAGATGCCGACCGCGATCGCGACGACGAGGACGATGCCGATCCAGCTGGACGAGCGCTGCGTCGGACGCGTGCGCGTCGGCCTGCCCTCCACCCGCGCGCCTAGAAGCCGAGGGCCTGGGCGCGGCGCTTGACCTCGGTGCCGCGGTTCTCACGCAGGGCGTCGATGGCCCGGCCCGGGAAGTCCTGGTCGAGGAACATCCAGGCGATGCACTCGCGGTCGTCGTAGCCGTTGTCGTGCAGGAGGGTCAGCAGGCCGGGCACGCCCTTGACGACGAGGCCGTCCTGCAGCAGCTCGGCCGGGACGGACGGCGCGTCGCCAGGCGAGGGGACGGCGGCCGCGAGCTCGTGGTCGCGCACCATCGTGCGCACCTTGGCCACGGTGACGCCGAGCTGCTCCGCGGCCGCCGACCAGTCGAGCCACTCGGGCACCAGGGCCGCGAGGTCGACGTCGGCGAGGGCGGGGGTCGAGCCAGTCATGGCCGAAGTCTGTCACGCCACGGCGACGCCACGCCGGGGGCCGCCGGTCCGGGCCGGGGTCACCCGCCGCCGATTATCATGAACCCGTTCGGCACCCTTCCCCGGCCGGACCAGGAGGGTCGACCGTGCAGCCAGATGCCCGCGCCGCCGGCGCCGCCGACCCCATGCGCGGTCGGCTGCTCGACGGTCGCTACCGCATCGGCCCGCGCATCGCCCGCGGCGGCATGGCGAGCGTCTACGAGGCCGTCGACGAGCGGCTCGACCGCACCGTCGCGGTCAAGATCATGCACGCCGGGCTGTCCGACTCCGACTCCGACCGCGACTTCGCCGAGCGCTTCGTCCGCGAGGCCCGCGCCGCCGCCCGGCTCTCGCACCCGCACGTCGTCGGCGTGCACGACCAGGGCGACGACGACGGCACCGTGTTCCTGGTGATGGAGCTCGTCTCGGGCCACACGCTGCGCGACACGATCGTCAAGGAGAGCCCGATGCCTCCGCGGCGGGCGCTCGAGCTCGTCGAGCCCGTGCTCTCGGCGCTCGCCTCCGCCCACCGGGCCGGCATCGTGCACCGCGACATCAAGCCCGAGAACGTGCTCATCGCCGACGACGGCCGGGTCAAGGTGGCCGACTTCGGGCTGGCCAAGGCCGTCAGCGCCGACACCCAGCACACCGCGACCCAGGGCGTGCTCATCGGCACGGTCTCCTACCTCGCGCCCGAGCTGGTCGTCGACGGCCGCTCCGACGCGCGCGCCGACGTCTACGCCGTCGGCGTGCTGCTCTACGAGCTGCTCACCGGCGTGAAGCCGCACGAGGGCGAGTCGCCGATCGCGGTCGCCTACAAGCACGTGCACCACGAC
Organism: Nocardioides secundeburneus; assembly: GCF_039939255.1. Taxonomy (NCBI): domain Bacteria; kingdom Bacillati; phylum Actinomycetota; class Actinomycetes; order Propionibacteriales; family Nocardioidaceae; genus Nocardioides; species Nocardioides secundeburneus. The sequence goes on from NZ_JBDUUE010000005.1 coordinate 150,837, forward strand.
GTGCCCCCGCCGTCGGAGCGGGTGCCGGGCATCCCGGCCTACGTCGACGCGCTCGTCGCCCGCGCCACCGCCCGCGACCGCACCCGTCGTCCGGCCGACGCCGCCGTGCTGCTGCACCAGGTGCACCGGGTCGCGCACGCCGTCGACGCCGGGGTGCGCGACGACCCCGAGCTCACCCAGGACCTCTCGCCGTTCCTCGGCCCGGTCGACACCGGCAGCGACGCCGACACCGACGACGCCCTGCCGGGGTGGGAGTCGACGGCGATGTTCGACGTGCGTGACGTCGCGTCCCGCCCGCACGAGCACACCACCGCGCTGCCCCTGCTCGACGACCGACCGCCGCCCCCGCCGGTGCTCCCCCGTCGCGGGCCCGACGTCGCCCACGCACCGCCGCCGAGGCCACGACGCCGCCGTCGCGGTCTCCTGCTCCTCGTGGTCGGCCTGGTGCTCGCCCTGGCGGTCGGCGGCGGCGCGTTCTGGTACGGCTGGGCGCGCTACAGCCCGGCGCCCACCGTCGTCGGGTCCGACCAGGCCACGGCGGTCGCCGCGATCGAGGATGCCGGTCTCGAGGTCGCCTACACCGACCCGGTGCACGACTCCGAGGCGCCCGAGGGCACGGTCGTCGCAGCCGACCCGCGCGGTGGCGAGCAGGTGCTCGACGGCGACACCGTCACCCTCACGCTCTCGCTCGGCCCCCTGTTCGTGCCCGAGCTGCGCGAGCTCGACGAGGACGCCGCCCAGGACGCCCTCCAGGAGGCCGGGCTCGTGTTCGGCGAGAGCACCGAGCAGTTCACCAAGGCGCTGCCGGCCGGCAGCGTGCTGCGCAGCGACCCGCCGTCCGGCACCGAGGTCGAGCCCGGCACCGCCGTCGACCTCGTGCTGTCGAAGGGCCCGAAGCCGCTCGAGGTCGGCGACTGGGTGGGCCGGCCCTACGACGACGCCGAGGCCGCGCTGACCAGGCGTGGGCTGGCTCCGCGCGTCGTCGAGGAGGTCTTCGACGACGAGGTGCCCGCCGGCTCGGTCGTCTCGCACGAGCCCGCGGGCGGCACGCTCACCCGCGGCGACGGCGTCGCGTTCGTCGTCTCCAAGGGCCCCGAGCTGGTCGAGGTGCCGCGCGTGTACAGCTTCGGCGTGCAGGCGGCCGAGGACGCGATGCGCGAGGCCGGGTTCGACGTGCAGGTCGAGGAGGTCGAGAACTCGTTCGGGCTCGGCTTCGTCGTCCGCACCGACCCCGAGCAGGGCTCGATGGCACCGAAGGGCAGCACGATCACCCTCTTCACCGTGTGACCCCGTCTCGCGGTGCGGGCGCATGCGGCTCCTCGTCGATCCGTCGTCTAGAGTCGTGCTCGTGGCGCACACCTATTTCTTTGGACACCTGCCGGGAGCACCCGTGCAGGCTCGTCCCTAGACGCGCCCGCACCCACCACGCCCCGGCCACAGGCCCGGGGCGTTTGTCATGTCTGGGCCGAGGCCGGAGCCCCACCCACGCACAGGAACCGAGGTTCACCATGGTCGTCGTCATGTCGCCGGAAGCCACCGACGAGGACGTCGCGCACGTCGTCGAGAGGGTCGAGTCGGTCGGCGGTGAGGCCTTCGTCAGCAAGGGCGTCGTGCGCACCATCATCGGCCTCGTCGGTGACATCGAGTCCTTCCACGGGCTCAACCTCCGCACGCTGAAGGGCGTCGCCGACGTCCACCGCATCTCCGACCCCTACAAGCTGGTCAGCCGCCAGCACCACCCCGAGCGGTCGACGGTGTGGGTCGGCGGCCGCGACGGCGCCCCGCGGGTGCCGATCGGCCCCGAGACCTTCACCTTCATGGCCGGCCCGTGCGCCGTCGAGACGCCGGAGCAGACGCTCGAGTCGGCCCGCATGGCCCAGTCGGCCGGCGCCACCATCCTCCGCGGCGGCGCCTACAAGCCCCGCACCTCGCCCTACGCCTTCCAGGGCCTCGGCGTGAAGGGCCTGGAGATCCTCGCCGACGTCCGCGCCGCGACCGGGATGCCCGTCGTCACCGAGATCGTCGACGCCCGCGACGTCGACGTCGTCGCCGAGCACGCCGACATGCTGCAGGTCGGCACCCGCAACATGGCCAACTTCGGGCTGCTGCAGGCGGTCGGCGACGCCGGCAAGCCGGTGCTGCTCAAGCGCGGCATGACCGCCACCATCGAGGAGTGGCTGATGGCGGCCGAGTACATCGCCCAGCGCGGCAACCTCGACGTCGTCCTGTGCGAGCGCGGCATCCGCACCTTCGAGCCGTCGACCCGCAACACCCTCGACATCTCCGCGGTGCCGGTCGTGCAGGCGACCAGCCACCTGCCGGTGATCGTCGACCCGTCGCACGCGGCCGGCCGCAAGGACCTCATCGTCCCGCTGTCGCGGGCCGCGATCGCGGTCGGCGCCGACGGCATCATCGTCGACGTGCACCCCGACCCCGAGACGGCGCTGTGCGACGGCCCGCAGGCCCTGCTCGGCACCGAGCTGCGCGAGCTCGCGCAGGCGTGTCGCAAGCTGCCGGCGCTCGTCGACCGGGTGCCCTCGCACGAGCGGGCCACGACCGCGTGAGCGCGGGGTTCGGGGTCGCCGCCCACTAGGGTGACCCCGAGCCGACGCCGGGAGGACCGACCGATGGAGCAGTGCACGCGTTGCGGCCACGCCTTGGGCGTCGGGCGCTACTGCGTCAACTGCGGGCACCCCCGTGCCGTGGACGCCTCGTCCGACGACTGGCGCACCTCGACCGCCGAGCGACCGGGCGTCGGCGGCCCCGTCGCCGGCCTCGGTGGCGGTGAGCCGACGGTGGTGCCCGTCGTCCACGACGAGCCGACGCAGGCCTCCCCCGGTACCCCTCCGACCGGCCCGGCCGGACCGGCCACGCCGCCCCCGGTCTACGAGACGCCGCCCCGGGCGCGCTACCCGATGTACGCCGACGACCCCGCACTCACGGCACCGCCCACGCCGGCCGACCCGCCGGCGTGGGAGGCACCCGCACCGCCGGTCGAGCACGACCGGCGACGCGGCCCGGCGCCCTGGCTCGTCGTCGCGATCGCCCTCGTGCTCGTCGCGGGCGTCGGGGTGTTCCTGCTGACCGGCGGCCTGGGCAGCGGCGACGACGACGTGGCGGCCGATCGCACGCCGGCCTCCGACGCCGGCCGGCCGAGCGCCGAGCAGACCGGTGGCGCCGGGGGCAGCGACGAGCCGGCGCCGTCCGAGACCGAGCCGCCGCCGTCGAGCGAGCCCACCGAGCCCGGCTCCGACGCCCCGATCGAGCCGCGCGACGTCACGACCGAGGCGCGGGTCGTCACCCCCGTGACGGCGCCGCCCGGCCAGGACGTCCGCGGCAACCCCGTGCGCTACGACGCCGACAACATGCTCGACGGCCGGCCCGACACCGCCTGGCGGATGCCCGGCGACGGCACCGGCGCCACCATCACCTTCACGTTCCCGAGCCCCACCCGGCTCACCTCGGTCGGGCTCCTCAACGGCTACGCCAAGCGTGACCCCGGCTACGACGGCTACCTGGCCAACCGCCGCATCACGGCCGTCGAGTGGATTTTCTCCGACGGCACGCGGGTGAGCCAGTCCCTCGGCAACGCCCGCCAGGTGCAGCCGATCGACGTCGACACGGTCACCACCACCGTCGTCCTGCGCCTGGTGTCGGTGAGCGCCCCGGGCCGGGGCCCCTCCGGTCGCGACTACACCGCCGTCAGCGACGTCTCGCTGGTCGGCGAGGCGGCCTGAGCCCACCCCCGACCCCGTCGCGGCGACCGGAGTCCGCCGGGTCTGCGATTCCGCTCCGCGGCGCGGTCTGCGTTGTTAGCGTCCGCGCAGCACCCCCTCCAGACACGGACCCGCCATGACCTCGCTCCCTCCCGGCCCGCCGCCCTCGGGCCCCCCGGTGCTCCCGCCGCCTCCTCCAGGTCGACCCCCGGGCCCGCCACCCGGCAGCCCGGCGGCGACCCCGACCATCGACCTGCGTCCGCTGCTGGTGGGCAACTGGCTCGGCTCGCTCGCGGTCGCCGGTGCGGTGCTGGCGCTCACGGGTGCGCTGGCCGGCGTGGTGACGCTCCTGGTGAAGCCGCCCGACTTCGGCGTCGGAGCCACGCTCGACCTCGCGACGTCGATCGCCACCGCCACCTTCGGGGCCGACCTCGACGTCTCCGGCACCGACGACGAGCTCAGCTACGACGGCTCGATCGGTCTGTTCCCGCTCACGCTCACGATCGTCGTGCTCGGGGTGACCGCCGTGCTCTTCCGCCGCATGGTGCGCGACCACCGGACGCCGGGGGCAGCACTCGTCGACGCGGTCCGCGTGGCCCTGTTCGTGGGCGTCGGGCTCATGGTGCCCGCGCTGGTCTTCCGGGGCGACAACGACGAGCTCGGGCGCGGTTGGGGACGCGAGATGTCGGCCGACGGGCTCGGCACCGAGCTCGACTACGGCGTCAACGCGGCGGGCGCGCTCGGACTCGGCTTCACCCTGACCCTCGTCGTGCTGGTGCTGGTCGCCGTCCTGCGACGTGACTGGTGGGGCGAGCGGGTCGGCCGCGTGCTCGACCGGGTGGTGCCGGTGCTCTACGGCTACGGGGCGCTCGTCGCGCTCCTGCCCCTGGTCGGTCTCGTCGGGTTCCTCCTGCTGGGCTTCGGCGAGGAGTCCTTGTCCGACGCCGGCGACGAGGCCGGCGGCGTCCGCGAGCTGCTGACCGTCGTCTTCGTCCTGCTGGGCAACGGCGGCGTCCTCGTCCTGGGCCTCGGGTCCGGCGCCCGGCTGGGCGGCGGTCTCAGCGGCTCCGACGGCGAGGAGGACTTCGACGAGTCCGACCACGCCCGGCTGTGGAGCGGCATCGGCGACGACGAGCCCGGGCTGTGGGCCTCGCCCGCGATCCTGCTGGTCGTGCTGGTGGTGGCCGCCGTGGTCGTGCTGCGGAGCACCCGCGCCCGTGGGCACGTGCTGGGCACGCTGCTGCTGTGGGCCGGTGGCCTCGTCGTCCTCGTCCCGCTGCTGGTGCGGGTCTCCGGCTTCCACGGCCGGGCGACGATCGGCTACGCCGGGGAGGAGACCTTGTTCTCGATCGACGCCGGCGCGGCCGGCACCGAGACCACCTTCTTCGTGCTCGGGCTCGGGCTCGTGGTCGCGCTGGTCGTCGCCGCCGTCACGGGCCACCTGTCGGCCGAGGCCGTGCGGGGCTCGCTGGGGGCGCTCCGCTCGTTGCAAGCACGCCCGACCGCCTCGTCCGCACCGACCGGCCCGCCGCCCGCCGGCCCGCCACCCGCCGGCCCGCCACCCGCCGGCCCGCCACCCGTCGGTCCGCCGCGGCCGCCGTCCTGAGGGCGGGTCCGGCTCAGCGCAGCGCCAGCACGACGGTGTAGGCGGCCGCGAACGAGCCGGCCAGCGCCAGGAGCACCAGGAGCGTCGCGGCCAGCGGCGAGGTGCGCCGCGCCTCCTGCGGGGTCGGCGCGAGGTGGCGCGGCACGTCGTCGGGCGCGACCGGCACCGGCGTCTCGACGGTCGGGGTCGGCTCGGCGACCGGCCGGACGGCGGTGTCGCCGGACGAGCGCACCGGCTGCGCCAGGGCCTCGGTGAGCCGCGCCGCGAACGTCTGCACGTCGGACCACCGCTCGTCGGGCCGGGCGGCGACGGCGCGCAGCACGACGTCGTCGACGGCGCGCGGCAGGTCGGCCAGGGACGACGGCGGCACGGGCGGGCGACCCTCGACCAGCTCGGCGAAGCCGCCCTCGCGCAGGATGCGGCCGGTCAGCAGGTGGTAGGCCACCGCGCCGAGTGCGTGCACGTCGGCCCGCGCGTCGAGGCCCTCGCCCGTGGCCTGCTCGGGGGCCATGTAGGCGGGCGTGCCCACGACCTGCGTCAGGCCGCTGGCGTGCAGCAACGCCTTCGCGACCCCGAGGTCGGCGACCATGAGCCGGCTGCTCGCCAGCACCTCGGGCGTCGGCCCGTCGCCCTGTGCTGGCCGGCTGTCGACGCCGTCGCCGCGCAGCAGCAGGTTCTGCGGCTTCACGTCACGGTGCACGACGCCGCGGCTGTGCAGCACGGCGAGGCCTGCGGCGGCCTGCTCGACGATCGGGACGACGTGCCGCGGCGACCACGGCACCCCGGTGAGGCCGGCGTCGAGCGAGCCGCGGTCGGCGTAGGTCATCACGAACCACGGCACGCCGTCGCTCTCGCCGATGTCGTGCACCCGGACGACGTGGTCGGAGTCGGCCGCGCGCAGGATCCGCGCCTCCTCGAGGAAGCGCTCGCGGACGTCGAGCCGCGCGGCCCAGTTCTCGGCCAGCGCCTTGACGGCGACGTCGCTGCGCAGCTCGTAGTCTCGGTAGAGCCACACGGTGGCGAAACCCCCGGACCCGATGCGGCGGACCTGGCGGAGCCGGCCGAGGCGTTCGGGGAGGGGCACGGCGGTTATCGTGCCAGAGCCCACCTGCCACACCTGCCACCACCGACCCACCAACGACCCACCACCGACCCACCACTGACCCGTCACCGACCCTGGGGAGCCCCGTGACCGAGCCCGCCGACACACCCGAGGGCGCCGACGCCCTCGACGCGCTGGCCCTGCAGGCGGCCGCGGGCGACGCCGCGGCGCTCGAGCAGGTGCTCGCGATCGTGGCGCCGCGCGTGGAGCGGATCTGCGGGCGGATGCTCCTGCACCCGCAGGACGCCGAGGAGGCCGCCCAGGACGCCCTGCTGCTGGTGGCGACCAAGGTCGGCCAGTTCGGCGGGCGCAGCCGGTTCACCACCTGGGTGCACGCCGTGGCCTCGAACAGCGCGCGCTCGACCTACCGCACCCTCAAGCGCCGCTCGGTCGAGCAGTCCACCGACGAGATGCCGCTGCACGTCGACCCGCGCACGACGAGCGTCATCGCCGGCAGCCGCCTCGACCTGCTCGAGGCGCTCGAGGTCGTGGGCACCGAGCACCCGGAGTACGTCGAGCCGCTGGTGCTGCGCGACGTCCAGCAGCTCGACTACAACGAGATCGCGCGCGTGCTCGACCTGCCGCTCGGCACGGTCAAGGCCCGCATCCACCACGCCCGCAAGGCCGTGCGGCCGCTGCTGCGCGTCGTCGACTGAGCCGGCCCGCCGAGGGGTCTCGGCACGCCGGATCGCTGCTAGTCCTGGCGCCCCAGGACGGCGGTGGCGACGTCGTCACCGAGCCTCTGGGTGCCCTCGCACCCGGTGCTGTCGCAGGCCCAGACCTCGGTGCCCACCAGCGGGTCACCGTCGCGGTCGCCACCGGTGAGGATGGCGACGACGTCCTCGTCGAGGAACGCCCCGCGGATGACCTCGGCGTCGACGGGCGGGTTCTGGATCGCGGCGAGCTGGTCGGTGCCGTTGGCCGCGAGCGGCTGGAAGACCGGGCCGTCGCCCTCGCCGTCGGTCGGCTCGGCCAGGACCGAGTTGCTGTCGGTCGACCACGAGGGCAACCCGGGGAACGCGAGCGAGCAGTCGACGACCTGGCTGTCGAGGTTGGAGGTGCGCATGACCATCGCGCAGATCGTGGTGTCGCCCGGCTTGCCCGAGCCGGCGACCGTGCCGGCGATGTAGATGCCGTCGGGCGAGATCGACCAGGCCCCGACGAGGTCGTCGGCGAGCACGGTGCGGTCGTCGGAGCCGTCGAAGTGTGAGGCGACCGCCAGCTCGACGTCGCGGTCGTCGCGCCAGCCGGTGGCCACCGTGCTGTCGTCGACGAACTGGGCGTGCCCGGTGGCCGTCTGGCCCTCCGCGGTGCCGTAGAGCACTCCGTCGACCTGCTCGCCGGACGCGACGTCCCACACCGTGTAGCCCTGGTTGGGGTCGTCGAGGCCCTGGGCCACGTAGCGGGTGCCGTCGGGGCTGACGTCGCCGTCGCCGAACGTCTCGCCGAGCAGCTGGCGGGTGCCGTCGGGCCGGAGGTAGATCGCCTCGAAGGAGGGCTCCTGCGGACTGGTCTTGACCGTGACCACCCAGCCGCCGGCGGCGCGCTCGAGCGAGTACGGGACGTTGTCGAGATCGATCTCGATCTCGGTGTCGCCGTCGTGGAGCAGGCGCTGGTTGGCCCAGAGCAGGTCGCCGGGCCGGCCCGGTCCGGGCGGGTCGTCGCTCGGCACCGGCTGCTCGCCCCCGCCGGACGTCGGGGTGCCGCTGGGGGTGCCGCTGGGGGTGCGGCTGGGGGTGCCGCTCGGGGAGCTCGCGTCGGTGGCGCGGGCGGCGGGCTGCTCGTCGTCCGGGCCGGTGGCCATCGTCGCCGCCACGACGCCGCCGGTGGTGCCGACGACGGCAGCGGCGGCGATGACGAGGGTCAGGGTGCGGTTCATGGCGGTCCTTCGGCCTGGGCGGTGCGGTCAGGTGGTCCGATGCACCGGGGCGCGAAAAGGTTACGAGACGGCGGCCACGATCCCGGCGAGCGCGGCGGCGGCACGCTCGGCGTCGGAGCGGGTGACGCCGAGGTGGGTGACCATCCGCACCGTGCGCGGCCCGACCGTCGCCACGCGCACGCCGGCCTCGGCGGCCGCGGCGACGAAGGCCGCGGCGTCGTCGCGGTCGAGGACGACGATGTTGGTCTCGACCCCGGCCGGGTCGAGGCCGCACGCCTCGGCGAGCAGGCGGGCGTGCTCGTGGTCGTCGGCCAAGCGCTCGACGTGGTGGTCGAGGGCGTGCAGACCGGCGGCGGCGAGCACGCCGACCTGCCGCATGCCGCCGCCCATGCGCTTGCGCCACACGCGCGCCTCGGCCACCGTGTCGGCGCTGCCGACGAGCAGCGAGCCGACGGGTGCACCCAGGCCCTTCGACAGGCAGACCGAGAGCACGTCGGCCGTGACGCCGTAGTCGGCCAGCGGGGTGCCGGTGGCGACGTGGGCGTTCCACAGGCGTGCCCCGTCGAGGTGCACGGTGGCGCCGACCTCACGCGTCCACGCGCGCAGCTCCTGCAGGAGCGCGAGGGGCAGCACGGTGCCGCCGGCGAAGTTGTGGGTGTTCTCCACCGAGATCGCGGCGGTGCGCACGAAGTAGGTGCCCATGTCGGGGGCGTACAGGGAGCGGACGGCGTCGAGGTCGACGTGGCCGCGCCGGTGGGTCCAGGTGCGCATCGTGATGCCGTTGTAGGCGCCGTGCGCCCCGAGCTCGGCCCGGGCGATGTGCGCCGACGACTCGCACAGCACCTCCTGCCCCGGCTGCACCAGCGCGCGGACGGCGAGCACGTTGCTCATCGACCCGGTCGGCATGAACAGGGCGGCCTCGTGACCGAGCAGGCCCGCGACCCGCTCCTCGAGCGCCGCCACGGTCGGGTCCTCGCCGTAGACGTCGTCGCCGACGTCGGCGCGGGCCATCGCCGTCCGCATCGCCTCGGTGGGCTGGGTGAGGGTGTCGCTGCGCAGGTCGATCATCGACTCACTCCGCTTCGGTCGGACGGCTCAGCTGGTGACGTCGCGCGCGCGGAGCATCTCGGCGACGAGGAAGGCGAGCTCGAGCGACTGGACGCGGTTGAGCCGCGGGTCGCACACCGACTCGTAGCGGGTGGCGAGGGCGGCCTCGTCGAGCTCCTCGCCGCCGCCGACGCACTCGGTGACGTCGTCGCCGGTGAGCTCGACATGCACGCCGCCGGGCCAGGTGCCGAGCTCGTGGTGGACGTCGAAGAAGCCCTGCACCTCCTCGATCACGTCGTCGAAGGCCCGGGTCTTGTAGCCCGACGACGCCTCGAACGTGTTGCCGTGCATCGGGTCGCAGACCCAGGCGACCTGGAGCCCCTCGCTGGTGACCTTCTCGACGAGCGCCGGCAGGCCGTCGCGGATCTTGCCGGCCCCGAAGCGGGTGATGAAGGTGAGCCGGCCCGGGGTGTTGTCGGGGTTGAGCGCGGCGGCCAGGGCGATCGCGTCGTCGGGCGAGGTGGTCGGGCCGAGCTTGACGCCGATGGGGTTGCGCACGTGGCGCAGCAGCTCGACGTGGGCCCCGTCGAGCTGCCGGGTGCGCTCGCCGATCCACACGAAGTGGCCGGACAGGTCGTAGTCGCGCCCGGTGCCGGAGTCGGTGCGGGTCATCGCGTGCTCGTACTCGAGCACGAGGGCCTCGTGGGAGATGTGGAAGTCGACGCGGTGGAACTCGTCGGGGTCGGCGCCGATGGCGGCCATGAACGCCATCGCCCGGTCGATCTCGTGGGCGAGCTGGTCGTAGCGCTGGCCGGCGACGGAGTCGGCGACGAACGAGGTGTTCCAGGTGTGCACCTTGCGCAGGTCGGCGTAGCCGCCGGCGATGAAGGCCCGGATCATGCTCAGCGTGGCGGCCGACGTGCGGTGCACCTCGAGCAGGCGGGCGGGGTCGGGCACGCGCGACTCGGGCGTGAAGTCGTAGCCGTTGACGGCGTCGCCGCGGTAGGCCGGCAGCGTGATCGACTCACCGCCGACGAGGCGGGTCTCGTTGTCGGACGAGCGCGGCTTGGCGTACTGCCCGGCGAGCCGGCCGAGCTTGACCACCGGCACGGACGCCGCGTAGGTGAGCACGACGGCCATCTGCAGCAGCACCCGCAGCTTGTTGCGGGTGTTGTCGGCGGTGACGCCGGCGAAGGTCTCGGCGCAGTCGCCGCCCTGCAGGAGGAAGGCCTCGCCGCGGGCGACCGCGGCGAGCTTGTCGGTCAGCTCGTCGCACTCGTGGGCGAGCACGAGCGGGCGCGCGACCCGCAGCTGCTCGACCGTGCGGTCGACGGCGGCGCGGTCGGGGTACGACGGCTGCTGGGCCGGGTGGAGCGCGTGCAGCGCCGAGAGGTCAGGTACAGCCACCCGTCAAGACTACGGCTGTCGGCGGCGGCGCTACTCCCCGAGGTCGTCGACGTCGCGGAACCCAGTCTTCTGACCGCGCGCCCCGCGGTTGACCAACCAGGTCACGGCCCACAGGACGATCCCGATCGCCAGGAGCGTCCCGCCGATGCGGTACTGGATCCAGTCCTCCCGCTCGCGCGCCCAGGGGCCCACCAGGTAGGCGCACGCCAGCGCACCGAGCCATGGGGTCCAGGTGGGCGCGGAGAAGGAACCGGGCTCGCCCTTGCGGCGCAGCACCAGGCACGAGACGTGCACGACGGTGAAGACGCCGAGGAGGAGCAGGCCGGTGGTGCCGGCCAGAGATCCGACCACATCGCTCTCGGGGTCGCTGCGCACGTAGGTGATGAGGCCGAAGGCCATGAGGGTGGTGAAGATGATCGCGACGTACGGCGAGCGGCGTCCGGGCAGGACCTTGGCCAGCGGGCGCGGCAGCACGTCCTGCTTGGCCATGCCGTAGAGCAGCCGGCTGGCCATGAGCATGTTGATGAGGGCGGTGTTGGCCACGGCGAACACGGTGAGGAACGGGAAGATGTCGTCGATCGGCAAGCCGGGGGCGCCCACCCGGACGACGTCGAGCAGGATGCCGGCGTCGGGGTTGACCGGCTCGAGCACGTCGCCCGGCGGGATCACCACGACGACGGAGATCGCGACCAGCACGTAGAGCAGCGCGCAGAACCCGAGGGCCATCAGCATGACCTTGGGGAAGATCTTGTCGGGCTCGCGGACCTCCTCGACCATGTTGATGGAGTCCTCGAAGCCGACCATCGCGAAGAACGCGATCGTGGTGCCGATGGTCACCGCCGCGAACAGCGACCGGTCGGTGGACGACTCGAACACGACGATGCGACCGGGGTCGCCGTCGCCGTTGACCATCGCCCAGGCCCCGATGCCGATGATCACGACCAGGGCCACGATCACCACGAGCGTCAGCACCACGTTGAACTTCACGCTCTCGCCCACGCCGCGCAGGTTGACGAGCGCGAGGAGGCCGATGAACACCAGCGCCGTGACCAGCGTCGCGGTGCGTCCGGTCGGCATCCCGTCGACGAACTCCTGGATGCCGATGAGCAGGTTCTCCGCCACGAGGCCCGACGACGTCGAGGCGCTGGTGATGCCCGAGCAGACCACGGCGAAGGCCACGATGAACGTCACGAAGTGCACGCCGAACGCCTTGTGCACGAACAAGGCCGCGCCTGCCGCCTGGGCGTGCTTGCTGACCAGCTCGAGGTAGGACATCGCCGTCAGCGCGGCGACCGCGAAGGCGACGAGGAACGGCATCCAGGCGACGCCGCCGACCTGGGCCGCGACGTCGCCCGTGATCGCGAAGATGCCGGCACCGATGATGTCGCCGATGATGAAGAGCAGGAGCAGCTTCGGCCCCATGACCCGCTTGAGCTCGGGCTCGTCGGACTCCGGCTTGCCGAGATCGGTCGTCATGCCTCTACCCAACACCTCGCGGGGCTCGCTTGTCTGCACCTGGCGTCGTTCCGGAATGTTTCCGCGAGTTGAGACATTCATGTCTCACGTGAGACATTGTCGTCTCATTCCGTGACCGTCCTCGAAGAGAGAGCAGCCCCGCCCATGGCCACCCGCGACGAGATCCTCGCCGCCGCTCAGCGACACCTGAACATCGACCCCCGCGCGTCGATGGCCGTGCTGGCGGCCGCGGCCGGCGTCGGGCGGGCCACGCTGCACCGCCACTTCGCCAGTCGCGACGACCTCCTCCACGAGCTCGGCACCCGCTCGCTCGACCGCTGGGAGCAGAGCCTCGACGCCGCCGACGCGCGGGGCGTCGCCGCCTCGGGCGACGCCGGACGCATCCGCGCGTGCCTCACCGACCTGTTCGCGCGCTACCTCGCCGACTCCGACGACTTCGGCTTCGCGCTCACCGACTCCTACCTCACCTCGGCCCCCGACCTGATGACCCGCTCCGACCGCCTCGCCGAGCGCGAGGTCGAGCTGCTCTCGGCGGCCCAGGCGGCCGGCGTGCTGCGCGACGACGTGTCGTCGCGCTGGCTCACGCACGCCGTCTACGGGCTGCTCGTCGCGGCCCGTGAGGCCGTCCGCGAGGGCGACGTCGCCCGCCGCGACCTCGACGCCCTCGTCCTCTCCACGTTCTTGAAGGGAGCCTCGTCATGACGACCACCACCCCCGTCACCGTCCCGACCGACCGTCGGCGTTGGGCCGGGCTCGCCGTCCTCGCCGCGAGCCTGCTCGTCGTCGTCATGGACATGACGATCCTCAACGTCGCGCTGCCCGACCTCACCGCCGACCTCAAGCCCTCGGCGGTGGCCCAGCTGTGGATCGTCGACGCCTACGCCCTCGTGCTCGCCGGCCTGCTGGTGCCGGTCTCCGCGCTGGCCGACCGGTGGGGACGCCGGCGCATGCTGCTCACGGGCTTCACCATCTTCGGCGTCGCGTCGCTGCTCGTGCTCGTGGCCGCCAGCCCCGGCGCCGTGATCGCCGTCCGCGTGCTGCTCGGCGTCGGCGGCGCGATGATCATGCCGGCCACCCTCTCGCTGATCCGCGTGCTGTTCCCCGACCCCCGCGAGCGCGCGTTCGCGCTCGGCGTCTGGGCGGCCATGGCCTCGGTCGGTGCCGCGCTCGGCCCGATCGTCGGCGGCGCGCTGCTCGAGGTGTTCAGCTGGCACGCCGCGTTCCTGGTGAACGTGCCGCTCATGGTCGTGGCGGTCGTCGCGGGTCTGCGCTTCCTGCCCGAGAGCCGCTCCGACCGGCCCGGGCGCATCGACCCGACGGGCGTCGTTTTGTCGGTCGGCGGCATGGTCGCCACCGTGTACGCCGTCAAGCACCTCGGCAAGCACGGCGCCGACCTGCCCACCGTCGCGCTCCTCCTGCTCGGCATCGTGCTCGTGGCGGCGTTCTTGCGTCGCTGCCTGCGCGACGACGAGCCGATGCTCGCCGTGACGCTGTTCGCCGACCGGGTCTTCCGGGCCGGCGTGTTGACCGCGCTGGCCAGCAGCACCGTGATGATGGCACTGCTGTTCATCGCCTCGCAGTGGCTGCAGCTCGTGCAGGGCTGGGGACCGCTCCTGGCCGGCGCCGCGCTGCTCCCCTTGGCGCTCGGCGGCCTCGTGGGGTCACCCTTCGCCCCGACGGTCGCCGACCGGATCGGCGTCCGCACCGTGCTCGTCGCCGGGCTCGTCGCGACCTCGGCCGGCCTCGCCGCGGTCGCGCTGCTCCCCCGGCCCATCCACTACGCGGGCCTGGCGGTCGCGTTCCTGCTCGTCGGCCTCGGCACGGCGGCCCTCGGCGTCGGCTCGGCGCTCATCATGGGTCGCGCCCCGTCGCACCAGGCCGGCTCGGCCGCCGCGCTGGAGGAGATGTCGTACGAGGTCGGCGGGGTGCTCGGCGTCGCCGTGCTCGGCAGCATCGCCGGCGTCGTCTACCGCGCAGGTCTACCGGACACCGCGTCCGGTGATGCCGTCGAGTCCGTCGCCGGCGCGATCGGCACACCGGTCGCCTCGGCCGCCACCACCGCGTTCACCGACGCGTTCGCGGTCGTCGGCCTGGTGGGCGCCGTGCTCGCCCTGCTCGCGGCCGTCGTCGTGTGGCGCTGGATCCCGCGCGACCTCGACCTGGCCGACCTGCAGCACTAGCCGAAGAACACCTGCGCCTCGGCGTACTCGGCCGGGCTGACCAGCTTGAGCTCGGCGGTGCCCTCGGCGAGCGGGACCCGGTCGATGCGGGTGCCGCGCAGCGCCATCATGGTGCCGAAGTCGCCGTCGGCGACGGCGTCGATGGCCTGCAGGCCGAAACGGGTGGCGAGCCAGCGGTCGAACGCCGTGGGGGTGCCGCCGCGCTGCACGTGCCCGAGCACGACGGCGCGGGCCTCCTTGCCGGTGCGGTGCTCGATCTCGGAGGCGATGCGGTCGCCGATGCCGCCGAGGCGCACGTGGCCGAAGGCGTCCTTCTCCCCCGACACCAGGGTCATCTCCCCGCCCTCGACGGGGACGGCGCCCTCGGAGACGACGATGATCGGGGCGTAGGTCGACTCGAAGCGGGTCTCGACGTAGTCGCAGAGCTTCTCGATGTCGAACGGCTGCTCGGGGATCAGCACGGCGGAGGCGCCGCCGGCGATGCCGGAGTGCAGCGCGATCCAGCCCGCGTGGCGGCCCATGACCTCGACGACGAGCACGCGGTGGTGCGACTCGGCGGTGGTGTGCAGCCGGTCGATGGCCTCGGTGGCGATGTTGACCGCGGTGTCGAAGCCGAAGGTGAAGTCGGTGCCGGAGAGGTCGTTGTCGATCGTCTTGGGCACGCCGACGACCTTGACGTCGAGCTCGGAGAGCTTGGTCGCGACGCCGAGGGTGTCCTCGCCGCCGATGGCCACGAGCGCGTCGACGCCGGCCGCGGCCAGGTTGTCCTTGATCTGCTCGACGCCGCCCTCGATCTTGAACGGGTTGGTGCGCGACGAGCCGAGGATGGTGCCGCCGCGCGGCAGGATGCCGCGGCACTGCTCGACGCCGAGGGGCATCGTCAGGCCCTCGAGCGGGCCCTTCCAGCCGTCGCGGAAGCCGACGAACTCGAAGCCGTGCTCCTGCACGCCCTTGCGGACGACGGCGCGGATCACCGCGTTGAGTCCCGGGCAGTCGCCCCCACCGGTCAGAACGCCGACGCGCATCGTGTCTCCTTTGATCGATCCAAGTCCGGGGACAACCTAACCACGGATCAGGTGGCGAGTGTCACCACCAGGGCCGAGAACGCGGCGCCGAGCGCCGCACCCACCAGGGCCGCGGCGAGCAGCGGCAAGTAGCCGCCGACGACGGACCGGTCGGTGGGCAGCGCCTCCGTCGTCCAGCGAGGGTCGCCGTCGACCTCGGCCAGCAGGTCGGGGGTGACCCGGTCGTCGACGACGGCGACGTCGCGGTGCTGGGGGTGCACCATCAGCAGCGCCGGGACGTCGCGGCCCTCCAGGCCGAGGTCGGCGGGCACGACGGCCGCGACGCGGCGCGGCTCGCCGTCGCCGACGGCGGTGAGCACGGTCATCATCGGCTCGTCGTCGCCGCCGCCGCGGCCCGGCAGCCACCACGGCAGCCGGACGGCGCGCCGGCGCACGACCCGGCCGAGCGCCGGCACCGGCGTGACGGCTCCGCTCGCGATGTCGTGCGTCGCGGCCACCACGACCTCGTTGAACTGCTGCTCGCCGCGCCGCAGCACGACGGGGAACGCGACCAGCACGGCGACCTCGACGCCGAGGCCGATCACGAGCATCGCCAGGGCCGCGCCGGAGGAGGCCTCGACCAGCACGCCGCCCAGGATGATGCCGATCGCCGCACCGAAGCCGGCCACCAGCAGCCGCGTCGGCAGCGCGATGTCGTTGAGCATGGGTACAGCCTGCCGGGTCGGGGGAAGCCCCTACTCTCGGCCCATGACGTTCTCGATCGTGGCCCGCTCCGACGACGGTGAGGCCTGGGGGGTCGCGGTGGCCTCGAAGTTCCTGGCCGTCGGGTCGGTCGTGCCGGCCGCCGTCGCGCAGGTGGGCGCGCTCGCCACGCAGGCCCACGCCAACGTCGCCTACAAGGGCCTGGCGCTGTCGCACCTCGACGACGGCGCCACCGCCGAGATCGCCCTCCAGCGGCTCCTTGAGGAGGACGACGGGCGCGACCACCGCCAGGTCGGCATCGTCGACGTCGACGGCGGCGCGGCCACCCACACCGGCTCGGCGTGCATCGACTGGGCCGGCGGCGCGACCGGGTCCGGCTTCGCCGTCCAGGGCAACTGCCTGGCCGGGCCCGAGGTGGTCGAGTCCATGCGCCGGGCGTGGGACGACGGTGCCGCCACACCGTTCGCCCAGCGGCTGCTCGCCGCGTTGGCCGCGGGCGACGAGTCCGGCGGTGACAAGCGCGGCCGCCAGTCGGCGGCCCTGCTCGTGGTCCGCGACGGCGCCGGCTACGACGGCGGCGACGACATCGAGGTCGACCTGCGCGTCGACGACCACGAGGCCCCGATCACCGAGCTGGCCCGCCTGCTCGAGCTCAACCACCTCTACCTGGTCGCCTCCACCGACGACGAGAAGGTGCCCGTCGACGGCGCGCTGCGCGCCGAGCTCGAGGCGTTCGCGCGCGAGCAGGGCCAGCCCGACTTCCACACCTGGGTGGGCACCGCCAACCACGAGATGCGCGTCGACGACGGCCTCACCTGGATCGACGAGCGGGTGCTGGCGATCGTGCGGAGCGGGTCATCGGCGTCCTGACGCTGCACCCGAGCGCCGCCGAGCAGGCGCCCGCGGAGCTGTGGCGCACGACGCTGGCCGAGGTCGACCGGGCCCGCCCCGACGCGGTCGTGGTCACGTCGGTCGAGGCCGTCGTCCTGTGGGACGTCGAGACGCTCGGCTCCCCCGGGCCCGTGCGGCCCGGCCGGCCCGACGACGTCCTGCCGTGGCTGGCCGAGCACGAGCCGCACACCTGGGCCCTGGTCGAGGAGGGCCAGTACGCCGTCGGCGACCCGGGCGCCTACCTCGTGGCGCGCATGACGCGCGGGGTGCACCACGTGACCCTCGACCCCACGGCCCCGGCGCGCCTGTCGGCGCTCGGCGTGCCCGACGACGCGCTGCCCGACGTCGTCGCGCCCGGCGTCGAGGTCGCGACCACCGAGCCGAGCACGTTCCTGGGCCTCGCCGTGCCGGTCTTGCTGGCCCCACCGCGATAGTCGTGGACGTTCTGCACGCGTGCAGAACGTCCACGACTACCCCAGCTTCTCGAGTGCCGCCTTCGCCTCGTCACGGACGCCGGCGGCCTCGTCGAGCGCCGCCTTGGCCTCGTCGCGCACGGTCTCGGCGTCGCCGAGCTCGTCGTCGACCTCGTCGTAGGTGTCCTCGAGCCCGGCGATCTTGCGCTTGAGCTCGTCGATCTCGGCCTCGATCTGCAACAGCCTCGCCTGCAGCTCGTCGACGTCGGCGGCGGCGTCGTCGTGGGCCGCCTTGGCCTCGGCGACGGCCTCCTCCGCCTCGTCGAGCCGCTCCTGCGCCGCCTCGCGCGCCTTGTCGTCGGCGTCGGGGTCGGGGACGACGCTCAGCCGGGGCGGGGCGGGCCGCTCGGCCTCGGTGGGGCTGGCGGCGAAGCCGAGCGCCGCGGGCGTCGCGAGGGCCGCCTCGACGTCGACCTCGTCGACCCCGGTCGTCGACAGGCTGGCGACCAGGAGGCCGCTGCGCACGGCCTCGCCGCAGCGGGCCGAGATCATCGCCGCCGTGAGCGTGGACTCGACCTGGTCGGCAACCGCCTCGGTGACCTTGACGCCCTCCTCACGTGCCAGGCTCCGCGCCTGCGTGGTGATGGCGGCGGTGAGCTGACGACGCTGCTTGGTGAGCTCGCGCAGCTCGGCGCCCGACATGCCCTCCTGCGCCTCGCGCAGGGCCGCGCCGACGGCGAGCACCTGCTCGACCTGGGCCGCGTCGCGGCGCACGAACAGGTTGACCACCCAGGCGGCCAGCGACGGCTTCTTCAGGGTCTTGACCGGGCCGGCGAGGTCGGTGCCCTTGAGCGCCTTGGCCCTCGCGTCGCGGGCCGGCGTGAAGTCGCCCAGCGGAAGGGCGTAGAGCTCGTCGGCGATGTCGAGCAGCGTCTCGCTCACGACGACGAACCTAGACCAGCGTCGACCCGCCCGGTCCGAGGCCGGGGCGGCAAGCCATCAGCCGGAGCGCCGCAAGGGCGTCGCGGTGCGCGGACCGCTGGGGTAGTCCCTGACGCAAATCAGAGGCTTGTTGTCGAGATCCCTGATTTACGTCAGGGACTATCCCGGACGCCGCGACGGCACCGGCG
Organism: Nocardioides secundeburneus; assembly: GCF_039939255.1. NCBI lineage: Bacteria > Bacillati > Actinomycetota > Actinomycetes > Propionibacteriales > Nocardioidaceae > Nocardioides > Nocardioides secundeburneus. Next base: position 169,411 of record NZ_JBDUUE010000005.1, read on the forward strand.
CGCCGCGAGGGCGCCTCGGTGCGCTCCCGGGGTGCGTCCGGAGCGACGAAGGAGCGGAGGGCGTGCGCCGGGCGTGTGCCGAGACGCCCTCTTAAGAGCGGCGCGCCACGCGCGAAGCGGAGCGAGCGCCATCAAACACAGCGCCGTCAATCACTGTCCAGGCCGCGCTCGATGGCGTACCGGGTGAGCTCGACCCGGTTGTGCATCTGCAGCTTGCGCAGGGTGTTCTGCACGTGGTTCTGCACGGTGCGGTGCGAGAGCACGAGCCGCTCGGCGATCTGCTTGTAGGACATGCCCTTGGCGACCATCTTGAGCACCTCGGTCTCGCGCTCGGTCAGCTCGGGGTTGCCGGTGATGCCGCTGTCGCCCGTCGGCTCCGAGAGGCGGCGGAACTCGCCGAGCACGAGGCCGGCGAGCCCGGGGGTGAAGACCGAGTCGCCCCGGGCGACGCGGCGGACGGCGTCGAGCAGCTCGGCCTGCGAGGCCGACTTGACGAGGTAGCCGGTCGCGCCGGCCTTGACGGCCTCGAGGACGTCGTCCTGCTCACCGGAGGCGGAGAGGATCAGCACCCGTGCCGACGGGTCGTGCTGGAGGACGTGCTTGGTCACCTCGACGCCGTTGGGACCGGGGATCTGCAGGTCGAGGACGACCACCTGGGGCCGCGCGGCCGGGAACCGGGCGATGGCCTGGTCGCCGTCGGCGGCGACCGCGACGACGTCGAAGCCGTTGGCCTGCAGGTCGCGCTCGACGGCGTCGCGCCACATCGGGTGGTCGTCGACCACCATCACCCGGATCTGGGCCTCGGCTGCATCGGTCACGCGCCAGACCCTAACCGGACGTAGCGGCCCCGCCGGTGACCGAGCGCGTCGTCGGCATCGCCGACGACGACGTCGACCACCGGGCAGGTCACCAGCACCGACCAGCCGACCTCGGTGGTCGATTCGACCTCGACCGTGGTGTGGGCGGACGCGGTCGTCAGCCGCGGGCCCCACGGCGTCGGCTCGAACGCAGCGGCCCTGAACATCCCGCCCGGCGCGGGGGCCACGCCCGCGAAGACGTCGGCCAAGTCGCGGTGCGCCCACGCGAGCAGGTGCACGGTGCCGCGCCCGCTCTCGAGCAGGGTCTCGGCGAGGTCGGAGTCGGGGTCGAGGAGGGCGAGCAGGCGAGCGGGCTCGCCGTGGGCGAGCAGCACCGACGTCACGGTCAGACCGGCCCAGCCGCGGGCGACGTCGCCCGCGCCCGCCGTCCAGAGGGTGACGGCGCCGCCGAGTCGGCCGCGCAGTCGGCGCACCGGGTCGTCGTCGGTCGGGAAGGGGTGGCTGGAGTGGATCGTCATCGGGGTACCCAGAACTCCCACTCGGTGCCGTAGCTGCCCGTCGACAGGGTCGCCGTGCCGCCCAGGTCGCGGATGCGGCCCTGGATCGACTCCGAGACGCCGAGCCGTCCGACGGCGGCCGCCTCGGCGAGGCGGCCCTCGGGGATGCCGGGGCCCTCGTCGCGCACCGAGACCTCGACGCGGTCGCCGAAGGCCTCGAGCAGCACCCACGCGGGCGCGCCCTCCCCGACGTGACGGCTCACGTTGTCGAGGCAGGCCTCGACGACGGCGACGACCTCGGAGCCGGCCTCAGCGGGCAGCTCGACCGTGCCGCCCGGCACGGCGACGTCGACTCCGGGGCGCTGACGCAGCCGGGCGAGGGCGTCGGCGAGGTCGAGGGTGCCCGTGGCGGCGGCGTCCTGCAGCGCGTCCTGCGAGCGGATCAGCGTGCGCAGCCGGACCTCCTGCTCGCCGGCGAGCCGACCCAGCTCGGCCGCCTGGCCGCCCAGCTCGGCGCCGCGGCGCTGCACGAGCGCGAGCACCTGCAGCACCCCGTCGTGGACGACGCGCGCGAGCCGCGCCCGCTCGGCGGCGGTGGCCGCGGCCTGCTGGGCGACGTCGCGCTCGGCGGCCATCTGCTGCAGCGAGCCGCACATGAAGCCGACGATCGGGCCGCCGATCATCAGCAGGAAGAAGTTGCCGTAGTTGGTCTGGGTCAGCTCGTCGCGCAGGAACAGGTCGAAGCCGCCGATCAGCACCCCGGCCACGAACCCGCCGGGCGCCCGGAACCGGATGGCGCACGCGAACAGCGCCGCCATCACCCAGAACCCCGGCACCGTCGCGTTGAACCACGGCCCCTTGACGACGGGGGTGAGGGCGAGCAGTGCGAGGGTCACGCCGAGGTCGGCGGCGACCAGCGCGACGCCGCGGCGTCCGGCATCGGCGTAGGCCCAGGTGGCGAACGCCGTCCAGGCCACCATGACCGCGAGCAGCACGTAGCCGGCCGTCGGGTGGTCGTAGTTGTCGACGCCGCGGTAGAGGGCGAGGCCGACCGCGTTGACCAGGACGACGAGCCGCAGCACCGCCACGGCCCGGAACAGCCGGTCCTCGACCGCGACGGCCGCCCGGATGCCGACGGCGCCGTAGCTCCTGCTCAGGACGCCTTCTTCTGCTCCGCCGCCGACTCGGCCATCGCCTTCGCGGCGGCCTCGGCCTTCTTCGACTCCTCCTTGGCCTGCACGGCGTACTTGTCGACGTACTCCTGGCCGGAGAGGCGCATGATCTCGTACATGATCTCGTCGGTGATCGAGCGCAGGATGTAGCGGTCGTTCTCCATGCCCTCGTAGCGGGAGAAGTCGAGCGGCTTGCCGAACTTCACGACGGGGCGGGTGAACGAGCCGAACGTCTTGCCCGGGGGCGCGACGACGTCGGTGCCGATCACCGCGCACGGGATGACCGGGACGCCGGTCTCGAGCGCGAGCCGAGCGACGCCGGTCTTGCCGCGGTAGAGGCGGCCGTCGTGGGAGCGCGTGCCCTCGGGGTAGATGCCGAACAGGCTGCCCTCGCCGAGCACCTTCTTGGCCGACATCAGCGCGCCCGCGGCGGCGTCGGCGCCGGAACGGTCGATCGGCACCTGGCCGGCCCCGGAGAAGAACTGCTTCTGCAGCCAGCCCTTGATGCCGGGCGTCGTGAAGTACTCGGCCTTGGCGACGAACGTGACGCGCCGCGGCAGCGTGAGCGGCATGAACAGCCAGTCGGCGTAGGAGAGGTGGTTGCACGCGAGGATGGCCGGGCCCTCGTCGGGCACGTGGTCGACGCCGTCGGTCTGCGGCCGGAAGATCACCCGCAGCAGCGGACCGAGAGCCACGAGCTTGAGGAACCAGTAGAACAACACGACCCCTTCGAACGGCGCGGACGGGGAGACTCTAGACCACCGTCACGGCGGTCGAGGTGCGAGCGGAGCGAGCCTCGAGACCCCGTGGACCGTCGTGCGCCATGATCGGCGCGTGACCACCGAGCCGAACCACGAGCCCCTCACGATCGAGGCCCGCCCCGACCTCACCGGCGGCCGCCGCGTCGGCGTCCTGCTGAGCCACGGCTTCACCGGCTCGCCGCTCTCGATCCGACCGTGGGCCGAGCACCTCGGCGCCCTCGGCCACGGCGTCGCGGTCCCCCGCCTGCCCGGTCACGGCACGACGTGGCAGGACCTCAACACCCACCGCTGGGACGACTGGTACGGCGAGGTCGCCCGTACCTTCGACCGCCTCTGCCTCGACCACGACGCCGTGGTCGTCGGCGGGCTGTCGATGGGTGGCGCGCTCGCGCTGCGCCTCGCCGAGGACCACCCCGACCGGGTGGCCGGACTGATGCTGGTCAACCCCGCGGTCTCGACCCGCCGGCTCGACGTGAGGCTGCTGCCGGTGCTCAAGCACGTCGTGCCGTCGTTCCCCGGCATCGCCGACGACATCAAGAAGCCCGGCGCGAGCGAGCACGGCTACACGCGCACGCCGCTGCGGGCGATCCACTCGTTCATGCAGGCCTGGCCGGGCCTGGTCGCCGACCTCGGTCGCATCACCTGCCCCGTGCTGCTGTTCCGCTCCGACGACGACCACGTCGTCGACGACTCCAGCCGACGGATCATCCTCGCCGGGCTGGGCTCCGACGACGTCACCAGCGTCGAGCTGCACGACAGCTTCCACGTCGCCACCCTCGACCACGACGCCCCGATGATCTTCGAGCAGTCGGAGCAGTTCGTGGCTCGGTGCGCGGGTCGCGCCTAGCGCTCAGGCAGCTGGGCGCGGCTCGCGCACCGAGCCGAGCGCGAGGAAGGCGGCGGCTGGGCGCGGTTCGCGCACCGAGCCTAGACTGACCCAGTGGGCAAGGACGACGACGACGCCTGGCAGGCGATCGTCGACAACTACGGCGACCGGCCGGAGCTCGACCTCGACGACCCGCCGGCTGCCGAGCCCGATCCGGAGCCCGTGGTCGAGCGCGTCGAGCGTCGTGACGAGCCCGAGGTGCCGCGCGAGCTCGGCGGTCCGAGCTGGGACGACGCCTACCCCGACTCCGACTGGGACGACGACCGGTTCGTGCCACCGCCGCCGCCACCGCTTCCGACCACGTCGCCCGACCGCATGGCCGCCTGGGCGGGCGTGTTCGGCAGTCCGGCGATCCTGCTCGTCTGCCTGATCCTCGGCATCGGCCTGCCGCAGCTGGTCGCCTACCTGTTGGTGGCGGCGTTCGTGGGCGGCTTCATCTACCTGGTGGTCACCATGACCCGCGAGCCGCGCGACCCGGACGACGACGGCGCGGTGCTCTGATCGCTCCGGCCCGGTAGTCGCCGGCCACGGCAGCCCGGGTCTGGACGACGCCCCGCGTGGCGAGCGCGGCCCGGGCCGAGCCCGACCAGCGCGCGGTGCGGGCGAGCAGCGCGGCGCCGACGATGCCGGCCTCGGGGCCGAGCCGGGCGGCGACGAGTCGGGGCGGCGTCCGGTGGCCGGCGCCGACGACCGCACGCTCGAGCACGGGACGGGCGGGGTCGAGCAGCCGGTCGCCGGCGGCCGACACGCCGCCCCCGACGACGACGACCTCCGGGTCGAGCGCCGAGGCGAGCCCGGCCACGCCGGCGCCCAGCCACTCGCCGATCGCGGCGAACGCCTGCCGGGCGACGAGGTCGCCGCTCTCGGCGGCGCTGGTGACCATCGGCCCGGTCAGCCGCTCGGGCCGTCCGTCGGTCATGTCGGTCAGCACGGTCGGCGCCTCGACCATGCGCTCGCGGGCGAACCGAACGAGCGCGTTGCCGGAGCAGTACTGCTCCCAGCACCCGGTCATGCCGCACTCGCACGAGCGGCCGTCGGGGACGACGCGCATGTGGCCGAACTCCCCGGCCATGCCCTGCGCACCCCGCACCACCTCGCCGGCGAGCACGTAGGCGCCGCCGATGCCGGTGCCGAGGGTGATCACGAGCGCGGACGTCGCCCCGCGCGCCGCGCCGTAGGCGGTCTCGGCGACGGCGGCGCAGTTGGCGTCGTTGTCGAGCGCGACCGGTGCGGCCCACCGCCGGCTCAGCCGCTCGCGGACGGCGTCGCCGGTCCAGGGCAGGTGGGGGGCGAACATGACGCGCTCACCCGCCGCGTCGACGAACCCGGCCGCGGCGAGCCCGACGCCGGCGATGCGTCGTCCGGCGGCCACCTCGAGCACGGCCTCGGTCAGCGCGTCCTCGACGAGCTCGACGCTGACCCGGCGTCCGGGCGTGCTGCGCCGCGCCGTGCGCACCACCGTTCCGGCACGGGTCACCTCGCCGGCCAGGACCTTCGTCCCGCCGACGTCGACCCCGACGTAGAGCACCACGGCGCCAACCCTCCCCTATCGACCACACCGTGGTCGAGCCGCCACGAGTCGCCCTGGCGACTCGACCGGCTCGATCGACGATATGGCTAGCGGCGGGCGAGGTCGGCGGCGCCGATGACGCCGGCCTGGTTGCCGAGGCTGGCGGTGCGGATCTCGGCGACGGGGCGGTGGCCCCGGCCGGTCAGCTGCGACAGGAACGCCTCGCGGACCGGCTCGAGCAGGAGGTCGCCGGACTCGCTGACCCCGCCGCCGATGACGATGGCCCCGGGGTCGAGCACCTCGACGAGCGAGGCGATCGCCTCGCCGAGCCAGCGGCCGAGCTCGGCGACCTGGGCGATCGCGAACGCGTCGCCCTCGGCTGCGGCGTGGGTGATCATCGGTCCGTCGATGGCAGCCGGGTCGCCGCCGGCGCGCTCGAGCAGCGCGGCCGCGGCCGGCTCGTGCGCCAGCGCCCGGGTCTCCTTGACCAGGGCCGACCCGCTCGCGTACTGCTCGAGGCAGCCGAGGTTGCCGCAGCCGCACTGCCGGCCACCCCGCACCACGCGCAGGTGCCCGATCTCGGCCGCGGTGCCGAACGCCCCCCGGAACAGTCGCCCGCCGCTCACGATGCCGCCGCCGACGCCGGTGCCGACGGTGACCATGAGCATGTCGTCGACGTCGGAGGCCGCGCCGAAGGTGAACTCGCCCCACGCGGCGGCGTTGGCGTCGTTCTCGACCACGACCGGCAGCGCGACGCGCGCCTCGATCTCGGAGGCGAGGTCCTCGTCGCGCCAGGCGATGTTGGGCGCGAACATCACCGTGCGGCGTCCGGCGTCGACGTAGCCGGCGGCGCCGATGCCGACGGCGGTGAGGTCGTGACGGGCGGCGAGCTCCTTGACCAGCTGGGCGATCGCGTCCTCGACGGCGTCGGCGTCGTTGGCCGGCGAGACGACACGGTGCTCGTCGACGACGGTGCCGTCGACGTCGACGACGGCGCCGGCGATCTTCGTGCCGCCGACGTCGATGCCGCAGGTCAGCCCGCCGGGCGGGACGGGCTGGGCAGGGGTCGGGTCACTCATCGTCGTCTCCGTCGAGGTCGATGCGCTCGAGGCCGGAGCCGGGCGCGGGGGTGGCGCCGCCGGTCGGCGGCAGGGTCTGCAGCAGGCCGGCGACGGCCTGGAGGAACGACGAGGCCGCGGTGGCCAGCTGGGCCTTGACCTCCGGGCTGGCGGTGCGGACGACGTGCACGGTGCGGCACACCGGGCAGAAGGTGCACTCGGGCGCGCCGGTGGCGATGTGCTCCCCGGCCTGGTGGACGGCGTCCGCGGCCTGGCCGGCGAGCCCGGCGACGGTGGCGCCGAGGCCGGCGCCGGCGTCGGAGTCGCGGGCCCACTCCGAGAGCGCGCCGAGCAGCTTGGCGGCCTCCTCGCCGACGCTGCCCACGTCGGGGTGGTCGTCAGGGTGGTCGTCAGGGGTCTCGTCGCTCATCTCGTCCCTCCTGGTGTCGCCGCGGCCGGCTCGGCGTCCGGCTCGCGGAAGCGCACGCGCAGCTCGCCGTCGACGACCCGGGCCCGGTCGACGCGCAGCCGGGCCAGCCCGGCGGGCAGCGTGAGCAGGCGCCGGTAGGAGCCGACGCTGACGACGAGCTCGTCGTGGTGGCGCGCCAGCCCGACCTCGGTACGGGTGACGAACGGCAGTGCGAGGTGCAGCACGGCGCCCTCGCTGGTGCGGGTGACCCGGAACGGGCCGTCGCCGACGGGCGTCACGAGGGGGTCGTCGTCGCCGTACAGGTCGTCGGCGAGCGCGGCGAGCGCGCCGACGCCGACGGGCTCGACGGCGCGGTACTCCGAGCGCCAGATCGGCAGGCCGGCGAACGACTCGTCGACCTCGGCGAGCACGGCGTCCTGGGCCACGACCCAGCGGGCGCGCCAGTCGTCGGCGCCGTCGGCGGGGAAGATGCGGTTGGCGACGACGCCGTCGACGCGGTAGCCGAACAGCGACAGGCTGGTGTAGCTGCGGCGGGCCTCGGCGAGCACGACCTGCTCGGGCGTCATCACGATGCGCACGCTCGCCGACGGGCCGGCGAGCAGGGCGTGCACCTCGCCGAGCTCGCCGTGCAGGCGCTCGATCGCCTCGAACACGGTGCCGTTCGGCATGGGCACGCCGACGGCGCGCGACAGCGCCGGTCGCAGCGCCTTCATCACCCGTTGCTGGGTGGGGAAGACGCGCTGCATGTACCAGCCGAGCGCCTCGGGCAGGGCCAGCAGCCGCAGCGTCTCGGCGGTGGGGGCGCAGTCGACGACGATGACGTCCCACTCGTCGGAGAGGGCGTGCAGGCGCAGCTCGAGCAGCGCGAGCACCTCCTCGGCGCCGGGGATCACGGTCAGCTCCTCGGCCGCGACCGGGTCGACGCCGGCGACGTCGAGCACCGAGAGCAAGTAGCCCTGGACGTCGGCCCACGACTGCTCGAAGCGCAGCTGGGCGTCTACCTGCTGCACGAACAGCCGCTCGGCCACCTCGGTGGGCTCGGCGCCCACATCGGCCCCGAACGCGTCGCCGAGCGAGTGGGCGGCGTCGGTGGACAGCACGAGCGTGCGGTGCCCGGCGCGCGCGGCGAGCGCGGCGGTGCCGGCGGCGACGGTGGACTTGCCGACGCCACCCTTGCCGGTGAACAGGACGATGCGCACGGGTCAGCCGGGGACCAGACTAGGGACGGCGGACGCCGTCAGGAGAGCGACTCGACGCGCTGCTTGAGGCCCTTCAGCGCGGTGTCGATGAGGATCTTCTCGCCCTTGCGCTTGATCATGCCGATCATCGGGATCGAGACGTCGAGCGCCAGGCGGTAGGTGACCTCGGTCCGGCCGCCGAGGTCCCTCAGCACGTAGGCGCCGTCGAGGGCCTTGAGCATCTTGCCCTGCGCGAGGGTCCAGGTGACCTGGCGGTCGCCGTCCCACTGGTAGGCCAGCGTGTACTCGTCCTTGACCGGCGAGACGTCGAGCGAGAAGTAGACCTGCTCGGCGCGCCCCTGCTGCTCGGGCCCGAAGAGGCTCTTCACCTCGGCGACCTTCACGCCCTTGGCCCACACCGGGTAGGACTCGAAGTCGGCGATGACGTCCATGACCGCCGACGGCGGGGCGTCGACCACGATCGAGGAGGTGGTCTGCTCGGGCATGGTGACCTCTCTCGACGGATCTCGACGGGCGGCACCGGCACATCACCGGGCTCGCAGGAGGCTACCGGACGGCGATCGTGGCGCACGTCACCGCCCGACCCCGACGACCGGCCCGACGAACGACGTGGCGGTAGCGTGCCCGACGTGCGTGAGTACTCGACTCCTCTGACCGTCGACCTCCCCACCACCGGCAACCTCACCGACGACGTCGTCCGCAACGCCACCGAGGCCCCCGACGCCGTCGTGCTCGCCCGCCGCGGCGCCGACGGCACGTGGGACGACGTCACGGCCGCCGGGTTCCTCGCCGAGGTCCGTCAGGTCGCGAAGGGGCTCGTCGCCGCCGGCATCGGCCCGGGCGACCGGGTCGCCCTGGTCTCGCGCACCCGGTGGGAGTGGACGGTGCTCGACTACGCGATCTGGTTCGCCGGCGCCGTCTCGGTGCCGGTCTACGACTCGTCGTCGGCCGAGCAGCTCGAACACCTGCTGCGCGACTCCGGCGCCACGGCCGTCGTCGCCGAGACCCGCGCGCACCTGGCCCGCATCTCGACCGTGCGCGCCGGCCTCGACGAGCTGCACCACGTGTGGGTGATCGACGACAACGCGCTCGACGTGCTGCGCCGCCTCGGCGCCGACGTCGCCGACGACGTGCTCGAGCAGCGGCGCACCCACGCCGGCCCGGCCGACCTCGCCACCCTGCTCTACACCTCCGGCACGACCGGTGAGCCGAAGGGCTGCATGCTCACCCACGGCAACCTCACGACCGAGGTCACCGTGGCGCTCCACGAGCTCGCGGCGCTGTTCGAGCCCCCGACCAGGCCCGACGGCGACGGCGCGGGAGACACCGACAGCGACGGCGACGACGGCCCGTCGACGCTGCTCTTCCTCCCCCTCGCCCACGTCTTCGCGCGGATCATCCAGATCGGCAGCGTGCGGGCGCGCGTCCGCCTCGGTCACAGCCACGACGTGCGCGACCTGCTCCCCCGCCTGCAGGAGTTCCGCCCCACCTTCGTGCTCGCCGTCCCGCGGGTGTTCGAGAAGATCTTCACCACCGCCAGCCAGCGCGCCACCGCCGACGGCAAGGGCGCTGGCTTCGACCGCGCGGCCGCCACCGCGATCGCCTGGTCGCGCGGGCTCGACGGCCCGAAGGGCCACGCCTCGATCGCCGTCCGCGCCCGGCACACCGCCTTCGAGCGGCTCGTCTACCGCGGGTTGCGCGACACGCTGGGCGGCCGGTGCCGCTACGCGGTCTGCGGCGGGGCCCCGCTGGGCGAGCGGCTCGGCCACTTCTACCGCGGCATCGGCGTCGAGGTGCTCGAGGGCTACGGACTCACCGAGACCAGCGCGGCGGTCACGGCCAACCTGCCCGACGCCGTCCGCATCGGCACCGTCGGGCGGCCCCTGCCCGGCGTCGCCGTCCGGGTGGCCGACGACGGCGAGCTGCTGGTGCGGGGCGGGCAGGTCTTCACCGGCTACTGGCGCGACGAGGAGGCGACGGCGGAGGTGCTCGAGCCCGACGGCTGGTTCCACACCGGCGACGTCGGGGAGGTCGACGACGAGGGCTTCGTCCGCGTCACCGGGCGCAAGAAGGAGATCCTGGTCACGGCCGGCGGCAAGAACGTCGCCCCGACCGTGCTCGAGGACCGCCTGCGCGCGCACCCGCTGGTCGGGCAGGCCCTCGTCGTCGGCGACCGCGAGCCGTTCATCGCCGCGCTCGTGACGCTCGACGCCGAGGCCCTGCCGGCCTGGGCCGCGGCCCACGGCAAGGCGGGGCGCGGCGGACGCGGCACCACGCCGTCCGACCTGGCGGGCGACCCCGACCTGCTCGCCGAGATCCAGGCCGCCGTCGACGACGCCAACAGCGGGGTCTCGAAGGCCGAGTCGATCCGCAGGTTCCGGGTGCTGGCCACCGAGTGGACCGAGGAGGACGGCCACCTGACGCCCAGCCTCAAGCTGCGCCGCCAGGTGCTGATGCGCCAGCACAAGGACGACGTCGCCGACCTCTACCTCTGACCGCAGGCCGGGCGCACCCCGTGGCGCGCACCGAAGGGGTGACCTAGCAGACCCCCGAACGGGTACCAGATTGGTCAATGGCCCATCTGGACCACCCGGGTCTCCGACCGGACAACTTTGGGTCATTGACCTTCCCAGCCCTGCCGGAGTCCCTAAGGTGAGACGACGGGACGGCTGACGTGCACGTGTCTGGGGGGTCGCGCGCGCGTCTACTAGGGAGGGGTCCTCGATGGACCGACGGAAGTTGTTGCTGGTCGTGGCGGTCGTGGTCGCCGCGCTCGGCGCCGGGCTGGTGTTCGTCTACGCCCAGGACGCCGAGGACCGCGCCGCCGCCAAGGTGCAGACCGAGCAGGTGCTCGTGGCCCAGCAGGCGATCCTGCCGGGCGAGTCGGCCGCCGACGCCGCCGACGCCGGCAAGCTCCTCAGCCTGCCGGTGCCCAGCGACCAGGTGCTCGAGGGCTCGACCAACGACGGCGACGCCTTCGCCGACTCCATCGCCCTGACCACGATCTACCCGGGTGAGCAGCTGCTGACCCAGAAGTTCGGCACCATCGACGAGATCGAGGGCGCGGCCACGCTGCCGCTGCCGAAGGGCAAGACCGCCATCACCCTCGAGCTCACCGACGCCGGGCGGGTCGGCTCGTTCACCAAGCCGGGCTCCCACGTCGCGGTGTACTTCACGCCGGTGGCCGAGCAGACCAACCTGCCGAGCAACGCGGTCGCCGTCCTGCCCGCCTGCGTCATCGAGGAGGACCTCCTGGTGCTCGGCGTGGGCTCGCAGTCGGTCGACCAGACCCCCACGCCCGACGACGCGACCGGCGAGGTCGACACCGTGCCGGTCACGCTGCTGACGGTGGCGGTCGACTCCCAGCAGGCCTCGACCCTGATCGGGTTCCAGACGGCCGCGGCCGGCGACCAGGGGCAGCGCCCGCTGACCTTCGCCCTGCGCAACGAGGAGAGCGACGTCAAGAACACCAAGGCGTGCACCGAGTTCATGAAGGCGTTCGAGCAGGGCATCGGGGGCACCTCCGACGAGGTGAACGGCTGAGTCATGCCCGTCCTCGTCGAACCCGACCCCACCACGGTCGCCACGCTGCTCGCGGCGATGCCGGCGGGCGCCCACGGGGTCAACGCGCCCGACCGGATGCTCGCGTGGCTCGACCAGCACCCCGACGAGTACGTCGTGGTGCTCGGGCCGTCCCTGTCCGTCGACGCCGCGCTGGCGGCGTGCGACGAGCTGCGCATCGCCAGGCCGACCGTGAGCGTCGTCCTGGTGGCCGACGCGCTCGACACCAGCCTGCTCACCCGCGCGATGAAGGCCGGGGCACGCGACGTCGTCCAGAGCGACGACGTCGCCGCCATCGGGACGGCGATCCGCCAGGCCCACCAGCTCTTCCAGGCCCTGCGCGGACCGGGCGGCGCCGTGCAGCTCGGGCGCGTCATCACCGTGTTCTCGCCCAAGGGCGGGGTGGGCAAGACCACGATGGCGGTCAACCTCGCGCTCGCGCTCACCGAGGGCGGCGCCCGCAAGGTGTGCCTGGTCGACCTCGACCTCGCCTTCGGCGACGTCGCGATCACCATGCAGCTGTTCCCCACCCACTCGATCGAGCAGGCCGTCGGCTCCGAGGAGAGCCTCGACATGGCCCTGCTCGACGGCCTCCTGACCCGGCACCAGGACTCCCTCATGGTGCTCGCCGCGCCGCCGCACCCCGACGTCCGCGAGCGGGTGACGCCGGCCCTGGTGCTGCGCATCCTGCGCACGCTGCGCGAGGGCTTCGACTTCGTGGTCGTCGACACCTCGCCGAGCTTCGACGACCAGGTGCTCACCGCGCTCGACGAGACCGACGAGTGCGTCATCGTCGCCACGCTCGACGTGCCGACGCTGAAGAACGTCAAGGTCGCCCTCGAGACGCTGGAGATGCTCGACATCGCCAGCGGTCACCGCCACCTGCTCCTCAACCGGGCTGACGACGCCGTCGGCATCGGCGCCGACAAGGTCGAGTCGATCCTCGGCATGCCCGTCAGCGCCCAGGTCGCGACGTCCATCGACATCGCCGCCGCCACCAACGCCGGCACCCCGATCGTCGTCGGCGACCCCCGCCACCCCTCGAGCGAGGCCATCCGTGCCCTCGCGGCTGCCCTGACCGGCGCGCCGGTCGCGCCCCCGACCCCGATCACCGGAGCCGAGCCCGCGGCGTCCGCCCTCGGTGACGACAAGCGTTCGGGCAGCATCTTCCGACGCAAGAAGGGATTCGCGTCATGAGCGCCCTGTCCGACCGGCTCGCCGCAGCCCGTCGTGCGGCCGAGGCCGCGCGAGCCACCGAGGCGCCGCCCGCCCCCGACGAGACGACGACCACGGCGATCGACCCGCAGGTCACGGCCGAGACCTCGGTCGCGCCGGTGGTGGTCGAGCCCGTGCCGGCTCCGCGCCCGGCCCGCGCACCCGGTGCCCACGCCGCGACCCCCGTGACCCCGCCGTCCCCGCCGGCCCCGGCCACCACGACGGCGAACGGCACGGCGTCGACGACCCTCGCCAAGGCGAGGGCCGCCTCGACCGCGCGGGCCGAGCCGCAGCGCAAGACGCTCGCGTCGGGCCAGACCGACCGGCTCGACGAGCTCAAGGCCAGCGTGCACGTCGAGCTGCTCAAGCAGATGGGCCCGCACCTCTACGACGCCGACATGGACGCCACCGAGCTCGACCAGCGCGTGCGCGGCGTCCTCGCCGACGTGCTCGGCGGCCAGGACCGTCCGCTGAGCACCAGCGACCGGGCCCGGCTCACGCAGGAGATCAGCGACGACATCCTCGGCTACGGCCCGATCGAGCCGTTCCTGCGCGACGAGGACGTCTCCGAGGTCATGGTCAACGGCCACGCCAGCATCTACCTGGAGAAGAAGGGGCGGCTGATCAAGGCCGACGCGACCTTCACCGACGAGCCCCACCTGCGTCGCATCATCGACAAGATCGTGAGCCGGATCGGTCGCCGGGTCGACGAGTCCAGCCCGATGGTCGACGCCCGCCTCCCCGACGGCAGCCGCGTCAACGCCGTCGTCCCACCGCTCGCCGTCGACGGCTCGTCGCTCACCATCCGCAAGTTCGCCACCGACCCGCTCACGGTGGACGACCTGATCAGCTTCGGCTCGCTGAGCCCCGCGACCGCCGACTTCCTCGACGCCTGCGTGCGCGGCCGGCTCAACATCATCGTCTCCGGCAGCACCGGCGCCGGCAAGACGACCACGCTCAACGTGCTGTCGTCGTTCATCCCGGCCGACGAGCGCATCGTCACCATCGAGGACGCCGCCGAGCTGCAGCTCAAGCAGGACCACGTCGTCCGGCTCGAGTCGCGCCCGGCCAACATCGAGGGCAAGGGCGCGGTCACCATCCGCGACCTGGTCAAGAACAGCCTACGCATGCGGCCCGACCGCATCGTCGTCGGCGAGGTCCGCGACGCCTCGGCGCTCGACATGCTGCAGGCGATGAACACCGGCCACGACGGCTCGATCACCACCCTGCACTCCAACGGCCCGCGCGACACGCTGGCCCGCATGGAGACGCTGGTGCTCATGGCCGGCATGGACCTGCCGATCCGGGCCATCCGCGAGCAGGTCGCCTCCGCGGTCGACCTGATCGTGCACCAGACGCGCTTCAAGGACGGCTCGCGCCGCATCACCCACATCACCGAGGTCGAGCGCATGGAGGGCGACGTCATCACGCTGCAGGACGTCTTCCTCTACGACAACTCCGCCGGGTTCGACGCCGAGGGCCGAGCGCTGGGCCGGCTGCGGTCGATGGGGCTGCGGCCGAAGTTCCTGGAGAAGATGGCGCACGCCAACGTCACCGTCGATCCGATGATCTTCCGCGTAGGAGCGTGATCCAGGTGTCCCCCCGCACCGCCTCCCGCACCGCCTCCCGGTTCCTCGCCACCGTGGCCGCCGCGGCGTTCCTGGTCGCCGCCACGGCGTCCGGGGCCAGCGCGGCCGACGGCTCGATCGTGAACGTCGAGCGCACCGACACCGGCCTCGAGGTCTCGGTCGACGTCCCGCCCGACGCCGAGGTCGACCTCGCCAGCGTCTCGGTCTCGGTCGACGGACAGGCCTACGACGCCACCGCGGCCCGCATCGCCGACGGCACGAGCCGCGTGCAGCGCACCACCGTGCTCGCCATCGACACCAGCAACTCGATGCGCGGCGAGCGGTTCGACGCCGCCAAGTCCGCCGCCCGCAGCTTCCTGGCCGAGGTCCCCGCCGACGTCGCCGTCGGCATCGTCAGCTTCGACGGCGACGTCGAGGTCGAGCTCGACCCGACCACCGACCGCGACCAGGCCGTGGCGATCGTCGACCAGCTCGAGCTCAGCCGCCGCACGCTCCTCTACGACGGCGTGATCGACGCCGTCGCCCTCACCGGCGACGAGGGACAGCGGTCCGTGCTGGTGCTCTCCGACGGCGCCGACACCGGCAAGACCACCTCGCTCGACGACGTGACCGACGCCATCGAGGCCTCCGACGGCGTCGTCGTCGACGTCGTCTCCCTCGAACGGGGAGCCGGCGCCCGCGAGTCGCTGACGACGATCGCCGGCACCAGCGGCGAGGTCATCTCCTCCGACAGCGCCTCCCTCACGGCGACGTTCACCGCCGAGGCCGCGGTGCTGGCCCGCCAGGTCGGCGTGAGCATCGCCGTCCCGGCCGACGTCGCCACCGGTCAGGTGTCGGTGCAGGTCACGTTGCCGTCGTCCGTGGGCGACGTCGTCGCGGCCACCACGCTGACCAGCACGGGTGATGCGCCCACCTCGTCGAGTCTCGAGGCGATCCCGCAGACCGCTCCCCCGTCGGTCTCCTCCACCTCGCCGAGCTGGCTGATCTACGCCGGCGTGATCGTGTTCGGGCTCGGTCTCGTGCTCGCCTTCGTGATGCTCGTGCCGGCCAAACCGGTCCAGATGAGCGCCGAGGAACGGGTCACGTCCTACACCGCCGCCACCTTCAACGGGCCTCAGCACGTTGCCGAGAAGGCGCCGGAGCCGGCCCTGACCAAGCAGGCGAGCGACGCGATCGCCGGCGTCCTCGAGCGCAACCAGGGCTTCGACGCCAAGATCACCCAACGGCTCGAAGCCGCCGGCAGCGAGCTCAAGTCGTCGGAGTGGCTGCTCGTGCACGCCGGTGCGTTCGTGGCCATCGCTGTCGTCGGCCTGCTGCTCGGCGGCGGAAACGTCGTGGTGGGGCTGATCTTCATGGTGCTGGGCGTGGTCGGGCCGTGGGTCTACCTGGGCTTCCGCGCCTCGCGGCGCCGCAAGGCATTCGACTCCGCGCTGCCCGAGACCCTGCAGCTGATGTCCGGCTCCCTGTCGGCCGGCCTGTCTCTGCTGCAGTCGGTCGACACGATCGTCCGCGAGGGCGCCGAGCCCATCGCCTCCGCCTTCCGCCGCGTCCTCGTCGAAACGCGCATCGGCGTGCCGCTCGAGGTGGCACTCGACGGCGTTGCCGAGCGGTTCGACAGCCGCGACTTCCGCTGGGTCGTCATGGCGATCCGCATCCAGCGCCAGGTCGGCGGGAATCTGGCGGAGCTGCTCGACACCGTCGCCGGCACGATGCGCGAGCGGGAGTACATGCGTCGCCAGGTTGCGGCACTCGCCGCCGAAGGCAAGCTGTCCGCGATCGTGCTGGGTGCGCTGCCCCCGGTCTTCCTCGTCTACCTGCTCATGAGCAACGGCGACTACGTCTCGGTGCTGTTCACCGACATCCGCGGCATCATCATGATCGTGGGCGCGGGCTTGTGGCTGGCGGTCGGCATCTTCTGGATGAGCAAGCTCGTCAAGGTGGAGGTCTGACATGGTGCTGCTTCTCGTCCTCGGCTTCGTGCTGGTCCTCTTCGCGATCGGGCTGGTCTCGATGGCCTTCGCCGGTTCCGAATCACGCGACGGAGTCAATCGGTCGCTGGCCTACCTCGAAGCCATGAACGCCGCACCCGCGGAGCTGCGGGACGACGTCGAGCGTCCCTTCGAGGAGCGGGTGCTGAAGCCGCTCCAGCAACGCCTGCTGATGCTGGGCAGGCGGATCTCGGGCGCTGATTCCGCGAACCGAATCCAGCGCAAGCTCGACTACGCCGGCAACCCTCGGGACTGGAGCCCGGACCGGGTCGTCTCGGTCAAGGTCCTCGGTGCCATCGTCGGGTTGTTCATCGGCTGCGCCCTGGCGCTGCTCACGGGGGCAGGCGCGCCGATCCTCGTGTTGATGACCGTGGGCGGCCTCATCCTTGGCTTCTTCGGACCCGACTTCTACCTGTACCAAACGGCCTACAACCGACGTGAGCAGCTCGCCAGAGAACTGCCCGATGCCATCGACCTTCTCACCATCTCCGTCGAGTCCGGACTCGGCTTCGACGCCGCCTGCCAGCAGGTGGCCCGCAACACCGAGGGACCGTTGTCGGAGGAGTTCACCCGCATGCTGGCCGAGATGCAGATCGGGCAGGCCCGCTCCGACGCCCTGCGCGGGATGGCCGACCGCACGACGGTGCCCGACCTCAAGGGTTTCGTGGGCGCGATGGTCCAGGCCGACGCGTTCGGCATCCCCATCGGCCAGGTACTGCGGGTCCAGTCCGGCGAGATGCGGGTCAAGCGTCGCCAGCGCGCCGAGGAGAAGGCGCAGCAGGTGCCGGTCAAGATCACCATCCCGCTGATCTTCTGCATCCTGCCGTGCCTCTTCGTGGCGGTGATGGGCCCCGCCGCGATCCAGATCATGGACAACATCGGCGGGACGTGAGCTGGATGGCGCCCATCCGACGGACCCATCAGATCACCGCGGCCACGCGGCTCTTCGCCCTGGTCGCACTGTGCGTGCCGGTGATCTACGACCCGAGCCGGGTCACGCTCCTGGCACTGGCCGGAGTCACTGGCGTCTGGCTGGTCGCGACAGTCCTCGAGCGTCGACCGCGGCTGGCTATCGCCACCCCGCCCTTCGAGGCCGCCATGACGGGCGTGGTGTGCGGGTTGACGCTCGATCCCTCGCTCACCGTCCTGCTGGCGTTGGCTGTTCCCCCGTTCCTCTCCGCACTGGCACGCGGGTTGCTGGGAACGCTGTTGGCGATCAGTGCCGAGCTCGTGGCGGTCGTCAGTCTCGCCTTGCTGTTCCAAGGCCACCTCACCGCCGAGCAGAGCCTGGCCATCTTCACCTGGACGATGGCCGGACTCGGGCTCGGGATGATCGGCAGCTTCCTGCACGTCAACCTGCACCTCGAGGTCGATGAGCTCGCGCCTTACCTGGACGCCCAGCGTCTCATCCGACAGCTGCTCGACCTGTCCGACGACCTCAGCTCCGGCCTCGACGTCACGTCACTCGCCGGCGCGGTCGTGAGCGACGTGCGTGACAGCCTGCCCACCACCGGGCTCGCGGTCTACGTACCGCGGGGCGAGGTGCTGGTGCCCTTGGTCAGCCGGGGCGACGTCGACCTCGGCAACTCCGAGGAGCTCGCCGTCGAGTCGTGGGCCCGCTCCGAGCCGATGGTCCATGACCATGCGTTTGCCTTTCCCATGGGCGACTCCGTCGTCGTGGCCGGCCGTCTGTCCCCCGACGCCGAGCTCGACGTCACCGAGATCGAGCGCTCGATCCTGGCCCTCCCGCAGACGCTGCGCGCCAAGTCGGTGCAGCTCGACACCGCCCTGCTGTTCTCCGACTTCCGCGACTCGGCCTCGGCCGACGTTCGCAAGCGCCTCGCACGCGAGATGCACGACGGTGTCGCCCAAGACATCGCGTCTCTCGGCTACCTCGTCGACGCGCTCGCGGCACGCCCCGCCGACGAGAAGCAGGCCAAGGCGTTCGCCATGTTGCGCGAGCGGATCACCAAGATCGTCGCCGAGGTGCGCCAGTCGGTGCTCACGTTGCGCACCAGCATCGGCGAGTCCGAGAGCCTCGGCGCCGCCATCAGCACGGTCTCACGACACCTCAGCGAGTCGTCAGGCATCCCCATCCAGGTCACCCTCGACGAGCACTCCACCCGGCTGCGTCCCGAGGTGGAGGCCGAGCTGTTCCGCATCACGCAGGAGGCGATGAACAACGCCATCAAGCACGCGCAGTGCTCGACCATCGAGGTGAACTGTCAGGTCAAGGCACCCGCTGCGCTGATCACGATCGCCGACGACGGCCGCGGTCTGCAGAAGGCGCGCAGCGACTCCCACGGGCTCAAGATCATGCGCGAGAGGGCCCGGCTCGTCGGCGCCGACCTGTCGATCGACGACAACCCGGGGGGTGGTCTGATGGTCGCCGTCCGGCTCGGCGCCGGGCGATGATGTGCGCGCGCCTCTTCCCGTTCGGTCCGGCCCCTGAAAGAGTTGTCTCATGAGTGACCAGCCGATCCGCCTCCTGCTCGTCGACGACCACGAGCTGATTCGCAGCGGGCTCGGCGCGGTGATCGACCTCGAGGACGACATGGACGTCGTCGGCACTGCCGGCTCGGTGACCGAGGCCATCAAGGCCTACGAGGAGCTCAAGCCCGACGTCGTCGTCGCCGACCTGCAGCTGCAGGACGGCACCGGTCTCGACATCGTTCGCACGATCCGCAAGACCAGCAACGACACCGGACTGATCGTGCTCACCATGCACTCCGGCGACGACCAGATCTTCGCGGCCATGCAAGCCGGCGCATCTGGCTTCGTCGGCAAGGACGCGCCGTCGTCCGAGGTGGTGAAGGCAGCACGGCACGCCCACGTCTCGCCCCGCGCCTTCGTGTGTGCCGGACTCGTGGGCGCGATGATGCGCCGCGCCTCCGGCGAGTCCACCGCGCTGACCGACCGCGAGCACGACGTCCTGCTGCTTCTCGCCGACGGTCTCGGTGCCGCGGCCATCGGCGAGCGGCTCTATCTCAGTGAGTCGACCGCCAAGTCACACATCGCGCGCATCTACCAGAAGCTCGGCGCCGCCAACCGCGCCCAGGCGCTCGTCACCGCCATGCGGATCGGCCTGCTCTCCAGCATCCAGCCCACCGAGAGGTAGGGCGTCCGCTTCCGCGGGGGACCGATCGTGGGCGCCAGCAGCAGCCTCACGGTAGTCACTATTGACTACCGCAGCTTGGACGCACGCCCGATGGCACCGGCTCGTGAAACGGGCAGGATTGTCATCAGTGAGGAACCGAGAAGTCCTCACACCAGCGCCAAGGGCCAGTCCACGGCGCCGGCGAGGAACACCGGTTCCCCCCCCCACCACACCAACCTGGAGTCACCATGCTGCTCACCGCCAAGATCATGCTCAACGCCCGCCTCGCCAAGATGGAGGAGCGCGGCGCCTCCGCCGTCGAGTACGGCCTTCTCGTCGCCGGCATCGCCGCCGTCATCGTCCTCATCGTCTTCACCCTCGGCGGCCAGATCCGCGACGCCTTCCAGGGCACCAGCACGACTATCGGCAACAAGGGCGCCGGTAGCGGTAGCACCACCCCGTGATCTAACGCCTCAACCCGTACGTAAAGGCCCCGTCGCTCCGTAGGAGCGCCGGGGCCTTTGACTTCTGATTGAGCTTGCACGCCCGGCGTCACCTGATAGTCACAACGGACTACTCCAGCCTGAACACACACCCGATGCCGCCAGCTCCGAGGTGAAGCAGAATTGTCATCAGTGAGGAACCGCGAAAGGACCTCACGCCCAGCGCCGAGGCCCAGTCCACGGCGCCGGCGAGGAACACCGGTTCCACCCCCCCACCACACCAACCTGGAGTCACCATGCTGCTCACCGCCAAGATCATGCTCAACGCCCGCCTCGCCAAGATGGAGGAGCGCGGCGCCTCCGCCGTCGAGTACGGCCTCCTCGTCGCCGGCATCGCCGCCATCATCGTCCTCATCGTCTTCACCCTCGGCGGCCAGATCCAGCAGGCCTTCCAGGGCACCAGCGACACCATCAAGAACAAGGGCGCGGCCCCCGCGGGCGGCTGACCCACTCGCACCAACAGCAGGCCCCGTCGCTCGATGAGCGGCGGGGCCTTCTGCTGTCAGGAACGAACGAACTCCGTGGTGGTGATGGGTCTCCGCCCACAGTCCCCGCTCAAACAATTGGCGATCGCCGTCTCGGGCGCCCTTGGCCGCCTCGGGTCTAGTCACTAATGACTAGACCCATCCGGACGATCTCCTGATGGTTCGGCAGCCCTTAGTAGGCACGATCGTCGGAAGGTCGCCGAGCCCCCCGAGTCCCCTCGGGCGATCGTCCGTCCAGACTCAGGGAAGCCCGCCATGTCACACCTCGCTCGAGTCCTGCTCGACGCCCGCCTCGCCCGGATGAACCACCGCGGCGCGAGCGCCGTCGAGTACGGTCTGCTGATCGCCGGCGTCGCCGCCTTGATCGTGGTGATCGTCTTCTTCCTCGGTGGCCAGATCAACGACGCGTTCGACGGCACGGGTGACTGTGTCGAGAGCCAGGGCAAGACCTGTGAGTAGACGAATGGCTCCTCCGGAACGCGGCGCGTCGGCCGTCGAGTACGGGCTGATGATCGCCGGCATCGCCGCCGTCCTCGTGGCCGTGGTGTTCCTCCTCGGCGAGAACGTGATTGGACTGTTCGACACGGCCTGCGACGAGGTCGCCAGCGCCACGGGTAACGGCACCTGCTGAGATCAGCTACTCGGCCCCGACCCGCTCGGCGATAGCTACCCGCTCGAGCAACCCCGGGTGACTGCTGAACCAGACCCTCGCCAGCCACGGCGGAGACGGGTCGGCCAGCGACCGCACGGCGAGCTCGCGCTGCAGCGAGATGAACGACTCGGGGTCGCCGGTCGTCCGGACGGCGTCGACGTCGGCGCGGGCCTCGAGCTGTCGGCTGACCCCGTTGACGACCGGGCTGGTCGCCAGGCTCGCCCAAGCGGCCAGGGCGAGCAGGAGCGGCACCACCTCGGCACGGCCCGGGACGGCGTCCACGCCGCGCTCGCGGAGGGCTCCCAGGAGGAGCGCGAGCAGGCCGACGCCCACGAGGCAGCCGGCCGCGCCCAGCAGCGTGCCGATGAGCACGTCGCGGTGACGCGCGTGGGCCAGCTCATGGGCGATCACGGCGAGGGTCTCGCGCTCCCCCACGCCGTCGACGAGGGTGTCGTAGACGACGACGCGGCGGGTGCTGCCGAGGCCCGAGACGTAGGCGTTGAGCGTGGTGGTGCGGCGCGAGGCGTCGGCGACGAGCACGTCGTCGACCTCGACCCCCTGCTCGTCGGCGAGACGGAGCACCTGGGTGCGGAGGTCGCCGTCGGGCAGCGAGGCAAAGTCGTTGAAGGCCGGCTCGACGACCAGCGGGTAGACGAACGAGCCGGCGAGCACGAACCCGGCCAACAGGGTGCCGGTGACGGCCGGCCAGGCGCGCGGCCACCGGCGGGCGCAGGCGACGAGCACGAGCACCGCGATCGACGTCGTCACGATCATGACGACCTGCGAGGTGAGCACGTCGCGGGTGAAGGCGAGCCACTCCTGGCGGCTCAGGCCGACGTCGAGGCGCAGCCGCTGCAACGCGACCGCACACGGGAACGTGACGAGACGGCCGAGCAACGCGAGCACGGCGACCACGAGCGGCACCTGCACCCACCACGGCCCCGGGACCCGCTCGACCAGTCGGCGTCCGCGCGCGGAAAATCCGAACCAGCAGGCGACGGCGAGCGACAACGCCAGCGACGACCAGCTCCAGGTGCGCGCCCACCGCGAGAACTCCTCCGCGCGCGCGACCTCCTCGGGCGAGAGAACCGACGAGACCGGCGCCGGCGTGAGCGGACCGCCGGGGACGGCGTCCCACGGCACCAGCACCGCCGCGCCGACGATCGTGACGACGAGCCCGACCCCCGTCGTCCAGAGCGCGACGCGCCGCTCGGTCGGGCCGGGGGTCATGCCGCCCCGGGGAGGTCGCGCAACCGGTCCTGCCAGGCGCGCACGAGGTCGGCCTCGGTCCAGCCCAAGCCGGCGCGCAGCTCGGCGGCGACGTCGGCGCCGGCACTGACCGCGTCGTAGAACGCCACCAGAACGGCGTCGTCGGCCGCCGCGGCGAGGGTCTCGCAGATCAACCACGCCGACTCGTAGACGGCGCCCAGGTGCGGGCCGCGGGTGTCGAACTCGGCCGGCGTCGGCAGCGCGTCGGGGACGCCGTCGGTGCGCACCTGCTGGGCGACCTGCTTCGCCGTGCGCGTCAGGGGTAGCCGCGTGTCGCGCAGGGCGACGTAGTCGGCGAAGCCCTCGACGAGCCAGGTCGGTGCCTGGCTCGCCGGTGCGTCGGTGGCGACGTGCGTGCTCTCATGGGCGAGGACGACGTCCTGCCCGGCCCGGCCCAGGCCGTCGAAGACCTCGGGGTTGACGAACACGTGGTTGGGCGCGTCGGGGCCGACGAGACCGCCGGACCCGGTGACCGCGGCGATCTGGGCGTAGTAGCCGGACTCGCTGCCGAGCGCGGACTCCAAGGCCGCCCGGTCGGCGGGCACCTCGACGACCAGGCGCGGCGTCCAGGCCGTGAGCACCCGCTCGACGACGGGCAGCGCGCGGCGAGCCGTCTGCACGTAGGAGTCGAGGTCGAGGCCGGCGGCGGCGACGACCAGCAGGTCGTCGGTGCGGCGGACCTGCATGGGGCCGGACATCCACACCGGCGTGCGCAGGCTCCCGCCACCGATACCGGCGACCCGGACGCCGTCGCCGTCATCTCGGAACCGCACCTGGACGCCGGTCGCGGTGGGCTCGTCGTCGAAGCCCTCGTAGGCCCAGGCGACGTCGACCTCGGCGGCCCAGGTGCCGTCGGCCGCGCGACCGCCGGCCTCGGTGATGTAGCGCATCGACAGGTCACCGATGCGAGCCGCCGCGGCGGTGTCGGCGAGCTCGGCCAGGCGCGTGGAGGTCGCGCTGTCGTCAGGCGCGGCGAGCGCCGCGGCAGCGGCGCGGTCGCCGTCGTTCAACGCAGTGACCAGGCCTTGCAGGGCCTGGGCGGCCCCACCGGCGTCGAGCGCCGACGACGTGGCGCTCGGCACCTGTGCGACGTAGGGCTCGTCGGCGTCGTCGTCAGGGGTGAGGAACGTCCAGGCCAGGAGGGCGGCGACGAGCACCAGGACGGACGAAGGACCGGCCACCCACCATCGGGAGCGGCCGGTCCTCGTGCGATCGGTCTGGTCGGTCAGCGGGTCATCCGTCAGCCCGGGCGGACCGCGCCCACGTAGGGCATCTCGTAGAGCGGCGACACGCGGACGCCGGAGCTCGGGTTGGCCGCGTGCACGATCATGCCGTTGCCGATGTACATGCCGACGTGGCTGATCGGGCTGTAGTAGAAGACGAGGTCGCCGGGCTGCAGGTCGGAGGCCGCGACGCGCGTGCCGGTGTTGTACTGCATGCTCGACGAGTGCGGCAGGCCGACGCCGGCCTGGGCCCACGCCATCATGGTGAAGCCGGAGCAGTCGAAGGCGTCGGGCCCGGCCGCGCCCCAGACGTAGGCGTCGCCGACCTGCGCCATGGCGTACTGCACGGCGGCGGCGGCGCGACCGGAGGCCGGCACGTCGGAGGGGATGCGGGTGCTGCCGCGCGAGAGCAGCTCGCGCCGCTCCTCCTCCTTGAGCTCACCGAGCAGCTCCTTCGACTCGGCGAGCTTGCCCTCGACGGTCTCCTTCTCCTCGCCCAGCTTGGCCTCGAGGTCGGCCAGCCGGTCGACGCGCTGCTGGGTGGCCTCGCGACGGATGTCGAGCGCCTCCAGGCCGGTGGCGTAGTCGTCGAAGACGCCGTCCTGCACCTGGCGGTAGGAGCTGAGGGCCGACATCTCCGAGAGCAGCGCCGACGGGTCGCCGTCGGTGATGATCCGGCTGACGACGCTGAGGTCGCTGCGGGTGTAGGAGCGGCGGATGCTCTGCCGGGCGTCGGCGCGGACGGAGTCGAGCGCGGCCTCGGCACGCTTCTCGTCGGCCTTGAGCGAGCCGAGGTCGTCGCGGAGACCGTCGAGCTCGATCTTGGTGTCGTTGTAGCGCTCGGAGGCCTGCTCGGCCTCGTGGTAGAGCTTGTCGACCCGGGCCTGGACGTCGTCGATGTCGGGCTCGGCGTGGGCCGGGGAGCTGGACACGAGTCCCAGGGACGCGACGAGCGCGACTCCTGAGACCACGGAGGCGATGCGCGTCCGGGGGCTGATCACAGCGGGGCGGTTCCTTTGCGTGTCGTACGCCTACCGGGTGAGCTGACGGACTCGGGCACGACTCGCCCTACCCCCGCTCCTGCTGCCACGGTGCTGTGGCGGCGTCTCGCGGGTGATTCACCCCAGAAAGATTGGTTCCCCGGCTCCCCCGCCGCGGACGACGGGAGACTCAGCGCGGCGTGCGCGAGGGACCGGATGGACCCAGGGCCACGTACGCCAGAGGCCACCGTAATGGGCGGTCGGAAATGCCGCCAAACCTTCGTCCGAATCGCGGCGTGGCGTGTCCCACAGGCCCCGTCCGTCTCGTGGATGCGCTCCCCGACCGACGGACGAGCCCGGTCGGGGTTCACGCCGACTCGACCTCGGGACCGGTGACCGGCTCGACCAGTCGCAGGGGCGGCACCAGTCCGCTGCCGGCCAGGACGTCGAGCGCCAGGCGGTCGTCGTCGTCGATGGTGAGCGCCTCGAGCTCGGGAGGCGGCCCGAGCAGCACCGTGACCACGCAGTCGTGGCAGGCCAGCCCGCGCACCACGCAGGAGTCGCAGTCGATCCGTGTCGTCATGTCCACGACGGTGACAGCCACCACCGACACAACCGGTTCGGCCGCCTCCACGGGCACGCCCCGAGTGTCGTCCCCGGTTGTGTCGGTGGCGCCGTCTAGCGTCCGGAGGCATGAGCACCGCCGCCCGCACGCCGTCGCGTGTCGGTGCGAGCGGCGGCACACAGTGGGAGGCCCAGCGCAGCTTCGACGAGATCGGCCGGCCGCTGGCCGACATCACGTTCTGCGTGGTCGACCTCGAGACCACCGGTGGGTCGGCGGCGGCCGGCTCGATGATCACCGAGGTCGGCGCGGTCAAGGTGCGCGGCGGCGAGGTGCTCGGCGAGTTCCAGACGCTGGTCAACCCGCACACCGAGATCCCGGCGTTCATCGCCGTCCTCACCGGCATCAGCAACTCGATGGTGGCCGGCGCCCCACCCATCGAGTCGGTGCTGCCGGCGTTCCTCGAGTTCGCACAGGGGTGCGTGCTCGTGGCCCACAACGCGCCCTTCGACGTCGGGTTCCTCCAGCACTTCGCCGAGCAGCAGCAACGACCGTGGCCGGGCTTCGAGGTCGTCGACACCGCGGTGCTGGCCCGCCGCGTGATCACCCGCGACGACGCCCCCAACTGCAAGCTGTCCTCGCTCGCCAAGGCGTTCCGCTCGACCACCAAGCCCAACCACCGCGCGCTGAGCGACGCCCGCGCCACGGTCGACGTGCTGCACGGGCTCATGGAGCGCGTCGGCGCCCAGGGCGTCTCGACGTTGGAGGAGCTGCAGACCTTCTCGTCGCGGGTCACTGCCGCTCAGCGCAAGAAGCGTCACCTCGCCGACGGCCTCCCCCACTGCCCGGGTGTCTACCTCTTCCGTGACGACCGCGACCGGGTGCTCTACGTCGGCACCTCGCGCGACGTGCGCAAGCGGGTGCAGTCCTACTTCACCGCATCGGAGACCCGCTCGCGCATGGGCGAGATGGTGCGCCTGGCCGCCACCGTCACCGCCGTCGAGTGCGCCACCCCGCTCGAGGCCGAGGTGCGCGAGCTGCGCCTGATCGCCCAGCACAAGCCGTCCTACAACCGGCGCTCGAAGTTCCCGGAGAAGACCACCTTCGTCAAGCTCACCCGCGAGGCGTGGCCGAGGCTGTCTATGGTCACCAAGGTGCTCGACGACGACGCCGACTACCTCGGCCCGTTCGGCTCGCGCGGGGCCGCCGAGAAGTGCCTGGCCGCGCTCCACGACACGTTCCCCGTGCGTCAGTGCACCGACCGGTTCGGACGCCGTCCTTCGCGCAGCCCGTGCGTGCTCGCCGAGATGGGCCGCTGCCTGTCGCCCTGCGACGGCAGCGTCGACGAGCACACCTACGCCGCCGTCGTCCGGCAGCTGCGCGAGACGCTGCTGCGCAACCCCGACGACGTCGTCGACGTCGTCAACGCGCGCATGGCCGCGCTCGCCGCCGACGAGCGCTTCGAGGAGGCCGGCGTGCACCGCGACCGGCTCGCCGCGTTCGTCCGCGCCGCCGCCCGCACCCAGCGCCTCACCTCGCTCACCCACTGCGCCGAGCTGGTCGCCACCCGGCGCGACGACGACGGTCGCTGGGCCGTGCACGTCGTCCGGTTCGGGCGGTTGGCGGCCGCCGGCGTCATCCCCCCGGGCGCCGACGCCCACGCCTACGTGGCCGAGCTGCGCGCCGGCGCCGAGACGGTGCTCCCACCCACCGGCACGCCCGGCCCCACCCCGGTCGCCACCGCCGAGGAGACCGAGCGCGTGCTGAGGTGGCTCGAGGCCCCCGCCGTCCGGCTCGTGCACGTCGACGGCGAGTGGACCTGCCCGGTCGCGGGCGCCACCCGCGAGCTCCGTCGCGTCAACCTGCCCGAGCCGGCCGCGTTCGCACCGGCGTGAGCGGCACTACGCTGACCCCATGATCACCGCCATCGTGTTCGTGAAGGCCGAGGTCGAGGCGATCCCGGAGGTCGCCGAGGCGATCGCGGCCATCGACGGCGTCACCGAGGTCTACTCCGTGACCGGCCAGATCGACCTCATCGCCATGGTGCGCGTCCGCCACCACGACGACGTCGCCGCCGTCGTCGCCGACAAGCTGAACAAGGTGTCCGGCGTCCGCGAGACCGAGACCCACATCGCGTTCCGCGCCTACTCGCGCCACGACCTCGAGTCGGCGTTCTCGCTCGGCCTCGACTGACCTGGCGGTAGCTCCGAGCCGCGCTCGCCGACTGGGTGGGAGATGTGACGGAGGCTACGCTCCCCCGATGACCTGGCTCGACGTCCTCGGCTGGGGCGGCAGCGCCCTGCTGGTGTTCTCGCTGCTCCAGACCCGGGTGCTGCGGTTCCGCGCACTCAACCTGGTGGCGTGCGTGATCCTCGTGGCGTTCAACGCGTTCGTCGAGGTGTGGCCGATGGTCGGCATGAACCTGGTGCTGTCGGCGATCAACGTGTGGTTCCTGGTCACGCTGCTCCGCGCGCGGCACGACGAGACGGCCTTCGAGGTGATCGAGGTCGGGCTCGACGACGCCTATCTCCACCGCCTGCTCGCGGTGCACGGCGACGACATCCGGCGCTACCAGCCGGGCTCGACGTGGCAGCCGGTCGTCGAGCGCGACCACGCGTTCCTCGTGCTCAAGGGCGACGAGACCGTGGGCGTCGTCCTCATCGACGCCGACGGCGACGTCGCGCAGGTGCGGCTCGACTACGTGACGCCGCGGTTCCGCGACTTCACCCCCGGCGAGTTCGTGTGGCGCGACAGCGGCATCTGGGCCCGGCTCGGGTTCCGGCACGTGATCTCGCCGCCGGACATGGTCGGCGCCTACTACGGCAAGGTCGGCTTCCGGCCCAACGGCCGCGAGTTCGTGCTCGACCTGGTCTGAGTCAGGCCGAGGCGGCCGCGACCCACCGGTCGAGTGCGGCCTGCGCGCCCCCGGAGTCGATGGCCTCGCTGGCGCGGGCGATGCCGGCGGCCAGCGACTCGTCGACCGGCAGCCCGTCGGCCGCGTGGACGGCGAGCGCAGCGCCGGCGTTGAGCACGACCGCGTCACGGACCGGCCCGGTCTCTCCGGCCAGCATGCGACGCACGACGTCGGCGTTGTGGGCGGCGTCGCCGCCACGCAGGTCCTCCGTCGTCGCCGGGGCGAGGCCGAGCGCGACCGGGTCGACGGTGACCGGCTCGGCCACCTCCCCACCCGTCGTGACGTAGACGGTGGACGTCGTGGTCGTGGTCAGCTCGTCGAGGCCGTCGTCGCCGCGGAAGACCCAGGCGTCGGAGCCGCGGGCCGCGAAGACGCCCGCCATGACGGCCAGCATGCGCGGGTCGGCGCAGCCGATGGCCTGGGCGGCGGGGCGCACCGGGTTGGCGAGCGGACCGAGGAAGTTGAACGTCGTGCCGATGCCGAGCTCGCGGCGCGGCACGGCGGTGTGCCGCATGGCCGGGTTGAACGCGGCAGCGAAGCAGAACGTGATGCCCGCCTCGACGGCGACCTCGGCCACCCGCTCGGCGGGCAGGTCGAGGCGGATGCCGAGCGCCTCGAGCACGTCGGCGCTGCCGGCGAGCGAGGACGCCGACCGGTTGCCGTGCTTGACCACGGTGACGCCGGCGCCCGCGGCCACGATGGCCGCCATCGTCGAGATGTTGACCGAGTTGGAGCGGTCGGCACCCGTGCCGACGACGTCGAGCAGGCGGCCCTCGACGCTGATCGGCGTCCGGCGGGCGTACATCGCGTCGGCGAGACCGGTCACCTCGGCGACCGTCTCGCCCTTGGCCCGCAGGGCGACGGCGAACCCGGCGATCTGGGCGGGCGTCGCCTCGCCGGCGAGGATCTCGCCCATCGCCCAGGCGGACTGCTCCTGGCTGAGGTCGTGTCCTGCGACCAGCGCGGAGAGGACCTCAGGCCACGCGCTCACGCCTACTCGCCGGCGGGCACGCGCGGACGCAGCAGCCCGACCACGGCCTCGGCCAGCTGGATCGGGTCGAGCGGGTGCGGCACCGCCGCCTCGGCCCGCGACCACGTGGCCAGCCAGGCGTCCTGGGGGCGTCCGGTGAGCACGAGGATCGGCGGGCAGTGGTAGATCTCGTCCTTGAGCTGCTTGGCGATGCCCATGCCGCCCACCGGCGCGGCCTCGCCGTCGAGGATCGCCAGGGCGATGCCGCCGGCGTCCATGTTCTGGATGACGACCGGCTCGGTGGCCACCTCGACGTACTCGACCTCGGGCAGGTCGGGGTGCGGACGGCGTCCGAGCGCCAGGATCACCTGCTGGCGGACGGAGGAGTCGTCGCTGTAGACGAGCACCTTCAGGCGCGGGGCGTTCGAAGCGGTGGCCACGCGCTCATGCTAGCCACGTCACACCCCGTCGCGCGCCGCGGCCCGTTCTCGCGCCTCCCGCGCCTCGACCAGGTCGAGGCGCCGGTCCTCGCGCTTGGCCTCGGCCATCGACGAGCGGACCCACTGCACGAACAGGACGGCGAAGAAGCTGAGCCCGATGAGGTCGCCCGAGGCCCACAGCAGGCCGCCGGCGAGCTCTTGGTCGGCGTAGGGGTCCGGCAGCCACGAGCCCATCGGTCCCTGCGCGAGCCGCGGGTAGTAGTCGCCGCCGAGCAGGGTCGTCTGGCCCATGATCGTCACGCCGAGGAAGGCGTGGAACGGCAGCGTGAGCACGGTCAGCAGCACCCGGAACGGGTAGCCCACCCGCCCGGGCAGGGGGTCGATGCCGACGAGCGGCCAGAAGAACAGTGCGCCGACGGCGACGAGGTGCACGTGCATCATCTCGTGCACGAACACCGAGTCGAGCGAGGCGCGGTACCAGCCGGAGTAGTAGAGGGCCCACGGCGAGATGATGTAGAGCCCGAACGTCAGGGGCGGGAACGAGAGCACCCGGGCCACCCGCGAGTGCAACACGGCGAGCAGCCACCGCCGAGGGCGGGCCGGCAGCGTGCGCAGGGCGAGCGTGACCGGGGCGCCGAGGGCCAGGAACAGCGGCACCACCATCGACAGCACCATGTGCTGGACCATGTGCGCGCTCAGCAGCGTGGTGTCGTAGGCGGCCAGGCCCGACGAGGTGGCGACGTAGAAGGCCCCGAGCCCGACGCCGACGAAGGCGACGGTGCGACCGACCGGCCAGCGGTCGCCGCGGCGACGCAGCGTGGCCACGCCGAGCAGGTAGAGGCCACCGGCCCAGACGGTGATGACGAGCGGGAGCGGGGCAAGCGACCACTGGGTCCAGAACGCCTCGGGGGTCAGTCGCGGGAGCGCCTCCGAGGCGGTCAGCGCGGCGGTCGAGAGCGGTCCGGGCACGGGTTCGACAGTACGCGCTCACCCGTTGCGGGGTGGGTGGTGGCAGCGCCGAGTGGGCAGGACATAATGCTGCTGTGGCAACGACTGCAACCATCCCGGCTTCCCGTCTCCACGGGCACCACGACCGACCGTCGATGGTTGCGGTGGGCACCATCATCTGGCTCTCGAGCGAGCTCATGTTCTTCGCGGCGCTCTTCGCGTCGTACTTCACGATCCGGGCGGTCAGCCCCGAGCTGTGGGCCGAGAACACCGAGGCCCTCAACGTCCCCTTCGCCTCGGCGAACACCACGATCCTGGTGCTGTCGTCGCTCACCTGCCAGCTCGGCGTCTTTGCCGCCGAGCGCGGCCAGGTCGGGCGCTCCGGGGGGCTGCTCGACTTCCGCAAGTGGGGCCTGCGCGAGTGGTTCATCCTCACCTACGTCATGGGCGCCATCTTCATCGGCGGCCAGGCGCTGGAGTACGCCGAGCTCATCCACGAGGGCATCACGATCCCTGACTCGGCCTACGGCACGATGTTCTACCTCACCACCGGCTTCCACGGCATCCACGTGACCGGCGGGCTCATCGCCTTCCTCCTCGTTCTCGGGCGCACCTACCTGGCCCGCAAGTTCACCCACGAGCAAGCTGTCAGCGCGATCGTCGTGTCCTACTACTGGCACTTCGTCGACGTCGTGTGGATCGGTCTGTTCGCGACGATCTACCTCATCAAGTAGTCGATCGATCAAGTCGAAGACGACAGAGACGACCTAGGGACACAACACACCGTGCGACTTCTCAACCGAACTGCCGGACGCCTCTCCCGCCACCGCCGCGGGCCGCTGGCCGGCGTGGCCGTGCTCCTGATGGCGCTCCTGGCCATCGGCGGCGGCTACTCGCTCATCATGTCGAGCACCGCCACCGCCGACTCGCAGCAGACGTCGGCCGACGACGTCGAGGCGGGCCGCGAGCTCTTCCTCGTCGGTTGCTCGTTCTGCCACGGCCAGAACGGTGAGGGCGTCCTCACCGTCGACGGCACCCAGTACGGCCCCGCACTCACCGACGTCGGAGCGGCCTCGGTCGACTTCCAGGTCGGCACGGGCCGCATGCCGATGACCCAGCCCGGCCAGCAGGCCGTGCGCAAGCCGCGCGTCTACGACGAGGAGCAGACCCGCCAGCTCGCGGCCTACGTCGCCAGCCTCGGCGCCGGCCCGGCCATCCCCGACGCCTCGGCCTACACGCTGCCCGACGACCTCACCGACGAGGAGCGTCAGGACGCCATCACCCGCGGCGGCCAGATCTTCCT
Organism: Nocardioides secundeburneus; assembly: GCF_039939255.1. Taxonomy (NCBI): domain Bacteria; kingdom Bacillati; phylum Actinomycetota; class Actinomycetes; order Propionibacteriales; family Nocardioidaceae; genus Nocardioides; species Nocardioides secundeburneus. The sequence goes on from NZ_JBDUUE010000005.1 coordinate 201,441, forward strand.
CACCAACTGCACCGCCTGCCACAACTTCGACGGCTCGGGCGGAGCCATGCCGCGGGGCGGCTTCGCGCCCACCCTGCGCGGCGTCGAGTCCATCCACATCTACGAGGCGCTCCTCACGGGTCCGCAGTCGATGCCGTCGTTCTCCGACGGCAACCTGACGCCGGACGAGAAGCGCGACGTCATCGCCTACCTCAAGGACACCGAAGAGACCCCCGGCTACGGCGGCTTCGGCCTCGGCTCCCTCGGTCCGGTGAGCGAGGGCCTGTTCGCCTGGCTCGTCGGCATCGGCGGGCTGGTCGCCTTCGCCATCTGGATCGCCGCCCACACCACCCGTTCCTCGAAGTCCAAGTCCACGGACGACCGAGGCCACCTGCCGGTCAACCTCTCGTCCGGCGAACCCGAGACCGACGGAGGCGCGCGGTCGTGACCGACCTCAACAAGCACGACGGCCCGAACGACGACGACTCGCACGACGAGCACCACATACCGGCCCTGCGCGACGAGAACGAGCCGCTGGCCAACCCGGGCCTGCCGGCCCACACCTGGCGCCCCACCGACGTCGACGAGGGCGCCGCCAAGCGGGCCGAGCGGCAGGTCTCCCTGCTGTTCACCCTCTCGGCCGTGGCCACGGTGCTGTTCGTCGTCACCTACTTCGTCCTCGACGTCGGCGACAACTGGAACACCTTCGGCGGCCTCGGTGCCTCCACGCTGTTCCTGGGCCTCACGCTCGGCTTCGCGCTCATGCTCATCGGCGTCGGCGTCATCCAGTGGGCCCGCAAGCTCATGGCCGACCACGAGATCGTCGAGATGCGTCACCCGGCGGGTTCTTCCGACGACGACCGCGCCAAGACCGTCGAGGCGCTCGAGACCGGCATCGAGGAGTCCGCGATCGCGCGCACTCCCCTCATCCGCCGCTCCCTGCTGCTGGCCGTGGGCCTGCTCGGCGCCCCCGCCGTCGTCCTCCTCCGCGACCTCGGTCCCACGCCGGGTCAGGTCGAGGACAAGGCCACCGGCAAGGGCCTGCAGCACACGCTGTTCGGCACCAAGCCGCAGGTGCGCGTCGTCCGCGACGTCGTCGGCACGCCCATCCGGGCCTCCGACCTCCAGATCGGCGACCTCGTCAACGGTGTGCCCGACGGCATGTTCGACCTCGTCGGCGTCGACCTGCAGGTCGCGAAGGCCAAGGGCGCGGTGATCATCGTCAAGATGGAGCCCGACGAGATCAAGTCCCAGCAGGGCGACAACTGGGACGTCGACGGCGTCCTGTGCTACTCGAAGATCTGCAGCCACGTCGGCTGCCCGATCTCCCTCTACGAGCGCACCACCCACCACGTGCTGTGCCCCTGTCATCAGTCGACCTTCGACCTTTCCGACTCGGCTAGAGTGGTGTTCGGACCCGCTGGCCGGCCGCTCCCCCAGCTGCCGCTCAAGGTCGACGAAGAGGGCTACCTGGTCGCCGACGGCGACTTCCGTCAACCGGTCGGACCCAGCTACTGGAGCCGTGAGAAGGCATGAGCATCGACACGAGCAAGGTCGCCGACAGCAACACCGGCGCCGCCACCCCGAAGAAGCCGAACAAGGCCGGTGCCGTGGCCACCTGGGCCGACGAGCGCCTGGGCCTCGGCACGGCCATGAAGAAACAGCTCCGCAAGGTCTTCCCCGACCACTGGTCGTTCATGCTCGGCGAGATCGCGCTGTGGAGCTTCGTCGTCCTGCTGCTCACGGGCGTGTTCCTGACCCTGTGGTTCGTGCCGAGCATGGGCGAGGTCCAGTACCAGGGCTCCTACGACCCGCTGCGCGGCGTCGAGATGTCGGAGTCGATGGCCTCGACGCTGAAGATCTCCTTCGACGTCCGTGGCGGCCTGCTCATGCGGCAGATGCACCACTGGGCCGCGATGATCTTCATCGCCGCGATGATGATCCACATGCTCCGCGTGTGGTTCACCGGTGCGTTCCGCAAGCCGCGCGAGCTCAACTGGGTCATCGGCTGCCTGCTGCTGCTCCTCGGCACCCTCGAGGGCTTCACCGGCTACTCGCTGCCCGACGACCTGCTCTCGGGCACCGGCGTCCGCGCCGCCGACGGCTTCTTGAAGGCCACCCCCGTGGTGGGCTCCTACATGTCGTTCTTCCTGTTCGGCGGCGAGTTCCCGGGTGACTCGATCATCCCGCGGCTCTACATCATCCACGTGCTGCTGATCCCCGGCATCCTGCTGGGCCTGATCGCGGCTCACATGCTGCTGCTCGTCTACCACAAGCACACCCAGTGGGCCGGTCCGGGCCGCACCAACGACAACGTCGTCGGCTACCCGATGCTGCCCGTCTACGCGGCCAAGGCCGGCGGGTTCTTCTTCATCGTCTTCGGCGTGATCGCGGTGATGGGCGGCATGCTGACCATCAACCCGGTCTGGAAGTTCGGTCCCTACGACCCGACCAAGGTCACCGCCGGCTCGCAGCCCGACTGGTACATGGGCTGGCCCGACGGACTGCTGCGCATCATCCCCGGCTGGGAGTCGGTGATCTTCGGCTACACGATCTCGTGGAACGTGATGATCCCGATCCTCATCGTGCCGCCGCTGATGCTGACGATCCTGATCCTGCTGCCGTTCATCGACTCGTGGATCACGGGCGACAAGCGCGAGCACCACCTGTTGCAGCGTCCGCGTGACGCTCCGACGCGCACCGCGCTCATGGTCTCGTTGATGACCTTCTACGGCCTCGCCTGGGCCGCGGGCGGCAACGACATCATCGCGATCAAGCTGCACCTGTCGATCAACCAGATCACCTACTTCATGCGAGTGATGATCTTCGTCGGGCCGCTGATCGCCTTCATCGTCACCAAGCGCTGGTGCATCTCGCTGCAGCGCCACGACGAGCAGAAGCTGCTCCACGGCTACGAGACCGGCATCATCATGCGGTCCCCCGAGGGCGGCTACTCCGAGCGCCACCTGCCGATCAGCGAGGCCGAGGCCTACAAGATCACGGCCCGCGACCGCGAGACCGTGTTCACCGCCAACGGCCAGGTCGACGAGAACGGCGTGGCGGCCCCCGGTGGCCGGCTCGACGGCGTCCGCGCCAAGCTCTCGACGCTGATGTTCGCCGACAACATCCAGAAGCCGACGGCTGCGGAGATCGAGGAGGCGCACCACCACGCCGAGCACGAGCACGCGCTCACCGCCGCGCTCGACGGCCGCGCGGCCGACGGTCACCAGTTCGACGGTCACCACGCCGTCGAGGGAGAGTCGCTCCGCGGCGACCACTGATCCACCGCTCCACCAGCTCGGCCCGTCGCACGTGTGCGGCGGGCCGTTCTGCGTCTCGCCCCGACACGTCCGATCCTCGGGCGTCTAGCGCTGACGCCCGTAGCGGGCCAGGCAATGCCACACCTGCTTGACCTGCTGCGCTGGGTATCGGCCGGAGCCTGCCGCGTCGCCGACGACGGCGGGAGTCAGCTCCCTCCCCCACGACCGCGCCAGGGCGGCTACCTCCGGGCCGCGGTACGCCGGATCGATGTCATCAGACGACGCGCGGAACCCCGGATGGGTCTCGACGGGGCACCCGAGGGCCCGCGCCGCCCGTTCGACCTCGGTGCCGAGGAAGCACGGGTCGAGGACCAGGGCCTCGACGTCTGCGTCGAACCGCAGCCCGCCGTGCACATGAGCCTTCACGCAGTCGTCGAGGTCGTCGAGGCCGGACTCGTCGGCCATCCGCGACAGGTGCGGCAACAGGTCGGGACCTCCGACGTCGACGGGGCCGAAGGCCGAGTCCGGGAAGCAGAACGTGCAGCGCGCGGTGACCTCGGGCCGGAGCCGGAAGTAGGAGGACCCGAACCGGATCGCCCCGCCGTACGGGTCGTGGCGCCGGTCCCAGGCGCCGTAGACGGGACGGTCGGAGGCCGGGGCGCCGTCGTACCGGCCGTCGAACAGACGGTTCTCCCACCGCCACCGGTCGCCGCCCAGGAACGCCGTCAGGCCGCCGTTCGACGTCCCGGTCTCGAACTGCGAGCGATAGGTCCCGTCACGAGCCATCGACTCGAGGACCAGGCCGGTCCCCGATGGCCAGTTCGGGTGGAACTGGACGGTGACCCGTCCGCCGGCGCCACCGTCCGTATCCCCGCCCCGCGGCGGAGGTGGGCGCTGACGTCACCCCGACATCATGCTGGAGCACGCGGACCCGGCGCACCGCGGTGGCCGCCGTGGCGCGTGAGTCCTCACCCCTCGGTGGCGACGCACGCCCGTAGGGTCGACACGTGCGCCCCCTCCTCGTGCTGGTTCCCGCCGTCGTCCTCGCCCTGAGCGGATGTGGAGGATCCGACGAGCCGGACGACGCGACCGGAGCGTCGACCGCCCCCATCGCCGAGCGGGAGGCGGCATTGCCGCCCTGCTCCGAGACGTGGGCCGTCGGGGAGGTCCTGCCCGACCCGTACCGCGGCTGTGACGATGACGGCGACACGGTCCAGCCGACGTTCGTCGACTGCGAGCCCGGCCAGGCCGGCGACCGCTACGTCGAGTTCGACGGCGGTGTCGCCTACGCGGTGGAGGGTGGACCGGTGGTCAACTCCGGCGATGCTCCCGCCGAGCTCTGCGCCGAGGCCACGCCGTAGGGCCCCGGCAGGTCAGAGGGCCGAGCCGTCGGAGTACTCCTTGAACCCGACGTTCCAGTCGCCGTAGCCGTTGTCGAGGGTCATGGGGCGATCGGTGCCGGTGTACTCGACGACGTCGCCGCGCACGCTCATGCGGTAGAGCCAGTCGGCGTCGGCCGTGCTCATGCCCGTGCAGCCGTGCGAGACGTTGGCGTTGCCCTGTGAGCCGACCGACCACGGCGCGGCGTGGATGAACTCACCGGAGGACGTGAGCCGCATGGCCCACTGGACGTTGTCGATGTCGTAGGACTCCGACGAGCCCTGCGGGATGCCGACGGTCTCGGAGTTCATCCGCTTCGAGGCGAACTTCTCCATGATGACCTTCGTGCCCGACCGGGTGGTGAAGCCCTCCTTGCCGGTGGTGATCGGCAGGGTGCGGAGCAGCTTGCCGTTCTCGAAGACCTTCATCTCGTGCGTCTGCGCGTTGACCTGGTAGATGTGCGCCTTGCCGATCGTGAAGTCGACGTCGCGGTTCTCCTGGCCGTAGATGCCGTTGCCGGCGTCGACGCCGTTGACGTCGACCGCCACGCTCACCTTGGTGCCGGGCTGCCAGTAGGACTTCGGGCGCCAGTGCACGGTGTTGTCGTTGAGCCAGTGCCAGGAGCCCGGCTGGGCCGGCGTCGAGGTGACGGTCATGTTGCGCTCGAAGGCGGCCTTGTCGGTGACCGGCAGGTCGAAGCTGACGACGACGGGCATGCCGACGCCGACCGTCTCGCCCTGCAGCGGAGCGACGGAGGGGTAGGTCTGCTCGTCGAGCGTGAGGGCCTGCGCGGTGAACTTGCGGCGCAGCTGGGTGGTCGCGCCGTTCTCGTCGGCGGTCGCCTTCAGCGTGTAGGCGACCCCCGGCTCGAGGCGGTCGGACGCCGTCCAGGTCAGCCCGTCGTCGCTGACGGCGCCGGGCAGCTCGCCGTCGGCCGAGGTGACGGAGACGTCGGTCAGCTCGCCACTGGCCGTGGAGACCTTGACGAGCGTGGAGACGGGGACATCGGAGGCGCCCTTGCGCACGTTGGCGTCGACGACCGGGCCCTGCGGCGCGTCGGCGACGCCGGAGCCGGTCGCACCGCCGTCGGTGCTGCCGGTGGCGTCGCCCTGACGGGCGGCCGGGGCGTCGCCGTCGGAGCCCTGGCTGCATGCCGCCAGGGTCAGGGCCAGGACGGCGGCCAGGCCGGCGGAGGCGAGGCGAGCGGCGGGACGAGCGGACATCGGGACACCCCAAAGAACGAGAAACGGATCCCCTCAATCGTAACTGGACGACTGAAGGGATCCGATTCGCGAAACCCGCGGGCTCAGTGGGCGTGCTCACCCCGGTAGTACTCGAACACCAGTCCGGCCGTGGCCAGCGTGCCGAGCGCGAAACCGATGATGACCATCCACCAGGCCGAGACCGCCATGCCGAACACGATGACGGCGAGGGTGAGGCCGCACCACAGGGGCCACCAGGAGTACGGCGGGAAGAACCCGAGCTCGCCGGCGCCGTCGGCGATCTCGCCGTCCTTGCGGTCCTCGGGACGGGGGTCCATCTTCTTGGCGTGGAAACCCAGGTAGAGGGTGACCATCAACGTCAGCAGGCCGGTCATGACCAGGGCCGACGTGCCGGTCCAGTCACCGCCGCGGTCGCTGGCGTCGGTGACGAGCCAGTAGGCGGGCGTCACGAGCACGAGGAAGACGGTCGTGACCCCGAAGATCCAGGCCTCGGACTTCACTGCTTGCCTCCGTTGCTCGGGTCGCCGTCGTCGTTCAGGCGGTCCTTGATCAGCTCCTCGCGACCTTCCATGTCCGGGGCGTCGGCGAACTTGCCGTCGCGTGCGGACTGGTTGTCGTCGAGCTCGATCGCGGCGATCTCCGGGTGGTGCAGGTCGAAGGCCGGCGACTCGGAGCGGATGCGCGGGATCGAGTGGAAGTTGTGCCGCGGCGGCGGGCAGCTGGTGGCCCACTCGAGCGAACGACCCCAGCCCCACGGGTCGTCGACGTCGACCTTGGGCGCCTTGCGCGAGACGTAGAGGTTGTAGAAGAACGGCAGCATCGAGGCGCCGAGCAGGAACGAGCCCACGGTCGAGACCTGGTTGAGCAGCGCCCAGCCGTCGCGCTCGAGATAGTCGGCGTAGCGACGCGGCATGCCCTCGACACCCAGCCAGTGCTGCACGAGGAAGGTCAGGTGGAAGCCGACGAACAGGATCCAGAAGTGCAGCTTGCCGAGGCGCTCGTCGAGCATGCGCCCGGTCATCTTCGGCCACCAGAAGTAGAAGCCGGCGAACATCGCGAACACCACTGTTCCGAACACCACGTAGTGGAAGTGCGCCACCACGAAGTAGGAGTCGGAGACGTGGAAGTCGAGGGGCGGGCTGGCCAGGATGATGCCCGTGAGACCACCGAACAGGAAGGTCGTCAAGAAGCCGATCGACCACAGCATGGGGGTGTCGAAAGATATCGACCCGCCCCACATCGTGCCGATCCAGTTGAAGAACTTCACGCCTGTGGGGACGGCGATCAAGAACGTCATGCCGGAGAAGAAGGCCAGGTTGACCGCGCCGGTGACGAACATGTGGTGGGCCCACACGGCCACCGACAAGATCGCGATGCCGAGCGTCGCGCCGACCAGGCCGACGTAGCCGAAGAGCGGCTTGCGGCTGAAGACCGGCAGGATCTCGGTGATGATGCCGAAGAACGGCAGCGCGATGATGTAGACCTCGGGGTGACCGAAGAACCAGAACAGGTGCTGCCACAAGATCGCGCCGCCGTGAGCGGTGTCGAACACGTGGGCGCCGAAGAGCCGGTCGGCCTCGAGCGACAGCAGCGCGCCGGCGAGGATCGGGAACGCCACCAGCACGAGCAGGCTGGTGATGAGCACGTTCCACACGAACAGCGGCATCCGGAACATGGTCATGCCGGGCGCGCGCATGCAGATGATCGTGGTGATGAAGTTGACCGCGCCGAGGATGGAGCCGAGACCGGCCATCCACAGACCCATGATCCACAGGTCACCGCCGACGCCGGGCGAGCGGATCGCGTCGGAGAGCGGGGTGTAGGCGAACCAGCCGAACGAGGCGGCGCCACCCGGGGTCAGGAAGCCGGAGCCGGCGATGAGTCCGCCGAACAGGAACAGCCAGTAGCTGAACATGTTGAGCCGCGGGAACGCGACGTCGGGCGAGCCGATCTGGAGCGGCATGATCACGTTGGCGAAGCCGAAGAACAGCGGCGTCGCGAACAGCAGCAGCATGATCGTGCCGTGCATCGTGAAGAGCTGGTTGTACAGCTCCTCGTTGACGACCTGGCTGCCCGGGAACGCCAGCTCGGAGCGGATGACCAGAGCCATCAGGCCGGCCAGCAGGAACCACGCGAACGAGGTGATCAGGTACATCTTGCCGATCAGCTTGTGATCGGTGGTCGTCATGATCTTGACGAGCTCTTCGCCGAGCGGCTTGCGCGCCGGCGCCTCGGTGATCGTCGGGTCAGCGGTAGCGGTCACAGCTCGCAGACCTCCGTCTCGGACTCGTCGTTGCCGACCTGCTTGGTAGCGAAGTCGGGGCCACAGACCGGCGCCTCGGAGGTGTTGCCGGCGTCGGCGAGGTCTTGCAGGTGCTGGTCGTACTCGTCGCGCGAGACCACCTTGATGTTGAAGATCATCCGCGAGTGGTAGACGCCGCACAGCTCGTAGCACTTGCCGGCGAACGTGCCCTCCACCTTGGGCGTGACCTGGTAGTGGTTCTCCTGGCCGGGCATGACGTCCATCTTGATGAGGAACGCCGGGACGCCGAAGTTGTGGATGACGTCGGGGCTACGCAGCTCGAAGCGCGTGGTCTCGTTGACCGGGATGTAGAAGGTGGGGATCTCGCCGCCACCGGGGAAGTCGTAGACGTTGACGGCCTCGCCGTCCTCCTCGACCTCGTCGGGGTAGTTGAGGCCCCACTGCCACTGGTAGCCCACGACGTAGACGGTGTTGTCGACCGGGTCGTCGGGGTTGTTGAGCACCTGGTTCTGCGTCTGGATCGTGTGGTCGAAGAAGACGATGACCATGATGATCGGGAAGATCGTGTAGAAGATCTCCAGCGGCAGGTTGTAGCGCGTCTGCACAGGGACCTCGTCGTCGTGGCGACGGCGGAAGCGCCAGATCGCGTAGAAGATGAGACCCCAGACGACGACGCCGGTGATGAGCGCGGCGATCCAGGCGCCCTGCCACAGGTCGAGCGTGTGCTCGCCCTCGACGGTGGCGGGCTTGGGCATGGCGAGCCGCTCGAGCTCGGTGTCAGATCCACACCCGGCCAGGACGGCGAGGGTGAGGCCCAGCAGGGCGGCCAGGCCGACGCGGCGGAATCGCCGGCGACCCGAACGCTCGGGGAGTTGCAGACCCACGAACGAGCCCTTCTCTCAGGCGGTCACGAACAACAGCACAGTACCGCGACGGGAGCCCGTCGGCGTCCCCGGGTGGGTGGTTGGATCGGTGACGTGCCCGACGACCAGGCCAGACCCGCGCGCTACCTCGACTCCGCGTCGTCCGAGCCCCTGCACCCGGCGGCCCGCGAGACCCTCCTGGCGGCCCTCGACGCCGGCTGGGCCGACCCCCGCCGGCTGCACCACCCGGCCCGCAACGCCCGCCTCCTGCTCGACAACGCGCGGGCCGTCGTGGCCGAGTGCCTCGGGGTGCGGGCCGACGAGGTCACGTTCACGGGCTCGGGCACCGAGGCGGTGCACCGGGGCCTGCTCGGGCTGCTCGAGCACGCCGGCGCCGGTGCGCGGCTCGCGCTCGCCGACGTCGAGCACTCGGCGGTCGCGCACGCGGCAGCGTGGTCGCGGCGTCCGTTGCGCACGCTGCCGGTCGACCGCACGGGGCGCGTCGCGGTCGACGTCCACCCCGGCGAGGTCGTGGCGCTCCAGGCAGCCAACCACGAGGTCGGCACGGTCCAACCGCTCGACGACGTGCCCGACGACGTGGCGCTGTTCGTCGACGCGTGCGCCGCCATGGGACGCCGCCCCCTCCCCCGCCGCTGGACGACGCTCGCGGGCTCGGCGCACAAGTGGGGCGGGCCGGCCGGCGTCGGCGTCCTGCTGGTGCGCCACCGCGCCCCCTGGACGACGCCCTTCCCGCTCGACGACCGGGCCGACGCGCGGGCGGTCGGCTTCGAGAACGTCCCCGCAGCGCTGGCCGCCGCGGCCGCGCTGCAGGCGGTGGTGGCCGAGCGCGACGAGACCAACGCCCGCCACCACGCCTGGATCGACCGCATCCGGGCCGCCGCGGCCGCGATCGACGACGTCGACGTCGTCGGCGACCCGGTCGAGCGGCTCCCGCACCTCGTGACGTTCTCGGTGCTCTACGTCAACGGCGAACGACTGGTCACCGAGCTCGACCGCCACGGGTTCGGCGTGGCGAGCGGGTCGGCGTGCACGGCGTCGACGCTCGAGCCGTCGCGGGTGCTCGCGGCGATGGGCGCCCTCACCCACGGCAACGTGCGGGTCTCCCTCGCCCGCGAGACCACCGAGGCCGACGTCGACGCCTTCTGCGCCGTGCTGCCGCGGGTCGTCGCGGAGCTGCGGTCGTGAGCACCCTCGAGCTCGACTGCCGCGGCCTGCTCTGCCCGGCGCCGATCATCGAGCTGGCCCGCCGCATCGGCGAGGTCGAGGTGGGCGGGCTGGTCGTCGTCGTCGCCGACGACGTGGCGGCCCGCTACGACGTGCCGGCCTGGTGCCGGATGAAGGGCCAGGAGTACGTCGGCGACGACCTCGCCGACGACGGCGTCCCTCGCTATCTGGTGCGCCGGTCGTCATGATCGGCCGATGAGGATCGGGCTGACCTTCGACTGCACCGACGCGCGGGCCCAGGCGGCGTTCTGGGCGGTCGCCCTCGACTACGAGCCCGCGCCGCCGCCCGAGGGCTGGGACACCTGGGAGGCCTGGCTCGTGCACTTCGAGGTGCCCGAGGACGAGTGGGACGACGGCGCCTCCATCCAGGACCCCGCAGGCGTGCGACCGAAGGTGACGTTCCTGCGGGTGCCCGAGCCGAAGACGGCGAAGAACCGGCTGCACCTCGACCTGTGGGTCTCCGGCGGTCGTCACGTCGACGCCGGCGTGCGCGAGCCCTTGATCCGGGCCAAGGCCGAGCAGCTCGTCGCGCTCGGGGCGACGGTCGTCGAGGAGGGCGTCGGGCCGCAGGGGCTCGACCACTACGTGCTGCGCGACCCCGAGGGCAACGAGTTCTGCGTGGTCTAGCCGGGGCCGACCCTCGTCAGCGCAGGTGCTGGGCGACGTCGGCCGCGGCCTCCGCGCCGTACGACGCCTCGACGCGACCCACGAACTCCGCCGGGGTGAAGGAGTACTCCTGGGTGCCGACGGTCTCGACGACGTAGGCGGCGAGCACGCAGCCGACCTGGCAGGCGCGCTCGGTGGCAAGCCCCCAGCTCAGCGCGGCCAGGAAGCCGGAGCGGAACGCGTCGCCGACACCGGTGGGCTCGACGGCGGTGACGTCGGCCGCGGCCGCGACCTCGATGGTGGGCTGCCCCTGGCGCAGCACCCGGACGCCGTCCTTGCCGAGCGTGGTGACCTGCGTGCCGACGCGGGCGAGCACGTCGTCGGCCGACCAGCCGGTCTTCTGCTCGATCATGTGCGACTCGTACTCGTTGGAGAACAGGATCGTGGCGCCGTCGATGAGCTGGCGGATCAGCTCGCCGTCGCTGAACGCGAGCTGCTGGCTCGGGTCGGAGATGAACGGGTAGCCGCGCTGGCGGCACTCCTCGGTGTGGCGCAGCATGCCGTCGGGGTCGTCGGCGCCGACGAGCACGAACATCGGGTCGCCGACGCGCGCCACGATCGGGGCCAGCTCGATCAGCCGGGCCTCGCTCATCGCGCCCGGGTAGAACGAGGCGATCTGGGCGCCGGTGGGGTCGGTGGTGCACACGAACCGCGCGGTGTGCCGGCTGTCGGAGATGCGGACGCCGGAGGTGTCAACGCCGTGGCGCTCGAGCCAGGAGCGGTAGTCGGCGAAGTCCTCACCGGCCGCGCCCACGAGCACGGGCCGCAGGCCCAGGACGCCGAGGCCGAACGTCATGTTCGCCGCCACCCCGCCGCGCCGGATCTCGAGGTCGTCGACGAGGAACGACAAGGAGATCTTGTCGAGCTGCTCGACCACCAGCGAGTCGCGGAACTTGCCGCCGAAGCTCATGAGGTGGTCGGTCGCGATGGAACCGGCGATGAGGAGAGAACCCGTGGTCACGTGGCGCAACACTAGGCGGGGAAGACTACCCGCTGGTATTCCTCGGAGTACCGAACGGTAATGCGTAGCGTCGAGTGCATGAGCCCCTACGACGACTCGTCCTCGTTCGCCGCCATGCAGGCCGACGCCCGCGCGACGAGCGCCCGGCTCGAGCAGGCCGCCCGTCTGGCCACCCGACCCGCGCCGAGCCTGCACTACGACGAGCAGCCCGGCGAGCAGGTCAAGCCGACCGTCGAGATCTCCGAGGCCGCTGCGCGCCTGGCCGCGGCGCTGCACTTCCATCTCGAGTGATCGGATCGGCTGCGCCGATCCGATCGACGGTGGTCGAGCAAGCCGTCGCCGACCGAGCTTGCTCGGGCGCGGCGGCGCGCCGAGACCTACCGGGCGTCAAGGCCGACCGAGGGCCGACCCGCCAACGCAACAGCCCCTCGCCGGAGGCGAGGGGCTGTTGCCATGTCACGGGCCGGACCGGCGCCGGACGTGCGATCAGTGGAAGCTGTCGCCGCAGGCGCAGGACCCGGTGGCGTTGGGGTTGTCGATGGTGAAGCCCTGCTTCTCGATGGAGTCGACGAAGTCGATCTCGGCCCCGTTGAGGTAGGGCACGCTCATCCGGTCGACGACGACGGACACGCCGTCGAAGTCGGTGACGACGTCGCCGTCGAGGGTGCGCTCGTCGAAGAAGAGCTGGTAGCGCAGGCCGCTGCAGCCGCCCGGCTGCACGGAGATGCGGAGCGACAGGTCGTCGCGGCCCTCCTGCTCGAGGAGGCTCTTCACCTTGCCGGCGGCTACCGAGCTCAGGTTGATCTGGTCGGTACGGCGCTCGGTGTCGACCTGGGTGGTCTCGAGCTGCTCGGTCATGTCAGTGGCTCCCTGGTGCGAGACGTAGGGGTGGGTCTTCCTTCGTCAATGGTCGCACACCCGGGGTTATTCCAGCTCCGGTGCGACCTCAGTGTGACCAGGTACGCGCGACGCGCGCGGCCAGGCGCTCGAGGGAGCCGCCGGGGTCGGCCATCGCCTGCTCGAGGCCGACCAGGTCGACGAGCGAGTAGGCCGACTCGACGCCCAGCGCCCGCATCTCGCGGGCGCCGACGAGCACCTGGCCGGCGAGGGCGACACAGGGGCGCAGCGCGTCGGCGGCGATCTCGGCGACGCCGTAGGGCACCTTGCCGGAGCGGCTGGAGAAGTCGAAGGCGCCCTCGCCGGTGAGCACCAGGTCGGCCGCGCCCGCCCGCTCGCGCAGCCGGACGGCGTCGGCGACCATCTCGATGCCGGGCACCCGCGTGGCGCCGAGGCACAGCAGCGCGTAGCCGAGCCCACCGGCGGCGCCAGCCCCCTTCTCGAGCGCGGTGCGGCGGTCGACGGCGAGGGCGAGCAGCTCGAGCCAGCCGTCGACGACGGGCAGCTGCTCCTCGGTGAGACCCTTCTGAGGGCCGAAGGTCTTGGTGGCTCCGAACAGGCCCGTGAGCGGGTTGTCGACGTCGCTGGCCATCACCAGCTCGACGCCGGCCAGCCGCTCGCGGGCAGGCGTCAGGTCGACCTCGGTGAGGTTGCCGAAGACGGCCGGCCCGCAGTCGAGGATGCCGTCGGACGTCGCGCCGAGGGCGTCGAGCAGGCCCGCTCCCCCGTCGTTGGTGCCCGAGCCCCCGAGCCCGACGACGACGCGCGTGGCGCCGCCGTCGACGGCCGCCGCCACGAGCTCGCCGACCCCGAGCGTCGTGCCGAACTGGGCAGGGCTCTCGGCGTCGGCGGCGAGGTGGAGGCCGCAGGCCTGCGCGCTCTCGATGTAGGCGGTCTCGTCGACGCGCAGGATCGTGGCCGGCACCTCGGTGCCGTGCGGGCCCTCGACGACGACGCCGTGCACGTCGCCGCCGAGCGCTGCGTGCAGGACGTCGACGAACCCGGGGCCACCGTCGGCCATGGGCGCGAGGTCGAGCTCGTCGTCGGGCGCGTGCCGCCGCCAGCCGGCGGCGATGGCCTCGGCCGCCTCGACGGCGGTGAGGGTGCCGGCGAACTTGTCGGGAGCGATGAGCACGCGCATGTGGTGATCCTTGCGCACCGCACCGACATCGACGACGGCATCTACGGTGGCCCGGTGAGCGAGGTGCTGTTCCGTCCGATGACCGACGACGACGTCCCCGTCGCCGAACGGCTCTCCGACACCGCGTTCCTCGAGCTCGACCGGCGGCTCCAGCGCCGCGACGAGCCCGACCCACAGCCCCGCGAGGCGTCGCGCCGCTCCGACTGGCTCACCCGCACCCGCCACTTCCTCACCACCGACCCCGGCGGCTGCTGGAGCGCCGAGCTCGACGGTGAGCTGATCGGCTTCGCCACCAGCATCCGGCGCGAGAGCACCTGGATCCTGGCCACCTACGCCGTCCGCCCCGGCCTGCAGGGTCGGGGCATCGGGCGGCAGGTGCTCGAGCTCGCACTCACCCACGGCCGCGGGTGCCTGCGTGGCATGCTCTCGGCCTCCGACGACCCGCGCGCGGTGCGTCGCTACCTGCTCGCCGGGTTCACGCTGCACCCGCAGATGCAGCTGAGCGGCACCGTCGACCGCACTGCGATCCCGGTCGACGCCGGGCGCAAGGTGCGCGAGGGCACGGCCGCTGACACCGACCTGCTGGACTCCGTCGACCGGCGCGCTCGCGACGCCGGCCACGGCCCCGACCACCCGCTCCTGCAGGGCCTCCACCGGCTCGTCGTCAGCGACACCACCACGGGCGCGGGCTACGCCTACCTGACGGCGTCCGGCGCCGTCGCCCTGCTCGCGGCCACCAACCGGCGCACGGCCGAGCGACTGCTGTGGACGGCGATCGCCGACGGCCCGGCCGAGCAGTCGGTGCGGCACCTCACGGCGGCGAACGCCTGGGCGGTCTCGATCGGCACGGCGGTACGCCTCGACCTCGGCACCCAGGGCTACCTCGGGCTGCGCGGCATGGCGCCGCCGCAGCCCTATCTGCACCACGGCGCGCTGCTGTAGCGCCGACCACGCGGGCGTGGCCGCCCGCGCCGGGAACGAACCGGCCCGGCCCGTGGTTGGGACGGTGCAGGCGGCGGCGTCCCGGACATGGGCGCCACCTCGGCACGGACCCCAGAGACCTAGGATCACGCCCATGACGACCGTCGACCTCCCGCTCCTCCCGCTCGGCCGCGGCACCGACCGCGCCTCCGAGCGCGGTGTGGAGTGCCCGGGCGACCTGCCCGCGGCGTCCGACCCCGACCTCGTGGCGCGGGCGCGCCGGGCCAAGGACGCGCTCGGCGAGCGGGTCTTCGTGCTCGGTCACCACTACCAGCGCGACGAGGTCATCCAGTTCGCCGACGTCACCGGCGACTCCTTCAAGCTCGCGCGCGACGCCGCCGCCCGGCCCGACGCCGAGTTCGTGGTGTTCTGCGGCGTGCACTTCATGGCCGAGTCGGCCGACATCCTCACCGGTCCCGACCAGCAGGTCATCCTGCCCGACCTCGCCGCCGGCTGCTCGATGGCCGACATGGCGCGCATCCTGCAGGTCGAGAAGGCCTGGGCCGCGCTCGCCGAGGCCGGCGTGCAGGACGCCGTCGTCCCGGTGACCTACATGAACTCCAGCGCCGACATCAAGGCGTTCTGCGGGCGCAACGGCGGCGTCGTGTGCACGTCGTCCAACGCCGAGGTCGCGCTCGAGTGGGCCTTCGAGCAGAAGGGGCCCGACACCAAGGTCCTGTTCCTGCCCGACCAGCACCTCGGCCGCAACACCGCCGTGCTCAAGATGGGCTACTCGCTCGACGACTGCGTGGTCTGGAACCCCCTGCTGCCCGGTGGCGGGCTCACGCCCGAGCAGCTGCGCGACGCGAAGATGATCCTCTGGAAGGGCCACTGCTCCGTGCACGGCCGCTTCTCCCCCGACGTCGTCGACGAGCTGCGCGCGACCATCCCCGACGTGCAGATCCTGGTGCACCCCGAGTGCCAGCACGAGGTGGTGCTGAAGGCCGACCTCGTCGGGTCGACCGAGTTCATCATCCAGACCATCGAGGCCGCGCCGTCCGGGTCGTCGTGGGCCATCGGCACCGAGCTCAACTTGGTCTCGCGCCTCGCCAAGGCCCACCCCGACAAGAACATCGTCTTCCTCGACAAGGACGTCTGCTACTGCTCGACGATGAACCGCATCGACCTGCCGCACTTCGTGTGGGCGCTCGAGTCGCTGGTCGACGGTGTCGTCGTCAACCAGATCACCGTCGACCCCGAGACCGAGCGCGACGCCCTCGTGGCGTTGCAGCGCATGCTCGACCTGCCGGGCCGCACCCACAAGGACTGAGACGACGCAGATCGCCCCGGTCGAGCGAGCTCGACCGGGGCGATGCGTGGTTGGTGCTGGCGACTAGCGCGCGGCCACCGGGGCGACCGGCGGAGCCGGCGGCTCCTCGGGCTCGCCGCCACCGTCGCCCGGCTCGAGCCGGACCTCGGCGCTGCCCTGCAGCTGGCCGTCGTTGTACTGCGCGACGAACACGGCGCTCAGGTTGTCGGTGCCGGGGTCGTGCCCGCCGGGCACCGTCGTGGTGAGCGTGCCGGTGCACCCGGTCGCGGTGCTCTGCGGGTGGCCGTGGCTGTCGTGGCCCAGGATGTAGGTCACGGTGACCTTGCCACAGTCGACGGGCTGGTCGTCGGTGACCGTCACTTCGTACGACACCGTGTCACCGAACTGGAACGCGTCGTCGGCGGTCGGCGTCACGAACTCCACGACGGGCGTCTGGTTGCCCACCACGATGTCGACGTCGGCCGAGGCGTGCCGGCCGCGGTGCTTGCCGCCCACGTCGGTCACGGTCAGCGTGGCCCGGTAGGTGCCCTCCTCGCGGTAGGTGAAGGAGGGGTTCTTGGCCGTGCTGTCGAAGCGACCGTCGCCGTCGAAGTCCCACTGGTACTTCAGCTGGTCGCCGTCGGCGTCGACCGTGCCCTCGCTCGAGAACTTCACCTTCAGCGGCGGCATGCCGGCGTCGGGCGTCGCGGTGATCGTCGGCACCGGGCTGCTGTTGCCACCCGCGCCGATGTAGTCGATGCGCGAGAGCTGGGCCTCGGGGTTCTGGGCGAAGTAGCCGTCGCCGTACTCGAGCACGTAGAGGGCGCCGTTGGGGCCGAACTCCATGTCCATCGGGTTGTCGGTGATGATGCCGGGGACGACGTCCTCGATCGCGCCGACCTCGTCGCCGTCGAGGTGGATGCCCTTGATGTAGTCACGGCTCCACTCGTACATCAGCGGGGTGTTGTCGTACTGCTCGGGCCACGCCACCGGGGTCTTGCCGCGGGTGTTGCGGACGTCGTACTGGTAGGCCGGACCCGCCATCGGCGAGATGCCGCCGGTGCCGAGCTCGGGGAACAGCGGCGACTCGCCGAAGCCGTAGTAGATCTCGGGCTTCTCGACGGCCGGCAGCTTCTTCATGCCGGTGTTGTGCGGGGAGTCGTTGCGCGGGTTGGCGCAGTCGAACGCCTCGCCCGACGTCTCGGTCTCGAAGTCGTAGTCGATGTAGGGCTGGTCGTTCGTCACGCAGTAGGGCCAGCCGTAGTTGGCCGGCTTGTCGACCTGCAGCCACTTGCCCTGGCCGTCGGGGCCGCGCAGCGGGTCGGCTTCCTTCGCGTCGGGCGAGTAGTCGGCCACCCAGAGCTTGTCGGTGCGCGGGTGGATCTCGATGCGGAACGGGTTGCGCAGGCCCATCGCGTAGATCTCGGGCCGCGTCTTCGGCTTGCCCGGGCGGAACATGTTGCCCGCCGGGATCGTGTAGCCGCCCCGCTTGCCCGGCTTGATCCGCAGGATCTTGCCGCGCAGGTCGTCGGTGTTGGCCGACGTCCGCTGGGCGTCGAAGGCCGGGTTGCGACCCTCGCGCTCGTCGAGCGGCGCGTAGCCGTCGGACTCGAACGGGTTGGAGTCGTCGCCGGTGGCGAGGATCAGGTTGCCCTTGGAGTCGAAGACGATGTCGCCGCCGACGTGGCAGCAGATGCCACGGTCGACCGGCACGTCCATCACACGGCGCTCGGTGTTGTTGCGGATCTTGTCGTTGACGAGCTTGAACTTCGAGAGCCGGATGACGCCCTTGTAGGGGGCGAAGTCGGCCGCGGTGCCCTCGAACGGCGCGTCACCCTCGTTGATCGACTCGGTGGTCGGGTCGTCGGCGGGCGTGTCGAGCGGCGGGGAGTAGTAGACGTAGACCCACGGGTTCTTCTCCGCGTCGAACTCGGGGTCGATGGCGATGCTCTGCAACCCCTCCTCGTCGTGGTTGTAGACGTCGATCTGGCCGGCGATGGAGTTGACGCCGGTCTCGGCGTCGTTGTGCCAGATGACGCCGGCGCGCGTCGTGTGCAGCACGTCGCCGTTCGGCAGGACGGCGAGGTCCATCGGCTCGCCGGGGCGAGCGTTGAGCGTCACCTTCTGGAACTCGGCGTCGGGGACCGGCGCCGGGGTGTCGTCGTGGCCCGGGTGGGCGACCGCTGGACTGGAGATGCCGCCGACGGCGGCCAGGGAGAGGGCGACCGAACCGGCTGCGATGCCGGCCAGCACGCCCGTGAGGCGTCGTTGCACGTAGGTGCTCCTTGCGTTCCGAGATCCGAGATGTTCCGAGAGACGGCACCTCGACCATGGCGCCCCAGGCGCCGGTGATGGCCGTCACAACGAACGTAGGCGCCTCCCGCAACTACGTCAACCAGATGGCCGACTTACGAAACCGACTTGCGTAAGCCTCTAGGATCGGCGCGGCACCGGCGATGCGAGCACGTCCTGGCTCACCAGCCGGGCGCCCCCGACGACGCCGCCGTGGTCGGGGAGGTCGCTCAGCACGATCGGCAGGTTGCCGGTCGCCAGCGGCAGCGAGCGCTGGTAGGCCGCCCCGCGGATCTCCGCCAGCAGGGCGTGCCCGAGCCCGCTCACCCGGCCGCCGATGACGATGAGGCCCGGGTTGAAGAACGAGACGAGTCCGGCCACCACCTCGCCCACCCGCTGGCCGCACTCGCGCATCAAGGTCGTGGCGACGAGGTCGCCGCGGGCGGCCGCGACGCCGACGTCCTCGGCCGTGAGACGACCGCGCTCGGCGAGCAGGGCGGCCAGCTCTGGCGAGCGGCCGTCCGCGGCGGCGGCCGCGGCGTCGACGGCCAACGCGCTGCCGCCCGCGTAGGCCTCGAGACAGTCGAGGTTGCCGCACACGCAGCGTCGTCCGTCGCCGCGGACCTGCATGTGGCCGACGTCGCCGGCGCAGCCGTTGACGCCCCGGTAGAGCGCGCCGCCGACGACGACGCCGCACCCGATGCCGGTGCCCATCTTCACGAACAGGAAGTCGCGCGCGTGCCGCGCCACTCCGGCGTGCTGCTCGCCGAGGGCCATGAGGTTGACGTCGTTGTCGAGCACGGCCGGGCAGCCGAGCTCGCGGCCGACGGTGTCGCGTACCGGGTAGCCGTCCCAGCCCGGCATCAGGGGCGGCGCCACGGGCGCGCCGCGGCTGAAGTCGACCGGGCCGGGCACGCCGACGCCGACGCCCATCGGTTGCGCGACGTCGGCGTCGTCGAGCAGTCGCCGCGCCGCGGCCATCGCCGTCCCGAGGACGACGTCGGGGCCCTGCCGGATGTCGCAGACGACCTGCTCGGTGGCGAGCACGGCGAGCCGGCCGTCGGTCACGCCGACCTCGAGCCGGGACGCGCCGATCGCGATGCCGACGAACCGGATGTCGTCGGCGAGGTCGACCATGGTGGAGCGCCGGCCGCCGCGTGAGGCGGCCGGCCCGGTCTCCTGGGCGAGGCCGATCTCGGTCAGTCGGCCGACCTCGGCCCCGATGGTCGTGCGGGAGACGTCGAGCCGCTCACCGAGCTCGGTGCGGGAGAGCGGGCCGTGGTCGCGCAGCTCGGCGAGCAGCCTCGCCTGCATCAGGGTCTCGGCCCGACCCGAAAGGGAGTGCAGCACGCCGTCATCGTGCCACCGGCGGCGCCGGGGCCGTCGGATCGGCACCCGGGTCCGCGCGCCGCCGTCCGCGATCGGGGACGACGAACGTCCGGATGATCTGGCAACCTGCGTGGCGCAGGACCCCCGACGACCGCCGGACGACCGAGAGGGGACGACCGCCATGGCCCGCACGATCCAGGTGACGTTCGACGCCGCCGACCCCGCAGCCCTGATGAGGTTCTGGAGCGCCGCCCTCGGCTACGAGACGGACCCGCCGCCGTCCGGCTTCGACTCCTGGGACGCCGCGCTCGACGCCTTCGGGGTGCCGCCGGAGCAGCGCAACGACCGCTCGGCGTGCCACGACCCCGACGGCGTCGGTCCCCGGCTGTTCTTCCAGCGGGTGCCCGAGGGCAAGACCGCCAAGAACCGCGTGCACCTCGACGTCCGAGCCGCTCCCGGCCTGCGCGGCGCCGAGCGCATGGCGGCGCTGCAGGCCGAGGCCGACCGACTGGTCGGGCTGGGCGCCGTCGTCGTCGAGCGGTTCGAGCCCGAGCCGCCGCTCGGCCACGGCTCGATCGTGCTGCGTGACCCGGAGGGCAACGAGCTCTGCCTCGACTAGGAACGTGCTTCGAGGTCGAACCAGACGGTGGTGCCGCCACCCTCGGTCTCGGTGATGCCGATGGCTCCCTCGTGCGCCTGGATGACACGGCGCACGGTGTCGAGACCGATGCCCGACCCGGCGGCGTTGCCGTCGTGGTCGAGCCGCACCCGGAGGTCGAAGACGCGCTCGCGGTCGGCCTCGGGCACGCCCACGCCGTTGTCGGCGATCGCGATGCGCCACCGGTCGTCGCGGCGCTCCGCCGAGATGCTGACCTCGAGAGCCCGGTCGGGGTGCCGGTACTTGGCGGCGTTGTCGAGGATGTTCTGCAGCACCGAGCGCAGCTGCACGGCGTCGCCGCGCACGACGGGCAGCGTCGTCCGGGTGATCGTGGCGTCGGCGAAGGACACCGCGAGATCGGCGAGCGTCTGGTCGAGCACGACGTCGAGGTCGACGTCGGCGACCACGAGCGAGCCGCCGATGGAGGCATAGGAGAGCACCTCGTCGATCAGCATGGCCATGCGGTCGGAGGAGCTGATGGCCCGGTCGAGCAGCCACGCGGCGTCGGCGATCCCGCTGTCGGCGATGCGCTCGCGCAAGAGCTCCAGCGACATCGAGACCCCGGCGAGCGGCGACTTGAGGTCGTGGCTCACGCGGCCGGCGAACGCCGAGAGCCGCTCGTTGGACGTCGCGAGCTCGCGCGTGCGCAGCGAGAGCTCGAGCACGTCGACGATGCGGTCGGACAGCGTGCCGAGCGCCTCCACCTGGCCCTGGTCGAGGTCGCGCGGCTCCTCGTCGAAGACGCACAGCGTGCCGATGACGACGCCGTCGTGGGTGGTGAGCTGGTGGGAGGCGTAGAAGCGGACGTTGCCGATGACGCCGGTGACGAACGGGTTGTCCTGGAAGCGCGGGTCGAGACGAGCGTCGGGCACGACGAGCGGGGTGTCCTCGTCGAGCACCGCGGCGCACATCGAGTCCTCGCGCCGGCAGATGGCGGCGTCGAAGCCGTAGGCGGCCACCTGGCGCTGCTCGACGTCGGTGATGAGGTTGATCGTGGCCATCGGCGTGCGGCAGATGCGGGCCGCCAGCTCGACGATCGCCGTCAGCTCGAGCCGGGGCGGGCGGTTGAGAAGGTCGTACTTCCCGATGCTGCGCACCCGGCGCTCGTCGACGGAGGTCATCACCGAGCGAGGATAGTCAGGTCGGGAATCCGTTGCGGCACCGGATGCGACATCCGTGGCGGCATACGTGGTCTCGGGGGTCATCGACATCCTGTGTGGTGATGGTGTTGGGGGCACCCGAGGCACCTCCAGTGTGACAGAGCAGGCCTAGAGGCCCGGCGCTCCCCACAAGGCCAGCCAGCGTTGCCGGTCGGCCTCGAGGCGCAGGTCGCCATTGAGGGCGTCACGCACCTGGATCTCGAGGAGGTCGTCGCGCCGCTGCTCGCCGCCCGCTCCGTCGTCGACGGGGGCGAACGGGTAGAACGTGCCCTGCTTGTAGAGGTAGACCAGCCCGACCCGGCGTCCGGCACTGTCGGCGAACGGCACCAGCGTGCACAGCAGCGCGGTGCCGAAGCCGTTGACCTCGAGGGTGGTGTTGACGGCGTGCAGGTCGGTGCAGAGCCCGCCGAGGTCGCTCGTCTGCGCGTCGTAGGGCGGGTGGTCGACCTCGAGCCAGGTGAAGCCGAAGCCGTCGGTCGTCACCCGCACCTCCGGCGCGTCGGTGGCTGCCCGCAGCAGGTCGAGGACGCCGGCCTGGGTGTCGGCGAACGCCGGCCCGGCCGCGGCGCGGTAGCACACGGCGCCGTCGCCCGTGGGCACGAGCCCGAGCGAGGCCTGCAGCGTGATCGCCGCCGACGGCACCTGGAACAGCGCGTCGAGGTCGGCCTGCTTCGGCTTCGTGCGGCCGAGGATCGAGTCGAGGAACCCCATCAGACCGCGCCGGGCCGGTCGAGCTCGGCCTGGATGCGGGCGAGCTGCTCGACCCGCTTCTCCAGGGGCGGGTGGGTCGAGGCGAGACCCTTGAGGTTGATCGGGCTGATGCACAGCGCGCTGCCGGCGCTGACCGCCCGCAGGTCGCGCTGCGGGCTGGCCTGGACGCCGCCGGCGATCTTCTGCAGCGCCGAGGCGAGCGCGCCGGGCTTGAGGGTGAGGTAGGCGCCGGCCCGGTCGGCCGAGAGCTCGCGGTAGCGCGAGAGCAGGCGCAGCAGCACGAAGCTGACCGCGTAGGTGATGAGGCTGACGAGCAGCACGATCAGCCAGACCGGCGGACCGTTGTTGCCGCGGCGGTTGCCGCCGAAGAAGCCGAGCCCGCCGTACTGCGCACCCTGGGTCAGGGTGCCGGCGGCGATACCGGCAGACGACGCCACGGTCATCACCAGCACGTCGCGGTGGGCCACGTGCGACAGCTCGTGGGCCAGCACCCCCTCGAGCTCCTCCGCGGTGAGGATGCCGAGGATGCCGGTGGTCACGCAGACGACGGCGCGGTCGGGCGAGCGGCCGGTGGCGAAGGCGTTGGGCACGCTGGTGTCAGCGACGCCGACGCGCGGCTTGGGCATGTCGGCCAGGGCGCAGAGCCGGTCGATCATGCCGTGCAGCTCGGGCGCCTCCTGCGGGGTCACCTCGCGAGCCCGCATGGCGCGCATCGCGATCTTGTCGCTGTTGGCCCACTGGTAGACGGCGTAGCCGATGGCGCCGAGACCGATCAGGGTGCCGATCGTGCCGCCGATGACCGCGATCAGGACGACGACGAGCGCGACGAACGCCGCGCCGAGCAGGAACATCACCAGGGTCATCCGGGCGGTCAGCCCAGCGTCGCCGACGAAACGAGTGCGTGCCATGCACCCAGTCTTCAGCCGGGGATCAAACCGTCGTCGGCGAGCAGCTCACGCACCTCGGCGATCGAGGCGTCGCCGTCGGGCAGGATCAGGTCGGACTCGTCGATCTCGTCGACCTGGTGCTGGACGCCGACCTTGCGCACGCCCTCGAGCAGCGCGTGCAGCGCCGGCCGGAAGGTCGCCTCGTCGTCGGCCTCGATGGCCGCCTCGACGGCGGCGTCGAGCTCGTTGAGGTGGTCGAGCGCGCCCTCGGCGACGTCGAACTGGCCCTCGCCGAGGATGCGGATGATCAGGCCTCCCTCGGGCTTGCTCATCGCAGCTCCTCGCCCTCGGCCTGCTTCGACAGCGGGTCGGCGGCACCGGCCTGGCCGGCCCCGAGCTGGCCGGGGGCCTGCGGGGCGGAGAGCCCCTTGAGCCGGGCGAGCTCGAGCTCGACGTCGGACTGGTGGCTCATCGACTCGAGCTCGCGGGAGATGTCGTCGCCGGGACCGGTGCCGGTGACGTCGTCGAGGGCGCCGGAGGCGATGAGCTCGTCGATCGCGCCGGCACGGGCCTGCATCGTCGCGGTCTTGTCCTCGGCACGCTGGATGGCCATGCCGACGTCGCCCATCTCCTCGCCGATGCCGGAGACGGCCTCGTTGATGCGGGTCTGCGCCTCGGCCGCGGTGTAGGTGGCCTTGATCGTCTCCTTGCGGGTGCGGAAGGCCTCGACCTTGGCCTGCAGCCGCTGCTGGGCGTGGACCAGCTTCTCCTCCTCGGCCTGCAGCTGGGCGTGCTGCGTCTGGAGGTCGGCGATCTGCTGGTTGAGACCCGACTTGCGGGTGAGCGCCTCGCGGGCGAGGTCTTCACGGTCCATCTGCAGCGCCTTCTCGGCCTGCGACTGCAGCTTGCCGGCCTGCTGCTCGAGCTGGGTGACCTGCAGCTCGACCCGCTTGCGGCTGGTGGCGACGTCGGCCACGCCGCGGCGGACCTTGGACAGCAGCTCGAGCTGTCGCTGGTAGCTGTAGTCGAGCGTCTCGCGGGGGTCCTCGGCGGCGTCGAGCGCCTTGTTCGCCTTCGCCCGGAAGATCATGCTCATCCGCTTCATCATGCTCATGCGCTTACCCTATGCCGCCGCCGCAAGGCTCGCGAGGCCCGGCGGCGACCGGGTCGCGACGCGCGGAGACGGCGTCTCGACGCCCGCCCGGTATCCTGGCGCCGCCATGAAGCTGCGTCGTTCGAAGTCCGAAGAGCCCACCGCCACCGAGGTCACCCTCGACAAGTCCGGCGGCAAGGGTCGCCCCACGCCGACGCGCAAGGAGGCCGAGGCCGCCGCACGCGAGCGCAACCGGGTCCCGCGCACGCGCAAGGAGCAGATGGCCGCGCAGCGCAAGGTGCGCGGCGAGTCGAGCCAGAAGATCCGGCAGGGCATGAAGGACGGCGACGAGCGTTACATGCTCGCCCGCGACAAGGGCCCCGTGCGCCGCTTCATCCGCGACTTCGTCGACGCACGCTTCGGCTTCGCCGAGGTCGTCGTCCCGCTGATGCTGGTCGCGCTCTTCGTGCCGGCCCTGGTGCTGCCGTTGTTCGTGCTGCTCGTGGTCGACCTGGTGATCCTGCGCATCCGCGTGCGCAAGCAGGTGCGCCAGCGCTTCCCCGACGAGCCGATGAAGGGCGTCACCTACTACGCCGTCACGCGCGCGATGCAGATGAAGTTCATGCGCATGCCGAAGGCCAAGCGCAAGATCGGCGAGCAGCTGCCCGAGCACTACCGGTGAGGTGCCGGGCGAGCTCGCTCGCCCGGCACCCACGTCGGTTGATCAGCCGAGGACCTCGGAGCGCCGCGGCGACTGGGTCTTCGCCGGGTCGCTCTCGACGACGTCGCCGACGACCTCGTCGATCGCGGCCAGCACGTCGTCGGACAGCGTGACGCCGGCGGCCTTGACGTTGTCGGTGACCTGCTCGGGGCGTGAGGCACCGATGATGGCGGTCGAGACGTTGGGGTTGGCCAGCGTCCAGGCGACGGCGAGCTGGGCCATCGACAGCCCGGCGTCGTCGGCGATCGGCTTGAGCCGCTGCACGCGCTCGAGCACGTCGTCACGCATCCAGCGGCTGATCATACCGGCGCCGCCCTTCTCGTCGGTGGCCCGCGAGCCGGCCGGCGGCTCGGCGCCGGGCAGGTACTTGCCGGTGAGCACGCCCTGGGCGATCGGCGACCAGACGACCTGGCCGAGCCCGAGCTCCTCGCAGGTCGGCACGACCTCGGACTCGATCACCCGCCACAGCAGGTTGTACTGCGGCTGGTTCGAGACCAGCGGCACGTGCAGCTCCTGGGCGAGCGCGTGCGCGGCCCGGATCTCCTCGGCCCGCCACTCCGAGACGCCGATGTAGAGCGCCTTGCCGGCCCGGACGACGTCGGCGAACGCCAGCATCGTCTCCTCCAGCGGCGTCTCGTGGTCGAAGCGATGGGCCTGGTAGAGGTCGACGTAGTCGGTCTGGAGGCGCTGGAGAGAGCCGTCGATGGACTCGAGGATGTGCTTGCGCGACAGCCCGTGGTCGTTGGGGCCGCCGGGTCCGGTGGCCCAGAAGACCTTGGTGAAGATCTCCAGGCTCTGCCGCCGCTCGCCGGCGAGCGCCTTGCCGAGCACCGTCTCGGCGGCGGTGTTGGCGTAGACGTCGGCGGTGTCGAACGTCGTGATGCCCTCGTCGAGGGCCTGACGCACGCACGCGAGCGCGGCGTCCTCCTCGACCTGCGAGCCGTGGGTGAGCCAGTTGCCGTAGGACACGGCCGAGACGCGCAGACCGCTGCGCCCGAGGTTTCGGAACTCCATGAGGCCGACACTAGTGTCAAGTCCCATGAGCCAGCGTCCGGGTCCGACCGCCGACGTCTCGGTGCGCGTGGCCTGGGCCGACGACGCCGACGCGATCGCCGCCGTCCAGGTGCGCGCGTGGGCGCGTCAGTACGCCGGCGTGCTGCCCGACGGCACGGTGCCCGACGACCCTGCGCCCGTGGCGGCCGCCTGGCGCTCGTCGCTGGTCAAGCCGGCCGACGCCCGCAACCGCGTGCTGGTCGCGCTCGAGCGCAACCGGGTCGTCGGCTTCGCCGTCACCACCCCCGGCGCCGACCCCGACTGCGACCCGGTCGCCGACGGCGAGCTGGCCGAGCTCGTCGTCGACCCCGACGAGGCCGGCAAGGGCCACGGCAGCCGCCTGCTGCAGGCCGCCGCCGAGACGCTCGAGGCCGACCGGTTCACCCGGGCGGTCACCTGGACGATCGCCGCCGACGACGAGCGGCGCGCGTTCCTCACCGGCGCGGGGTGGGCCGCCGACGGCGCGCACCGCGAGCTCGACCTCGACGGCACCGGCTCCACCACGGTCAAGCAGGTGCGCCTGCACACCGCGCTCGCCTGAGCGACCCACCGAGGGTCGCGCCGGTCACGACCGGCGGACGACGAGCTCGGCGTAGGTCGGCACCAGGACCCTGCGGGCCGGACGCCGGGCGACGACCTGCCAGGGCCGTTGGTCGGCGACGAGCGCCTCGAGGAGGCGCGTGAGCTGCACCCGGGCGACGGCGTTGCCCAGGCACAGATGGCGTCCGGCGCCGAACCACAGCTGGCGGGTCTCGGGGACGTAGGGCCGGCGGATGTCGAAGCGGCCGACGCTGTTGTCGGCGACGTAGGTGAGCACGAGCACCCGCTCCCCCGCCCGCAGCGTGTGCCCGCCGACCTCGGCGTCGCGGGCGACGTGGCGGCCGATGACCGGGGCCGGCGTGCTGACCCGCAGGCCCTCGCGCACGGCGCCCTCGAGCAGCTCGGCGTCGTCGGCGAGCCAGCGGTGCTGGCCGGTGTCGTGCAGCAGCGCGACCGTACGGCTGAGGGACGACGCGCCGGTCTCGGTGCCGGCGATGGACAGCAGGGTGGCCAGGCCACGCGCGAGGTCGAGCCCGAGGTCGAGCCCGCGGGCCCGCCCGAGGAGGGTGTCCGGCGCGCCGGTGCGGTAGGCCTCCTCGACGCCGCCGGTGATGTCGTCGAGGATCAGCCGGGCGCGGGTCACACGCTCGTGCTCGAGCTCGGTCGAGGAGTGCGTGCCGAGCGCGAGGGCGGCGAGCCGCTCGCCGGCGTCGAAGAGGGCGCGGGCCTGGTCGTCGGAGTGCATCGCGATCCCCAGCAGGTCGGCCACGGTCCGGCCCGAGGTGACCCGGGCGAGGTCGGCGACGTCGACCGTGCCGCCCGCGGCCAGTCGTTGCCGCAGGGCGCGGTGGTGCCCGGACTGCACGCGCTCGACCAGCACCTCGGCCTGCGCCTCGGTGAACAGGTCGCGGGCCGCCGTCCGCACCTCGACGTGGCGCGCCCCGCTGAACAGCGAACCCATCTCGGGCCCGAACAGCTGGGTCCACAGGTGCCCCACCCCGCCCTCGCCGTTCATGCTGAACGACGCCGAGTCGTTGAGCACCTGCCGGGCCAGCACGGGGTCGGTGACCAACCACCCGACCCGCGGCACCCGCCGGATGTCGCGCACGGTCCGCCCCACCGTGAGCAGCGCGAACAGCTGAGGGTTCCCCCGGGCCAGCAACCGGGCCTCCTGCACGCCCGCCCACCCGTTGCCGGGTCGAGGCGTGCCGGACGCAACGAGCAACACCATGCCCCGCAACCTAGGCGACGCCCGTCAGCGAGCAGTGGGCCCGTCGTCCGTCGAGGTGCACATTGCGTACCGCGACGGTGTCGCGGTGAGCGTCCGGGGGCGGCACGAGCGGCGCAATCGCGCGCACAGTGCCACCTTCGGAACCACCCAGCGGCACCAGCAGCGCAATCGCGCGCACAGCGCCACCTCCAGACCCACCCAGCGGCACCAGCAGCGCAATCGCGCGCACAGTGCCAGCGGACGCGCCACGCGCGAAGCGAGCGCCATCGGAATGGCGCGCTGCGAGGCGTCTCGGTGCGCGTCGAGGGTGCGCGGAGCGAGGAACGAGCGGAGCGTGCCCTCGGCGTGTGCCGAGACGGCCTCTCCAGGCGGCGCGCCACGCGCGAAGCGAAGCGAGCGCCATCGGAATGGTGTGCCGAGACGACCTCTTCAGGCGGCGCGCCACGCGCGAGCTCCGCTCGCGCAATCCAACAGAGAGCCCGTGCCGGTTCCGTCCGGCACGGGCTCTCCGATCAGGGGTGCGAGGTCAGCCGACGCTGACCGCGCTCCAGGCGGCGGCGACGGCGTTGTACTGCGAGCTGCCGTTGCCGTAGAGGTCGCGGGCGGCGTTGAGCGTGCCGGTGCGGGCCTGGGCGTAGGTGGTGCCGGAGGTGAAGTAGGTGGTCAGGGCGCGGAACCAGATCTTCTGGGCGGCGTCGCGGCCGATGCCGGTGACGGTCGAGCCGTTGCAGGTCGTCGAGCTGTGGGCGGTGCTGCCGATGGTCTTGACGCCCGAGCCCTCGGCGAGCAGGTAGAAGAAGTGGTTGCCGACGCCGGAGGAGTAGTGGACGTCGAGGTTCTTGGTGTCGGTGCTCCAGCAGTTCGGCGAGCTGCCGTCGGAGATCGGGTTGTCCATGCGTCGGAAGCCCTGACCGTTGGCGAGGTCGAACTCCTCGCCGATGAGGTAGTCGCCCGGGTCGGCGGCGTTGTCCGCATGGAACTCGACCATGGTCCCGAAGATGTCGGAGGTGGCCTCGTTGAGGCCGCCGGACTCGCCGGAGTAGGTGAGGTTGGCCGTGTTCTCGGTGACGCCGTGCGACATCTCGTGGCCGGAGACGTCGAGCGAGACGAGGGGGCCGAACGTCGTCCCGTTGCCGTCGCCGTAGGTCATCTTGGTGCCGTCCCAGAAGGCGTTGACGTAGTTGGTGCCGTAGTGCACGCGGCTGGGGGCGGCGGTGCCGTTGCCGAAGATGCCGTTGCGGCCGAGCACGTTCTTGAAGTAGTCGAACGTCTGGGCGTGGCCGTAGAGGGCGTCGACGGCGGCCGTCTCGCGGTTGGTGTTGGTGCCGTTGCCGAAGGAGTTGTCGGGGCTGGTGAAGGCGACGCCGGCGGGGCAGCTGTTGAACAGCTGGCACAGGATGTTGTCGGTCTTGTTCTGGGCGTCGGTGACCTTGGCGTTGCCGTGCGCCGGGTCGGTGAGGGTGAAGCCCGAGCCGCTCGGCGTGGTGTCGATGGTGACCGTGCCGCTGTAGAGCGAGCGGCCCTCGCCCTCGGCGGTGTGGATGCCCTCGATGCGGCTGAGGACGGCGCCGGTCTGGGCGTCGACGGTGGTGGCGAGGCGGCTAGGGGTGCCGTCGGCCTGGCGGCCCATGGTCTGGATCTCCCAGGCCAGGCGGGGCGTGGCGCCGCGGGCGTCGACGACGAGGCGGGCCGGGGTCTCGGCCGGGCGCAGGTTGGTGATGCCGCGGGTGGCCTTGGTGGGGGCGAGCGTGCGCTCGAGGGCGGCGGTCGCGCCGACGGCGGGCTTCACGGCGACGTCGATCGGCGCCTTCAGGGTCTGGCTGACGCCGCGCAGCGCGTCGTCGGGGCGCTGGTGGACGACGAGGTCGCCGCCGAGCACGGGCAGGCCGCGGTAGGTGCGGTCGAAGCGCACGTGGGTGGTGCCGTCGGCGTCGACGACCGTGTCGGTGGCGACGAGCTCCTGCTCGACGCTGCCGCGGGCGGCCTGGGGGCTGGAGACCAGCGCGGCGACGGCGCTGTCGGCCAGGCCGGCCCGGCCGGGCGTGGCGGCCGAGGTGTCGTCGGCGGCGGAAGCGCTCGTCGCGGAGGCGGTCTGGAGGCCGAGGGTGCCGGCCACCAGGAGTGACGCCGCAGCGAGACCCAGAGATGTGCGCATGTCGGTTTGTCCTTCGTTCCTGCGACGCGAACGGGAGCAGCGTCGTCCTCGGCAGACTCGCGCGCAGGGGCGCGCCCGGTCGACCGGACGCCTGCCCCAGGTTTGTGCACCGCAGGTTGTTGCAACCTGTTCTGGTTCGCTCAGATCGGCTCAGACGCCGAGGTCGACGAGCTCCTCGAGGCCGACGGTGAGGCCGGGTGCGGCGCCGATGGCGCGCACGGCGGCGAGGACGCCGGGCGCGAACGAGGCGCGGTGCAGGGAGTCGTGGCGGATGGTGAGCGTCTCCCCCGGCCCGCCGAGCACGACCTCCTGGTGCGCGACCATGCCGCGGATGCGCAGCGCGTGCACGGGGACGCCGTCGACGTCGGCACCGCGGGCGCCGTCGATGCCGGTCGACGTGGCGTCGGGGGCGGGACCGACCCCGGCCTCCCGGCGTGCCGCGGCCACCAGCTCGGCGGTGCGTCGCGCGGTACCGCTCGGTGCGTCGGCCTTGTCGGGGTGGTGCAGCTCGACGATCTCGACGGAGTCGTAGTGGACGGCGGCCAGGGCGGCGAACCGCATCATCAAGATCGCGCCGATGGAGAAGTTGGGCGCGATGAGGATCCCGCTGCGCGGCTCGGGGCCGAGCGCCGCTCGCAGGGTGGCGAGCCGCACGTCGTCGAAGCCGGTGGTGCCGACGACGGCGTGGATGCCGTGCTCGGCGCACAGGGCGAGGTGGTCCATGACGACGTCGGGGTGGGTGAAGTCGACGACGACCTCGGCCCCGGCGTCGACGATCGTGCGGATGTCGTCGCCGAGGGCGACCTCGGCGCCCAGCTCCATCCCCACGGCCGCGGTGACGGCAGCGCAGATCTCCGCGCCGACCTTTCCGCGTGCACCCAGCACCCCTACCCGGATCGACTCAGCCACGTGGGAGACCTTACGAGCATGGCCCGGGACACACCGGCGCGCCCACGACCCGGGTCAGTGAGTGCCCCGCCCTCCTCGTTCTGGCAGGGTAGACGCATGGTGGCGCAACAGATCCCGGCGCGGATCCGCTGGGCGGTGGACTTCATGGACCCGCAGCCGGCCGACCACGTGCTCGAGATCGGGTGCGGGCCGGGCGCGGCGGCGGAGCTCATCGTCGCGCGGCTCGAGACCGGCAAGCTCTTCGCGATCGACCGCTCCGAGTCGGGCGTCGACCGCACCAAGCGGCGCAACGCCGAGGCGCTGAAGGCGGGTCGGCTCACGGTCCGGCAGATCGACCTCGCGACGCTGCGGGTGCCGGTCAAGCGGCTCACGAAGGTCTTCGCGTTCAACGTCAACCTGTTCTGGGTGCGCGACTGCGCCGACGAGGTCGCCCTGCTCCACGAGCGGGTGCTGCCGGGCGGTGCGGTCTTCCTGTTCTTCGAGACCAAGATCGCCGAGGACGTCCCGAAGATCGTCAAGGGCGCCTCGGCCGCGCTGGCCGGTGCCGGCTTCCGCGTCTCGGTCGTCGACTCCAAGAACCCGCCGGTCGTCGGCATCATCGGCCGCCGATGACGCTCGCATGAGCATCTGGCACCCGAGCCGGCTCCTCTTCGACCTCGACGGCACCCTCGTCGACTCGACCGCGGTCGTCGACCGCTGCTGGACGGCGCTCGCCGAGCGGCTCGGCGTCGAGCCCGAGACGGTCGTGGGCCGCTACCACGGGATGCCGGCCAACGTCGCGCTGCCGATGGTCGACCCGTCGCTCGAGCCGGCCGAGGTCGACGAGCTGCACCGCTGGCTGCTCAGCCTCGAGGTCGCCGACACCGACGGCATCGTCGCCCTGCCGGGCGCGGCCGACCTGCTCACCTCCCTGCCCGACGACGCCTGGACCATCGTCACCAGCTGCACGCACGAGCTGGCCGAGCTGCGCCTCGCCGCGGCCGGGCTCCCCGTGCCGGCCCTGATGGTGTGCTCCGACGACGTCGCCCGCGGCAAGCCCGACCCCGAGCCCTACCTGCTCGGCGCCCGGCGCACGGGCACGCCCCCTGCCGAGTGCCTCGTGGTCGAGGACGCACCGGCCGGCGTCGCGTCGGCCCGCGCGGCAGGGTGCGACGTGGTCGGCGTCCTGACGACCCACGATTCACTGGACACCGTGACCGTGGGCTCGCTGGCCGACCTCGACGTGACGGTCGACGCGGGCCGCGTCACGGTCGCCGTCGCCTGACCCGGCGAGACCCGACACCGTCCGTTCAGGTCGACGTCCTACGGTTCGGCTCATGTTGCGAGACGTGCGCGAGTACATCGATCGGCTCCAGATCGACGGCTTCCGGATCGGTGACGACCACGACGACGACCCCGAGCTGATCGACCCCGACGGCCGGGCGGTCGACACGTGGCGCGAGAACTATCCCTACGACGAGCGCCTGCCGCGCGAGGTCTACGACGAGCAGAAGTACCTCCTCCAGGTCGAGCTGCTGAAGTTCCAGCGGTGGGCGGCCGACACCGGCAGCAAGCACGTGCTGCTCTTCGAGGGCCGCGACGCCGCCGGCAAGGGCGGCACGATCAAGCGTTTCATGGAGCACCTCAACCCGCGCTACGCCCGCACCGTCGCGCTCGGCAAGCCGAGCGACCGCGAGCAGAACCAGTGGTACTTCCAGCGCTACGTGAAGCACCTGCCCACCGCCGGCGAGATGGTGCTCTTCGACCGGTCCTGGTACAACCGCGCCGGCGTCGAGCGCGTCATGGGGTTCGCCTCGCCCGGCGAGTACGAGCAGTTCATGGCCCAGGCCCCGCTGTTCGAGCGGATGCTCGTCGACAGCGGCATCTCGCTCACCAAGTTCTGGTTCTCGGTCACCCGCGCCGAGCAGCGCACCCGCTTCATCATCCGCCAGATCGACCCGGTGCGGCAGTGGAAGCTCTCCCCCATCGATCTCGAGTCGCTCGACAAGTGGGACGACTACACCGCGGCCAAGGAGGCGATGATCCGCCGGACCGACACCGAGTGGGCGCCCTGGACGACGATCAAGTCCAACGACAAGAAGCGCGCCCGCCTCAACGCGATGCGTCACTTCCTGGCCCGCTTCGACTACGACGGCAAGGACGTCGACGTCGTCGGCGAGCCCGACCCGTTGATCGTGCAGCGGGGCATCGAGGCCGTCGGCGACTAGGCGTACCGCGCTGGTCGGGGTGCGAACCCCACGCTGGTCGAGGTGCGAGGAGCCCTGGCGACGAGCCTCGAGACTCGCGGCTACGAGCTCGGGCCGACCACGGCCAGGATCTCGGGCCGGCTGAACACGTCGGCGGCTACGTCGCGCACCTCGTCGAGGGTGACGGCCTCGATGCGGTCGAGGACGTCGTCGATCTGGAGCAGGTCGTCGTGGACCAGCTCGGCCTTGCCGAGACGGATCATCCGGGAGGCGGAGTCCTCGAGGCCGAGCACGAGGCCGCCGCGCAGCTGGCCCTTGCCGCGGCTCAGCTCCTCCTCGGTGATGCCGTGGGCCGCGACGCGGGAGAGCTCGAGACGCACCGTGTCGAGCACGTCGTCGAGCCGGTTGGGCAAGCAACCGACCGACACGCCGACGAGACCGGAGCCGGCGTGCTGGGAGGTGAAGGAGTAGACCGAGTAGGCGAGCCCGCGGCGCTCGCGGACCTCCTGGAACAGCCGGGACGACGTGCCGCCGCCGAGCGCGGTGTTGAGGGCGCCGAGGGCGAAGCGGCGCTCGTCGCCGCGCGCGAGGCCCTCCATGCCGAGCACGACGTTGACCTGCTCGAACGGGCGGGTGGTCTCGACCGAGCCGGGGTGCACGCGGATCTTCTTCGAGACGTGGCGCGGGCCGGTCGGCTCGCTCTCGCCGGCCAGCCAGTCACGTCGTCCGAACGCCTTGCGCACGTGGCGGACGACGGCGGCGTGGTCGAGGTTGCCGGCGACCGCGACGACCATGCGGTGCGGCTGGTAGTGGCGACGGTAGAAGCGCTGGATGCGGCCGCGGTCGAGGGCGGTGATCGACTCCTCGGTGCCGGCGATCGAGCGGCCCAGGGGCGAGGTGGCGCCCCACGCCTGCTCGGCGAACAGGTTGTGGACGACGTCGTCGGGGTCGTCGTCGTGCATCGCGATCTCGTCGAGGATCACCTCGCGCTCGGCCTCGACGTCGTCGGCGGCGATGAGCGAGCTGGTGACCATGTCGCCGAGCACGTCGACGGCGAGCGGGAGGTCCTCGTCGAGCACGCGTGCGTGGAAGCAGGTGTACTCCTTGGCCGTGAAGGCGTTGAACTCGCCGCCGACCTCGTCGAGCGCCACGGAGATGTCGAGCGCCGAGCGCTCGTGGGTGCCCTTGAAGAGCAGGTGCTCGAGGAAGTGCGAGGCGCCGTGCAGCGAGGCCGTCTCGTCACGCGAGCCGACGTCGACCCACACGCCGATGGTCGCCGACCGGGCTCCGGCCATCTGCTCGGTGACCACCCGCAACCCGCTGGGCAGCACCGTGCGCCGCACCCGCGAGGTGATCGCGCCCTCACCGTCGCGCACCGTGGCGAGCGTGCGCGTCGTCCCGCTCTTCTGCATCGTTCACTCCTGGAAAAAGGCGTCGGCCCGTCGCGCTGGGCGACGGGCCGACGGGGTGGATCAGGCCTCGGCGTCGGCCTCGGCGGGAGCCCCGGCCTCGGCGGCCTCGGTCTCCTCGATCACGGGGATCAGCGACAGCTTGCCGCGGTCGTCGATCTCGCCGATCTCGACCTGGATCTTCTGGCCGACCGAGACGACGTCCTCGACGTTCTCGACGCGCTTGCCACCGACCAGGCCGCGGAGCTTGGTGATGTGCAGCAGGCCGTCCTTGCCCGGGAGCAGGGAGACGAACGCGCCGAAGTTGGTCGTCTTCACGACGGTGCCGAGGTAGCGCTCACCGACCTCGGGCATCGTCGGGTTGGCGATCTGGTTGACGGCGGAGCGAGCGGCCTCGGCGGCCTCACCGTTGGTGGCACCGATGTAGACGGTGCCGTCGTCCTCGATCGAGATCGTGGCGCCGGTGTCCTCCTGGATCTGGTTGATCACCTTGCCCTTCGGGCCGATGACCTCGCCGATCTTGTCGACCGGGACGCGGACCGTGATGATGCGCGGCGCGTGCACCGACATCTCCTCGGGGGCGTCGATGGCCTCCGACATGACGTCGAGGATGGCCAGACGGGCGTCCTTGGCCTGGGTCAGTGCCGCGGCCAGGACCTCGGCGGGGATGCCGTCGAGCTTGGTGTCGAGCTGCAGCGCGGTGACGAACTCGCGCGTGCCGGCGACCTTGAAGTCCATGTCGCCCATGGCGTCCTCGGCGCCGAGGATGTCGGTCAGCGCGACGTACTGCGTCTCGCCGTCGACCTCGCCGGAGATGAGGCCCATCGCGATGCCGGCGACGGAGGCCTTGAGCGGCACACCGGCCTGCAGCAGCGACAGGGTCGAGGCGCAGACCGAGCCCATCGAGGTGGAGCCGTTGGAGCCCATGGCCTCGGAGAGCTGACGGATCGCGTAGGGGAACTCCTCGCGGCTCGGCAGCACGGGCAGGATGGCGCGGCGCGCGAGCGCGCCGTGGCCGACCTCGCGGCGCTTGGGCGAGCCCACGCGACCGGTCTCGCCGGTGGAGAACGGCGGGAAGACGTACTTGTGCATGTAGCGGCGGTGCTTCTCCGGGCTCAGCGTGTCGAGCTGCTGCTCGAGCTTGAGCATGTTGAGCGTGGTGACACCCATGATCTGGGTCTCGCCGCGCTCGAACAGCGACGAGCCGTGCACGCGCGGGATGAGGCCGACCTCGGCGTGAAGCGGGCGGATGTCGGCGAGGCCGCGACCGTCCATGCGGACCTTGTCGCGCAGCACGCGCTCGCGCATGAGGTTCTTGGTGACCGACTTGAACGCGGCGCCGATCTCCTTCTCGCGGCCCTCGAACTGCGCGCCGATGGCGTCGAGGAGCGAGGCCTTGACGTCGTCGAGCTTCTCGTCGCGCTCCTGCTTGCCGACGATGGCGAGCGCCTCGGCGGTCGCGGCGGAGGCCTGCGCCGCCACGGCCTCGTAGACGTCGTCCTCGTAGTCGAGGAAGACCGGGAACTCCTGCACGGGCTTGGCGGCCTGCTTGGCCAGCTCGGCCTGCGCGTCGCACAGCTGCTTGATGAAGGGCTTGGCGGCGTCGAGGCCACCGGCGACGATCTCCTCGGACGGCGCGGTGGCGCCACCGGCGACGAGCTCGTAGGTCTGCTCGGGGGCCTCGGCCTCGACCATCATGATCGCGACGTCGCCGGTCTCGGTGACGCGGCCGGCGACGACCATGTCGAAGACGGCGTTCTCGAGCTGGCTGTGGCTCGGGAAGGCGACCCACTGACCCTCGATCAGGGCGACGCGGACGCCGCCGACCGGGCCGGAGAACGGCAGGCCGGAGAGCTGGGTCGACATCGACGCGGCGTTGATCGCGAGGACGTCGTAGGGCTGGTCGGGGTCGAGCGCCAGCACGGTGATGACGACCTGGACCTCGTTGCGCAGGCCCTTCTTGAAGGTCGGGCGCAGCGGGCGGTCGATGAGGCGGCAGGTGAGGATCGCGTCTTCGCCCGGGCGACCCTCGGAGCGGAAGAACGAGCCGGGGATCTGGCCCACGGCGTACATCCGCTCCTCGACGTCGATCGTCAGGGGGAAGAAGTCGAAGTGGTCCTTGGGGTGCTTGCCGGCCGTGGTGGCCGAGAGCAGCATCGTCTCGTCGTCGAGGTAGGCGGTCACCGAACCGGCGGCCTGGCGGGCCAGCAGGCCCGTCTCGAACTTGACGGTGCGGGTGCCGAACTTGCCGTTGTCGAGAACGGTCTCGACGGCGCTGATGACAGGCTCTGTCACGTGTGTCTCTTTCGTTCGCGGTGCGATCCGCGACTCCCGCGCACGTGGCGGGCTCCCTGGTGAGAAGACTGGGGAGCCGGGCCGGTGGCCGATCTTCGATCGAGACCCGCAGGTGGCCGGCGGCGCCGGGCTCCTGAAGATCACTACCGAGGACCGGGCCTGCGGTGGCGCGGATCGCTCCTGTGGTGTGGGTGTTCAGTTGTGAGTGGAACTGCCTAAAACCTACTCGTCGGGACCCACCAGGTGGATCCCGACGGCGAGGTCAGCGGCGGAGGCCGAGGCGCTCGACGATCGAGCGGTAGCGCTCGATCTCGGTCTTCTTCAGGTAGTTGAGAAGACGGCGGCGCTGGCCGACCAGCAGCAGCAGCCCGCGGCGGCTGTGGTGGTCGTGCTTGTGCTGCTTCAGGTGCTCGGTGAGGTGGCTGATGCGGTGGCTCAGCAGCGCGATCTGCACCTCGGGAGAGCCGGTGTCGCCCTCGGTCGTGGCGTACTCGGCGATGATCTTCTTCTTCGTCGCGGCATCGGTTCCGATGGACATGGACGGCTCCTCTTCGTGGTTTCGCTGCGCGGCGCGCCGGGGCCTGTTCTCCCGGGCACTCTGTCTCCGCGGCCGTTGCACGGCGGTCAGACGGTGCGCGTCCCTCGCGGGACGGACATGACAGGCTAACGCGGTGCCGTGGCTGCACCCAAAATCTCGGGGAGCGCGGCCTGCAGCGGGGAGTACCCGGTGCACCGGGTGTTCACGACGTTCCCAGGGGTTGCAACAGCCGAGGAGCGCACGAAGACCCTGGGAAGGTCGGGCCCGGCGTCCGGCTCAGGAGCGCGCGTGACCGGCCAGCCAGAGCGCGATCTCCTCGCCGGCGAGCACGTTCTCGGACGCCGTGACGTCGCCGTCCCAGCCGTGGGAGGTCAGGTAGGCACCGGCCGGCACGAGGGCGTGGCGGGCCAGGCGGAGCATGCCCTCGTCGAGGCGGGAGTCGCCGGCCGCGGCGACGAGCTCGTCGTCGGTGCCCTCGAGCATGCGGGCGAGCCCGGCCTCCTTGGTGAGGGTGTCGGGCATCGCGTAGACCTTCGTCTGCTCGTGGGTGAGACGCCAGCCGTCCTCGCCGGCGATCGCCTCGAGCTCCTCGACCCAGGCGGCCTCGACGGGCTCGCCGTTGAGCAGGAAGTAGCCGAACGCGCCGTCGGCGTCGCGGAGGCTGCGCACGTGCGGTGCCTCGACGAGGTGGGCGACGCGGTCGGCGAACTCGGCCATGGGACGACGCTGCGCGACGAGTGCCTCGGTGGCACGGGCGTGCGCGTCGTCGGGCACGCCGTCGACGAGCAGCACGCCGCCGTTGAGGCACAGGATGCGCCGGAACGGCGGCATCTTCACGCGCAGCACCTGCGCGGGCGTGCGCGTCGTGCAGAGCACGAGGTCGTCGGGGTCGAGCGAGGCGAGGGCGTCCCAGGCGCGCTGGGTCACGTAGGCCCAGTCGCGACCGTCGAGGACTTCGAGGCACACCAGCTGCTCGAGGGGCACGTCGCCGACGCGCTTGTGCGACCACAGCAGGGTGCGGTCGATGTCGCTGGCGATCATGAGGTGGTCACGTCTACTGCTCGTTCCTGAAGCGGGGATGGATGAGGCCCATGCACGAGAACGCGAGGTCGTCGACGACCTCGACCGGGACGCCGCGCTGCTCGGCGAGCAGTTCGACGTGGCCGAGGTCGTGGCGGCGGTCGGGGCGCACCAGCACCCGCCACGGCACGCGTCGCAGGAGCACGCGCGTGGTCTCGCCGACACCGGGCTTGACCAGGTTGACGTCGCCGATGCCGTAGGCCTCGCTGACCTGCTCGACGGCGGCCCAACCCGACCAGGTGGGGGTGCGGTCGGTGCCCAGCAGGCGCGTGGCCTCGGCGCGGGCCTCGTCGGCGACGTCGGCGAACCAGCCCTCGACGGTCTCGACGTAGGTCATCGAGACGTCGGCGGATGCGAGCTCGGCGTAGAACTTCGCGCCGTGGAAGTCGTCGGGCCCGATCAGCTGGTCGTTGAGCACCGTGCGCGAGACCAGGCCCGAGACCGTGGAGTTGAGGCAGGCCGACGGGATGAGGAAGTCGTCGCGGGTGCCGTAGACGTCGGTGCTCGCGCCAGGGTCGGCGAGGACGGCGAGCGAGGGGTCGAAGCGCAGGCCGAGACGCTGCTCCATCTCGGCGCAGGCCGCCGTGAGCTCGCGCGAGATGGCCCCCTTGCCGGTCCACCCGTCGACGAAGACGACGGCGGCCGGGTCGTGACGCTCGGCGAGGTGACGCAGCGCGACCTCGTCGAGGCCACGACCGCGCACGATGGACATCGTGTAGTGCGGCAGGTCGAGGCCGAGCGTGCGCGCGTAGCGCCGGAGCAGGATGCCGATGGGGGTGCCGGCGCGTGCGAGCGAGACCAGGACGGCGCGCTCGCCGCGCAGGTCGACGACGAGGTGCACGAGCGTGGCCGCCGCCAGCGCGACCCGACGGGCCTGCTCGGCCAGCGCCTTGTCGAACAGGGCGTAGTAGTCGTCGCTCGGCTGGTACTCCACCGGAAGCGACTCGGCGTAGTGGGCGCGACCGGCCTGGATGGCCGCCTCGCGCTCCTCGACCGGCGCCTCGAGCTCGGCGTGGCTGAGGTCCTTCAGCAGCCAGGTGACGTCGTCGGCCGGGTAGGAGCCGAACGCGGGTCCGTGCAGCGGATCGGGCATCAGGCGCCTGCCTCGGCGACCCGGGCCACGACCAGGCGGTCGGTGAGCGTGCGGAGGGCCGCCCGGAGGTCGTCGGCGCCGTCGACCGGCGTCGCGTCGTCGACGACCAGCACGATCGCGTCGAACCGGCCCGGCTCGAGGTTGTAGGCGAAGCGCGGCTTGCCGTCGTCCGCCCCGTCGTGGGCCTCGAAGGTGATGCCGTGCCGGATGGCGTAGGCGGGGTCGTCACGCACGACGACCGGCGAGCGCGTGGTCGACGACACCGTGACGTCGAGGGCCGGCCGCGCCGTCTCGAGCGCCTCGCCGATGCGGTGCGGGAGGTACATGAGCTCCTCGGTGCCGAGCACGTGCACCGACCTCGCACCGGCGACGAGGTCGCCGACCTCGGCCGCGAGGGCGGCGACCGCCGTCTCGAAGCCGTCGGCGTCGGCGGGTCCGAGGCCGTGGCGGCCGCCGTCGGGCACCCCGGCCGGCCAGGTGAACGTGGTGCGCACCTCGCTCGCGCGCTCGGGCCCGGACGGCGTCAGCGCGACGTCGGCGGCGACGGCGGCCCGGACCTCGGCGTCGGGCTCGTGCACCGGTCGCACGTCGCCCTGCAGCAGCGCGACGAAGGAGATGGAGGTGTCGAGCTCGGCGGCGACGGTGTCGGCGAGGGCGCGGGCGTCGTCGGAGCGCAGGTCGACCAGCGCCGCGACCACGTAGGCCGGCCGCGCGGAGATGGCGTGCAGCTCGCGGACCGTGTTGAGGATCGTGCGACCGGTGGAGAGCTCGTCGTCGACGAGCACGAGCGGCCCGGTGCCCTGCAGCAGCGACAGCTCGCGCGGCTGGAGCCGGTGCGTCGTGGCGTGGCTGTGCTCCTCCTCGAAGCTCAGCGCCGACCACCCGGAGCGCCGGGTCGAGTGGATGGCGGTCGCACCCAACCGGTCGGCGACCAGGTGGCCGAGACCGGTGGCGGTCTCGGCGTAGCCGAGCACGACCTCGGCCCGGGCGCCGTCGAGCGCCTGCTCGACGAGGGCGCCGAGGTCGGAGCCGTGCCGGCGCGCCACGGACGGCGCGACCGGCACGTGCTTGGCCAGCACGGAGCTCACGATCAGGTGGACGCGTCGCGGATTCCGGCGGACAGCGAGTCCGACGAGCTCGTCGACCGGGGCGCTGCCGGGTCGCGTGACCAGCTCGACACCGGCGTGCTCGCTGACCCACTGGCCCGACCAGGTGGTGGTGTCGGTTCCGGAGCTCACAGCGTCGTCTCCTCGAAGGCGGCCGCCAGCAGGTCGACGAAGGTGACGTCGGGCGCCGCGACGCCGAACACCTGGGCCCGCAGCAGCAGCTGCTGGGCCCACGCCTGATGGGGATTGGCCTCGTTCATCTTATTGCGATAGCTGGACCGGGCGACGCCGCCGCCGCCCTCCTTCGCCGACAGGACGCCGAGCGCGTCGTCGTGCTCCTCGTGGGAGACGACCGACAGGGCGTGCACGACCGGCACGTGCGTGGGATGGATGACCGTCTTGCCGATGAGGCCGTTGGCGCGGTCGAGCAGCACCTCGCGGATGAGCCCGTCGAGGTCGCGCGCCAGCAGCCGGGCGCGCAGGTCGCGGTCGTCAGCCTGCGAGAACGGCGTCTCGCGCAGCTGCGGCTTGAAGAGGCGGTCGGGGGCAGTGAAGTACTCCCAGACCGGGCCGGTCACCGCGTGCCCGCCCGGACGGCCGAGCACGTTGACGACGTCGGCGACCGCGCCGGCGACCAGGCGGACGTCGTAGATGGTCAGGTCGCGCGGACGGCGGAGCGCGAAGACCGACGCCATGTCGGTGGCGCCGATGCGGACGGCGAGCACCCGTTCGGCGTGCTTGGCGAGCAGCGCCCGCTGACCGAGGAGCTCGTCGATGCGCGTCTCGCGGTACATCACCTCCGGCGTCTCGATCACCGGCATGATCATCAGCCGGCGTCCGACGGTGGACTCGCACTCGGTGACGGCGTCGAGGAACTCGGCGCCGTGCGCGGTGGAGAACTTCGGCAGCACGAACCCGTCGATGACGTCGGCGGCCTCGCCCATGAGGCCCGCGATGCGGGCCGGCTGGTCGGCCGAGCGCACCC
Organism: Nocardioides secundeburneus; assembly: GCF_039939255.1. Classification (NCBI taxonomy): domain Bacteria; kingdom Bacillati; phylum Actinomycetota; class Actinomycetes; order Propionibacteriales; family Nocardioidaceae; genus Nocardioides; species Nocardioides secundeburneus. The sequence goes on from NZ_JBDUUE010000005.1 coordinate 242,980, forward strand.
GCACGAAGATCAGCGGGAGGTCGTCGCGGCCGCGGAGCGTCGCCAGCTGCTCGGCGAGATGGTTGACGGCGAACTCGACGCTGCCGTCGGGGATGGCGTCCTCGAGGCAGACGACGCAACTCGTGGCCCCCTGCTTGGCGACCTTGCGGACGTCCTTGGCGAGCTTCTCGCGCGTGGCGGGGATGTACAGCGTCGCCCCGAGCGCGTGGGCGAGCAGGTCGAGCGGGGCGTCTCGGTCGATCTCGGCCGGTGGCATGTGGAAGAGCTGGGCCCGGTCGGCCTTGTCGAGGAAGTGGAACTGTCGCACGGCGTCGTCCCCACTCTCTTGCTGGTAGTCGAAAGGACGCGTGGAGCGACGTGTCCGGAGGTCCGGCACAGGATAGGCGGATGAGGTGTCGTGTAAACCTCGGGTGAGTAACCTCCGCTCCAACAGCCCCTGACCTCCAAGGAGTTCCCATGCCTGTCTCGCTGTCCAAGGGTGGCAACGTCAACCTGAGCAAGATCGCCCCGTCACTGCAGTCGGTGCGCGTCGGCCTCGGGTGGGACGCCCGCACCACCGACGGCGCCGAGTTCGACCTCGACGCCACCGCCCTGGTCTGCGGCGAGGGCGACAAGGTGCTCTCCGACCAGCACTTCATCTTCTACAACAACCTGACCTCCCCCGAGGGCACCGTGCGGCACAAGGGCGACGTCCGCGACGGCGCCGCCGAGGGCGACGACGAGACCCTCGAGGTCGACCTGTCGCAGCTGACGCCGCAGACCGACAAGGTGGTCTTCAACGTCACCATCCACGACGCCGACACCCGCGGCCAGAGCTTCGGCCAGGTCAAGAACGCCTACATCCGCGTGGTCGACGTCGCCAACGGCGAGGAGCTCGCCCGCTACGACCTCTCCGAGGACGCCTCCACCGAGACCGCCATGGTCTTCGGCGAGCTCTACCGCAACGGCGCCGAGTGGAAGTTCCGCGCGATCGGCCAGGGCTACGCCTCCGGCCTGCAGGGCATCATCAGCAACTACGGCGTCACGCTCTGACCCACGCGCCGGTCGGGGTGCGGGTGGTCGCGAGGCTCGTCGCCGGGCCCCTCGCGCCTCGACCGGGTGCGGTCACAGGCCGCGGTAGCGCTCGACCTGGACCTTGACGGCCTCGGTGATCCGGTCGGCCTCCGAGAGCATCGCCCAGTAGTCGGGGTGCGCGCCCTGGAGCGAGGTGCGCAGGCCGTCGAGACGGCGTGCGAGGGCGTCGAGCTCGCGGGCCACGTTCTCGCGGCCGGGCTTGTGCGTCGTGGTGACGAGCAGCTGGGCGTCGCGGAGCCGGAAGCGCACCTTGCGGATGACCTCCTCGGGGTCGGCCTTGACGGCACGCAACGCGTCGATGCGGTCGCCGGGGCCGTCGACGCCGTCCTTGGCGGCGTCGAGCGCGGCGCGGGCCTCGTCGAGCAGGCGGAGCGGCAGGCCCCAGTCGGCGCCGGCCTCGACGAGCCGGTCGAAGTCGCGCAGCTTGGTCCGGGCGAGCGCGACCTGCTCCTGCACCGAGCGCTCGTCGGCCTCCAGGTCGCGCCAGTTGCCCATGCTGAACTCGCGGCGCAGGGTCGCGAGGTCGCTGTGCATGCGCTCGAGGCGCGACTCGACGGCGTCGACCGCCGTGCGCAGCGACGACCGACGGGTGCGGGCCTTGGCGACGCGCTGGGGGTAGTCGGCAGCGAGCCGCTCGGCCTCGACGGCGAGCGACTCGAGCTCCTTCGCGGCCTGCTCGAGCGCGGGGAAGCCCGCGGCGGGCTGCCACTCGGTGGCCGTGGTCGCGGCCGCGCGGGTGCGGCCGAGGATGCCGTTGAGCTCGGGGACGTCGAGACCCGACTTCTTGAGGGCGGCCGCCGCCTCGGCGACCCGTCGGGTCTGGGCGGTGGCCTGCTCCTTGAGCTGTCGACCACGCTGCACCTGCTGGCCGATGCGGGTCAGCTCGGCGTCGTAGTCGTTGACGACCTGGTCCATCGCATCGGCGTGCTCGGCGATGCGCGGCCCGACGTCGGCGTAGGCGCGATGGGCGGCGCCCAGCGCGCGGTGGTCGAGCGTCTCGTCGAACGGGTGCGCATCGAGCGTGGACAGGTACTCGGCGATCAGCTTGTCGGCCTCCTGGTCGAGCACCCGGAAGCGCGGCACCAGCCCGGACGACGCCGCCCGCTCGGGCAGGTAGGCCTGGAAGCTCTCGACCATGCCGCGCAGGGTGCGCTGGGAGGAGTCGAGGTGCTGGAAGTCGAGCATCAGCTGGTCGAGCGCGGCCCTGGTCGCCTCGCGCTGCGACTCAGGGGTTCGGCTCACCACGCAGGTATCCTATGAGGACCGTGCACAGCTCTCGACGCCGCTTCGCCCTCTGCTCCGTCGCGCTCGTGATCGTCGGCCTCGTCGCGTGCTCCGAGGTCGCCGACCCGCCCTCCCCGGCGCCGTCCCCGCCACCCTCGTCTGCGAGGCCGCTCGCGCCGGCCGACGGCCCCGACCGGGCCCGCGAGCTGCTCGCCGAGGTGACGGTCGTCGAGCGGCGTCCCGACGTGCCGGGCTACGACCGCTCGTGCAGCCCCGGCGACGGCTGCGTGTTCGGCACCGAGTGGAGCGACGCGACCGACGCGCCCCTGTCGCGCAACGGCTGCGACACCCGCAACGACGTGCTGGCCCGCGACCTCACCGACGTCCGGTTCTCGCGCCGCAGCCCCGACTGCGACGTCACGGGCGGCACGCTGGCCGACCCCTACACCGGTCGCGAGATGGACTACGCGACCGAGGGGTCGCAGATCCACGTCGACCACCTGTTCCCGCTCGCCGCCGCCTGGGACCTCGGTGCCGCCGGCTGGACGCCGGAGCGGCGGGAAAGGTTCGCCAACGACGTCGACCTCGAGCTGCTCGCCGTCGAGGGCTCGGCCAACCTGAGCAAGGGCGACAGCACGCCGGCCAGCTGGCTCCCGCCCCGCAAGGCGTTCCGGTGCACCTACGTGACCGCCTACCTCGAGGTGGCCCACGCCTACGACCTGGCGATCACCGAGGCCGACGTCCGCGTGATCGAGCCGGTGCTGACGAAGAGCTGCTGACCCCCGCCGTCCGGCAGGACGACGGGGGTCAGCAGCACGACCGGCCGGCGGTCACACGTGGAGGCTGTGGTCCTCGTCGGCGTGGCTGCGGTTGTAGAGGATGCTCGACCACACCGCGGCGGCGATGAAGCCGACGCCGATGAGGCCGATGACGACCTCGGGCGCGTGCCAGCCCGGCGAGACCAGGAGCAGGAACGCGAGGGCCGCGATCGCCCAGTGCGCGCCGTGCTCGAGGAAGACGTACTCGCTGAGCGTGCCCTTGTTGACCAGGTAGATCGTGATCGAGCGGACGTAGAAGGCGCCGACGCCGAGACCGATCGCGATGATGATCGGGTCGGAGGTGATCGCGAACGCGCCGATCACGCCGTCGAAGCTGAACGAGGCGTCGAGCAGCTCGAGGTAGAGGAACAGCGAGAACGCCGCCTTGCCGGTGGCCTTGGCGACCTCGCCGCGCGCTCGGGCGGCGACCGCCTCGTCGCTCTCGTCGTCGTCGTCGAAGCCGCCGTCGAAGAAGTCGCCGAGGCCGCCCACCACGAGGTAGAGGATGATGCCCATGATGCCGGCGTAGAGCATGTCGGCACGGTGCTCCTCGAAGATCGTGCCGAAGACGAACAGCACGATGAGGCCGATCGCCGGCGAGATCGCCGGGAACGACGCCGCCCGGGCGAACGCCTTCTCGACCGGGGCGATCCAGTGGTGCTCCTTCTCGTCGTCGAAGACGAAGTCGAGGAAGATCATCAGCAGGAACATGCCGCCGAAGGCGGCGATGAGCGGGCGCGCCTCCTCGAGGTACCAGCCGTAGGTGCCCTCGACGTGCGGGTCGCCCTTCTCGAGCGCCAGCTCCCACGCCTCGACCGGCGACAGGCCGGCGGTGACGAAGACGATGACGAGCGGGAACAGCAGCCGCATGCCGAAGACGGCGATGATGATGCCGACGGTCAAGAACATCTTGACCCAGAACTCCGACATCCTGACGAGCACCTTGGCGTTGACCACGGCGTTGTCGAAGGACAGCGAGACCTCGAGGACGATCAGGATGGCGGTGATCGCCAGCCCCGTGGCGCCGCCGTAGAAGTACGCCGCCACGAGGCCGATGAGGGTGATGACGAAAGCCCAACGAAGGGTCTTCAGGAGCTCCACGCGGAGAGTCTTTCTGGGAGTTTCGATCGGTCGTCGGAGGTAACGACCGACACCGGCCCCGAGGCCGGGCGGTGCTGGTGCTGGGTGCTACTGGGTGCTACGGGTGGTGCTCGTGCCTGAGGCGTCGATCAGAGGTTGACGCCGTAGTCGCGGACGATGCCCGCGAGGCCCGAGGCGTAGCCCTGGCCGATGGCGCGGAACTTCCACTCGGCGCCGTTGCGGTAGATCTCGCCGAAGACCATCGCGGTCTCGCTCGAGGCGTCCTCGGAGAGGTCGTAGCGGGCGAGCTCGGTGCCGTTCTCGGAGTTGACGACGCGGATGAACGCGCCGGTGACCTGACCGAAGTTCTGCCCCCGCGCGTCGGCCTGGTCGATCGAGACCGTGAACACGACCTTGTCGGTGTCGGCGGCGAGGCCGGCCAGGTTGACGTCGACGACCTCGTCGTCGCCGTCGCCCTCGCCGGTGCGGTTGTCGCCCTGGTGGACGACGTTGCCGTCGGGCGAGGTGAGGTTGTTGTAGAAGATGAAGTGCTGGTCGGAGATGACCTTGCCGTCGGCGCCGCACTGCAGGGCCGAGGCGTCGAGGTCGAAGTCCTGACCGGTCGTCGTGCGGACGTCCCAGCCGAGACCGACGATCACCTTGTTGAGACCGGCGGGCCCGGCCTCCTTGGTCAGGGAGACGTTTCCGCCCTTGGACAAGCTGACGACCATGTCGACTTCCTCGCTTCGGTTCGGGGGTCGGGCACGCGGTCGCGGGCCCGTGGCGTGGCAACCCTACAAACGGAACAAGACACCCGACAGTTTCGGGGTCCGATATTCGCGACGCTTCGCCGCGACGCCACCCGGTCCGATCGGGCAGCATGACCGCATGGGCGTCCTCCAGCAGCCTCCTGTCCCTGCCGGCTTCACCGGCACGCGCCTCGGCGTGTGCAACCTGTGCGAGGCGATCTGCGGCCTGCGACTGACGATCGAGGACGGCGCGGTCACCGGCGTCCGCGGCAACCCCGACGACCCGCTCTCGCGCGGGCACGTGTGCCCGAAGGGCGTCGCGCTGGCCGACGTCTACGCCGACCCCGACCGGTTGCGCCGTCCGGTGCGACGGGTGCCGGGGGTCGACGGCGGGCCCGACACGTGGGAGGAGCTGGCGTGGGACGACGCGCTCGACCTGGTCGCCGACCGGCTCGCGGCCACGATCGGCGAGCACGGCGGCAACGCGGTCGGCGTCTACCTCGGCAACCCCAACGCGCACTCGCTCGGCTTCGGCACCCACGGCGCGGGCTTCGTGCGCTCGCTGCGCACCCAGAACCGGTTCAGCGCCTCGACGGTCGACCAGGTGCCGCACCAGCTGGTCGCGTGGCAGATGTACGGCCACCAGCTGATGATCGCGGTGCCCGACCTCGACCGCACCACGTTCTTCCTCGTCGTCGGCGCCAACCCGATGGCCTCCAACGGCTCGCTGATGACGGTGCCCGACTTCCCCGCCCGGGTGCGCGAGCTGAAGGCGCGCGGCGGTCGGATGGTCGTGCTCGACCCCCGACGCACCGAGACGGCCAAGGTCGCCGACGAGCACCACTTCGTGCGCCCCGGCACCGACGCCGCCGTCCTGCTCGCGATGCTGCACGTGCTCGTCGACGAGGGCCTGGCCCGCCCGCCGGCCTACGTCGACGGCCTCGACCACCTCGCCGAGCTGGTCGCGCCGTTCACGCCCGAGCGGGCAGAGACGTTCTCGGGGGTGCCGGCCGACGTCGTCCGGGGGCTGGCGCGCGACCTCGCGGGCGCCGACGCCGGCGTGGTCTACGGCCGCATGGGCGTGTCGACGCAGGGCTTCGGCACCGTCTGCCAGTGGGCCATCGCCTGCCTCAACCTGCTCTCGGGCCACTTCGACCGGCCTGGCGGCGCGATGTTCCCCGAGCCGGCCGTCGACACCGTCGGACGACGCATCCTCGGCCCCGGTCGCCACGGCCGGTGGCGCAGCCGGGTGCGTGACGAGCCGGAGTTCGCCGGCGAGCTGCCTGCCGCGGTGATGGCCGAGGAGATCACCACGCCCGGCGAGGGGCGTCTGCGGGCGATGGTCACCGTCGCCGGCAACCCGGTGCTCTCCACGCCCGACGGACGCCGTCTGGCCGAGGCCCTCGACCAGCTCGACACCATGGTCGCGATCGACTTCTACCTCAACGAGACCACGCGCCACGCCGACGTCGTCCTGCCGCCCACGAGTGCCCTGGAGCGCGACCAGTACGACCTGGTCTTCCACGGCTTCGCCGTGCGCAACACCGCCCGGTTCACCTCGGCGGTGTTCGCGCGCGACGACGACCAGCGCCACGACTGGGAGATCTTCGGCGGCCTCGCCACCCGCATCGCCGACCGGCTCGGCACGCCCCTCGCAGACGACGCCGCTGCGCAGCTGGCCGCCGCACCGGCCGACCTGGTCGAGCTGCTGCTCGACTCCGGCGGCCGCACCACCGCGGCCGAGCTCGTCGAGCACCCCGAGGGCGTCGACCTCGGCCCGTTGCGCCCCACGATGCCCGAGCGGCTGCAGACCGACGGCCGGCGCATCGACCTGGTGCCCGAGATCGTCGTCGCCGACCTGCCCCGCCTGGAGGCCGCTCTGGCCGAGCAGCACGAGCCCGACGAGCTGGTGCTGATCGGGCGCCGCCACCAACGCGACTGCAACTCCTGGCTCCACAACACGACCCGTCTGACGAAAGGCCGGCCGCGCCACCACCTGCTCATGCACCCCGACGACCTGAGCGTCCGCGGCATCGCCGACGGGGCCCGGGTCGTCGTGACCTCACGGGTCGGAGCGGTCGAGGTCGAGGTCACCGCGGCCGACGACATGATGCGCGGCGTCGTCTCGCTCCCCCACAGCTACGGGCACCAGCTTCCCGGCACGCGGTTGGCGCACGCCAGCACCGTCCCGGGTGTCTCGATCAACGACCTCACCGACCCCGACCGGCTCGACGCCGTCTCGGGCAACGCGGCGCTCAACGGGGTCCCGGTCACGGTCGCCGCCGCGCGCTGAGGGCCACCAGGCCCGCTCCCCCAGCAGCACCAGCGCCGCGGGCAGCATCACGAGCCGCACCAGCGTGGCGTCGAGCAGGATCGCGGCCGACAGCGCGACGCCCATCATCTTCATCTCGAGCATCGACAGGGTCGCGAAGATCGCGAACACCGAGACCATGACCGCGGCCGCGCTCGTGACGACGCCCGCGGTCTCGGTGATGCCGCGCCGCACGGCCTCGCGGGTCGGCAGGCCGGCGTCCACGAGCTCACGGACCCGGCTGAGCACGAACACGTGGTAGTCCATCGAGAGCCCGACCAGCACCACGAGCACGAACAGCGGCAGCCAGTCGATGACGAAGCCCGGCGAGGTGAAGCCGAGCAGGTCGGCGCCGACGCCGTGCTGGAACACCACGACCATGAGCCCGAACGCGACGCCGACCGAGGCCAGGTTGAGCAGCGCCGAGAGCCCGGCGAGCACGAGGCTGCGGAAAGTCGTCAGCATGATCACGCATGTCAGCAGCAGCACGAACCCGATGATCAGCGGCAGTCGGTCGGCCAGGCGGTCGGCGAAGTCCATGCTCTGTGCCGGTCCGCCGCCGACGGCCGTCTCCGCACCGAGCCCGTCGAACGCCGCCGGTACCAGCCGGTCACGGAGGTCGCGCAGGGCGCCGTCGACCCGCTCGTCCGACTCCGCGTAGGGCATCGCCAGGTCGAGCACCGTCGTCCGGCCGTCGGACGACGTACGGGGCTCGGCACCGGTGTCGACGACGTCGCCGGTCGCGACGGCGTCGGCGGTGAGGGTGGCGAGCGCGGCCTCGACCCGGCCGGCCTGCGCGTCGTCCGTGCGGACGACGACCGTCGCCGTCGCGCCCTCCGACGGGAACGCCGCGGCGAGGTCGCGCGCGGTCTGCACCGCGGGGATCGAGGCCGGCAGGGTGTCGAGGTTCGCCGAGTGGATGCGCAGGCCGAGCGCCGGCACGGCGAACGCGCCGACGACGACCGTCGAGAGCACCAGCGCCGCCACCGGACGGCGCACCACGGGCGCGAGCAGCCGTCCACTGAGCCCACCGCGGCCGATGCGGGCGTTGAGTCGCCACAGCAGGGGCACGCGCGGCCGGTCGACCCAGCGACCGAGCGCGACGAGCAGCGCCGGGAGCACGGTGATCGAGCCCAGCACGGCCACGCCGACCACGAGGATCGAGCCGACGGCGAGCGAGTCGAAGGTGACGTCGCCGACCAGGAACAGCCCCGCCATGGCGGCGACGACGGCGCCGCCGGAGACGAGGATCGAGTGCCCGGACGTCTCGGCGGCCACCTCGACGGCGTCGAGGGTGCTGCGCCCGAGGGCGCGCTCCTCGCGCTCGCGCTTGAGGTAGAACAGCGAGTAGTCGACGCCGACGGCCATGCCGATCAGCACGATCATGCTGGTCACGGTGCTCTCGGCCGGCACGAGGTGCGAGAGCGGCGCCATCACGCCGATCGTGGCGGCCACGCTGCTGGCGGCGAGCAGCACCGGCAGCCCCGCGGCGACGAGCGCGCCGAACGCGAGCAGCATCAGCGCGAGCGTGATGGGCAGGCTGATCCCCTCGGCCGACTCGAGGTCCTCCCCCACGCGTTCGTCGACGGCGGCCTCGATCGTGGCGTCGCCCGCGACGCGGACGTCGACGTCGGGGTGCTCGTCGGCCGCCGCGGCGACGGCGGCGACGACGTGCTCGGCGACGTCGTCCGGCAGGTCGCCGTCGCGAGCGAGCTGGGCCGGCAGGAGCAACGCGGAACGATCGGCGCTCCACGTCGGGTCGCCGACCTCGGTGATGCCCTCGACGTCGGCGAGGGCACGGGCGACGTCGGACACGGCCGCGAGAGCGCTGCTCTCGTCGAGCGGGCCGACGGCGGTGATCAGCACGTTCTCGGTGGACGGCGTCTCCAGGCCGGCCTCGGCGATCAGGGCGTCGGCGCGGCCGGACTCGCCGTGGCGGTAGTCGGCGTTGTCCGCCTCGCTGGTGGGCACGAACGAGGCGAGCGACACGGCAACTGCTACGAACACGAACCAGGAAGCGATGGCTCGCCAGGGGTGGGTGGCGCTCCAGCGAGCGGCCTGCCGCGGGAGGGCGGTGAGGTGGGTGGTCATGCCGACCAGCCTCGGGATCGCGGGCCGGCGGAGCAGGGGCGCGACCACCCCGGTCCGTGGTGGTGCCTGCACCCCTGCGCGTCGGCCTCGCCAGAGGGCAGGATCTACCCATGACCACCGACGAGCACGTCGACGAGCAGGTCGACGAGCAGGTCGACGAGCAGGTCGACCGCACGCCGGGGCAGCTGCGCCTCACCGGGTACGTCCTCGCCCAGCTGGCGCTCGGCATCGTGGCACTGGTCTGCGCGATCCTCACCGTCGTCGGCGCCGCGCTGATGGTGGTCTGGGTGGGCACGCTGCTGCTCGCCGTCTCGCTGCCCCTGACCCGCCTGATCGCCGACGCCCACCGACGCATGGCCGCCGACGTGCTCGGTCTCGACGCCCCGCGGCCCTACCGCGCACTGCCCGACCACCCCTGGCAGAAGCTGCTCACGGTGGCGCGGGACCCGATGACCTACCGCGACCTGCTCTGGTGCGTGTGGGCGTGCACGCTCGGCTGGGTCTACGCGCTGATCTGCCTGCTCGAGCTGCTGGTCGTCGTCACGTGGCCGCTGTGGTGGTGGGGCCTGGGCTACCAGATGCGGCTGCGCAGCCACGTCGACCTGTGGTTCCTCGCCACCAGCCACACCGAGAGGCTGGAGAAGCGGGTCGCGGTGCTCACCGAGACCCGGGCCGACGCCGTCGACACCGCCGCGGCCGAGCTGCGCCGCCTCGAGCGCGACCTCCACGACGGCCCGCAGGCCCGCCTGGTCGCGTTGTCGATGAGCCTCGGACTCGCCGAGCAGCTGCTCGCCACCGACCCCGACGGTGCTCGCCGGCTCGTCGGCGACGCCCGCGAGACGACGTCCACCGCGATCGGCGAGCTGCGCTCCGTCGTCCGCGGCATCCACCCGCCGGTGCTCGCCGACCGTGGGTTGGTCGGCGCGGTGCAGGCGCTCGCGCTCGACATGGCGGTGCCGGTCACGGTGACCGCCGACCTCGACGGCCGGCCGCCCGCGCCGGTCGAGTCCGCGGTCTACTTCGGCGTGGCCGAGTGCCTGGCCAACATCGGCAAGCACGCCGGGTCGTCGTCCGCCTCGATCGCGCTGACCCACGACGGTGAGCGCCTGCGCGCCACGGTCGCCGACGACGGCGTGGGCGGCGCCGATCCCGATGCCGGGACCGGCATGCTGGGCCTGCGTCGACGGCTGGCCGCCTTCGACGGCACGATGACGGTGAGCAGCCCGACCGGCGGGCCGACCGAGGTGGTCCTGGAGGTGCCGTGCGACTTGTCCTCGCCGAGGACCACGCCCTCCTCCGAGCCGGGATGATCCAGCTGCTCGAGGCCAACGGGTTCACGCTCCTGCACGCCGCGGTCGACGAGCCGTCGCTCGTCGAGGCGCTGCGCGACCCCGATGCCGAGGCCGCCGTGGTCGACGTCCGGCTGCCACCGGGGCAATCCGACGAGGGCCTGCGCGCCGCGATCGCCGTCCGGACGGCGCGACCAGGGTTCCCGGTCATGGTGATCTCGCAGTACGTCGAGCACCTCTACGCCCGCGAGCTGCTGGCCAGCGGTGACGGCGCTGTCGGCTACCTGCTCAAGGACCGCGTCTCCGACGTCGCCGAGTTCGTCGACGGCGTCCGCCGCGTCGCCGCCGGCGCGACTGTGCTCGACCCCGAGGTCGTCGCCGCCGTCATGGCCCGGCGCCGCGACGAGCCGCTCGACCGGTTGACGCAGCGCGAGCGCGAGGTGCTCGCGCTGATGGCCGAGGGCCGCGCCAACGCCGCCATCGCGACCCGGCTCGTCGTCACCGAGAAGGCGGTCGCCAAGCACATCAACTCGATCTTCACCAAGCTCGACCTCTCGGCCGCCGACGACGACCACAAGCGGGTGCGGGCCGTGCTCGCGTGGCTGCGGGTCTGAAGCCCGGGCTGCCGGGCGGAGGGTCGCTCAGCCGAAGCGGCCGTTGACGTAGTCGGAGGTCCGCTGGTCGAGCGGGTTCTGGAACATGGCCGTGGTGTCGCCGTGCTCGACGATGACGCCGGGAGTGCCGTGCGAGGCGAGGAAGAACGCGCACTGGCCCGACACGCGGGCGGCCTGCTGCATGTTGTGGGTGACGATGACGATGGTGACCTCGCGGGCCAGCTCGAGCATCGTCTCCTCGATGACCCGCGTCGACGTGGGGTCGAGGGCCGAGCAGGGCTCGTCCATCAGCAGCACGCGAGGCTTGATGGCGAGCGAGCGGGCGATGCACAGCCGCTGCTGCTGACCGCCCGAGAGACCGCCGCCGGGGGCGTCGAGGCGGTCCTTGACCTCGGTCCAGAGGCCGCCCTTGACGAGACAGGACTCGACGATCGCGTCCTTCTCCGACTTCGAGGCCTTGGTGCCGGTGAGCTTGAGCCCGGCGAGCACGTTCTCGCGGATCGACATCGCCGGGAACGGGTTGGGCTTCTGGAAGACCATGCCGATCGCGCGGCGGGCGTCCATGAGCCGGCGCGACGGGTTGTAGACGTCGGTGCCGTCGAGCAGCACCTCGCCGGCCAGCGAGGCCGACGGCACCAGCTCGTGCATGCGGTTGAGGATGCGCAGGAACGTCGACTTGCCGCAGCCAGACGGGCCGATGAGGGCCGTGATGCCGCCGGCCGGCATGACGAGCGAGACGCGGTCGAGGACCTTGCGGTCGCCGAACCAGGCGGTGATGTCGCGGGCCTCGATCTCGGCGAGGTGCGACGTCGGGACGGCGGGGTCGGGCAGGACGGCGGTCATGCGGTTTCTCCAGGTGTTCCGGGTGTCTCGAGGTCGGACGGAGCATCGGGCGGCCGCGAGGAGCGGCCGCCCGACGTCCGAGAGGTGCTACTTCTTGAACGTGATGGTGAAGGTCTTGGCCGAGCCGAAGCCGTTGGCGTCGCCGCCCCAGGTGATCCTCAGCGTGGACTTGCCCTTGCCGACCTTGGCCTTCTGCAGGGTCAGGGTGACCTTGCCGGCCTTCAGGGTGCCGGTACCGACGGTCTTGGCACCCTTCTTGACGACGACCTTGCCGGTCGGCGCGACGGCGGTGCCGCCGAGCTTGACGGCGACGACGCCCTTGGCGGCCTTGGCCTTCTTCGCGACCGACGCGGCGAAGGTCTCGGTGATCGCCGAGGCGGCCTTCACCTTGACGGTGCCGGCGCCGGACGAGGCGACGAAGGCCGAGTCGGCGGTCGGGGTGTAGACGGCGCGGACGGCGTAGGCCTTGGGCGCACGGTTGGTCAGGCTGAGCGTGGCGACGCCGCCGATGAGCGGCTTGGTGCCGAGGCTGGTGGCGCCGTCGAAGAACTGCACCGTGCCGGTCGGGGTCGGGCTACCGGTGACGCGGGCGGTGATGCGCAGAGCCTTGGCCGACGGGGAGACGCCGGTGACGGTGACCCGGGTGGCGACCGGGGCGGCCGGCTCGTTGGTGACCAGGTTCGTGGGGGTCGCCTGCGACGACTGGCCGCACACACCGCGAGGCGCGCGGGCGAGCTGCTTGAAGCCGGCGGCCTCGATCTCGTCGGTGGCGTCGTCGGAGCAGACGTAGCCGCTCGGGCCGAAGAGGGCCTGGATGGTCGGGTTGCCGAGGTCGGCGCCGCGGACGACGTTGTAGAGCGCACGGTCGGCGGTGAAGCCAGCCGTGAGGCGGAGCGCGGTGCCGGCCAGGCCGGCGCGGCCGGCCGAGAACGGCGCGATGGCGTTGGGGTTGCTGCGGATCGGGGTCGCGTCGTGCTCCTGGACCTCCATGACCTTGGCACCGAGCGTGACGTCGACGTTGCCGTTGGCCTGCTTGAGCTGGGCCAGGAAGAAGGAGCGCGTGCCGGAACCGCCCTGAGGGATCATCGGCTCGATGACGCCCGACCTGGTCGGGTCGATCTGGCTCCAGTTGGTCACGGTGCCCTGGTAGATCTTCACCATGTCCGCGGGCGTGATGGTGGCGGGGGCGTTCGACGGCACCTGGTTCGACACGGCGAGCTTCAGCGTGTCGAGGGCGAACGGGAACTGCTGCAGGCCGGCGGCGACCTCGGCGGTGTTGGCGGGGTCGGCGACCGAGTTCGACGCACGCGCGAAGTCGACGTCGGGGTTGTTGCCCGTGCCGTAGAGGGTCTTCTTGCCGTTGCCGGAACCGTTGGGGCGGGTGACGGCTCCGCTGGGCAGCGCGATCGTCCCGCCACCGGTGGCGGCATACGTCGCGAGCTTCGGGGCGCCGGCCGCGACGGTCGCGTTGTAGGACTCGGCCAGCCGCTTGACGGCGTTCTGGCTGGTGTCGGACCCGACGCCGATGACGTCGGTCGCGGCGGGCGTGAAGGTCGTGTCGTCGGCGTCGACGGCCGCGTGCGCGGTGCCGGCGGTGAAGGCGAGGACCGACCCGGTCACGGCGACCGTGACGGCGCCGGCGAGGGACTTGCGAACGTACATCTCGGAGATGCTCCTTGGTTCGGTAGGCAGTGGTGGTGCTACGTGGACGTGCAGGTGGAGCAGGTGGTGCGTGTGCCGGCGCGCCCGAACGCGCGGGTACGGGTCAGAGGAGGTTGGGGAGCAGGCGCATGCCCGTGTCGGTGGCGACCCAGGCGAGGCTGATCGCGGCCGGGCCGGCGACCGTCCAGACGAGGACGGCCGACCAGCGCTGGCGGGCGAGGACGACGAGCACGCTGAGGCCCACGAGGAGTGCGAGCCAGAGTGCGAGGAGCGGGAGCGCCGCGGTGTCCCGCTCCATCTCCTGCTCCGCCTGGGGCGCGGTCAGGCCGTAGCCGCCCGGGGTCGGGAAGGACTCGCGCGCCACCGCGTCGACGTAGACCGTCGTCTGCGGCGTCAACGCGGACAACCACCCGCCGTCGCCCTCGGCCGAGACGAAGGTGACGACCGCGGCCTGCGGGTCGTCGAACGCGGGGACGGGGTCGCCCTCGTGCCGCACGCCGATGACCTCGAGCGTCTTGGCACCCTGGGAGGTCAGCACCTCGACGTCGTCGCCCCGTCGCAGCTCGCCGAGGTGGGCGAACGGCGCGCCGTAGGTCGCGGCCCGACCCATGACGACGGAGAACCCGCGTTGCCCGGGCAGCGGAGTGCCGCGGAGGTGACCGGGGCCGTCGAGCAGGTCGCCCGACGCCGTGCCCTCGACGACGACCTCCTCGACGCCGATCGCCGGGATCTCGAGGATGGCCACCGGCGCGCCTGCGGCGATCTCGGGGCCGAGCGGCGCCGTCGTCTCGGCGAGCTGCACCCGGAAGTCGGCGTAGAGCAGGGCCTGCTCCCGGTCGTGGGCGACGCCGCTGAGCACCAGCAGCTGGAGCACGGCCCAGACGCAGACCAGGGTGACCATCGTGCTCGTCGTCGCGACCACGGCCCCGACGCCCTGCGGCGCCGGTCGTGGTGCGCGGGGAGCCCGCGGGGCGCGGGCCTTCTGGCGCCGCGGCGTGGGCGGCTGGACGACGGGCACCACCTCGGTCGACGCGGCGTCGGCGTGGGATTCGACCATGGTCACGACAGGCTCCGGGGCGGTCGCACGAAGAAGCGCGAGCCGAGCCGCACCAGACCGCCGACGATCGCGGCCAGGAGCAGCAGCGGCAGCAGGCGACCGGCGGTGCCGGACTTCTCCGAGGCCGTCGCCGCGACCGGCGCCGCCTCGACGTCGAGCACCGGCGCGACCGTGGCGGGCGCCGCTGTCGGTGCCGCCGCGGGCGGAGCGTCGGCCACCGGGGCGTCGACCACGGGGTCCGACGTCGGCAGGTCGGACGACGGCGCCGCGGGCGGCGGCGGGGCGGGGTCCTCGCCCTTCGGCCCCGGTGCCGGCGTCTGCGCCTCGATCGCGTCGGCGACGACCTGGGCCGAGCGGAACAGCTTGCCCGTCGGCCCCTGCTTCTTGATCGGCAGGTAGCCGGCGGGCAGCTGGCCGTTGCCGCTGCCGCGACGCTGGCCCTCGGTCGTCGACACCCGGACGAACTGGGCGACCTTGGCGGCGGTCTCGGCGTCGAGGCCACGCAGGAGGGCCGCGGTGTAGACGACCATGGTGCCGGGGTAGGCGTTGCCGTCGCGGACGACGTCGGCCTGGTCGAGCACGAACGGCAGCCGCGGCTTCTTCTGCGCCGACAGGACGACGGCGCGCGTGAGTGCGGCGTCGGTCGGACCGACGTACTTGTTCTTCCTGGTCTGCAGGGACGCGGTCTTGATGCCGTAGCGGGCCGCGTCGCCGAGGCTGACGACGCCGAGCATGAACCGGGAGCCGTAGGACTGGCGGTCGACCCGGCCCACCTTGTACTTGAGGGTCGCGGCGTCCAGGTCGCACTTGGTCTGCACGTTCGGCCAGGCGTCGAGCAGCGCGTCGGAGATCTTGCGCAGGGTCGTCACGGGAGCGGCGACCTGGCTGAAGTAGACCGACGGGTTCTCCTTGCGACAGGTGTTCTGCGTCTCCGGGATGTAGGTGTCGAGCAGCGGCCACTCGGACCTCGGGACGTCGATCCCCTTGTACGACGGGTTGACCCTCATCCCCCAGGGGTCGGCCGTGCCCTTCAGGAAGGCCGTGGCGTCCTTGTCCTGCGCGATGTACTCGGTCAGCTGGTGGATGACGTCGGAGTCGTTGGACAGCGACAGGACGGTGGCACCCGCCTCCTGCGTGATGTCGCTGAGTCCGGGGTTCAGCTTGATGAACTCGGGGTCGTTCATGATCGCGAGCGGGTTGTCGCCGATGCCAGGGTGCCCGCGTCCGAGGTCGGAGGCCAGGTAGCTCTGGCTGAGCAGCTTGGCCAGCAGGCGTGCGTTCAGCCGCAGGTTCTGGAGCTCGCCCGCGTTCTTCGGCCGGTCGACCTCGTAGCCGATCGCGAAACCGGTGACCGCGGTCGGTGCGTACCCGACTGGCGTGTCGCCACCGTCCTGCTGCGACGAGACCACCGCGGCCGGGCCGGCGCCACTCTCCATGAGCCGGAAGCCGGCGACGTCGGACATCTGGTTGAGCTGGAACTTGAACCGCGACGTGTTCAGGCAGTACGCCGGCGACCACTGCAGCCCGGCCTGTGCCAGCAGCTCGGTGCCGTAGAACCCGGTCGGCGCCCGCGGGTCGAGGACGTCGCAGGTGTCGGGCGGCAGGCCGAACGTGACCGGGATGGTGAACCGGTTGCGCCAGTTCGACTCCGACCACCACAGCCCCGGACCGACGGCCAGGTCGATGCCCGCACCGATCGCGTTGCTGGAGCCCTGGGGGAACTGGCCGAGCCTGCGGCACGCGAGGTCGTCGATCGTCGGCGGCGTGGCCTGCTGCTGGCAGCTCAACCCGACGATCGGGATGACGACGATCGAGCAGGCGACCTTGTCGTTGCAGCCGAGCGACTCGTTCTCCACGTCGCTCCGCACCTCGAAGCTGACGGAGCCGTTCCCGTCCTCGTCGGTGTACGCCGCCGTCTCGGCGGGCGGGAAGGCCGCATCGACGGCCGCCTCGGGCGGCATGGAGTCGATGTCGCACGCGGGGTAGCTCGTGCCGTCGCGGGTGACGAAGGGGGTCAGCACCGTGTTGTAGGAGGTCACGTCGAGCGGCGGGCACTCGTCGGCCTCCAGCCCTGCCGTGCCGACCAGGGCCTGCTTGTCGGCCTCGCTCGCGTAGAGGTCACGACGCCAGGTGGACTCACCCTCGGAACGGAGCAGCTGCGAACGTTGGGCGACCGAGGCCGTCCAGCAGGTCTCCGGGCGCAGCTGGCGGGCGAGCGGGAGGGACGCGTCGTCGACGCCGCGGCACTGCATGATGACGACCGGGTACTCCTGCGCCAGGCCCTTCTCGCCGTACGGCGTCGCGGCCCGCCCACCGCTGGGCTGGGCGCCGCTCCAGGAGATCCGGATGCGCTGGCGCCCCCGGAGGTTCCTGGTCTGGTCGGCCTCGACGGTGACGTCGTAGCTGGCCTGCGGGACCGGGACGCCCTGGTCGTCGACGAAGACGCGGGACAGGGTCTTGGTGGCGCTGTAGGCGCTCGAGGCGGCCCGTTGCGCGGTACCGGCCTCCGTGCGGGCGTCCGGGACGGCGGCGGCCGGGCCGGACGCCGGCACGACGAGGCCGATGCCGACGACGGCGATCGCGGCAGCGAGGCCGAGCGCGGTGCGCACGCGGGAGAGGTGGTCGCTCATGCGGAGCCCCCGCGGCGACGGACGCGGGCGGTGACGAGGCCGGGCAGCAGGATCAGGGCGGCGAGAAGGGCGAGCGCGACGATGCCGAAGGTCTTCGAGTCGAGGGGCCGGTCGTCGATGGTGGTCGAGCTGGCGTAGACCGCGTCGTCACCCGACGACGTCGCCGCCGCCGCGTCCTCCGCTCCGGTGGCGGCTCCCGGGGGGCCCGCCGCCGGCGCCGCGCCGCCGCCGGGTGGAACGGCCGCGGGCGCGGACTCCTGTGGCGTCGTCGGCGCTGCGGCACCGGCGGAGGGGGGGCCGGCATCCGGCGTGGCGGCCGGGTCGGCGTCGGGCGTGTCGCCACCGGCGTTGTTGCTGTTGTTGCCGGTGTCGGTGCCACACGGGCCGGCACCCTGCTTGTCGCACGCCGCCGGCATCTCGGCCTTCTCGGCGAGCGCGTTCCTGCCCGGGTTCTTCGGGTCGAACGTCGGGTTGTTGCAGCTCGTGACGTCGCGGTCGGTCAGGTTGACCGCAGGATCGGCCTTCTTGAGGGTGGCGACCTGCTCGAAGCCGGCCTTGACCAGGTTGATCGGCAGCGGGGAGTAGCCGAAGGGACCGGCCTTGGTCTGGCCGCTGCACAGTGAGTAGAACAGGAAGTCCGCGAGCGACTGACGCTTCGCCGTCGTCATGCGCGGGTCCTGGGCGCCGGTCGGGATCAGCATGTAGGAGTAGGACGACACGGGGTACGCACGCGGGTCGGGATTGGTGTAGACGTCGTCCAGGATCTGCGTGAGGTACGTGGTCGGGTCGGCCTTGTTCATGTTGATCCTGGCCTTGGTGAGGGCGATCGCGGTGTTGTACTGCGTCGGCTCGACGTAGTAGCCGCCCTGGTTGAGCACCTTGACGACCGGGTAGTCCTTGTCGAGCGGGTAGGAGTACTCGACGTAGCCGATGGTGCCGTCGCCGGCGAAGCCCGAGACCGTGTTCATCACCTGGTCGGAGCCGGACTGGGCGATCATCACGTCGCCCTTCTTCGGGTAGTACGACGTGAGGCCCGACCGGCCGAAGTACGGCCGCCAGATCGAGGGGTAGGCCTTGTCGAGCCAGGTCGTGAACTGGGCCGTCGTGCCGGAGCCGTCGGAACGGACGACGGGCACGATCTGCTTGTCGGGGAACGATCGGCCGTTGTTGTCCTTCGCGATGGCCGCGTCGTTCCAGTTGGTGATCTGGCCGGTGAAGATCTTGGCGATGGTCTCGCCCGACAGCCGCAGGTTCTTGACCATCTGGCCCCCGACCTTGAGCTGGTAGGTGAAGGCGGTGCCGCCGGCGACCAGCGGCAGGTAGGCGTACCCGCGGCCGTTGCTGGTGTCGGCCTGGCCGGTCTCGTCGGTGCCCTGGTAGGGGATCTCGGAGATGGCGAAGTCGGTGGTGCCCTGCGCGAAGTCCTTGCGGCCCTTGGACGATCCACCGCCGGTGTAGACGACCTTGATGCCGTTGGCGTCGACGTCGGAGATCCACTGCTTGACGATGAGCTCGGACCACGTCGAACCGGTGCCCTCGATCGTCGCGTAGGCGGCACGCGCCGGCGTCCTGTTTTCATCGGACGCCTTGTCGTCGGCGGTGGCCGGCGACCCCGCGGTCGCGGCGATCGCGGCGATCGTGATCGCGACGAGCGCGGCGGCGAGACGGGAACGGCGGGTCATCAGGAGCGGGCCTTCCGGGATGGGCGCGTGGTGGTGCGCCGGGGGCGAGCGAGGAGTCGGGCGATGACGAACAGGACGAGCACGAGGATGAGGAGCACGAGGGCCGCGCCGTAGGCGCGCTGGATGGCGACGTCGTTGCCGGAGCGGACGCCGCCGAAGATGAACAGCGGCAGGGAGTTCATGGCGCCCTCGAACGGGTTGGCCTTGGTGAACTCCGCAGCACCGCTGGTGAGCAGCACCGGGCTCGTCTCACCGACGCCGCGGGCGATGCCGAGGATGAGTGCGGTGGCGAGACCGGGCCGCGCGGTCGGGAGGACGACGTGCCACACGGTGCGCCACCGGCTCGCCCCGAGCGCCAGGCTCGCCTCGCGGAGACCGCCCGGGACGACGCGCAGCACGACGTCCGAGGCGCGGGCGATGATCGGCAGCATCATCACCGACAACGCCAGTGACGCGGCGAAGCCCGATCGGTCGTTGCCGAGCGCGAGGATCCAGACGGTGTAGATGAACAGACCGGCCACGATCGAGGGCAGAGCGGTCATCGCCTCGACGATCGTGCGCACGATGCGGGCGAACCTGCCCCCGACCTCGGTCATGAAGACGGCCGTTCCGACGCCGAGCGGCAGCGTGATCGCGACGGCGATGCCGATCTCGATCAGCGAGCCGAGGATCGCGTGCCGGATACCGCCCTCGTCGAACGGGTCCTTCGGGCCGACGCCGGACATGTCGTCGAGGAAGAAGTTGAGGTTGAGCAGCGGGCGGAAGCCCTTGACCGCCACGTAGGTCACGACGGCGACCAGGGCGATGCCGACGACCAGCGCCAGCCCGGTGATGACGGCGCCGGCCACCCGGTCCTTGACGTCGATCCAGGTGCCGGTCGCCGCGGTGGTGACCGCGGTGGCCAGGATGCCGAAGACGAAGAAGGCGATGAGGAACCAGGGGACGCCGGGCAGTGGCAGCAGGCGCTGGGTGGTGATCCACGCCAGACCGAGGGCCGCCAGCCACGACCCAGCCCGGACGAAGAGCTCGTCGGGCGTCATCCGGCCGAGGGAGGACCTCGGTGCGATCGGGGGCGCGTCGTCGTCGTAGGACGGCAGGAACGTCCGGCCGGACGCCGCCGCGACCTGCGTGTCGGGCGCCTGGGAGAAGTCGATGGTCATCAGTCGGTCTCCGCCCCGGAACGGCTGCGGTTGACCACGATCGCGGCCAGCGTGTTGATCAGCAGCGTGATGAGGAAGAGCACGAATCCGGCGGCGAGCAGGGCCGAGAGCTGCGAGTCGGAAGCCTCACCGAAGCGATTGGCGATCAGCGAGCTGATCGTGTTGCCGCCCTTCTCGGTGACGCTCCACTTGATCTCGAAGGCGGGCGAGAGGATGAGGGCGACCGCGATCGTCTCGCCGAGGGCGCGACCGAGCGCGAGCATCGTGCCGCCGATGATGCCGCCGCGGCCGAAGGGCAGCACGACGGTGCGGATCATGCCCCAGGTGGAGGCGCCGAGTGCGAGCGCGGCCTCCTTCTCCCCGGGCGGCGTCTGCGAGAAGACCTGTCGCATGACCGCGCACGCCATCGGCATCACCATCATCGACACGGCGATGCCGGCGACGAACGAGCTGAAGCCGTACTGGCTCAGCGCGGGCAGCGGGGCGTCGGCGTTGCCGCCGGGCACGGCGAACAGCGGGATCCAACCGACGGTGCGGTCGAACCAGATCGACAGGTCGGCGGCGTACGGCATCAGCAGCAGCGCCACGAACAGTCCGTAGATCACCGACGGCACGGCTGCCATCAGGTCGACCAGCGAGACGAGGGTCGCCCTGATGCGGGCCGGGGCGTACTCGCTGATGAACAGCGCCGTGGCGAGGGCGAGCGGGAAGGCGATCACCATCGCGACGAACGCGACCTGGAGCGTGCCCACCAGCACCGCGGCGATCCCGATGACGTCGGTGTCGGGCGACCACTGCTGCTCGGTGAGGAACGCCAGGCCGTAGCGCTGGAACGTCGGCACCGCCTGGAGGCCCAGGAACAGGCCGACACCGCCGGTGATCACCAGCACCGAGGCACCGACGGCGCGGGCGCCGTGGGCGAAGACGGCGTCGGCGCCGGTGCTGCGCCGCGAGATCGGGCGCGCCGTGACATCGACCTCGCCGGCGCGGTCGAGGTCGGGAAGAATGGTGCTCACCTGTGTTGTGCGTCCCTTGGTGATCGAGTGCCTGTCCCTGGCTGGTTCCGATGCATCGGAACCGAGAAAGAGTGTCAACAGAGGGGCGGAACGGTCAGGGCGTCGAACGTGAACGAGGCGCGAACACGTCGGCGGCCTTCGACCAACTCGCTCGACCTCTGTGGACGAGGCTGGCCCGGAGTGACTACGTGGGTGACCAGTTCGGACTACTCGCCGCCCATGGACGGGCTACGGAGTGGTCTGGACCGGCGTGACGATCGTGCGCCGCGAGGCACGCCGCAGCGTCGTCAGCACGGCCGGTCCGAGCACGCAGATCGCGACGGCGGTCGTGATCGCCCGGCCGGTGTCGAAGCTGCCGGTCGAGGTGATGAGCGTGTAGGCGGCGAAGGTCCGCAGGTTGGCCAGCGGCCCGGCGGTCGGGTCGAAGCTCAGGTCGCCGTCGGCACCGGGCACCGAGACCCCGAGCAGGAACGGCCAGCCCGACAGGTTCATCAGCGCGCCGTACAGGTAGGCCGCGACGACGCCGTACGCCGCCAGCATCGCGACCTCCCACCGTCCGGTCACGCGTCGTGGCAGCAGACCGGCGCCGAGCCCGACCCAGGCGGCGATGAGCATCTGGAACGGCAACCACGGGCCGACCCCGGCGGTCATGAGCGCGGAGGCGAACAACGACGTCACGCCGAGCACGAAGCCGAAGCCGGCGCCGAACACGCGGCCGGCGAGGATCAGGAGGAAGAAGACCAGCTCGACACCCGCGGTGCCGGCCGAGAGCACGCGCATCAGCGCGTTGACCGCCGACAGCACACCGAGGATCGCCAGCACCCGGGCGTCCATGCCGCCCTCGCTCAGCTCGGCGACCACGACGGCGATGACGACCGGCACCAGCAGCAGGAACAGGAACGGCGGGTCGACGCGGCTGACGTCGTCGCCGACGCGCACCAGCAGCGGCCAGCAGAGCACCATGAGGCCGAGCACCGAGGCGACCGCCAACGTCACCCGGCTGCGCGCCGACAACGGGATGGCGGTCACCGGACGACTCCCCCGACGACCTCGTCGACGCGCAGCCACGGCACCCCGAGCACCTTCATCACCTGCGGCGCGAAGGCGGGCGACTCGGCGACCACACGTCGGGTCGGGCCGGTGGAGACGACCTCGCCCTCGGCGAGCACGACGACGTCGTCGGCGACTTGGGCCACGAACTCGACGTCGTGCGTGGCGACGAGCACGGCGTGACCGTCGTCCACCAGCCCCCGCAGGATCGCCGCGAGCCCCGCCTTGGCGGCGTAGTCGAGACCGCGCGTGGGCTCGTCGAGCAGCACGACGCGGGGCGCGGGCGCGAGCACGATCGCCAGGGCCAGGGCGAGCCGCTGGCCCTCGGACAGGTCGCGCGGGTGGGTGGTGCCGTCGATGCCGGGCACGAGGCGGTCGAGCAGCTCGCGTGTGCCCGGGCCGGCCGCGAGGCACTCCTCGGCCACGGTCTCGAGGTAGAGCAGGTCGGACGCCGTCTGCGGCAGCAGCGCGACGCGGCCGCGACGTCCGGCGGCGTCGAGCGTGGCCGGGTCGGCGCCGTCGAGCACCACCTGGCCGGAGCGGCGCTTGCGGGTGCCCTGGAGGGTCCAGAGCAACGTCGACTTGCCGGCGCCGTTGCGGCCCATGAGGGCGGTGACCCGGCCGGCGTGGAGGGTGAGGCCGACCTCGCGCAGCGCGACGGTGCCGCCCTGCACCACCCCGATCCCGGACGCCGTCAGCACCGGCTCGTCGCGCAGGGCCGCGTCGGCCGGCGGGTCGGGCAGGGTCAGCGACCGGGCCGACCGGCGGGCCTCGCGCACGCTCAGCGGCAGCGGCGTCCAGCCCGCGGCGCGGCCGAGCTCGACGATCGGCGGGACGACGGGCGAGACGGCCAGCAGCTCGGCGGGGGCGCCGACGTCGACCCGCCCCTCCCCCGTCATCAGCACCATGCGGTCGGCGAACGGGACGACGCGCTCGAGGCGGTGCTCGGCCAGCAGCACCGAGACGCCAAGGTCGTGCACGAGCCGGGTCAGGGTGGCCAGGACGTCCTCGGCGGCGGTGGGGTCGAGGGCCGAGGTCGGCTCGTCGAGCACGAGCAGCCGCGGGTGCATGGTGAGCACCGATCCGATCGCGACGCGCTGCTGCTCGCCGCCCGAGAGCGTGTGGAGGTCGCGGTCGCGCAGGTGGGCGATGCCGAGCAGGTCGAGGGTCTCCTCGACGCGGCGCCGCATCGTGCCGGGCGGCAGGCCGAGCTGCTCCATGCCGTAGGCGAGCTCCTCCTCCGCGGTGTCGGTGACGAACGCGGCGGCGGGGTCCTGGCCGACGTAGCCGATCGCGTGGGCGCGCTCGCGGGGTGGGAGGTGCACGATGCTGTCGCCGTCGAGGCGCACGTCGCCGCTGAGCACGCCGCCGCTGAAGCGCGGCACCAGCCCGGTGACGACGCCGAGCAGCGTCGACTTGCCGACGCCGGTCGGGCCGGAGACCAGCACCAGCTCGCCCTCGTCGACGTCGAGGTCGACGGCGTCGAGCACGCGGGGGCGGTCAGGGGTGTCGTCGTAGGCGAGGGTGACCCCGACCAGCTCGAGCAGCGGCGTCATCGCGGCACCCCCGGCGCGCGCGGCGGCGGCGTGACGGCGATCGCCAGCAGGCCGGCGACCGCGGCGAGCAGTGCGCCGAGGCTGACGGCGGGGGCGGCCGTGAGCGCCGGGTAGGCGATGGCCGGTTGGTAGCGGTTGACCCACCAGCCCAGCACACCGACGACGACCCCGACCGCGACGACGCCCACCTCGGCCGCGCGCCACCGGTCGGGCCGGTAGACGGTGCGCTGCACCCGGCGTCCGGCGTTGACCAGGCCGAGGACGGCGACGACCACGCCGACCCCGAGCATCGGCAGCGCCAGCACCCGCGGCGCCGTCTGGTCGAGCAGCGCGTAGACGCCGACGACGGTGCCGAACAGGCCGGCGAGCACGAGCGCCCCGGTCACGCGGCGCTGCGCGGGGGTGGCCGAGCCGGCCCGCCCGTAGCCGCGGGTGTCCATGCCCGCGGCCAGCGCCAGCGAGCGGTCGAAGGTGTCCTCGAGCACCGGGACCAGGAGTCGGCGCAGCCGTCGGACCCGCCCGGTGTCGCCCGCGCGCAGCGCCTGGGCCGCGCGCACGCGCTGGATGCTCTGGGTCAGCTGCGGCAGCACGGTGACGGCGACGACGAGCGCCGTCCCGATCTCGTAGAGCGCCGGCGGGAGGCTGCGCAGCAGGCGCTTGGGGTTGGCGAGCGAGTTGGCGGCGCCGACGCAGATGACGATCGCGGCGAGCCGCAGGCCGTCGTAGAGACCGGCGAGCAGCGTCTCGCGGGTGACCGGGCCGAGCAGGGTGACGCCGCGCACGACGTCGGGCAGCGGCACCTCGGGCAGCTCGAGGACGACGTCGCCCGGGTAGCCGCCGCCGAGCACCACGCGCCACAGCACGCGGAGCACGACCGCCGCCACCCCGAGCCACACGTAGAACCGGAACGAGCGCGCCCACGGGTGGTCGGTGCGCCGCAGCGTGACCACCACCGCGACGACGCCGACGATCATCAGCAGCACGAACGGGTTCGTGGTCATCGACGCCGCCGCGGCGAGCCCGATCGCCCACAGCCACCAGGCCACGGGGTGCAGGTCGCGCGGCAGGCCGAGCACGGCCGGCTCAGCCCTGGGGCCGGCGACGCCGCGCCAGGACGGCGCCGACGCCGGCCACGAGCAGCAGCGCGATCACCAGCACCGGCACCCACCACGGCAGGCTGCCGCCGGCGCTGTCGCCGGACGTCGCGCTCGTGGGGTCGCTCGGCGCCGACGGCTCCGCGAGCGTCGGTGGCGCCTCGGGCGTGGCCGACGTCGTGGGGGTCGGGGACGTCGGCGTGGCTGTCGGCGGCGTGGGCGTCGACGTCGGCGTGGGCCTCGACGGCGTCGGCGACGGCGTGGGGGCGGCGGTCGGGGTGGTCGCCGGCGGCTCGCTCGGCGGCTCGCTCGTCTCCGTCTCCGTCTCCGGCTCGGGCTCGGGGTCCCGCGTGGGGGCCGGGCTGGTCGTGGGTGCGGACGCCCGGGCGACGGGGTCGTAGGAGGGACGCGCCTGGCCCGGGACGTCGTCCCAGGCCAGGGCGACGTAACCGCCGTCGGGCACGTCGAGGGACCCGACGCCGAGGCTCGAGTAGGTCCACCGGCCGGTGCGCCCGTTCGACCACCACAGCCCCCAGTAGGCGTCGGCGGGCGAGGTGGTGACGCACGGGTCCGCGGCAGGCTTGCCGGCGACCCGGCACACGAAGCCGGGCTGTCGCTGCGCGTAGGTCAGCGGGAAGCGGGCCTTCGGGAACAGATCCGACGCCAGTCCGGCCGACTTCACGCACGTGCCCTGCACGCCGCCGCCGAGGCTCTGGTAGTCGACGACGACCGTCACCCCGGTGGAGCCTCCGCACGCGGCCGCGGCGGCCGGCGGGCTCGGCGCGACCACGACCGTCCAGGCCGCGACCGTCAGGACGACGGCCGCGGCCAGGGCGAGGGCGCGACGAGCCACGGTCAGGCGCGGCAGGAGGAGCGGAAGGCCAGGCCGGGCGCGGCCTGCGCCGTGGCGCGGCGGAACTGGTCGCGCTCGGTGCGGCCGATGCCGTCGCGACCGGCGGCGAAGCCGGCCTTGTCGTAGGCGATCGCGCCGTTCTTCTTCTGCAGCTTCGCCACCCAGCCGGCCGCCCGCGCGGCAGGCTTGCAGGCGCCGGCCTCTCCGAGGACCCACGCGGCGAGGCCGGTGCTGTTGGCGTTGCTGGCCGCGGTCGAGGGACCGCCGCCGAAGCTGCCGTTGGGCTTCTGCTGCCGGCGCAGCCACCGGACGCCGTCGGCGATGGCCGCCTTCACCTTCGGAGGCTTGACCCGCAGCGACTGCAGGCTCAGGAGCGACAGCGCGGTGGCGTCGGTGTCGGCGACGCGCTGGGCCTTCGGCGCGTTCGTGCACGCCTGGTTCGACTGCTCGACCGGGGCGAAGCTCAGGCGGAAGTAGCCGGCGCCGCACTGCTGCTGGAGCAGGAAGCGCAGGGCCTTGGCGGCCTGCGAGGAGCGGGCCTTGGCCAGGCCCTGCACGGCGAACGCCTGGCCGATCGTGTTGGCGTAGTCGGTGCCCGTGGTCTTGTCGGCGATCCGGCCCCGGGCGGGACCGGTCTTGACGACCAGGCGGTTGAGCCGGGCCACGACGTCGACGCCGCCGAACGCGCGCGGCTTGCCGCCGGTCGCCTGCGCGACGACGACGGCCTTGGCCACCGAGCCGGCGTAGACGTCGGAGCTGCCGAAGTCGGCGCCCGTCGTCCAGCTGTCGACGTTGCGGGCGAGGGCCTTGCGGATGCGTCGCTCGGCCTTGCGGTGACCACCGACGGCGTCGAGCGCGAGCGCGACGTCGGCGGTGAGCCCGTAGTCGTCGAAGTCGAACTGGTCGTTGTGCACGAGGCCACCGTCGAGCTGGGTGACCAACCAGTCGGCGGCACCGTCGTCGCCCCGGGCGGCGTCGGCCGGCGCCGCGGTGAGCCCGGCGGTGAGCCCGGTGGTGAGCAGCGTCGCGGCGAACGCCGCGATGCCGGCGCGGACCTTGAGGTGTGACATGAGGTTCCTTCCCGCAGCACGCTGCGGGATCACCGGCTGGGGGCTGGGTCACCCGCTGCTTCCACGACAGCGATCTGGTGAGGACGCCGCGGGGCAGGTGCTCCGGCTCGCGAGCCCTCGTCGCAGCGAGGGACCGCCTACGGTTGCGGGTCAGCGCCGGACTTCGACCGGCTTCCCCCGCCACGGGCGTGGTGGTTGTCCCGCCGGACGATACCCGCGCTCCGGCGTCCGGCGACCATCGACGACGGTGACGGACCTCACTGGTCGGAGGTGAAGCTCAGCGCGTCGGCCCCGGCGACCGAGATCGAGCGGGCGGTCGAGGTCGCCCGCTCGCAGACCCCGGCGACGGTGCACCGGACGACGGCGTAGCGCGGCTGGGTGGTCGCCGTCCCCGGCCGGACGACGCCGAGCACGAGGAACGACCGCCTGTTCTCGAACACCGCCTGCGAGGCGACGACGCGCACGGCGTCGCCGGTGACCTGCAGGCCGGTGAACCAGGGGAAGCGGAAGCGGGTCAGGGCGTGGTGGTCGCTCGTGCGCCGGATGATCAACCGGGTCGGCGAGGAGTAGTAGGCGTTGCGGACGGCGAGCTCGACCCGGCCGTCGCGCGAGCGGGCCGAGACGTTCTTAGACGGGTTCGCCGTCCAGCGCAGCACGACCCGGCGGTCGGCCGGGGCGAGCTCGTCGACGTCGGTGGTGCGCAGCAGCTCGGCGCCGCTCGCGGCGTCGACCACGGTGTAGACGGGGTCGGCGCCGCCCCGGTCGAAGAGCCCCAGCACGAGGTGCCCTGTCGCGCGGACCAGCTGCGGGAGCTGGTTGTAGAAGTCGAAGGCCCGCGTGCCGAGCGGGGTGGCCCGGCCGTTGCCGGCCACGGTGAAGAACCGCACGCCGCCGGCGGCGAAGTGGCCGACGATCGGCTTGCCGGCCCAGGTGCCGAGCGCCAGCTCTGGCCGCCCCCCGCCCGGCAGCCGCACCGTGACGGCGCGGCCCCGGTGGATCAGCGTGCGCCCGACGAGCACGTCGACGCGCGGGGCGGCTCCGCGCGGCAGGTCCTCGACGACGACCCGGGTGCTCGGCGCGGCCCGCTCCGAGGAGGCGGGCGGGGGCGCGGCCGTGGCCGTGGCCGGGGCGACGAGGGTCGAGACCGTGACCGCGAGAGCGGCGAGAGCGGAGGGACGACGCATGAGGGCTCCTGGGACGAGACGGGTCGGTGGTCGTTGGGACGCAGCGTCGCACGCATCGGTTGTCGAGCCGTCTTGTTGCAACAGGGTTGCAACAACCGTCGACGTGGCCCAGGATGGACACCGTCTTTCCCAAGGAGACCCCGCCCGCCGACCGCCTCGCGGTCGGCGGGCCTTCTCGTCGGCGCTCGCGGAGCACCTGCCCGAGTGCTCGTCGTGCTCGACGCGCTCCTCGACCCGACTTCGACCGACCGTGACGTCGTCGCCGTCAGCGACCGCTCCCTCACCCGCGACGGCCTGCTCGACGCCGCCGGCGCCTTCGCTGCCGGGCTCGCCGACCTCGCTCCGGGCTCGCCCGTCGCCGTCCACGCCACCGCCGGCCTCGACACCGTGGTCGCGGTCGTCGGCGGGCTGCTGGCCGGGGTGCCCGTCGTCCCGGTGCCGCCCGACAGCGGCCCGGTCGAGCGCGAGCACGTGCTGCGCGACTCGGGCGCGGTCGCCTGGGCGGGCCCGGCCGAGCTGGCGCCGGGGCTGCCCGTCGTCCGTGCGGGCGCCCCCGTGGCCCCGGTCGCCCCCGACCTCGACGCGACCGCCCTGGTGCTCTACACCTCCGGCACGACCGGGCTGCCGAAGGGCGTGCCGCACACCGGCCGGGCGTTGGCGGCCTGTCTCGACGGGCTCGCCGACGCGTGGGCCTGGACGCCGGACGACGTGCTCGTGCACGGCCTGCCGCTGTTCCACCTCCACGGCCTCGTGCTCGGGCTGCTCGGGCCGCTGCGGTTCGGCTCACCGCTGGTGCACACCGTGCGACCCGAGCCCGGCGCCTACGCCGCCGCCGACGGCTCGCTCTACTTCGGCGTCCCGACGGTGTGGCACCGCGTGGCCGGCTCGCCGTCCGACGCCGCCGCGCTGCGTCGCGCCCGGCTGCTCGTCTCGGGCAGCGCGCCCCTGCCGGTCACGACGTTCGACGCCGTCCGTGAGCTCACCGGGCACGCGCCGATCGAGCGCTACGGGATGACCGAGACCGGCATCACCCTCAGCGCCCGCCATGACCTACCGGCGCGCGCCGGCTGGGTCGGGCTGCCGGTCGGCGACACCCGGACCCGGCTGGCGGACGCCGACGAGAACGGCCTCGGCCGGCTCGAGGTGCGCGGCCCGTCGGTGATGACCGGCTACCTCGGCCGCGAGACCCCCGAGCTCGACGCCGACGGCTGGTTCGCCACCGGCGACCTCGCCGTCGTCGAGGACGGCGACGGCGGGCCGTGGCACCGCATCGTCGGGCGCGAGTCGACCGACCTCATCAAGTCGGGTGGCTACCGGGTCGGCGCCGGCGAGGTCGAGGGCGTGCTCCTCGAGCACCCCGCCGTCGACGAGTGCGCCGTCGTCGGCCTGCCCGACCCCGATCTCGGCCAGCGCATCGTCGCCTTCGTCGTCGGCGACGCCGTCGGCCGGGAGGAGGAGCTCGTCACCCTCGTCGCCGAGCGGCTGTCGTGGCACAAGCGGCCGCGCCGGGTCGTCGTCGTCGACGAGCTGCCGCGCAACGCCATGGGCAAGGTGCAGAAGACCGCGCTCGCCGAGCGCTGACGGGGCGTCAGGTCAGCTTCTCCAGGACCAGCTCGCGCACGCGACCGGCGTCGGCCTGACCGCGCATCTCCTTCATCACCGCACCGATGAGCGCTCCGGCGGCGGCGTGCTTGCCGTCGCGGATCTTCTGGGCGACGTCGGGGTTGGCCTCGATGGCCTTGTCGACCGCCGCGCCGAGCGCGCCGTCGTCGGAGACGACCGCGAGGCCGCGCTTCTCGACGATCTCCTCGGGCGTGCCCTCGCCGGCCAGCAGGCCGTCGAAGACCTGGCGGGCGAGCTTGTCGTTGATCGTCTTGGCGTCGACCAGCCCCTGGACGGCGGCGACCTGGGCCGGCGTGACGCCGACCTCGGCCAGCTCGACGCCGGCGTCGTTGGCGCGGCGGGCGAGCTCGGCGACCCACCACTTGCGCGCGGCCTGCGGCGAGGTGCCGGCGTCGACGGTCTGCTCGACCAGCGCGAACGCACCGGCTGCGACCAGGTCGCGCATCTCGGCGTCGGTGAAGCCCCACGCCTCCTGCAGCCGGGCGCGCTTGACGGTGGGGTTCTCCGGCAGCGTGCCGCGCAGCTCCTCGACCCACTCGCGCGACGGCGCCACCGGCACCAGGTCGGGCTCGGGGAAGTAGCGGTAGTCGTCGGCGTCGGACTTCGGCCGGCCCGACGACGTGACGCCCGACGCCTCCTGCCAGTGCCGGGTCTCCTGGAAGATCGAGCCCCCGGCGTCGAGGATCGCGGCGTGCCGCTGCATCTCGTAGCGCGCGGCCCGCTCGACGGAGCGGAACGAGTTGACGTTCTTGGTCTCGGTGCGGGTGCCCAGGGTGCCCGAGCCCTTCGGCGAGAGCGACAGGTTGACGTCGGCACGCAGGTTGCCCTGGTCCATGCGGGCCTCGGAGACGCCCAGGGCGACGATGAGGTCGCGCAGCTGCGCGACGTAGGCGCGCGCGACCTCCGGGGCCTTGGCGCCGGCGCCGAGGATCGGGCGCGTGACGATCTCGATGAGCGGGATGCCGGCCCGGTTGTAGTCGACCAGCGAGTAGTCGGCACCCTGGATGCGACCGGTGGAGCCACCGACGTGCAGCGACTTGCCGGTGTCCTCCTCCATGTGGGCGCGCTCGATCTCGACCCGGAAGACCTCACCGTCGACGTCGACGTCCATGTAGCCGTCGAAGGCGATGGGCTCGTCGTACTGCGAGGTCTGGAAGTTCTTCGGCATGTCGGGGTAGAAGTAGTTCTTCCGCGCGAAGCGGCACCACTCGGCGATCTCGCAGTTGAGCGCCAGCCCGATGCGGATGGCCGACTCGACGGCCTTGCCGTTGACCACCGGCATGGCGCCCGGCAGGCCGAGGCAGGTCGGGCAGACCTGGGCGTTGGGCTCGCCGCCGAACACGGCCGGGCAGCCGCAGAACATCTTG
Organism: Nocardioides secundeburneus; assembly: GCF_039939255.1. Classification (NCBI taxonomy): domain Bacteria; kingdom Bacillati; phylum Actinomycetota; class Actinomycetes; order Propionibacteriales; family Nocardioidaceae; genus Nocardioides; species Nocardioides secundeburneus. The sequence goes on from NZ_JBDUUE010000005.1 coordinate 274,077, forward strand.
GTGTTGGTGTTGAGCTCGACGTGCACCTCGAGCCCGAGGGCCGGGTCGTAGGCGGCGACGACGGCGTCGAAGTCGACGAGGGTCTCAGCCATCACTGGCCTCCTTCGAGGGCCGGGGCCCGGTCGAGCAGGGGGCCGCCCCACTTCTCGGTGAGCGCGGTCTCGAGCGCCGCGCCGACGCGGTAGACGCGGTCGTCGGCGAGCGCCGGGGCGAGCACCTGGATGCCGGCCGGCAGCCCGTCCTCGTCGGCGAGGCCGCTCGGCAGCGAGATGCCGGGCACGCCCGACAGGTTCGCCGGGATGGTGGCGAGGTCGTTGAGGTACATCGCGATGGGGTCGTCGAGCTTCTCGCCGAGCTTGAACGCCGTGGTGGGCGCGGTGGGCGAGAGCAGCACGTCGGCGCGCTCGAAGGCGGCGTCGAAGTCGCGCGTGATGAGCGTGCGCACCTTCTGGGCCTGGCCGTAGAAGGCGTCGTAGTAGCCGCTCGACAGGGCGTAGGTGCCCAGGATGATGCGGCGCTTGACCTCGTCGCCGAAGCCGGCGTCGCGGCTGGCCCGCATGACGTCCTCGGCCGACGGCGAGTCGACACCGTCGGGCAGCACCCGCAGGCCGTAGCGCATGGCGTCGAACTTGGCCAGGTTGCTGGAGGCCTCGCTCGGCATGATCAGGTAGTAGGTCGCGAGCGCGTGCACGAAGCTCGGGCACTCGACCTCGACGACCTCGGCCCCGAGGCCGACCATGAGGTCGATCGACTCCTGGAAGCGCGCGAGCACCCCGGCCTGGTAGCCCTCGCCCGAGAGCTCCTTGACGACGCCGAGCCGGACGCCGCTCAGGTCGCCCGCGGCTCCCTGGCGGGCGGCCGCGACAAGGCCGGGCAGCGGCCGGTCGATCGAGGTGGAGTCGAGCGGGTCGTGCCCGCCGATGACCTCGTGCAGCAGCGCGGAGTCGAGCACGGTGCGGGTGACCGGACCGACCTGGTCGAGGGAGTTGGCCATGGCGACGAGGCCGTAGCGCGACACGCCGCCGTAGGTCGGCTTGACGCCGACCGTGCCGGTGACCGCGCCGGGCTGGCGGATCGAGCCGCCGGTGTCGGTGCCGAGCGCGAGGGGCGCCTCGAAGGCGGCGACGGCGGCGGCCGAGCCGCCCCCGGACCCGCCGGGGATGCGATCGAGGTCCCACGGGTTGTGGGTGGGGCCGTAGGCGGAGTGCTCGGTGGAGGAGCCCATCGCGAACTCGTCCATGTTGGTCTTGCCGAGGATCGGCAGGCCGGCGTCCTTGAGGCGCCGCACGACGGTGGCGTCGTAGGGCGGCACCCAGCCCTGGAGGATCTTCGAGCCGCAGGTGGTCGGCAGGCCCTCGGTGGCGAGGACGTCCTTGACCGCGACCGGGACGCCGTCGAGGGCCGAGCGGGTCGCGCCCTCGGCACGGCGCTCGTCGGCGGCCGCGGCCTGTGCGAGCGCGCCCTCGGCGTCGACGTGCAGGAAGGCGTGGACGGCGCCGTCGACCGCGGCGATGCGGTCGAGGTGGGCCTGGGTGAGCTCGACCGACGTGGTGGCGCCCGTGGCGAGGCCGTCGGCGAGGTCGCTCGCCGACTTCCGGATCAGGTCGCTCACTGCTCGTCCCCCAGGATGCGCGGGACGGCGAAGCGCTGCTGCTCCTGCTCCGGCGCACCCGACAGCGCCTGCTCGGGCGTGAGCCCGGGCACGACGACGTCGTCGCGGAACACGTTGGTCAGCGGCAGGGCGTGCGACGTGGGGGGCACGTCGTCACCGGCCACTCCGCTGATCGAGGCCACGGACTCGAGGATGACCGACAGCTGGGGCGCGAGGTGGTCGAGCTCGGCGTCGTCCAGGTCGATCCGGGCGAGCGTCGCCAGGTGGGCGACCTCGTCACGACTGATCTCCGGCATGGCACGGAGCCTAGTAGCCCGCATCCGCGCATCGCGCGCCTGATCCCTCCGGGCCGTCCACCACCCTGGTCCTCCGGCCGTGAGGCACCATGGACCCGTGCCCGTGACCCGAGGATTCACCGGCCGGCGCCGCGACGGCGCCGTCCGCTCCGACCGCCTCCCGCCCGGCCAGTACGACGTCGGCCGCGACTGGCCGACGCTCACCGCCGAGGCGACGCCGCACCTGGCGCGCGAGCACTGGTCGTTGACCGTCGACGGCCTCGTCGGCACCCCGACCACCTGGACCTGGAGCGAGCTGCACGCGCTGCCGCACTCGTCGTACGACGGCGACATCCACTGCGTGACGACGTGGAGCCGCTTCGACACCACCTTCCGCGGCGTCTCGGTCGACGTGCTGCTCGACGCCGCCGGCCCGCTGCCCGACGCGGCCTACGTGATGGCCCACTCGACGACGGGCTACACGACCAACCTGCCGCTCGCCGACGTCACCGGCGGCCGGGCGTGGGTGGTGTGGGAGGCCGACGGGCGGCCGTTGAGCGACGAGCACGGCGGGCCGGTGCGGCTGCTGGTGCCGCACCTGTACTTCTGGAAGTCGGCCAAGTGGGTCAGCCGGCTCGAGCTCATGGCGCACGACCGGCCCGGGTTCTGGGAGGCCAACGGCTACCACGACCGCGGCGACCCGTGGCTCGAGCAGCGCTACCAGGGCGACCCGTGAGCACGGCCACTGGCGACGTGCCCGCCACGTCCTGGACGACGGCGACCGTCGTCGAGGTCGAGCGGGTGCCGCTGCGCTACGTGCGCCTGCGCCTCGACGTCGCCGGCCGGACGCCGCACCGGCCCGGCCAGCACTACGTCGTCCGGCTGCGGGCACCCGACGACTACACCGCCCAGCGCTCCTACTCGGTCGCCTCCGACCCCGCCGACCCGCTCGTCGAGCTGCTGGTCGAGCAGCTGCCCGACGGCGAGGTGTCCGGTCACCTGCACGACGTCGTCGAGCCCGGCGACGTGCTCGAGGTGCGCGGACCGATCGGTGGCGACTGGTTCGCCTGGGACGGCGACGCGACGGCGATCGCGGTGGGCGGCGGCACCGGCATCGTGCCGATCGTCTCGATGCTGCGGCTCGCCGTCCGGCTGGGGGTGACCGAGCGGCTGCGGGTCGTCGCGGTCGGCCGCTCGCTCGACGAGCTGCCCTACGCGACCGAGCTGCTCGACGCCGGGGCGTTCGTCGCGCTCACCCGCGAGAACCTCGGGTCGCGCGTGGCTGCGCCGCCCTACCCGGAGGAGCTGCGCGACCTCGTCGACCTGCCCACGCCCGTGGAGCGCGCCTACGTGTGCGGCTCGGTCGGGTTCGCGTCGTGGGCCACCCGCACGCTCGGCGAGGTCGGGGTGCTGTCGCGCTCGATCCGGGTGGAGCAGTTCGGCGTGACCGGCTGACCCCACCCTTCGGGTGGTTGAAGCATCACCTACTCGGCCTAGCGTCGGAGCCATGACCAAGCTGACGATCGTGTACTACTCGACCTACGGCACCGCGCACGCGATGGCGTCGCGGCTCGCGGAGACCGCCGAGAAGCAGGGCGCCGAGGTGCGCCTGCGCCGGGCGCGCGAGACCGCGCCCGACGACGTCGTCCAGGGCCAGGAGGCGTGGGCCGCCCACCTCGAGGCGACCAAGGACATCGAGGTCGCCACGCCCGACGACCTCGAGTGGGCCGACGCCGTGATCATGGGCTCCGGCACCCGCTACGGCCACGTGACCAGCCAGCTGCAGTCGTTCATCGACACGCTCGGCCCGCTGTGGCAGAAGGGCGGCCTGGCCGACAAGGTCTACGCCGCGTTCACCTCGAGCAGCACCAAGCACGGTGGCCAGGAGACGACGCTGCTGGCGATGATCACCACCTTCGCCCACTTCGGCGGCATCATCGTGCCGCCGGGCTACACCGACGCGTTGAAGTTCGACGACGGCAACCCCTACGGCGTCGGCAAGGTCGTCGACGACGGCGGGCTGAACGAGACCGACACCAACGCCCTCGACCACCTCGTCACCCGGGTGCTCTCGATCGCCGGCCGCCTCGGTTCCTGATCGACTCGCCGGCAGGAGCCGCGGCAGCTTCCCAGGGACTGCGCGCGCTCCCCAGGTGTCGCTACCCCTGGGAACGTCAGGAAACCCCGGTGCACCGGGTGTTCCCGAGCCGGGTGGGGCAGGTGGGGCGCACCAAGACCGATCATCCGCGGAGCGCGTCCTCGACGAGGGCGGCGACCTCCTCGGACGGCCGGTCGGAGGCGACGACGACGACGGCGGTGCGCGACGGCGCGCCGCCGTCGTCCCATGCCCGGGTCATGGCGAAGACCGAGTCCATCGCGTCGTCGAACTCGGTCGCGGGGTCGTCGGTGGCGCCGCGGAGCCATCGGCGCAGCACGACGTTGTGCCCGGTGACGACGGCGGCGGCGAGCAGCTCGGCGTGCAGGTCGGCGTCGGCGCTGGACATCCAGGCCCGCAGGCGGTCGCGGAACAGGCGCTGGTAGCCGATCATCGAGGCGATCTCACGGTCGCGGAGGGCCGGCACGGTGCGGGTGAGGCGGTAGCGACTCAGCGCGAGCGGGCCCTCGGCGACGTACTGGTCGAGCACCATCCGCGCCGCCTCGACGACGGCGACGCGCAAGGTCGCGGGTCCGCCGGTCGCCAGGCGGGCCTCCATGCGCGACTGCAGCTCGTCGTGCCGCGGGAAGATCACGTCCTCCTTGGAGCCGAACGCGCGGAAGAACGTCGAGCGGCTGACCCCCGCCCGCTCGACGATCTGCTCGACCGTGGTGGCGTCGTAGCCCTGCTCGTCGAAGAGGGCGAAGGCCGCTTCGACCATCCGTTCGCGTGCACTCACTTGGGCATCCTGCCAGGTGCGTGTGACACTGGGTCTCATCTGAGTGAAACCGAGTTTCGATCGAGCGAGGACCCCGCCATGAGCGACTTCGACCTGTTCCGCACCAGCGACGACCACGAGGAGCTGCGCGCCGCCGTGCGCGAAGTCGTCGACAACAAGGTCACGCCCTACGCCGCCGAGGTCGACGAGCAGGCCCGCTACCCGCAGGAGGCCCACGACGCGCTCGTCGCCTCCGACTTCCACGCCCCCCACGTGCCCGAGGCCTACGACGGCGTCGGCGCCGACGCGCTCGCGACCTGCATCGTCATCGAGGAGGTCGCACGGGGTTGCGGGTCGTCCTCGCTCATCCCGGCGGTCAACAAGCTCGGCTCGCTCCCGGTCATCCTCGGGGGCTCGGAGGAGCTGAAGCAGGCCTACCTCCCCCGGCTCGCCCGGGGCGAGGGCGGCTTCTCCTACGGCCTGTCCGAGCGCGAGGCGGGCTCCGACACCGCCTCGATGCGCACCAAGGCCGTCCGCGACGGCGACGACTGGGTCCTGAGCGGCCAGAAGGCCTGGATCACCAACGCCGGCGTCTCGGAGTTCTACACCGTGCTCGCCGTGACCGATCCCGACGCCGGGCGCGGCAAGGGCATCAGCGCGTTCGTCGTCGAGAAGTCCGACAACGGCTTCACGTTCGGGGAGAAGGAGCGCAAGCTCGGCATCAAGGGCTCCCCCACCCGCGAGCTCATCTTCGACCGCACCCGCATCCCGGGCGACCGGATGATCGGCGAGCCCGGCACCGGCCTCAAGCTCGCGCTGCGCACCCTCGACCACACGCGGGTCACCATCGGCGCGCAGGCCGTCGGCATCGCCCAGGGCGCGCTCGACCTCGCCACCGACTACGTCAAGCAGCGCCAGCAGTTCGGCAAGCGCATCGCCGACTTCCAGGGCATCCAGTTCATGCTCGCCGACATGGCGATGAAGCTCGAGGCCGCGCGGCAGATGGTCTACGTCGCCGCCGCCAAGTCCGAGCGCGACGACGCCGACCTGGCGTTCTTCGGCGCCGCGGCCAAGTGCCTCGCCTCCGACACCGCCATGGAGATCACCGTCGACGCCGTCCAGCTGCTCGGCGGCGCCGGCTACACCCAGGACTTCGCCGCCGAGCGGATGATGCGCGACGCCAAGATCACCCAGATCTACGAGGGCACCAACCAGGTGCAGCGCCTGGTCATGGCGCGCCAGCACCTCGCGCGCTGAGCCGCCGCGACGGTGACCTGACGGCGGCGACGGGCTCGACCACAACCTCCACAACGACCGCTTCCTACTCAACGTCCGTTAGTTCTCCAACGGAGACGGACGCCACTCGCGGCGTCCAGCATGGGTCGCACCCTCGACGGGGCGGGTGGGAGCCTGTCCGCGCTCGGGGTCGCCGTCGTCCCGAGAGGAACCATGCCGCACCCGCCTGCCGCCCCGTCCCACCGCACGTCGCGACCCGGGGGCGAGCGCCATGGGTGACGCCCAGACCCTCGGGTCGGGTCCCCTGCTGCTGATCGCCGCCGGCGCGATCGCCGCTCTCCTGGTGCTGATCATCTCGGTCAAGCTGCACCCGCTGATCGCGCTGGTCATCGTCAGCATCGCCACCGCCTTCGCGACGGGCATCGCCGCCGACGAGGTGCTCGACGTCCTGGTCGACGGGTTCTCGAGCACGCTGGGCGAGGTGGCCCTGCTCATCGGGTTCGGCGCCATGCTGGCGCGCCTCGTCGAGACCAGCGGCGCCGCCGAGGCCCTCTCGGACGCCCTCATCGACCGGCTCGGCGAGAGCCGTGCGCCCCTCGCGCTCGGCATCGCCTCGCTGATCTTCGGCTTCCCGATCTTCTTCGACGCCGCCTTCATGGTGATGCTGCCGATCATCTTCACCGTCGCCCGCCGCGTCGGCGGCGGCGTGCTGCTCTACGCCCTGCCCGCGGGCGCCGCACTGACCACGATGCACGTGCTGCTGCCACCCCACCCGGGCGCCGTCGCCGCGACCATCCTCCTCGGCGCCGACGTCGGGCTCGTGATCCTCGTCGGCCTCGTCGTCGCCGTCCCCACCTGGTTCGTCGCCGGCTACGCCTACGGCACCTGGATCGGACGCCGCATCGTGCTGCCCGTCCCGGAGGTGCTGATGGGCGGGCCCCGGGTCGACAGCGCCGACCCCGAGATGCCGCCGGTGAGGGTGCGGACCCTGATCCTGCTGCTCCTGCTGCCGCTCGGCCTGATCTTCCTCAACACCGCGGCGACCACCGCGACGCGCACCGGCGCCATCGACGGCGAGGCGACCTGGGTCGCGCTGCTGCAACTCGTCGGCTCCACGCCGCTCGCACTGCTCATCACGGTGCTCGTCGCCTCCTACGTGCTGGCCCTGCGCCGCGGCGAGAGCCGACGCGCGGTCGAGGACCTGCTCGACAACGCCCTGCGCCCGATCGCCCCGGTCCTGCTCATCACCGGCGCGGGCGGCATGTTCGGCGGCGTCCTCATCGCCAGCGGCATCGGCGACGCGCTGTCGGAGACGCTGCAGGACACCGGGCTGCCCTTGGTGGTCGCGGTCTTCCTCATCGCCGCCGTCATCCGGGTCGCGCTCGGCACGGCGACCGTCGCCATCACGACCTCGGCCGGCCTGCTGAGCTCCTCGATCGTCGAGGCCGACCTCAACGCCGTGCAGGCCGCCGCCGTCGTCATCGTGCTGGCGGGTGGCTCGTCGGTGCTCTCGCACGTCAACGACGCCAGCTTCTGGCTCATCGGCAAGCTCTTGGGCATGAGCGTCGTCGAGACGTTCAAGACCTGGACGGTCATCAAGACCCTCGTCGGCGTCATCGCCGCGCTCCTCGGATCCCTCGTCTACCTGGTGGCCTCATGAACGTCGTCGTCCTCCACTCCGACACCGCCGAGGGCGCGGCCGCCCTCGCCGCCGCCGTGCACGAGGCACGGGTCCGCGGCACCGGCCTGACCGTCCTGTCGACGCTGTCCGGCTCCGACGAGCCCCGCAGCGCCGAGGTCGAGCGCGAGGTCCTCACCGCACGGGTCGCCGGCGACGTCCCCGCCGACGTCGACTGGGACGTCGACCTGGTGGCTCCGGGCGCCGACGCCGCCGGCAGCCTCATCGAGCGGATCGAGCGTCTCGACCCCGTGCTCGTCGTCCTCGGCTCGCGCTCGCGCAGCACCGTCGGCAAGCTGCTCCTCGGCCGCACCCTGCAGCGCATCCTGCTCGACGTCACCGCGCAGATCCTGGTGGTCAAGACGCCCACGCCGGCCTGACCCGCGGCCGGGGCGGTCGCGCTCAGTCCAGGGCGCGGCTGGTGTCCTTGAGCCGGGTCCCGGTGGCCCCCAGCCGGCGCGCCCCCTCCATGAGGGCCGCCAGGGTCCGGGCGGCGTCGGCGTGGGCGAGCCCGTGCGGCGGGTGGATGTTCGACACGCAGTTGCGGGCCGAGTCGGCGATGCCCGGCCCCGGCGCCCAGGTCAGGTAGGCGCCGAGGCTGTCGGTCGAGCTGAGCCCCGGCCGTTCACCGACCAGGGTCAGCACGAGCCGCGCACGGCGCGCCGCACCGACGTGGTCACCCAGCGCGACCCGCGCCTGGGTCGCGACCGTCGGCGGCGCCACCGTCGTGCCGGACGGGAGGAGCTCCCCCAGAGCGGTCAGCACGGCCACCGCGTGCCGCTCGACGGCGACCGAGCTCAGGCCGTCGGCGACCACGACCGCGAGGTCGACCGGCTCGTCGTCGGTCTCGCGCAGCGGGGTGGCCGGACGACGGCCGAGGTCGGGCCGGGCGAGGTAGGTCGCACGGTCGGGCGCGGCCGAGGCGACGACGTCGGGCTCGCCCCGGCCGAGGCCGCGCAACCCCTCCACGACGAGGTCGACGTCGAGCGGACGGTGCACGGCGTCGCGCGCCTCGGCGTGCGCGGCCGCGAGCTCGAGAGCCGCGCGGGTCGACACGGCCTCGCCGTGGCGGGGCAGGCCGATACGGGCCGGTGTGTGGAGCCGCAGCCCCTCCCAGAAGTCGCTCATGGCGCCACCAACGCCGCCAGGGGCGACGTCGCCGGGTCGACCGCCCGGATGCCGCCGTCGGCGGCCAGCAGCCCGACCCGGTCGAGCCAGGCCTCGAACTCGGGCGCCGGCCGCTTGCCGCCCACGCGCCGTGCATACAACGCGTCGTGGAAGCTCGTCGACTGGTAGCCGAGCATCACGTCGTCGGCACCCGGCACGCTGATGACGAACGACATCCCGGCGGCGACCAGCACCGTGAGCATCGTGTCGGTGTCGTCGGCATCGGCCTCGGCGTGGTTGGTGTAGCAGATGTCGACACCCATCGGGACGCCGAGCAGCTTGCCGCAGCAGTGGTCCTCGAGGCCGGCGCGCAGGATCTGCTTGCCGTCGTAGAGGTACTCCGGGCCGATGAAGCCGACGACGGTGTTGACCAGGAACGGGTCGAAGGCGCGCGCGACACCGTAGGCCCGCGCCTCGAGGGTCTGCTGGTCGACCGGGCGGCCGCCGGTACCGAGGTGGGCGTCGGCCGAGAGCGCCGCACCCTGGCCGGTCTCGAAGTACATGACCTGGTCCCCCACGGTGCCGCGCCCGAGGGCTCGTGCCGCGTCGGCGGCCTCGGCGAGCACCGACAGCTCCACGCCGAAACCCGCGTTGGCACCCTGCGTGCCCGCGATCGACTGGAAGACGAGGTCGACCGGCTCGCCGGCCGCCATCAGGTCGAGGGTCGTCGTCACGTGCGTGAGCACGCACGACTGGGTCGGGATGTCGTAGCGCAGCCGGACGTCGTCGAGCAGACGGAGCAGGCGGGCGACCGTCGCGGGGTTGTCCGAGGCCGGGTTGATGCCGACGACGGCGTCGCCGCACCCGAGCAGCAGGCCGTCGAGGACGGCGGCCGCGACGCCAGCCGCGTCGTCGGTCGGGTGGTTGGGCTGCAGGCGTGTCGCGAGTCGGCCGGGCAGGCCCACCGTGCTGCGGAAGGCCGTGACGACCTCGGCCGCGGCGCCCACCGTGACGAGCTCCTGGTTGCGCATCAGCTTGCTCACCGCCGCCACCATCTCGGGCGTGAGCCCGGGCGCGACCGCTGCGAGCCGCGCTCCGGCCCCGGGGGCCGTCGCCACCTCGAGCAGCCACTCACGCAGGCCGCCCACCGTGAGCGCCCGCAGGGGGGCGAAGGCCGCGGCGTCGTGGGTGTCGAGGATCAGCCGCGTCACGTCGTCGCTCTCGTAGGGCACGACCGTCTCCTCGAGGAACGTCGCCAGGGGGACGTCGGCCAGCACCCACCGAGCGGCGACCCGCTCGGCGTCCGAGGTGGCCGCGCTGCCGGCCAGCACGTCGCCCGACCGGTGCGGCGACGCCTTGCCGAGGAGGTCGACCAGCGACTCGAACTCGTACGAGCGGCCCCGGAGCATCTGGGTGTATCTCACGGCGCCTCCTCTCTTCCCACGTCTCGTCGGAGTCTTTGACCGTAAGGCGTGCACGGTCGCCCGTCATCGGTCGATCGACGTATCTCCGGCACCCACCGTGACGACCGGTCGAGACCAGTCGGTCACGGACACGGGTCCGGGACGTAACAGTCAGGTCTCCTCAGGCGTGGACCTCGTGCAGATACGTAGATCGACCGACGCGACCTCACCCTCCCGGTTCCTACGGTCCTCGTCACTCGCCACATCACGAGCGAGCCACCACCAGCACGACGAGGAAGCAGGACGCATGGACAACCTGAAGGGCCGCGTGGCCCTCGTGACGGGCGCAGCCCAGGGCATCGGCTTCGCGATCGCGAACCGGCTCGCCGAGGCCGGCGTCCACGTCGTGGCGACCGACGTCCGCGACCAGTCCGACCTGGGCGAGGACATCACCACCCGCTCGCACGACGTCACCGACCCGGTCCGCTGGGCCGAGGTCGTCGACGAGACCGTCGAGCGCCACGGTCGCCTCGACATCCTGGTCAACAACGCCGGGGTCTCCGGGTACGACCGCCTGCACGAGCTCTCGCTCGCCGAGTGGCAGCGGATCGTCGGCATCAACCAGACCGGCGTCCTGCTGGGGATGCAGTCCGCGCTGAGGCCCATGCGCGCGCAGCGCTCGGGGGCGATCGTCAACGTCTCGTCCATCTGCGGAGCGACGTCGGTCGACGGTGTCGCGGCGTACCACTCCTCCAAGCACGCGGTGCTCACGATGACCAAGAACGCCGCGGTCACCTACGCCCGCGAAGGCATCCGCGCCAACGCCGTGCTGCCGGGCTGGATCCGGACACCCCTGACGCTCGGCCAGACCGACGAGCTCAACGGGGCGTTCCTCGACGCCACCCCGATGGGCACGGGCGGCGAGCCGCGCGACGTCGCCGACGCAGTCTGCTTCCTCGTCTCCGACCGGGCCCGATTCATCACCGGCGTCGACCTGCCCGTCGACGGCGGCTACCTCGCTCGCTGACCTGCCACTGGACACAGTGTCCGACGAAGTATCCCTCCCCACCTCGAACCAGAAGGACCCCACCATGCCCCGTCTGCAGGACAAGGTCGCCCTCGTGACCGGCGGTGCCGTCGGCATCGGACTGGCCACCGCGCGCCTGTTCGCCGAGGAGGGCGCGACCGTGGTCGTCGCCGACCTCGACAAGCCCGAGCCCGATCTCGACGCCGCCCCGGTCGAGTACGCCGAGCTCGACGTCACCGACGAAGTCGCCTGGGACCGCGTCGTCGACGAGGTCGTCGCCCGGCACGGCCACCTCGACGTGCTGGTCAACAACGCCGGCGTCATCGACTACGCCTCGATCGCCGACGTCACTCCCGAGGCGTGGGCACGCGTCGTCGGCGTCGACCAGACCGGGGTCTTCCTCGGCATGCGGTCCGCGTTGCGGCCCATGCTCGCCCAGGGCTCCGGGTCGATCGTCAACCTGTCGTCGGCATGGGGCGTCGTCGGCTCCGACGGCGTCGCGGCCTACCAGGCCGCCAAGGGCGGCGTCCGCGGGCTGACCCGCAACGGCGCGATCACCTACGCCCGGTCTGGGGTGCGGGTCAACACGGTGATCCCCGGGTGGGTGACCACGCCGCTGACCGACGCCCAGCCCGACGACAAGAACGCCGAGGTGATCGGGCTGACCCCGCTCGGCTTCGGCGCCGAGCCGCGCGACATCGCCTGGGGCTGCGTCTACCTGGCGAGCGACGAGTCGCGCTACGTGACGGGCAGCGAGCTCGTCATCGACGGCGGACTGCTCGCCCGGTGACCACCGCCGACAGCGCCATGACCGACGCCACCACCCGACTTCTGGAGGACACCGTGTCTCGTACCATCACCGTCGCCGCCGCCCAGCTCGAGCTGCGCGAGGTCGACTCCTTCGCCGCCTGGGCCGACCAGGTCCGCGAGCTGCTCGACCGCACCACCGGCGCCCGTCTGGTCGTGCTGCCCGAGCTCGTGACCGAGTCGCTGTTCACGACCGAGCCGGCCTGGCGCGACCACGAGATCTCGCAGCTGACCCGGATCGCCGAGCACACCGACGCCTACGTCGAGCTCTTCACCGCCGAGGCCGCCAGCCGGGACCAGTGGATCCTCGCCGGCACCCACCTGGTCGCCACCGAGAGCGGCGGTCACGAGAACGTGGCGTTCCTCTTCGGCCCGGAGGGTCAGGTGCACCGGCACGCCAAGACGCACATCTTCCCGGCCGAGGCCGACTGGGACACCGGGGAGGGCGACGAGCTCGCCGTCTACGACGTCGACGGCGTCACCGTGGGCATCGCGATCTGCTACGAGGCCGAGATCCCCGAGGTCTGCACCACCCTCACCGCCCTCGGCGCCGAGGTGCTGCTCGTGCCGAGCTACACGTTCACCGAGGCGGGCTTCTGGCGCGTGCGCCACTGTGCCGCCGCCCGCGCCATCGAGGACCAGGTCTACGTCGTCCACTGCCCGACCGTCTCCCACCTCGACGCCCCGCTCGCGCCCGGCTGGGCCCGCGCCTCGGTGCTCTCCCCCTGCGACCTGGTGTTCCCGGCGGACGGCGTGCTCGTCGAGGCCGCGACGAACGAGCAGGACGCGATCACCCACGTGCTCGACCTCGACCTGCTGCACGAGAACCGGCGCAGCGGCGCGGCGACGACGCACACCGACCGCGGACGCCGCCGCGACCTCTACGCCAAGTACGCCCACGCCCAGCTCTGACCGCACCCACGCATCGTTCCCGGAAGGACACCGCCATGCCGCTCAACCTGCCCGAGGGCAAGAAGATCGCCGTCAACATCGGGGCCGACTTCGACGCCCACGCCGTCTGGATGGGGACGTTCGGCAAGACCAGCCCGAGCTACCTCAGCCGCGGCGAGTACTGCGCCACCGTCGGCGTACCGCGCCTGCTCGACCTGTTCGAGCGCTACGCGGTGCAGGGCACCTGGTGCACGCCGCTGCACACCATGCAGACGTTCCCCGACGCCTTCAAGAAGATCGTCGACGCCGGCCAGGAGATCGCCGCCCACGGCTGTTACCACGAGTCGGTCCCGACCCTCGACCAGGACACCGAGATCCGGCTCATGGAGCAGACGATCGAGGGCCACCTCAAGCACGTCGGCGTCCGGCCGCGCGGCTACCGGTCGCCGGCCTGGGACTTCACCGAGCACACCCTCGACCTGCTCGAGAAGACCGGCTTCGAGTGGGACTCCTCTCTCATGGGACACGACTTCCAGCCCTACCACCCGCGCCAGGTCGACGTGCGCTGGGAGGAGGGCTCGGTCTTCGGCACGCCCAGCCCGATCCTGGAGTTCCCGGTCTCGTGGTACCTCGACGACTTCCCGGTCGGCGAGTACATCCCCGGCGTGAACCCCGGCCTCGGCTCGAGCGAGGTCATGTTCCAGCGCTTCCAGGACCACTTCGACTTCGCCTACGAGCGCGAGACCAACCCCGTCCTCGCGATCACCCTGCACCCGCAGACCGCCGCCCGCGCCCACCACCTGCTGGGCCTCGAGCGGCTCCTCGACCACATGACCTCCCACGAGGGCGTCTGGTTCGCCTCCCTGAGCGAGATCTACGACACCTGGACCGAGGAGTGACCCGGTCTCGCTCGTCTCGGCACCGCCCGCCCCTCCTCCAGCAAGGAACCACCATGACCAAGCTCCGCACCTCCCTCGCCCTGGCCACGACCGCGGCCGTCTGTCTCGGCGCCACGGCCTGCTCGTCCGGCGCCGAGACGTCCGACTCGTCGTCCGCGACGATCATCGAGGCCCCGGTCTCGGACCCGCAGGACCTCAAGATCGCCTACTTCTCGGCCGGGACCAGCAATTCCTACCTGCAGGCCGCGATCGAGGAGGCCGAGAAGACCGCCGACGAGATCGGTGCCGACCTCGACGTCTTCGACGGCGCCTTCGACGCCCAGGTGCAGTTCGACCAGATGCAGCAGGCGCTGACCAGCGGCAAGTACAACGCGTTCGTCGTCGAGCCCAACGACGGCAACCTCGTCTGCGACATCCTCACCACCGAGGCCCCGAAGAAGAAGGTGCTCGTCTCGGTCTTCAACCTGCCGATCTGCGGGCGCGCCACCAACCTCGGCGACGAGACCCACCAGCCGGGCACGATCACCTACGTCGGCGGACAGACGCTCGACGTCTACGACGCCTGGGTGCAGGACGTCATCGACTCGCACCCCGACGGCGCCAAGATCGCGCTCGTCTCGGGCCCCGACCTCAACGCCAACACCATCTGCTTCTTCAAGGCCGCCGAGGCGTTCGCGAAGGTCGACGGCTTCGAGGTCGTCGCCCAGCAGACCACCGACTACACGACCCCGAAGGCGTTCGACGCCGCGCAGACGATCCTGCAGGCCAACCCCGACCTCGACGTGCTCATGTCGAACTTCTCGGGCATGACCCGCGGCGTCGTCGAGGCCGTCGGCGGCAAGGACGTCGAGATCTACGACTTCGGCGGCGACGAGTGGGCCCTGCAGAACGTCGCCGACGGCAACCTCACGAGCTCGGTGATGATGCTGCCGCGCGCCGAGACCCGCGAGGCCATCCAGGCCGTCGCCGACTACGTCTCGGGCGAGACCCCGCCGACCTTCATCAACCTCGCCGAGTCCGACGAGCTCCCGGGGACGCCGTTCGCGACCGCCGAGAACATCGCCGACTTCACCGCGGAGTACTGAGCCACCCGGCTCACGAGGAGCACCAGGAGATCGTCATGAACGACCCCACTCCCCAGGCACCGACGACCAGCACGCCGGCGATCGCCTGCCGTGGCGCCCGCAAGGTGTTCTCCGGCTCCGTCGCCGTCGCCGGCGCGGACGTCGTCGTCCGCACCGGCGAGGTGCACGCCCTCGTCGGCGAGAACGGCGCCGGCAAGTCGACCCTGCTCGGCATGATCAGCGGCCGCCTCGCCGCCGACGACGGCACGGTCGAGGTGTTCGGGCACCGCCTCCAGGGCGGCAACCCCCGGGAGAGCCGCGACCACGGCCTGGTGGCGGTCTACCAGGAGCTCACGATGGTGCCGGGCCTCACCGCGGAGGCCAACGTCTTCCTCGGCCAGGTCCGCACCCGGCGCGGCCTGCTCGACGCGCGAGGGATGCGCCGCCGCTACCTCGAGCTGTGCGACGAGCTCGACATCCACGTGCCGCCGACAGCACTGGCCCGCGACCTGTCGGTCTCGCAGCAGCAGATGCTCGAGATCATGCGCGGCATCGAGAGCAACGGCCGGATCCTGGTGCTCGACGAGCCGACCGCGGCGCTGGCCGAGCACGAGCGCGAGGTGCTCTACCGCGTCCTGCGCACGCTCACCGCGCGCGGCACGACGATCGTGTTCGTCAGCCACAACCTCGACGAGGTGCTCGACCTCAGCGACACCATCACGGTGCTGCGCGACGGGCAGGTCGTGCGCAGCGCGGCCCGCGCCGACTGGACCCGCCCGACCTTGATCGAGCACATGGTCGGTCGCACCGTCGACAAGCTCGCCGAGCGCGGCACGCACCCGGCCGGCGCCGAGGTCCTGTCCGCCCGCAGCGTCCGCCTCCCCGGGGTGCTGCACGACATCGACGTCACCGTCCGCGCCGGTGAGATCGTCGGCCTGTGGGGCCTCGTCGGCTCCGGCCGCACGACGTTCCTCCGCTCGCTCGCCGGGGCCGAGCCGGCGTCGTCCGGCGATCTGCGCATCCACGGCGAGGAGGTCGCCTGGCCGAGGACGGTGCGTCGCTCGATCGACCGCGGCGTCGTCCTGGTGCCGGAGTCGCGCAAGGAGGCGCTCGTCCTCGGCATGGACGGCACCAGCAACTTCTGGCTCGGACGTCGACGAGGCGGGCCGTTCCTCGACCGGGGCGCCGAGCGCGAGGACGCCGCCGAGACCGCCGGGTTCTTCGCCTTCGACCGGTCGCGGCTCGGCGCGCCGGTGCGCACGCTCTCGGGAGGCAACCAGCAGAAGGTGCTGCTGGCCAAGTGGGCCGGCCACCGGCCCGACGTGTTCCTCATCGACGAGCCGACCCGCGGCATCGACATCGGCGCGAAGGCGGAGGTGCTGACCTCACTGGTGCGGCTCGCCGCCGAGGGCGCCGCGGTGGTGGTGACGTCGTCGGAGCTCGAGGAGGTGCTCGCGATCGCCAACCGCCTGCTGGTCTTCGCGCACGGCAGCGTCGTGCGCGAGATCGCCAGCGACGACCCCGAATTCAACGTCGACGCCGTCGTGCGTCACGGCTTCAGCACAGGAGACACCGATGAACTCGTCCACTGACCTCTCCCCCGCGGCACCCGCCGCCGCGGCCGCACCCGCCGGTCGGCCTGCGTTCGCGCCGGCGGTGTCGCGCTTCGCGATGATCGGCGTCCTCGTCGCCCTCGTGGTGCTCGCCACCGCGCTCTACCCCGGATTCCTGTCACCGGCGAACCTGCGCGACCTGCTGCTGCAGAACACCGCGGTCGGCATCGTCGCGCTGGGCATGACCTTCGTGATCATCTCCGGCGGCTTCGACCTCTCGGTGGGAGCCACCTACGCCCTCGGTGCCACGGTCTCGGCCGGCGTGGCCCTGTCGACCGGGTCTCCGGTGCTCGGCATCCTGGCCGCCGTCGGTGCCGGCGTGGTCTGCGGCATCGCCAACGGCACCCTCGTCGCCCGCATCGGGATCAACCCGTTCGTCGCCACCCTCGGCAGCGCGTCGGTGATCTCGGGCATCGCGTACCTGTACTCGAGCTCCGCGCCGTTCATCGTGGCCGACCCGAACTTCAAGATCCTGGCCCGCTCCAGCGTCGCCAGCATCCCCACGCCGATCGTCGTGCTCGCCGTCACCTTCGTCGTCGGCGGGGTCGCCCTCGCCATGACCCGCTACGGCCGCAACATCTACGCCGTCGGCGGGAACCACGAGGCCGGCTGGCTCTCCGGTCTCCGCGTCAAGGACCTGACCGCCAGCGTCTACGTGCTCACCGGCGTGCTCGCCGCGTTCGCCGGCACGATCGACGCCTCGCGGCTCGGTGTGGGCCAGGCCGACGTCGGCGCCAACATCGCCCTCGACGCGATCGCGATCGTCATCGTCGGCGGCACCTCGCTGCGCGGCGGCGAGGGCGCGGTGTGGCGCACGGCGGTCGGCCTGCTCATCTTCGCGACGCTGACCAACCTGTTCTACAGCCTCAACCTCTCCCAGAACTGGCAGCTGCTCGCCAAGGGCGCCATCGTCCTGGTCGCCGTCGGGCTCGACTCCTGGTCGCGCAACCGCCGGTCGTAGCGCACGCAGGCACAGCAGCTCGTCGTAGAATCCGAGGCTGTCCACTCCAGGCTCGGGGCCCGCATCTCACGAAGGAAGTCACCGTGTCCCCGTCACCGTCGCCGGTCGTGCACGAGATCGTGCTGACCTCCGACGGTGCGCTGTCCACGGTCCGCGGGGTCGGTGCCGACGTCGCGACCGGACGCCTCGAGGGCCTGGTCGAGATGGCCCGGCGGGCCGGCCGCCTCGCCGGGCACCACGAGCTGTCGTTCTTCTGGCGCGACGACGATCTGCGGGTGGTGTTCGCGACGGTCCGCTCGCTGGGCCACGAGTCGCGCACGTCGTTGTCGTGGGTCGACGACGTCGAGGTCCCGCACGGCATCACCCAGCGCGAGCTCGACGTCGTGACGCTGCTCGTCGGTGGTCTCAGCAACGCCCAGATCGCGGCCCGGCTCTGGACCAGCGTGCGCACGGTCACGACCCACGTCGAGCGCGTGCTGGC
The DNA here is from genome assembly GCF_039939255.1 of Nocardioides secundeburneus. Lineage (NCBI taxonomy): Bacteria > Bacillati > Actinomycetota > Actinomycetes > Propionibacteriales > Nocardioidaceae > Nocardioides > Nocardioides secundeburneus. Next base: position 292,004 of record NZ_JBDUUE010000005.1, read on the forward strand.
CAAGCTGGGCGTGTCGTCCCGCGCCGGAGCGGCCGCCGTCGCGGTCGAGGAGAGCCTGCTCGTGCTGCCGCTGCCCGGCGGGCCCGAGGGCTTCGAGCGGCTCCTCATCGGCATCCTCAGCACGCCCGAGCCCGACGACGACGTCCCACCGCCGTTGGTGCACCGCCCGCCCGAGCCGCCACGCAGCGGACGACGCTCGGTACGTCGTCCGATCCTGCTGGGATGCGCGTTCCCCGTCACCGGGGAGATCGCCGAGGACGGCGTCGAGATGGTGCGCGCCAGCCAGCTCGCGATCGACGAGATCAACGCCCGCGGCGGCATCAGCGGACGCCCGGTCCGCCTCGTCAACGTCGACCTCGACATCAAGAGCAGTGTCTCGGTCGCCCGCGCCTTCGACGACCTCGCCGGCCAGGACGTCGACGCGATGGTCTCGGGCTACCTCGACGACCAGCGGGTCGCCCACGAGATCGCGGCCGAGCACCAGGCGCCCTACCTGCACGCAGCGACCCTCGACTCCATGGTCCGCCTCGTCGAGGACAACCCCGGCCGCTACGGCAACGTCTTCCAGATCTGCCCGAGCGACACCAACTACGGGCCGGGCTTCGTGAGCACGATGTCGTTCCTGCGCGACTCGGGACAGCTGCCCGCGCGCAGTAGGTCGCTCGCCGTCGTCCGCGGGCACTGGAAGCTGGGCGACCTCGGCCTCGAGCAGGCCGTCGCGCTGGCCGACCGGCAGGGTTGGTCGATCGACTACCTGGCCGACGACGTCAGCGGCGCCGAGGCGTGGCGCGAGCACGGACGACGCGTCGCCGCGCTGGCCCCGGCCGCGGTGATGATCGGCAGCTACTTCGTCGAGGAGACCGCTCAGTTCGTGCGGGCCTTCCAGGACGACCCGGCGCCGACGGCGCTCTACGCCCTCTACGCACCGTCGATCCCCCGGTTCCGCATGGAGATGGGCCCGGCCGCGGAGGGCCTGCTGTGGGCGACGACCACGGGCACCTACTCCGATGCCGTCGCGCGCCGCTTCACCCAGCGCTACCGCGACACGTGGGCGGTGAGTCCGGGGCGCTCGCACGCCGGGATCGCCTACGACCGCGTGCGTCTGCTGGCCTCGGCCTGGGCACGGGCCGACTCCCCGCGCGACTTCGCCTCCGTCAACGAGTCGCTGCGCCAGGGCGTGCACCGCGGCGTCAACGGTGCCTACAGCTTCGCCAGCGCCGGCCAGTCGGCGCTGGCGTACCCGCTGGCCACCCCCGATCCGTCGATCGCGATGGCGCACCTGGTCTTCCAGATCCAGGACAACCGCCAGCGCATCGTCTACCCGTCGCCCTACACCGAGGCCACGTTCCGGCGTCCGGAGTGGTGGCCGAGGGGCTGAGGCCGTCGGCACGGCCGCGCGCCGCGCCGCGTTGGCTGCGTCAGTGCGAGGCGAGCGTGCCGGTCAGGCGTGCGTGCCGGTCGGCACTCGAGGCGTTGAGCCCGACGATCGTCACCGTGGTCCCGCGTCGCTCGTACTTGGTGGTGATCGCGTCGAGGGCCGCGACGCTCGAGGCGTCCCACACGTGCGACGCCGAGAGGTCGATGACGACACGCTCGGGGTCCTCGGCGTAGTCGAACTGGGTGAAGAGGTCGTTGCTGGAGGCGAAGAACAGCTCACCCGTGACCCGGTAGACGGCGGTCGCGGCGCCGTCGGCGTCCTCGACCAGCTCGCGGTCGGTCTCGGTCAGGTGCGCGACGCGACGGGCGAAGAGCGTCATCGCGACGAGGACTCCGACGACCACGCCGATCGCCAGGTTGTGCGTGGCGACGGTGACCGCGACCGTGGCGACCATGACGGTGGTCTCGCTGCGCGGCATCCGGCGCAGGGTGCGCGGGCGCACGGAGTGCCAGTCGAAGGTGCCGACCGAGACCATGACCATCACCGCCACCAGGGCCGCCATCGGGATGAGCGCGACGACGTCGCCGAACCCGACGACCAGCACGAGCAGGAAGGTGCCGGCCAGGAAGGTCGACAGGCGCGTGCGGGCGCCCGAGACCTTCACGTTGATCATCGTCTGGCCGATCATGGCGCAGCCGCCCATGCCGCCGAAGAAGCCGGTGACCAGGTTGGCCGCGCCCTGGCCCATCGCCTCGCGCGTCTTGTCCGACGGGGTGTCGGTGATGTCGTCGACGAGCTTGGCGGTCAGCAGCGACTCGAGGATGCCGACGAGAGCCATCGCCAGGGCGTAGGGCGCGATCACCTGCAGCGTGTCGAGCGTGAACGGCACGTCGGGCACGAACCACGAGGGCAGCGAGTCGGGCAGGTCGCCCTGGTCGCCGACGTCGGGGACGTCGACGGCGGCGACCAGCACGAAGGCGGTCAGCGCCACGATGGCGACCAACGGGGCGGGGACGACGTCGTTGACGCGCGGCAGGCCCACGATGAGCGCGATGCCGACGGCGACCATCGGGTACACCGCCCAAGGCACGTCGACGAGGTGCTCGACCTGCGCGAGGAAGATCAGGATCGCCAGGGCGTTGACGAAGCCGACCATGACCGAGCGCGGGATGAACCGCATGAGCCGGGCCACGCCGGCGACCGCGAGCAGGACCTGGACGAGCCCGCCCAGCAGCACGGTGGCGATGAGGTAGTCGTAGCCGTGCTCGCGCATCACCGGCGCGATCACCAGCGCCACGGCCCCGGTCGCGGCGGAGATCATCGCCGGGCGGCCACCGAGGAACGAGATGGCGACCGCCATCGTGAACGAGGCGAAGAGCCCGACCTGCGGGTCGACGCCGGCGATGATCGAGAACGAGATCGCCTCGGGGATCAGCGCGAGCGCCACGACGAGCCCGGCAAGCACCTCGGTGCGCAGCAGCCGGGGCGAGCGGAGCGCGGTCCGGACGGAGTGGTCGGGCACGGTCACGACAGGTGGATCCGATCGTTCGGGAGACGGGACGTCGGCGACCACCACCCGGCGTGCGTGGGAGACGATGGTGCGGCGCGGACCGGCGGCTTCGCCGGCCCGCCGAACTCTACCCTCACGTAAGGGTAGGGTTGAACTCCCGCCACAGTGAGGACGACCACGTGACCGGCACGGTGATGCACATCGGCGAGGTCGCCGCTCGCACCGAGCTGTCGCTACGCAGCCTGCGCCACTGGGAGGAGGTCGGGCTGATCACGCCGTCCGACCGCACCGAGGGCGGCTTCCGGCTCTACACCGACGACGACGTCGAGAAGATCCTCGTCGTCCGCCGGATGAAGCCGTTGGGGTTCAGCATCGAGGAGATGAAGGACGTGATGGCCGACATCGAGGCGCTGCGCGACCCCGGGGCCGACGACGCCCGCCGCGACGACGCCCGCCGCCGCCTCGCCGCCGTCCAGGACGACGCCGCCGACCGCCGCCAGAAGCTGGTGCGCCAGCTCGAGATGGCCGACGAGTTCATCGGCCTCGTCGCTCGAGAGGCGAGGCGTCCCTGACCCACACCCGCGCCGGCCGCGGGCTCAGGGCGTCACGCCCCTCGAGCCGCGAGGCCGTCGAGGCGCAACGCGCCGTGCTTGGCCTCGATGGCCTCCTGCCCCTTGGCGATCAGCTGGGCGAGGTTGGCGGCATGACCGTGACCGAGGCCGTGGTCGGCCTTGAGCCAGGTCACGACCTCGGTGAACCTGGCGCCGGAGAGCCCACGCTGGGCGGCGAGGTCGATGAACTGCTGCGGCGTGACGCCGCTCTTGGCCTCGGCGTTGTCGAGGTGGGTCTGGAATCCGCTCATGCCAGGTCGACCCGGCCCGCGGCCCACCCTCATCGCGCCTCAGTCGCTGAAGTCGCCCCGACCGGCCCGGAAGCGGCCGAGGATGCGCACGAGGTCCTCGATGTCGTCGGAGTCGAGACCGACCTGCTCGAACACCTCGGCGTTGAGGGCGGCGGTCGCCTCCTCGACGAGCGACGCCCCCTTCGGCAGCAGCACCAGGATCGCCGAGCGTCCGTCGTCGGGGTTGGGGGCCCGGTCGATGAGGCCGTCCTCCTTGAGCCGGCTGGCCAGGCTCGTGAGCGACGTCGGGTGCACCTGCAGGCGGTGACCGGCGCGCAGCATCGTCATGCGCTGCTCCGAGGCGAAGCTGAGCAGACGGAGCAGCTCGAACCGGGCGAAGGTGAGCCCGAACGGGCGCAGCAGTGCGTCGATCTGGGTCAGCAGCAGCTGCTGGGCCCGCATCACCGAGGTCACGGCGGCCATGCCGTCCGCGGCGTCGTCCCAGCCGTGGGCGCGCCACTGGCGGCGGGCCTCGGCGATGGGGTCGCGTCCGGGCGGGGCAGGGGTGGGCATCGGGTGCATCGTAGGGCTCAGCGCCCCTCGACCGGCGCGATCCGACCATGAGGTGAGGCTCACCAGGCTGGACGAGGGCCGTGATCCGGGTCACCGTGGAGCCATGACCACCATGAGCCTGCCGATCATCAGCACCTGCAGCGCCGAGGGGTGCAGCTACAACCACGACCACGACTGCCACGCCGCAGCGATCACCATCACCGGCGCGAGCAGCTCGTGCGGCACCTACGTCGACGAGGCCGCCAAGGCCGGCATCGACACCACCGGGCAGGTGGGCGCCTGCCACCGCAGCGAGTGCGTGCACAACAGCGCGCTGGAGTGCTCGGCCGAGAGCGTCGAGATCGGGTCGGCCTCCGACGTCGCCGACTGCCTGACCTTCCAGGCCCGCTGACGCACCTCACCCCATCCGGACGGCGCGCGCCGTCCGAACAGCAGGTGTGACCGCCACCCTGCCGTTCCTCGGCGACGCCGCCTTCACCCGGCTCGACGCTCCCGACCAGCGCGCGGTCGCGCTGCTGCTGCACGGCGGCAAGCAGGCCAGCACCCAGCCTGTCGACGGCCGCAGCGCGTCGTGGCGGCGGATGGCGGCCATGCAGCGCGCCATCACCCCCGACCTGCACGACGCCGGCATCGGCACCTGGCTGCTGCGCTACCGCGTGCGCGGCTGGAACGGCGGCCGGCCGGTCGACGACGCCCGGTGGGCCCTCGACGTCGTCCGCCACCACCTCGGCAACGTGCCCGTCGTGCTGCTCGGGCACTCGATGGGCGCGCGGACGGCGGTGCACGTCGCCGACGACCCGTCGGTGGTCGGCGTCGTCGCGCTCGCGCCGTGGTGGCTGCCGGAGGACCCGGTCGACCGGCTGCAGGACAAGCCCGTTGTCGCCGCGCACGGGCGTACCGACAAGATCACCTCGGCCCGGCAGACCCGTGCGTTCCTGCGCCGCGCGGAGGCGTCTGCCCACCCGCCGTCGTCGACGTCGTTCCACGACATCGGTCGCGTCGGGCACTACATGTTCCGCCGCGTGCCGGCGTGGAACGCCGTCGCCACCGACGCGGTGCGCTCGCTCCTGACCTGACCCGCGCCGCCGCGACGAGCCGTTCACCCACCGTTCGGCCGATACCGGGTTGCGAGGAATGAAACGAGTCCGTAACGTCTTGATGGAACGAAACGGTTCCGTTCTATCTAGTGACGAAGGACACACCCCATGACGCCACCCGTCGGCTCCGGCACCGACGCCGGCACCCGACCCCGCGTCGAGGGCGACCGCGAGCAGGAGATCCTCGACGCGACCCTCGACGTCCTGGCCGACCTCGGCTACGACCGCCTGACGATGGACGCCGTCGCGCAGGCCGCCCGGGCGTCGAAGGCGACGCTCTACCGGCGCTGGAGCACCAAGTCGGCGCTCGTCATCGACTCGCTGTGCTCGATGAAGGAGCCCCACGAGGTGCCCGACACCGGGTCCCTGCGCGGCGACCTGGTCGACATGTTCTGCGGCATGGGCGGGCTCACCGACGAGCGCCAGATGGCCGTGCTCGGCAGCGTCATCACCGCCATCGGTCGCGACGCCGACTTCGCGCAGGCGTTCCGCGAGCAGTTCATCGGGCCCAAGGCCTCGATGAGCAACGTCGTCTGGGAGCGCGCGATCTCCCGCGGCGAGGTCTCCGACGACGTCGACCTCGACGTCGTCGTGCCGGCGCTGCCCGGCATCGTCCTGCACCGGATGTTCCTGCTCGGCGAGGAGCCGACCACCGAGTTCATCGAGCAGGTCATCGACCAGATCATCCTGCCGGCCGTCGCCGTCCGGCCGGCCTCCCCTGCTTCAGCCTCCCGTCCGACCTCCCGCACGACCCAGCACGAGAAGGATTCCTGATGACCGACCTGACCAAGACCGCGGAGGACGCCCCGGAGGCGAAGCCTCAGCGCGAGCTGCACCTCGGATGGGCACTCGTGCTCATCTCGGTGGCGCAGCTGATGGTGGTGCTCGACGCCTCCATCGCCAACATCGCCCTGCCGTTCATCGGCGAGGACCTCAACATCAACGACGCCAACCTCACCTGGATCGTCACCGGCTACGCCCTCGCGTTCGGTGGCCTCCTGCTGCTCGGTGGGCGGCTCGGCGACCTCTACGGACGCCGACGCATCTTCATGGTCGGCCTCGCGACGTTCGCCGTCGCCTCGCTGCTCGGCGGCTTCGCCTCCAACGAGCCGCTGCTGCTCGCCGCCCGCGGTCTGCAGGGCCTCGGTGCCGCGCTGGCCTCGCCGGCCGCGCTCGCGCTCATCACCACCACCTTCCCGGCCGGCCCCGCCCGCAACCGGGCGTTCGCGGTCTACGCGGCCATGTCGGGCGCCGGTGCCGCCGTCGGCCTCATCCTCGGCGGCTGGCTCACCGGCCTCGACCCGATCCTCGGCCTCGAGGGCTGGCGCTGGACCTTCTTGATCAACGTGCCGATCGGCCTCGCCGCCGCCGCGCTCGCCCCGCGCTTCCTCAACGAGTCCGAGTCGCACCCCGGCCAGCTCGACATCCCCGGTGCCATCACCGGCACCCTCGGCCTGCTCGGCCTGGTCTACGGCTTCAGCCGCGCCGGCGAGGAGGCCCACGGCTGGGGCGACACCTGGACGATCGCCTCCCTCGTGGCCGGTGTCGCGATGCTCGTCGTCTTCGCCGTCGTCGAGTCGCGGGTCTCGCACCCGCTGCTGCCGGTGCGGGTCTTCGCCAACCGCACCCGCGCCACCAGCTTCCTGGTGATGGCGCTCGTGCCCGCCGCGATGTTCGCGATGTTCTACTTCCTCAGCCTGTTCATCCAGCTGGTCGTCGGCTACGAGCCGCTGCACACCGGCTTCGCGTTCCTGCCGTTCTCGGTCGGCATCGTGATCGGTGCGGGCCTCTCCTCGAACCTCGTCAACCGCATCGACCCGCGCTACATCGCCGGCATCGGCACCCTGATGGCCGCCGCGGCGCTCGTCGGCTTCGCCCAGCTGTCGGTGCCGAGCTCGTTCGAGGCGGTCACCACCGCACTGACGGCCGACGGCAACCTCGGCGGCGACGTCAACTACTGGACGTCGATCTTCCCGTTCATCGTGCTGATGTCGGTCGGCATGGGCCTGACCTTCGTGCCGCTGACCCTCACCGCCGTCCACCACCTGCGCGCCGAGGACTCCGGCATCGGCTCCGGCGTCCTCAACACGATGCAGCAGGTCGGCGGCGCCGTGGGCCTCGCGATCCTCAGCACCGTGTCGCTGCACTTCGCCGAGGACACCAAGAACGCGCTGTTCGGCGCCGCGACCACGGCGGGTGCGCCGGGCGACCAGGCCGGCAACATCGCCTTCATCGGCTCCTTCACCGAGGGCGCCACGGCGGCGTTCTACGTCGGCGCCGTCTTGATCGCCCTCGGCTCCGCGGCGATCTGGCTGTTCCTCAACGTCAAGCACACCGAGCTCGCGACCGATGGTCCCGAGGGTGGCGTGCACGTGGGCTGACGCCCCTCGACGAGCATGGCGGCCCGTCACCTCTCCCCGTGGGAGGTGGCGGGCCGCCGCCGTTCGTGGCCGGTCCCGGTCCGGGGACCGGCTACGCGCCGTCGTCGGCCGCGTCGGCGCCCGAGAGGTGGCGGGCCGTCGCGGTGGTCAGGGTGAGAGCGCGGCGCACCCAGGCCGGAGAGGCGCCGGCCAGCCCGCAGGTCGGCGTCACGACGAGGTGCTCGCCGACGACGCCGGGGTCGAGCCCGAGCGCGTCGAGCCAGCGCAGCACGCGCTCGGTGATCTCGCCGTCGGTCGGGGCGGCCGCGGCGTCGGTCGCGGGGACGACGCCGAGGGCGACCGTCTCCCCCGCCTCGAGCATCGCCGCCAGGACGTCGTGCCCGGCGGCGTCGACCGTCGCGAGGTCGACGGCCAGACCACGCGCGCCGGCGCCACGCACCAGGTCGAGCGGCGTGGACGGCGCGCACGAGTGCACCCAGGGCTCGGCGCCCGCGTCGTCGATCGCCGAGAGCACCCACCCGAGCGTCTCGCTCAGCTCGGGCCGGTCGACGGTGCGGTGCCGGTGGAACCCGGACGCCGTGGGCACGGCGCCGGCCGCGACGGCGGCCAGCGCCGGCTCGTCGACCTGGACGACGAGCCGATCGACGCCGTCGACCCGCCGACGGACGTCGCGCACGTGCGCGCGCACGCCCTCGGCGAGCGCCTGGGCGAGGTCGCGACGCAGGCCGACGTCGGCGAGCACCCGGTCACCGCGCGGCCGCTCGACGGTCGCGGCGAGCGTCCAGGGGCCGGCGACCTGCACCTTGAACGACCCCTGGTAGCCCTGCAGCTTCTCCTCGAGGCCGTCGAGGTCCTGCGCGAGCAGGCTGCGGGCACGACGGTGGTCGACCCCCGAGGTCTCGGACGACCCGGTGACCCGCCAGCCGGCGGGCTGGAGGTCGATGCCGAGGTCGGTGACCATGGCCAGCGCACGTCCGACCATGCCGGCCGTCACGCCGCGACCCGGCACCTCGACCAGGTGCGGGAGGTCGGGCACCTCGCCGATCACGAGACGCTGTGACTCGTCGAAGTCCTCCCCGGGCATCGACCCGACGGCGCTGGCCAGTGCCATCAGGCGGTGCTCGCGATGGTGGCCGAGCCGACGACGCGCGTGCCGTCGTAGACGACGGCCGCCTGCCCGGGAGCGATGCCGTAGGCCGGCTCGTGCAGCTCGACCGCGACCTCGTCGCCGCTCACCCGCACCGTGGCGGGCAGCTCGGCCCCGTGGGCGCGCAGCTGCACCGTGCCCTCGACGACGCGCGGCACGGTGCCGCACCAGCGCGGCTTGATGCCGGTCAGCTGCCGGACGGCGAGGCGCTCGCGGGCCCCGACCGTGACCGTGCCCGAGACCGGCTCGATGTCGAGCACGAACCGCGGCTTGCCGTCGGGCGCAGGCCGGCCGATGCGCAGGCCCTTGCGCTGGCCGATCGTGAACCCGTAGGTGCCCTCGTGCCGGCCCAGCTCCTCGCCCGTGTCGGCGTCGACGATCGCGCCGCCGTGGTTGGGTGCGCGCTCGCCGAGCTTCTCGCGCAGCCAGCCGGCGTTGTCGCCGTCGGCGACGAAGCAGATGTCGTGGCTGTCGGGCTTGTCGGCGACCAACAGGCCGCGGCGCGCCGCCTCGGCCCGCACCTCGGACTTCGGCGAGTCGCCGAGCGGGAACAGCGAGTGGGCCAGCTGGTGCTGGTCGAGCACGCCGAGCACGTAGGACTGGTCCTTGCCGTCGTCTACCGCGCGGTGCATCTCGACCAGGCCGTCGGCGCCCGTGACGAGCTGGGCGTAGTGGCCGGTGGCGACGGCGTCGTAGCCCAGCGCGAGGGCCCGCTCGAGCACCGCGGCGAACTTGATCTTCTCGTTGCAGCGCAGGCAGGGGTTGGGCGTGCGCCCGGCGGCGTACTCGTCCATGAAGTCGACGACGACGTCGTCGTGGAAGCGCTCGGAGAGGTCCCAGACGTAGAACGGGATGCCGATCACGTCGGCCGCGCGACGCGCGTCGTTGGCGTCCTCGATGGTGCAGCAGCCGCGGGCCCCGGAGCGATAGGACGCCGGGTTGCGCGACAGGGCGAGGTGCACCCCGGTGACGTCGTGGCCGGCCTCGTGGGCACGGGCCGCGGCGACCGCCGAGTCGACGCCACCGGACATGGCCGCAACCACCCTTCGAGGGGCGCTCATGCGGCCCTCCGGGCGTGGGGACCGCCCACCTCAGGGCAGGCCCTTCGAGGGGCGCTCATGCGGCCCTCCGGGCGTGGGGACCGCCCACCTCAGGGCAGGCCCTTCGAGGGGCGCTCATGCGGCCCTCAGGGCGTGGGGACCGCCCACCTCAGGGCAGGCCCTTCGAGGGGCGCTCATGCGGCCCTCCGGGCGTGGGGACCGCCCACCTCAGGGCAGGCCCTTCGAGGGGCGCTCATGCGGCCCTCCGGGCGTGGGGACCGCCCACCTCAGGGCAAGGCCTCCGGAGCGCGCTCATGTGCGTCGGGCCGCCCGGGCCCGCTCGACGACCGGCACGATCGCCTCGACGACCGCGTCGACGTCGTCCTCGGTGGAGGTGTGCCCGAACGAGAAGCGCAGGGAGTGGCGCGCGGCCTCGGCGTCGCAGCCCATCGCGAGCAGCACGTGCGACGGCTGCGCGACACCGGCCGAGCAGGCCGACCCGGTGGAGCACTCGATGCCCCGCGCGTCGAGCAGCATCAGCAGGGAGTCGCCCTCGCAGCCGGGGAACCCGACGTGGGCGTTGCCGGGCAGCCGGCCGGGTCCGAGGTCGGCCCCGTGCAGGTGGGCGTCGGGCACCGCCTCGCCGAGGCGGCGCACGAGGTCGTCGCGCAGCGTCGCGAGGTGGACGGCGTGCTCGGCCTGGTGCTTGACGGCGAGCTCGACCGCGGCCGCGAACGCCGCGATCGCCGGGGTGTCGATGGTGCCGCTGCGGATGTCGCGCTCCTGGCCGCCACCGTGCACCAGCGCGACGACGTCGAGCTCGCGCCGCACGACGAGCGCCCCGACACCGAAGGGCCCGCCGAGCTTGTGACCGGTGAGCGTGAGCGCGTCGACGCCGGACGCCGCGAAGTCGACCGGCACCTGGCCGACCGCCTGCACCGCGTCGGTGTGCACGGGGATGCCGTGCGGCCGGCAGAGGGCGACGACCTCGGTGACCGGCTGGAGGGTGCCGACCTCGTTGTTGGCCCACATCACCGAGACCAGGGCCACGGAGGTCGGGTCGCGCTCGATCGTGGCGCGCAGCGCGTCGAGGTCGAGGCGACCGGAGCGGTCGACCGGCAGCAGCTCGACCTCGGCGCCGTCGTCGTCGCCGAGCCAGTGCACGGGGTCGAGCACGGCGTGGTGCTCGATCGCGGTGGTGAGCACGCGGGTGCGGCGGGCGTCGGCGGAGCGACGGGCCCAGAAGATCCCCTTGATCGCGAGGTTGTCGCTCTCGGTGCCGCCGGAGGTGAACACGACCTCGCCGGGACGGCAGTCGAGCGCCTGCGCGATCGTCTCGCGCGACTCCTCGACCACGCGCCGCGCGTGCCGGCCGGAGGCGTGCAGCGAGCTGGGGTTGCCGACGTCGCGCAGGTGCGCCGTCATCACCTCCACCGCCGCGGACACCATGGGGGTCGTCGCGGCGTGGTCGAGGTAGTGCACCTGCTGGTCGTCCATCGCGTCTCTCAGGGTACGACCCGCGCGCACCACCCTCGCAGGCGACCGGCACCCGTCCGCGAGAACCCGTCGCACGGTTGCTCAACACGACGGGCTCGGCGTCCGTACTCCCGGGCGACCCCGGCACCGATCCCGACACCGACCGACCAGGAGTGACATGTCCCCGTCGCACGCCCGACCCACCGTCGACGTCGTCGTCGCCTCCTGAACGCCACACTGGTCGACACCATGGCCTCCCCCGCGTCGCGTCCGGACCCCGTCCTGTCCCGGGAGGACGGCGTCCGCGCCGCCTACGCCGCCCACGGCGACGAGCTCTACCGGCTCGCCCTGCGCGGCCTCGGCGACGCCGGCGCCGCGCAGGACGTCGTCCAGGAGACGTTCCTGCGGGCCTGGCGCGCCCGCGAGCGCTACGACTCCTCACGAGCGAGCCTGCGCACCTGGCTGTTCGAGATCGCCCGCAACGTCGTGATCGACACCCACCGGGCCCGCTCCTCACGCCCCTGGCTGCGCGGGCTGGCCGACCACGAGACCCTGGAGCGTGCCGCCCCCGAGGTCGCGGACGGCTGGGAGGTGCTCATGAGGAGGGTGCTGGTGGAGGAGGCGTTGCGCCGGATCGGCGACGACCACCGGCGCGCCCTCGAGGAGACCTACCTGGCCGACCGGCCCTACCCCGAGGTCGCCGCCGAGCTCGGCATCCCGGAGTCGACGCTGCGCAGCCGGGTGTTCTACGGACTGAAGGCCCTGCGGGTCGTGATGGAGGAGATGGAGGTGACGTCGTGAACGAGCCGCTGGACCACGAGAAGCTGCGCACCGACCTCGGCGCCTACGTGCTCGGTGCCCTGCCCGCCGACGAGGCGGCTGTGCTCGAGGCGCACCTGGCCACCTGTGCCGGGTGCCGTGCCGAGCGCGACGACCTGCTGCCGGTCGCCGCGGTGCTCGGCGAGCTGCGCGGCGACGACCGGGGCGCCGCGCCCCCGGCCACCGTGCCGTCCGGTCTCGACGACCTCGTGCTCGCCCGCCTCGACCGCGAGGCGGCCCGTGAGCGCCGGACGGCGTGGGCGCGCCGCGCCGGGCTCGCAGCTGTGGCCGGTGCGGCCGCCGCCGTCGTGCTGGTGGCCGGGCTGGCGATCACGCGCGACGACGTCCCGGAGCCGAAGGTCGTGCCGACCGAGGCGGTCGCGGTCGTCGTCACCGACGACGACGTCACCGCCGACGCCGCGCTGGTCAACCACACGTGGGGCGTCGAGGTCCGTCTCACCGCGGCCGGGTTCGACGACGGCGGCCGCTACCGGGTGGCGATCGTGGGCACCGACGGCAAGCGCTACCCGGCCGGCGCGTTCGTCGGCACCGGCGCGCGCGAGATGGTGTGCAACCTCAACTCCGCGGTGCTGCGACCCGAGGCGAGCGGCTTCGAGGTGCGCGACCGGTCCGGGCAGGTCGTGGTGAGCTCGGCGTTCGCCTGAGTGCGAGCGGTCACGGCGCGGTGGCGGCGAGGGTCGCGACGACCGCGTGGTGGTCGGTGTCGGGCACGGCGAACGAGTCGACGTCGACGACGGCCACGGAGTCGCGGGCCAGCACGTGGTCGATCTGCACGACGGGGAACGGGAAGCCGTGCTCGCCGTTCTCGGGCCAGGTGGGGGCGAAGCCGCCGTTGGTGAGCTCGACGGCGTCGCGCCAGCCGGAGCCGACGAGGTCACGGATCACCGGGTGGTCGAGGGTGGCGTTGAGGTCGCCCACGACGGCGTCGACGTCGTGCTCGCGCGCGGCCTCGAGCAGCAGCGGCTGCTCGCGCCGCCAGTGGCCGGACGACTGCGGCGGGGCCGGGTGGGTCGCCAGCAGCGTCAGGTCGTGGGTGCGCACGACCAGCGAGACGAACGCCGTCTCGACGGCGGCGACCTCGCTCGCCGGCTCGTTCGTGAAGACGATCGTGCCGGCCGCGCGGTCGGCCGCTCGACCGAGGCGGTGCGGCAGCAGCTCGTCGAGGCCGGCCTCGTCAGCGGCGGCGAGGAAGGTCGGCGTGATCTCGCTGACCACGAGGACGTCGACGCCCCGCTCGCGGACCTCGTCGACGACGAACGCCGCGTCGCCGCTGCCGAACTGCACGTTGGCGCTCATCACCACGACCCGCTCGGCGCCGGCGGCCGGCTGCGGCGCCGACCCCACGAACAACGGCGCGACCCACCACACGTGCACTAGCAGCAGGAGCACGGCGGCGCCGGCGCCGACCGCCACCAGCCGCCCGCGCCGCCGCACCAGCAGGACGACGAGCAGCACCGTGGCCGCGAGGTAGGGCAGCAGCGCGAAGGGCGCGAAAGACATCAGCACGACCGACGGCGACGCCGTCCACCCGGTCAGGCGCGCCAGCGTGATCGGCAGGCCCGCGAGCAGCAGGAGCCCGGCCACCACCAGGCCCGCCCGGCGCGCACGCCGCCGACCGGCCGTCGCGGGGGCGGGCGGATCGACGTCGTTCACGACCGCATCAGCACCAGGTCGTCGCGGTGCACGACCTCGCGCTCGTAGGCCGCGCCGAGCTCGCGCTTGAGGTCGCGGCTGGAGCGGCCCAGCAGGGCGGGCAGCTCGGCGGCGTCGAAGTTCACGAGCCCGCGCGCGACCACGCGCCCTTGCAGGTCGGCGAGGTCGACGGGGTCGCCGGCGACGAAGGCGCCCGCGACACCGGTGATGCCGGCGGCGAGCAGCGAGGCCCGGCGCTCGACGACGGCCCGGACGGCTCCGTCGTCGAGGGTGAGGACGCCGACCGTGTCGGTGGCGTGGGCCAGCCACAGCAACCGGGTGGGCCGCTTGCGCCCGGTCGGCCGGAACAGCGTGCCGACCTGCTCCCCCGCCAGCGCGTCGCCGGCCCGTGCGGCCGACGTCAGGACGACGGGGATGCCCGCCCCGGTGGCGATGCGCGCGGCGTCGACCTTGGTCGCCATGCCGCCGGTGCCGACGCCGGCCGAGCCGGTGCCGCCGATGCGCACGCCGTCGAGGTCGGCGTCGGCGGCCACCTCGGCGACCAGCGAGCTGCCGGGGTCGGCCGGGTGGCCGTCGTAGAGGCCGTCGACGTCGGAGAGCAGCACGAGCAGGTCGGCGTGCACGAGGTGCGCGACGAGGGCCGCGAGCCGGTCGTTGTCACCGAACCGGATCTCGCTGGTGGCGACGGTGTCGTTCTCGTTGACGATCGGCAGCACGCCCAGCTCGAGCAGCTTGGCGAAGGTCTGGTGGGCGTTGCGGTAGTGGGCGCGGCGCGTGACGTCGTCGAGCGTGAGCAGCACCTGGCCGGCGACGAGGTCGTGCCGCGCCAGCTCGGCGGTGTAGCGGTGCACGAGCAGGCCCTGTCCGACCGCCGCGGCGGCCTGCTGCGCGGCGAGCGCCTTCGGCCGCTTGCGCAGCCCGAGCGGCGCGAGCCCGGCGGCGATGGCGCCCGACGAGACGAGCACGACCTCCGCTCCCCGGGCCCGGACGCCGGCGAGGGCGTCGACGAGCGCGCGCAGCCGGTCGGGGTCGAGCCCGCCCTCGGCCGTGGTGAGGGACGACGAGCCGACCTTGACGACGACCCGGTGCGCCGTGGTGACCTCAGTCCTGGCCACGGGAGGGGTCGTCCTCGGCCCAGTCGGGGTCGTCGGCCGTACCGATCTCGTAGGACTGCGGCCCGTACTCGTCGGGACGGTCGATGCGCCGGGCGACATCGGCGCGGCCCTCCTGCTCGGCCTTGTCGCCCATGCCCTCTTGGATCGCGCGGCGGCGTCCGACGGCGGGCCGCTCCTCGCGCATCCGGGTGTCCTCGCCGCGGCGCGCGAGGTTCTCGGCGCCGGCGTCGAGCCCGGGCTTGAAGTCGAAGACGACGGCGTTGTCGGGGTGGCCGATGAGGACGGTGTCGCCCTCGACCGCGCCGAGCCGGAGCAGCCGGGTCTCGACCCCGAGCCGGTTGAGCCGGTCGGCGAGGAAGCCGACGGCCTCGTCGTTGCTGAAGTCGGTCTGGCGCACCCACCGCTCGGGCTTCGGGCCGCGGACGCGCCAGCCCTCGCCGGTCTCGGTGACGGTGAAGTCGGCGCCGTCGGCGCTCGGCGGGCGGAGCACGATGCGGGTGGCGGCCTCGACGGCCTTCTCCTCGCGCGCGGCCAGGACGATCTCGGCCATGGCGTACATCAGGGCGCGGGTGCCCTCGCCGGACGCCGCCGAGATCGGGAACACCCGGAGCCCGCGCGCCTCCAGGTCGTCGACGACCATCTCGGCGATCTCGCGTCCGTCGGGGACGTCGACCTTGTTGAGCGCGACCAGCCTCGGCCGGTCCTCCAGCCCGCCGTAGCGGGCGAGCTCGCGCTCGATGATGTCGAGGTCGTCGACCGGGTTGCGGCCGGGCTCGAGGGTGGCGGTGTCGAGCACGTGGACCAGTGCGGCGCACCGCTCGACGTGGCGCAGGAAGTCGTGGCCGAGGCCGCGGCCGTCGCTGGCGCCCTCGATGAGGCCGGGCACGTCGGCGACGGTGTAGGTGGTCTCGCCCGCGGTGACGACGCCGAGGTTGGGAACCAGCGTGGTGAACGGGTAGTCGGCGATCTTGGGCTTGGCCCGCGAGATCGAGGCGATGAGGCTCGACTTGCCGGCGCTCGGGAACCCGACCAGGCCGATGTCGGCCACGACCTTGAGCTCGAGCACCACCTCGACCTCGTCGCCCGGCTCGCCGAGCAGGGCGAAACCGGGCGCCTTGCGCTTGGCGCTGGCCAGGGCCGCGTTGCCGAGGCCGCCGCGCCCGCCCTCGGCGACGACCAACTCGGTGCCGGGGCCGACGAGGTCGGCCACGGGCTCGCCGTTCTTGAGCGTGACCACGGTGCCGTCGGGCACGGGGAGGACCAGGTCGACGCCGTGGGCGCCGTTGCGGTGACCGCCCGCGCCCTGGGCGCCGTTGGTGGCCTTGCGGTGCGGGCTGTGGTGGTAGTCGACGAGCGTGGTCACGTCGGGGTCGACGCGCAGGATCACCGAGCCGCCCGGACCGCCGTTGCCGCCGTCGGGGCCGCCGAGCGGCTTGAACTTCTCGCGGTGGACCGACGCGACGCCGTGCCCACCTCGTCCGGCGCTGACGTGCAGCGTGACCCGGTCGACGAAGCTGGGGACGGCCATGGGGAACTCCTTGCGATGGTGGTGCTGAGACACACGAAGGGCGCCCCGAGAACGGGACGCCCTGTCGTGAAGAAATGTGCTACCGAGCGGTCGCTCAGTCCTGCGGCACGATGTTGATGACGCGACGCCCGCGCTTGACGTTGAACTCGACCGCACCGGGCTGCAGGGCGAACAGGGTGTCGTCGCCGCCGCGGCCGACGCCGGCGCCCGGGTGGAAGTGCGTGCCGCGCTGGCGGACGATGATCTCGCCCGCGCCGACGACCTGGCCGCCGAAGCGCTTGACGCCGAGGCGCTGGGAGTTGGAGTCGCGGCCGTTCTTGGTGGACGCCGCGCCCTTCTTGTGAGCCATGAGTCAGTCCTTGGGGTCTCTAGTGGGGCTTCAGGCCGAGATGTCGGTGACGCGCACCTGGGTGTACTTCTGACGGTGACCCTGGCGCTTCTTGTAACCGGTCTTGTTCTTGTACTTCTGGATGACGATCTTCGGGCCCTTGGTGCCGCCGAGGACCTCGACCGTGACCGACGCCTTGTCGAGGCCGGTGGCCTTGACGGTCTCGCCGTCGACGGTCATGACGACCGGGAGGCTCAGCGTGTCACCGGCCGTCGCCTTGACCAGGTCGATCTCGATGACGTCGCCGACAGCGACCTTCTGCTGCTTCGCGCCTGCGCGCACGATCGCGTACACCGCGGTCTCCTTCAATCGTCTGGGCTAGGTGGTGCTCAGTGGTGCTCGGTGGTGCTGCTCGGCCTGCCGCACGACCACGCCGGGCCTCGAGCTGAGCGGCCGGGATGGGTGCCGGGCGGGCACACAAGGGTCTATCGTACGGATCCGCTCCGGACGGGGCAAAACGTCAGCGCTTGCCCTTGCGCTTGATCGGCACGTGCGGCGTCTCGGCCTCGGGCTCATCGGCCGACTCGGGCTCCGCGCCGGCGTCGTCGGCGGCCGGGGTGACCGGGGCGCGGCGCGAGGCTCCCCCGCGGGTGCGGGTGACGACCTTCGGCGGCTCGGGGGTGCTGGCGGCGGTCTCGACCGGCTCGGCGGCAGGTGCCGCGACGACGACCTCGACGGCGGCCGGGGCGGGCGTGGACACCGTGCGGCTGACGCCGCGGCGCTGGCGCGTGACGACCTTGGGCTCGGCCGGTGCGACCGGCTCGGGCTCGACCACCGGCTCGGGCTCGACCACCGGCTCGGGCTCGACCACCGGCTCGGGCTCGGCGTGGGTGGTCACCGTGCGGCTCACGCCCCGACGCCGCCGGGTGACGACCTTCGGCTCGGGCGTGGGCTCGGGGGTCGGCTCGGTCTCGACGACGGCCTCGCCCTCGGGCGCCACGGTCTCGATGGTCTCGTCGGCCGTCGGCGACGGGGTCTGCTCGTCGGCCGTCGGCTCGGCGGGCCCGGCGAGCTCGGTGGAGCCGTCGACGTCGTCCTTGTGCAGCTCGGCCTTGGCCATGGCGGCGAACTCGGCCGGCGTCGGCTTGTGGGCCGGCACGGGAGCAGCCTCCGGGGCCTCGCCCCGGCCACGGCCGCCGCGCCGGCGGCGGCTGCCGCCGGACCCGGCCTCGGCACCGCTGTCGCCGCTGTTGTTGTTGCTGCCGCCGCCCTGGTGGCCACCGCGGCCGCGACCGCCGTGGTCGTCGCCGCCACGCTTGGGCTCGACGGGCATGTCGTGGACGACGAGGCCACGGCCGTGGCAGTGCTCGCAGTCGGTGCTGAAGGCCTCGAGCAGACCCGTGCCGATGCGCTTGCGCGTCATCTGCACCAGGCCGAGCGAGGTGACCTCGGCGACCTGGTGGCGGGTGCGGTCGCGGCCGAGGCACTCGACCATGCGGCGCAGCACGAGGTCGCGGTTGGCCTCGAGGACCATGTCGATGAAGTCGACGACGATGATGCCGCCGATGTCGCGCAGCCGGAGCTGGCGCACGACCTCCTCGGCCGCCTCGAGGTTGTTCTTGGTGACGGTCTCCTCGAGGTTGCCGCCGGAGCCGGTGAACTTGCCGGTGTTGACGTCGACGACCGTCATCGCCTCGGTGCGGTCGATGATGAGCGACCCGCCGGAGGGCAGGAACACCTTGCGGTCGAGGGCCTTGGCGATCTGCTCGTCGACGCGGTAGGTCGAGAACAGGTCGACGTCGTGGTGCTCGGCGGGGTCGTAGCGCTCGACCCGCTCGAGCAGGTCGGGGGCCATGTCGCTGACGTAGCCGTGCACGGTGTCCCACACGTCGTCGCCCTGGACGACGAGCTTGGCGAAGTCCTCGGTGAACAGGTCGCGCACGACCTTGAGGGTGAGGTCGGGCTCGCCGTGCAGCAGCTGCGGGTTGTTGCTGCGGCCCTTGGTCTTGGCCTCGATCTCCTCCCAGCGCGCCTTCAGCCGCTCGACGTCCTGGGTCAGCTCGTCCTCACTGGCGCCCTCGGCCGCGGTGCGCACGATGACGCCGGCGCTGGCGGGCACGACCTCCTTGAGGAGGGTCTTGAGGCGGTTGCGCTCGGTGTCGGGGAGCTTGCGCGAGATGCCGGACGTCGTGCCGTCGGGCACGTAGACCAGGAAGCGACCGGCGAGGCTGACCTGGCTGGTCAGGCGCGCGCCCTTGGCGCCGACGGGGTCCTTGGTGACCTGCACCAGCACGGTCTGGCCCGACGACAGCACCGACTCGATCTTGCGGGGGCTGCCGTCCTTGTGGCCGAGGGCCTGCCAGTTGACCTCACCGGCGTAGAGCACCGCGTTGCGGCCCTTGCCGATGTCGATGAAGGCGGCCTCCATCGAGGGCAGCACGTTCTGCACCCGGCCGAGGTAGACGTTGCCGATGAGCGAGGTCTGCGACTCACGGGCGACGTAGTGCTCGACGAGCACCTTGTCCTCGAGGACGCCGATCTGGGTCAGCTCCTCGCGCTGGCGCACGACCATGACCCGCTCGACCGACTCGCGACGGGCCAGGAACTCGGCCTCGCTGACGATCGGCGCGCGACGGCGTCCGGCCTCGCGGCCCTCGCGGCGGCGCTGCTTCTTGGCCTCGAGCCGGGTGGAGCCCTGGACCGAGGTGATCTCGTCCTCGGGCGAGCGGGCCTTGCGCACCCGCGTGGTCGTGTTGGCGGGGTCGTCGGTGGTGCCGGCCTCGTCGCCACCCTCGCGACGGCGCTTGCGCCGGCGGCGGGTCGACGTGCTGCCGCCCTCGCCGTCGGACTTGTCGTCACCATCGCCCGACGACGAGTCGTCGCCCTTCGCGTCCGCCTCGTCGTCCTGCTGGTCGGCGCCGGTCGGGGTGTCGTCGCCCTCGGCGTCGTCGCCTCCCCCGCCGCCACCGCGACGACGACGGCGTCCGCCACGACGACGGCGGCGCCGCGGGGCGCCGCCCTCACCGTTGTCCTCGGCGTCGTCGGAGTCGTCGTCGGAGTCGTCGGAGTCGTCGGAGTCGTCGGAGTCGTCGGAGTCGTCGCTGGCCTCGGTAGCGTCCTCGGCCGGGGCCTCGTCCGTCTCGGCCTCCGCTGCCGGGGCCTCCTCGACGGGGGCCTCCTCGACGGGGGCCTCCTCGACGGCGACCTCCGCAGCGGGCTCCTCGACAGGGGCCTCCTCGACGGGCTCCTCGGTCGGGGTCTCCTCGACCGGCGCCTCGACGACCGGCTCGACCTTCTTGCGGCTGCGGGTGCGCTTGGCGGGCGTCTTCTTGGCCGGCGGCTCCGGCGCCTGGAAGAGCGGCATGGTGCCCGACGGGCCGGCCTCCTCCGCCGTCTCGGCGACCGCCGGGGCAGCCGCCTCGGCCGCCGGCTCGACTGGCTCGACCGGCCCCTCGGCCGCGGCCTTCTTCTTGGTGGTGGTCTTCTTCGCCGTCGTCTTCTTGGCCGCGGTCTTCTTGGCGGCGGTCTTGCGCGCCGTGGCCTTCTTGGCCGGGGCCTCGGCGGCCTCGTCCTCGACCGGGGCCTCGACCGGCGCCTCCGCAGGCGCCTCGGCGGGCGCCTCCGTGGCCGCCTCGGGCGCGGCGGCGGCCTTCTTCGTCGTCGTCTTCTTCGCGGCCGCCTTCTTCGCCGTCGTCTTCTTCGCCGCGGTCTTCTTGGCGGCGGTCTTGCGCGCAGCCGTCTTCTTCGCCGGTGCCGGCGTGTCGCTCGGCGTGTCGGCGCCCTCCGGGGCGGTGGTGCCCTCGGTGGTCGCGTCCTGGATGTCGTCGTCGGCCATGGCCTGCTCCTCGCCCGGCTCGAGCCGGGGTCCGGTGGCGATGGCGCGACGCGCCGGTCGCCACGAAGTCTGATGGGGGCGGCGTCTCCGCATCGGTTCACCGGGCCGGCGCCACCTGCCGCGGTCGACTGTCCGGAGGCCGCTGTCACCGACCCGGACCGCGTCGCGGTCTGGCGAGCACCTGTCCGACGTGCCGACCGATCGTGCTGGTCAGCGGCGGAGGCGTCGTGGCCACTATCGCACACCGGCCAGGGTCCGGGGTGATCCGCGGCTCAGGAGAAGGGGTCGCCGACCGTCGCGTCGGCCTCCGAGAGGGGGCCCTGCTCGACCCGGGTGAGCAGCGCCGGCCCGCCCGGCTCGAGGCCGGCGACGCGGCAGACACCGCCGAGCACGTCGTCGGGGCGGACGGCGGGCACGGTGTGTCGCAGCACCAGGTCGAGCCGGGTGCCGTCGGCCGTGAGCGCGACGACCGCGGCGCGACAGTCGAGCTCGCGCAGGCCCTTCTTGGTCATCCGTTCGACGAGCACGGAGTCCTCGGCGAGGAAGCCGGCGACGGCGTCCGCGAGGGCCCCGGCCTCGACGGCGGCGTCGATGGTCCACCGGCTCGCCTGGAGCAGGTCGGCCAGGCTCGTGCCCCCGGCGGTGGCGGCGTCGACGACGCGGAGGACGTCGAGGCCGTCGGGCAGCGCCTCGTCGAGGTCGCGGTGGATGTCGTCGGGCTCGACGACCCGGGCGAGCGCGAGCTCGAGGTACTCGGCCTCGCTGGCCGAGCCCGTGGGCGCGGCGCCGGCGTAGGAGATCCGCGGGTGGGGGTTGAAGCCGGAGGAGTACGCCATCGGCACCCGGGCCCGGAACACCGCGCGCTCGAAGGCCCGGCTGAAGTCGCGGTGGCTGGTGAACCGCAGCCGGCCGCGCTTGGCGTAGCGGACGCGCACCCGCTGCACCGGCGGTGCCTGCTGCTCGGGGGGCTGTCGACTCACGGAGTAGAGGGTAGAGCCGCTTCCTTCATCGCCGGGCTCGGGTACACCGTGCCGATGCGCGTGCCGTCGAGCCACGCGGTGAGCCGGGCCGCTTCGACGTCGAGGGCCCGACCGGCGTCGTCCGGCACCTCCTCGAGCAGCCGGACGACGACGGCCCCGGCGTCGTCCTGCACCCAGCAGCCGACGACGCGGCCGTCGACCCAGGCCGTCGTGCCGGCGTTGCCGTTGCGGTCGAACAGGCGCGGGCCGTGGTCGCCGAGGTACCAGGACCGCTCCTTCCAGCCCATGACGGTCGGGTCGAGCACCGGCAGCAGCGCCGCCCACGGTCCCGGGTCGGTGGCCGGGGCCTCGACGTCGTCGGGGAGCACGTAGCCGGTGGAGCCGCCGTCGAGGCCGACCTCGACGGCACCGAGTCGGGCGAGCGAGGCGCGGACGGCGCCCTTGGTCGCCCCGAGCCACCACACCACGTCGTCCTCGGTGCCGGGGCCGAACGTGCGCAGCCAGCGGCGCACCAGCTCGTCGTAGCCGTCGTCGGCGCCCAGCGGGTCCGGGACGTCGCCCAGCCAGTCGGCCATGCGCGCCCAGCGTGGCCGTGAGATGCGCCAGTGCCCGGTGTTGACCGCGCGCACGAGGTCAGCGGTCAGGCCGAGGTGGGTGAGCACACGGCCCGCCGTCCAGCTCGCGCCGGCGGCGACGTCGACCTTGACGTCCACGTGCGGCACCCGCTCGCGGATCGGCGCGGCCTGCAGGCCGTCGGGCTCGCCGTCGAGCGCCTCGAGCACCAGGCGCCGGGCCTCGTCGAGCCACGCGTCGCCGTCCGCGTGCAGGCCGGCCTTGACGACGTCCTTGGCGATGCGGGCCCGCTCGGTGGCCGCCACGCGCGCCGACGCGCTCCCCCACGCCGCCGGCAGCAGGTCGCGCGGGAACACGAATAGGGTGCGGCGCATCGCCAGCTGCTTGACGAGGGTGCGCTCGACGTAGAGGGCCCGGTCGAGGTCGGCCACCGTGAACCCGTCGACCCGCGCGTGCACGCTGAGGTAGACCGTGGCCGGCTCGGTGGAGTGCAGCACGGTCATGGCCCGGGTCGCGGACTCGGCGTCGGCGACCCGGTGGGCGGGCGCCAGGGCATGCCGGACGGCGAGGCGGGACCGGCGTTCGTCGTCGCAGATGTGCCGCACGCGCGCCATCCTGCCTCTCCGCGGCCCCGGGCTGACACACTGTCCTCCACCACGCCCCGGCGACCGCCAGGCCAGCCCCCGCGAAGGACGACTCGATGAGCAACCCCTACGACCCCAACAACCCGTACGGACAGTCCGGCGGCAACGAAGGATCAAGCGGTGGCTACGGGCAGTCGAACCCCTACGGGGGCCCGATCCCGAGCGGTGGCGGCGGGGGCTACGGCGACCCCTACGGCCAGTCCAGCCCCTACGGCAACGAGATGCCGAAGAAGACCGACGCCGTCTCGATCGTCGGCTTCGTGCTCTCCCTCACCTGCTGCCTGTCGCTGATCGGCGCCATCCTCGGCTTCGTCGGCCTGAGCCGCACCAAGGGCGGTCGGCGCAAGGGCCGCTGGGCGGCCATCTCGGCCGCGATCATCGGCGTGATCGGCACCCTGGTCGGCGCCGCCCTCGTCGCGGTCTTCGTGATCTTCGCCCAGTCGGTCATCGACGTCGAGGAGGCGAAGGTCGGCGAGTGCGCCAGCGTGTCGTCCGACGACGGCAACTCGGTGCTGCTGCGTGAGAAGGACTGCAGCGAGGACCACGACGCCGAGATCGTCTGGGTCGGCGACGTCGGCGACGTCAAGTCCCTCGACGTGGCCCCGACCAACCCCGACGACTTCACCGACAGCGGCGCGTCGTTCCTGATCTGCACCAACCTGATGGATCCCGCCGACCTCGAGGCCATCGGCGACGACGTCGAGTACCAGTACGTCACCACCGACGAGAACCCGTCCGACAGCGATGCCGCGCTCTGCTACGCCGAGCGCGACAACGGCGACGAGTTCACCGAGAAGCGCCTGCCGTGACCGAGTGCCTGCCCGTCCCCGCGACGGGCAGGCCCCGGGTGCCCCATGGCTGACCCCGCCCCGACCGCCTCCGGTCTCCGGCCGGTCGACGTCGCGATCCGCGTCGTCGGCGCGCTCGTGGTGCTCGTCGCGATCGCGTTCTGCGTGCTGCTCGCGACCGGTCGTGGCGTGGAGGAGAAGGGCGAGTCGCTCACGCCCGAGACGGCCGAGGCCGGCCAGTGCGTCGCGATCGACGACGACGCCGGCCAGATCGACATCACCGTGCGGGACTGCGGCCGCGACCACGACGCCGAGATCGTCCACGTCACCGACGTCACGGAGGCGATCGGCGCCGACGCCGGTCTCGGCGACGCCGCCGGCCTGTGCCAGGAGTTCATGGACCCCGACGACCTCGCGAGGATCGAGACCTACGACGGCGACCTCGTGTGGGGCCTGCTGATCGACGAGCCCGACAACCTCGACGGCTACGACCGGCTCGTCTGCTACGTGCAGGACCCCGACGGCCAGCTCGACGAGCAGCTCTTCTGAGCCGTCACCGCTGACCGGGGCGTCGTCCCACGCGCCCCAGGCGTCGCAGGAACACCCGGTACACCGGGTGTTCCTGCAGCGCTGTGGCGGGGAGTACCCGGTGCACCGGGTGGTCCTGACGTTCTCAGGGGTTGCCACACCTGAGAACGCGAAGAGGACGCTGAGAACCCCAGGGCCCGACCCGCGACTCGGACGTCCGAGAAAAGACGACGGCGCGAGGCTCGGCGCCTCCCGCCACTTCCAAGGTATAGCCCAGTGGTGGGCTTGCGGCAAGGCCCCCGTGCTGGTCCAGAATCCTCGGCCGGACCGCGCTCGCGCCCCGCTCCTCGCCCCCGTCCCGGGTCCGTTCCGCGACGTCCGAGGAAGCCCGTCCGCATGCCTGACGCCGACCCCACGACCCCGTTCGACCTGCCGCCGCGCCTGGCCGCGAAGGCCGACCCCACGCTCATCGCCGCCGACGTGCGGCACTTCGCCCTGCTCGCCACCACGCTGACGACGTCCGTCGCCGAGCTCGAGGCCCGGCTCGACGTCGTCCGCCGGCAGCCCGGCGGCGTCGGCGAGGAGGCGCTGACCCGCGACCTCGAGGTCCACCGGCTCACCTCGCGCCTGCGGGCGCTGAGCCGCTACGGCCTCGACCTGTGCCTCGGCCGGATGGTCCCGGCCGGCGCCACGGACGACGACGCCGTCCACGTCGGCCGGTTCGGCCTCACCGACGCCACCGGACGCCGGGTGCTGGTCGACTGGCGCTCCCCCGCCGCCGAGCCGTTCTTCGCCGCCACCCACGCGCACCCCGCAGGGCTGGCGAGCCGGCGCCGCTACCGCTGGAGCGGCGGACGGATCACCGACTACTGGGACGAGGTCTTCGCCGACGACCCCGCGGGCCCGGGCGGCTCCGCGGCCTCGCTCGACGACCAGTCGGCCTTCGTGGCCAGCCTCGGGGCGAGCCGCTCGCCGCAGATGCGCGACGTGCTCGCCACCATCCAGGCCGACCAGGACGCGATCATCCGGGCCGGCTCGCGCGGCACCCTCGTCGTGGACGGCGGACCCGGCACCGGCAAGACCGTCGTCGCGCTGCACCGCGCCGCCTACCTGCTCCACGCCGACCGCGGCTCGGCGAGGGCCGCGGGGGCGTGCTGTTCGTCGGCCCGCACCAGCCCTACCTGTCCTACGTGGCCGACGTGCTGCCGAGCCTCGGCGAGGAGGGGGTCCGCACGTGCACCCTGCGGGACCTCGTCCCCGAGGGCGCGGACGCCGCCGAGGAGACCGACCCCGACGTGGCTCGCCTCAAGGCCGATCCCCGGATGGTCGCCGCCGTCGAGCCGGCGGTCGCGCTCTACGAGGAGCCGCCGTCCGAGGCCCTCGCGGTCGAGACGGCGTGGGCCGACGTCCGGCTGAGCCCGCACGAGTGGGCCGAGGCGTTCACCGCCGCCGAGCCCGGCGTGCCGCACAACGAGGCACGCGAGGCGGTCTGGGACGCGCTGCTCGACATCCTGGCCGACAAGGTCGAGGTCGACGACGGCGAGCGCCCGGCCCTGCGCACCGCGCTCGGCCGCAGCCCGGCCCTGCGCGACGCCGTCGGCGGGGCCTGGCCGCTGCTCGAGGCGCACGACCTCGTCGGCGACCTGTGGACGGTGCCTGCCTACCTGCGCCGGTGTGCGCCGTGGCTGACACCCGACGAGGTCCGCCTGCTGCGGCGCGGCACGCCCGACCAGGCGCAGCGATGGACCGCGGCCGACCTGCCACTGCTCGACGCCGCCCGCCGCCGCCTCGGCGACGCCGGGCTGTCGGGCCGTCGACGTCGCCGGGAGGCTGACGCCGTCCGCCAGCGGGTCCAGATCCAGGACGCCGCCGACCGGGTCCTCGAGGCCGGCGTCGGCGACGAGTACGGCCTGCACATGCTGCGCCAGGGCGACCTGCTCGACCGTCTGGTCGACACCGACGCCGTCCCCGAGACGGCGTCCGACCCGCTCGCCGGCCCGTTCGCGCACGTCGTGGTCGACGAGGCGCAAGAGCTCACCGACGCCGAGTGGTCGATGCTGCTCGACCGGTGCCCGTCGCGCTCGTTCACCGTCGTCGGCGACCGGGCCCAGGCCCGGCACGGCTTCGCCGAGCCGTGGACGACGCGCCTGGGGCGGCTCGGCCTCCACGCTCGGGTCGCCACCCTCACGGTCAACTACCGCACGCCGTCGGAGGTGATGGCCGAGGCCGAGCCGGTGATCCGCGCGGTGCTGCCCGACGCCAACGTGCCGACGTCGGTGCGCTCGTCCGGGGTGCCGGTGACCCACGGCGCGGTCGGCGACCTCGACGACGTCGTCGAGCAGTGGCTGACCGAGCACGACGACGGCACCGCGTGCGTCATCGGGGCCTCGTCCTCCGTGCCACCCACCGACGCCGGTGGTCGCGTGCGGGTCCTCACACCGGCGACCGCGAAGGGCCTCGAGTTCGACCTCGTCGTGCTGGTCGACCCCGACGCCTGGGACGCCGTCGACCGCTACGTCGCGATGACCCGCGCGACCCGGCGTCTCGTCGTGCTCGGCCCGCGCGCCGGGGCGGGCTGACACACTGACGCCATGACCGACGTCCGGGCCGACGACGAGGCCGACGAGGCCGACGTGCGCGAGGCGGGCTACCGCCGTCGCGACCGCCGGCGCGCCTGGACGTTCTGGATCGGTCTCGCGCTCGTGCTCGCGGGCCTGTCGATCCTCGGGTGGATCGCCTGGCAGCTCTACGGCACCAACATCGTCTCCCAGCGTCGCCACGAGCAGACGGTCGAGAGCCTCGAGCGGGAGTGGGACAAGCCGAAGGCCGAGGCGAAGCCGCAGGTGCA
This sequence comes from Nocardioides secundeburneus, assembly GCF_039939255.1. Classification (NCBI taxonomy): domain Bacteria; kingdom Bacillati; phylum Actinomycetota; class Actinomycetes; order Propionibacteriales; family Nocardioidaceae; genus Nocardioides; species Nocardioides secundeburneus. The sequence continues at coordinate 319,107 of NZ_JBDUUE010000005.1, forward strand.
GACCGACCAGGGCGCGGCCGGGGCGATCCTGCGCATCCCGCGGTTCGGCGACGACTTCGCCGTCCCGGTGCTCGAGGGCATCGAGGACGACGCGCTCGCCTCCGGCATCGGGCACTTCGAGGACTCCGCGGGCCCGGGCGAGGTCGGCAACTACGCGCTCGCCGGGCACCGCATCACCCACGGCGAGCCGCTGCGCGACATGCCCGACCTGCAGCCCGGCGACGAGATCGTCGTCGAGACCCGCGACACCGTCTACACCTACGTGCTCGACACCGGCGGCGACGACCTGCGGGTGCCGTTCACCGACGGCTGGGTGGTCTCCGCCAGGCCGGAGAACCCCGACCCCGACGGCGTCGGACCGCTCCCCGACCGCGACCGGCTCATCACCCTCACCACCTGCGCCGAGCTGTTCCACACCGACGACCGGCTGATCGCCTTCGGCCACCTGCAGTCGGCCGTCGACCGCGAGTGAGGCGGCTCGATCAGCGATCCAGCTCGGCGCGCAACGCCAGGTAGACCGCGCGCATGCCGACGGCGCGCTCGAGCTCCTCGGTGACGGCGGCGAAGAACTGGCTGCGGTAGGTGTCGTCGGTGACGGCGGAGACGGTGAAGTAGAGACCGGAGAAGGCCGAGAGGAACAGCGAGACCTTGAGCAGCTCGTAGGAGACGGTCGGCAGGAACGAGAAGCTGTCGATGCCGCCGGGCAGCTGGGTCCAGGAGTTCTGCACGGTCGTGGTCATCACGAGGGCACCGAAGACCAGGAAGAACACGAACACGGTGACGGCGAGCAGCACGACCTGGCCGATCTGCACGACCAGCAGCACGAGGATCAGGTTCCAGCGGTCGTATCCGGCCACCTCGGCGTGCACCGACGGGTCCCTGCCCCGGTCGACGAGGTCGCGCGCCGGCTGCTCCAGCGGCGTCCCCCGGGTGGCGCGGACGACGAACGCGGCGTCGACGGCGTCGTCGACCCGGTCGACCTCCTCGGGCAGCCGGACCAGCAGGAACAGCACGGCGAGCGCGGTGAGCAGCAGCACGACGGTCCAGAGGATGCCGGGCTTGAGGTTGGCCGTCATCTGCCAGGCCTCGGCGTTGATGAACAGGAACGTCACGAACACCAGCAGCAACGGCAGCGCGCGGCTGGCCATCGGCACCAGCAGCCTGAGGCTGCCGAAGGTGCGCCCGATCGCCCAGGAGACGATCGGGCGGGCCTGCAGCGTCGTCAGGGCGTAGAGCAGCGCGCCGGCACCGACCACCGACCCGATGACGGCCGGCGCGGCGCTGGGCTCGTCGATCACCCACACCACCAGCGCGGCGAGCACCAGCGAGACGACGACGACCGTGACCACCGACGGCACGACCCGCCGCGGACGCAGGCCGTCGCGCACCGCGGTGCGGACGTCGGGCACGAAGTAGCTCAGGCCCCGGGTGCGGAACCACCGCTCGGCGTCGGCGACGGCGTCCGCTCCCGGGTCGGCCACGCTCAGCGGCCCAGCAGCTCGCGCGTCAGCCGCACGTCGTCGGCCATCTGCACGAGCAGCGCGTCGACGCCGTCGAAGGCGACCATGCCGCGCAGGCGCTCGACGAACGAGACCTCGACCTCGACGCCGTAGAGGTCGAGGTCGGTGCGGTCGAGGACGTAGCTCTCGACGCGGCGGTCGCGGACGCCGTCGAAGGTCGGGTTGGTGCCGACGCTGATCGCGGCGGGGTGGGACTCGTCGCTGTCGCGCCGACGCAGCCAGCCGGCGTAGACGCCGTCGGCCGGGGCCGCGGTGAGGCCGTCGGTGGGCACGTTGGCCGTCGGGTAGCCGAGCTCGCGCCCGCGCTGGTCACCCCGGACGACGACGCCCCGCACGCTGAACGGGCGACCGAGCGCCTCCGCGGCGCCCGCGACGTCGCCGGCGGCCAGGCACGTGCGGACGTAGGTGGACGACCAGACCTGCGGGCCGCCGTCGAGGGCGACGCCCTCGGCCGTGAAGCCCGCGACCTCGCCCGCGGCGGCGAGGAAGGCGACATCGCCCGCCGCGCGGTGGCCGAAGCGGAAGTTGGCGCCGACGACGACGGCGCGCGCCCGCAGCCCCTCGACGAGCACGCGGTCGACGAACTGCTGCGGGCTCCAGGCGGCGACGTCGAGGTCGAACGGCAGGGCGAGCACGTGGTCGACGCCGGCGTCGGCGAGCAGCGCGGCCCGCTCGTCGAGCGTGGAGAGCATGGACGGCGCGTGCTCGGGCCGCAGCACGGCCATCGGGTGCGGCTGGAACGTCACGGTGACCAGCGGGACGCCGAGCTCGTCGGCCCGCTGACGTGCCCGCGCGATGACCGCCCGGTGCCCGCGGTGCACGCCGTCGAAGTTGCCGATGGTGACGGCGGTCCCGGGCGCGACGACGTCGGCCGGGACCTCTGCCAGGGAGCGCCAGACGGTCACCGTGACAGCCTATTGCGCACGCCGACAGCACGCGCGCCACCCCGGGGGTGACGCGGCACGACGGTCGGCTCAGCCCTGCGAGACGCGGATCTTGCTCTCGACGGCGGCGAGCACCTCCGGGGTCATCTCGGTGATGCCGTGCGCGCCGGCGGCGTGCTTGGCGACCGCGCCGAGCAGCACCCCTTTGTCGTTCTCGTCGAACGTCTGCGCGCAACCCGGCATCACGTCGCCACAGGCCAGCTGGTACTTCATCTCGTGCTCCTCTGGTGGGGGGTGGGGGTGAGGAAGCTAGGGGTCCGGGACGCCGGCGAGCCGCGCGTCGGGGACCCGGACGGCGAACACGGTGCGGTCGTCGTCCTGGTCGACCCCCATGGTGCCACCATGGACGACGGTCAGGGCACGAGCGAGGTAGAGACCGACGGTCACCCGGGCGTCGTCGTCGGCGCGGTCGAAGGGCTCGAACATCGCGTGGAGCGACTCCGGCCGCACCGGGGCCCCGCGGCGCACGACGCGGATCTCGATCCACGGCGGCACGGTGACCACCTCGAGCTCGACCCGCCGCGGCCGCGGGTCGGTGTTCGCGGCCGCCGTCCAGAGGTCGCGCAGGACGCGGCGGAACAGGCGCGGGTCGACGTGCAGCTCCACACCACCACCCTCACCGCCGGCGGCGGGCGGCTCGTCGAGCCCGGCGAGGAGGTCGTCGACGGTGACCCGCCGGGCCTCGAGACCGAGGCGCCCGAGCATCGCGGCGGTGAGCAGCTCGACGTCGGTGGTCCGCTCGTCGAGCTGGTCGAGCGTGTCCTGCACGTGCACGAGGATCTCGCGGACGGTGTCGGGGTCGTGGGGCGCGTCGGACGGGGTGTCCTGGAGGAGTCCGACCCACATCTGGGCGACCGCGAGCGGCGAGCGCAACCCGTGCATGAACGTGGTCAGGAACCGGTCGCGCTGCTGGGCGACGCCGCCGACGGGGCGGTTGGTCACCTGCGCGGCGCCGGCCTCGACGAAGGAGCGCACCCAGCGATCGAGCAGCACCGGCTCGACGGCCCAGCGGGTGGCGACGTCGGCGCGGGGCTCACCGGCGAGGACGGCGAGCACCGCCCGGACCCGGGGGTCGTCGGACCCGTCCGCAGCACCGCGCACGATCTGCGGACGACCGTCGGCCCGCTCGCCCATGGTGTCCCTCCCCCGGGCAGCGTAGGACGCGGCCCGGGGCCGGACCGGCGTTTCGGCAAACCGCGCCGGAGGGTGCCCGGTCGGTGCCCGGGGATGACCCGAACGGGTCAGACGAACACCGCCACGGGCCGTGCCGCGTCGGCTCCGGCGGGCTCGTAGAGGGCCAGGAAGGCGCCGTCGGGGGCGAACACGGCGGTGGTGGTGTCGAGCCCGCGGGCGAGGCGTCGCCCGAAGCGGACGTCGGCGGCCTCGGCGTCGTCGAGGTCGACGGCGGGGAACGTGGCGCGCGCGGCCCGGGCGATCGGCACCGGTGCGTAGTGCTCGGTCAGCTGGTCGAGGGTGCGCGCGGTGTCGAGGTCGAACGCGCCGACCGCCGTGCGCCGCAGCGCCGTCAGGTGCCCGCCGACGCCGAGGGCGGCGCCGAGGTCGCGCGCGATCGCGCGGACGTAGGTGCCGCTGGAGCACCGCACGGAGACGTCGACGTCGAGGCACGCCCCGACGACCCGCTGGTCGTGGACGACGAGCTCGTGGACCGTCACCGGCCGGGCCTCGAGCTCGACCTCCTCGCCGTCGCGCACCCGCTGGTAGGCCCGCTTGCCGTCGACCTTGATCGCGCTCACCGCGGTCGGCACCTGGAGGATGTCGCCGACCTGCCCGCCCAGCTCGGCCTCGACCAGGCCGGGTGGCAGCGTCGTGGCGTCGGCGGTGGCGACGACCTCGCCCTCGGCGTCGTCGGTGGTGGTGCTGACGCCGAGGCGGATCGTGGCGTCGTAGGCCTTCTCGGTGAGCATCAGGTGCCCGAGCAGCCGGGTGGCCCGGCCGACGCCGAGCACGAGCACCCCGGTGGCCATCGGGTCGAGGGTGCCGGCGTGACCGACCTTGCGGGTGCCGGCGATCCGGCGGACCTTCGCGACGACGTCGTGCGACGTCATGCCACCGGCCTTGTCGACGACGACCAGGCCGGGCGCGACCTCAGGCGCGGGTCGCGTCATCGTCGCCGGGCTCGTCGTCCTCGTCGTCGGTCTCGGCGACCTCGCGCGGCTTCTTGTACGGGTCCTCGCCGCCGGCGTAGCTGGTGCCCCGCGCGGCCGCGACGGCCTCGTCCTGGGCCTTGGCCCGAGCCAGCACCTCGTCGAGGGCGCGGGCCTCCTCGGGCAGCGCGTCGTGGAAGAACGTCAGGCTCGGCACGATGCGGGTGCCGAGCTGCTTGGCGACCTCGGAGCGCAGCACGCCCTTGGCCGACTCGAGCGCGGCCGCGGTGCCGGCCATCTCGGCCTCGCCGCCGAGCACCGTGTAGAAGATCGAGGCCTGCTGGCCGTCGCCGGTAAGGCGGACGTCGGTGATCGTCACGAACCCGAGCCGCGGGTCCTTGATCCGCCGCTCGAGCATCTCGGCCACGATCACCTGGATCCGGTCGGCGATCTTGCGGACGCGAGGGCTGGTCATGGGGTCTTTCCTATCAGGGCAGGAGGGAGGCACAGGCGGCCCCCGCCGGAGCGGGAGCCGCCTGTGACCGGGTGGTACGTGCGGGTCAGCCCCGCGGGATCTCGCGCATCTCGAAGGCCTCGATGATGTCGCCCTCCCGGATGTCCTGGAAGTTGCGCACCACGAGACCGCACTCGAAGCCCTCGCGGACCTCGGAGGCGTCGTCCTTCTCGCGCTTGAGCGAGGCCAGGTCGCGGTCGTCGGCGATGACGTTACCGTCGCGGATGACGCGGACCTTGGCGTTGCGGCGGATGGTGCCGCTGGTGACCATGCAGCCGGCGATGTTGCCGATCTTGGAGCTGCGGAAGATCGCCCGGATCTCCGCCTGGCCCAGGGTCGACTCCTCGAACTCCGGCTTGAGCATGCCCTTGAGGGCCGCCTCGATCTCGTCGATGACCGAGTAGATCACCGTGTAGTAGCGGATCTCGACGCCCTGCTTGTCGGCCAGCTCGGTCGCCTTGCCCTGCGGGCGGACGTTGAAGCCGATGATGATGGCGTCGGACGCCGCCGCGAGGTCGACGTTGGTCTCGGTGATCGCACCGACACCGCGGTCGATGACCCGGATGCCGACCTCGTCGCCGACGTCGATCTGCGACAGGGCGTCCTCGAGGGCCTCGACCGAACCGGACACGTCGCCCTTGAGGATGAGGTTGAGGGTCTGGTTGGCCCCCTTGCCCATCGACTCCATGAAGTCCTCGAGGGTGCGGCGCGGCCGGCTCTTGGCCTGCATGGCCGCCCGCTCGCGGGCCTCGCGCTTCTCGGCGATCTGGCGCGCCATCCGGTCGTCCTCGACGACCAGGAAGTTCTGGCCGGCGCCGGGGACGGCGGACAGACCGAGCACCATGGCCGGGCGGGCCGGGTCGGCGACCTCGAGCTCGTTGCCGTGCTCGTCGAGCATCGCGCGGACCCGGCCGTGGGCCGGACCGGCGACGATCGAGTCGCCGACGCGGAGCGTGCCGCGCTGGACGAGGACCGTGGCGACCGGGCCGCGGCCACGGTCGAGGTGGGCCTCGACCACGATGCCCTGCGCGTCCTGCGTGGGGTTGGCCCGCAGGTCGAGCGAGGCGTCGGCGGTGAGGACGACGGCCTCGAGCAGCTTGTCGAGGTTGAGCTCGGACTTGGCCGAGACGTCGACGAACATCGAGTCGCCGCCGTACTCCTCGGGCACGAGGCCGTACTCGGTGAGCTGGCCACGGACCTTGGTCGGGTCGGCGTCGGGCTTGTCGATCTTGTTGACCGCGACCACGATCGGGACACCGGCGGCCTTGGCGTGGTTGAGCGCCTCGACCGTCTGCGGCATGACGCCGTCGTCGGCCGCGACCACGAGGATCGCGATGTCGGTGGCCTGCGCACCACGAGCACGCATGGCGGTGAACGCCTCGTGACCGGGGGTGTCGATCAGGGTGATGCGACGGTCGGCGCCGTCGACCTCGGTGTGGACCTGGTAGGCACCGATGTGCTGGGTGATGCCACCGGCCTCCTTGTCGACGACGTTGGCGTTGCGCAGCGCGTCGAGGAGCTTGGTCTTTCCGTGGTCGACGTGACCCATGACGGTCACGACCGGCGGACGGATGACGAGGTCGGACTCGTCGCCCTCGTCGGAGCCGAACTCGATGTCGAACGACTCGAGGAGCTCGCGGTCCTCGTCCTCCGGGGAGACGATCTCGACGACGTAGTTGAGCTCCTCGGCCAGCAGCTCGAGGGTGCCCTCGTTGACCGACTCGGTGGCCGTGACCATCTCGCCGAGGTGGAAGAGCATCTGCACGAGCTGGGCGGCGTCGACGCCGGCCTTCTCGGCGAAGTCGGTGAGCGAGGCGCCTCGGGCGAGACGGATCGTCTCGCCGTTGCCCTTGCGGACGCGCATGCCGCCCAGCGTCGGGGCCTCCATGGCCTCGAACTCTTGACGACGCGCGCGCTTCGACTTGCGACCACGACGCGACGGACCACCCGGGCGACCGAAGGCACCCTGGGTCTGGCCGCGCTGACCGGGACGGTTGCCGCCGCCGGGACGACCGGCGAAGCCGCCGGGACGACCCGGAGCACCGGCACCGGCGCCACCGCCGGGACCACCACGGCCCGGAGCACCGGGACGACCGGGAGCGCCACCGGGACGACCGGGGCCACCGGGACGGCCACCGGGCCCACCAGGGCCACGCCCGCCGGGGCCACCGCCGAAGGCGGCCGGGGACTTCGGCATCATCGCCGGGTTGGGGCGCGGCATGCCGGGACGCCCGGGGGCGCCGCCCTCGCGGGCCGCGGGCGGACGCGGCGGACGGTTGTCGCCGCCCTCGACGCCGGTCTCGGGCCGCGGGGCCGAGGGACGGCGTCCCATGCCCTGGCTCGAGCTGAACGGGTTGTTGCCCGGGCGCGGCGTGCCGCCGGGCTTGCCGACGGGCCGCGGGGCCGGGGCCTTGGGGGTACCGGGCGTGGGCTGGTCGCCGCGGGCCGCGGGCGCGGCCGGCTTGGCGGCCGGCTTGGCCGGGGCGGGCTTGGCGGGCGCGGGGCTCGGGGCCGGGGTCGCCGCCGCGGGGGCCTCGACCGGGGCGGCCGGGGCCTCGACGGGCGCCGGGGCCGCAGCGGCCGGCTCGGCCGGGGCCTCGACGGCAGGCTTGGGAGCCGGCTTCGGGCCGGGCTTCGGGCCGGGCCTGCCGGTCGGCTTGGGCGCCGCAGGGGCGGCGGGCTGGGCGGACGAGGCCGGGGCGGCCTTCGTCTCGGGAGCGGCCTTCAGGGCGGCTCCGACCTCCTTGCGGAAACGCATCTCCGCAGGGAGCTCGACGGTCGAGCTCGCCGACTTGACGAACTCCCCCATCTCCTTGAACTTCTCGAGAACGAACTTGCTCTCGACGCCGAACTCCTTGGCGAGTTCGTGCACGCGGGTCTTAGCCACAATTCTCCTTCGTGGCCCGACCCGCGTCTCCGCGCGATCGGACCTAGTGGTGGTGCAAACTCATTGGGCCGTGCTCATCGCTTGAGGCTCATCGAGTGCTCATGAGCTGGTGCTCCAGTTCCTGGTCGTCATCGGTCTGCGCTCGGTGTCGTGCCGGTGGTGCTGGCGAGGTACTCCCCCACCGGTGCGCCGGACAGGTGCGGACCGGCACGCAGTGCCCGTCCGAACGCCTTGCGACGCACCGCGAGGTCGAAGCACTCGGTGGTGGGGTGCAGGTGCGCCCCGCGACCGGGTGCAGTGGCTGTCGGATCGGGCACGGCGGCCGGGCGGCCGTCCGCGTCAGAGCCGGCGGTCACCCGCAACAACTCGCGCTTGGCGGCCCGGCGGCGGCATCCCACGCACGTGCGGACAGGTTCCGGGCGCACGGGAGACGACGACTGCTGGACCACCGTCGTCCAGTCTAGCCATTCCGGGGCCGGACGCCGAACCGGGCGGGCACCGGGCCCGGCCACGCTGGTCGAGGTGCGAGCGCAGCGAGCCTCGAGACCTCGCACGTCACGCTGGTCGAGGTGCGAGCGCAGCGAGCCTCGAGACCTCGCACGCGCTACCCACCCGGCCTCGACTCCCTCAGGAGGACTGAGCTCGTTCCTCGCTCAGTCCTCCTCCTCATCCCCGTGGATGTCGATGCGCCAGCCGGTGAGCCGGGCGGCGAGCCGGGCGTTCTGCCCCTCCTTGCCGATCGCGAGCGAGAGCTGGAACGACGGGACGACGACCCGCGCGGACTTGGCGGCGAGGTCGACGATCTCGACGCTCTTCACCTGGGCCGGGGACAGCGCGCTGGCGACGAACTTGGCAGGGTCCTCGGAGAAGTCGACGATGTCGATCTTCTCCTCGTTGAGTGCGTGCATGACCGCGCGGACCCGCTGCCCCATGGGGCCGATGCACGCGCCCTTGGGGTTGATGCCCGGCGCCGTGGCGTGCACGGCGATCTTCGTGCGGTGCCCGGCCTCGCGGGCGATCGCGGCGATCTCGACCTGGCCGGAGGCGATCTCGGGCACCTCGAGCGCGAAGAGCTTCTTGACCAGGTTGGGGTGCGAGCGCGTGAGGGTGATCTGCGGGCCACGCATGCCCTTGCGCACCGAGAGCACCAGGCAGCGGATGCGGGTGCCGTGGCTGTAGGTCTCGCCGGGCACGCGCTCGCTCACGGGCAGCAGCGCCTCGATCTTGCCGAGGTCGACCAGCACGTCGTCGGGGTTGCGGCCCTGCTGGATGACGCCCGAGATCAGGTCGCCCTCCTTGCCGGAGAACTCGCCGAACTTGATCTCGTCCTCGGCGTCGCGCAGGCGCTGCATCATGATCTGCTTGGCCGTGGTGGCAGCGATGCGGCCGAACCCGGCGGGGGTGTCGTCGAACTCGCCGATCTTCTCGTCGTTCTCGTCGACCTCGGCCGCGTAGACCACGACGTGGCCGTTCTTGCGGTCGAGGACGACGCGCGCGTCGGAGATGGCGCCCGGCGTCTTGTGGTACGCCGTCAGGAGGGCCTGCTCGATCGCCTCGACGAGCACGTCGAACTTGATCTCCTTCTCGCGCTCGAGCTGGCGCAGGATGCTCAGGTCGATGTCCATCAGTCGTCGTCCTCGGTCTCTTCTTCGTCTGCTTCGTCTGCTTCGTCCGCGTCGTCTGCGTCGTCCTCGGGCTCGTCGAGCGCGGGGGCGTCCTTGCGGTTGAACTCGATCTGCACCAACGCCTTGCGCACCGCGGCGAACGCGACCCGGCGGTCGGCGCCGTCGACGTCGAGCTCGACGTCGGTCTCGGTGCTGGGCCCGATCCGAGCGGTCAGGGTGGTCCCGTCGTCGAGCGTGACCTTGACCAGGCGGCCCTCGTTGCGGCGCCAGTGGCGCGGCAGGGTGAGCGGCCGGTCGACGCCGCGCGAGGTGACCTCGAGCGTGTACGGCTGCTTGCCCATCACGTCGGACAGGTCGTCGTCGAGGACCTCGTTGACCCGGCGGGTGGCCTCGGCGACGTCGTCGAGCGTGACGCCGCCGTCCTGGTCGACGGCGATGCGGACGATGCTGCGCTTGCCGGCGCTGCTCACCTCGACGGCCTCGAGGTCGAGACCCAGCTCGGCGAGGGGGTCGGTGAGCGCTGTCTCGATCCGGCTCGTCAACGCCTCTGCGGCGGACATCCTCGACCTCCTGTGCTGTTGTGGGGTGCTGCGAGTGCTGCAGCACCACCTTAGGGCATGGGCCTGCACCGACCGGGATATCGTCGCCCGGTGCCGTCCCCGTCCGTGAGCCGCCGCACAGCGCTCGGTGCGGTGCTGGCGGCCGGTGCCGCCGGAGCCGCGGGCTGCTCGCTCGACTCGCTCGACCCGACGTCCGACGACCCCACGATGACGCCGTCCTCGGGCGTGTCGACCTCGGGCACCGCACCGGGCGACGGCTCTCCAGCCTCCGACGGCGGCGACGACGCCGCGCTGGTCGGCGAGGTGCTGTCGGCGATCGCCCTCGCCCACCGCACGGCGCGCGCCAACGTCCGGGTGCACCCGCAGCTGACCGACCTGCTGCGCCCCTTCGAGACCCTGCACGCCGCCCACGGGGCCGAGCTGGGCACGCTGCCGACGACCACGGGCCGGGTGAGCGCCCGGGGTGAGGACGACGCCGCCGTCCGGGCCCGGATCGGTCGCACCGAGCAGCTGCTGCAGCGCCGGCTGGTCGCGGCGGCCGGCGTCGCCGACAGCGGTCCCCTGGCCCTCACGTTCGCCTCGATGGCCGGGGCCGTCGCGCAGCTGCGGACGACGCTGTGACGACCCTCGACGCACTCCAGACCACCTTGGCCGGCGAGCACGCCGCGCTGTTCGTCGTCGGCTACCTGGGCGCCCAGACGTCGGCGTCCGAGGCACCGGCGCTGTACGCGACGTTCCGGTCGTCGTACGACGAGCACCGCGACCGTCGCGACCAGCTCGACGCGATGGTCCGCGCGGCCGGCGGCGACCCGGTGGTCGCGGCGCCGTCGTACGACCTGCCCGCCGTCCAGCCGGGGGCGACGGTCGACCTGGCCGCCGCGGGTCTCGCCGTGGAGCGGGCGTGCACCGCGACCTACGGCTACCTCGTCGCCAGCTCGACGGGCGCGTCGCGGCGCTGGGCCGTCCGGGCCCTCGTCGCCTCCGCCACCCGCCAGCTCGACCTCGGCGGACGACCCGCCACCTACCCCGGGCGCTGACGCCGCTCCGCGACCACCCTCGAGGGTTGCAGGTTCCTGCATCGCACGAACCAGCAGGAGCGAGATCGTGGCGTCGCCGGCCGCCCCGGCGCGAAGGTGAGAGGCGTCGAGGCCCATGACGGCGAACCCGTCCGGCCGCGATCTCTCCCCCAGGCGTCCCATCGGTGGGCGCCGCGACCACGAGGACCCCGCCCATGCGCGCCACCACCCGCCTGCCCCGTCTCCTGTCCACCCTCGGTCTCGCCGCCGCCGTCACGCTCCTCGGCCCCACCGCGGCCAGCCACGCCGGCGTCGAGCAGGAGCGGGTGGCCGGCGTCGAGCAGGAGCGCCCCGCTCAGGTCGAGCAGGAGGTCGAGCAGGAGGTCGAGCAGGAGGCTGCTGGCCCCGTCGAGCAGCAGTAGCCGGCCCGGCCGTTGCACGTTCCTGCAGCCGCTGCAGGTTTGTGCATTGCAGACTTGTGAGCGGGCCGCTGCAGCGACACGGAGGCTCGGGGTGTTGCAAACTTGTGCACGTCGAAGGGAGTCCCCCCGGGTCACCCGGTCCCTCGATCCGGCCTCTGTCCCAGGCCACCATGCAGTCCGCGTACTCGTCCCTCCGGGGAGCATCTCGGGAGTTCCCCGGAGCGATGAGTTCGCGGACTACTGGTTTTTCGCCGCAGACCGCTGCCCGTCCTGCCGGTCGCGAGCGACCGCGCCGAGCAGGAGGAGCCGCGCCCTCCTAGGCCTTCACGACCGCCACGACGTGGTCGACGACCGAGCCGACGGCGACGTCCTGGCGGTCGTCGGTGCGCCGGTCCTGCACCTCGACCGTGCCGCTCTCGGCGAGGCTGCGCCCGACGGTGATGCGCGTCGGGACGCCGATCAGCTCGGCGTCCTTGAACTTCACGCCGGGGCTGATCTTGCCGGCGCGGTCGTCGAGCAGCACCTGGACGCCGGCCGCGTCGAGCTCGCGCGCGATCTCCTCGGCGGCGGCGAAGACGGCGTCGTCCTTGCCGGCGGCGACGACGTGGACGTCGGCCGGGGCGACGTTGCGGGGCCAGCACAGGCCGCGCTCGTCGAGCGTGCCCTCGGCGATGGCGGCAACGGCCCGCGTGACGCCCACGCCGTAGGAGCCCATCGTGACGGTGACGAGCTTGCCGTTGACGTCGAGCACCTTGAGGTCGAGCGCCTCGGCGTACTTGCGGCCGAGCTGGAAGATGTGACCCATCTCGATGCCGCGCGCGGTCTCGAGCGTGCCACCGGCGCCGGTCTCGGCGCAGCGGGGGCAGGCGTCGCCGTCGCGGACGTCGGCGGCCTCGATGGTGCCGTCGGGGGTGAAGTCGCGCCCGGCGACCAGGTCGATGACGTGGCTGCCGGCGACGTCGGCGCCGGTGACCCAGCGGGTGCCCTCGACGACGCGGGGGTCGACGAGGTAGCGGATGCCGGACGGACTCTCCTCGCCCAGCGCGCCCGGGCCGATGTAGCCCTTGACCAGCGTGGGGTGCTTGCGCAGCTCGGCCTCGTCCATGGCCTCGACCGTGATCGGCTCGAGCTGGCCCTCCAGACGCTTCGGGTCGACCTCGCGGTCGCCGGGCACGCCGATGGCCACCGGCTCGCGGGTGCCGTCGGGGTGGGTGAGCACGACGAGCACGTTCTTGAGCGTGTCGCCCGCCGTCCAGGCCCGGTCGTCGCGGGGGTGCTCGGCGTTGAGGAGGTCGACGAGGGTGTCGATGGTGGGCGTGTCGGGGGTCTGCTCCGCGTGCGCGGCGGGCACGTCGTCGTAGGCGAGGGGGGCGGGCGGTGCCACCTCGACGGCCTCGACGTTGGCGGCGTAGTCGCACGTCGTGCAGCGGACGTAGGTGTCCTCACCGACGGCGGCCTTGGCCAGGAACTCCTCCGACCTCGACCCGCCCATCGCGCCCGAGGTCGCCTTGACGATCACGTAGTCGAAGCCGAGCCGGTCGAAGATCCGCACGTAGGCGTCGCGGTGCCGCTGGTAGCTGGCGTCGAGGCCGGCGTCGTCGACGTCGAAGGAGTAGGAGTCCTTCATCGTGAACTCCCGCCCGCGCAGGATGCCCGCGCGGGGCCGCGCCTCGTCGCGGTACTTGGTCTGGATCTGGTAGAGCGCGAGGGGCAGGTCCTTGTACGAGGAGTAGAGGTCCTTCACCGCCAGGGTGAACATCTCCTCGTGCGTGGGGCCGAGCAGGTAGTCGCCGTCCTTGCGGTCCTTCAGCCGGAAGATGTTCGGGCCGTACTCGGTCCAGCGGTTGGTGGCCTCGTAGGGCTCGCGGGGCAGCAGCGCGGGGAAGCTGAGCTCCTGAGCACCGATCGCGTCCATCTCGTCGCGGATGATGCCCTCGACCTTGCGCAGCACCCGCAGGCCGAGCGGCAGCCAGGTGTAGATGCCGGGCGCCGCCCGGCGGATGTAGCCGGCGCGGACGAGCAGCTTGTGGCTGGGCACCTCGGCGTCGGCGGGGTCGTCGCGCAGCGTGCGCACGAACAGGGACGACATCCGCAGAATCATGGAGCGAAGGCTACGGGGCGCGCTTCCTCCGGCTCCAACCACTATCGGTCGCGACCCTCCGCCCGCCGCCGGGGCGGCCGGACCCGGCCCGGGTCAGTCACGCCGGGTCGCGGCGAGCGCGGCCCTGACCATCGGCCACTGCGCGGGCAGCCGGCCGAGCGCGGCGACCTTCAGTGCCGTGTTGTCGGACTGCATCGCGTCGGCGGCCATCTTCAGGTTGGCCGGGTAGACACCGAGCAGCAGCGCGACGCTGCCCCACCCGGCCAGGCGCCGGGTGGGCCGGGCGAGCAGGCCGGCCGCGAGCGCGATCTCGGCGACGCCGCTGCCGAGGATGACCTCGCGGTGCGACGGCACCCACGACGGCATGATCGGCTCGTAGACCTCGGGCTTGACCAGGTGGACGACGCCGCTGCCGAGAAAGCCGAGGGCGAGGATCTTCGTGCTGCGGGCGAGGGCCATGGTGCGATCGTAGGGCCGCGGCGATCTCCGCCCGGCTAGCCGACCAGCCGCGGGCGGCTGCAGCTCAGCGCCGGCACGCCGTCCAGGATCACGTCGGACCCACCGACGCGGGCGCCCACGAGGCCGAGCAACGGCTCGATGACGGTGGTGGCCAGGCTGTAGGGCGCGGTGGGGCTCAGCAGCGCCGCCATGCCCGAGTCGAGGATGCTGTCGAGGAGCTGGGTCTGCTGGGTCGCGTTCAACGCAATGTTGGCGCCCAGCAGGCCCCCGAGCAGCTCGACGTTGGCGTTGACGTTGCCGTAGCTGCGGGTCACCGAGGTGATGCTGACCGTGCCGCTGCCGGTCGGGTACGGCGTGTCGAACGACCGCGGCGGCACCATGACCTCCACGTCGGCGCGGGAGCTGCCGCCCACCACGGCCTTGACGGTGACGCCGGCGTTGATCCGGATGACGGCGTCGACCAGCGACGGCACGCCGAGGGCCGACAGCACGGTCAGCTTGGCGCGCACCTCGGCTCGCAGCGGCGTGGAGATGGTGAGGTTGGCCAAGCCGTTCTCGACGTCGAGGACGACGCCCTGCCGCGCCCCGCAGCGCACCGAGTCGAGGCGCGACGACGTCCCGGCGACGCCGAGGTCGAAGGTCGCGTAGTTCTCCGCGGTGATCCGGGCGAGGGAGGCGGGTCCGAGCAGTCCGGTCACGAGGCGCGGCACGAAGTCGAGCGTGGTCGGGGCGAGCTGGCCGCCCACGCGCACGGTGAGCTGCTCGGTGTCGGACCGCACGCCGGTGGCCTCGTCGGAGCCGGGCCGACCGCAGTACTGCCGCGGCCCCTGCAGGAGGCTCACGGTCAGCCCGGCCGAGGTCAGGGAGGGCAGCGTGGCGCCGAGGTAGATGTTGGCGACCCGGGACCCGTGCAGCAGCGCGATGGAGCCGCCGACGAGGTCGAGGGCATCGATCGCCGCGCCGGTGAGCAGGCTCGAGCCGACGTCGGCCGCGAGCACGCGGGCGAGGTCGACGGTCACCGTGGGGCTGGCCGTGGAGGCGAGGGCGCCGAGGATGTTCACCGCGGCCGAGGGCCGCGGCTTGGCGACCGCCTGCGCGGCGACGAACAGCCGCCGCAGCGACACCTTCGCGCTGGCCAGCTCGTCGACCGAGGCGAGATCGAGCGCCACCGCGAGCGCCTCGAGGTCGAGCTTGGTGTTGGCCAGCCCCGTGTACGACAGCGCCGAGACGGTGCCACCGTTGCTGAAGGCCCCGGTGGCCATGGCCATCTGCCGCAGCACCGGGTCGAGGAGCACCGAGCGGTGGGTGTTCACCTGCGCCGCCCACGAACCGATCTTGTAGCAGGCGAAGCTGGTCGCGGCGGCGACCGCCGAGCGCGAGGCGCCGCCGGAGCCGGACACGAAGGCGAACGAGACGTCGGTCGACGCCGTCACCCGGACCGCCGTCGGGCTCGCCGCGCGGTCGACGAGCTCGATGAACCGGCCGTCGGCCCCGACGTCGCCGAGCTGGACGGCGATCTCGGGGGTCTCGCCGATGGTGGCGGCGTTGCGGTCGCGGCTCTGCTCGGCGAGCGTCCGGATGGAGGGCGTGGCACCGGTCAGCTCGCCCACGGTACGACCGTCGAGCTCACGCGACAGGTCGAGCGCGACCACGTCGGCCACGCTCTGCATGTCGGAACGGGCGACGCGCTGCATGCCGAGGTCGACGACGACGGCGGCGATGAGCACGAGGACGATCGAGAGCAGGCCCACGGTGAGCGCGACGGCGCCGCGCTCGTCGCGGACTCGGGGTCGGGCACGTCGGCGCAGGCGCCGACGCGTGACGCGGAGGGTGGTCACGGGACGTTCGTACCTCATCAGGACTCGGAAGTGCCTGAGTGTGACAGATGCTCGTCGACACGTGGGGGTGAAGTCAGAACATGACGGTCGAGAAGCGCGTCGTCTCGCGGAACCCGACCCGCTGGTAGACCCTGCGCGCCGGCTTGTTCCACTCGTTGACGTACAGCGAGACCGACGGCGCGATCTCGGCCCGGACGGCGTCGACGACGGCTGCCATGCCGGCCAGCGCGAGACCCTCGCCGCGACGCTCGGGCGGCACCCAGACCCCCTGGATCTGGGCGGCATCGGCCGTGGCGCAGGCGACCTCGGCCTTGAACACCAGCTGCCCGTCGTCGAAGCGCGCGAACGACCATCCCCGCGACATCAGCTGGGTGACCCGGGCGCGGTACAGGTCGCCGGTGCCGCCCGCCTCGGGCGAGACCCCGACCTCCTCGGTGTACATCGCGACGCACGCCGGGTAGAGCAGCGGCAGGTCGGCGCGCTCGGTGCGCCGCACGAACGGGTCGGGCACGACCTCCGGCGGGTGGTCGATGACCATGTGCGGCTGCAACCAGCGCGTCTCGCGCGGACGGCCCCAGCTGCCGGCGACCGCGTTCCAGAAGGTACGCACCGCCTCGTGCGGGCCGACGATCGTGGTCGCCGTCCGGCTGCGGGTCAGGGCGCGCTCGGCGAAGGCGCGCGCGTCGTCAGGCGTCGCCTCCACGGGCACCAGGTTCGCGCCGACGTGGCAGGCCGCGACGAGGCGCCCGGCGTCGAAGCGACCCCACATCTCCCCGCCCAGCCAGCGCGGCTCGAGGCTCGTCGTCCGGGCCCGGTAGAGGGCGAAGACGTTGGTGACCGGGTCGCGGTTGGCCAGCCGCAGGAAGTCGTCGAGGTCGGCGGTGCCGAGGACCCGGACCCCGTGGCGACTGGTTGGCACCCCTGAACCCTAGGGGCTACGAGACGGAGACCTCGGCAGCGGCGCCGTCGACGGACTCCATGCCCTCGGCGATGCGCATGGCCTCCTCGATGAGGGTCTCGACGATCTGCGACTCGGGCACGGTCTTGATCACCTCGCCCTTGACGAAGATCTGGCCCTTGCCGTTGCCGGAGGCGACGCCGAGGTCGGCCTCACGGGCCTCGCCGGGGCCGTTGACGACGCAACCCATGACGGCGACGCGCAGCGGCACCTCGAGACCGTCGAGGCCGGCGGTGACCTGCTCGGCGAGCGTGTAGACGTCGACCTGGGCGCGGCCGCAGGAGGGGCACGAGACGATCTCGAGCCGGCGCGGACGCAGGTTGAGCGACTCGAGGATCTGCAGGCCGACCTTGACCTCCTCGACGGGCGGGGCCGAGAGCGAGACCCGGATGGTGTCGCCGATGCCCTGGCTGAGCAGCGCACCGAAGGCCGTGGCCGACTTGATGGTGCCCTGGAACGCCGGGCCGGCCTCGGTGACGCCGAGGTGCAGCGGCCAGTCGCCCGCCTCGGCGAGCAGCTCGTAGGCGCGGACCATCACGACGGGGTCGTTGTGCTTGACCGAGATCTTGAAGTCGCGGAAGCCGTGCTCCTCGAACAGGCTCGCCTCCCACATGGCGCTCTCGACGAGCGCCTCGGGCGTGGCCTTGCCGTACTTCTCGAGCAGCCGTCGGTCGAGTGAGCCGGCGTTGACGCCGATGCGGATCGACGTGCCGTGGTCGGCGGCCGCCTTCGCGATCTCCTTGACCTGGTCGTCGAACTTGCGGATGTTGCCCGGGTTGACGCGGACGGCGGCACAGCCGGCCTCGATCGCGGCGAAGACGTACTTCGGCTGGAAGTGGATGTCGGCGATGACCGGGATCTGCGACTTGCGCGCGATCTCCGGCAGCGCGGCGGCGTCGACCTGGTCGGGGCACGCGACGCGGACGATGTCGCAGCCGGCCGCGGTGAGCTCGGCGATCTGCTGCAGGGTCGAGTTGACGTCGGCGGTGAGCGTGGTGGTCATCGACTGCACCGAGATCGGCGACTCGCTACCGACGCCGACCTTGCCGACCTTGATCTGACGGGTCGGACGACGGGGGGCCAGCACGGGCGGCGGAGCGGCGGGCATGCCCAGGCTGATCGCGGTCATGGGTCCAGGTTACTGCGGCGGGACGACGGATCCCGACTCGACGAGGTGGCCCGGCCGCCCACCCGGAGCCTCTCGGCTTCTTCATGACGTTCTCGGCTGTTGCAACACCTGGGAACGTCGGGAGTACCCGGTGCACCGGGTGCTCCCCGCACCGGTCCCGTACGGAACACCCGGTCCACCGGGTGTTCCGTGCGACGGGTGGGACGGATGAGGCCGGCGGGGCCGGCCGCTAACCGAACGGGCTGGCGACCGGGACGACGAGGTCGCCGACGATCAGCACGACGCCCATGACCAGGATCACGCTGCCGACGACGTAGGCGACCGGCAGGAGCTTGGCGGCGTCGACGTAGCCGGGGTCGGGACGACGTCGCAGCCGGGCGATGCCGCGACGGATCGCCTCCCACAGGGCCGAGGCGATGTGGCCGCCGTCGAGCGGGAGCAGCGGCACGAAGTTGAACATGCCGATGAACAGGTTGAACCCGGCGACGAGCGCGACGAGGAAGAAGACCTTGTCGCTGGTGGTGGCGACGTCGTCGGAGGCCGCCTCGCCGGCGAACCGGCCGCCGCCGACGATGCTCACCGGGCTGTCGACGGCGCGGTCCTCGACGCCGACGATGGCCTTGGCCACCCCGAACACCTTGACCGGCAGGGTGCCGATGGCCTGCACCGTGTCGACGGTCATGTGGCCCATCTCGCCGAGCGTGAAGAGCGGGCCGCCCTTCTCGACGATGGAGACCTGGGTCGGCGAGACGCCGAGGAACGGCACCTCCGCCGTGGTGGTCGACCCCGGCTCGACCGGGCGCGCGGAGACGACGAGCGGCCCGGAGACCTCCCTCGGGGCGCCGTCGCGGACGACGTCGATCGTGACCGGGGCGTCGCCGCCCTGGTAGCCGGTGATGAGCGAGCGCAGCTGGTCCCAGCCGGTGACGGTGGTGCCGTTGAAGCCGACGATCCGGTCGCCCGGCTCGAGCCCCATCGCCTTGGCCGGGGTGTCGGGGTCGGCGCTGCTGCACTCGCGGCTGCTCTCGGCGGCCGGCAGCACGCAGTCGGAGATCGTCGCGACGACGGGGGCGCCCTCGGCCGGCACGCGGTCGCGCTCGATGCCGTGGGTGGCGAAGAGACCCCAGAAGAGGAAGAAGGCGATGAGGAGGTTGACCGTGGGCCCGCCGGCCATCACGACGACCTTCTTCCACGACGGCATCTTGTAGAAGAGCCGGTCGGAGTCCTCGGGCCTGACCAGCTCCCACTCGGCCGCGCGGGCGTCGCTGATGAGCTGGGTGAACATGCCGGTGTTGGACTTGCGGATCTTCTGGACCCGGTTGCCGTGCTCGTCGTAGGTGACCTCGTCGACGAGGTCGTCGGCCCCCGGCGGGAGCATGCCGACGATCTTCACGTAGCCACCGAGCGGGATGGCCTTGACGCCGTACTCGGTCTCGCCGACCTGCTTGCTCCACACGGTCGGCCCGAAGCCGATGAAGTACTGGGTGACCTTGCCCCCGAACTTCTTGGCCGGGATCATGTGGCCGAGCTCGTGGAGGCCGATGGAGACCAGGATCGCGCCGACGAAGATCAGCACACCGAGCAGGTAGAGCAGTGCGGTCACGATGAGGTCTGTCCGATCAGGTGGAGCGCCAGGTCGCGG
This sequence comes from Nocardioides secundeburneus, assembly GCF_039939255.1. NCBI lineage: Bacteria > Bacillati > Actinomycetota > Actinomycetes > Propionibacteriales > Nocardioidaceae > Nocardioides > Nocardioides secundeburneus. The sequence goes on from NZ_JBDUUE010000005.1 coordinate 338,827, forward strand.
GCCCCGGCGTCGGCGTCGAGCACGTCGTCGACCGTGAGGGCCCCCTCAGAGGGTACGTCGTGCGTCCCCGCGACACGGCTCATCACGTCGGCGACGACGTCGACGATGCCGGTGAAGGGCAGCCGCCCGTCGTGGAAGGCCTCGACGCAGACCTCGTTGGCCGCGTTGTAGGCGGCGGGGGCGGTGCCGCCGGCGGTGCCGGCCTCGCGGGCCAGCCGGACGGCGGGGAAGGCGTCGTCGTCGACCGGCTCGAAGCGCCAGTCGGCGGCCTTGGCCCAGTCGATCGGCGTCTCGGCGTCGGGCACCCGGTCGGGCCAGCCCAGCCCGAGGGCGATCGGCACGAGCATGGTGGGCAGACCGAGCTGGGCCACCACGGCGCCGTCGACGAACTCGACCATCGAGTGGATGAGCTGCTGCGGGTGCACGACGACGTCGATCGCCTCCATCGACACGTCGAAGAGCAGGTGCGCCTCGATGACCTCGAGGCCCTTGTTGACCAGGGTCGCGGAGTTCGTGGTGATCACCTTGCCCATTGCGAAGTTCGGGTGGGCGAGCGCCTCGGCCGGCGTGACCGAGGCGAGGTCGGCGCGGGAGCGGCCGCGGAACGGTCCGCCGCTGGCGGTGAGCACGAGGCGGCGCACCTCGCCCCGCGTGCCGGCCCGCAGGCTCTGCGCGATCGCGCTGTGCTCGGAGTCGACCGGCACGATCTGCCCCGGGCGCGCGCGGTCGCGCACCAGCGGGCCACCGATGATCAGCGACTCCTTGTTGGCCAGGGCGAGCGTCGTCCCGGCCTCGAGCGCGGCGAGGGTCGGACGGAGCCCGACGGCGCCGGTGATGCCGTTGAGGACGACGTCGCACGGGTGCGCGGCGGCGTCGGTCGACGCCTCCTCCCCCAGTCCGTGGACGGCGGGCGCGAACTCGGCGACCTGCCGCTCGAACAGGTCGCGGTTGCCGCCTCCGGCGGTGAGTCCGACGACCCGGAACCGGTCGGGGTGCCGCCGGCACAGGTCGAGCGCCTGGGTGCCGATCGAGCCGGTCGAGCCGAGGACGACGACATCACGGCGGGGGATCTGTGCTTCGACCACGTGGTGATCCTCTCAGGCGAGCCGTCGGGCTAGGTTCGCGGGAGATCGAGACCCTGGAGGTCCTCCATGCTCATCCGATCCCTCGCCGGCGCCGCGGCACTGGTGCTCACCGCGACGCTCGCGAGCGTCGTCCCCGCCGTCGACCCCATCGCGGCGGCGGAACCGGCGTCCGCCCCGGTCGGCCGGGCCGCGAACCACCCCGTCACCGAGATCGTCGGCCAGTTCGACGGCGGGCTCCCCCGCCTGAGGGCCCGCCAGGTCCACCTCAGCACGTCGAGGTGGGGCTACCGGTTCATCGGCGGGCGCATCGGCCAACGGCTGACGATCACCGAGGTCGGCGGCCGCCTGCACTTCGTCGACCGGGCCGCGCGCTCGTGGAAGAAGATCCCGCCGACCTGTCGCCGGATGCGGGTGCCGGGGGCGGCCGCCGTGTCGTGCGCGATCCTCGGCGGCGACCGGCCCTACCTCGAGATCTGGCCGCGGCTCGGCCACGACTCGGTCGACGGGCACACCCTGCCCGCCCGCCACCGCATGTGGGTGCTCGGTGACGCCGGCAACGAGACCGTCCGTCTCGGCGCCGGTGCCGACTTCACCAACGGCGCCATGGGCTCCGACCGCATCTCCGGCGGCGCCGGCAACGACTGGATCCGCTCGGCCAAGGGCCGCAACGTGGTCGACGGCGGCCCCGGCAACGACCGGATCGCCGGCGGCGACCAGTCCGAGCGGCTCGCCGGCGGTACCGGCAACGACCGGATCTACGGCGCCGGCGGCAACGACGCCCTGCGCGGCGACGCCGGACGCGACGTGCTCAGCTGTGGTGGCGGCCGCGACACCGCCGTCCGCGACGCCGCCGACCGGCTCTCGCGGTGCGAGGTCGTGCGCCGCTGACCCGGGCGGTGCGGACCTACGGTCGGTCGGCGTCCTTGGCGAGCGGGTCGGCGACGTCGAGGTCGGCGTCGACACGCGGGTCGCCGGCGTCGGCGAAGTAGTCGGCGGGCACGGTCACGTCGCTGCCGTTGGAGACCGACGCGGCCCGCAGCACCAGCGTCAGCACCACGGTGACCAGCAGGTTGAGGGCGAATGCGGTGACCGCGATGTAGCCCATGTCGCCGAGACCGGGGATCTCGGCGAGGCTGCCGCCGAAGTGGTCGGACGTCGCGCTCGAGACCTGGTAGGCGGCCACGGTGCCGTAGACCATGCCGACCGCCCACCCGGCGAGCAGCGCCTTGCGGTGGAACCAGCGGGTGTAGAGCGAGAACACGATCGCCGGGAAGGTCTGCAGGATCCAGATGCCGCCGAGCAGCTGGAAGTTGATCGCGTTCTGCTTGTCGAGGGCGAGCACGAACACCAGGGCGAACGCCTTGACGGTAAGCGACATCAGCTTGGAGACCTTGGCCTCCTGCTGCGGGGTGGCGTCCTTCTTGAGCCACTCCTTGTAGATGTTGCGGGCGAAGGTGTTGGCCGCGGCGATCGACATGATCGCGGCCGGCACGAGCGCGCCGATCGCGATCGCGGCGAAGGCGACGCCGGCGAACCAGCCGGGGAAGAAGTCCTCGAACAGCTGCGGGATGACGAGCTGGGCGTTGGGCTCGCCGTCGAGCCCGACCGGCTGGGTGCCGGCGGCGATCGCGACCCAGCCGAGCAGCGCGAGCAGGCCGAGCACGAACGAGTAGGCCGGCAGGATCGCGGCGTTGCGGCGGATCGTGTTGCGCGACGACGACGACAGGCTGGCCGTGATCGAGTGCGGGTACATGAACAGCGCCATCGCCGAACCGAGGCCGAGGGTGGCGTAGGCCCACATCTGCCCGTCGCCGGGGATGAACGATCCGGTCGGGGCCCCCGTGGCCTCGTTGGTCGTCGCCATCTTGTCCTGGGCCGCGCCGAAGATCGCGTCCCAGCCGCCGACCTGACCGGGCAGGTAGACGATCGCGACGATGATGACGACGTAGATCAGCGCGTCCTTCACGAACGCGATGACGGCGGGCGCGCGCAGGCCGGAGGAGTAGGTGAAGGCGGCGAGCACGGCGAAGGCGATGAACAGCGGCAGGTCCTTCTCGACGACGTTGTCGCCCCCGCCGACGCCGGCGACCTCGAGCACCGCCTGGATGCCGACCAGCTGCAGCGCGATGTAGGGCATCGTCGCGACGAACCCGGTGACCGCGACGGCGAGTGAGAGCTGGCGGTCGTCGTAGCGGCCGCGCACGAAGTCGGCCGTGGTCACGTAGCCGTGGCGGTGGCTCACCGACCACAGCCGCGCCATGAAGATGAAGATGATCGGGTACAGCATGATCGTGTAGGGCACGGCGAAGAAGCCGGCCACCGCGCCCGTCGCGAACATCGCCGCCGGCACCGCGACGAAGGTGTAGGCCGTGTAGAGGTCGCCGCCGAGCAGGAACCAGGTGACCCAGGTGCCGAACTTGCGACCGCCGAGGCCCCACTCGTCGAGGTTGTCCATCTTCTCGGCGCGCCGGAAGCGGGTGGCGGCGAAGCCGAGCACCGTGACGAGCAGGAACAGCACGATCAGCACGACCAGCGCCGAGGTGTTGACGCTCGTGTCGGTGACGGCCGGCCGCACGGCGGGCACGGCGTTCGCGAGCACGTCGGGGCTCACTTCGGGGTCCCCCCGTCGGGCCGCGGCCGCGCGCGCAGCGTGAGCTGGTACGCCGTCCAGGTGAGCGCGGAGCACAGGAACACCCAGGCGAACTGGTACCAGAAGAAGAACGGGATGCCGCCGAGCTCGGGCTCGTCGCGGGCGTAGAGCGGCACCGCCAGCAGGGCGACGATGGGGATCGCGAGGCAGATGCCGGCCAGCACCATCAGGCGCCGATCGGTCGGCGGTGCGTCGTGCCGGGGGTCGTGCCGGGGGTCGTGCTGGTCGTGCGCGCGGGGCTGGTCCGCGCCGTTCCCGAGAGACATGCGACGGACGCTACTCCTGGAACCCGGTCTGCGCACCGGGTCGCTCCGGCGGGCTCGCGGGCTCAGCGCAGGCCGTTGCCCTCGGTGTAGGACGGCGCCCGCGGAGCCTCGAGCCAGGCGCGGAAGAACCCGCCGAGCCGTTGCCCGCTGATGCGCTCGGCGAGCGCGACGAACCCGGTCGTGGTGCCGTGCCCGTGACGCCGGGTGCGCACCCAGGTGCGGACGACCTTCCAGAAGACCCGCTCACCCAGGCGGTGGCGGAGGGCCTGGATCGTCATCGCGCCCCGCACGTAGACGGCGTTGCCGAACACCTCGGCGGGTCCGGGATCGCTGACCGGGGTGCGCCAGAACGACGGGACGCCGAGGTTGAAGCCCCGTTCGTCGCGCAACCAGGTCTGCGCCGACTGCCCGCCGCGTCGTTCGACGTCGTAGTGCTCCATGAAGGTGGCCAGGCCCTCGTTGAGCCAGATGTCGCGCCAGCGCCTCAGCGACACCGAGTTGCCGAACCACTGGTGCGCCAGCTCGTGGACCATCAGGCTCCGGCTGGGCGCGACGGGGTAGACCGGGCGGGTCTGGTTCTCGAGCGCGAACCCGGCCCGCGCGGCGAGGGGCGACACCACGCCGCCGGTCGACTCGAACGGGTAGGGCCCGAGCCTGCGGGCGAGCCAGGCCGTGACCTCGGCCGACCGCCGCAGCGCTCGCAGGGCCGGCCCGCGCCGCGACGGGTCGAGGTCGCGCGAGACCGCGACGAACGACGGCAGCCGGTCCTGCACGGTGCGCTCGACCTGGTAGCGCCCGAGCGCGAAGAACGCGTTGTAGGTGGTCATCGGGTCGGTGGAGCGCCAGTGCGTCGTCGCCAGCGAGCCCGAGACGGTGCGCCCGGCCGGCAGGCCGTTGGAGATCACCTGGTGGGTGGCCGGGCCGGTGATCCGGACGTCGAAGGTGGCCTTGTCGAGCGGGTGGTCGTTGGCGGCGAACCACCACGGCGCCATGTGCGGCTCGTTGATGGCCACGACCTCACCGGCACCGGCGAGCCAGTTGCGCTCACCGGCGTAGCCGATCGGTCCGGGGCGCCCGGCGTAGGTGACGACGACGTCGACGACCCGGCCACGCGGCACTGCGGCCGCCGGGGTGATCTGGAGCTCGTGCGGGTCCGGCTTGGTGTAGGCCGCCGGCACCCCGTCGACGAGGACCGAGGAGACGGGCAGCAGGAGGTCGAGGTTGAAGCGCGAGAGCGCCGCCGTCGCACGGAGGCGCACGGTCGTCGTCCCGGACAGGGTGCGGGTGGAGAAGTCGTAACGGTCTCGGACGTCGTAGTGCAGCGCGTCGATGCCGCCGTTGCCATCGAGCGGCCAGTACGGATCACCGATGCCAGCCGCCCCGGGGGCGGCGACGACGCCCCGCCCGGCTGCACTGCCGGGGACGGACGGCAGGCCTGCGGCGACGAGGACGACGGCGGTCGCAGCTGCGATCCGGGCCGGGGACGAGGAGAGCACCCGACGAGGGTAGGGCCGCACCACGCTCCGCCGTGACGTGACCCGGCACCCCGCGGCGGTAAATCGGTTGCCCGGCACCGGGACGGTGCTCCAGGATCAGGGCCGAGTCATCGGGGGTCGCCCGGTGCCGTCGAGAGGAGCGTGACATGTCCATGACTGTCCTCGGCCTGCCCGCCGACCACTTCCTCCTCGAAACGAGCACCACCACCCATGACCTCCCAGGACTCCACTCCTGACCTCGAACCCCGGTTCCAGCTCGACTGGACCACCTACGACGACGTCGACGACGACACGCAACGCTGGTCGACCTGGCTGAGCGTCGAGCCGCTGTCCCGCGGTCCCGAGCCGCGCCCCGACTGGGTCGTCACCTCGCAGGGCGCGATCGACACCGACCTCGGCATCCTCAAGACCGGCAAGGAGGCCGACGTCTTCCTGCTCGAGCGCGCCGACCCGCACGACCCCGACGGCGGCGTCGTCATGGCGGCCAAGCGCTACCGCGACACCGACCACCGCACGTTCCATCGCTCGGCGTCCTACACCGAGGGCCGCGCGATGAAGCGGTCCCGCGACGAGCGGGCCCTCAAGCGCAAGTCGACCTTCGGTCGCCTCGTCGCCGCCGGCGAGTGGGCCGTCTCGGAGTGGGACGCCCTCAAGCGGTTCTGGGAGCTCGGTCTACCGGTGCCCTACCCCGTGCAGATCGACGGCACCGAGATCCTCATGGAGTGGATCTCGGTCGAGGGCGACGACGGTGTCGAGACCGCACCGCGGCTGGCCCAGACGCGACCGGACGCCGCGCTGCTGGCGTCCTACTACGACCAGCTGCGCGAGGCGATGGCGACGATGGCGCAGGCCGGCGTCGTGCACGGCGACCTGTCGGCCTACAACATCCTGGCCGCCGGCGAGCGCCTCGTGATCATCGACCTGCCGCAGATCGTCGATCTCGTCGGCAACGCCAACGGGTTCGACTACCTGATGCGCGACTGCACGAACGTCTGCGGCTGGTTCCGGCAGAAGGGCCTCGAGTCGGCCGACGAGCAGGAGCTGTTCGCGGACGTGATCGCCAGCGCCTGGTGACCGATTCTCGCCTACGCTCTGTCTCGTGAAGGCCTCGTGAAGCGCACCCGCGGTCGCGTCGTCCACGTCGAGTCGCTCGCCGACCTCGACCGACGGCTCGACGCGGGGGCGACCCGACTGGGCTCGTGGCGGGTGCACCGCCTCGACCTGGTCGTCCACGGGGCGCGCCTGCGCGGGTGCGACGTCCGGGGCACCACGTTCCTGGGGTGTCGCTTCCGGCCGGGCGACGACGACGCGCTCGTGGCCGCCGGAGCCCTGGTGCTGCCCGACGTCGGCGCGTCGCCGCTCGACGTCTACCGCCCGCACCTCTACACCGCCGACGAGCTCTACGACCGCGAGCCCTACTCCCGCAGCCTCGACGCGCGGGCCTACGCCTGGTCGCAGCGCGTGCCCGGCCGCGACGACTCGCTCGCCGCGTCGCTGCACGACCACGCGATCGACGAGGCGCTCGACGCCTTCGTCGCCGGCCGGCGCATCGCCGGGGTGATGGGCGGCCACGCGACCCAGCGCGACGACGCGGGCTACGTCGACGCGGCCCAGCTCGGCCGGCTGCTCGGCGGCGACCTCACCGTCGCTACCGGGGGCGGACCCGGCGCGATGGAGGCCGCCAACCTCGGCGCCCGGCTCGCCGGGCTCGACCCCGCGGCCCTCGAGACGGCCGTCGCCGTGCTGGCCACCGTCCCGACCTTCCGGCCCTCGATCGACGCCTGGGTGCGCACCGCCCTCGACGCCGTCGCCGACCTCCCGGAGCCGCGCACCACGCTCGGCGTCCCCACCTGGCACTACGGGCACGAGCCGCCCAACCTCTTCGCCACGGCCATCGCCAAGTACGTCGGCAACCCCACGCGCGAGGCGGTGCTGCTCGAGATCTGCCACGCCGGGATCGTGTTCCTGCCCGGGGCCGCCGGCACCGTGCAGGAGGTCTTCCAGGACGCCTGCGAGAACTACTACGCCGACGAGGCGTCGGTCGCGCCGATGGTGCTCGTCGGGCGCGAGCACTGGACCGAGAGCCTCCCGGCCTGGCCGTTGCTGCAGGCGCTGGCCCGCGGGCGCGCGATGGAGCAGCACGTGCACCTCGTCGACACCGTCGACGAGGCCGCCGAGCTGCTGCTCCCCTGACGCCGGGGCGCGGGCGGCTCAGCCGGCGAGGGCGGTGTCTCCCGACCGGACGTCGATGACGTCGCGGTAGTGCTCGACCAGGGTGGCGTTCACCCGGGCCCACGAGCGTCCTTCCACGGAGCGACGCGCGGCGCCGGCCATGCGGCGACGCAGCACCGGCTGCGTGGCGAGCAGGTCGACGTACGTCGCGAGGTCCGCCCGGTCGCCGGGCCGGTAGAGGAAGCCGGCGGTGCCGTCGTCCACGACGTCGATCGGGCCGCCCTGGCGCGGGGCGACCACCGGGACGCCGGACGCGAGGGCCTCCTGGGCCGACTGGCAGTAGGTCTCGTGCCGGCCCGTGTGCACGAAGACGTCGAGCGAGGCGTAGACCGCACCGAGCTCGTCGCCGTGCAGGGTGCCGAGGAACTGCGCCCCGGGGAGCAGCGCGCGGAGCCGCTGCTCCTCAGGGCCTCCGCCGACGACCACCAGTGCGTGACGGGGGTCGGCGGCGAGCACGGTGAGCAGGTCGAGCTCCTTCTCGGGCGCCAGGCGCCCGACGTAGCCGACCAGCAGGCGGTCGGGGTCGCCGTCCGCACCACGGGGGCCGAGGAGCCGGGCCCGGAGGGCGTCGTCTCGGCGCGCGGGGTGGAACTGCTCGAGGTCGACGCCGCGCGGCCACAAGGCGGTGCCGGGGACGTCGAGCTCGGCCAGCTGCCCGAGGCTGGCCCGGGAGGGCGCGAGGGTGCGGTCGACCCGGGTGTGGATGCGCCGGGTCAGGGCGGCGGCGGCCCGGGCCCCGCCGGGCAGGTCGTAGCGCTCGGCGAAGCCCACGAGGTCGGTCTGGTAGATCGCGACGGTCGGGACGCCGAGCTCGCCGGCGGCCCGGGCGGCCTGGTAGCCGAGCGTGGCGGGCGAGGCGATGTGCACGACGTCGGGGCGGAACCGCAGCATCGTGGCGCGCAGGCGCCGTCGGGTCTCGAGCCCGATCTTGAAGTCCTTGTAGAACGGCAGGTGCGCGCCGCGGGCGTGGCGCACCCGGAACCCGGCGTAGGTGTCGGGACCGGTGGGAGCGACCAGCTCGGCCTCGTGGCCCTCGGCGGCGAGGTGCTCGAGCACCCGGCGCACGGAGTTGGTGACGCCGTTCACCTGCGGCAGGAACGACTCGGCGACCACCAGGACGCGGAGCCGGCCCGGACGCCGGGTGGACCGGTCGGGGCGGATGGTGCGGACAAGCGGGAGGAGCTCGGCCATGTCCGTGACGCTAGGCAGCGCGCGACAACTCCCCGCCCGCCTCGTGTGGCCTGATCGTGAACACCTGTTGGCCGGAGCGTCGTCGACGGCGTCCCGACCGACGGCTTGCCCTCGAGGGGTCACACGTGGGGGCTCGCGGTCACCCGGCGGAGGTGACCGCCCGTTCGGCCACCCGCAGCGCGCGCCGACGGACGGCCGTCGCGGCGACGACGGCCAGGCAGACCGCGGCCGCGACCAGGTCGCTGGCCAGCTCGGCCCGCGCCCCGTCCGACGGGTCGTAGGGCTCGTTCAGGAAGGGCGCCACGACGCCGACGAGGAACGCGCCGACGGCGAGCGCGGTGGCGTGCGTGGTGGTCCAGGCGGTGCTGCGCGACCACCGGCCGACGGCCGTCACGACGGCGACGACGACCAGCGCGGCCACCACCAGCGCCGTCGCGCCCTCGCCCGGCAGGTAGAGCAGGTAGGCCACGAACGCCAGCGCACCGAGCAGCCATGGCGCCGGCACACGCGTCGTCGTCGCCGGACGCCGGCGCCACGCGAGGCCGAGACCGACGAGGGCGGCGGCCGTCGCCACGGCGACCGCCGTCTGCAGCGGCGAGGCCTGGAACCCGCGACCGTCGTCGGCCTTCACGCCCACGTGGTTGACCACCGAGGCCAGCACGTACAGCAGGCCGGCGGCCCGGACCGCCCGCTTCGTCAGCCATGCCTCGGTGCCGCGGTGCGACCACGCCTCGGCGATCGCGATCGGCGCCGCGATGCTCGCGACGACGTGTCCGCTGACGAAGGCCATCAGGTAGTAGAGGCTGATGTCGAGGCCGCCGACGTGGACCGGGTGCTGGAAGTCGTAGCGGCCGTAGGCGGGGTTGAACAGCGACTGGTCGACGACACCGGCCTGGACGACGCCGAACGCAGCACCCAGCAGCAGCATCGTCGGCCAGCCCCGACCGGTGCGGCGCGCCACCTCGCGCACGAGCAGGGCCGCGGCGCCGTACAACGGTGCGAGGAACAGCAGCACGAGCGGGACGTCGGCCACCGGCAGTCCGCCCCACGCGATCTCGGCCGACCACGGCGCGAGCAGGACCAGCACCAGCACGGGGATCCTGGCGGTCGGTCGCACGGGACGACGCTAGACCGGACGCGGTGTCCGACGGATCGTGCTCGAGGCTCGCGCCGAGCGACGGAAGTCGTAGACCGGCGTCACTCCACGGCTGCGAGCTGGCCGCACGCCCCGTCGATGTCGCTGCCGCGGGTGTCGCGCACGGTCGTCGGGATGCCCCTGGCCTCGAGTCGGCGCACGAACTCGCGCTCGTCGGCCGGGTCGGACGCCGTCCACTTCGAGCCGGGAGTGGGGTTGAGCGGGATCAGGTTGACGTGCACCCAGCCCCAGTCGCCGCGCATGAGGACGTCGGCCAGCAGGTCGGCGCGCCAGGCCTGGTCGTTGATGCCGCGCATCATGGCGTACTCGATGCTCACGCGACGCTTGGTGGTCTGGGCGTAGTGGAACGCCGCGTCGACCGTCTCGGCGACCGAGAACCGCGTGTTGATCGGCACGAGCTCGTTGCGCAGCTCGTCGTCGGGGGCGTGCAGGCTGAGCGCGAGCGTGACCGGGATGCCCTCGTCGGCGAGCTGACGCATGCGCGGCACGAGGCCCACGGTCGAGACCGTGACGCCGCGCGCCGACATGCCGAGGCCGTCGGGGCTGGGGTCGGTCAGCCGGCGCACGGCGCCGATGACGGCCTTGTAGTTGGCCAACGGCTCGCCCATGCCCATGAACACCACGTTGGAGACCCGGGTCGGGCCGCCCGGCACCTCGCCGCGCGCGAGCGCGCGGGCGCCGGCCAGCACCTGCTCGACGATCTCGGCGGTCGACATGTTGCGTTGCAGGCCACCCTGCCCGGTGGCGCAGAAGGGGCAGGCCATGCCGCAACCGGCCTGGCTGGAGACGCACATCGTGGCGCGGTCGGGGTAGCGCATCAGCACCGACTCGACGAGGGCCCCGTCGAAGAGCTTCCACAGCGTCTTGCGCGTGGTGCCCTTGTCGGCCTCCATCGTGCGCAGCGGCGTCATCAGGTCGGGCAGCAGGGTGGCGACGAGGTCGTCGCGCTGGGCGGCCGGCAGGTCGGTCATCTCGGCGGGGTCGTCGACCAGCCGGGCGAAGTAGTGCGCGGAGAGCTGCTTGGCCCGAAAGCCCGGCAGCCCGTGCTCCTCGAGCAGCGCCTTGCGACCGGCCGGGTCGAGGTCGGCGAGGTGCGGCGGGGGCTTCTTGCGCCCGCGGGGCTCGTTGAACACCAGCGGGAGGGTCTTGATGGGCTCGGTCATAGCACCCTCAGTCTCCCACCGCGGGCCAGCCCCCGCCGATTCGCGAGCGTGTGAGCCCGGCCGGACCCGAGCGACCTCAGCTGAGCGGCACGACGTCGGCCGCACCCATGCGGGCGGCGTCGGCCGTGGCGTCGTCGGGCATCTGCTGGCTCTGGAGCTCGGCCTCGACCCGCTTGCGGTAGTGGTCGACCTCGATCCCGCGCTGCTCCTCGCTCCAGCCCAGCACCGGGGCGACGAGGTCGGCGACCTCCTCGGCGGCGCCGACACCCCGGTCGAAGGTCTCGATCGAGATGCGCATGCGCCGCGTGAGGACGTCGTCGAGGTGGCGCGCGCCCTCGTGGCTCGCGGCGTAGACGGCCTCGACCCGTAGGTAGTCGGCGGCACCGGCCAGCGGCTCGCCCAGGCTCGGGTCGGCCTCGACCAGGTCGAGCACCTCGTGCACCAGCGAGCCGTAACGGCCGAGGAGGTGGTCGATCCAGACCTCGTGCAGGCCCGAGCGGTCGGCCAGCACGTGGCGGGAGTTGACCAGCGCCTCGTAGCCCTCGGCGCCCAGCAGCGGCACCTTGGCCGTGACCGACGGTCCGACGACCCGGTCGAACATCGACGACATGCCGTGCACGGCCTCGTCGACGGCGTCCTCGGCCATCACTCGGTAGGTCGTGTACTTGCCGCCCGCGACGACGACCAGGCCGGGCGCGGGGTGGCCGACGGCGTGCTCGCGCGAGAGCTTGGAGGTGGCCTCCGACTCCCCCTCGAGCAGGGGACGCAGTCCGGCGTAGACGCCCTCGACGTCGGCGCGCGTCAGCGGGGTCTCGAGCACGGAGTTGACGTGCTCGAGCAGGTAGTCGATGTCGGCCTCGCTGGCCGCCGGGTGCGACTTGTCGAGGCTCCAGTCGGTGTCGGTGGTGCCGATGATCCAGTGCCGGCCCCACGGGATGACGAACAGCACCGACTTCTCGGTGCGCAGGATCAGGCCGACCTCGGAGCGGATGCGGTCCTTGGGCACCACCAGGTGGATGCCCTTGCTGGCGCGCACGTGGAACGAGCCGCGCTGCCCACCGAGGTCCTGGGTCTCGTCGGTCCACACGCCGGTGGCGTTGATGACCTGGCGGGCGCGGACGGTGACGGTCTCGTCGGTCTCGAGGTCGCGGACGACGGCGCCGGTGACGCGCTCGCCCTCCTTGAGCAGCTCGACGACCCGGGCCCGCGAGGCCACGTGGGCGCCGTAGGCCGCGGCCGTGCGCGACAGGAACATGGTGTGACGCGCGTCGTCGACCTGGGCGTCGTAGTACTTCAGGGCACCGACGAGGGCGTCCTTGCGCAGCGACGGCACCAGCTTGCGCGCGCCGCGACGGGTGAGGTGGCGGTGCAGCGGGACGCCGGAGCGTCCGGAGACGCGCGACATCGTGTCGTAGAGCGCGACGCCGGCACCGGCGTAGAAGCGTTCCCACCCGCGGTGCTGCAGCGGGTAGAGGAACGCGACCGGGCGCACCAGGTGCGGGGCCAGCTCCTGCAGGAGCAGGCCCCGCTCCTTGAGCGCCTCGGCCACGAGCCGGAAGTCGAGCATCTCCAGGTAGCGCAGTCCGCCGTGCACGAGCTTGCTCGAGCGGCTCGAGGTGCCCGAGGCGAAGTCGCGCGCCTCGACCAGCCCCACCTTGAGGCCGCGGGTGGCGGCGTCGAGGGCGCTGCCCGCACCGACCACCCCACCACCGATGACCAGGATGTCGAGCTCCTCGGCGGCCATGGCGCGCAGGGACTCCGCACGGAACTCGGGTGACAGGGCGACGGACCTCATGGGGTGATCAACCTCTTCTGCTGGTGGGTGTGGACGAGCGGGTCGGAAGCGCCGGTACCCGGATCAGTCGACGTCGACCCAGTCGAGCGTGCGGGTCACGGCCTTCTTCCACTGGGCATAACCGTCTTCACGCTGCTGGTCATCCCACTGTGGCGACCATCGCTTCGCCTCGTTCCAGTTGGCGCGCAGCTCGTCGGTGTTGTTCCAGAAGCCGACGGCGAGCCCGGCCGCGTAGGCCGCCCCGAGCGCCGTCGTCTCGGCGACGACGGGCCGGCTGACCTCGACGCCGAGCACGTCGGCCTGGATCTGCATGCACAGCTCGTTGGCGGTGACGCCGCCGTCGACCTTGAGCACCTCGAGCGTCACGCCGGAGTCCTTCTCCATGGCCTCGGCGACGTCGCGGCTCTGGTAGCAGATCGACTCGAGCGTGGCGCGGGCCAGGTGGGCGTTGGTGTTGTAGCGCGAGAGCCCGACGATGGCGCCGCGGGCGTCGGAGCGCCAGTAGGGCGCGAACAGGCCGGAGAACGCGGGCACGAAGTAGACGCCACCGTTGTCCTCGACCTGGGCGGCCAGCGACTCGCTCTGCGAGGCGCCGCTGATGATGCCGAGCTGGTCGCGCAGCCACTGGACGGCGGAGCCGGTGACCGCGATCGAGCCCTCGAGGGCGTAGACCGCGGGCTGGTCGCCGAACTTGTAGCAGACCGTCGTCAGCAGGCCCGCCTTCGACCGGACCAGCTCGGTGCCGGTGTTGAGGAGCATGAAGTTGCCGGTGCCGTAGGTGTTCTTGGCCTCGCCGGGCTCGAAGCAGACCTGGCCGACGGTCGCGGCCTGCTGGTCGCCGAGGATGCCGGTGATCGGCACCTCGCCGCGCAGCGGGCCGTTGGCGCGGGTGGTGCCGTAGCCGCCGGGCTCGCTGGAGGACTTGATCTCGGGGAGCATCGAGCGCGGGATGTCGAACATCGCGAGCAGCTCGTCGTCCCAGTCGAGGGTCTCGAGGTCCATGAGCATGGTGCGGCTGGCGTTGGTGGGCTCGGTGACGTGGACGCCGCCGTCGGTGCCACCGGTCAGGTTCCAGACCAGCCAGCAGTCGGTGTTGCCGAACAGGGCGTCGCCCTTCTCGGCGGCCTCGCGGACGCCGTCGACGTTCTCGAGGATCCACTGGATCTTGCCGCCCGAGAAGTACGTCGCCGGCGGCAGGCCGGCCTTGCGCCGGATGGTGTCGCCGTGGCCGTCGCGCTCGAGCTTGCTGGCGATCTTGTCGGTGCGGGTGTCCTGCCACACGATCGCGTTGTAGTAGGGGCGACCGGTGTTCTTGTCCCACACCACGGTCGTCTCGCGCTGGTTGGTGATGCCGAGGGCGGCGAGGTCGCTCGCCTGCAGCTTGGCCTTGCTCAGGCCCGACTGCAGCACCGAGCTGGTGCGCTCCCAGATCTCCACCGGGTCGTGCTCGACCCAGCCGGCCTGCGGCAGGATCTGCTCGTGCTCGAGCTGGTGGCGGGCGATCTCGTTGCCGCCGTGGTCGAAGATCATGAAGCGTGTGCTGGTGGTGCCCTGGTCGACGGCGCCGACGTACTGCGTCATGCGGTTGCTCCTCGGGTTGTGGGTGGTGGCAAGGTCGGGTGGGCTCAGACCGCGTCGGCCTGCGGCCCCTTCTCGCCGACGGAGGCCGGCTCCTCCTCGGGCAGGTGGATCTCGATGAGGTACTTGAAGGCCACGCCGCCGACGAGGCCGCCGATCACCGGGGCGATGAGCGGCACCCAGAAGTAGACGTCGTTGCTCGCCGCCGACTCCCAGACCTGGTTGCCGTAGCCGGTGATCCAGGCCGCGAGACGCGGACCGAGGTCGCGGGCGGGGTTGATCGCGTAGCCGGCGTTGGCGCCCCAGGCCATGCCGATGCCGACCACGATCATGCCGACGAACCACGGCGTGAGGTTGGCCAGCGGCGGGGCGTTGGTGGCGGTCGTCAGGGCGAGGACGAGGAAGACGAGGATGGCCGTGCCGATGATCTGGTCGCCGAAGGCGGTCATGATCGAGACCTGGTCGCCGCTGGCGTCGACGCCGGGCGAGGTGAAGAAGATGCCCATCGAGTCCTTGCCCAGCGAGGGGTCGAAGCCCTTGATGAAGTCGCCGTAGGTGAAGCGGACGATGAGCGCGGCGACGAACGCGCCGGCGAGCTGCGCGACGGCGTAGGGGCCGACCTTGGCCCACGGGAAGCCACGGAAGGCGGCGAGGGCGATCGTGACCGCCGGGTTGAGGTGGGCGCC
The DNA here is from genome assembly GCF_039939255.1 of Nocardioides secundeburneus. Lineage (NCBI taxonomy): Bacteria > Bacillati > Actinomycetota > Actinomycetes > Propionibacteriales > Nocardioidaceae > Nocardioides > Nocardioides secundeburneus. Next base: position 354,125 of record NZ_JBDUUE010000005.1, read on the forward strand.
GGTGATCTTGCCGGCGGTGTAGATGCCGAGCACGACACCGAGGCCCCAGGCCCAGCTGATCGAGTCGACGTCGCCGCGGCCGGCGGCGACCACCGAGGCCACCACCCCGCAGCCGAACAGGATGAGGATGAGCGTGCCGGCGAACTCGGCACTCAGCTCGCCGACGAGCGGGTTGCGTTTGTGGGTGTGCTGGTTGTTCATGGTTCCCCTCCGGACCGGCGACCCCTGTGGCGCCAGTCACACCATGGTCCTGGTCCGGCTCCTCGCGCTACGGCCGTCGTTCGATCATGTCGAACAGTGGGTCGACGATGCCGAACGCGTAGGCTGGCGTCGTGCCCGGCACCATCCAGTCCATCGAGCGGGCGGCCGCCGTGCTGCAGTTCCTCGGCGCCGTCCGCGAGCCGGTCGCCCTCGGCGACCTCGCCCAGGCCCTCGGCCTGGCCAAGCCCACCGTCCACGGCATCGTGCGCACCCTCGTCGGAGTCGGCTTCGTCGAGCAGGACGCCGAGACCGGCCGCTACGCGGTCGGCGAGGCCCTGGCCCACCTCGGCGACGCGCTCGACGTCCACCTGCTGCGCTCGCGTGCCTCGGCCTGGGCCGACGGCCTCGCCGCGCACACGGGGCTCGAGGTCGAGCTCGGCGTGCTCACCGGACGGTCCGTCGAGCTCCTGCACCACGTGTTCCGACCCGACGGCAGCCCGCAGCGGCTGCGCATCGGCGAGCGCCAGCCCCTGCACGCCACCGCCGTCGGGCTCACCCTGCTGGCCTTCTCCCCCACCGCCGCCCGCCCGCGCGACCTCGAGCTCACGTCCTACACCCCGGCCACGACGACGCGTCCGCTCGACCTGACCCGCGCCGTCCAGCAGACCGCGCGGCGGGGCTGGGCGCTCGTCGACGGCACGTTCCGACCCGGTCTCGCCTCGATCGCCGCGCCGATCCGCCACCACGCCGGCGTCGGCGTCGGCGCCCTCGGCGTGGTCGGCCCCCGAGAACGGGTGCTGACGCCGTCCGGAGGACCCGCGGCCGGGCTCGTCGAGGCGATCGTGACGGCGGCGGACGCGGTGTCCGACCGATTGCAGGAGCGCCTGTGAGCCCCGCACGCACGAGCGCCCCGACCCACGTCGCTGCGATCGACCAGGGCACCACGTCGACGCGGTGCCTGGTCTTCGACCGTCGCGGCCGGATGATCGCCGTGGCCCAGCACGAGCACCGCCAGCACTACCCGCGACCCGGCTGGGCCGAGCACGACGCCGCCGAGATCTGGACCAACACGTTGCGGGTGCTGCCCGAGGCGCTCGACCAGGCCGGGCTGCAGCCGGGCGACCTCGCCGCCGTCGGCATCGCCAACCAGCGCGAGACCACGGTCGTGTGGGACCGCGCCACCGGGCACCCGGTGGCGCCCGCCATCACCTGGCAGGACACCCGCAGCTCGGGGGTCGTCGAGTCGCTCAACGCCTCCTCGTCGGCCGGGCTGTTCCGCGAGGTCTGCGGTCTCGCCCCGGCCGGCTACTTCGCCGCCCCGCGGCTGCGCTGGCTCCTCGACCACGTGCCCGGGCTGCAACGCCGGGCCCGGCTCGGCGAGATCGCTTTCGGCACCATCGAGACCTGGCTCATCTGGAACCTCACCGGCGGCCCCGACAAGGGCGTGCACGTCACCGACGTGACCAACGCGAGCCGCACCATGCTCATGGACATCCGCTCGCTCGACTGGGACCAGCGACTGCTCGACGCGCTCGACATCCCGCGCGAGGTCCTGCCCGAGATCCGGCCCAACGCCCAGGTCTACGGCTCGTGCGCGGTCGGGCTGCCCGGCGTCCCCATCGGCGGCGCGTTCGGCGACCAGCAGGCCGCCCTGTTCGGCCAGGCGTGCTTCGCCGCCGGCGAGGCCAAGTGCACCTACGGCACCGGCGCCTTCCTGCTGATGAACACCGGCGCGCAGATCACCGCGTCGAGCCACGGGCTCATCTCCACGGTCGCGCACGCCCTCGAGGGGCAGCCGACGACCTACGCCACCGAGGGCTCGATCGCGGTCGCCGGCGCGCTGGTGCAGTGGTTCCGCGACTCGCTCGAGATGATCCGCTCCGCACCCGAGATCGAGACCCTCGCGCGTCGTGTCGACGACAACGGCGGCTGCTACATCGTGCCCGCCTTCGCCGGGCTCTTCGCGCCGCGGTGGCAGCCCGACGCGCGCGGCGTCGTCGTCGGGCTCACCTCCTACGTCACCCGCGCCCACCTCGCGCGCGCCGTCCTCGAGGCCACCGCGTGGCAGACCGCCGAGGTCGTCGACGCGATGGCCGCCGACACCGGCATCGGGTTCACCGGGCTCAAGGTCGACGGCGGCATGACCGCCAACCACCTGCTCATGCAGTACGTCGCCGACGTGCTCGACCTGCCCGTCGAGCGACCTCTGATGTCGGAGTCGGTCTCGCTCGGGGCGGCCTACGCCGCCGGGCTCGCCGTCGACTTCTGGCCCGACCTCGACGTGCTGCGCGACAACTGGAGTCGTGCGGCCCGCTGGGACCCGACGATGAGTGAGGGCGTGCGCCGGCGCGAGCGGTCGGGCTGGGACCGCGCCGTCGAGCGCACCCTCGGGTGGGTCGTCGACGACGTCTGAGCGGCGCCGGCCTCAGCCCTCGAGCGCGACGTAGAACGTGAGCGCCGCGGTGACGGCCACGAGGACCGGCGTGGTGATGATCCCGTAGAGCATGTAGCGGGCGAAGCGGCGCGTGCCCGGTGCGACGACCAGGGCGAGGTTGATCGCGAGCAGCACGCCCAGCGCCACCAGGAACACCCATGGGTGGTCGCCGATGTCGTAGCCGATGACGACCTCGAGGATGACGCCGAGCAGACCGAGGACCACCACGACCGTGAGCACGCCGGTGAAGAAGCCGGTGAGCGGGGTGAACACCGGGTGGCTGCGGTGCCAGAACCGCGGCCCGGACGACGTCTCGTCGTGCTCGGAGCCCGCGTCGGTGGCGGTGCTCACGAACACCGGTGCGTCGGACGTCGCGTCGTCGCCCGACGTGGCCGCGACCGGCACCGTGGCGACGTCGTCGCGTCGCGCGCGACGCCTGCGCCCACGGCGACGACCGGACGCCGGGTCGTCGTCGTCCGGGGTCGCGTCGTCCGCAGGCTCGGCGCGGACGCTCTCGTCGGTGCTCATCGGGGTCGATCGTATGCGGCTCGTCCACATCCCACGGCGGATCCGCCGCGAAGGTCACCTGTGCGAGGGAGGCGTCAGGCGAAGGCGAGGTAGTGCAGCAGCAGCCAGATCGGGGCGATCGTGGCGAGGAGGGAGTCGAGACGGTCCATGAGCCCGCCGTGTCCGGGGATGACCTGGCTCATGTCCTTGATGCCGAGGTCGCGCTTGATCACCGACTCGCACAGGTCGCCGAGCGTGGCCATCACGACCGCGATGAGGCCCAGGCACAGCCCGACCCACCACTCGCCCTCGAGCAGGTAGACCACGAGCAGCCAGCCGGCCACCAGGCACGCGACCGCCGAGCCCGCGAAGCCCTCCCACGACTTCTTCGGCGAGATGACCGGCGCCATCGGGTGCCTGCCGAACAGCACCCCGGCGATGTAGCCGCCGATGTCGGAGGCGATGGTGACCAGGATGAAGGCCAGGATGCCTTGCACGCCGTCGTTGTCGAGGCCACCGCCGTCACGCCCGCCCTCGGAGAGCAGCAGGGCCACGAACGAGCCGAGGAACGGCACGTAGACCAGGGTGAACACCGATGCCGTGGCGTTCTTGACGTAGCCGTCGATGCCGCGGCGCAGCAGCCAGAGCATCACCACCAGCGCGGTGACCGCGGTGGCCGTGACCAGCGCGTCGCTGCCCCACGCGTAGGCGCAGAGCACCATGACGGCGCCGCCGAGCATCAGCGGCTGCTCGGGCAGGTCGATGTCGCGTGCGAGCAGGCCCTGACGCAGCTCCCAGATCGCCACCACGACCGCGGCGACCACGATCAGCATGAACGCCGGCTTCCAGAAGGCCAGCGAGGCGGCGATGGCGCACAGCAGCACCACCGCGGAGAGCACTGCGGCCCGGAGGTCGCGTCCGGCCCGCCCGTGGTCCTTCGGGGGCGGGTGAGCCTGGGAGGCTGGCGTGCCGGACGACGTCGTCACGGCCGGTCGGGCGGCTCGGGGTCGTCAGACCTCGAGCAGCTCGGCCTCCTTGCTCTTGAGCATCTCGTCGATCGCGTCGGTGTGCTTCTTGGTGATGCTGTCGAGCCGCTTCTCGGCACCGGTGACGTCGTCCTTGCCGACCTCGCCGTCCTTCTCGAGCTTCTCGAGGTTCTGCTTCGCCGTCCGGCGGACGCTGCGCACGGCGATGCGGCCGTCCTCGGCCTTGGCCTTGGCGAGCTTGACGAACTCCTTGCGGCGCTCCTCGGTGAGCTCGGGGAAGACCGCGCGGAGCACCTTGCCGTCGTTGGACGGGTTGACGCCGAGGTCGGAGTCGCGGATGGCCTTCTCGACGTTGGCCATCGCGCCCATGTCGAACGGCTGGATCATGATGACCCGCGCCTCGGGCGCGGTGAACGAGGCCAGGCTCTGCAGCGGCGTCGGCGTGCCGTAGTAGTCGACCATGATCTTGCTGAACATGGCGGGGGTGGCGCGGCCGGCCCGGATCGCGGCGAACTCCTCGCGCGTCGCCTCGACCGACTTGTCCATCTTGCCGTCGGCCTCGTTGAGGATGTCGTTGATCACGGGGTGGTCCTTTCGCTGGTCGCGCCGTCGCGCCGTGGCGCGGGGTCGCTGGTCTGGTGGGGCCGGGTCTCAGCCCGCGGTGACGAGCGTGCCGATCTTCTCACCTCGGACGGCGCGCAGGATGCTGCCCTCCTCGCCGAGCCCGAAGACGATGAGGGGCAGCTTGTTCTCACGGGCGAGGGTGAACGCCGTCTGGTCCATGATGCGCAGGCCCTGCTCGATCGCGTCGTCGTAGGTCAGCTGCTCGATGCGCGTGGCGGTCGGGTCCTTCTTCGGGTCGGCGGTGTAGATGCCGTCGACGCCGTTCTTGTCGAACAGCACGACGTCGCACCGGCTCTCGAGGGCGCGCTGCACCGCCACGGTGTCGGTGGAGAAGAACGGCATGCCCATGCCGGCACCGAAGATGACCACGCGGCCCTTCTCCATGTGCCGGATCGCGCGCCGCGGGATGTAGGGCTCGGCCACCTGGCCCATCGTGATCGCGGTCTGGACGCGGGTGTCGACGCCCATCTTCTCCAGGAAGTCCTGCAGGGCCAGGCAGTTCATGACGATGCCGAGCATGCCCATGTAGTCGGCCCGCACGCGGTCCATGCCGCGCTGCTGCAGCTCGGCGCCGCGGAAGAAGTTGCCGCCGCCGGTCACGATCGCGACCTGGACGCCCGCCTCGACGACGGCCGCGATCTCCTTGGCGATGCCCTGGACGACGTCAGGGTCGACGCCGACCTTGCCGCCGCCGAACACCTCGCCGGAGAGCTTGAGCAGGACGCGCTGGTAGCCGGTCATCTGGTCCTTCCATGGTGTGCCGAGTCCTCAGGGAGGCTACCGGTCTCTGACGTCGTCCGTCGCGCCGGGCTCGGTGCAGCTCGCGACGTGTCGCGAGCCGACGAGCGCGGGCCCGGGGGCACGGAAAAACGGCAGGAGCGCCGCCCGTCGGGCGACGCTCCTGTCGTGGTGCCTGGAGGGATGCTCCCTACACGCCGACCTCGAGACGCGCGAAGCGCGTCACCGAGGTGCCGGCGGCGTCGAGCACCTGCTTGACCGACTTCTTCGACTCGAAGACCGACTCCTGGTCGAGCAGCACGATCTCCTTGAAGAACGCGTTGATGCGACCCTCGACGATCTTGGAGACGGCAGCCTCGGGCTTGCCCTCCTCGAGCGTCTTCTTGGTCAGCACGTCCTTCTCGGCCTCGACGACGTCGGCCGGGACCTGGTCGCTGGTGAGGTACTGCGCCTTGAGGGCGGCGGCCTGCTGGGCAGCCTGCTTGGCCGCCGCCTCGTCGCCGTCGTACTCGACGAGGACGCCGAGCGTCGGGGGCAGGTCGGTGGCCTTCTTGTGCAGGTAGACCGTGGTGGTGCCGGCGAAGTAGGCGACCTCGCCGAGCTCGATCTTCTCGCCGATGGTGCGGGCCAGCTCGGCCACGACCTCGCCCACGGTGGAGTCACCGAGAGCGACGGCCTTGAGGGCCTCCGCGTCGGCGGCCTGGGCCTCGTTGGCGGCGTCGGCGATCTGCTGTGCCGTGGCGATGAACGCCTCGTTCTTGGCGACGAAGTCGGTCTCGGCCTTGAGGCTGATGAGGGCGTTGCCCGACGCGGCGACCAGACCGGCCGACGCCTCGCGCTCCTCGGCCCGGGCAGCGGCCTTGGCCGCGCCCTTGACCCGCAGGATCTCGACGGCCTTGTCGAAGTCGCCGTCGGCCTCGTCGAGCGCCTTCTTGCAGTCCATCATGCCGGCCTGCGTCAGCTCACGGAGCTTCTTGACGTCGGCAGCGGTGTAAGCCATGTGCGTTCCTCTTCGAGTACGTCGGGACGGTAGGGGTGTCTCAGGCCTGCTCGGCCGGGGCCTCGGCGGCCTCGGTCGCGGCGGCCTCGACGGGGGCCTCGGTGGCCTCGGGAGCAGCAGCGACCTCGGGAGCAGCAGCGGCCTCGGGAGCGGCAGCGGCCTCGGCACCCTCGGACGACGCGCCGGTCGCCTCGGAGGCGGGGGCCTCAGGCTCGGCGGCCGTGGCGGCCTCGGCGGCCTGCTCGGCGTCGCCGCCCAGCAGCTCGCGCTCCCACTCGGCCAGCGGCTCGTCGGCGGTGGCGGCGGCGCCCTCACCGGTCTTGGCGCCGGAGCGGGCGATGAGGCCCTCGGCGACGGCGTCGGCGACCACGCGGGTCAGCAGTCCGACCGCGCGGATGGCGTCGTCGTTGCCCGGGATCGGGAAGTCGACCTCGTCGGGGTCGCAGTTGGTGTCGAGGATGCCGATGATCGGGATGCGCAGCTTGCGCGCCTCCTCGACCGCCAGGTGCTCCTTCTTGGTGTCGACGACCCAGACCGCGGAGGGCGTGCGGGTCATCTCGCGGATGCCGCCGAGGGTCTTGTCGAGCTTGTCGCGCTCCCGCTTCATCTGCAGGAGCTCCTTCTTGGTGCGACCGGAGCCGGCGACGGCGTCGAAGTCGATCTCGTCGAGCTCCTTGAGACGGTTGATCCGCTGGTGCACCGTCTGGAAGTTGGTCAGCATGCCGCCGAGCCAGCGCTGGTTGACGTAGGGCATGCCCACGCGGGTCGCCTGCTCGGCGATCGCCTCCTGCGCCTGCTTCTTGGTGCCGACGAACATGATCGTGCCGCCCTTGGCCACCGTCTCCTTGACGAAGGCGTAGGAGCGGTCGATGTAGGCCAGCGACTGCTGCAGGTCGATGATGTAGATGCCGTTGCGCTCGGTCATGATGAAGCGCTTCATCTTCGGGTTCCAGCGACGGGTCTGGTGTCCGAAGTGCACGCCGCTCTCGAGGAGCTGGCGCATGGTCACGACTGCCATGGTGGTTCTTCTCTCGTGTGTCGGACGCACCGCCGTGCGCGTGCCCTTGCGACTCGCTCTCGCGAGCAGGGCACACCGGTGGTGGTCCGGATGGTTTTCAGTTCGATGCCGTGGGCGGGTGCCCGTGGCCCTGACGTCCTCGCGTGACCCGACCGGCCCGGCGGTGCTGCCCGGGCGGGACTGAGGGCCGACGCCCACGAGCCGGGCTCGTGGAGTGAGGGCGTGCGAATTCCGCTCCGAGGAGCGGTTGTGGTCAAGACTACGGCGTACCGCTCCGGGAGCCGAATTGCCACGTGCCGAGCCCGACCGGAGGGCGCCCGTGGCTGTGGAAACGTCCCGGAACCGTCCACAGGCGCCTCGCCCGACGAATTCTCCACAGGTGGTGCTCGCGGGGGTTCGGGTTGTCGGGGACAGGGCGCAGGGTGGCGTCATGACCACCTCCCACCCGACCCGGGCCCCGGGGCGCGCCACCGTCGTCCTGGTCGCCGTGACGGCGTTCGTCGTGTCCCTCGTCGCACCGACGTGGGCCGCACCCGCCGTGTCGGCCGGTGCACTCCGGGACCCGGATCCGGTGGGGGTGTGGCCGCTCGACCCCGAACCCGAGGTCGTCGCCACCTTCGACCCGCCCGACGGTCCCTACGGCGCCGGGCACCGCGGGGTCGACCTCGCCGGTGAGGTCGGGCAGACCGTGCGCACGGCGCTCGACGGCACGGTGGCGTTCGCCGGGCGCATCGCCGGCCGCGGGGTCGTCGTGGTCTCCCACGGCCTCACCCGCACCACCTACGAACCGGTCACGGCCGCGGTCACGGTCGGCGCCCCGCTCCCCCGCGGCAGCCCGCTCGGCACGCTCGAGCTGCTCGGTTCGCACTGCTTCCCGCGGTCGTGCCTGCACTGGGGCTGGCTCGAAGGCGAGACCTACCTCGACCCGTTGCGCCTCGTCGACGCCGGCCCCGTGCGGCTGCTGCCGCTGTGGCGCGAGCTGCCGGCCGGTCGTGCGGTCGACCTGGTCCCGTCCTTCTTCTGAGGGCGCCGTCAGGCGCGTGGATGCGCCTGCTGGAAGGCGCGGCGCAGCCGGTCGGTCGTCACGTGGGTGTAGCGCTGCGTGGTGGCGAGCGAGGCGTGTCCGAGCAGCTCCTGCACCGAGCGCAGGTCGGCGCCGCCCTCGAGCAGGTGGGTGGCGGCCGAGTGACGCAGCCCGTGCGGCCCGATGTCGGGCGCGCCCGGCACCTCGGCGATGCGGCGGTGCACGAGCGTGCGGACGGCGCGCTGGTCGATCCGGCGTCCGCGGGCGCCGACGAACAGCGCCGGGCCGGCACCCTCCGCGACGAGACGGGGCCGGCCCGACCGCACCCAGCTGTCGAGCGCGCGCGCCGCCGGACGGCCGAAAGGCACGCTCCGCTCCTTACGTCCCTTGCCGAGCACCCGGACGACGTCGCGGTCACGATCGACGTCGTCGACGTCGAGCCCGACGAGCTCGCCGACGCGGATGCCGGTCGCGTAGAGCAGCTCGAGCATGGCGACGTCGCGCTGGCCGATCGCGCTGCCGTCGTCGGCCGCGGCCACCGCGGCCGCGATGAGGTCGGCCGCCTCGTCGGCGCGCAGCACCGACGGCAGCGTTCGATGGGCCTTGGGTGAGCCGAGGCTCGAGCCGACGTCGACCGGCGCCCGGCCCGTGCGGGCCAGCCAGGCGGTGAACACGCGGGCGGCCGTGGCGCGTCGGGCGAGCGTGGTGCGCGACCGGCCGAGGGTCTGCTGCTGGGCGAGCCAGCTGCGCAGCGTGCGCAGGTCGAGCTGGCCCGGGTCGGTGAACCCGAGCCGGCGCGCGTGCTCGAGGATGCCGCCGACGTCGCCCAGGTAGGCCCGCACGGTGTGGGGTGTCAGGTCGCGCTCGGCCGTCAGGTGCCGCTCGTAGTCGACCAGCGCTGCGGCCATGCCCGGGGGCAGTGGCTCGACCACGGGCTCGGACGACTCGCTCACCCTCCGATCGTAGGGAGCGCGGCGCCGGTCAGTGGCGACCCTCGTCGGTGAGCCGCCAGCCGCCGTCGACGTGCTCGGCCAGCCCCACCGTCTCGAGGTGCTCGAGCGCGCCCCGCACCTCGCGCACCCCGAGGCCGGCGGTGCGCGCGATCGAGTCGGTGCCGGCGGCCGCCGCCGCGGGCACCGCGTCGAGCACCTGACGCCGTCGTGTGCTCAAGCGGTCGCGCTCGGTGTCGACGCCGCGGCGCGGCTCGACGAGACGCTCCCCCGCGGGTGCGACCAGCTCGAGCACGTCGGCGCCGCAGGTGACCAACGACATCGCGCCCAGCCGGATCTGCTCGTGCACCCCGGACGACGCCGCGCTGGTGACCGGGCCGGGCACGCCCATGAGCGGCCGCTGCAGGCGTCCGGTCCAGCTGGCCGTGTTGAGGGCACCGCTGCGCAGGGCCGCCTCGACGACGACGGTGCCGTGCGACAGGGCGGCGATGACCCGGTTGCGGGCGAGGAAGCGGATGCGGTGCGGGGCCCATCCCGGCGGCGCCTCGGACACGACCGCCCCGGTGGCGGCGATATGGTCGAGCATGGCCTTGTGCCCCTGCGGGTAGACCCGGTCGGCGCCGCAGGCGAGCACGGCCACGGTGGGGGCATCGGCACTCACGGCGCCCCGGTGCGCGGCTCGGTCGATGCCGATCGCGCCGCCCGAGACGACGACGTGGCCCGCGCTGGCCACGGTGGCGGCGATCTCGCTCGCGACGTCGTCGCCGTAGGTGGTGGCCGCGCGCGAGCCCACGACGGCCACGGCACGCTCGAGTCGGTCGAGCCGGTGGGGTCCGCGCACCCACAGCCCGAGCGGCACCCCGCCCCGGTCGTGGAGCGCCCCGGCGCCGGCGAGGGACTCGACCTGCGACGGCCACTCGTCGTCACCGGGCACGACGAACCGAACGCCGAGCCGGTCGGCGACCTCGAGCTCGCGCGCGGGGTCGAGCGCCGCGAGGCGCGCGGCGACGTCGGTGTGCAGGCCCTCGATGTCGGTCTCACCGAGCAGCAGCTCGTGGAGGTGGACGGCGCCGAGCTCGGCGACCAGCGCGGTCATCTTCGTCTCGCCGGGCTCGCCGAGGAGGCTGAGGGCGACCCGCGCGAGCCGCTCCTGCTCGGTCGCGGCAGGTCGGTCGGTCGGGTACGACGAGGCCTCGGCGCTCATCCGGCCGCCCTCCGGCGCGCGGTGCTGAGCGCGACCGGCTCGGCCTTGCGCAGCTGCAGCGCCACCGCCACCTCGGCGACGCCCGGGACGACGTCGCGACCGGTCGCGACCGATCGCAGGTCGGCCAGCGTCCAGGCGACCCGCTGGACCCGGACGGCGCCGCGGCTGCTCAGCCCGCCGCCGTAGAGGTCGTCGTCGAGCAGCTTCTGGCCGGCCCCGGTCAGCGGCCACCGGTCGCGGAGGAACGGGCCCGGTGTGTGGGCGTTGAGTCGCCAGCTGCAGTCGACGTAGCGCTCGGCCTGCCGGGCTCGCGCCGCCGCCACCCGCGCCCGGACGGCGGCCGTGGGCTCCTCGGGCTCGAAGACGTCGTGCTGGTCGCGGCGCAGGGCGCCGACGTAGCGCGAGATGTCGACCCGGTCGACGATGGGGCCGGAGAGCTTGGCTTGGTAGGAGGTGCGCCGGGCGGCCGAGCAGCCGCACTTGTTGGTGCGGGCCTCGGCCGTCCACTCGCCGCAGGGACACGGGTTGCACGCGAGCACGAGCATGCCGCGAGCCGGGAGCGTCACCGACTCCTCGGCCCGGGCGACGGTGATGTCGCCGCTCTCGAGCGGCTGCCGCAGGGCCTCGATGATGTCGTGGCGGAACAGTGGGAACTCGTCGAGGAACAGGACGCCGGCGTGGGCCCGGCTGATCTCGCCCGGACGCACCTGGCCGCTGCCGCCGCCGACGAGGCTCGACTTGCTGGCGTCGTGGTGCGGCGCCGAGAACGGCGGCCGGGTGATGAGCCCGTCGCCGGGCTCGAGGGTGCCGGCGAGCGAGTGGACGGCGGTGAGCTCGAGCGACTCCTCGGACCCGAGGTCGGGCAGCAGCCCGGGGATGCGCTCGGCGAGGCTGGTCTTGCCCGACCCCTTGGGGCCGGAGAGCAGCAACGCGTGGCCGCCAGCGGCCGCGACCTCGGCGGCGAACTTGGCGTCGGGCATGCCGCGGAGGTCGGCGAGGTCGACCTCCTCGAGGCGCTCTTCACCGCGCCAGGTGAGCAGCCGGGAGCTGCTCAGCCCGGGCACCGGCGGCGCCTCGGGCACGACCTCGCCGTTGAGCTCGGCCACGACCTGGGCCAGCGACCGCATGCCGAGGACCGTCACGCCCGGCACCATCATGGCCTCGCGGACCTGGGGCTCGGGCACGAAGACGTGCCGGACGCCGCGGGCCGACGCCGCGAGCACCATGGGCAGCACGCCGGGCACGCAGCGCAGGCCGCCGTCGAGGGTCAGCTCGCCGAGGAAGGCGACGTCGGTGAGCGCGCTGCGGGGCACCTGGCCGTCGGCGGCGATGACGGCGACGGCCACCGCGAGGTCGAAGTGCGGCCCGCGCTTGACGAGGTCGGCCGGCGAGAGCAGCACCGTGAGGCGCCGGGTGGTGGCCGGCCACGGGAAGTCGCTGTTGACCAACGCCATGCGCACGCGGTCGCCGGCCTCGCGCAGCGACTGGTCGGGGCGGCCCACGATGGCGAAGCCGGACTGGCCCGGCGAGACGTCGGCCTGGACGTCGACGAGGTGGCCGATCGCGCCGTGCAGCGAGACCGTGCGGGTGGAGGCGTAGGGCATCAGGCCAGCCCCCGCACGTGGTCGACCGTGGCCGCGCCACGCCGGGGTCTCAGGACGGCGACGAGGTCGACCCGGGTCTCGGGCGGCCGGAGCTGGTGCACCAGCGCCCACCGCTGCCCGAGGCGGTGGAGCCGGTCGAGCTTGGCGTCGGTGATCGCCTCGTGCGGGGTGCCGTGCGCCACCGACGTGCGGGTCTTCACCTCGACCACCACCAGGACGCCGGCCTCGCGGCACACCAGGTCGATCTCGCCCTCGTCGCAGCGCCAGTTGCGGTCGAGGACGACGAGTCCTGCCGCGACGAGGTGGCGCTCGGCGACCCGCTCGCCGTAGCCGCCGAGCGCCTGCCGTGCGGGCCCGCTGGTGCGGGTCGTGCTGCTGTCCATCGTCATCGCTGACCTCCTGCGGACAGCGTCGTCGAGGACGGCGACGGCGATCGGCCGTCAGGGCGGGTTGTGCACAGGCACCTGCCGATCACGAAGCCTGTGGACGACTCCGGGACGTTTCCACAGCCACGGTCACCCGGTGAGCATCGGGACGGCGCACATCGGTCGCGGGATGCCGAAGAGGTCGGCCCCGCCCGTACGGAGGCCGAGCAGTGTCGAGACCGGCGCGAGCACGGCGTTGACGTTGTCGACGACGGCGTTGACCGAGGTGCCGATGACACTGCTGGTCACGCTCGCGAGGACCGAGGTCAGGTCGAGCCGGCCGACGTCGACGGCGGCGTCGATGACCGTCAGGCCGGCCGCCCGGATCTTGAGCCGGGCGGTGCTGGAGGCGACGGCGACGGACGTGGTGGCCCGCGGGACCGACACGGGGCTGCTCCCCGGCACCGGCTCACCCTCGCCGTAGGTGTGCGGTGGCACCGCGTACGTCGTCTCCCGTGGGCCCAGCCCCGGGGTGACGAGCGAACCCGCCGTCGTGGCACCGAGGTCGAGCGTCAGCTCGACGGAGGCCAGCGCGGTGACCAGCGCGGCGAGGTCCGCGGGCAGGATCGCCTTGACCACCGCGGGGGTCGTAATGGTGCCCCGGAGCCGGAAGGGCAGCGAGACGCTCGCCTCGGTGAACGTCGTCGTGACCTGGACCGCGATCGACTCGGCGGTGGCGGCGCTGGTGGCGGCCCCGCACGTGAGACGACTGAGGTACCCGCTGGCACTGCCCAGGCGGGCCCTCACCGCGAGCGAGGCGGACTTCGTCGTCGGGTCGGTGGCGTTCGTGACGAGCAGGTCGCCGACCTTGTTGGGCAGGTTGAACCCGAGGTCGGCGTCGAGCTGGACCTGGGCGGTGGTCGCCCTCGTGTCGGGCCCGACCAGGCCGCACGCCTGTCGTGGCGCCTCGACGATCTTGAGACGGACGTCGCCGGTCGAGACGTGCGGCTCGTTCCAGATCACCCCGGTGTCGAGCAGGTGGTCGCCGTCGATGGCGAACGCAGACGCGGTGATGAGGTCAAGCACCCCGGTCTGTGCGCTGACCGCGGCCGGGCCGCCGACGGACAGGATGTCGCCGACGTCGAAGGTGAGGGTGCTCGCGACGCGTGTCGACAGCGACGTCACCACCGCGGCCGCGGTGGCCTGGGCGGTCGTCGTGCCGCTGCGCGACAGCACGCGGGCGGTCGCGGCGAAGAAGCGCCCCACCCCGACCGAGCGGAGGGCGAGCAGCTCGTCGACGGAGCCCACCCCCATCTCGGCGGCCAGGTCGGCGATCCTGACGAAGACGTCGGCCAGCCCCTTGTAGGAGACCGCGTCGATCCTGACGCCGAGAGCGTCGCCGACGATGGAGGAGAAGGCCGACAGCACCGACGAGTCGGCCGTGTCGATCGTGGCGGTCAGCGAGCCGAGCCGGAAGCACGCCCCGGCCTTGACCGTGGCGAGCGCCGACCGTCCGGCGCCGCCGTCCTCGGCGACGCCGAAGGCGAAGTCGACCGTCGTCTCGGCGAGGACCCGGACCGCGGTCGGGGTCCCGAAGGACAGCACCTCGAAACGCCCTGCGGACGAGACCTGACCGAGATCGACCTCGAGGGTGGGGTCGTCGCCGAGCGTCCCCGCGTTGCGCAGCCGCGACTGCTCGGCCAACCCGGGCATCAGCGGCGCGAGCTGGCCGACGGTGCGTCCGTCCAGCTCGCGTGCGAGGTCGAGCGCGACCATGTCGGCCAGGGCCTGCATGTCGCTCCGGGCCACCCTCTGGACCCCCAGGTCGACGGTGACGGCGGCGACGACGACGAGCACGAACGAGGTCGTGAGCGCCGTGACGAGGGCGACCGCGCCCCGCTCGTCACGGGACCGGCACGAGCGGCGCCGAGGTCGAACGATCATCGGGGGTCTGGTCTCCGGTCACGGGGAAGGGCTGGAACGCGTCCCCCCGAAGCCGCGGGCCGAGCCTAGGCGCGGTCACCGAGCTGCGGGAGGGATCAGCGGCAGGTCTGACCGAACGGACTAGTCCTCTCGGACGATCAGCCGACGAGCTTGGGGTTGGCGCAGGTGGCGGTGGGCACGGCCCACACGTCGGCGCCGCCGTACTGGACGCCGAGCAGCTGGGTGAGCGGCATCAGCAGCCGGCTCTGCAGCAGGCTGACCAGCGGGTTGACCAGCGTGCTGAGCACCTGGCTGATGATCGGGTTGAGCACGTCGGCGAACAGGCCCTCGGTGCGCAGGATGGTGCGGTCGACGGTCGACGGGCTGAGCAGTGGCCGGTAGCGCAACGTGAGCGTCGACGACAGGACGGGGGTGAGGTAGACCGCGCCGATGAGGCCGCCGCTGCCGGAGCCGACCGGCGTCGTGTAGGAGGCGGGGATCGGCAGGGTCAGGTTGCGGGTGTAGGTCGAGGCCGAGCTGCCGCCGCTGAGGCTCACGAGGTTGTCGAGGATGATCGACGGCGGCGAGAGCAGGCTGCCGAGCCCGAGCGTGCTCAAGATGGTGGTGAGCAACGAGCCGAGCAGACCCGAGCCGCCGAGCAGCGGCACCGTGAAGGTGGCTCGGAGGCGAGCGTTGGCCGCGACGTTGATCGAGCCGATGACGGCCGAGCGCAGGGCCACCTGGAGGCTGGACACTCCCGCCGACGAGCAGGTGATCCCGGTCAGGGTGGCGATGGCCTTGCCGAGGTCGAAGCTGGTCGAGACGTCGAAGGCGTCGATCGTCACGGAGGTGCCGAGCGCGGGCACCGAGATCGTCTGGGCCGGGATGCGCGTGGTGAGCCTCAGCGAGACCTGCGCAGTGCTGAACTCCGTGCCGACCGGACCGCACGTGACCTGCGGCGCCTGGATCACGTTGAGCGAGGCCGAGGTGGTGAACAGCCCCGGCAGCCCGAGCGAGAGGTTGGGGATCGAGACCGCGCTGCCCTGGTGCGAGAGCAGGGCGGCGCCCTGCACGAGGGAGAGCACGTTGAAGCCGGCGGTGAGGGCCGAGGTGTCGCCGGGTGCGGCGTTGATCAGGTCGCCGAGCCTGATGGTCGGCGTGCCCGCTGCGACGCTGATCGAGCGCAGCAGGTTCGCCTCGGTGTTCTTGCCCTGGGCGTCGAGCACGCGGGCCGAGGCGAGGAAGAACTCGCGCACCGAGACGTTCTGCAGGGCGAGCAGCTGGTCGGCGGTGCCGACGCCGAGCCCGCCGACGTCGACCAGCTCGGCCAGGGTGATGTTCGCGTTGGCCAGCCCGGTGTAGCTCACGGCGCTCAGGTTCAAGCTCGAGCCGAGCAGGCCCCCGAGGAGCGGGTTGAGCAGCGCGCTCTGGTCGGTGTTGACCGTGGCGAGGTACGAGCCCAGCTTGAGGCACGAGCCGGCCTGCGCCGTCGAGACCGCGGCCCGCGAGACGTCGCCGCGGGTCGCGACCCCGAACGCGAAGTCGATGCTGGTCGCGGCCCGCACGCGGACGGCGGTCGGGGTGCCGGCGGTCATCGGCGAGAAGACGCCGGCGGTCGAGACGCTGCCGAGCTCGACCGTCACCTGCGGGGTGTCGCCGATCGTGTCGCCGTTGCGGGCCACGGACCGCTCGACGAGGGTCGGCAGCAGCGGCGTCAGGACGGCGACCGTGCGCCCGTCGAGCTCGCGCGACAGGTCGAGCGCGACGACGTCGGCCAGCGACTGCATGTCCCGTCGCGCGACCCGCTGCATGCCGAGGTCGACGGTGATGGCGGCGACCACGATCAGGACGAACGAGGTCACGAGCGCGGTGACGAGGGCGACGGCACCGCGTTCGTCGCGCCGGCGGCGCACCTAGCTCACCCGCGCCTGGGCGGAGTAGCTCAGCGTCTCCGGCAGCACCACGCCCAGACCGGGGAAGCTCGGCACGAGCGGGTGGTCGCGGTAGTTGTAGACCAGTGACACCGTGACGCACTGGATGCCGGCGCCGGCCGCCGGCGTGCAGGCGCCCGGGCTGGAGACGGCGCAGGTCCCGACGCTGGCGCCGCCCCTGCGGAGGGTGCCGGAGGCGCACGAGACGCCGAAGCTGTTGAGCGCGTCGTTGACCGAGGCGTAGCCCTCGGTCTGCTTCTGCGAGGCGTTGAGGGTGACCGCCGCCGCGCGCGCACCCTCGGTCGCGGCCTGGCTCATCGACTGACGCAGGCTGAGCATCATGCCGTAGCTGATGATCCCGAACACCAGCAGCAGCAGGAACGGCATCACCAGCGCGAACTCGAGCGCCGCAGCGCCACGTTCGGACCGCTGCCCGCGACGTCGCCGACCGATCATCTCTTCGTACCTTCACGTGGGGGGAGGCGGACACCCCAGGTCCGCCCGTCCACGATAAGCCGCCCCGGTGCCGCCGGGCAGGTGACTAGCCAAGAATTGGCCGATCGGACTAGTCCCCGACGACGGGGTCGAGCGCCCGGTCAGGGCTTCGGCGGGACGACGTCGTCCTGCTGGAGCTCCTCGACGTTGACGTCCTTGAAGGTCAGCACCTTGACGTTCTTGGCGAAGCGCGCCGGGCGGTACATGTCCCAGACCCAGGCGTCGGACATCGAGACCTCGAAGAACACGTCGTCGGCCTCGGTGCGCGCCTTCACGTCGACCTGGTTGCACAGGTAGAACCGGCGGTCGGTCTCGACGACGTACTTGAAGATGCCGACCACGTCGCGGTACTCGCGGTAGAGGGTGAGCTCCTGCTCGGTCTCGTACTTCTCGAGCTCTTCGGCACTCATGGGGTCGACTCTAGGGGTTCGAGCCCAGCCGCGCGCCGCACGTTGACGAAGCGCATGCGGTGCACCGGCGAGGGGCCGTGCTCGGTGAGCGCGGTGGTGTGCACGTCGGTGATGTAGCCCTTGTGGGTCTTGAAGTCGTAGGCCGGGTGGACGGCGTCGAGGTCGACCATGATCCGGTCGCGGGTGACCTTCGCCAGCACCGACGCCGCGGCGACGCACGCCGCGACGCGGTCGCCCTTCCAGACCGCGAGGCCGGGGGCGCCGAGGCCGTCGACCGGGAAACCGTCGGACAGCACGTAGTCGGGGCGCACGTCGAGCAGCGCGACCGCCCGCCGCAAGGCCTCGATGTTGGCCACGTGCATGCCCAGCCGGTCGCACTCCTCGTGGGAGACCACGACCACCGACCAGGCGACGGCTCGGCGCACGACCTGGTCGTAGCAGCGCTCGCGCGCCTTCTCGGTGAGCAGCTTGGAGTCGGCGAGGCCGGGGACGACGCCCGCCCGGCCGGGGGGCAGGATCGCCGCGCCGGCGACCAGGGGGCCGGCGCAGGCTCCGCGGCCGGCCTCGTCAACGCCGGCGATCGCCTCGGCGCCGTGACGGCGCAGCGCGCGCTCGTAGCCGTAGAGCCCGGCGTCACGCCGGACGCTGAGGCCACGCGGGAGGGTGCTCACGCCCGGTGCGTGCTCAGTCGGCGGCGGGGACGTCGGCGAGCTCGTCGGGGGTGCCGACCAGGCCGAGGTGGCCCAGCGGCCACGCCACCATGAAGACCTTGCCGACCACGAGGTCGTCGTCGACGAACGGGTCGCGGGCGCAGTCGACCTCGTCGGCCCGGCACAGGTGCACGGTCGAGTCGGCGGAGTCGGATCGGTTGTCGCCCATCACGAAGACCTTGCCCGCGGGCACGGGGCCGGCCGACCAGTCGCAGGGGATCATCGGCCCGTTGCAGGTGACGCCCTCGGGACGTGGCGCGATGTAGGCGTCCTCGTCGAGGGGCACGCCGTTGACGAGGATGCGGCCCTGCTCGTCGCAGCAGGTGATGACGTCGCCCTCGACGCCGATGACGCGCTTGACCAGGTGCCCACCCTCGGGGTAGAGCCCGACCGCCGAGAACATGTCCTGCAACGGGTTGGTGTCGGCGTCGGTGTTGCCGAGCCAGCCACCGGGGTCCTTGAAGACGATGACGTCGCCGCGTGACGGTTCGCCGCCGAACTTCTGCACGAGGATCCGGTCGTTCTCGTGCAGCCCGGGCTCCATCGAGGCCGACGGGATGTAGAACGTCTCGACGAGGAAGGCCTTGACCACGATGGCCAGGACGACGGCGGCCACCACCAGCAGCAGGCACTCCTGCCACAGCGCGAGCCGGCGCTCGCGCGCCGGCTCGTCGGCCGCGGACCCGACGGCGTCCGGACCGTTCGGCGACGTGGCGTCGTCGGGTGCGGTCGCGGTGTCGTCCACGGCGTCCTTCCGGGGCTTCGTCGCGCCCTTCGCGGGCCGCGAAGGGACGTCGTCGGTGGTCACGGGCCGAGCCTAGGAGGCCACCCGGTGGAATCCGGGGAAGAGCCCGGTCACGCCTCGCGGCGCTCCTTGATGCGGGCGGCCTTGCCGCGCAGGTTGCGCAGGTAGTAGAGCTTCGCGCGGCGCACGTCACCGCGGGTGACGACCTCGATCTGCTCGAAGATCGGGCTGTTGATCGGGAAGGTGCGCTCGACGCCGACGCCGAAGGAGACCTTGCGGACCGTGAAGGTACGGCCGATGCCGCTGCCGTGGATGCGGATCACGACGCCCTGGAAGATCTGGACGCGCGAGCGGTTGCCCTCGACGACCTTCACGTGGACCTTGACCGTGTCGCCGGCGCGGAAGGCCGGGACGTCGGTGCGGAGGCTGGAGCTGCCGATCTCGGCAAGGATGTTGGTCATGGTGACTCCTCGCGATTGCCACAGGTCAGCCGCGGAACGGATGGTGTTCGGGTGTTCAGGTGTGTGGTCGCGACCATGGTGGCCGGCGGCGTGAGGCGTCCCCTGTGGCAGGCGCCCGACGCAGTGCCCCCGGGTGTGTGATCGGGGCGCACCTTCGGCCGGTCGGACCGAGGGTCGAGTTTGCCACACCGGGGTGGGGCGCGTTAAATCCGGCGCCGCTTGGTGAGCACGACCGCCAGCGGCGGCGCCTCGAGGTCGGGGCGCAGCCGGAAGCCGGCCTTCTTGTACATCCGGATGTTGTCGTGGCTGTGCTGCCCGGTGAACAGCACGTACGACCCCGCCTCGGGCGGGGCGACGGCCTGCACGTGCTCGAGCAGCACCCGCCCGAGCCCGCGACCCTGCACGTCGGGCGCGACCATGATGCGGCCGATGTCCCAGGCCTCGCCCTCCAGCCGGCCACGCACGGCGCCGACGAGCCGCCCGTCGACGCGGACGACCCACACGTGCCACGACCCGAGCCAGGCGAGCACGTCGTCGAGGGACTCGTGCAGCGCCGGGATGCCGGCCACGTCGTCGTTGGCGATGGCCTCCTGCAGCCAGCACGCGCGCTGCAGGGTAAGCAGCTCGCCGGCGTCGGCGCGGGTGGCCGGGACGATCGACCACTCCGCGGTGGCGGCGACGGCACCGAGGAGGTCAGGACGACGCGCCGCCGTCCGGGCGACCTGCTGCTCGCGGCGCCAGGCGGCGATGCGGGCGTGGTCGCCCGAGAGCAGGACGGCGGGCACGTCGTGGCCGCGCCACGAGGCCGGCTTGGTGTAGACGGGGTACTCGAGCAGGCCGTCCTCGTGCGACTCCTCGACGAGCGAGGCCGCGTTGCCCATGAAGCCCGGCAGCAGGCGGACGACGGCCTCGGTCACCGCGAGCGCGGCGACCTCTCCCCCGTTGAGCACGTAGTCGCCGAGGCTGACCTCGACGACCTCGGCGCGAGTGGCGGCGTGGTCGAGCACGCGCTGGTCGATGCCCTCGTAGCGCCCGCAGGCGAACACCAGGTGCTCGCGGGTGGCGAGCTCGCGGGCGAGGGCCTGGGTGAACCGGACCCCGGACGGCGTGGGCACCACGAGGGTGCCGCCGTCGGGCAGCAGCTCGTCGAGCGCCTCGCCCCACGGCTCGGGCTTCATCACCATGCCGGCGCCGCCGCCCGCGGGCGTGTCGTCGACGGTGCGGTGCCGGTCGTGGGTCCACGTGCGCAGGTCGTGCACGCCGACGTCGAGCAGGCCGGAGGCGACCGCCCGGCCCGGCAACGAGAGCGAGAGCGGGGCGAAGAAGTCGGGGAAGATCGAGACGTAGTCGAGGCGCACCGTGGCCCCGCTCAGTCGGGCAGGGGCGCGACGAGGCCCGGCCGGTCGGCGACGACGACGCGCCCGCCGGCGACGTCGACCTCGGGCACGAGGGCGGACACGAACGGCACGAGCGTGTCGCGGCCGTCGACGGCGCGCACCTGGAGCAGGTCCTGCGCGCCGTGCACGAGCCCGGTGACCTCGCCGAGCAGCGTGCCGTCGAGGTCGTGGACGGCGAGCCCGACGAGCTGGTGGTCGTAGAACTCGTCGGGGTCGTCGGGCGTCTCGTCGGCGGCCACGGTGGCGTGCAGCAGCACGTTGCGCGCGCCCTCGGCCGCCGTGCGGTCGGGGATCTGCTCGAACGTGGCCAGCAGCACCTGCTGGTGCCACCGAGTGCGGACGACGGTGAGCGTGCGCGGGGCGAACGCCGAGCCTCGCGGCGCCTCGGCGCGCAGCTCGGCGCCGACGGCGAAGCGGCGGTCGGGCTCGTCGCTGCGGACGTCGACGGTCACCTCGCCGCGGATGCCGTGCGGCTTGCCGATGCGGCCGACCACGACCTCGATCTGCGAACTCACTGTGCTCCTCGAAGCTAGGACGACACCGCGGACGTCACGGGAACGTCGCGGAAAACGACGCTGACCCGCCGTACGGGGACGACGGGTCAGCGTGGAGGTGGAGCTACCGACGACGGTCGACGTCGACGAAGTCGATGCGCGCCCCGTCGCGGCCGGCCAGGGCCGACACGACGGTGCGGAACGCGGACGCCGTGCGCCCGCCGCGGCCGATGACCTTGCCGAGGTCGTCGGGGTGCACCCGGACCTCGAGGATCGAGCCGCGTCGCAGCTGCTTGTCCCGCACGGAGACGTCGTCGGGGTGGTCGACGACCCCCCGGACGAGGTGCTCGAGCGCGTCGGCGAGCATCAGGCGCTCGGCTCGGCGTCGGTCTCGGCCGCCTCGGCGGTCTCGGCCGGCGTCTCGACGGCGGGCGCCTCGTCAGCGGCCTCGGCGGCCGGGGTCTCGTCGGCCTTCTTCTCGGCCTTCTCGGCCTTCTTCGACGGGGCCTTCTTGGTGACGGCCTCGGTCGAGCCGCCGCCGGCCTCCTTCAGCGCCTCGTTGAACAGGTCCTGCTTCGACGTCTTGGCCGGGGCGGACTGGAGGGTGCCCTCGGTGCCGGAGATGCCCTTGTAGGTCTGCCAGTCGCCGGTGATCTTGAGGATCTTGGCGACGGCCTCGGACGGCTGCGCGCCGACGCCGAGCCAGTACTGCGCCCGCTCGGAGACGACCTTGATGTAGCTCGGGTCCTCCTTGGGGTGGTACAGGCCGATCTCCTCGATGACCTTGCCGTCGCGCTTCTTGCGCGAGTCGACGACGACGATGCGGTACTGCGGCACCCGGACCTTGCCCAGGCGCTTCAAACGGATCTTGACGGCCACGGTTGTGGTGTCTCCTCGAAAGTTTCGTGTGTGGGTGAAGGCGTCACCACGGGTGGGGAACACACGGGCTGACCTTCGGTGGGCCTGCCGACGCCTGGTGAGAGGGACCGGACGCACAGGACTCAGCGAGCCAGTTTGCCAGACACGCCCCTGGTGTCCGAATCGGAAGCGGCAGCGGCGTACCGTTCCGACGATGGTGGCTGTGGGCCGCCTGTATGGCACCCTGCCACGAAAGTCGACCGAGCCAGTGGAGTTCGGTCGTGACCAGCCAGGAGGAGCGGGATGGACGACGACGCCCGCCGGCCAGCACCAGCGGCCTCCGCCGGCCCCTCGCGGCGCGTCGTCCTGGGCGGTCTCGCGGCCGGCGTGACCGGCGTGGCGGTCGGTGCGGCGCTGTGGCCCGACGGCGACGACGTCCCGCGCTCGACGACGCCGAGCCCCACGACGACGCCGACCGAGCTCACCCGGCCGGTCGAGGCCACCCGACCCGGTGGGAGCGCGCGCCGGCGCAACGTCGTCGTCATCTCGATCGACGACCTCGGCTGGCACGAGCTCGGCTGCTACGGCAACACCTTCAACAAGACGCCCTTCATCGACGCGCTCGCCGCGAGCGGGGTCCGGTTCACCCAGGCCTACTCGGCCGGGCCGATCTGCTCGCCCACCCGGGCAGCGCTCGTCACGGGGCTCTACCCCGCGCGCACGGGCATCACGAATTTCCTCGGGCCGATGGACGACCCCAGCGACAACTTCCTCTCCCCCGACCTGCCCTCGATCGCCCAGCAGCTCGGCGACGGCTACGTGTCGGGGCTGATCGGCAAGTGGCACCTCACCGAGACCTACGACGGCCCCTACCGCGAGCGCCCGGGCAATCCCTACTCCCACGGGTTCACCGACGTGCGGGTCACCGAGGAGCGCTACATCGGGGGCGGCGACTACTTCTACCCCTACCAGTTCGCGCCGTCCGTCGGCCGGGTCGAGGACGACGAGTACCTCACCGACCGGCTCGGCTACGAGGCCGTCGACTTCATCAACGACCATCGCGACGAGCCGTTCTTCCTGCACCTGTCCAACTACTCGGTGCACACCGAGCTCGACTCCAAGCCCGAACTGGAGAAGAAGTACGCCGAGAGCCCCGGGGCCGACGACCCCGCCCACAACCCCAAGCTCGCCGGCATGCTCGAGAGCGTCGACACCCAGGTCGGCACGGTGATCACGGCCCTCAACGAGGCCGGCATCGCCGACCGCACGCTGGTCGTCGTCATCTCCGACAACGGCGGCGCCTACGCGGCCAGCAACGCTCCGTTGCGCGACAGCAAGGGCTCGCTCTACGAGGGCGGCGTCCGCGTGCCGTTCATCGCGGCGTGGGCCGACGGATCGCTCGGCCCGCAGGTGGTCGACACGCCCGTCAGCACGCTCGACATCAACCCCACCGCGCTCGAGCTCTCCGGACGCCGCACCCGCACCCGCGGCCCCCAGCACGACGGGATCAGCCTGGCGCCGGTCGTGCTGGGCACGGGGCCGCTGCCCCGGCGCGACGACCTGTTCTGGGTCTTCCCGCACCACTTCGCCGGCCGGGCCCCCGTGGCCGCCGTCCGCTCGGGCGACCTCAAGCTCGTCATGCAGCTGCGCGACGGCTCGGGCGAGCTCTACGACCTCGCCACCGACCCGGGCGAGACGACCGACCTGGCAAAGGCCCGACCGGGCGACGTCCGGCGCCTGCGCGGGCTGCTCCAGGCGCACCTGCGCGACGTCGGCAACCCGGTGCCGCCGCCGGGTCCGCGCGACTACCCGAAGGCCAAACGCCTGGCGCGCTGGGCCGACGCCGAGATCGAGATCGGCTACGACGGCTCGGGGCAGGCGAGCGCCACCCCGACCGCGCGGTCGCTCCGGCTGGTCTCGCCGAAGACCGCCCAGTTCTCGGTCGTCTCCGACCTCGCCCCGGCGTCGCGGTCCTACGGCGCCTTCGTCGACCTCCAGGGACTCACGCCGAAGGACAGGTCGATCCTGCTGCTCGGCCTCGCGATCGGCGACCGCACCTCCCTGCTGGCCCGCTACGTCCACCAGCAGAACCGGGTCGACGTCGACCTGCGCGTCGACGGGGAGCGCGTGCTGCGCGTCGCGCCGCGCGACCTGCGGCGCACCGTCGACCTCTCGGCCCGGGGCGCCCGGCTCGGGTTCGCGGTGGGCACCGACGGGCGGTTCACCGCCTACGCCGACCAGGCCCGCGGCGCCGGCTGGGAGTACCTGATGACGGTCGACGCCGTCGACCTCCTCGACCTGCGCGACGACGACGTCCGCGAGCAGGCCCGCTTCACCGTCGGGGCCCGGCTGCAGCGCGCCTCGCTCACCCTGGGCCGGCTGCAGACGTTCGCGAGGTAGTCGCAACCAAACCGTCGCCCCCGGCATCGGACGGGGTATGAGCCTGCTTGCCGAGTCCCCGACCACGCCGGCCGCTCCTCCGGCGGCGCCCGCCGCCCGCCTGACCGAGCGGCACCCCTGGCTGTTCCCCTGGGCCGTGCGCGCCCACCAGGCCCGCCGACACCTGCAGTGGCTGCGCCCGGGCACGTCGTGGGCCCGCGACCGCGACGACACCGACCTGCCGGTGCGGGTCAAGAAGCACTCCTCGCTGCTGATGCGCGAGCTCTCGGACGACGAGATGGTCCTGCAGCGCGGCAAGGTGACCAACCTGCGGCTCGCCTCGGCCCGCACCGACGGCGTGCTCGTGCGTCCGGGCGAGACCTTCAGCTTCAACAAGGTGGTCGGCAGCTGCACGGCGCGCAAGGGCTACGTCGACGGCATGCGGCTCTCGAACGGCGACGCGCGCGCCGGGGTCGGCGGCGGCATCTGCCAGCTGGCCAACCTCGTGCACTGGATGGTGCTGCACTCGCCGCTCACCGTCGTCGAGCGCAGCGAGCACTCCTTCGACCCGTTCCCCGACAAGGGTCGCGTGCTCCCGTGGGGCGTCGGCTGCTCGATCGTCTACAACTACGTCGACCTGGTCTTCCGCAACGACACCGACCAGACCTTCCAGCTGCGCACGTGGGTCGACGAGCGCCATCTGCGCGGCGAGCTGCGCTCCGACGTCGCGACGACGACGTCGTACCGGGTCGAGGCCCGCGACGAGGGCTTCGTGACCTACGACTCCGACCCCCTGCACCGGGTCTACCGCCACAACGAGATCTGGCGCACCGTCATCGACAAGACCACCGGCGACGTCGTCGACGACGAGCTGGTCAAGCGCAACCACGCGCTGGTGAAGTACCTGCCCGACCCGGCGCGGATCCGGCACCGCTGATCCCGCGCGTGGACCGACGCGGGATCGGGCACCCTGGTCGCATGAGCTACCCGGCGTACGGCCCGCCCCCGCGCCGGAAGTACCGACCGCGGGCACGGTGGTTCGTCGTCGGCGGCGTCCTGCTGGTCCTCGCCGTGGTGGTGTTCGTCGCCGCCCTCGTCTGGGTGCTGCGCCCGCTCACGCAGGAGGACGCCGTGTTCGCCGCGGCCGACGGCCCGGTCACGCTCGACCTGCCGGCCGACGAGCGCCGCGGGATCTACCAGCGCGACGGCGAACCGGTGCGGTGCACGGCCGCCACGCCCGACGGCGCGACGATCGAGGTCAGCCGGGTCACCGCCGACGTCACGTACGACGAGTGGACGGCGGTCGAGCAGCTGACGACCGGTGACGGCGGCGTCGTCCTGACGTGCGAGTCCGACGTCGAGGGCGCCGAGGTGCGGGTGGCCGGCGTGCCGAGCACCGGAGGCATCGTGGCCGGCGTCGTGGTCGGGGTCGTCGGACCGTTGCTGCTCGGCGGTGCCGGCTTCGTCGTCCTGCTCGTCACCACGATCCTGTGGGCGACCCGGCCGGCGCGTCCGCGCGGCGGGCCGGCCCGGTAGCGGGGAGGCGTGGTTCGTCCGGGCTCCTGACCGACCACCGCGCGGTCCTTCCGCTTTCCTCCCGAGCATGGACTAATGACCCCGTGACGTCCCTGGGCCGGTTGCGCGCCGCCAACCGGCGCACGCTCACGACCGCGCTCGCGGAGGGCCCGATGAGCCGGGCCGACCTGGCCCGCGCCACCGGTCTGTCGCGCACCACGGTCTCGAGCCTGGTCGGCGACCTCCTCGAGGCCGGGCTGGTCTGCGAGACCAGCGACCGCGGCCGACCGCACAAGGGCGGGGGCGGCCGGCCGTCGGTGCTGCTGACGCTGAGCGCACCGAGCGGGCACGTCGCCGGCGTCGACATCGGCCACGGCCACCTCCGGGTCGCCGTCGCCGACCGCACCGGCACCGTGGTGCACGAGGACGTCGCCGTGCTCGACGTCGACACCCGCGGCACCCGGGTCTTCGCCGTCGCCGCCGGCATGCTCGCCGAGGCGACGACGGCCGCCGGGGCCGAGAGCGTCGGCGCCGTCGGCATGTGCGTGCCGGCGCCGCTCGACCGCACGTCGACGCGGGTGAGCAACCGGATCATGCCGGGCTGGCAGGGGCTCGACCCCGGCAGCCAGCTCGAGCGGCACCTGCGCGGCACCCACGGCATCACGGCCCCGGTGCTCGCCGACAACGACGCCAACCTCGGCGCGCTGGCCGAGCTCGGCCACGGCGCCGCCCGCGACCTGCCGCCCGCCACCACCGACATGGTCTACGTGAAGCTGGCGAGCGGCCTCGGTGCCGGCATCGTGCTCGGCGGCCGCCTGCACCGCGGCAGCACCGGCAACGCCGGCGAGATCGGCCACGTGCAGGTCGGCGAGGACGGTCCCGTGTGCCGCTGCGGCAACCGCGGCTGCCTCGAGACCCTGGTCGCCGCGCCGCGCCTGGTCGACCTGCTCCGCCCGGCCTACGACGCCGACCTCGACATCGCCGGGGTGCTCGCCCTCGACGCCGCGGGTGACGCCGGCGTGCGGCGTGTGCTGAGCGACGCCGGTCGCGTCGTCGGCCGCGCCCTGGCCGACCTGGCCACCAGCCTCAACCCGGCGCTCGTCGTCCTCGGCGGCTCGCTGGGCCGGGCGTCGTCCATCGTCGAGGCGGTGCGCGGCTCGATCGACCGCTACGCCCAGCCCGAGGTGGCCGCCGCCGTCCGCGTGGTGCCTGGTGAGCTCGGCGACCGGGCCGAGGTCATGGGTGCGGTCGGGCTCGCCCTCGCCCGCGTCGCCCAGGCCCCGCCCGGATAGTTCGACACCTGGTCGACCTCTGCCGAGCGCGAGAGGTAGACCGAGTGTCGAACTATTCGCGGAGGGCTCAGACGCGGGTGGCGACGACCCGGCCCCGCAGGACGACGCAGGCGGGCCGGGCGAGGGTGGACAGGTCGGCGCGCGGGTCGGCGTCGAGGACGACGAAGTCGGCCGGTGCGCCCTCGCTGAGCAACGGCTCGAAGCCGAGCCAACCGCGGCCGCGCCACGACGCCGCCGCGACGACGTCGGCCGCCGGCAGGCCCATCTCGACCATGGCCGCGACCTCCTCGGCGAGGTAGCCGTGGCGGCCGGTGCCACCGCCGTCGCTGCCGACGTAGAGCGCGACACCGGCCTCGTGGGCGGCGAGCAGCGTGGCACGGCGGCGGGCGTGGAGGGTCTCCATGGTGGTGGCGTAGGCCGGGAACTTCTCGCGCCCGGCGTCGGCGAAGCCGGGGAACTTGTCGGTCTGCAGCACCGTGGGCACCAGCGCCACACCGGCCGCGGCCATCTGGTCGAGGTGTCGCTCCTGCAGGCCGGTGCCGTGCTCGATGCAGTCGATGCCGGCGGCGAGCAGCCCGTCGAGCACGTCGACCCCGAAGCAGTGGGCGGTGACCTTCGCGCCCTCGGCGTGGGCGGCGTCGATCGCGGCCGCGAAGGCCTCGGGCGGGAACGACGGGGCGAGGTCGCCGTCGTCGCGCGAGATCCAGTCGCCGACCAGCTTGACCCACCCGTCGCCGGCCCGGGCCTGGGTGGCGACGGCCTCGGCCAGGCCGTCGGGCTCGACCTCGTCGGCGTAGTGGCGGATGTAGCGGCGCGTGCGGGCGACGTGGCGCCCGGCCCGGACCAGCCGGGGCAGGTCGTCGCGCTGCTGCACCCAGCGGGTGTCGGCGGGCGAGCCGCAGTCGCGCAGCAGCAGGACGCCGGTGTCACGGTCGGCGACCGCCTGGCGCTCGGTCTCGTCGTCGTCGACGGCGCCGCCGTCCTCGAGCCCGAGGTGGTTGTGCGCGTCGACGAGGCCGGGCAGCAGCCAGCCGCTCGCGACGGTGTCGGCGCCGGCCTGCGGCTCGTAGGTGACGTGCCCGTCGACGACGTAGAGGTCGCGGGTCTCCTCGCCGGGCAGGACGACGCCGCGGAAGCGCTGGGGCGCCGGGACGTCGGTCATGACCGGGCCGGGCCGCCGACGGCGTAGGGGACGTTGTAGCGCTCGAGTCCGGTGTCGAACGCCTCGAGCACCTGCGGCGAGTAGTGCTCGCGCAGCACCCGACGGGTCTTCTTGCGGATCCAGCCGGGCATGGGCGTCCGCATCGTCCAGGGCAGGAGCAGCCCGTCGACGGCGATGCGCTCGATCTGCTCGCGGGAGATCTCGGACAGGTCGAGGGCGAAGATGTTGCCGCCGCGGGCCTCGGACCGGATCCGGGCGGTGTCGGGGAACTGGTCGAAGACGTACTTCGGACCGATGCCGAAGGGCACGGCCTGGTCCTTGTAGAGCCGCAGGTCGTGGTGGATGACGATCTTGGCCCCGGTGAGCGCGGGCCAGATGCACAGCGTGTCGAGCAGTGGGTAGGGCTGCTGGTGGTTGGCGTCGATGAACGCCATGTCGTAGTCGCGGCCGAGGGCGACGACGTCGGCCGCCACCGTGAACGGCAGCTTCTCGATGGTCACCGGGCCGTCGGGGTAGATCGACTCGATCAGGTAGCCGTTCTCCTTCGTGTGGTCGCCGAAGAACGTGTTGTCGTAGTCGACCGTGGTGAGGTGCCGGGCGCCGTGCTCACCCAGGACGTGGGCGAGGACCCCGGCCGACAGGCCGGAGGCCATGCCGATCTCGAGGAACTGCTGCGGCCGGTGGCGCTCGACGAGGCCCTGGACCCACATCACCTCGTCGACCGCGATGGCCCCGAGCCCGGCCCCCGGGCTCGCGTTGGCCTGGTGCCGTTCGTAGATCGCCACGACGTCGTCTCGCCTCATCGCGAGGCACTATGGCACACCTCGACGACCGGCCCTCCCGACGGGCGGCCCGGCGCCCAGGCGGACGCCGACCAGGTCAGTCGAGCTCGCCCAGCAGCCAGGTGGGGCTCATGATCATCGCCCCGTGGTGCTCCACGCGGCCCATGAGGATGCGGTCGGCGGTGACGACACTGACCCGGTGCCCCTGGCCGGCGGCCTTCTCGGTCTCGGCCACGATCGTGTCGTCGCCGTTGCCCGTCGCGTGCACCGTACGCACGTGTGCGTCGCGCCCGGGTCGGACGCCGCCCTTGGCGGCTCCCTCGAGCACCAGGACGACGACGTCGTGCGGGATCGCGGCCACCATGAGGCTCTCGTGCAGGCGCCGGGCCGCGCCGGCGCGATCCTTCCACCAGCCGTCGGGACGTGCGCCGACGACGTTGGCGCCGTCGACGACGAGAACGGTGCTCACTTGAGGAACTTGGAGAAGTCCTTCGGCAGCTCGAGGTTGGCCGCCGCGGCCTCGTAGTCGACGTCCTGACCGCCACCGAACGGGTTGGCCGCCGCGGCCGCCGCCCGCTCCTGGGCGGCCTTGGCCTCCTGGGCCGCCTTGGCCGGGTTGCCCGAGCGCTGCCGCCCCTTGGCCTTCTTCGGCTGCTGCTTGCCCTTGCCGCGCTTGCCACCACCGGCCCCCATCGGCATGCCGGGCATGCCCGGCATGCCGGGCATGCCGCCGCCCTTGGCGAGCTGCATCATCATCTTGCGCGCCTCGAAGAAGCGGTCGACGAGCTGGTTGACGTCGGAGACCTGACGACCCGAGCCCTTGGCGATGCGGGCCCGGCGCGAGCCGTCGATCATCTTGGGGTTGTCACGCTCGGCCGGCGTCATCGAGTGGATGATGCCCTGGATGCGGTCGATCTCGCGGTCGTCGAAGTTCTCGAGCTGGTCGCGCATCTGACCCATGCCGGGCAGCATGCCGAGGATCTTCGACATCGAGCCGAGCTTGCGCACCTGCTGCATCTGCGACAGGAAGTCGTCGAGGGTGAACTCGCCGCCCTGGCCGCTCAGCTTGGCGGCGGCCTTCATGGCCTCTTCCTGGTCGAACGCCTTCTCGGCCTGCTCGATCAGGGTGAGCATGTCGCCCATGTCGAGGATGCGCGAGGCCATGCGGTCGGGGTGGAAGAGGTCGAAGTCGGTCATCTTCTCGCCGGCGGAGGCGAACATGACCGGGCGACCGGTGACCTGACGGATCGAGAGCGCGGCACCACCACGCGCGTCGCCGTCGAGCTTGGTGAGGACGACGCCGTCGTAGCCGACGCCGTCGAGGAACGCCTGGGCGGTGACGACGGCGTCCTGGCCGATCATCGCGTCGACGACGAACAGCACCTCGTCGGGCGAGACGGCGTCGCGGATGTCGGAGGCCTGCTGCATGAGCTCGGCGTCGACGCCGAGGCGGCCGGCGGTGTCGACGATGACGACGTCGTGCAGCTTGCGCTTGGCGTCCTCGATCGCCTCGCGGGCGACCGCGACCGGGTCGCCGACGCCGTTGCCGGGCTGCGGGGCGAACACGGGGACGCCGACCCGCTCGCCGTTGACCTGCAGCTGGTTGACGGCGTTGGGGCGCTGGAGGTCGCAGGCCACCAGCACCGGCGACTTGCCCTGCTCCTTGAGCCACAGCGCGAGCTTGGCGGCGAGGGTGGTCTTGCCGGCGCCCTGGAGGCCGGCGAGCATGATGACGGTGGGGCCGGACTTGGCGAACCGGAGCCGGCGGGTCTCGCCGCCGAGGATCTCGACGAGCTCCTCGTGGACGATCTTGATGATCTGCTGCGCCGGGTTGAGCGCGCCGCTGACCTCCTCGCCGCGGGCCCGCTCCTTGACCGCGGCCACGAACGCCTTGACCACCGGCAGGGCGACGTCGGCCTCGAGCAGCGCGATGCGGATCTCGCGCGCGGTGGCGTCGATGTCGGCCTCGGAGAGCCGACCCTTGCCCCGCAGGTTCTTGAAGGTGTCGGCGAGGCGGTCGGAGAGGGTGGCGAACACAGGGGTCCCGTCGGTCGGTTCAGGTCGTGCCTCACGTCATGGAGGTGATCAGGGCCCAGCCTAACGGCGCAGGGGCTACCGTGGAGGGGTGGTCGTCCTCTACACCGTCGCAGGTCTCGTCGTCCTCACGGCGCTCGCCGTCTGGTTCGGCAACCACAGCCTGCGCAACCAGCAGGGCGGCACGTCGTCCGGCGGCAACGCGCTCGGCGGCTTCGACGTCTTCGACCCCGGCCGCGCGCGCATGCAGGAGGACCTCGACTCCAAGGAGACCGAGGGCGAGATGTTCGCCGCGCCCGACGACGACGAGCAGAAGGTGCGGGTCGACCTCAAGGCCGGCACCATCCGCATCCGCAAGGACGTCCCTCCGACCGAGGGCTGAGCCCGGCTCAGCCGTCGGTGAGCGCCGCCCGGACGGCGTGCGCGGCCGCGGCGGCGCGCACCTCCGACAGGGCGCCGGCGGAGTCCTCCTGCAGGTAGAACACGTCGACGGCCTGCGGGCCGAGCGTGTCGACGTGCGCCGAGCGCACGGCGACGCCGAGCACGGCCAGGGCGCGGCAGACGAGGTAGACGACGCCCGGCCGGTCGGCGGCGCGCACCTCGAGCACCGTGGCCTGCTCGCTCGCCTCGGGGCGGACGGCGACGGTGGGCGCGAGGTCGCCGGCACCGGTGGCGGCCCCGGCGAAGCGGGTGCCGGGGTCGAGGCGGCCGCCGACGATGGCGTCGTACTTGGTGCGCAGGATGGCGGGGTCGACCTCGTCGGAGGCGACCTCCCACACCGACACACCGACCACGCCGGGGCCCTCGGGATCGACGTCGAGCGGCTCGCCCTGCGCCCACACGCGGGCCGCGCGCACCGGCAGCCGCTGCAGGGCGAACATGGCGGCGAGGTCGGCGAGCAGGCCGACCCGGTCGAGGGCGATGGCGGTGATCCGGCTGCCGCCGTCGAGGCGCTCGACCTCGAGGTGCACCGAGGCCGGGGTCAGGCCCGGCGGCACGGGGATCTCGTCGGTGGTGATCGGCGGCAGCGCGACGCCGGTGTCGAGCGCGGCGTGGGCGCGGCGGGCGAGGTCGACGACGAGCCCGGCGCGCCACGACGTCCAGGCCTTCGGCGAGGTGGCCTTGGCGTCGGCCTCGGTGAGGGCCGAGAGCAGCGAGAGCGCCTCGGTGGTCGGCACGCGGGAGGTGATCAGCTCGACCGTGGCGGGGTCGTCGGGGTCGCGCGTGGTGGCGGTCTCGGCGAGCAGCAGGTGCCAGCGCACGAGGAGCGCGACCAGCCCGACCTCGTCGGCGTCGAAGCCGATGCGGGTGGCGACCTCGCGCGCGATCGGCTCGCCCGCGACGGAGTGCTCGGTGAGCCCGCCCTTGCCGACGTCGTGCAGCAGTGCGGCGACCATGAGCACGTCGGGCCGGGCGACCGCGCGGATGAGCGCCGAGGCCTCGATGCAGGTCTCCACGACGTGCCGGTCGACGGTGAAGCGGTGGATGACCGAGGCGTGCGGCAGCATCCGCACCCGTTCCCACTCGGGCAGCAGCCGGGTGAGGGCGCCGGTCTCCTCGAGCGTCTCCCAGACCTCGAGCAGGCCGCGGCCCGAGGCGAGCAGCCGCACCAGCAGCCGGCGCGCCTCCTCGGGCCACGGGTCGGGCATGGGGGCGCCGTCGCGGGCGAGCCGCGCCGCGGTCGGCGGGGCCAGGACGACGCCGTGCTCGGCGGCCGCGGTGGCCGCGCGCAGCAGCAGCAGCGGGTCGTGCGAGGGGTCGGCGGACCGGTCGAGCACCACCTCGCCCTTCGACAGGGCGACGCCGGGCGCCAACGGCTCGAGCACCGGCCGACGCGCGGTGCGCGGCGAGGTGGCCGTCGACAGGACGCCGTCGACGCGGCGCCAGGCGAGGCGGCTGAGGTGGGTGATGCGGCGTCCGGCCTCGCGCACGAGGACCTGGGCCGAGCGGCCCTCGGGCCCGGCCGCCGGCAGGTCGAGCGCGGCGGCGATGTCGGGCCACATCTCGGGCGCGATGCGGTCGGTGGGCCGCCCGGCCAGCTCGTGGACGACGTCGCGCACGTCGAGCAGCACCTGGCGGCTGCGCTCGAGCTCGGTGTGGGGCACGTCGACCAGCCAGGTGGCGACCAGGCCGCGGAGCGTGGTCGCGTCGCGCAGCCCGCCCTCGGCCTCCTTGACGTCGGGCACCGACAGGTGCGCGAGCTCGCCCATGAGCCGGTGCCGGCTCTCGACCGCCTCGCGGATCTCCGGCAGTCGCGTGCGCGCGCCACGGCGCCACTCGGCGAGCACGGTCGTGCGCAGCCGCAGCGTCAGGTTGGGGTCTCCGGCGACGTGGCGGACGTCGAGCAGGCCGGAGGCGACCCGGTGGTCGGCGTCGGCGGCGGTGATCATCTCCGGCAGGGAGCGCACGGAGTGGTCGAGGCGGGCCCCGGAGTCCCACAGCGGGTACCAGACCAGCTCGGCGAGCTCGCCGAGGTCGACGCCCTCGTCGTGCACGAGCACGACGTCGAGGTCGGAGTGCGGCGCCAGCTCACCACGCCCGTAGCCGCCGACGGCGACCATGGCGACGCCGCTCTCGGGCCCACCGCACTTCTCGAAGGCCGACGAGCACAGCTCGTCGGCCTCCGTGGTGCGGCGGGCACGGTCGTCGGGGCTCAGCGGGGTCAGAGCGCCTCGGCGTCGCGGTCGCCGGTGCGCACCCGCAGCACCGAGTCGAGCGGCGAGACCCAGATCTTGCCGTCACCGATGCGACCGGTTCGGGCCGCGACCTCGACGGCCTCGACGATCGCGGCGACGTCGGCGTCGTCGACGGCCACCTCGAGGCGGATCTTCGGCACCAGCGCGATGTCGTACTCGGCGCCGCGGTAGACCTCCGTGTGGCCCTTCTGCCGGCCGTAGCCCGACACCTCGCTCACGGTCATGCCGGTGACGCCGACGGCCTCGAGGGCCTGGCGGACGTCTTCCCACTTGTGCGGCTTGATCACCGCGGTCACGAGCTTCATGGTTTCCCTCCAGATGGGATGGGTGCGGGCCGTCTGCACGACGCCGTGCGACCCGCGGCAGTGGCCATCCTGCCGGACCCGGCTCCCCGACGTCCGACGCCACACGTGACGGGTCGCGGATCATCGCCGGGGACGGCAGAGCCCCCGCGCGCCGAGTCGCGCGGGGGCTCGTGCCGGACGTCGTTCAGCCGGTCAGAGCGCGGCCTCGTCCTTGTCTCCGGTGCGGACGCGGACGACGGTGTCGACCGGGCTGACCCAGACCTTGCCGTCGCCGATGCGGCCGGTCTGCGCCGTCTTGACGATGATGCCGACGATGTCCTCGGTGTCGCCGTCGTCGACGACGATCTCGATGCGGATCTTCGGCACGAGGGCGATGTCGTACTCCGCGCCCCGGTAGACCTCCGTGTGGCCCTTCTGCCGGCCGTAGCCGGAGACCTCGCTGACAGTCATGCCGGTGACGCCGAAGGTCTCGAGGGCCTCGCGCACGTCCTCCCACTTGTGCGGCTTGATCACCGCGGTGACGAGCTTCATGCCTCTGCTCCTTCGGTCGACTTGGTCAGCGGGCCCGGCGCCGCGGTGGTGCCGGCCGTCAGGCTGGACTTCACGCCGCCGCCCACACCGGTGTGCAGGTCGTAGGCCGACTCACCGTGCTCAGCGAGGTCGATGCCGCCCACCTCGGACTCCTCGTCGAGGCGCAGGCCGATGGTGAACTTGATGGCCAGGCCGATGATCGTGGTGAGCACGCCGACGTAGACGATCGCGACCAGCACACCGAGGACCTGGTCGACCAGCGAGTCGACGCCGCCGCCGTAGAAGAGGCCGTCGATGCCGCCCGCACCGTCGGCGGTCGAGAAGAGACCGATCAGCACGGTGCCGATGATGCCGCCGACGAGGTGCACGCCGACGACGTCGAGCGAGTCGTCGTAGCCGAGCTTGAACTTCAGTCCGACCGCCCAGGCGCAGACCGCGCCGGCGATCGCGCCGATGGCGACGGCGCCCTCGATGTCGACCGCACCCGCGGCCGGGGTGATCGCGACGAGACCCGCGACGATGCCCGACGCGGCGCCGAGCGAGGTGGCCTTGCCGTGCAGGACCTTCTCGATGAGCAGCCAGCCGAGGATGGCGGCCATCGTGGCGAGGGTGGTGTTGGCGAAGGTGCGACCGGTCTCGGAGAAGAACTGCAGCAGGTTCTCCTCGTCGGTCTCGCCGGTGAAGACGATCGAGCCGACGTTGAAGCCGTACCAGCCGAACCAGAGCAGACCGGCACCGAGCATGGTGAGCGTCAGGTTGTGCGGGCGCATCTTGTCCTTCGGCCACCCGACGCGCTTGCCGAGCAGGACGACGAGCACAAGCGCTGCGACACCGGCGTTGATGTGGACGGCGGTACCGCCGGCGTAGTCCTGGGCGCCGATGCGACCGCAGATGAGCGAGTCGTCGGTGCAGCTGAAGACCATGTGAGCCATCGGGAAGTAGACGATGACCGCCCAAAGCGGGACGAAGAGCAGCCACGCCGAGAACTTCAGCCGGTCGGCGACCGCGCCGCTGATGAGCGCGGCGGTGATGACGGCGAAGGTCATCTGGAACATCACGCCGATGTAGCTGTCCGTGGTGACGCCGTCGAGCCAGAACAGCTCGAAGGGGTTGGCGAAGAACGTGCCGTCGCCGCCGAAGCCCATCGACCAGCCGACGCCGACGTAGACGATGCCGACGATCGCCGCGGCGACGTAGGACATCATCATCATGTTGAGCACGGACTTCGACCGCGTCATGCCGCCGTAGAAGAGCGCCAGCGCGGGCACGGTCATCATCATGACCAGCGCCGTCGCGACCAGCATGAAGGCGTAATAGCCGTCCACAGAACCTCCATGGAACCTTGATCTCGGGAGGACGGGAACGCGCGACCTCGCTGTCGTCTGGTCTCCCGTCCGAATTGCAGGGAACTCTCGCGGCCGGGTATTTCACCGTCGTCGGCCGCACGTTTCGGCCAGGAAACGTCTCGCGCCCCCATGTTTCGCGCAGGTAACGAGGCGGCGCCGGCGCCCGGCTCCCGCGCGATCGACGCGGGCGGAGGGCGGGCCCGGACCCCGCAGCGGCGGCCACGGTCACGGCGTCAGGTCGAGGACGTCGAGAGCTGCGCCGAGTTGACCGAACCAGGCGAGGATCAGCGTGCTAGCGTCAGCCGCCGACGAGGACGAGAACTAGACACGGAAGGCAGGTGAACCGAGTCGTGGGTCCCGACTCCGACCTCGCCGCCGAGGTGTCCTCGCTGTCGCGCTCGCTCGACCAGGCCCGGGCCGAGCTCGCCGCGCTGCGCGCCGAGCAGGAAGTCCGTGAGGAGCTCCTGGCTCCCCTCGAGATGGCCCAGCGTCAGCTGCACACCGTGACCGAGACCCTCGACCGTCACCTCTCGCAGCTCGAGCGCGAGCGCAGCCAGGCCGAGCACACGGCGGCCGTCGCACTCGTCGAGCACGACCGGTTCGCGCGCTGGCGCAGCCGACTGCCGCAACGGATCCGCGGCCACGCCGGAGCACCCGCCGTCACGCGTCGAGGGCCGGGTGGCGGCCTCGAGGGGCCGCCCACGCCCGAGGAGTCCGCCGACCTCGACCGGTTGCGCAGCTCGCCCCTCTTCGACGGCGCCTGGTACCTCCAGCGATACCCGCGAGTCATCCGCACCGGGCTCAGCCCCGCTCTCCACTACCTGCGGCGGGGAGCGGCGCAGCGCAAGGACCCCGGGCCCCACTTCGACGCGGCGGCCTACCACCAGGCCAACCCGGACCTGCCCGACACCGTCAACGCTCTGCTGCACTACCTCGACCACGTGCCGGGCGTCGCCACGTGACCGACGATCCCGCGGCGCGCGCCCAGGACGTCCTGATCGACCTCAGCACGAGACCACCGACGCAGCGCGTCCGAGCCGAGGCGGCGATCGTCTCCCGGCTCGTCGACGACGCCTACTACACCCTGGTCAACGCCGCATCCATGACCGGCGACGAGACACCGGCCGAGCACTTCTGCCGCACCGGTTGGTCGATGCTCCGCAAGCCGAACCCCGACTTCGACACCTGGTGGTACTGGGCGAACCACCTCGACCCCGCGGTCGACGACGTCAACCCCCTCGTCCACTACGCCCTGCTCGGTCGCGACCTCGGGCTCTCGACGCGCCCCGACGGCACCGGCTCGCTCGCCTCCGGCGTCCGTCCGGGCACCCCCGTCCGCCGGGCGGTGCTCTTCGCGGGCTACGACGCCGAGTGCGTCGTCGACGAGGCCGCACTGCTGCTGATCGAGGAGCTTGCGCGACACGCCGACGTCTACTACCTGTGCGACGGCTACCTGCCGCCCGACGAGCTCGACAAGCTGGCGCCGTTCACGCGTGGCGCGTGGGCCGTGCGCCACGGCGGCTACGACTTCGGGTCCTACTCGCTGCTGGCCCGCGAGCTGGTCGGCTGGCACCGGCTCGAGGACTACGACGAGGTCCTGCTCGTCAACGACAGCTGCTTCCTGGTGCGCCCCCTCGACGAGGTCTTCGCCACCATGCACGACCGTGCCTGCGACTGGTGGGGGCTCCAGGCCACGAAGGGCCTGTTCAGCACGCGCGACAACCCGGCCAACGCGTTCACCGAGCCGATCCCGATCGACTCCGTCCGCTCCGCCTGGCTCGCCCGCTACGAGGACGACCCGGTCTACGACTTCCACCTCGGCTCCTACTTCCTCGCCTTCCGTCGCCCCGTCCTCGACGACCCCGTGTTCCGGCGACTGCTCGACTCGGTGCACCGGCAGCCCAACAAGCTGCTGGTGATCCTCAAATACGAGATCGGCCTCACCCACCTCCTCGTCGGGCGCGGCCATTCCTTCGACACCTTCGTGCCGCACCTCCACCCGTTCCACCCGCTGTTCACCGAGACGCACTTCCGGCTGATCGACGAGGGCTTCCCGCTCCTGAAGCGCTACCTCATCTCACAGAACCACTACGACATCCCGGGGTTGGCGTCGTGGCCGGAGCGCCTCCGCGCGGCCGTTCCCGACGCACCCGTCGATGTCTTCGAGCGCACGCTGCGCCGCACCGCCCCCGACGACCGGATGCAGCGCAGCCTGGCCGTCGTCGAGACGGCCTCCGGGGCGGTCGAGGCGCCCTCTGTCGTGCACGGCAAGGCCTACCGACGCCTCAACGACCGCACCGCCAAGCGGCCCGACGTGTGGTCCTTCGCCGTCGACCCGGTGACCCACCGTCTCCCCGAGGGCAGCCGAGCGGTGTACGAGTCCGTCGCGGACGATCCCGCCATCACCAAGGTCGTGCTCACCCGCTCCCGCCACATCGAGCTGCCGGGCAGGTCGGTCGTGGTCGAGCCGGTGCTGAGCCCCGGCGGACGCGAGCAGCTGATGCGCTCGGGGCTCGTCGTCCTCGGGCCGGCGGGCCCCGACTCGCTGCAGTCGCCCCCACTCGTCCAGAGCCAGACCGTGGTCTCGGCTCGCGCCGGATACACGATCCGACCCAGCGAGCGCACCCGGCCCGAGAAGCTCACGCGCCAGTCGCTCAACGGCCCGCTGGAGCTCGTGCACGACGAGCGGCCCGCGCTCGTCAGCGCTCTCCTCGTCGCCTCCGACCTCGACCGGCTCCTCGCCCTCGCGGTCGAGTGGCAGTCCCAGTTCAGCCAGACCTGGATGACGGGGTTGCCCTTCCACGACCTCCTCCTGCGGCCCGATGACGAGCTGCCTGCCGACTACCGCGCCCAGCTCGACCGCCTCACCCGCGAGCTCGACGGCCGCCGCCTGGTCCTCCTCGCGCCCGACGCGCCGCTGCCGTCGCCGGTCTCGCCCTACGTCTTCGACCCGGCCCAGCGCGAGCACCTGCAGGCCTGGGCCCGGAGCAACGACGTCGTCCTCGGCGTGCGCGAGGACGTCCGCGACCTGCGGCGCCCCTACTGGGCCCAGCTGGGCGACGTGGCCATCGACCTCTCTCCCCTGCGCTACCCGTCCCAGGCCGTCGTGCTCCGGGCCGCCGCCGCGGTCGTCACCGACTGGTCGGCCTCCGCGCTCGACTTCGCCATGACCGGACGGCCGGTGCTGGGCTTCGCCCACGACGAGGTCGGCGACCAGCTCCTGCTCGACCTCGACCACACCCTTCCCGGCCCGGTCGCACACGACTTCGACGAGCTCGTCGCGGCGCTCGACGAGCTGTTCACCGCTCCCGTGCGCCCCGAGCACGCACTGGCCCGCAGGCTGCTCCTCGGCCCGGCCGACGGGCGCAGCACCGAACGGGCGCTCGACCGCATCCGCCCGCTCCTGCCGGAGGTGATCTGAGTGGTCGACGACCTCCTTCCCGGTTGGACGGCGCTGGTCCAGGCCTGGGACGTCGCCCGCGCCGACGACCCCGCCCGGGCCGACGGCCTGCTGCGCGCGGCTCTGCGTGAGGGGCTCGACGCCTACGTGGCGTCGTCCGATGACGAGCCCGTCGAGCCCGTCGAGCCCGACGGGGAGGTCGCGCTCCAGTGCGCCACGGCCGTCGTCGGTCTCTCGGGCCTCTTCGACGAGGTCGGCTACCGGTCAGCCACGACGGATCCACGCGTCGTCGCCGGCACGATGAGTGGCGCCGAGCACTTCTGCGGCCACGGGTGGACGTGGTTGCGCAACCCTCGTGGAGACTTCGACGTCTGGTGGTACTGGCAGCAGCACCTGGACCCCCGCTCGACAGCGCTCAACCCGTTCCTCCACTACCTGCTCGCCGGCGTCCACCAGGGTCTTGCCACCCGGCCGAGCCCCGAGCCGCCTCGCCCCGACCCGCCGGCCACCGACCCCACCTCGGTCCGTCGCGCCTGCCTGTTCGCCGCCTACGACGCCGACGGACTCGTCGACGAGCAGCTCGTCTCCTACCTGACCGAGCTGGCCCGTCATGCCGACGTCTACGTCGTGATGGCCGGCCTGGTGAGCGACGCCGAGCTCGCCAAGCTCACCGGCGTGGTCGCGGCCGCCTGGGCCGTGCCCCACGGTGGGCACGACTACCGCTCCTACGCCATCGCCGCCGACCTCGTCGGATGGGACGTCCTCGTCGAGCAGTACGACGAGCTGGTGCTGGCCAACGACAGCACCTACCTGCTCCGCCCACTCGACGACGTCCTCGTGCAGATGGACGCCACGCCCGCCGACTGGTGGAGCCTGCACACGGCTCGGCGCACGATCGACCAGCACCCGTGGCACGACCCCCGCACCGGACCTCGGCGCCCCCTCCACCGCGACGCGGTGCCGCCGGGCGACTGGGGCACGGCCGACCACTCCTTCCTCAGCGGCTACTTCCTCGTCCTGCGCCGGCGCGTGCTCGACGACCCGGTGCTGCGGACCTTCCTGGGCGCCGTCACCGACCAGGTCCAGCCGACCCTGTCCGACGTGAAGTACGACGTCGGCCTCAGCGACGCGCTCCGGTCGGCGGGATTCGTCGAGGCGACCTACGTCGCCGACCGGCTCGACGACGTCTGCGACCCGCTCTACACCGAGACCGGCTTCGAGCTGCTCCGGCAGGGGTTCCCGCTCCTCAAGCGCAACGTGCTGGCGAAGAACCCGTACCGGGTGCCCGACCTCGCGCGCTGGAAGGAACGCCTTCGAGACGTGGTGCCCGGCGCGCCCGTCGAGTCCATCGAACGCCACCTCGTGCGCGTGGCCCCCAACGACCTGCTGCAGCGCAGCCTCGGCTACCGCACCACCGCCGACGGGACCATCGACTACCGCCTGCCCATGACGGGCGCACAGTTCCGGATCCAGGACCTCGAGACGCCGGTGTTCGACCACTGGTGGTCGTTCCCCGTGTGCGCCTACGACCACTCCTTCGCCGGCAACGAGCTCGCGGTCTTCGACGAGGTGCGCGACGACCCGTCGGTCAAGAAGATCGTGCTCACCCGATCGCGCCGGGTCGAGGTCACCGGCGAGAACGTGGTCGTCGTCCCGCTCGGCAGCCCGGAAGGTCAGTACCACCTGCTGCGCTCGGGGCACGTCTTCGTCAAGCACGGTCCGCAGACCAACGTGCCGTGGCAGCTCGCCCCGACCCTGCACAACTTCGTGAACCTGTGGCACGGCATCCCGCTCAAGCGGTTCAACCTGGCCTCGGTCGGCCTGAGTGCACCGGCTCGTGTGGCCGCCATCCGCAACCACGGCTCCTCGCGCGTCGTCGTCACGTCCAGCCGGATCGACACCCTGGCCATGAACGCCGCCTTCTTCCCGGTGCCCGCGACCGCGATGTGGCCCACCGGACTGCCTCGCAACGACTACATCGTGTGCGACGAGTCGCGCCTGCCCGTTGCGCTGCGCGCCTCGCTCGACCGGCTGCGCGACGAGGCCGACGGCCGCCGTGTCGTGATGTTCCTGCCGACCTTCAAGGACGACCAGGCAGACGCCTACTACGACTTCTCGCCCGACGAAGTGGCCCGGCTCGGTGACTGGCTCGCCGCCAACGACGCCGTCCTGGCCGTGCGCGAGCACATGGCCGACCGGGCCCACACCTACTCGCGGATGCTGGCCCCGCTGCGGCCGATCAACCTCTCGTCACGGCGCTACCCCCACCTGGAGGTCCTCTACCGGGCGACCGACGTGCTCGTCTCCGACTACTCCAGCTGCCTGGTCGACTTCCTGCTGACCGGACGACCGGTGATCAGCTTCGCCTACGACCACGACCGGTACTCCCAGACCGAGCGCGGCCTGTTCTACGACCTCGAGACCGTGCTGCCGGGACCCCTGTGCCGCACCTTCGACGAGCTCGTCGTCGCCCTCCAGCAGACCACCGTGCCGCTCGACGACGAGCAGCGTGCCGTCTACGAGTGGAAGAGGCGCATCTTCTTCGACCACCTCGACGACGGCTCAGCGCGCCGGGTCGTGGAACGGGTCAAGTCCGACCTCTACAGGACATGATGCGCTGATGCCTCTCCGTCCGATCCAGTCGATCCAGCCCGAGATCCAGGAGTTCCACCGTGCGACGTAGCGACTTCCGGCTCGACGGGATGTACTTCTCCTTCCGCGCCGGCAACCCCGGCGACTACATCCAGGGCCACCACCTCAGCGGCCTCGTCTACGAGCTCGACGAGCTGCGGATGCTGGTCGCGCGCCTCGGACCGAAGCCGGTCATCCTCGACGTCGGCGCCAACGTCGGCAACCACTCCGTCTACCTGTCCAAGAGCATCCCGGGAGCGACGATCTATCCGGTCGAGCCCGGCCGCGACGCGGTCGAGCTCCTGCGGGCCAACCTGCGACACAACCGGTGCCACAACGTCGACCGGCGTTTCATCGGCGTCGGCTTCTCCGACGCCCCGTCGACGAGCGTGCTGCGTCGGGTCTCGAAGACCAACCTCGGCGGGTCCCGCGTAGTGACCGGTGACGAGCTCGCCGCACTCGGCGACCAGGTCGACAACCCGGAGTGGTTCGAAGACGTACGTCTGGTCCGGGGCGACGCCGCCGTCGGCGACATCGCGCCGACCTTCGTCAAGATCGACGTCGAGGGGGCGGAGATGTCGGTCCTGCGCGGTCTCGACGCCGTGATCCGCCGACACCGCCCCGAGATCTTCGTCGAGGTCGAGCGGCCCAACCAGGAGGAGTTCCTCGCCTGGCTCGAGTCGGTGCACTACGTCGTCGACCTGCGGCTCGACCCGAGCGGCGCGCGCTCGAACTACCTCGTCCGCCCGGTCACCGCTTCCTGACCTCGCCGACGACGCGCGCGGCATCGCGGCGCGCTCGACGCGCGAGGGCTCGGGCCTTGCGGGCAGCCCGCTCGGCAGGAGTCCGCGGGACCGGCACCTCGACCGAGCGGTCGGGCGTGGGTGCCAGTGCGCCCGCCGTACGCGCGGAGGGCTTGACGACGTCGGCCGCCATACGCGCGACCCAACGGCGCCGCGCGAGGCGCCCGTGCACGAAGACCAGGCCGCGCTCCTTCGTCCCGCGCATGCGGTCGGCGCCGACCAGCACGAACCCGCGCGCAGCCAGGTGGGCCTCGACGTCGGCCTCCAGCCACTGGTCCTCCCAGACCGGGTCGGCCTCGACCTGGACGAACAGAGCCAGCGTGCGGCCGAGAGTCTGCTCCATGCCCTCGAACACCTCGCGGCACGCACCGCCGGCGCTGATCCAGGCCACGACGCGGTCGTCGCCGTCGGGGTCGACGAGGTCGTCGAGCCGGACGGTCGGGACACGTACGACCTCGTGCTGGCCGGTGTCGACGCGCGGTCGGAGACCGGCCATCTGGTTGACCGGCTGAAGCGCGGAGCCCCACTGCCGTCGTGGCACGTGGACCTCCACCTTGCCGGGCCGGTTGGCGACCGCCCGATGCCGGTAGTCGACCCCGAGGGCAGTCAGCTCGTCGCGGAACCGGTCGTGCACGTGGGGGTTGGCCTCGAAGGCGATGACCGAGGCGTCGGGCAGGGCCGCGCGCATCTGCGCGCTGAAGTGGCCCTCGAATGCACCCACCTCGAGCACGACGCTCGGCGAGATCCGGCGGGTCATGCGGTAGAACAACCGCCGGGTGCGGTCGTTGACCTGACGCGCCTTCACCCCGCCCGCCTTGGCGAGCTCCTCCAGGAGCTGACGGTGGTAGTGGGCCGCAACCGCCCGCGATGCACGATCGTCGGCGGGCGCCTGCGCCGGCCGCTCGGGACGGGGCGGGAGACCGAGCTGCGCCCGGGGATCCTGCGGGTCGGTGCGCAGCGTACGCATGAGCTGCGCGCGGACGTCGAAGTCGCGCTCGAAGGGCTCCACGACGTCGACCCGGGAGACGAGGGGTGCGAGCCCACGCGCCGACCAGTGCGGGTAGGAGCCGCGCAGCACGTACCAGTCGTCGTGACCCGACAGGTCCGGCCACTTGCG
The DNA here is from genome assembly GCF_039939255.1 of Nocardioides secundeburneus. Classification (NCBI taxonomy): domain Bacteria; kingdom Bacillati; phylum Actinomycetota; class Actinomycetes; order Propionibacteriales; family Nocardioidaceae; genus Nocardioides; species Nocardioides secundeburneus. Next base: position 398,197 of record NZ_JBDUUE010000005.1, read on the forward strand.
CTCGTAGCCCTGGGCGGTGAGCATCTCGAAGAGCTCGTCGCGATGCACCTCGTTGTGCTCGACGCAGATCAGCCTGATCGAGCGGGCGGCGAAGTCGTAGGCGCGCAGGATCGCGACCTCGGAGCCCTCGGTGTCGATCGAGAGGTAGTCGACGACGGCGGGAGCGCCGGCCTCCTCGAAGAGGTCGTGGAGCGTGATGGTCGCGATCTGGTGGCTGACGTAGTTCTCCCGCACCTCGCGGTGGTGGTCGTCGGCGCCGAAGCCTCCGATGGTCGACAGCGCGGGGCGCCCCTTGATCGTGTGGAACTCGACGGTCTCGCCGGTCTTGTCGTAGACGCACTCGGTGGAGATGGCACAGCGCCGGTTGGCGTAGAGCGCCTTCGTGTAGCTCGGGTGCGGCTCGGCGACCACTCCGGTCCAGCCGACCTGCTCGAGCAGGTAGGTGTTGGAGAAGTCGCGTCCGCCCAGCGCACCGAACTCGCAGAAGTAGGCGTCGGTGCTGAACCCGCTCTCCCACAGGGCCCACAGGTCCTGGACCCGCTGTGCGTAGGTCATCGGGAGCACGGCTGCGCAGAACGCCAGGAAGGCCTCCCGGTCGTCGCGCTGGATCGTGTCGGGATCGACCGCCAGCCCGTGCGGATCGGCCACGACCGACGGCGGGGCGCTGCCGATGGTGCTCAGGGCCGTGGCCATCTCGGCCGAGGCCCGTTCGATCGTGGCCGCCCGCTCGACGGCGAGGTCGGCCCGCAGGCCGGCGAGGTCGTCGTCGTCGAGCTCGAGGGCCCGGGTCAGGCCCGCGACGACGTCGCCGACCGGGTAGGTGCGGCACGGCACGCGATAGGTCGCCGCCGTCCAGCGGTCGAGCACGGCGGGGATCTCGAACCCGACCGAGCACGAGAGCGCAGCGCTGATCTTGAACGTCCGGTAGGACGTCTGGGCGGTGGGCAGGTGCGGGAGCAGGACGTCGGCCGAGGCGAGACCCGCGTAGAAGTCGTGGCTGCTCACGTGGCCGCCCGGCTCGTCCACGGGGGCGAAGTCGAAGATGTCGCCGAGACCGTGCTCGTGCACGAGCTGCTCGAGGGCCTCGCGGTCGCGGCCGCCGCCGACCACCGAGACGACGAAGCGGTCGCGCCCGTGCTCGGCCAGCAGGCCGGGGAGCGCCTCGACGATGGCCGGGAAGTCACGCTTCGCGAAGTCGACGGCCCCCGGGACGGCGATGCGCCGGCGTCGGTCGGCCCGGGCGGTCGCGTCGGCGCGGGGCATGCGCCACATCCAGGCGCCGAGCGTCACGGTGTTCGCGAGCAGGTGCGGCTCGCGGGCGAGCATCCACGACGTCACGTGCGGCGCCAGGCTGGCCGGCGTGCACTGTCCGCTGCGGATGAGCTCGACGTTGATCGGGTTGTTGAGCATCATCGGCGGGTTGTGCACCACACCGATGGTCGGTAGTCCGGTGTCCAGGGCCAGGTTCGCCGGTCCGTTGTAGGCCATCGTGTTGAGCACGAGCAGGTCGAAGTCGGCCATCTGCTCGCCCACCCGGCGCCAGTGGTCGCGATCGGTGAAGTCGCCGTAGTGCACCCGGTCGCCGTAGGGCGTGTAGGGCCTGAAGATGTCGCCGCGGCCCTCGAGCCGGTCGCTCAGGAAGCCCGTGGGCTCGACGCCGTTCGCCAGCAGCACGTCGAACACCGAGGGCATGATCTCGTCGTGCGTGCCGTGGGCCTGGATCACAGCCGCCCGGAGGGGCCTCCCGCCGTCCACGGAGCGGAGTTCGAAGGTCATCGACGGCTTGCCTCTCGATCGGGCCCGGTCAGCACCCCGGGTCGGCTGCGGCCGCCGGGCATCGGTGCGGCGAACTGTACGGACACGTCGCCGCTCACCCGAGGAGGGCGTCGACGAAGGCGCCGGCGTCGAACGGGGCCAGGTCGTCGGGCCCCTCGCCGAGGCCGACGAGCTTGACCGGGACGCCGAGCTCGCGCTGCACGGCGACCACGATGCCGCCCTTGGCCGACCCGTCGAGCTTGGTGAGCACGATGCCGGTCACGTCGACGACGTCGCGGAACACACGCGCCTGGATGAGGCCGTTCTGCCCGGTGGTGGCGTCGAGCACGAGCAGCACCTCGGTGACGCGGGCCTGCTTCTCGATGACCCGCTTGACCTTGCCGAGCTCGTCCATCAGGCCGGCCTTGTTCTGCAGCCGTCCGGCGGTGTCGACGATGACGGTGCCCACACCTTGCTCGACGCCGTTCTTGACCGCCTCGAACGCCACGCTGGCCGGGTCGCCGCCCTCGGGCCCGCGCACGACCTCGACGCCGACACGCTCGCCCCACGTGGCGAGCTGGTCGACAGCCGCGGCCCGGAACGTGTCGGCCGCACCGAGGGTCACGGTGCGGTCCTCGGCGACCAGGATGCGGGCGATCTTGCCGACGGTGGTCGTCTTGCCGGCACCGTTGACGCCGACCACGAGCACGACGCCCGGCTTGCCGTCGTCGCCGGAGACCTGCAGACGGCGGTCCATGGAGGGGTCGACCAGCTTGACCAGCTCGTCGCGCAGGACGGCGCGGGGATCGCCCGCCTCGGCGCCGTCGACGCGCAGACGGGTGCGGAGGTTGTCGACGACCTCCTGCGTGGGGGCGACGCCGATGTCGGCGGTGAGCAGGACGTCCTCGATGGACTCCCAGGTGTCCTCGTCGAGCCGGTCGCGGCTCAACAGCGCCAGCAGGCCCCGGCCGAAGCCGCCCTGCGAGCCGGCCAGCCGCTCGCGCAGCCGGACGAGTCGCGACTTGGTGCTCTCGGGCCGCTCCCGGACCGGGGCCTCGGCGGGCGGCTCGACCAGCGGCGCCTCGACGGGCGGCTGGACGACCGGGGCCTCGGGCCCGGCGTCGACGTCGACCTCCGGCGGCGGGGCGAGGACGTCGGTGCCGGACTGCGTCCGCTCGTCGAGCGGCGGCGGGGCGGTCGGCGTCCGGCGCCCGCGGGTGGTGACGAGGCCGACGACCGCGAGGACGCCGAGGACCGCGATGCCGATGACGAGGTAGAGCCACTCCATGGCCCCATCCAACCAGCCCCTGCCGTTCGGTCGACGCCAGGAGTGCCACGCGGGGCGGGTCGCTGAGGATCTCGAGGGGGCCGGGGCCGGGTCGTCAGCGCCGCGGCTCGTCCATGCTCGAGACCAGGGCCGACACCGCGTCGTCGAGTCGTCCGCCGAGGTCCATCGCGTACGCCGTCGCACGGTGCTCGACGGGCAGGCGGCCCGCGACCTCGGCCAGCGCGTGCGCGAGCCCGGCAGGGGTGGCGTCGGCGACGTCCAGGCCCGCGACCCAGGGCTCGCGGTAGCCGTCGAACTGGTTGGTCACCGTGGGGATCCCGGCGGCGGGCATCTCGAGGGCCAGGTGGCCCGGGTGCGGGCTCAACATCAGCGCCAGCCCGATGTCGGTGTCGGCCAGGACGTCGTAGTAGGCCTCGAGAGAGGTCTTGCCGAGCATCTCGACCTCCGCCCGTCCCCCCAGGTCGACCGGGTCGGCGATGTCCTCACCGGCGAGCCTTACGACGGCACGCTGACCCTCGGGCAGACCGGCCGCCCACGCACGCAGGGCCCCTACGCCGGTGGAGAACATGTTCCGCGGCTTGCTCGGTCGGGCGTAGAAGAGCACCCGGATGACGCCCGGCTCGGCAGGTCGCCACCGCCGTGCCGTCTCCGCGAGCTCACCGAAGGCCAGCGCCGGCGCGAAGACGGCGTCGGGGTCGAGCGCGGCGCCGGTGCGGTCGGCGACGTAGCGGCTGAGCGGTCGGGAGTTGACCAGCAGCCGGAAGCCCGAGGCGTAGGTCGCGAGAGCACGTGCGTAGTGGTCACCCCACGGGTGGAAGGCCGGTTCGAAGTCCTGCACGAGGTAGACGACGCGGCGTCGGTCGACCCGCCCGGCATCGGCCAGGGTCGCCACCCCTTCGGCCGTGGTCCAGTAGGTGACGACCCAGACGTCGTCGCGGTGATGACCGAGCCCGTCGTCGGCATGCGGGGTGGACACGCGCACGTCTCGCGCGAGGTCTGCATGATCGGATCGCGAGCCCAGGATGGTCGCGAGCGCGGATCGGACGGCGTCGGGCTCGTCGTCGGTGTCGAAGATGACGACACGCAGCCGACGGTCGAGCTCGCGGCACAGCCGAGCTGCCGCGTGCACCGCCGTGGTGACGCCGGCGAACACCACCGCGCTGCTGAACCCGTGGAGCACGAGCACGACCTGCGGCCGCTCACCGTCGTGGTGGATGGCATGCAGCCGCTGGTGACCTCGTTTGACCCAGTCCGTCGACGCGGGTTTCACCGGGGGGCGCCGCTCCAGCTCCTGCTCAAGCTCCGCGACGCGGCCGGAAAGCCGTCGGTTACGACGGCGCAGCCGTCGGGTGCGTTCGGCGGCCTGCGCGAGGTCGACGGCGGCGCGGCGACCCAGAGGGTCGAACCTCATCCGTCGCCGCCACGCCTGCGGAGGAAGCCCGACGGGTTCTGCGTGAGGAAGTAGCGCTCCGCGCGTTCGTCGACCTCGAACCGGTCGTCCTCGGCCAGGAAGTCCGCCACCGCCTCCCACGGCCCGGGGCCGTGGTCGGGCGCGGCGGGGTGGCCGTTGACGTTGGTGTCCTCCACGATCAGGTAGGAGCCCGGCGTGACCATGTCGGCGTAGGCACGTAGCTCGGCCGCGACGTGGGCCTGGCTGTGGTCGGAGTCGAGGATGACGAGTACGTGCTCACCCTCGCCGATCCTGCTGCGGATCTGCTCGACGATCGAGGGGTCGACCGACGAGCCCTCGAGATACGTGAGACGCGGGTGTGACGGCCGGTCGGGCTGGACGTCGACGTCGACCGTCACCACCTCGCCGTGCCCGGCGATCTCGAGCCGATCGGCCAGGAACAGCGCGCTACCGCCGCGGAACGTGCCGGTCTCCACCACCAGCCCGGGGCACAGCTGGTCCACGAGCTCCTGGTAGACCCACATGTCGGTCGGACACTTGTAGGTCGCGATCCCCCGATACCACGTGTCCTTCCAGGTGCGCATCGACACGTGGTAGTAGAGACGGTGGAACTGGTCACGGATCGTGTCCCGGACGTGGCCAGGGGGCTCCGGCACCGGCTGTCGCCGGGGGTTCCACAGCCCGTCGAACGCCGTGGCGATGGCGCGCTGCTCGCGTTCGGTCGGTCGATCGGTGCGCTCGAGGTAGGACACCATCAGCTCCGACAGGGCCTGCTGAGCGGCCGGGCCGAGCGCATCGCGCTCGAGCCGTTGTCGCGCGGTGCGCAATGCCGGGGCCACGCGCGGCGCCGACGGGCGGGACAGCGGGGGCGAAGACGCCCCGCCCCTGGGGTCGACACGATCGGCGACCGCCTCGAGCGCCGACCTCGTCGACGCACGCAACCTCGACACCTGACCGCTCACCACAGTCCTCCTGACGGCCTCTGCTCGCGGCCCCATCTAACCAAGGACCTCCGGTGCCCGACGACGCACCCAGGGTTGCGGGTGCGACGCGCGGACAGTGACGTAACATCTCCCGAATTGTCCGCCGTCCGGGTCAGGACAACGTGTCGAGCGACGAAGAGAACTCGGTGTCACGCATCGCAATCATGGCGCACTACGACCCTCGGGGTCAGGTGGCGCCACACGTGCGCCGTCACGTCGAGCACCTGGCGGTGGCCTTCGACACCGTGGTCGTCGTCTCGACCGCGGACCTCGGCCCGCAGGAACGGGAGTGGCTCGAGCAGCGGTGCCGGTTGATCGTCCGCCCCAACTTCGGCTACGACTTCTTCAGCTACAAGACCGGGCTCGACAGCTGCGCCGACCTCAGCGACCACGACGAGGTCGTGCTGTGCAACGACACCTTCGTCGGCCCGCTGGTGTCCTACGACGAGATCTTCGCCGGCATGGCCGACGAGCCGGTCGACTTCTGGGGCTTCACCGCCTCCGACCGCAACCGTCCGCACCTGCAGAGCTTCTTCGTGTGCTTCCGGTCGTGGGTCGTCGGGTCGCCGGCCTTCACCGACTTCTGGCGCACGCTGGTACCGATCGATGACCGCCTCCAGGTCATCTACCGCTACGAGATCGGGCTCACGGAGGCACTCGAGGCCGGCGGCTTCCGCTGGAAGCCCTACTTCGAGGCGACCGCGTCCGAGCGGACACTCGCTCGTCGGAGGATGGCGTGGTGGTCGATCCACCGCCAGAAGAGGCCGACGGGTCGCCGACGCACCGTCAAGCACCTGTGGAACACCGCGCGCGCGCCCTGGAACCCGGCGATCGGGCTGGCCGACTCGGCGCTCGACGGCGGGCGTCTGCCCGTGGTCAAGATCGACACCCTGCGCTACGACCCGTACGGCCTGGGCGCCGATCGGCTCCTCAGGTCGTGCGAGCGCGTCTACGCCAGCTCTTTCGCCGGTGTGCGAGAGATGCTCACCGAGACGGCGCCCCTCTATCCCACGCGAGCCGACGAGCAGCTGCGACCGACGCCCCCGGCGCTCCGCCCGCTGCGCCGTCTGGTGGAGTATCGCCGTGGCTGGTGATCTCAACGCATGGGCGCGGCGCGCCCGACGTGCCGCGGCGTCCCGACGACCGGGGCGCGACGCGACGGCGCCCGCGAACGACGACGGGTCTCGCGAGATCGGCGTGGTCTTCCGCGAGCTGATCGGCTCCATCGCGCTCTTCGACCAGTCGTGGGTCGAAGCCCAGCTCGGACGACGCTTCGCGACCGTCGACGACGCGCTCGAGGCCTACCTGGGCGCCGATGACTGCAGCCCACACCCGCTCTTCCTCGCCGACTACATCGGCGTCGGCTTCGGTCGGCCCCCCGCCGGACGTGACGCGCTCGGGTGGTACCTGCGACGGCGCGGCATCCACAGCAAGGCATCTCCGCACCCCCTGGTCGACCTCGACGTGCTCCGCCGACGCGACGAGGGCCTGTTCGACCACAGGTTCGGACCCGTCGTGGCGTGGCTGGAGCAGGCCGACGACGACTCCGAGCTCCCGGTCCCCCCGGGCTACCGGCCCACGACGCTCGGCGAGCTGCGTACGGTGAGCCTGACCGCGGCCGCCGAGTGGCGCGCCGACCACGCCCTGCGGTTCGCACCGCGCAAGACCGACGCGATGCCGCCAGAGCCTGTCCGGCCGCCCGTCCCGGCTCGAGACCTTGAGGCGTCCGACGCCCCGCGCGTGAGCATCGTGATGCCGATGTGGAACCGCGCCGCGACAGTGCGCCGTGCCATCGAGTCGGTGCAGTCCCAGACGTTCGCCGACTGGGAGCTGATCGTGGTCGACGACGGCTCAGACGACGACGGTCCGGCGATCGTGACCGGCATCGCCGCCTTCGACGCGAGGGTCGTGCTCGTCAGGGCCGACCACGGCGGCGTGTGCAAGGCACGCAACATCGGGCTCGGGCGTGCGCGCGGAGAGCTGGTCGCCTTCCTCGACACCGACAACGCCTGGCGTCGCGACTTCTTGACGTTCATGGTCGACGAGATGGTCACGGACAGCCATCCAATGGCCCACGCCGCCTTGCGGGCGACCCAGGACGGGGCCGAGTACTACCGGGCCTACGAGGGAACCCACGACGATCTGCTGGTCTCGAACCACGTCGACCTCAACGTCCTGGTGGTCCGACGGGACGTGTTGGTCGAGATCGGCGGGTTCGACGAGACGCTGCGGCGCGGTGTCGACTGGGACCTCGTGCTCCGACTGGCCGAGCGCCACCCGCTGCACCTCGTCCCCTACGTCGGCGTCGACTACGCCGACGAGGAGGACGACGGTCACCCGCGCATCAGCACCACCGAACCGTTCGAGTGGTTGTCGGTGATCGCCTCCCAGCACCTCTCGCAGGTGCACGCACATCCCGGACGCCGCCGCGACGACGTCGTTTCGGTCTGCCTCGTCGACCCGGCCTCGGTCCGTGCGGTCGAACCGTGGCTCACGTCCTTCGCCGGTCGCGACGACCTCGACGTCGTCGTGGGCGTGGTGAGGCTCTCGCGCTGGCGGCACGTCGCTCTGGCAGCCATGCTGCACGCAGCCGGGAACGCCCGGATGGTGCGCCTCCAGGTCGATCGCGGCACGGCCGTGACGACCAACGTGACGATGGCTGCCGCAGCCGGATCACGCGCCGTGGTAGTCCTCCAGCCGACCGGGCTCCGGGTCGAGGCCGAGATCGTCGACCGACTGGCCTCGAGCCTGTCCGACACGACGGCCGTGGCGATCCCGGCCATCGTCGACCGGGGCGGGCTCGTCGAGCAGGCGGGGGCCACCGTCGCGCCCGGGACACCCTGGCCCGTTCCGTTCCTGGCCGGTCACCCGGCCAGTGACCTCGACGACCTCCCCGAGGTCGTGCCGCTCCCCCAGGCTCGTGGCGAGATCATCGCGGTCGACACCGACCTGGTGGCCTCGGTCGGTGGCTTCGACCCGCTCGCCGATGCTCCGCTGCTCGAGGCCGACCTGTCCATGCGCATCGCCGAGGCGACGAGCGGCGTCACGGCACTCGTCCCGGCGGCCCGGGTCCATCGTCGCCAGGACCGCGCAGCAGCGGCACCGCCGGTGGCCGGTGACCATGCCCGGTTCCTCGACCGCTGGGCCGATCTCGGCCGGGCCGGCGCCCCTGCTCAGGAGCTCTCGGCGGCCGCCTGGCACAGCGCCGGGTTCACGGTCGACGGCTACGACTACGACACCGCTGACCAGCCCGTGCCGGCTCCCAACGACCACCCCGTGCTGGTACCGCGCCCGCGCCTGCGGTGGACCGGTCGCGCGGACCGGATCACCGAGGGCGTGCCGTGCCTGCGCTGGACCATCGACCTGGCCTCACCGCCCGGGCCGGCGGGCGCCTGGTGGGGCGATGTCTACTTCGGCCATGCGCTGGCAGACGCTCTTCGACGACGCGGGCAGCACGTGACGGTCGACGACCGTGAGCAGCGGCACCGGGCGAGTCGAGGTCTCGACGACGTCGTCCTGGCCCTCCGCGGGCTCGACCCGGTCCGCGGACGACCGGGCGTGATCAACCTCGAGTGGATCATCAGCCACCCCGACCTGGTGACTCGTGCCGAGGCGGCCAGCTTCGACGTCGTCTTCGCCGCGAGCCACGAGTGGTCGGCCCGTCGCGCCGCCGAGTGGTCCCTTGCCATCACTCCGTTGCTGCAAGCGACCGACCCGGAGCGGTTCCGGCCAGATCCGGCGAGGTTCGACACCGGGGACGAGGTCGTCTTCGTCGGGAACTCCCGCAAGATCTATCGGTCCTCGCTCCTCCACGCGCGAACGGCGGGCCTCCCCGTCGCGGTCTACGGATCCGGCTGGGAGGACATCATCGGGGAGGACTCCGTGACGTCGACGTTCATCGCCAACGACCAGCTCGGTGCCCTCTACGGAGCGGCGGGGCTGGTGCTCAACGACCATTGGGACGACATGCGACTGAGCGGCTTCGTGTCGAACCGGTTGATGGACGCGGCGGCCTCCGGTGCCCGCGTCGCAAGCGACGCACTGCCGGGCGTCGACCTCGACGCCTTGTTCCACGGGCTCGTGCAGACCTACGAGGGGGCCGAGGGACTCAAGCGCCTCGCCGAGGACCGCGCGTCGATCTTCCCGATGGGCGACCAGCGACTCGAGGCGGCCCAGCGGGTCGCGAGCGAGCACTCGTTCGATGCCAGGTCGGGCACCCTCCTCGAGGCCGCGCTCGCCGTACGCGCGGCACGTCGGTGAGGGACGACTACGCTTCCGGCGTGCGTCCCGACCGGCTGAATCACCGCCAGCGGCGGCTGTGGGATCTTCACGACTTCTCCGTGGGCCGCGGCCTCGAGATCGGCCCGCTGCACAACGTGTCGATCGCCCGCGAGCACGCGGCAGTGAGCTACCTCGACGTGTTCGACCGCGACCAGCTCGTGCGCAACTATGCCGGCCACGCGCGTCAGACCCGAGCTCATCCCCGAGATCGACCACGTCCTGCTGCACGACGGGCGCGTGCGCACCATCCCCGAGGCCGTCGGCACGGCGGCAGGATTCGACTGGGTGATGGCCTCCCACGTCATCGAGCACGTGCCCGACGTCATCGGCTGGCTGGCCCAGGTCGCCGAGGTCACGGCCCCCGGCGGCGCACTGGTGCTCGTGGTGCCCGACCGCCGGTACTGCTTCGACGTGCACCGACCTGGCACCACCACCGGTCAGCTGATCCAGAGCCATGAGCTCGGCGAGACCGTGCCGTCGGTGCGCGCCGTCTTCGACTACAAACGCGGTCACGCCGTCACCGATGTCAAGGAAGCCTGGGCCGGGCGCCCGCCCGGCTACGACCGTCGGATCTACTCCCTCGACCAGGTCGTCGAACAGGTCGACCTCGCGCGATCGGGCGAGTACGTCGACGCCCACGTCTGGACCTTCACCCCTGGTTCCCTGGTCGAGCAGCTCGTCGAGCTGCGCGCTCTCGGCCTCAGCCGGTGGAGGGTCGAGACCTACACCGAGACGCGGCAGGACGAGCTCGAGTTCTTCGTGGTGCTGCGCCAGCTCCCGGCCGGCGAGGACTGGAGCGACCTGCTGCGCGACGAGCCCGTCCCTGACGTCGACATGCCCGACTGGCTCGCCGCGGAGGTCCGCCTGCGTGGCCAGCTGCACCAGGCGCACCAGAGGCTGCGGCGCCGCCGCGACCGGATCGCCCGGCTCGAGCATCGCCTCGGGCGGGCCGAGAGCAGGCTCCGCGCGCGCGACACCGAGCTGGGGCGAATCCGCGGCTCGTGGCAGTGGCGCGTCGGCAGGTGGGTCTTGGGTCCGGTGCGCCGCGCCCGGCGCATCGTGCGGCGCGGCGACGCCTGAGCCTGGTCAGCGGCGGTCGAGTCGGCGCTTGGCGCCGCGGACGACCCGACCGCCCACGCGTCGAGCAGCCCGTCCTGCGTGGCGTACCGGCGCGGGCATTGCGGCGGAATCGGCTGTGTCGGCATCGGTGGTGCGCGGCGCTGGCGGCTGCGAGGTCCTCAGCCTGCGGACCTCGCCACGCGTCTCACGCAGTCGGGTGTGCACTAGCGTCAGCTCGCCGATCAGGTCACTCATGGTGCGCGTGAGCGCGGTGGGCGCGGCGAGTCCGCGGCCGGGCACCGATGCCCCGGCCCGACTGCGGGCGATCCAGACCAGCTCGTCGGGGTTCACGTGCAGCCAGGTCGACATGTCCTCGCCGAGCAAGGACCGCGGCGACACGCGCTCGATGGACAGCCCGCTCGCCACCAGGCGGTCCTCGAAGTCGTCGCCGTAGTAGCGCACGTGGTCGGCGCGCCCGAACCGTCGCACCCGCTCGGCCTCATCGGCGTCAGGGTCTTCGTCGGTCAGTGTGCCTGCTCGATACGGGACCTGAAGCACGGCGACCCCGGTGGGAGCCAGCACCCGGGCGATCTCCTGCATCGCCGCCAGGTCGTCAGGGATGTGCTCGAGCACGTGGTAGCAGACCATGAGGTCGACACTGTCGTCTGGGAGCGGGAGGTCGGTCAGGCTCCCCAGCACGTCGACCAGCCGGTTGTCTGCCCCGAGGTCCAGTCGCACATGACGGCGCGCACCGAGCCGGCTCAGCTGGGGGGACGTCTCTGGGGACGGTGCGACCTCGAGCAGCACGTCGAGCTCGCCGAGCAGAGGCTCGAGGACACTCAGCAACACCGAGAAGAACCTGTGGCGCTCAAGGCTCCCGCAGCGGGGGCAGGAGGCGTTCGGACGACCACCCGGCCCCGGAGCGAACTCCTTGCGCACGACGGAGTGGCAGATGCTGCAGTAGCGACGGGGGTAGCGGTCAAGGTCGATCGACACCGCAGCACCCTAACGCGGGGCCGACGAGCACCCGCCGGGTGGATCGCGGTCGTCGGTACGGATCGCGGTGCGCCGACACCGAGGGCGACCGCGTTCACCCCCGGGACGGCCGGTCGTCCAGCGAGCGCTCGTGCGTCTGCGCGCGGGGGTCGTCGGCGCGGTCGAGGTCACCGTCACGCACGAGCGGCACCGAGTCGTGCACCCGGTCGAATACTTCGTCGAGCCAGCTCGCCCCCGGGACCGCCTTGCCACGGTGCAGCCAGGCTGCGTAGGCGAGCGCGAGCACCGCGATCACCAGGACGATGGACATCGACATCATGACTGCGGCCACGTAGACGGCTCCGAGAGTGGACGGCGGCGGACCGGACCACCGTCGCACACGACCGCGCCCGACCCCGACCCGGGTCAGGGCGACTCGGCGGCCCGGACGCGGTCCCACGTGTGCGCGAGGACGTCGGCCACTCCGGCCCGCTCGGCGGTCAGGTCGAAGCGTGGCACGACCGCGTGACCGGCGGCGCGCATGCGCTGCGCCTCCTCGTCGGAGAAGGCGGCCATCGTCGTCAACGCCTCGACGTAGCCGTTGACGTCGTCGTAGGGCACGAGCAGGACGTTGTCGTCGGGACGGCAGTAGGCCATGTTTCCGCCGCAGTCGGGCGTGACGACCAGGCAGCCGGCAGCCATCGCCTCGAGGCCCGGCAGGTAGAGGCCCTCCTGCGGCTCGGGCGTGCTGAGGAAGACGTCGCTGCGGTGGTAGAGGTCGCGCACCTCGGCCCAGGAGGCGGTGCCGCGTATCGCGTGGAAGATGAAGCGGGGGTCGTCACGGAGCCGCTCGGCCACGCGGTCGCCGACGTCGGACTTCCAGGTGGTGTAGCCGACCACGACCCTGGCGCGGTCCCAGCCGGGCGGGCGCTCGCGAGCGAAGTAGGCGGTGTCGTGGCCGAGGTCGACCACGTGGAGGTCGGCGCGCGGGTCGAGCCACGGCCGGATCTCGTCGGCCACGATGTCGTTGATCGCGATGCGGGTCGCCGGCCGGGTGAGCAGCCTCGTCGGATATCCGGCCCGCCACTGCGGGTTGGTGTGGCGCACGTTCTGCACGAGGTGGAGCACGCGGTGCAGCGACGCACCGCGGGGCATCGAGTCGAGCACGACCTCGTAGTGGTCGGGCAAGGAGATGAGCGCGAGGTCGTCGGGCCCGATGTCCAAGACGGGGGACGAGTGCATCGGCACCTGGGCCGGCAGGTCGGCGAACCGCTCGATGCGGAACAGCTCGGAGTCCGCGGAGGCGGTCTCCGGGCTCCACACCGAGGCCTCGAGCCCGAGGGCGCGCACGTGCTGGACGTAGTCCATCAGCTTCACCACGCCACCGGCCGGCCGGTAGGTGGGAGTCAGCACGTGCACGGTGCCCCGCGGAACCCTGCTGTCGAGCCGAGCGTCGTCGCCCGTCACCGAACCTCCGCCAGCATCTGGTGCAGCGGCTCGGCCGCGACCCTCGGCCGGAGGATCGTGCGCGAGACCTCGACGGCGCCCGCTCGCTTGGCGGCGAGCACGGAGCGGTCGGTGGCCACCGTCCGCAGCTCCCGCTCCATCGAGGGCGCGTCCTGCTCGTCGACGAGCCACCCGGCGTCGTGCTCGGCGATCCAGGGGCTGACCTCGGTGAAGTCGACGTGCATCACCGGCAGGCCGCTCGAGAGCGCGACGACGGTGCGGGTCACCATCGCCAGCTCCCGCTCGGGGTTGCGCTCGAAGACGTCGATGCTCAGGTGGCAACGAGACAGCAGCGCCCGGAAGTCGTCGAAGCCCAGCAACGGGTGGCGCACGACCCTCGGGTGCTTGGCCAGGCGCTCGACCTGGTCGGAGGCGACGGCGTCGCGCGACCCCGGGGCCCAGTGGTTGCCGACGACGAGGTGGAGGTCGGCCAGTCCCTCGTCGAGGAGCGGCAGCACGGCGTCGACCCACGCCCCGGGACGAGACCAGGGCTGGATGTAGCCGGAGACGATCACCTGCAGACGCTCCGCGTCGGCCGGGCGCGGCTCGACCGGCGGCAGGCCGGGGTTGACGACGGCGCACGGCAGGTCGGGCACCCCCGCACGCGACATCCAGTCGTGGACGTAGGACAGCTTCTTCTCGCCGTTGACGATGACCAGGCTGCTTCGACCCAGCGCCCGCAGCTTGCGCTGCTCGAGGCGTTCGAGGGCGTCGTCGCGATCGGAGCGGTCGAGGTTCTCGGCGAGCTCGAGCATCTTCGGGGCGAAGAAGTCGTAGACGATCCGGCACGAACCGAGGTCGCCGATGTTGTCGATGTGGTTGGAGTTCGTGATCACCAGCACGTCGATGCCGTGCGCGCGCACCCAGGCCGGCAGCAGGCCCGGCTTGAGCACCATGGCCCCGCGCGGCAGCGGTGGCGACATGGGCTCCTTCCAGACCACGTCGACGAGCCACTGGTCGACGACGACGGTGACCTCGTGACCGAGGTCGCGCAGGCCGAGGGCGAGTCCCCAGGCCCGCAGCCCCGGCGCTGCCACCGGCAGGCCCATGCCCGGGACCAGGTCGTTGGCCAGGACGGCGATCCTCATGCCGGGTCCCCCGGCCCGAGTCGGGTGCCGCCGAGCAGGACGACGCGCGCCCAGGGCTCGGCGCCGAGCCGCAGCGAGCGGACCTCGTCGACGTGCAACGCGCCGTGGGTCGCGACCGCGACGTCCTCGACCAGCCGGTGGATGCCCGGGTTCGCCGGGCCGCCGGGCCGGTCGACGACGAAGGCGAGGACGGCGATCCGTCCACCCACGCGGACCCGCCGGGCCGCCGCACCGACCAGGTCGACGCGTTCGTCGCCCGACGGCGCGCCGTCGTCGAGCCAGACCAGGACGCCCTCGGGTGACGGCACGTGGAGCTCGTCGCTCGGAGCGCCGTGGCGGCGGATCCGGTGGGCGCTGGCCCGTCGCAGCGCGCTGACCGGGATGCTGGCGGACCGGGCCGCGAAGACCTCCACCTCGCCGTCGGGGTGTCCGTCGAGCCAGGCGTCGAGGTCGGCGACCACGTCGGCGACGAGCTGGCGCTCGGCCGCCTTGTCACGGTGACGGCGCTCGACGTCGCCGTCGGGAGCCGTCAGGTGCTCGTCCCACCCCGCGGCGGCCGGCAGCCACACCTCGGCCGGCAGGTCGTGTCGCTCGGAGAGCAGTCGACGGTGGTCGTCGCGGTCGTCGAGGACACGGTCGTGACGCCCGAGGTGCCGCAGCAGCGGTCGTCCGAGCAGGTCGTCGACCTCGTCGGCGGTGAGCTCGTGCGGCAACCGGACGGCGACCGGCAGGTCGCGTCGTCCCTGCAGCGAGCGCCACGGGAAGCTCAGCGGGTCGAGGACGACGAGCTCGTCGGCGGCGTCGAGCGCGACGGCGAGCGCCGGCGCGTCGGTCGACCAGCCGTCGAGCCCGTCCGGCAGCTCGTCGGCGAAGCGACCGGACCACACCACCCGAGCGCCGGTGGGCGTGCCTGCGGTCACCCGGCGTCCTCGTGGAGGTAGGTCTCGACCAAGCGCCGGTAGCCCGACCGGCGGCGCAGCACGTGCGCCAGCGGAGTGGCCTCGATGCGCTGCAGCAACCAGCGCAGGTCGGACAACGGATCGGCGTCGCCGTCAGCGCCGGCCGACGCCGTCGGGGCCGGCTTGCCCGGGAAGAGGAGCTCGCTCTCGGCGGACTTGAGACGGGCGCGCAGGTGCGCGACCTCGAGGCGGAGGAGGTCGTTCTCCATGGCCACGGTGGTGACCTCGTCGGGCTGGGTGTGGTGCAACGGTCGCATCAGTTCTCCGTCCGGGAGGCGAGTCGCTCGAGCGACTGCCAGGTCTGGTGCACACGCTCGGCGACCTCGGCGCTCGCCACGCGCTGGGGCGCGACCCGCGCCCCGATGGCCAACGGATCGAGCACCTCCTCGACGGCGACGTCGCCGAGCGGGGCGCCGAAGCGCTCGCGGATCTGCGCGACCACCGGTCGTCCGCGCAGCAGGTCGGTGTGCGGGACCACCAGGCAGTCGTCGAGGTGGCCCTCGGCGAAGGCGACCATGGCTCGGTTGTAGGTGTCCCAGACGCGGAGGCCGTGGTCGGGCTCGGTGAAGAACCGCAGGTGGTGGGGCGCGCGAGCGACGGTGTCGTCGGTGGGCTCGTCGAGCCCGCGGAAGTACTCACCGGCCTGCCGGTGCTCGAGCGAGCGGACGCACTCGGCCGGGTCGCGGTAGATCATCACGACCTTGGCGTCGGGCATGACGTGCTTCCAGGCGCCCAGGAACAGGCACACGCGCGGGTCCTTGAACCCCCACATCTCGTGCTCGAGGTCGCGCTCGCGGGCCAAGCGCGCCATGCGACGCCAGTGGTTGCGCCCGATGAAGTGCGGGAACGGCACGTCCCACTGCCACTCCTCGCCGTGACGGCGCAGGATCGAGCGGTGCAGGCGCAGGAAGTCGCGGTCCTCGAGGTGCCCGTACTGGTTGCTGGGCATCGCGCCGAGGAGGTCCGTGCCGACGAACAGGCCGGCGCGGTGGAGGAGCTGGGTCATCAGCGAGGTCCCGCTGCGGTGGAAGCCCGCGATGATGAGCTGCATCCAGCACCCTCCTTCCCGACGTGACGCCGCTGGACGCGGTCGCAGCGCCGACCGAGCGCCGCCCGAATCCTAAGGCATGCGGTACCCGGTCCCGACCACGTGGCAGGCCGCTAGCCGCCGCCGGCGGCCGTGCGGGCGCCGGGCTCGGCGGCGTCGCCGTCGTCGCGCCCGGCAGAGCCGACCTCGGGTGCGACGTCGGCGTGCCGCACGTGGGAGAACCGGCGCTTGTAGCGCAGCACCCGGCGCTCGAAGAGCTCGTAGGACACCGCGGCGACGCCGGTGCTGACGAGGATGAACAGGCCCATCTCGACCCAACCGGTGCCCGTGAGCCAGGCGGTGAGGAAACCGAGGACGATCGGGTGCAGAAGGTAGACCCCGTACGACACGCGCCCGACGTAGACCAACGGCGCCCAGCGCAGCGGCGACCACCGCCACTCGTGGGTGACCACCCGGTCGACGATCGCTGCGACGGCGACCGAGAGCAGGAGCGGCTCGTAGATCTCGGCGTGGCTGAGACCGATGCGGACGCCGAGCTCGGGCGCGTAGACCCAGCGGCGCAGGACGAGCAGGACGACGACGGCCCAGGCGAGCCAGGCACCGAAGGCCCCTCCCCCCGCACCGGGGCGGCCGCGGTGGTCGGAGTCCCACCGCACCCACGCGAGCAGCGAGCCCACGGCGAGACCGAAGATGTTGGTGTGCGCCATCCACTCCACGCCGCCGGGCGCCGACGGCAGATGGCCCTCGAGGGTGAGGATGCGGGCGACCAGCGAGGTGGCGATGGCCACGACCAGGAACGCCGGCAGCGCCAGCCGCCAGCGCACCCGCGCCGCCGTGAGCAGGATGACCACGGGCGGCCAGACGAGGTAGTACTGCTCCTCGATCGCCAGTGACCAGTAGACGCCCAGGCCGAGCCTGACCTCCTGCACCGAGGCGACGTAGTTCTGCAGGAACAGGAAGTACGACCAGCCGACGTCGCCGAGGCTGCTGTAGGTCGGCGCGTCACGCGAGAGCCACGTGCCGCCGAGGGGCGGCCCGGCGTCGACGCGCGAGAGCACGAGCAGGTGCAGCAGCAGGACGACGTAGTAGAGCGGCCAGATGCGAAGCGCCCGCCGGACGTAGAAGTCACGCACGCTGATCCGGCCGGTCGCGGCCCGCTCGCGCAGCAGCAGCGAGGTGATGAGGTAGCCGGAGAGCACGAAGAAGATGCCCACCCCGACGGCGCCGCCGCCGAACCGCATCTCCGGCGGCAGGAAGCGGGTGCTGCCGTGCGCGACCACGACGACGAGGACGGCGATGGCCCGCAGGCCGTCGAGGGAGCGGTTGTGCGCGAACGTCGCCGAGGACGACGCGCGCGCCGGTGCGTCGGCTGCCTGCTCGGTGCTCGGGGCCGTCATCCGGCGGCCCCGCCGGAGCGGGCCCGGAGCGCCCGACGAGCCTCCTGACGACCGAGGCGCACGTGGGCCAGCTCGGAGAGCAGCGCGTCGAGGGTCGAGGTCAGCGGGCTGCGGTCGGGGATCGACCACGCGTGCGGCGCCTCGGAGGGAGTCACCAGCCACACCGACTGGTCCTCCCCCAGGCCCATCCAGACCCCGGCCTGGACGCCGACGTAGTCGGCCGGGGTGACACGCGTGACGGCCAGTCCCGCCTCGACGAGCCGGTCCTCGACGTCGTCGCCGTAGTAACGCACGTGGTCGGCCAGGCCGAAGCGCCGGATGCGCTCCTCCTCGGGGGCGTCGGGGTCCTCGTCGGTCTGCGTGCCCGGGCGCCACGGCACCTGCACGATGCCGAGGCCGTCGCCGGCGAGGACCCGGGCCAGCTCGGCGATGGCGCCGCGGTCGTCGACGACGTGCTCGAGCACGTGGTAGCAGAC
This sequence comes from Nocardioides secundeburneus, assembly GCF_039939255.1. Taxonomy (NCBI): domain Bacteria; kingdom Bacillati; phylum Actinomycetota; class Actinomycetes; order Propionibacteriales; family Nocardioidaceae; genus Nocardioides; species Nocardioides secundeburneus. The sequence goes on from NZ_JBDUUE010000005.1 coordinate 416,423, forward strand.
CAGCAGGTCGACGCAGCCGTCGCGCAACGGGATCGCGGTCAGGTCGCCCAGCACGTCGACGCCACGTCGGGCGAGGAGGTCGAGCCGCACGTAGCGGGCCGGGTCGAGCTCGAGCAGCCGCGCCCGGGCCTGGGGCGCCGGGGCGACGTCGAGCAGGGTGCCGACGCGGCCGAGACGGGGGCGCAGCGCCCCGAGCAGGACGGCGAAGAACCGGTGCCGCTCGAGCGAGCGACAGCTCGGGCAGGTCGCGTCGGGACGCCCGTCGGGCCCGGGTCGGAAGCCCTCGCGCAGGTGCCGGTCGCAGCACGGGCAGTAGCGCCCCCGGGTCTGCGCGATCGACGGGGTGGCGGGTGGTTCGCTCACGAGGCCCCGCTCGCGGGCTCGCGCAGCAGCGGCAGGACGGCGTCGCGCACGACGTCGGGGATGGGGGTCGACGAGCGCGGGCCCGCGCCGGTGTTGTCGACGTAGACGTGCACGAAGCGACCCTCGGCCCGGGCGAGCTCGCCGTCGGTTCCGCTGCCCTGGAACAGCCCGACGCGGTAGATCACCGAGGTGCGGCCGACCTTGTCGACGACGAGGCCGAGCTCGATGTCGTGCGGGTAGCCCATCTCGGCGAAGTAGCGGCAGGAGACCTCGGCGACGACCCCGATGGCCGGCAGCGTCCGGATGTCGGAGCCGACGGCGTCGTGCAGGTGGGCGTTGACCGCGGTGTCGATGAGGTCGAAGTAGCGGGCGTTGTTCAGGTGGCCGTAGACGTCGTCGTCGGACCAGCGCGTGGTGGCGGTGCGCCAGGCGACGTAGTCGGCCCGGCGGGGCCGCCCCGGACGGTCGTCGCTCATGCCGGCTCGGTCTCGCGCAGCCGCTGGCTGATCACGGTGCTGACGCCGTCGCCACGCATGGTGACGCCGTAGAGGGCGTCGCCGACCTCCATGGTGCGCTTCTGGTGCGTGATGACGAGCAGCTGCGAGCTCTCGCGCAGCTCCTCGTAGATCTGCAGGAGCCGACCGAGGTTGGTGTCGTCGAGTGCGGCCTCGACCTCGTCGAGGATGTAGAACGGCGACGGGCGCGCCTTGAACAGCGCGACGAGGAACGCGACCGCGACCAGCGAGCGCTCACCGCCCGAGAGCAGCGAGAGGCGCTTGACCTTCTTGCCGGGCGGGCGCGCCTCGACCTCGATGCCGGTGGTGAGCATGTCGTCGGGGTTCGTGAGCACGAGGCGTCCCTCGCCGCCGGGGAACAGCCGGGAGAAGGTGTGGTCGAAGGCCTTCTCGACGTCGGCGTAGGCCTCGGTGAAGACCTGCTCGACGCGGGTGTCGACCTCGCGGACGATGTCGAGGAGGTCCTTGCGGGTCTGCTTGAGGTCCTCGAGCTGCTCGGTGAGGAACTTGTGGCGCTCCTCCATCGCCGCGAACTCCTCGAGGGCGAGCGGGTTGACCTTGCCGAGCTCGCGCAGCTGGCGCTCGGCTGTGCGCAGCCGCTTGGTCTGCTCGTCACGGCGGTAGGGCGTGGGCACCGGCAGCGCCTCGCCCTCGGCGACCTCGGTGGTCGCCGACGGCGGCACCGGCTGGTCGGGGCCGAACTCCGCCACGAGACCGTCGGGCTCGATGCCGAGCTCGTCGAGCACGCGCTCCTCGAGCTGCTCGATGCGCATGCGTTGCTGGGCGCGGGCCATCTCGTCGCGGTGCACGGAGTTGACGAGGTCGTTGTGCTCCTTGCCGAGGTCGCGCAGGGTCGCCCGGATGTCGACCAGCTCGCGCTCACGTCCGCTGCGGGCCTGCTCGACCTGCTTGCGCACCTCGGTGGCCTGGGTGATCGCGACCTCGATGCGCGCCAGCCCGTAGGCCGTGGCCACGGCGACGGCCTCGGCGGACGACGCCTCGCGCTGCAGGCGCTCGCGGCGCTCGGCCGAGCGCTGGCGCTTCTCGCGCTCGGCCTTGGCCTGGCGCAGCAGCCCGTCGACGCGTCCGTGGATGGCCCGGGCGCGCTCCTCGCCGGTGCGGAGGGCGAGTCGGGCCTCCATCTCGCCCTGGCGGGCGGTCTTGGCCGCCTCGGCGAGCCGCTGGCGCTGCTCGGTGTCGGGCTCGGCGCCCGACTCGGCACCGTCGTCGGCCTGCTCGGCGGCGGCGAGACGCTGCTCGAGCTCGGCGAGGCCGGCGAGGTCCTTGTCGCGGGCGGCCTCGGCCTCGGCGATGGAGCGCGAGAGCCGCTCGGCCTCGCCCTTGGCGGCGCGGGCCTGCGAGCCGTACTGCCCGAGCTCCTCGGCGACGGCGGCGAGCGTGGCGTCGGACTCGTGCAGCTTGGCCAGCGCGACGTCGACCCGCTTCTGCACGTCGAGCCGCTCGGCCTCGAGCCGGCTGAGGTCGAAGCCGAGCCGCTCGCCGGCCGCGGTGGCCTCGAGCAGCCGCTCGGCGGCGTCGTCGACGGCGCTCTGGATCTCGATGAGGCTCTGCTGCTCGTGCGAGCCGCCGGAGGCGACGAGGGCGCCGAGCACGTCGCCGGCGCGGGTGACGGCGACGACGTCGGGCTGGGCGGCCACGAGGGCCTGCGCCGCCTCGAGGTCGTCGACGACGGCCGCTCGCTCGAGCAGCCGGGTGAGGGCGGGGCGCAGGCGGTCGGGGCACTCGACGAGGTCGGCGGCGTAGGGCACGTCGGGCGGCAGCGCCGGCCACGACGACCGCTCGGAACCGGGCGCGCCCGGCGTGCCCGGCGTGCCGGACCGGTCGGCGGCGAGCACGAGCCCGGCCCGTCCGAGGTCGCCGGCCTTGAGGTGGGTGAGCGCCGCGACGGCGGCCTCGACGTCGGTGACGGCGACGGCGTCGGCCGCGGCCCCGAGGGCACCGGCAACGGCGGCCTCGTAGCCGTTGCGGACGCCGAGCAGCGCGGCGACCGAGCCCATCAGTCCGGCGACGTCGTCGCCCGCGGCGAGCAGCGCGCCTGCGCCGTCCTTGCGCGACAGGCTCATCTCGAGGGCGTCCTTGCGGGCCGCGAGCGTGGAGCGGTCACGGTCGGCCTGCTGGGCCTCGGCCTGGGTCTTGGCGATGCGCTCCTCGAGGTCGTCGAGGAGCGAGACGGCCGATTCGTGCTCGGCGTCGAGCCCCTCCTCGCCGGCGTCGAGGCCGGCCACGCGGGTCTCGAGCGAGGTGAAGTCGCGCTGGGCCCGCTCGGCCCGCGAGACGGCCTCCTCGCGGGCCAGGCTGAGCCGGCCGACCTCGTCGGCGGCGGCCGTGGCGCGCGAGCGGAGCGCGTTGACCTGTCCGTGCAGCCGGGCGAGGCCCTCGCGCCGGTCGGCCGCGGCGCGCTGCAGCGAGGCGATGCGCCGGTCCTCCTCGGCGGCGGCGTCCTCGGCCGTGCGCCGCGCCTTCACCGCTTCCTCCATCGCCAGCCGGGCGGCCTCGACCTCGGCACCGATCTGCTGCTCCTGCATCCGGATGCGCTCGGCGTCGGCCTCGATGGCCTCGGGGTCGCGACCGTCGTCGTGGCCGGCGTCGGCGGCACCGGCGGCGTTGCGGATGCGCTCGGCGGCCAGACCTTGCGTGCCACGCAGCCGCTCACGGACGCCGGTGAGGCCGTACTGCACCTCCTGGGCCCGGCTGAGTGCGGGCAGGTCCTCGCGCAGGGCGGCCTCGAGAGCGGCCTCGACCCGACGGGCCTCGGCGAGCGCGGCCTCGACGGCGGCTCGCCGCTCGACCAGGATCGACTCGTCGGCGAGCTCCTGCTCGAGGGCGGAGCGCGCGGTGACGAGGTCGTCGGCGAGCAGGCGGGACTTGGCGTCGCGGGCGTCGGCCTGCACGCCGGCCGCCTTGCGCGCGACCTCGGCCTGCCGCCCGAGCGGCTTGAGCTGGCGGCGCAGCTCGTGCAGCAGGTCGGAGAGCCGGCTCAGGTTGCCGTCGGTGGCGTCGAGCTTGCGGAGTGCCTTCTCCTTGCGCTTGCGGTGCTTGAGGACGCCGGCCGCCTCCTCGATGAAGCCACGGCGGTCCTCCGGGCTCGCGTGCAGGATTTGGTCGAGCTGGCCCTGACCCACGATGACGTGCATCTCGCGGCCGATACCGGAGTCGCTGAGCAGCTCCTGGACGTCGAGCAGCCGGCAGCCGGTGCCGTTGATGGCGTACTCGGAGCCGCCGGAGCGGAACATCGTGCGGCTGATCGTCACCTCGGCGTACTCGATCGGCAGGGCGCCGTCGGAGTTGTCGATGGTGAGCACGACCTCGGCGCGGCCCAGGGGCGGGCGGCCGGAGGTGCCGGCGAAGATGACGTCGTCCATCTTGCCGCCGCGCAGCGACTTGGCGCTCGCCTCGCCCATCACCCAGGCGAGCGCGTCGACAACGTTGGACTTGCCAGATCCGTTGGGCCCGACGATGCAGGTGATGCCGGGCTCGAGCTGCAGCGTGGTCGCGGACGCGAAGGACTTGAACCCCTTGAGGGTCAGGCTCTTGAGGTACACGCGGGAGGCTCCGTCGCCGGTTCGTCGGGGTGGATGGGTCGGGCTGGGACGCCGCGCCCGTGGCCAAGGCACGCCGATCCTAGTCGTTCAGCTGGCCTGTCCTGTCGGGCGATGGAGCACGTCGTCCGGATCGCGCCGACGCACGTCGGCTCCAGACTGCCCCGTGCCGATGCCGTGCCGGACCGACGACGGCTCGGGCCGATCCGTGGTTCAGCAGGCAGACCGGCCCCGCATGCTTTACTTTCGCTGTCATGCGCTCCCCCGGCCCCGAGCCGCGCGCCCGTGCCGCGCGCCGCGTCCCGCTCCTCGCCTGGGCACTGGCCCTGGCCGTCACGCTGTCGGGAGTGCTCGCCAGCCCGGTCGCGAGCGCCGGGGTCGACGACACAGGTGGTCGTCTCCACGAGGTCGTACCGCTCGGCGAGCCGGTCGTGTTGCACACGCGCACCGCACCGTCGGCCCGCACCGTCCACTCCGGGCCGGACTTCCCCGACCTCCCGACCAGCTGCTACACGACCGATCCGTACGCCCTCACCCCCGAACCGTGCCGCCTGACCCCGCGCTTGAAGGGGGCGCCCCTCATCGTGCTGTGGGGCGACTCGCACGCCTGGATGATGACGCCGGCCATCCGCAAGGCGGTCCACGGCAAGCGGGTGAACGTCATCGCCCTCATGCAGGGCGCCTGCCCGGTGATGTACTCCGATCTCAGCACCCCGAAGAAGCGTGCGTCACGCAACGGCTGCGACGTCTTCGGCCACGAGGCGATCTCCTTCATCCGCAAGGCCAAGCGACAGAAGCGGCCCCTGCGGGTCATCGTCGCGATGGCCTGGGAGCTCTACCACAACGTCACCGACGAGCCCAACGGCGCTGACCGCAAGTTCCCAGGGTTCGCCAACGACTACATACGCGTCAACGCGGTCAAGAGCCTCCGAGGCACCCCGCGAGCCTTCAGGGAGCTGGGGCGCATGGGCGTGCGGACCGACATCGTCGCGGCGTCGCCGATGGTCTACCAGACCGCTCCCGAGTGCCCCGGGCGCGGCCAGGGGTGGCGGTGCCCGCTGCCGCGGGCCGGCGTCCTGAAGGACCCCCGGGAGAACAACGCGCAGGTCCGCCGGATGCGCTCGCTCCTGTCGGTCAAGGGCTCCATCATCCGCCCCGCCACGTCGCTGTGCGGTGCGACCACCTGTCGCGGGACGATCGACGGCGTCCCGACCTACTACGACCGCATCCACCTCGGCCAGCGTGCGTCGTACCGGCTCTCCTCGCACTTCCGGCCGACGGTGCGCGCCGTCGTCGACGAGGCGAAGAACCGACCTCGCGCGGCACGGTGATCGCGGCCGTGCGACTGGCGTCGACGAGATCGTCGCGATCGCGACGAGCCGGCGCTTCTCGTGTGCGACCATCCTGGCCATGACGTCTCGTGTCCGCGACGGCAGCAGCCCGTCGCGCGCCCTCATCGCGCTCGTGATGACGGCGCTCCTGTGCGTCGGCCTGCTGTCGACCGCGAGCGAGGCGGCCGGTGCGACGCCCGGCGCGCGCTCCGACACGGCCCTCTACCAGGCCGCGGACGAACGGGCCGTACCGGTCGCGGAGGCGAGCCTGTTCGCCATGCCGGTCAGGTGCTTCGAACCAGACGGCGACCCGCGGCTGGGAGCGTGCCGGCTGCTCCCGCGGCGACCCGGTGCACCGACCCTGGTGGTGTGGGGCGACTCGCACGCGCGCGAGATGCTCACCGGCATCATCAAGGCGATCGGTCACCGCCGCGTGAACCTCGTCGCCTACATCGCCGGCGGGTGCCCCCCGGTCGATCCCGGACACGGACCCGACGCACCTGCCGTGATCGCTGCCGGGTGCGAGAAGCACAATGCGCTCGCCGTGCGTGACCTGACGCGGATGAGTCGTCACCACCGGCGGGTCCAGGTCGTCGTGGCCGCGGGCTGGGAGCTCTACCGCAACGCGATCGACGGGCAGTTCGGCCGGTGGCAGACCTACGGCAACTCCTACATCTCCCAGACCGCCCGCCTGGTGCCTCGGGGTCTGCCACGCCTGTTCCGCACGATGCGGCGTCTCGACCTCACCACCCACGTCGTGGGTCAGGCGCCCATGATCCCCAACAATCCTCCGGCGTGCGCCGGCGCCTTCAACGAGATCGACTTCACCCACGCCACCCCGAGGGACTTTGCCTATCCCTGCGCCCTGCCGCGCACGACGGTGATGGTCGCGGCCAAGCCGCTCCGTCGGGCGTTGCGGGCGAACTTGCGTCTGCTCCGACCGGCTCGACGCGGTCACCTGGTCATGCCCGCCCAGGTGCTGTGCCGCTCCGGAACGTGCCCCGGAGTGGTGGACCGGGCCGAGGTCTGGCACGACCCCGTGCACATCTCGAACCGGAGCTCGGCCAGGCTGGCCCCGCTGTTCCGGCCCGTCGTGCGAGCCGTCGTCGCCCGCTGATCAGCCGCGGGCGGGCGACGGTCGGGCTCCGTCGGTCTCGGTGGTTCAGCGCGTCGCCAACAAGGCGTCGACCGTCGGTCGGAAGTACCGGCCCATCGAGCGGGTGGCTGCCGGGTGCAGGTGGGCCCAGTCGGAGAACGTCGTGCGCCCGTGACGACGTCCGAAGCATCGCGACCTCGTGCAGTAGGCCGGCGAGGGGTCGATGACCAGCGGCCGAGCAGCGAGGGACGACGACAGCTGCCTCAACCACGCTCGGTTGCTCGCCTCACGCGGGAGCACCGCGCGGCGCTCATAACCGCATGCACGCGGTGCCGCGCCGGTCGGGCACGGTCGGGCGCCTGCAGGCGGAGTGCCCGACTGGGCGATGACGTCGGCTCGGACGCCCAGCCGTCCGATCGCCCTGAACATCGCCCGCGAGCGGTCGACGCCGAGGCCGACGATGTGCCGCTCGTACGTGTCGAGGGGTGAGGGGACCCCCGCGGCGAGCGCGCGCCGGTGCAGGGCGTAGCGGTGGCGGTAGAAGTCCCACCAGCTGCTGAGCACCGCGCGGACCCGCCGTCCCGAGTCGACCAGCCGTTGCACGTAGGCCAGCGCCCGCACGTTGTGCTTGTCGCAGGTCATCCGCGGCTGGCCGGCGGCCGCGGGGTACGGCAGGCTCAACGGACAGCCGCCGGAGAAGACGACCACGAGGTTGAACCGGCGCTGCAGGGCCGCCCGTCGCAGGGGGATCGTGTACTGAAGTGCGTGCGAGTCGCCCCACAGCACGAGCCACGGCCGGCGCGGGAAGTGCGTCACCCGGCAGATCATGCTCGCCGAGGAGGTCCCGCAGGCCTCCTGCAGCCACGGCAGCTCCTGCCGCGCCGCGGCCGGTTCGACCGGTCGGGCGGACGCCGTCGCCTCGGGACGGGCGGTCCGGCCCGGAGCCGTCGACGACGCGACCGGCTGGACGGCGAGCGTGACGGCGATCGCCAGCGCCAGGGCGAGCACGAACGGTGGGCGGACGAGACGTCGCAGGTTCGTTGCCGGACGCAGCGTCTCCCGAGTCACGCGCCGATGATCGCACGCCTGGCCGGCGCGTGAAGAGATCTCTTGAAAATGTCGCCGCGGCTCGTTCGGCCGTCGGCCTCGGGTCAGCGAGCGACCGGCGCCGGCTGCTCGTCGGCGTGGGCGATGTGACGCAGCTGGTGCCAGATCAGCACGACGAACACCGCCGAGCCGGCGAAGGCGAACCAGAACGGCGCCGTCACGCCCCCGTGCTGGGCGAGGAGGCCACCGATGCCGGAGCCGATGACCAGCCCGCCGAAGCAGCCGACCAGGTTGACCGAGCCGACACGGCCCTGCAGGTGCGGCGGCACGGCTCGTTGCCGCACGGTGATCGACGTCGTCCCCCAGATGAAGGCGTGGGCGCCGAAGGCGAAGAAGATCGGCAGCGCGACCCAGGGCGACGAGGTGGTGGCCAGGCCGAGGTGGGTGACGGTCTCGACGACCAGGCCGATGCGCATCAGGTTGCCCAGGCTCACGCGCCGGGTGATCCAGCCGTAGGAGAGCGTGCCGGCGAGGCCGCCCAGGGCGCCCACGGTCGTCACGAGACCGAAGCCGACCTCGCCGAGCCCGAGGTGCTCGGTCGCGTAGAGCACGAGAACCGACCACGCCGCGCCGAAGGTGAGGTTGAAGATGAAGATCGTCAGCACCAGCGTGCGCACGGCGGCGTGGTGCACGACCCAGCGGAAGCCCCCGGCGACGTCGTGCCGGACGGCGGCGAGCGACCCGGGGTCGGGAGCCTGGTGGTCGTGCACGACCCGCGAGACCAGCACCGCCCCGAGCAGCACCACGAGGCCCTGCGCGGCGAAGGGCAGGGCGGTGCCGGCGGCGAACAGCGCGGCACCGATCGGCGGCCCCGCGAGCTGGTTGATCGTCAGGAACCCGACCTGCAGCCGGGAGTTCGCGATCGCGAGGTCGTCGCGGCCGACGATCGAGGGCAGCAGCGCGCCCGCGGCGTTGTCGGCGAAGGTCTCGGCCGTGCCGAGCGCGAACAGGGCCGCCAGCACCACCGCGATGCCGACGACGTCGGTGACGATCGCCGCGGTGAGGACGGCGAGCACGCCGGCGCGAGCGAGGTTGACCGCCGCCACGATCCGCCGACGGTCGAGGCGGTCGGTGAGCACGCCCGCCCACAACCCGAAGACCAGCGGCGGGGCCCAGACCGCGAGCGCGGCGAGCGCGACCAGGAAGGGCTGGTCGGTCTGCGAGGCGACCAGCAGCGGACCGGCGGCGAGCGCGATGCCGTCGCCGAGGTTGGTGGTCCACGACGAGGCGAGCAACCACCGGAACGACGTGCCGAGTCGTCGGGGGACGACGACCTCGACGACGGTGCTCACGAGGTCGGCACGCTACCGATCACCGCGGTGCTCCGCACGTCGTTTCCGGCGCCGACGCAGGTCGGCCGGGTGGCGCCCGTCAAGCGCCGGGTGACGTCACGCGGGCTGGAGGTCCTGCAGGGGCGCGGTCTCGAGGATCTCGGCGGCCGCAGCGGCCACGAGACGGTCGTTCTCCTCCGAGAGGCGGAGGACGAGCGACTCCAGCTCGGCCACGCGCGCCCGCAGACGCGCGTTGTCCGAGGCCAGGCGGGGGTCGCGGAGGTCGCTGTTCAGGTAGCCGATCAGCGCCTTGGCCATGGATGAGCCCTTCGGTCGTAGAGGTCGGTCCCCGGTGCTGGGACCGTCTACCAGAGTCCCACCAGGTCTGGCGAGGGTCAAACCGGCGCGGGCGGGTCGATCGCGGCGTCGCCGGCGCTAACGTCGCCGCTTGCGGGGCACGGGCTGGCACGTCGGGCAGAAGTACGACGACCGGTTCATGAACGGCGTCCGGCGGATGGGGGTGCCGCACCGGTCGCACGGCTCGTCGGCGCGGCCGTAGGCGTGCAGCGAGCGGTCGAAGTAGCCCGACTCGCCGTTGACGTTGACGTAGAGCGCGTCGAACGAGGTGCCGCCCTGGCCGAGGGCCTCGGTCATCACCTCGCGCGCGTGGCCTAGCAGCTCGTGCCCCTGGGCCCGGGTCAGGCGGTCGCCGGGGCGCTCGCCGTGCAGGCGAGCCCGCCAGAGCGCCTCATCGGCGTATATGTTGCCCACTCCGGAGATCAGCCCCTGGTCGAGCAGCTGTCGTTTGACGCCCGACGCGCGCCGGCGCAGCCGCGCCACGAAGGCGTCGTCGTCGAACTCGGGGTCGAGCGGGTCGCGGGCGATGTGGGCGATCTCGGGCGGCAGCTCGGCACCGCCGGCGCTGACGGAGAGACCGCCGAACATCCGCTGGTCGACGAAGCGCAGCTCGCGGTCGTCGGCGGCGCCGTCGAGCACGAGGCGCACCCGCAGGTGGCGCTCGGGCTCGGCGTCCTTCGGCTGCACGAGCAGCTGGCCGCTCATGCCGAGGTGCCCGAGCAGGGCGTCGCCGTTGTCGAGCGGCAGCCACAGGTACTTGCCCCGGCGGCGGGCGCCGTCGATGCGGCGACCGACGAGCGCGGCCGCGAAGCCCTCGGGTCCGCGCGGGTCGCGGCGCACGGGCCGCGGGTGCAGGACGACGACCCGCGTGACGGAGGCGCCGACGACGTGGCGCTCGATGCCGTCGCGGACGGTCTCGACCTCGGGCAGCTCGGGCACGGCCGGGTGGGTCTAGCCGGAGGTCTCGGTGACGATCGTGGCCACGATCTCGCCGTAGGCCGTCTCGGCCGAGGCCTGCTCGGCCTCCTTCTTCGAGCGCCCGGTGCCGTTGCCGTAGAGCTTGTCGGCGACCCGGACCTGGGCGTGGAAGGTCTTCATGTGGTCTGGGCCCTCGTCGGTGATGACGTACTCGGGCACACCGAGGCCGTGCTCGGCCGAGAGCTCCTGCAGCGACGTCTTCCAGTCGAGGCCGGCGCCCATGGCCGAGGCCTCGTGGATGAGCGGGTCGAAGAGCAGGTGGACGACGTCGGCCGACACGGTGATGCCGCCGGAGAGGTGGACGGCTCCGATGACGGCCTCGACGGTGTCGGACAGGATCGAGGCCTTCTGCCGGCCGCCCGTGGACTCCTCGCCCCGGCCGAGCTTGACGTGGTCGCCGAGCCCGATGCGGACGGCGACCACGGCGAGCGCGCGGGCGTTGACGACCGCGGCCCGCAGCTTGGCCAGACGCCCCTCCGACAGGTCGGGGTGCATCAGGTAGAGCGTCTCGGTGACGACGACGCCGAGCACGGAGTCGCCGAGGAACTCCAGCCGCTCGTTGGTCGGCAGCCCACCGTTCTCGTAGGCGTAGGAGCGGTGCGTCAGGGCGCGCTCGAGCAGCTCGGGGTCCAGGACCGGGTCCCCGAGCCTGGCTCGCAGCTCGGCGTAGTTGCTGATGGGGTCAGCGAGGGTCGTCAGAGAACCTGGCGACGAGCCGACCGGGCGCCGTACTGGCCGCACTCACCGCACGCACGGTGCGGGATGTGCTTGCCGTCGCAGGCGGGGTTGGCGCACTCGACGAGGGTCGGCGCGACGGCCTTCCACGCCGAACGACGGTGACGGGTGTTGCTCCGCGACATCTTCCGCTTCGGGACAGCCACTGGATTCTCCTTGTTATTGCTCGGGCTCGAGGTCGGCCAGGGCCGCCCATCGGGGGTCGATCGGTTCAGCGTGTGCGTGCTCGGGATCGTCGTTCAGTCTCGCACCACACTCGGGGCACAGCCCCAGGCAGTCCTCCCGGCACAGCGGCTGGAAGGGCAGTGCGAGCACGATGGCGTCGCGCAGCACGGGTTCGAGGTCGAGCAGGTCGTCCTCGAGGGTGTTCAGCTCGTCGTCCGACTCATCGTCTGCGCCGGAGGCCTGGTCGCCGAGGTCGTCGTACAGGTAGAGCTCCTGGAAGGTCACCACGACGTCGTCGTGGATCTCCGCCAGGCACCTGACGCACTCACCCTCGAGCCCGGCTCGCGCCGAACCCGTGACCAGCACCCCCTCCAGGACCGCCTCGAGCCGCAGGTCGATCTCGACCTGCGCACCCTCGGGGACCTGGAGGACTTCGATGCCCAGCCCTGCCGGGGCCGGCTCCGTCAGTGACACCTCACGTTGGGACCCCGGGCGGCGGCCGAGCTCGCGGGTATCGAGCACGAGCGGCGCTCTCGGGTCCAGGCTGGTCAGGGGTTCACTTTCCGGTTCCGGGCACGACAAGACAAGGGGAAAGACTACTGGTCGGGTCGGGACCTGCAAAAAGCAGGACTACGTCCGCTCGGCGAGTCGGGCGGTGAGGGCGTCGAGCACGAACGGCGGCACGAACGCCGAGACGTCGCCGCCGAACGCGGCGACCTCCTTGACCAGGCTGGACGAGACGAACGACTGACCCGTGGCGGTGGGCAGGAACACGGTCTCGACGCTGGTGAGGGCGACGTTCATGTGCGCCATCGGCAGCTCGTAGTCGAAGTCGCTGGACGAGCGCAGGCCCTTGACGATGGCTTGGGCGTCCTGCTCGCGGCAGAAATCGGTGACGAGCCCGGTGAAGCCCGCGACCCGCACGTTGGCGACGTCGAGGCCGGCGACCGATCGCTCGAGCATCGCGACCCGCTCGTCGGGGGCGAACAGGCGGCTCTTCGAGGGGTTGACGCCGATGGCGACGATGACCTCGTCGAAGAGCCGGGCGGCCCGGGCGATGATGTCGAGGTGCCCGTGGGTGACGGGGTCGAAGGACCCAGGGCAGACCGCGCGGCTCACGAGCGGTGACCGTACCAAAGCGTCGCCTCGCCGTAGCGCTTGCTCCGCTCGCCCACGATGCCCGGCCGCTCGTGCGACGGCAGGGGCCAGGTGGGCTCGGGCGAGCGCTTCGAGCGCTCGACGACGACGAGCGCCTCGTCGCCCAGCCAGCCGTGCTCGACGAGCCGACGGAGGTCGTCGGCGAGGTCGGTCTCGGGCAGCGGGTAGGGCGGGTCGCTGAAGACGACGTCGTAGGGCGCCGCCGGCACCGTGCCGAGCACCTGGACGACGCGCAGGGCCCGCACGTCGGCCCGCCCGAAGCCGAGGTCGCGGGCGTTGGTGCCGATGAGCGCCGCGGTGGCGCGGTCGGACTCGACGAAGGTGACGGCGTCGGCCCCGCGCGAGAACGCCTCGAGCCCGACGGCGCCGCTGCCGGCGTAGAGGTCGAGGAAGCGCAGGCCCTGCAGCGAGCCGGCCCACGACTCGACGGCGCTGAACAGCGCCTCGCGGGCGCGATCGGTGGTGGGGCGGGTGGCCTCGCCCGGGGGCGTCTTGAGGCGGCGTCCCTTGGCGGAGCCGGCGATGATCCGGGTCATCTCACGACCTCCTCATGATCGGTCGATGAAGTCGGCGTTGGCGGAGGCCTCGAGGTCGGCGACGGCGGCGGCCAGGAGCGGGGTGGTGGTGAGCCCGGCGTCGGCCTCGAGCAACGCCTCGGCGGCCTCGCGGGCCTGGACGATGGTCTGCTCGTCGCGCAGCACGCGCAGGTTCTGCAGCGTCGAGCGGCGGCCCGACTGCGACCCGCCGAGCACGTCGCCCTCACGGCGCTGCTCGAGGTCGACCTGGCTGAGGCGGAAGCCGTCGGTGGTGGCGGCGACGGCGTCGAGGCGGGTACGGGCGTCGGAGAGCCAGTGCGCGTGCGAGACGAGCAGGCACAGACCGGGCAGGCCGCCGCGGCCGACGCGGCCGCGCAGCTGGTGCAGCTGCGAGACGCCGAAGCGGTCGGCGTCGAGGATGACCATGGCGGTGGCGTTGGGCACGTCGACGCCGACCTCGATGACGGTGGTGGAGACGAGCACGTCGACCTCGCCCTGGCCGAACGCCCGCATCGTGGCGTCCTTGACGTCGGGCGCCAGCCTGCCGTGCAGGACGGCGAGGCGCAGCCCGGCGAGGGGGCCGTCGGCGAGCGCCGTGACGACGTCCTCGACCGCGGCGAGCGGCGGAGCGTCGGCCGAGGGGGCGACCTCCTTGCCGTCGTCGTCGAGCTCGGGCGCCTCGACCTGGCCCTGCTCGAGCTCGTCGCCGGTGATGCGCGGGCAGACGACATAGGCCTGGTGGCCCTTCTCGACCTCCTCGCGCACGCGCTCCCAGACCCGGGTGATCCAGCCGGGGTGGTCGACCAGGTTGACCACGTTGCTCTGGATCTCGGCGCGACCGGCCGGCAGCTCGCGCAGCGTGGAGACCTCGAGGTCGCCGAAGACCGTCATGGCGACCGTGCGCGGGATCGGCGTCGCCGTCATGACCAGCACGTGGGGTGGCGTGCCGGCCTTGTCGGTGAGCGCGGCGCGCTGCTCGACGCCGAAGCGGTGCTGCTCGTCGACGACGACGAGACCGAGGTCGGCGAACTGGACCTTGTCCTCGAGCAGGGCGTGGGTGCCCACGACGATGCCGGCCTCGCCACTGGCCAGGCGCGACATCGGCCCGGTGCGTTGCGCCTTGGTCATCGAGCCCGTGAGCAGCTCGACCCCGACCCCGCCGGCGAGACCGCCGTCGGCGAGGTCGCCCAGCATCGCCCGGATGGAGCGGACGTGCTGCTGGGCCAGCACCTCGGTGGGCGCGAGGAGGGCGGCCTGCCCGCCGGAGTCGACGACGCGCAGCATCGCCCGCAGGGCGACGAGGGTCTTGCCCGAGCCGACCTCGCCCTGCAGCAGCCGGTTCATCGGCCACGAGCGCGCGAGGTCGGCCGCGACCTGCTCCCCCACCTCGCGCTGGCCGTCGGTGAGCTCGAACGGCAGCCCGGCGTCGAACGCGGTGAGGAAGGCGCCGTCGCCGCCGGTGCGCGCCTGCGCCCCCACCGCCCGGACGGCGGCCCGCCGCTTGGCCAGCACGAGCTGGGTGACCAGCGCCTCCTCGAAGCGGTAGTGCCGGTGGGCACGGGCGACCTGGGTGCGGTCTTCCGGGGCGTGCACCCACTCGAGCGCGGTGGCGGCGTCGACGACGTCGTACTGCGTGCGGACGGCGTCGGGCAGCACCTCGGGCAGCTCGCCGATCTCGCCGCGGGCGAACGTGACGACGCGCGCGACGTCCCACGACTGCAGGCCCTTGGTGAGCGGGTAGATCGGGTAGAGCTCGCCGATGGCCTCGACGGTTGCGATGTCGTCGTCGACGCTGTCGGCGGTGCCGAAGAGCACGAACTGCGGGTGGGTGAGCTGCCACTGGTTGTTGAACTGCTTCGCCTGACCGAGGAACAGCCCGGTGGTGCCGCGGCCCATGGTGCCGGCCCGCCACTCGGCCGCTCTCGGGCTGCGCGCGAAGAAGGTGATCTGCAGGCGCGGCCCGTCGGTGCGCACCCACGTCTCGACACGGGCCGCGGGCTTGCCGGTGCGACGGTCTTGGTGGGTCTTGACCTTGCTCTCGATGATCTCGCCGATCACGGCGAGCATCTGGCCCGGCTGCAGGTCGTCGACCTTGGTGAGCGTGCCGGTCTCGAGGTAGCGCCGCGGGAAGTGGCGCAGCAGGTCCTCCACCGTGCGCAGGCCGAGGCCGTCGGTGAACCGCTTGGCCTTCTTGGACCCGCCGAGCACCGCGGTGACGGGAGAGTCGAGGTCGATCACGGCACCAGCCTGTCTCACTCCACCGACAGCAGCAGCGGGTAGCGGTCCTGGCCACCCTCGTAGACGACGACGTCGACGGTGGGGTGGGCCTCGTCGAGCCACGCGGCGGCCCGCTCGGCGAGGTCGTCGGCGTCGGCCCCGGCGACGATCGTGACGAGCTCGCCTCCACCGGCCACCAGGCGTCCGAGGATCTCGGTGGCGACGTTGAGGACGCTCGAGCCGATCTCGACGAAGTCGCCCTCGATGATGCCCAGCACGTCACCCGGCTCGCACCAGCCGGCCATCGTGAGTGCCTTGCGGGCCGCGACGGTGACGCCGCCGTGGCGGGCGTGGCGGGCGGTGGCGGTCATCTCGAGCACGTCCTGGTCGAACGTGCGGCCGGGCTCGTGCACGGCCATCGCGGCCAGGCCCTGCACCTGCGCGACCGTGGGCACGACGGCGACCCGCAGGCCGTGGTCGGCCTCCGCGGTGCTCGCCGCGATGCGCGCGACCCGCACCGAGTCGGTGTCGTTGGGCAGCACGACGACCTCGGCCGCACCGCTGGTGGTGATGGCCTCGAGCACCTCCCCGGTCGAGGGGCGTCGTCCGGGGCCGCCCTCGACGACGACGGCGCCGGCGTCGGCGAACAGCGCGCCGAGGCCCGGCCCGGCGGCGACGGCGACGACGCGTCGGCCCTCGCGGGTCGGCGTCCCCGCGGCTGCCGGACGGCGCTCGACGCCCTGCTCGGCGAAGTGGGTGACCCGCACCCGGTGCGGGCGGCCGGCCTCGATGCCGGCCTCGATCGCGGCGCCGACGTCGTCGACGTGCACGTGCACGTTCCACAGCCCGTCGCCGCCGACGACGACGAGGCTGTCGCCGAGCGTGTCGAGCCGCGAGCGGAGCGTGGTGACGGCGTCGTCGCCGGCGTCGAGGAGGTACATCACCTCGTAGGCCGGGCCGTCGGGGGTGAGCTCGTGGTCGTCGTCGTGCGTGGAGGCGACGACCGGCACGTGGCTGCGCACCGCGGCCACCGGACGGCGTCCGGTGAGCACGGTCTCGGCGGCGTCGAGGACGACGCTCACCCCGCGCCCGCCGGCGTCGACGACGCCCGCGGCCGCGAGCACCGGCAGCTGCTCGGGCGTGCGGGCGAGCGCCTCGCGCGCGGCGGCCGCCGCGGCGGCGAAGACGTCGCGGGCGCGGACGCCCGGCCCGCTCGCGGCGTGGGTGCGCGCGGCCTCGGAGGCGGCCCGGGCGACGGTGAGCATCGTGCCCTCGACCGGCCGGCCGACCGCGCGGTAGCTGGCCTCGGTGGCCTCGTGCAGCGCCTCGGCGATCACCAGCGCGTTGCGCTCGCTCGGCGTCGAGCGGGCGATGCGGCGCGCGATCGCCCCGAGCATCTCGCTGAGGATCACCCCGGAGTTGCCCCGCGCGCCCAGGAGCGCGCCGCGGGCCAGTGCGGTGAGCGCCTCGTCGCGGTCGGCCTGCGGGTCGCCACCCGTGGCCTGGCGGACGGCGTCGCGCGCCGCCGAGACGGTGAGGTACATGTTCGTGCCGGTGTCGCCGTCGGGCACCGGGTAGACGTTGAGCGCGTCGACCTCCTCGCGCACCGCGGCGAGGGCGTCGGTGGCGACGTCGACGAAGCGGAGCACGACGGCGAGCTCGATACGATCGCTGGACGGCGCCTCCTCCATGAGGGGCGACGATAGGGCAGGCCGTCGTCGTTTTCGTCGTCGGGCACGCCGGCGCTAGGATCGTCCGGTTGCCCGGCGTGCCCGGGCCCCGCTCGCTCAGTACCCCGATCGACTCAGATCCGATTCAACAGGAGAACCCAGTGGCTGCCGTCTGCGACATCTGCGCCAAGAAGCCGACCTTCGGCAACAACCGGCCGTGGTCGCGCAAGATCACCAAGCGCCGCTTCGACCCGAACATCCAGCGCGTACGTGCCACGATCAACGGCACCCCCAAGCGCGTCAACGTCTGCACCGGCTGCCTCAAGGCCGGCAAGGTCACCCGCTGACGCACCCGCCTGCCGACGTCACGTCGGGAGCATGTCGGAGCGACCGTCGTCCCCCTCGGGGTGCGGCGGTCGTTTCGTTTCCTGCTCGCTCCGGGGCCGCGGGCTCCGGCCCTCAGAAGTGCGTCCAGCCGGCCGGGCCCTCGTACGCCGTCCCGTCGACGGTGACGCCGGGGCCGTCGTCGCCGGGCGCGAGCACCTCGCCCACCAACACCCAGCCGTCGGGCACGGCGCCGGCGTCGGGGAAGGTGGCGAGCAGGCAGTGGTCCTCTCCCCCACCGAGCACCAGGTGCATCGGGTCGAGACCGGTGGCCGCGGCGACGGCCTCGAGCGGCTCGGGCACCTCGAAGGACGCCGACCACAGGTCGAGGACGACGCCGGAGTCGGTGGCGACGTGCCCGGCGTCGGCGACGAGACCGTCGGAGACGTCGATCATCGCCGTGGCGCCGGCCTGCGCGGCGACCAGTCCGGCGTCGTAGGGCGGCTCGGGTCGGCGGTAGGCCTCGACCAGCGAGCGCGGCGAGCGGAACCCCCTCCCGAGGACGGCGAGCCCGCCGGCCGACCACCCCTGGCGCCCGCAGAGCGCGACGACCTGGCCGGCCGCGGCGCCCGAGCGCAGCACCGGCGGCTCGGTGCAGGCGCCGATGACGGTCACGGAGATCACGACCTGGGGGGCGCCGGTGAGGTCGCCGCCGACGACGGAGGCGCCGACCAGGTCGCACTCGGCCGCGAAGCCGCGCGCGAAGTCGAGCGCCCACGACGCCGGCAGCTCGGGCGGGGCGGCCAACCCGATGGTCACCGAGTGGGCGCGCCCGCCCATGGCGTTGATGTCGGAGAGGTTCTGGGCCGCGGCCCGGTGACCGACGTCCTCGGCCGAGGCCCACTCGCGCCGGAAGTGCCGGCCCTCGACGAGCAGGTCGGTGGACACGACGACGTGACCGGTCCGCACCCGCAGGACGGCGGCGTCGTCGCCGGGGCCGACGAGCACCTGCTCGCCCTGCGGGAAGAGGGCGACGAGCTCGGAGATGAGCCCGAACTCGCCGGCGTCGGCCAGGGTCGCGTCGGGGGGTAGTGGGGCCATGCCCCCATCCCACCAGCCGAGGGTCCCAGCACGCCGACCGACAGGCCGGTATCGCCACCGGCGCGGGCCGCGATAGGTTGGGCGCCGAATCTTCTCCCGGCCGTCGCAAAGGAGCGCACGCATGGTCGTCCAGGCCTACATCCTGATCCAGACCGACGTCGGCAAGGCTGCCGAGGTCGCCAAGGCGATCGCCCAGGTCAAGGGCGTGACCCTCGCCGAGGACGTCACCGGTCCCTACGACGTCATCGTCCGGGCCGAGGCGCGCAACGTCGACGAGCTCGGCAAGCTGGTGGTCTCGAAGGTGCAGAACCTCGACGGCATCACCCGCACGCTCACGTGCCCGGTCGTCCACATCTGAGCCCGACTCCTCGACGCCCCGGGTCCGCACGGACCTGGGGCGTCGTCGTGCTCGCCGCGCTCGCCCCGACCCTCGCGGCGTGCAGCGGCACCCCGGAGATCGAGTCCTACGACCTCTCCGACGCCGACCGCGCGGCCTGCGAGGCCTTCGTCGCCGACCTGCCCGACACCCTGGCCGACCAGGAGCGCGTCGAGGTGGAGCCCGACGACGCCCTCGGGGCCGGCTACGGCGACCCGGCGATCACGGTCACCTGCGGCGTCCCGGTGCCCGACGGCTTCGACCAGACCTCGCGCTGCGACGAGGTCAACGGCGTCGGCTGGTACGTCCCCGACGGCAGCGACGACGACCGCACCTCCGACCTGCGCCTCTCGGTGCCCGGCTACCGGCCCGTCGTCGAGCTCGTCGTCCCGCCGGACTACCGCCCGCAGGACCCGAACATCGGCGACGCCACGACGGCGTCGGCCCTCGCCACCCTCAGCACCCTCGTCGACGAGCACCTGACGCTCGAGCAGAGGTGTAGCGGGTAGCGCCGAGATCCGGGTAGCCCGTCAGCGCAGCCCCGTGTCGCGCGCGAGCGCGAGCCGGAGCAGCCGGTCGACGAGCGCGGGGTAGTCGACGCCGGTGGCCGCCCACATGCGCGGGTACATCGACAGCGGCGTGAACCCGGGCATCGTGTTGATCTCGTTGCACACCAGGCTGCCGTCGGGGGCCAGGAAGAAGTCGACGCGGGCCAGGCCCTCGCCGCCCACGGCCTCGAAGGCACGGGCCGAGAGCGCGCGCAGCTCGACGGCCACCGCGTCGGGCACGAGGGCCGGGACGTCGAGCTCGGTGGCCTCCTCCGGCAGGTACTTGGCCTCGAAGTCGTAGAACTCGTGCTCACCGGTGATGCGGATCTCGGCCGGCACGCTCGTCTCGGTGGTGCCGTCGAGCGCCTGCAGGACGCCGCACTCGACCTCACGTGAGCCGGCCGGCGCGGCGACCTCGACGAGCACCTTGGGGTCGTGCTCGAAGGCGTGGGCGAGGCCCGCCGCGAGCTCGGCGGCGTCGCGGACCTTGGAGATGCCGAGGCTCGAGCCGCCCCGGGCGGGCTTGACGAACAGCGGGTAGCCGAGCTCGTCGGCCTGACGCCGTGCCGCCTCGGGGTCGGCGGCCCACGAACGCGTCGTGACCACGATGCTCGGCAGCACCGGCAGCCCGGCGGCGGCGAGCACGACCTTCATGTAGGCCTTGTCCATGCTGACGGCCGAGGCGAGCACGCCGGCGCCGACGTAGCGCACGCCGGCCATCTCGAGCATGCCCTGGATCGTGCCGTCCTCGCCCCAGGGACCGTGCAGGAGCGGGAAGACGACGTCGACCTCGCCGAGGGTCTCGGGCGGGCGGGAGGGGTCGGAGACGACGAGGTCGGTGCCGGCCTCGACCCGGGCGAGCGCCACCGGCACGCCGCCGTCGTCGACGCTCGGCAGCGCGTCGGGGCCGGTGATGCGCAACCGCTCGGGATCGGCGGACTCGAGCACCCACCGTCCGTCGCGCGCGATGCCGATCGGGACGACGTCGTAGCGCTCGGGGTCGATGGCCGCCAGCACGCTGCCGGCGGTCACGCAGGAGATCGCGTGCTCGCCGGAACGGCCACCGAACACGACGGCGACACGGGGCCTCGGGGTCTCGGTCACGCGCCCGACCCTATCCTCGTGGGCATGCCCGACGAGCCCCGCCTGCGCCCCTCGACCGTCGCGGTGACGGCGGGTCGGCCGCCGCACGAGCCCGACCGGCCGCTCAACGTGCCGATCACGATGGCCTCGACCTACGTGGCGACCGGCGACCTCGAGTACGGCCGCTACGCCAACCCGACCTGGACGGCGTTCGAGGACGCCCTCGGTGCGCTCGAGGGCGGACGCTGCCTGGCGTTCAGCACCGGCATGGCCGCGGTCACGGTGATGCTCGACCTCGTCGGCCACGGCGCGAAGGTGGTCATGCCGCGGCACTCCTACCAGGGCAGCCTGACCGTGCTGGCCGACCTCGAGTCGCGCGGTCGTCTCACCACCGAGCTCGTCGACGTCGAGGACACCGAGGCCGTCGTCGCGGCGTGCGCCGACGCCGCCCTGGTCTGGATCGAGTCGCCCACGAACCCCGCCCTCGAGGTCGCCGACATCGAGACGATCGCCGCCGCGGCCCACGAGGCCGGCGCCTACGTCGTCGTCGACAACACCTTCGCCACGCCCCTGCTGCAACAGCCGCTCGACCTGGGGGCCGACGTCGTCCTGCACTCGGCCACGAAGTGGCTGGCCGGCCACAGCGACGCCCTGCTCGGGGCCCTGGTCACCGCCGACGACGAGCTCCACCAAGTGCTGCTCAACCGGCGCTCGCTCACCGGCTCGACGCCCGGCACCCTCGAGGCCTGGCTGGCCCTGCGTGGCCTGCGCACGCTGCACCTGCGCGTCGAGCGCGCCCAGGCCAACGCCCAGACCCTCGTCGAGCGCCTGCGCGACCACCCGGCCGTCGCCGAGGTGCGCTACCCGGGGTTCGGCGGCATCGTCGCGATCGTGCTCGCCGAGGGCGAGCTCGCCGCCGACCTCCTGGTCCGCAAGACGCGCCTGTGGGTGCACGCCACGTCGCTCGGCGGCGTCGAGTCGACGTTCGAGCGTCGTCGCCGGTGGAAGTCCGAGTCGCCGACGATCCCCGAGGCGCTGGTGCGCATGTCGGTCGGCGTCGAGGACGTCGACGACCTCTGGGACGACCTGGTGCGAGCGCTCGACACATTGACGACCTGACGCTGGTCGAGGTGCGAGGAGCCCTGGCGACGAGCCTCGAGACCACCGCGACGACCGCTCGACGCCCCCGCTCGTGGCGGCGTGGCCGTTGACCTCCCGAGGTCTCGGCACGCCGGCACGTCGGGGTGCGAGCAAGCTCGGTCCGGTCAGCTCAGCCCATCTCCGCCTTCGTGTCCCGGGCGAGGATCGCGTCCATCATCTCGGTGGCCGTCATGCGACCCGCGACGACGTCGTCGACGTAGGTGGCGACGGGGGCGTCGCACTCGGACCGCTCGGCCAGCGCCCGCAGCGAGGCGCACGACTTGGCGCCCTCGGCCACCTGACGGGTCGAGGCGTAGATCTCCTCGCTGGTCATCCCGCGCCCGAGCTTCTCGCCGAAGGTGCGGTTGCGCGACAGCGGCGACGAGCAGGTCGCCACGAGGTCGCCCAGCCCGGCCAGGCCCATCAGCGTGAGCGGGTTCGCGCCGAGCTTCATCGCCAGCCGGGCGGTCTCGGCGAGCCCGCGGGTGATCAGGGACGCCGTGGTGTTGTCGCCGAAGCCCAGCCCCACCGCCATGCCGACGGCGAGCCCGACCACGTTCTTGTAGGCGCCGCCGAGCTCGCAGCCCAGCACGTCGGTGCTGGTGTAGGGCCGGAACGCCGGCGAGTGCAGGCGGCGCTGGAGCCGGAGGGCGACGTCCTCGTCGGCGCACGCGATCACCGAGGCAGCGGGCTCGCGACGCGCGATCTCCTTGGCCAGGTTGGGCCCGCTCACCACGGCGATGCGGTCGGCGCCGGCACCGGTGACCTGGTGGATCACCTCGCTCATCCGGTTGAGCGTGCCGAGCTCGACGCCCTTCATCAGCGAGACGAGCACGGCGTCGGGCTCGAGGAACGGGGCCCAGTCGGTGAGGTTCTCACGGAGCGACTGCGAGGGCGTGGCGAGCACGACCATGTCGGCCCCGTGCAACGCCTTCTCGACGTCGGACGTCGCGTCGACCGACGGCGCCAGCTGGATGCCGGGCAGGTACTCGGTGTTCTCGCGCTGCTCGTTGATGGACGACGCGACCTCGTCGCGGCGGGCCCAGAGGGTGACGTCGTTGCCGGCGTCGGCGAGCACGATGGAGAACGCGGTGCCCCACGATCCGGCACTGAGGACGGCGACCTTGCTCACGCGGGGTCCTTCCGCTGCTGGTGGGGCTTGTGCGGGTTGCCGGTCTCGGCGACGCCGGCCTTGCGCGGGTCGAACCGCTCGGCCGGTGGCTCCTCGCCGCGGAGGTCGGCGACGATGTCGGTGATCGCGGCCATGATCCGCTCGGTCGCCTCGGCGAGCACCGTCGCCGTGCGGGGCCGTCCGACCAGGTCGGAGAGGTCGACCGGGTCACCCACCGCGATGTGGATGGTCTTGCGCGGGAACAGGTCGGGCTTCTTCGCGTACGGCGCCAGCAGGTCCTGCGCCCCCCACTGACCGATCGGAATGACCGGACAGCCTGTCTCCAAAGCGATGCGGGCGGCCCCGGTCTTGCCGACCATCGGCCACAGGTCGGGGTCGCGGGTGATCGTGCCCTCGGGGTAGACCACGATGCACTCCCCCGCCCGGACGGCGGCGACCGCGGCGTCGTAGGCGCCCGCCGCAGAGCGGCTCGACCGCTCGACGGGGATCTGCCCGGCCGAGCGCATGAAGTAGCCGAGCGCCTTGTTCTTGAACAGCCCGGACTTGGCCAGGTAGCGCGGCAGCCGGCCGTGGTCGTGGGTGAAGACGGCGGCCGTGAGCGGGTCGACCTGCGAGAGGTGGTTGATCGCGATGACGCACCCGCCGGTCGCCGGGATCTTCAGCCCGTCGACCCAGTGCGGCTTGGTGGTCAGCAAGAACGTCGGTCGCAGGATGATGGCACCGAGGGTGAAGGCCCACCCCCGTCTCTCCTGCAGCTTGCGCACGATCACAACCGCAGGCTACTCGGCCGTACGCGCGAGACCACGCATCCCGCCGCGACGACGGCCTGCTTGGATCGGGACATGCCTGATGCCCTCGTCGTGAGCACCGACAGGCCGTCCTACGTCGTGCTGCTCCCGGTGAAGCCCCCGGCGCGCGGCAAGTCCCGCCTCGGCACGCTGCCCGACGACCGACGCCGGGCGCTGGCCGAGGCCTTCGCCCTCGACACGGCGGCGGCGTGCCTGGCGACGCCGGAGGTGTCTGCGGTGCTCGCGGTCACCGACGACGCCGTCCTGGCCACGGACCTGCAGCGGGCCGGCTGCGCGTGCATCCCCGACGCCGGCGGAGGGCTCAACGCGGCGCTGCGGCTGGCGGCGGCCGAGGCGGCGCGGCGGTGGCCGACGCACCAGCCGGTGGCCCTGCTCGCCGACCTCCCGGCGTTGCGTCCCGCCGATCTCGCAGCCGCGCTCGCCGCCCTCGTGCCCGGCGGGCCCTCCTACGTGGCCGACGCCGAGGGCACCGGCACCACGATGTACACCGCTCCCCACGACGAGTTCGACCCGGCGTTCGGCAGCGGGTCCGCCCACGCCCACCTGGCCTCCGGGGCCCTCGCGGTGCGCGGCGAGCTGGCCACGTTGCGTCGCGACGTCGACGACGTCGACGACCTGCGCGCCGCGCTCGCTCTGGGCGTCGGCCCGGCCACCGCGCTCGCCGCCGCCGATCTCTCCTGACCGGTCAGAGCGACGACGACGGGCCGCCCTCCCCGGAGGGAGGACGGCCCGTGCGGTCGTGCCGTGCGAGGGGTCAGGCCTTCTTGGCCGGAGCCTTCTTCGCGGGAGCCTTCTTGGCGGCCGGGGCCTTCTTGGCCGGAGCCGCCTTCTTGGCGGCCGGAGCCTTCTTGGCCGGAGCCTTCTTGGCGGCGGCCGCCTTCTTGGCCGGAGCCGCCTTCTTGGCGGCCGGGGCCTTCTTGGCCGGAGCCTTCTTGGCGGCGGGCGCCTTCTTGGCCGGAGCCGCCTTCTTCGCGGCCGGGGCCTTCTTGGCCGGTGCCGCCTTCTTGGCCGGGGCCGCCTTCTTGGCGGGGGCCGCCTTCTTGGCCGCGGTGGTCGCCGCCTTCTTGGCGGGGGCCGCCTTCTTCGCCGCGGTGGTCGCCGCCTTCTTCGCCGGGGCCGCCGCCTTCTTCGCGGTGGCCTGGGTCAGCTTCGGCAGCTTCTTCGCCCCCGAGACGACGTTCTTGAGGTCGGCGCCGGCCGTGAACTTCGGGACCGAGGTCTTCTTCGCCTTGATCCGCTCGCCGGTCTGCGGGTTGCGGACCCAGCGGGCCTCGCGCACGCGCTTCTCGAACGACCCGAAGCCCGTGATCGCGACCTTCTCGCCCTTGGCGACCTCGCGCGTGATCGTGTCGAGCACCGACTCGAGCGCGTGCGCCGCCGCCTTCTTGTTGCCGTCGTAGCGACCGGCCAGCGCTTCGATGAGCTGTGACTTGTTCACTGTCTTCCCCTTCAGAGAACGTGCTGTGGCCGGGCTCGTGCCCGACTTTCCCTTGAAAGGTAGGCACTTCTAGCGTCTGTCTCAATCGCCACGCCGTACGACACGCCGGATTTTGCCCGCCGTTGAGGGAAGTTGTGCTGCCGACACGGTTCGCGGTCAAGCTCCGGAGCCCGCCGGGAAGCACGGCGCCGGGCGCGAATCCCGCTCAGCTGAGGGGATTCGGGCCCGGCGCATGGTCGATCAGGTCAGACGCTCTGCGTGACCGGCTTCCAGCTCGGACGCGTCGACTCGTAGGACGTGATGTCGGCGTCATGGCCGAGCGTGATGCCGATGTCGTCGAGCCCCTCGAGCAGCCGCCAGCGGGTGTAGTCGTCGATGTCGAAGGAGTCCTCGATCGCGTCGACGCCCTCACCGGCGCGCACGGTACGGGTCTCGAGGTCGACGGTCACCTCGGCGCCGGGCTGGTCGGCGAGGAGGTCCCAGAGCTTCTGCACGACCTTCTCGTCGACCTGGGCCGCGAGCAGGCCCGCCTTGCCGGAGTTGCCGCGGAAGATGTCGGCGAAGCGCGAGGAGATGACGGCCTTGAAGCCGTAGTTCTGCAAGGCCCAGACGGCGTGCTCGCGCGACGACCCCGTGCCGAAGTCGGGACCGGCGACCAGCACCGAGCCCTGTGCGTAGGCGGGGTTGTTGAGCACGAAGGACGGGTCGTTGCGCCAGGCCGAGAAGAGGCCGTCCTCGAAGCCGTCGCGCGTGACGCGCTTGAGGTAGACGGCCGGGATGATCTGGTCGGTGTCGACGTTGCTGCGCTTGAGCGGGACGCCGACGCCGGTGTGGGTGGTGAACTTGTCCATGGTCAGACTCCTGCGGTCGCGGGGGCGGCGAGCGGCTCGAGGTCGGCGGGCGACGACAGGGTGCCGCGGATGGCGGTGGCTGCGGCGACGGGGACCGAGACGAGGTGCGTGCGACCGCCCTTGCCCTGCCGGCCCTCGAAGTTGCGGTTGGAGGTGGAGGCGCTGCGCTCGCCGGGCTCGAGGGTGTCGGGGTTCATGCCCAGGCACATCGAGCAGCCCGCACCACGCCACTCGGCGCCGGCCTCCTTGAAGATGACGTCGAGGCCCTCGTCCTGCGCCTGGAGGCGCACGCGCACCGAGCCGGGGACGACGAGCAGCCGGGTGTCGGCGTCGACCTTGCGTCCCTTGACGATCTCGGCGGCGAGCCGGAGGTCCTCGATGCGGCCGTTGGTGCACGACCCGACGAAGACGGTGTCGACCTTGACCTCGCGCATCGGTGTGCCGGCCTCGAGACCCATGTACTCCAGGGCCTTCTCGCACGCGACCCGGTCCTGGTCGTCGTCGAACTGCTCGGGGCTCGGCACGTCGGCGCCGAGCGGCACGCCCTGCCCGGGGTTCGTGCCCCAGGTGACGAACGGCGTCATCGTGCTCGCGTCGAGCACGATCTCCTTGTCGAACTGCGCGTCGTCGTCGGTGCGCAGGCTCTTCCAGTGCTCGACGGCGGCGTCCCAGTCGTCGCCCTTCGGTGCCTCGGGACGGCCCTCGATGTAGTCGAACGTGGTCTGGTCGGGCGCGATGAGGCCGGCCTTGGCGCCCCACTCGATCGACATGTTGCACACGGTCATGCGCGCCTCCATCGAGAGCTCCTCGATCGCCTGGCCGCGGTACTCGACGATGTAGCCCTGGCCGCCACCGGTGCCGGTGTGGGCGATGAGGTTGAGCACGAGGTCCTTCGACGTGACGCCGTCGGGCAGGCTGCCGTTGACCGTGACGGCCATCGTCTTCGGCTTGGCCTGCGGCAGGGTCTGCGTGGCGAGCACGTGCTCGACCTCGGAGGTGCCGATGCCGAACGCGATGGCGCCGAACGCCCCGTGGGTGCTGGTGTGGCTGTCGCCGCACACGATCGTCATGCCGGGCTGGGTGAGGCCGAGCTGCGGACCGACGACGTGCACGATGCCCTGCTCGACGTCGCCGAGCGGGTGCAGCCGGACGCCGAAATCCTCGGCGTTCTTGCGCAGCGTCTCGACCTGGGTGCGCGACACGGGGTCGGCGATGGGCTTGTCCCAGTCGACCGTCGGCACGTTGTGGTCCTCGGTGGCGAGGGTGAGGTCGGGACGCCGGACACGACGTCCGGTCAACCGCAGGCCGTCGAAGGCCTGCGGGCTGGTGACCTCGTGGATGAGGTGGAGGTCGATGTAGAGGAGATCGGGCTCGCCCGGGGTCGACCGGACGACGTGCTCGTCCCACACCTTCTCCGACAGGGTCCTGCCCATGACTGCTCCTTCTGTGCCACGTGGTGGCTTCACGACGTCCGTACGTCGGGTGTGTGACGTACGGGGAACAGCGTACGTCTTGCGTCCCATAGAATGAGATGCCAGTATCGCCATATGGACAACTCCAGTGGCGTGGGCGTGCTCGACAAGGCCGCCCTCGTGCTCACGGCCCTCGAGTCCGGTCCCGCGACGCTCGCCGGCCTGGTCGCCGGCACCGGCCTCGCGCGACCGACCGCCCACCGGCTCGCCGTCGCGCTCGAGCACCACCGCCTCGTCGCCCGCGACATGCAGGGCCGCTTCGTGCTGGGGCCCCGGCTCGCGGAGCTGTCCGCCGCCGCCGGCGAGGACCGCCTCCTCGCCACCGCCGGCCCCGTGCTGGCGCGGCTGCGCGACATCACCGGCGAGTCCGCCCAGCTCTGGCGGCGCCAGGGCGAGCACCGCGTCTGCGTCGCCGCCGCCGAGCGCCCCTCGGGCCTGCGCGACACCATCCCGGTCGGCTCGCAGCTCACCATGCGCGCCGGCTCCGCCGCGCAGGTTCTCCTGGCCTGGGAGGACCCCGAGCGCATGCACCGCGGCCTGCAGACCGCTGCGTTCTCCGCCGCGGCCTTGAGCGGCATCCGACGTCGTGGTTGGGCGCAGTCCGTCGGCGAGCGCGAGCAGGGCGTCGCCTCGGTCTCGGCGCCCGTGCGCTCACCGGGCGGCAAGATCATCGCCGCGGTGTCGGTCTCCGGTCCGTTGGAGCGTCTGTCTCGTCAACCCGGTCGCATGCACGCTCCGGCCGTGCTCGCCGCCGCAGAGCGGCTGTCGGAGTCGTTGCGTCGCGCGGCCGCGGAGTAGCGCGACGGTCGGGCCGTCGCGGGCTCCTGCCGCCTGACGGCTGCGGTCAGAACAGGGCGTCCTGCTCGAGCGAGAGCAGCGTCTGCTTGCGCTCGAGGCCGCCGGCGTAGCCGGTGAGCGTGCCGTTGGCGCCGATCACGCGGTGGCACGGGATGACGATCGGGATCGGGTTGGAGCCGTTGGCGAGACCGACTGCCCGGGACGCGGCGTTGGTGCGCCCGATGCGGTGCGCGACCTCGCCGTAGGTGGCGGTCTCGCCGTACCCGATCTCGCGCAGCTGAGCCCACACCAGCTGCTGGAAGGCCGACCCGTGCGGCGCGAGCGGCAGGTCGAACTCCTTGAGGTCTCGGTCGAAGTAGGCGGCGAGCTGGCGGGCGCACTCGACGAGGACGGGGTGGTCGTCCTGCTGCTGGCCGCGCGGCCGACCCAGGACCGGCACCTCGGCGAAGGGCGAGAACTCGATCGCGGTGATCAGCCCGTCGGCCTCAACCAGGCGCAACGGACCGACGGGCGAGTCGACGACGGTGTACATGGTCAGGGTCCCTTCGTGGGTGGCATGAGGGTGTTCCAGATGTGCATGAGGGCGTAGGAGCGCCACGGCGCCCAGTCGCCGGCGCGGGCGATGACCGCGGCGGGGTCGTGCCCGAGGCCGCGCAACCCGTTGCGCACTCCGATGTCGGTGGGGAGGAAGACGTCGGGGTGCGCGAGGGCACGCATGGCGACGTAGTCGGCGGTCCACGGGCCGATGCCGGGCAGGGCCAGCATCGCCGTCCGGACGTCGCCGCGGTCGCTGCCACGGTCGAGGGCGATCGAGCCGTCGGCGAGCGCTGCCGCGAGACCGACGAGCGCCCGGCCGCGGGCCCGGGGCATCGGCAGGGTCTCGGGGTCGGCCGCGGCCAGGGCCGCGCTGGTCGGGAAGAGGTGCGTGAGGCCCGGGATCGACGTCGTCACCGCACGGCCGTGGGCCTCGACGAGGCGACCGGTGACAGTGCGGGCCCCGGTGACGCTGACCTGCTGCCCGACGACCGTGCGGATCGCGGTCTCGGCGCCGTCGACCTGGCCGGGCAGCCGCAACCCCGGCGTCCGGCGGGCCAGCGGCCCGACGACGGGGTCGCCGGCGAAGTGGTCGCCGACGGCCAGCGGGTCGCAGTCGGCGTCGAGCAGCCGACGCGCGCGCTCGACGGCGGCGGTGGTGTCGCGCAGGTCGGCGAGCTCGAACGTGGCGCGCACGAACGCCGTGCGCCCCGGCTCGGGCTCGTCGCCCGTCTCGATGCGGACCGTGCCGGGGCCGTGGGGCAGGTCGAGCGTGCGTGCGTACCAGCCGGAGCCGTCGGACCAGCCGGCGACCTCGACCCCTGGCACCAGGTGGTAGGCGAGGAAGTCGAGCAGGGCCTGGCCGGCGAACGGGGTGCGCACCGACAGCCGCATGGTGAGGGCACCCGGTGAGCGGGTGCCGCCGCGGCGACCGCGGAGCTCGGTCGGGCTGGCGGCGTAGACCTCGCGCACGGTGTCGTTGAACTGCCGCACGCTCGAGAAGCCGGCCGCGAAGGCGATGTCGGCGTAGCCGAGCTCGGTGGCCTCGATCAGCACCCGTGCGGTCTCGGCACGCTTGGCCCGCGCCAGCGCGAGCGGCCCGGCGCCCAGCTCGGCGGTGAGGATCCGCCCGAGGTGCCGGGCGGTGTAGCCCAGCCGGGTCGCCAGGCCCTCGACCCCCTCACGATCGACGACACCGTCGGAGATCAGTCGCATGGCTCGACCGGCGACATCGGCGGCGACGTCCCAGTCGGGACTGCCGGGCGTGGCGTCGGGTAGGCATCGCTTGCAGGCCCGGTAGCCGGCCGACTGGGCCGAGGCCGGACTGGGGTGGAAGGTCACGTTGGCGAACGCCGGGGTGCGGGCCGGGCACGAGGGGCGGCAGTAGATGCCGGTGGTCCGCACGGCGACGTAGAAGACACCGTCGAAGCGCCGGTCGCGGGACTTGACCGTGCGGTAGCACGTCTCGGGGTCGAGGCGAGTGGTCGCCGACGGGGGGCTCATGACGTTCATCATGGTGCACGACCCGCACGCCTTCCGGCGGGAATCGGACACCGCCGCGCCGCCCCGGGTCGCCGGGCATGACGGCGGACGGCCCCGCATTTCGCGTCGTCTGGGAGGATGCCGGGGTGAACGACGACCACACCGAGGCGGCTGGGCCGACCGCGACGTCCGAGACCGCGACGCCGCACCGGCGCAACACGCACCGGCGCGCGGTGTGGATGACCATCGTGGCGACGCACCTCGTGCTGGTGCTCGCGACCGTCGGCGGCGTCGTTTTCACCCTCAACAGCCTCAACGGCAACATCGAGGACGGCGCCTCCGTCGAGCACAAGGTCGAGGAGGTCCTGCCCGACGGCGTTGCCCAGGACGCGAAGAAGAAGCCGCTCAACATCCTGGTGATGGGCTCCGACAGCCGCGTCGGCGACGGCAACGGCATCGACGGCGAGAACGAGGACGGCTCCGAGCGCTCCGACACCGTCATCCTCCTGCACGTCTCGCGCGACCGCACCAACGCCTACGGCATCAGCCTGCCGCGCGACGCGATGATCGACCGCCCCGACTGCATGGTCGACGGCGAGACGATCCCGGGCGAGTCCTACGTCCGCTTCAACACCGCCTTCTCCGTCGGCGGGCCGGTCTGCACGCTGCAGACCGTCGAGCAGCTCACCGGCATCCACGTCCACCACTTCGTGGTGCTCGACTTCGCCGGCTTCAAGGACATGGTCGACGCCGTCGACGGCGTCGAGGTGTGCATCCCGACCGAGGTCGACGACGACGAGCACGACATCCACTTCGACGCCGGCACCCAGGTGCTCGACGGCGACCAGGCGCTCAACTACGTGCGCGAGCGCTACCAGCTCTCGGTCACCGGCGACATCGGCCGGATGAAGCGCCAGCAGGCCTTCATCGCCTCGATGATCAAGAAGGTCAGCTCGGCCGGCACGCTGTCGCAGCCGACGCGGGTCTACGGCTTCCTCGACGCCGTCACCAACTCGATCAAGGTCGACGACGGCCTCGACACCGTCGACAAGCTCTACGACCTCGCGATGGAGCTGCGCACGACCGGACCGAGCTCGATCCGGTTCATCACCGTGCCGATCCTGCCCGACCCCAACAACCCCGACGTCACGCTCGTGTGGTCCGAGAGCGCCGACGACCTGTGGGAGCTGGTCAAGCAGGACCAGAAGCTGGGCAAGGACTTCACCGAGGGCAGCATCCGCGCCAACGACGACGTCGGCACCACCGACGAGGGCGACGACGAGCCGACCGAGTCCCCCAGCGACGGCGAGACCCTCAGCCCCGAGGCGACCGAGCGGGCCGAGGCCCAGGCCCAGGAGCGCCGCATGGCGGGGTTGTGCGTGTAGCCCTCCCCCACGACGCCGAAGGGCCCGCACCGTGATCGGTGCGGGCCCTTCTGTTCTGTACCCCCGACCGGATTCGAACCGGCGCTACCGCCTTGAGAGGGCGACGTGCTAGGCCGCTACACAACGGGGGCGTGAACCTGACGAACGTTATCGAAGCTGCTGGTCAGGCTACAAATCGCGGGCCGCGAGGCCCTCGATCTCGCTGGGATACTAGGACTCGAACCTAGAATAACTGGACCAGAACCAGTCGTGTTGCCAATTACACCATATCCCATTGAACTACTGGTCTTCGGCCGCCTCCAACCAAGGCTGCGACGTCCGGTGGACCGAGAGGAAACCTTACACGCGGCCCGCTGGCTGGGCCAAAACGGTTGCCCGCTCGACCGTGGTCTGCAGGTTCATCAGCCGCGCCGCTCCCCAGGTGAGGCCGAGGAACGTGCCGGAGGACACCAGGGTCACCACGATGTTCCAGCCGTTGCCGCCCTCGGGGTTCAGCGACGACCCGACGTCACTGAACAGCACCGCGATGGTGAAGGCGAGCCAGTTGTTCACGACGTGGTAGCCGATGCCGGCCTCGATGCCGCCGGTGACGATGGCGAGCACGCCGGCCACGACACCGAAGGCGAACCGGTCGAAGAACACCGGCACGCTCTGCGCGCCGTGGAACAGCGCGAAGATCAGGGCGGGGACGACGACCGAGACCACCCGGGAGACCCAGCGAGCGGTGCTGATGCTGCCCAGCGCCTGCATCATCAGGCCCCGGAAGACGTACTCCTCGGCCGCGGCCTGGAAGGGGACCAGGAACAGCACGACGAGCAGGAAGCGGACGGCCGTCGCCGTGAGGTCGTTGAGCCCACCGGAGGCGTCGGCGTCGCCCGAGATCGGGAGCACGGCGCCCAGCACCACGTTGACGATCAACGTGGCGAGGGCGATGCCCATCGTGGTGAACAGCCAGCCCCAGCGGATGCGGCCCGCCACCGAGATCAGCCAGCGCGGGCTGAGCCCCGTGATCGCTCGGTGCAGGCCCATGATTACCGGGATCGAGAGGCTGATCGTCACTAGCAGGAACGCGAGCGTCGAGGGCTGCGGGTCGTCGAGGTCGCTGACGGCGTCCATGGCCTGCTCGGGGTCGACGCCGCCGACCACGAGACCCAGCACGATGAGCAGCAGCACCACGAGGCCGAGGACCAGCTGCACGAGCACGAACCCGGCGACGGCGGACACCACCGACAGCAGCGACCAGGCCCACTGCGGCTCGCGGCCGGCCCGGTCGATCTGCTGGTACTCCAGGGTGGTCGGCTCCCCTGCGCCGGCGGTGTCCGGGTGGTAGGGGTTGCCGGTGAACGCCGCCGGGTCGCTCACGTGAGCGCGCCCTCGAGCCGGGCGAGGCTGCGTTCGCGGCCGAGGAGCTCCATCGACTCGAACAGCGGCGGCGAGATCCGGCGTCCGGTGATGGCGACGCGCACCGGGCCGAACGCCACGCGCGGCTTGAGGCCACGCTCGTCGACCAGCGCGGTCTGCAGCGCGGCCTGGATGGCCTCGGTCGACCACGTCGGCAGGTCGCGGACGGCGTCGAGCGAGGCCCGGACGATGTCGCGGCCCGCGTCGTCCAGCAGCTTGGCGGCGTCGGCCTCGTCGAGCACGAAGTCGGCGTCGTCGACGAACAGGAACGCGAGCAGCTCGCCGACCTCGGTGAGCTTGTTGATGCGCTCGGCGACGAGCGGCATCGCCAGCTCGAGCAGCTGCGCGTCGGCGTCGCTCACCGGGTCGGAGACGACGCCGACGGACTTGAGGAACGGCAGGGCCCGGTGGGTGATGTCCTCGACCGTCAGCAGCCGCAGCTGGCTGGTGTTGATCGCGTCCATCTTCTTGAGGTCGAAGCGGGCCGGGTTCGGGTTGACGTCCTTGATGTCGAACGCCTCGACCATCTCGGCGAGCGAGAAGATGTCGCGGTCGGCCGCGATCGCCCAGCCCAGCAGGGCGAGGTAGTTGATCAGGCCCTCGGGCACGTAGCCCTGGTCGCGGTAGGCCAGCGCGTGCGCCTCGGGGTCACGCTTGGAGAGCTTCTTGTTGCCCTGGCCCATCACGTAGGGCAGGTGGCCGAAGGACGGCGGCCCGCTGCCGATGCCGACGTCGGCGAGCGCGGCGTAGAGCGGCAGCTGGCGCGGGGTGCTGGAGAGCAGGTCCTCGCCGCGCAGCACGTGGGTGATCTCCATGAGCGCGTCGTCGACCGGGTTGACCAGCGTGTAGAGCGGGTCGCCGTTGCCGCGCGCGAGGGCGAAGTCGGGCACGTGGTCGGAGTGGAAGGTGACCGTGCCGCGCACGAGGTCGTCGAAGGCGATCTCGCCGTCGGGCATCCGGAACCGGACGACGGGCGCGCGCCCCTCGGCCTCGAACGCGGCGACCTGGTCGTCGCTCAGGTCGCGGCAGAACCGGTCGTAGCCCATGTCCTTCGACCCGGCGGCCTGGCGCCGGGCGGCGACCTCGTCGGTGGTGCAGTAGCAGCGGTAGGTGTGCCCGCCGGCGGCGAGGCGCTCGAGCGCGTCGCGGTAGATCTCGCCGCGCTCGGACTGGCGGTAGGGGGCGTGCGGTCCACCGCGGTCGGGCCCCTCGTCCCACTCGAAGCCGAGCCAGTCGAACAGGTCGAGGATGCCGTCGTAGGACTCCTGGGTGTTGCGGGCGGCATCGGTGTCCTCGACGCGCAGCACGATCGTGCCGCCGTGGTGGCGCGCGAAGGCGTAGTTGAACAACGCCGTGCGCACGAGGCCGACGTGGGGGGATCCGGTGGGGCTGGGCGCCATCCGGACCCGGACGGGCCGGTCGGTGCTGTCGGTCATCGGGTCGCGATCCTGTTCGTGAGGGAGCCGAGTCCGGCGATCGAGACCTCGACCTCGTCGCCGACCTGCATGGGACCGACACCCTCGGGGGTGCCGGTGAGGATGACGTCGCCGGGCAGCAACGTCATGACGCTGGAGACGTGGGCGACGAGCGCCGGGACGTCGAAGACCATGTCGGCGGTGCTGCCGTCCTGCACGACGTCGCCGTTGAGGAAGGTCTGCACGCGCACACCGTCGAGGAACGCCTGCGGGTCGAGGTCGGTCTCGATCCACGGCCCCAGCGGGCAGAAGGAGTCGAAGCCCTTGGCCCGGGTGAACTGCCCGTCCTTCTTCTGCAGGTCGCGGGCGGTGACGTCGTTGGCGATCGTGTAGCCGTGGATGACGTCGGTGGCCTGCTCGCGTGGCACGTCGCGGCAGATGCGGCCGATGACGACGGCGAGCTCGCCCTCGTACTGGAGGTCCTGGGTCTGCGGCGGGTAGAACACCGGGTCGCCCGGTCCGACCACGCTGGTGTTGGGCTTGAGGAACATCAGGGGCTCGCTCGGCACGTCGTTGCCGAGCTCGGCGGCGTGCTTGGCGTAGTTGCGGCCGATGCCGACCACCTTGCTGCGCGGCAGCACCGGCGCGAGCAGGCGCACGTCGGCGAGCCGGTGCTCCTGGTCGAGCAGCTTGACGCCGACGTAGAGGGGGTCGCCGGCGAGGGCGACGACGACGGCGTCCTCGTCGAGCTGGCCGTGCTCGTCGAGCTCGCCCGTCACGACGCCGTAGGAGGGTTCGTCACCGGTGGTGAACCTTGCGATACGCACCATGGGAGCCTATCGACCGGGGTGAGCGGCCGGCCGCCGAGGACGTCGGGGATGCCCGGCCCGCGGCGTCCGCTGCCTACGCTGGACGACGTGCAGGAGCTGGACCGGTCGGAGTGGGAGCCGCGCGCGAGCGTCCACGCGGCGCGCGTCGACGCGCTCGTGGCCCCGCACCTCGCGCGCCGCGACGCCCAGGTGAAGCACCCGGTGCACGACTTCCTGTTCACCTACTACGCCCACCGACCCGCGCAGCTGCGCCGATGGCACCCCGGGTTCGGCGTCCGGTTGCTCGACGCGCCGGAGTACGACGGGCTCAAGGGCTACGCCGACGGCGCGGTGACGTCGTCCCACGTCGCGGCGCAGCGCCCGTTGGTCGAGGGCCTGCACCGGCTGCTCGCCGCCACCGCGTCACGACCGGCGCACACCGGCTGCTTCGGGTTGCACGAGTGGGCGATGGTCTACCGCCTCGGCGACGACGAGACCCGCCACGCCGACTGGCCCCTGCGTCTGGGCGGCAGCGGCACCGACCGCGTGGTCGAGGGCCACCGCATCGCGTGCACGCACTTCGACGCCTTCCGCTTCTTCACCCCGCCGGCCCGCGGGCTCAACACGCTCTCCCCCGGTCGCGACGACCGGGCCGACTTCGAGCAGCCGGGCTGCCTCCACGCCGGCATGGACCTCTACAAGCACGCCTTCCGGCTCTCGCCGATGGTGCCCTCCGACGTCGTCCTCGACGCCTTCGAGCTCGCCCGCGACATCCGCGTGCTCGACATGCGCGCCTCGCCCTACGACCTCGCCGGCCTCGGCTTCGAGCCGGTGCGCATCGAGACCCCCGACGGCAAGCGCGAGTACGCCGCGGCCCAGGCGGCGTTCGCCGAGCGCGGTGCGCCGATCAGGGAGCGGCTCGTCGAGGTGTGCGCGGGCCTCCTCGCCGCCGCCGGGTCGTGTGCCTGAGGCCGACGCACGCGCCGTGGTCAGGCACACGACCCCGGGCTCGGCCGGCCTCAGCCGACGGCGACCGGCGCCGGCCCGACGTCCGGGACGACGGTGCGGGCGGCCCGGAGCGCCTGCGGCGCGAGCGCGGCCACGGTGAGCACGATCGAGACCCCGAGCACCCACGCCGGCACGGTCTCGCCGAGCAGGTAGACGAAGCCCGGCACCGTGCACGTGGTGAACGACAGCACGAGCGTGAACCACGCCGTGGGCGTTGTCCACTCGGTGCGGCCGAGGCCGATGACCACGAAGAACAGGCCCCA
This sequence comes from Nocardioides secundeburneus, assembly GCF_039939255.1. Lineage (NCBI taxonomy): Bacteria > Bacillati > Actinomycetota > Actinomycetes > Propionibacteriales > Nocardioidaceae > Nocardioides > Nocardioides secundeburneus. The sequence goes on from NZ_JBDUUE010000005.1 coordinate 452,851, forward strand.
CAGCGCGGCCCACTGGAACCACAGCAGGCCCGAGGCGAGGTCGTCGAACCGGACGACGTTCGTGACGCCGAAACCGACGGCCATGATCGCCACCCACAGCGAGTACCAGCCCAGGCCGTTGCCGTCGAAGCCGGCGAGGTTGTTGATGCCCACGTAGAGGTAGGTGAACCCGAACATGAACACGCCCGAGGCGGCCAGGACCTCGTCGCCCGTCGTGGCGGTGGAGATCAGGTGGAACGGGATCGCCGTCTGCAGGGCGCCGACGAAGAGGTTGAAGACGCCGGCGGTCTTGGCGTCGACCTGGCCGAGCAGCAGGAGGCCGTTGACGAACAGGGCGGCCCCGACGAAGAGCAGTCCGACCGACGACATCAGAAGTAGGCGTTCGTGGGGAAGGACGCGCCGTTGACCTCGTGGTCGCCGATCGCCGAGGCCTTGAGGAACGTCGGGTTGTGGGTGGACGCCGTCCGGATGTTGCGCCAGTGCCGGTCGAGGTTGTGCACCTTCTGCGTGGCCGAGGCGCCGCCGACGTCGAAGAGCCTGGCGGCCGTGGCGTAGGAGAACCGGTCGACGGCGACCTTGGCCTGCGCCGCGGCGAGCTGGGCGGCGTGGGCGGCCCCCGGCGTCGGGGCTCCGTCGACGACGGACTCGTAGGCCTCCTGGAGCTTGTCGGCGGCAGCGAGCACGATGGCCTCGGCGGCGAACGCGTCGGCGGAGATCTCGCCGACGACCTGCAGAACCTGGCGGTCGCCGGCCGCCGTCGAGGCACCGGCGTGGCCGAAGTTGCGCGAGCGCTTCTGCACCCACGCGACGGCGTCGTTGCGCACGCTGCGCAGGATGCCGGCCGTCACGGCCTGCAGGTAGAGCTGCAGGAAGGCGCCGTTGTAGCCGGGGTCGAGCTCCTCGGGCCGGCCGAGGTCGAAGAACTCCTCGTCGGTGACGTGGACGTCGTCGAGCCGCGTGGTGCCGGTGGCGGTGAGGCGCTGGCCGAAGCCGTCCCAGTCGTCCTCGACGGTGACGCCGTCACGGCTGATCGGGATCACGGCGCCGGCGATGGTGCCGTCGGGCACGGCCGCCCAGATCTGGGTGTAGTCGGAGTAGAGGGTGCCCGTGGAGTAGAACTTCTCACCGTTGAGGCGGTGGCCGCCCGCCGGATCGGGCGTGATCGTGGTGTCGAAGGTGAGACCCACGGCGTGCTTGCTCTGCTCGCTGAAGCCGTTGCCGACCAGCTGGTCGGCGGTGACCAGCGCGATGCCCCGGGCCCGCGCCTCGGGGTCGACGGCGACGAGCTGCTGCTCGACGAACCAGTAGTGCGTGCGCAGGATGTGCGCGACGTTGGAGTCGGCCTCGGCCAGCTCGACGAGCGTGGCGAAGAGCTCCCGCAGGGTCGCGCCGGCTCCACCCTCGGCGACCGGCACCCGCAGCCGGCCCAGCCCGGCGGCCTTGGCCCAGGCGATCTGCTCGAACGGCGGCACGCGGTCGCGGTCGCGCAGGTCGGCCCCGACCGAGATCCGGTCGAGGAGGGCCCGCAGCTCGGGGCTGCCGGGGCGGACCGGGCTGGTCGCGGAGGTGGGGACGGGTGAGCGTGTCGAGGTGGCTGCGGCGGTGTCGAGGCTCATGACGATCCTTCAGGGCTCGGGAACTAACTAGAGCGACTTTATCTACTTAAACCGTCGTGGCCAGCCGCCCGGTGACAGGTTCCGCCGACGTCCGGCTCGGATTCGCACCGCGGTCGCGGTGCGGACGGACTTGGAGAAGGCGCCCGACGTGCCTATAAGGTGAGGCTCGCCTAACTAAGTCTCGGAAGGACGTGCCCGGTGAAGGCTCCCGCACCGCACCCGCTCTCGCACCTGTTCCACCCGCACCACGCGGCCGCCTACGTGTCCCTCATGCGCCGTGGGGTCGACCACCTCGCCGACGCGCTCGGGCGCACGCGACGTCGTCCGGCCACCGGCACGACGCCGGAGCAGGCCGCCAAGCCCGTCGTCGACGTCGACCTCGACCGGCCGCTGCTCGACGCCGACGCCGCGCTCGAGGAGATGAGCCGCCTCTACCTCGACGACGCCGTGTGGTTCCACGAGCCCACCTACGCCGCCCACCTCAACTGCCCGGTCGTCATCCCGGCGCTGCTCGCCGAGGTCTTCGTCAGTGGGGTCAACTCCAGCCTCGACACCTTCGACCAGAGCGTCGGCGGCACGTTCATCGAGCGGCACCTCATCGACTGGACGGCGGCCCGCATCGGCTTCGGCCCGGGAGCCGACGGCGTCTTCACCAGCGGCGGCACGCAGTCGAACCTGCAGGCGCTGCTGCTGGCCCGCGACCACGCCGTCGCCGCCGGCCACGACGTCGCGACACTGCGCGTCCTCACCTCGGTCGACGGGCACTTCAGCGTGCAGAAGGCCGCGCGGATGCTCGGCCTGGGCGACGCCGCCGTGGTCACGGTGCCGGTCGACGAGCGCCGCCGCATCGACGTCGCGGCCCTCGGCCCGGCGCTCGCGAGGCTCGACGCCGAGGGCCTGCACCCGATGGCCGTCGTCTGCACCGCCGGCACCACCGACTTCGGTGCCATCGACCCGCTGCTCCAGGTCGCCGGCCTGGCGCGCGCCCACGGCGCCTGGTTGCACGTCGACGCCGCCTACGGCGGCGGCCTGCTCGCCTCGACCACGCGCCGCGGCTGGCTCGCCGGCATCGAGTGTGCCGACTCCGTCACCATCGACTACCACAAGACCTGGTTCCAGCCGGTCAGCTCGAGCGCGCTCGTCGTCGCCGACGGCACCCACCTCGGCCACGTCACGTGGCACGCCGACTACCTCAACCCCCGGCCTCTCGAGGGAGACGTCGCGCACCCCAACCAGGTCGACAAGAGCATCCAGACCACCCGCCGCTTCGACGCCCTCAAGCTCTGGATGACCCTGCGGATCATGGGCCCCGACCAGGTCGGCGACTACGTCGACGCCGTCGTCGACCTCGCCGCCGCGGTCGGCGAGCACGTGCGTGACAGCGACCACCTCGAGCTCGCCGCCGACCCGCAGCTGAGCACGGTCGTCCTGCGCTACCGCCCGCGCGGGCTCTCCGTCGACAACGCCGACCGGCTCACGCCGCTCATCCGCTCGACGCTGTACGAGCGCGGCGCCGCCATGGTCGCCGCCACCAAGGTCGACGGCCACGCCTGGCTCAAGCTCACCCTGCTCAACCCCATGGCCACGGTCGCCGACATCGTCGGCATCCTCGACGAGGTCGAGGCGATCGGTGCCGGCCTGCTCGACGCCGAGGAGGGTGCCGCGTGAGCGTGCGCGTGCACGACGTCGTCGCCATCGGCGCCGGGCCGTTCAACCTCGGGCTCGCGTGCCTGGCCGACCCGGTCGACGACCTCGACCTCGTCGTCCTCGAGGCCCGCGACCGCCTCGCGTGGCACCCCGGCATGATGCTCGACGACGCCACGTTGCAGGTGCCCTTCCTCGCCGACCTCGTGACCATGGCCGACCCCACCTCGAGGTGGTCGTTCCTCAACTACCTCAAGGAGACGGGCCACCTCTACCCGTTCTACATCCGCGAGTCGTTCTACCCGCTGCGCCGCGAGTTCGACGACTACTGCCGGTGGGCGGCCGAGGGTGTTGGCTCGGTGCGCTTCGGACAACGTGTCGTCTCGATCGAGCACGACGGGTCGGCCTACGTCGTCACCACCGGCACCGGCGAGGTCTTCGTCGGACGACGTGTCGTGCTGGGCGTCGGCACGCAGCCACAGGTGCCCCCTCCCCTGCTCGACCTGCTCGACGACGGCGCGGTCGCGCACTCGGCCGACTACCTCCGCCGCAAGACCGACCTGCAGCGCGGCCGGTCGATCACCGTCGTCGGCAGCGGGCAGAGCGCGGCCGAGGTCTACCGCGACCTGCTCGCCGAGAGCCCCGGTCACGAGTACGAGTTGACCTGGCTCACGCGCAGCCCGCGGTTCTTCCCCATGGAGTACACGAAGCTGACGCTCGAGATGACGTCGCCGGAGTACACCGCCTACTTCCAAGGCCTGCCGGACGAGACGCGCGACGGCCTGCTGCGCGAGCAGCGCTCGCTCTACAAGGGCATCAGCGGCGACCTGGTCGACGAGATCTTCGACCTGCACTACCGGCTGCGGGTCACCGGGCACGGGCCGCGCACCACCCTCGTGACCAACACCGAGGTGACCGGCGCACGCCGCACCGAGGACGGCGTCCGCCTCGACCTGCACCACGTCGAGACCGACGAGCACTTCGGCATCACCACCGACGGGCTCGTGCTCGCCACCGGCTACTCCTCGCAGGTGCCGGCCTTCGTCGACGGCGTCCGCGACCGGCTCCGCCTCGACGACCGGGGCCGGTTCGTGGCGTCGTCCACCTACGCCGTCGACCTCACCGGGCAGGAGGTGTTCGTGCAGAACGCCGAGGAGCACACGCACGGCTTCGTCGCCCCCGACCTGGGCATGGGCGCCTACCGCAACTCGGTCATCATCGCGGCCCTGACCGGACGCGAGGTCTACCCGGTCGAGAAGCGCATCGCCGTGCAGACGTTCGGCGTCCCCGACCACCTGCGGACGACGTCGTGAGCGCCGACCACGCGGTCACGCTCGAGCCGCTCGACGTCACCGCGCACGCCCCGCGGCTGCACGCCTGGGTGACGCACCCGCGCTCGGTCTACTGGCAGATGCAGCACGCCTCGGTCGACGACGTCGCGACCGCCTACGACGCGATCACCGCGCACCCGCACCACGAGGCCTGGCTCGGCCGGGTCGACGGCGTGCCGGCGTTCCTCGCCGAGACCTACGACCCGCGCCTCGCACCCGAGGTCGGCCTCGACGACCTGCCCGACCTGGCCGACGGCGACCTCGGCATGCACGTGCTCGTCGCCCCGAGCGACCACCCCGTGCCCGGCTTCACCCGCCGCGTCTTCGCCGCGGTGCTCGACCACTGCTTCGCCGACGACGCCGTCCGCCGGGTCGTCGTCGAGCCCGACGTGCGCAACGAGCGCATCCAGGTCCTCAACGAGGAGGCGGGCTTCGTCGTCGCGAGGACCGTCGACCTGCCCGGCAAGCAGGCGGCGCTGTCGTTCTGCACCCGCGACGACTGGGAGGCCCGCCGATGACCCGCCCCGACCTGCCGACCGCCGACCACCTGACGCCCGAGTCCCTCGCCGCCGTCCAGCGCCACCTGGTGACCAAGGCGATCGGCGAGTACGCCCACGAGCGGCTGCTCGTGCCCGAGGAGACCGAGCACGGCTGGTGCCTCACCACGCCCGACGGCCGCACGCGCTACACCTTCGCCGCCGTGCGGCTGCCGCTCGAGCACTGGGCGATCGAGGCCGCGAGTCTCGCCCGCACGGTCGACGGCGAGCCGGCCGCGCTCGACGTCCAGCAGCTCGTCGTCGAGTTCGCGCCGCTGCTCGGCATCCCCGAGACGCTCGTGCCGGTCTACCTGGAGGAGCTCGCCGCGACGATCCAGTCGTCGGCGTGGAAGTGGTCGGCCCACCGCGTCGGGGTGGACGACCTGGTCGGTGCCGACTACCAGGAGGTCGAGGCCGCGATGACCGAGGGCCACCCGTCGTTCGTGGCCAACAACGGCCGCATCGGCTACGGCCTCGACGACTACCTCGCGTGCGCGCCCGAGACCGGCGCGCGGGTGCGGCTGGTGTGGCTCGCCGTCCGGCGGTCGCAGAGCCGGCTCTCCCTCGGGCGCGGTCTCACCGAGGAGTCGCTCTACGCCGGCGAGCTCGACGCACCGGTGCTCGACGCCTTCCGCGACCGCCTGCGCGACGTCGGGCTCGATCCCGACGACTACCGACTGCTGCCGCTGCACCCGTGGCAGTGGACGAACAAGGTGGCCATCACGTTCGCGCCCGACCTCGCGCGGCGCGACCTCGTGCTGCTCGGCGAGGGGCCCGACGACTACCAGGCGCAGCAGTCGATCCGCACGTTCTTCAATACCAGCAGGCCGGAGCGGCACTACGTGAAGACCGCGCTGTCGATCCAGAACATGGGCTTCCTGCGCGGCCTCTCCCCCGCCTACATGGGGCCGACGCCGGCGATCAACGACTACGTGCACGACGTCGTCGCCGGCGACCCGACGCTCGGCGGGTGCGGCTTCTCCGTGCTGCGCGAGTGCGCCGCGATCGGCTACACCGGCGACGTCTTCCACGCCCTCGCCGAGTCCGACGGCGTCCGCTCGCCACAGCAGAAGCTGCTCGCCGCGCTGTGGCGCGAGAGCCCGGTGCCGCGGCTGGGTGCCGGCGAGAGCCTGGTGACGATGGCCTCGCTGCTCCACCGCGACCGCGACGGCCGCTCGTTCGCCGCCGCGCTGGTGGCGGCGTCCGGGCGCGACGTCAGGTCGTGGCTTGCGTCGTACCTCGACGCCTACGTGCGCCCGGTCGTGCACTGCCTGCTCGCCCACGACCTCGCGTTCATGCCCCACGGCGAGAACCTCGTGCTCGTGCTGCGCGACCACGTGCCGGTGCGCGCGTTCATGAAGGACGTCGGCGAGGAGGTCGCCGTGATGGGCGACCAGCCGCTGCCACCCGACGTCGAGCGCATCCGGGTGAAGGTCTCCGACTCCCTCAAGGCGCTCGCGCTGCACACCGACGTCTTCGACGGCGTGCTGCGCCACCTCGCGGCGATCCTGCACGTCGACGGCCTGCTCGCGGCCGACGACTTCTGGGGCCTGGTGGCCGCCTGCCTGCACCGGCACGCCGCCGACCACCCGCACCTCGCCGACGCGGCGGCGTCCTACGACCTGTTCCGCGCCGAGTTCGACCACTCGTGCCTCAACCGTCTCCAGCTGCGCAACACGCTGCAGATGGTCGACCTCGCCGACCAGGCCGAGTCGCTGATGTACGCCGGCACGCTCGCCAACCCGGTCGCGGGGCGTTGACGCCGACCGTCATCCCACCGGCAGCTGCTGCCAGTCGTGCAGGTCACGGAGCAGCTGCCGGTCGTGCGTCGCGACGACGACCGCGGCCGCCGTGGCCTGCAGCGCCTCGGTGAGCTCGTCGACGAGCGCCGGCGAGAGGTGGTTCGTCGGCTCGTCGAGCAGCAGCACGTGGGGACGCTCGGCGAGCCGCAGGGCCAGCTCGAGGCGACGGCGCTGGCCCTCGGAGAGCCGGCCGACCGGCGTCCGGCGGGCGACGGCGTCGAGGAGACCGAGCGAGCGCAACGACACGTCCGACCGATGCCGGACAGCATGTCCGTCGAACAGGTCGGCCGCTGTGGCGTCACGGTCGAGCGTCGCGGACTCCTGCGCCACCAGGGCGGTGCGCGCCGACCGCGCGCGGTGGACGACGCCCGCGGTCGGCTCGAGCAGACCGGCCAGCAGGGCGAGCAGGGTCGACTTGCCGCTGCCGTTGGGGCCGACCACGACCAGCCGGTCGCCCGACGTCAGCTCGAGCGAGACCGGTGTGCCGAGACGTGGGGTCAGCGCGGCGTCCTGCGTGCGCAACAGCACCACGCCCGATCGCGTCGGCAGCTCGGGCACCGCGAGCCGCAACGGCGGCTCGGGCACCGTCACCCGGTGCGCCTCGAGCGCCTCCTGCCGCCGGTGCACGGCCTGCACGACGCCGGGCGCCCGCGACTGGCGGGCGTGCTTGTCGGTGCCCTTGTCGGGGCGCCACCCGGTCGAGAGCCGCGCCTGCGCCTCGGCCGCGGACTGGGCGAGCCGGGCGTGCTCGGCGACCTGGTGGTCGTGCTCCTGCTCCCACGCCGCACGTTCGCGGCGTCGTCCGTCGCGCCAGGCGTCGTAGCCGCCGCCGTAGCGGCGCGGCCGGCCGTCGCGGCTGGGGTCGAGGTCGAGCACGTCGTCCGCGACGTCGCGCAGCAGCGCCCGGTCGTGGGTCACGAGCACGACACCGCCGCGGTGCTCGCGGATGCGCTCGGCGAGGAACCGCAGGCCCTCGGCGTCGAGGTGGTTGGTCGGCTCGTCGAGCAGCAGCAGGTCGTGGTGCGCCCCGAGCAGGCACGCGAGCCGCACCCGGTAGCGCTGGCCGACCGAGAGGGTCGCGAGCGGTCGGGTCCGGTCGGTGCAGGCATCGAGGGCGGCGAGGGCCCGGTCGACGCGGCGGTCGGCGTCCCAGGCGTCGAGCCCCTCGGCGCGCCCGAGCGCGGCGGCGTAGGCGTCGTCGGCGCCGGGCGCGCCGTCGGCGATGGCCTCGACGGCGACGTCGAGCTCGGCCAACGCCTGGCGGGACGACGCGACGGCGGCCTCGACGAGGTCACCGACGGTCTCGCCGTCGGCGCTCGCGAGCTCCTGTTCGGCCACGCCGACACGACCCGCGCGACGGACGACGCCGGCGTCGGGCTCGAGGGTGCCGGCGAGCACCTGCAGCAGGGTGGACTTGCCGCGGCCGTTCTCGCCGACGACGGCGAGCCGGGTGCCGGCCGAGACGGCGACGTCGACGTGGTCGAGGACGGTGCGCCCGCTGCGGCGGACGACGAGGTCGGTGGCGGTCAGGTGACAGGTCGGGGTGGTGGTGTGCACGGTCGCTCCGCGGCTCGAGGGTGAGCCGGGCAGCACGACATGGCGGTGCCGCCCGGCGTTGGACGCTCCAGACGGCGGCGCTTCAGCTGGTGACTGGTGGCGCCGCCGTCAGGCGGCGGTCCAGGGGCGGGCGATCGGCATGCGACGACGGTATCGGGGCGCGACGCGGGCCCGCGACTGGTTAACGTCGCACCATGGACCCCGACCAGGACCCCGACCGGGACGCCGTCGTCGCGAGCCGGTTCTTCGGCCCCGACGGCCGCCTGACCACGATCCCCAGCAAACGCGCGAAGCAGCTGGTGGTGCTCGACCGGTTGTGCCAGGAGTTCGAGCTCGGCCGCACCTACCCCGAGGCCGAGGTCGTCGAGGTCCTCACCCGCTTCCACGACGACCACGCGGCGCTGCGGCGCTACCTGGTGGTCGAGGGCTTCATGACCCGCGAGGACGGCGTCTACTGGCGCTCGGGCGGGACCGTCGGCGATGTCTGAGCCCGCGACGGCGACGGTCGTCGGCGAGGACTGGTCTGCCGGGCACGGGAGACCGGCGCCGCGGCTCGACCGGCGATGAGTCCGCCCCGCTCCCCCGGTCCGAGACGCATGCGACCACCTGCAGTCAACGCCGCCGTGCGGGCCGAGCGCGCCGCGCTCGCCGACCTCGCCTCCGGCTTCACCGAGGAGCAGTGGGCGACGCCGTCGCTGTGTGAGGCGTGGACCGTGCGGCACGTGGTCGCCCACCTCACCACCACGACCCACACCCGCCCGACGAGCTTGATCGGACACGCTGTCCGCGCCCGCGGGAGCTTCGACCGCATGGAGGTGCAGGTCGCGCAGCGTCTCGTCGACCGGCACACCGACGCCGAGCTCGTGGCGCTGCTGCGCGAAAGCGCGACGTCCGACCGGCGCATCCCGCTCAGCGGGCCGATGGACCCGTTGATGGACGTCGTCGTGCACGCCCAGGACCTCGCGCGCCCGCTCGGCCTCACGCACCGGACGCCGGACGACGTCACGGCGGCCGTGCTCGACCACCTGGCCGGGAACAGGCTGATGGGCGGTCCGAGGCGCGTCCGCGGGTTGCGGCTCGTGGCCGCGTCGGGGTGGACGACCGGCGAGGGGCCCGTGGTTTCCGGGCCCGACGTCGACCTGCTCCTGGCCGTCGCCGGGCGCCCCGCCGGCCTGGCCGCCCTCGGCGGTGCCGGCCTGCCCACGCTCGCCGCGAGGCTCACGCCGGCCGGTTGAGGAACCACCGGTGGCCGAACGGGTCGGTGAACACCGCGACCCGCCCGGCGTGGGGGCTGTCCTCCGGCCCGCGCGTCATCGTCGTCCCGGCCGCGACCACGCGCGCCGCAACGGCGTCGACGTCGTCGACCGTCAGGTGCAGCGTCACGCAGGCGCCCCGGCCGGCGAGCGGCGCCGCCACGCCGGCCGCGTCGAACTCGTCGGACATCATCCACCGCGCGGCGCCGACGGCGAGCTCGCAGTGACCGACGCGGCCGTCGTCCATGACGATCGGCTCGACGGCCACCTCGGCGCCCAGGGCCGCCGCGTACCACTCGATCGCGGCACGGGCGTCGGAGACGCAGAGGTAGGGGGTCAGCTCGCTCATCGTCGCTCTCCTTCGTCGTGCTGCTCGTGGTGGTCGAGATCGGCCTGGAAGGACCACAGGTGGCCCTCCAGGTCTCGCAGGGAGTACTCCCGGACGCCGTAGGGCTGGTCGACCGGCTCGTGGTCGACCTCGGCGCCGGCCGCGACCGCGCGGCGGTGGTGGGCGTCGACGTCGTCGACCGCGACGGCGAGCGAGGCCGTCAGCCCGCCGCCGGTGGCGAGGGGCGAGAGCAGGCGGTGCTCGGGTGCCTCGCGGTGCAGCCAGACGACGCCGTCGCCGACGTGCACCTCGCCGTGCACCGCGCGCCCGGAGTCGTCGCGCGTCAGCTCGCCGGGGGCGAACCCGAGCACCTCCACGAGCCACGCGTGCGCGGCGGCGAGGTCGCGGTAGACCAGCAGCGTGATCCGGCGGGTCGGCGGCTGCTCCTCCCCCGCCGGTCCGGCCAGTCCGGCCAGCAGGTCGAGGAGCGCACTGTCCGCGACCCGTCCGCCCTCGAGCACCCGCTCCTCGACGGCGCGGACCCGCTCACGCTGGCGCGAGAGCTCGGCCAGGCGGGCGTCGAGGTCGCCGAGGTGCCGCCGCGTGAGGGTGGCCAGGTCGTCGGCGTCCGGGTCGATCGCGGCCAGCGGCTGCCCGAGCTCGCGGAGCAGCCGCACCCGGTAGAGCCGGTCGATGACGACGCTGTCGTAGCGGCGGCGTCCGGCGTCGTCGCGGGCGGGCGTGACCAGGCCGAGCTCCTCGTAGTAGCGCAGGGTGCGCTCGGTGAGGCCGGTGCGCCGGGCGACGTCGCCGATCGTGAGGTCGTGACCGCTCATGGGGGCGACGCTAGGACCTCACGTCGCGTCAGGGGCAAGACCTACGATGGAGTCATGACCGCCACGCTCGAGCCCATGGCCGCGAGCGAGGTCTACCTCCTCGGCCTCGAGCCCCGTCGTCGCGCCCGCTGGGGCCGGTTCGTCGCGGGCGCGCTCGACCTGTGGTGCGCCACGACCGGCGGGCGCTTCGAGCTGAGCGGCGCGGGTGTCGTCGTCGTCCGGCGGCGGCTCGACGGCGTCGCCGAGCTGCGCGTGCCGGTGGCCGGGCCCGACGACGCGTCGGTCCTGATGGGGCTGCTGCGCGACCAGCTGGACACGATGGCGCCCGACGAGTTCCGCGCCGCCTGGGCCATTGCCTGACGACCGCTGACGACCGGTGCCCCGGTTGGGCGCGGCCGATAGCGTCCACGTCATGACGGAGACGCTCGAGCCCGCGACCGCCGCAGAGATCTACGCCGCCACGATCGAGCCGCCCGAGCGGGGCACGCTGAAGAAGATCGCGGCCGGCGCCGCCGATCTCGTGACCGCCGCAGCCGGTGGCGGCCCGCTCGAGCTCTCGAGCGCGGGCGACGTCGTGGTCCGCCGCCTCGCCGACGGCGTCGAGGAGCTCCGCGTGCCGGGCGGCCCGGCCGAGGAGGCCGCCATCACGCTCGACCAGGTGCGCACCCAGCTCGACACCATGAGCCCCGAGGAGTTCCGCACCACCTGGAACGTCGGGGGCTGAGGCGCTGCCGGCCCGCTACCAGACGTCGCCCGTGCGCCAGTCGCACGCGACGGGGGCGTCGAGGTCGAGCCCGGTTCCCCCGAGGACGTAGATCCCGCCGTCGTCCTCGGGCGTCGGCTGCCGGCCCTCGGGCCCGAGCACCGACGACGGGCCGCGCCACGCCGTCCAGCCGCGGGCCTCGTAGAAGCCGGTCGCCCGCTCCGACGCGCTGAGCGCCAGGACGTCGTACGCCGGCGCGTGGGCCTCGACCTCGGACATCACCCGGGTCCCGAGCCCGGTGCCCCGGCGCGCCGGGTCGACGGCCACGGCCTCGACGTAGCCGCAGCGCAGCGAGCGGCCGGCGACGAGCAGCCGGCGCTGCACGAGTGCGGCGTGCGCGACCACGCGACCGGCCTCGACCACGACCGCATGGAGGCCGCCGAGCGCGTGGTCCCAGTCGTCGTCGCCGAAGTCGTCGAAGGCGGCGTCCATGAGGTCGCGGACCTGGGCGAGCGTGGCCGCCCCCAGTAGCGCCGTCGGCGTCACCACCGCGGGGGCCGCCGGTCGTGCCACGGCGCGGCCGACTCGACCTGGGCGGCGAGGGCGAGCAGGGCCTCCTCGCCCGCCGGGCGGCCGGCCAGCATGACGCCCACCGGCAGCGGCGTGGGGCCCGGCGTCCAGTGCAGTGGCAGCGAGATCGCCGGCAGTCCCGTGACGTTCCAGGCCGAGGTCCACGGCGTGAACGCCTTCTGGTTCTCGAAGTCACGGGCCGGGTCGGCGTCGTCGCGGATCGCGCCGACGGGCAGCGGCGGCTGCGCCAGCGTGGGCGTCAGGACGGCGTCGTAGGGGTCGAGCGCGACGATCGCCTGGGCCGCGAACCGGCGCATCGCACCGATGGCGGCGCCGAACTCGGGCCCGCTGACGGCGTGCCCGCGCTCGGAGAGCCACCGGGTCAGCGGACGCAGCAGGTGCCGGCGCTCGGGCGGCACCGGGCTCATCGCGGTGAGCACCGACCAGCAGGTCTCGAAGACGGGCACCGCCTCGGGCGGCAGCGGCACCGGCACGTCGACCACCTCGTGACCGAGGTCCTCGAGCAGGCGCGAGGCCCGCTCGTAGGCGAGGAGCACCTCGTCGTCGACCGGCGCGCCGGGACTGTCGGTGGTCGGTGGTGTGATGACCGGAGTGCTGAACCGGGCGATCCGAAGCCGCCCCGGATCCCGGTCGCACGCCGCGACCAACGACTCCGAAGGAGGCGGGGCCCACGACGGATCCCCGACCCGATGACCGGCCATGACCTCGAGCAGCGCCGCGGTGTCGCGCACCGTGCGCGCGATGGAGCCGGCAGTCGCCAGCCCTGCTGGATCCCCGTACAGGGGGAAGCCGCTGATCCGTCCTCGTGACGGCTTGAGCCCCACCAGGCCGCAGCACGACGCCGGGATCCGGATGGAGCCACCGCCGTCCGAGCCCTGCGCGAGCGGCACGAGCCCGGCCGCGGTCGCTGCCGCCGCACCGCCCGAGCTGCCACCGGCCATCCGGGTGCGGTCCCACGGCGTCACGGCCGCGGGGGCGCCCTCGGGCTCGGTGTAGCACGGTGAGCCGAGCTCGGGCGTGCTGGTCTTGCCGATCATCGGCAGGCCCGCCGCCTCGAGCGCGAGCACCACGCCGTCCGAGACCTCGGGCACGTGGTCGGCGAACGCCGCCGAGCCGAAGGTCGTGGGCACGCCCGCGGTGAGGTTGAGGTCCTTGACCGCCGTCGGCACGCCGTCGAGCGGGCCGGCGCGCCGTCCGTCGACGCGACGACGGTCGGCCGCGCGGGCCTGGTCGCGCGCCACCTCGGGCGTCAGACGCACGAACGCGCCGACGTCGTCGAGACGGTCGGCGCGCTCGAGGTAGTGCTCGGTGAGCTCGAGCGAGGAGATCTCGCCGCGGGCGAGGAGATCACCCTGCTCGAGCGCGGTCAGGTCGTGCAGCTCGGCCACCCGACGACCCTACGGCGTGCAGCCCGCGGGTCGCTGGCGGCCGACGGTGGGGTCAGGCCGCGGCGGGCTCGAACGCCACGAGCGCGCGCACGACGCCCTGGAAGCGCTCGAGCACCTCGGCGTCGGTCAGCGGGTCGACCTCGAGGATCGACTGCGACACGATGCCGCCGTCGATCGCGACGCCGCCGGCGATGCCGACCGAGCGGGCGGCGTCCTCGTGCGCCCACTTGCCGCCGTAGGGCGTGGGGGTGGTGCCGATGACGCCGACGGGCTTGCCGACGATGGCGCCGGTGCCGTAGGGGCGCGAGAGCCAGTCGATGGCGTTGTTCAGCACGGCCGGCATGGTGCCGTTGTACTCCGGGGTGACGAGCAGGACGGCGTCGGAGGCCGCGACGGCCTCGCGCAGGGCGGTGGCCGCCGCCGGGGTGGCGGTGGCGTCGAGGTTCTCCTCGTAGAACGGGATCGCGCCGAGGCCGTCGACGACGTGCAGCTCGACACCCTCGGGGGCGTTGGCGGCGAGCAGGTCGGCGACCTTGCGGTTGGTGGAGTCGGGTCGCAGGCTCCCGACGAGGACGGCGATCCGGGACACGGTGGCGGTAGTCATGCAGGCCCAAACGGACCATGGTCCGCTTCTATTCCCACCCCGACGACGTTTCTCCGGCGAGTAGGTTCTCCGCGTGACCACGCCGCGCCTGCTGCCGCTCGCCGGGGACGCCCCGGTCGAGCGGGCCGACGCGGCTCGCAACCGTGAGCTCCTGCTGCGCGCCGCGGCCGACCTGGTCGAGGCCTGCAGCGTCGAGAACGTCACGATGGACGCCGTGGCGCAGCGGGCCGGGGTCGGCAAGGGCACGGTGTTCCGTCGCTTCGAGAGCCGCGAGGGCCTGATGGCCGCGCTGCTCGACCACTCCGAGACCGCCTGGCAGGCCAGCGTGATCTCCGGTCCCCCGCCGCTCGGGCCCGGTGCGCCGCCGCGCGAGCGGCTCCACGCGTTCGGCCACTCCCGCATCGTCACCTCCTTGACCCATGCGGCCCTCATCCGGGCCGCGGGCGCGGCGGGCACGCGCGCCATCGGCCCGGTCTCGTTCGCGGCCATGCACGTGCGGTTCCTGCTGGGCCAGTGCGGCCTGCACGGCGACCTGGGCTACCTCGCCACGGCCCTGCTCGCACCGCTCGAGATCCCGATCCTCGAGCAGCAGCTGGGCCCCGAGGGCCGCTCGCTCTCCGAGGTCGAGGCCGGGTGGAGCGACCTGGTGCGGCGCATCGTCGGGGAGTAGGCCTCAGGCGCGGTCGTGCTGGCGCAGGCCGTAGGTGAGCCCGTCGAGCAGGGCCTCCCACGAGGCCTCGATGACGTTGTGACCGACGCCCACGGTGACCCAGGTCGACTCGCCGTCGGTGGTCTCGATGAGCACCCGGGTGATGGCATCGGTGCCGTGACCCTGGTCGAGGATGCGGACCTTGTAGTCGATGAGCTCGAACTTGGCGACCTCGGGGAACGCCTGGCCGATGGCGGTGCGCAGGGCCGAGTCGAGCGCGTTGACCGGGCCGTTTCCCTCGCCGGTGACGACGTAGCGCACGCCGGCCGCGGTGAGCTTGACCGTGGCCTCCGAGACGGCCTCGTCGGCCACCCCGCGGTGGGCGAGGGTCTCGGTGATCACGCGCCACGACTCGACGTCGACGTAGGCAGGCCGGTGACCCTCGACCTCCTCCACGAGCAGCAGCTCGAACGAGGCGTCGGCGGCCTCGAAGGTGTAGCCCCGCTGCTCCATCGCCTTGACCCGGTCGGTCACGCGGGTGACCAGGCCCCTCATCTCCGGCGAGTCGCCGGAGAGGTCGAAGCCGAGCTCGCGACCCTTCAGCTCGATCGAGGCGCGACCGGCCATGTCGGAGACGAGCAGGCGCATGTCGTTGCCGACGCCGACCGGGTCCATGTGCTGGTAGAGGTTCGGGTCGACCTTGATCGCGCTCGCGTGCAGGCCGGCCTTGTGCGCGAAGGCGGAGGTGCCGGTGTAGGGCTGACGCGAGGCGGGCGGGAAGTTGGTGACGTCGGCGACGGCGTGGGCGATCCGGGTGGCCTCGCGCAGCAGCCCCTCGGGCAGCAGCGTCATGCCGAGCTTGAGCTCGAGGTTGGCGACGGTGGTGATGAGGTCGGCGTTACCGGTGCGCTCGCCGTAGCCGTTCATGCAGCCCTGCACGTGCGTGGCCCCGGCCTCGACGGCGGCGAGGCTGTTGGCGACCGCGCACCCGGTGTCGTTGTGCGCGTGGATGCCGAGCCGGGCGCCCGTCTCGGCGAGCACCTCGGCGACGGTCTCGCCGACCCACGGCGGGAGCATGCCGCCGTTGGTGTCGCAGAGCGCGACGACGTCGGCACCGGCCTCGGCGGCGGTGCGCACGACCTCGAGGGCGTAGGCGCGGTCGAGGCGGTAGCCGTCGAAGAAGTGCTCGGCGTCGAGGAAGACCTGCTGGCCCTCGGCCCGCAGGTGGCTGACGGTGTCGCGGACCATCTCGAGGTTCTCCGCGAGCGTGGTGCGCAGCGCGAGCTCGACGTGGCGCACGTGCGACTTCGCGACCAGGGTGACGACGCCCGCACCGCTGTCGCGCAGCGCGGCGACCTGCGGGTCGTCGGCGGCGCGGACGCCGGCCTTGCGGGTCGCGCCGAACGCGGCCAGACGGGCGTGGCGCAGGTCGAGCTCCTCGGCGGCGCGGCGGAAGAACTCGGTGTCCTTGGGGTTGGCGCCGGGCCAGCCGCCCTCGATGTAGCCGACCCCGAGTCCGTCGATGAGCCGAGCGATCGTCAGCTTGTCGGCGACGGAGAGGTTGAGGCCCTCCTGCTGCGCGCCGTCGCGCATGGTGGTGTCGTAGACGTGGAACGCGCCGTGCAGGTCCATCGGGTCCGGCCTTCTCGTGGGATCTGGAGCTGGGTTCTGGGTGCGGAGCAACAAAAAAACCTCCCGTGGTGGACGAGAGGTTGGCGCACCGAGCGGGGCTCGGTGCGCTAGGCAATGATGATGCGGCGGTGAGGCACGCTCCCATCGTGCCGCACCCGGGTCTGCGGCGCGACCGGATCCACGATGTGGATGACGCGCGTCACCCCGCCGCGGTTTGAGCGGTCGCTCAAACCGGGCGTAGCCTGGGCGTCGTGACCGACACCCGTCAGCGCCTCATCGAGGCCACCGCCGAGGCGCTGCGCACCGACGGCATCGCCGGGGTCTCGGCCCGCACCGTCGCGGCCCGCGCCGAGGTCAACCAGGCGCTGGTGTTCTACCACTTCGGCACCATGTCCGAGCTGATCCAGGCCGCCACCCGCGCGGCCGTCGACGACAACGTCGCCTACTACCGCGAGCGGTTCGCGCAGATCGGCTCGTTGCGCGAGCTGCTCGAGGCCGGCCACGAGATCCACGACCGCGAGCGCGAGACCGGCAACATCGCGGTGATGGCCCAGCTGATGGCCGGCGCGCAGCAGGACCTCCTGCTCGCCGAGGCCGCCCGCTACGCCATGGCCCGCTGGTGCGAGCAGATCGAGGTCGTCGTCCGGCGCCTCATGGCCGACGGCCCGCTCGCCGAGGTCGTCGACCCGGCGGGTCTCGCCCAGATGATCTCGGCGGTCTTCATCGGCCTCGAGCTCTACGACGGCGTCGACCCGCTCGGCTCGCGCGCGGCCATCGCCGCGGTCGAGAAGCTGGTCGTGCTCGTCGACGTCGTCGACGACCTCGGGCCGGTGGCCAGCCGCGCGCTCCGCTCGAAGGTCCGCAGGGCCTCCGCCTCCGGCTGACCCACCAGCCGCCCGGTCGTGGTCAGGCCCGGCCCCCGGACGGCGAGACGAGTCCGTGGTCGAAGGCGAACACGACAGCGGCGGCCCGGTCGCGCAGGCCGAGCTTGGCGAACACGTGGCCCACGTGGGTCTTCACCGTGCCCTCCCCCAGCACGAGCTCGGCGGCGATCTCGCCGTTGCTGAGTCCGGCGCCGATGAGCACCAGCACCTCGCGCTCGCGCGTCGTCAGGACGTCGAGGGCGGTCGAGGGCGCACCGGTCGCCGGTGCGCCGGACCGGAAGGCGGTGAGCACGCGGCGCGTGACGGCGGGGTCGAGCCACGAGCCGCCGGCCGCGACCTGCCGGACGGCGCGCTGGAGGTCCTCGGCCGGCACGCCCTTGAGCAGGAAGCCGTCGGCGCCGGCCCGCAGGGCGCCGGCGAGCACCTCCTCGTCCTCGAACGTCGTCAGCACCAGGACCGGTGGTGCGTCGTCGAGGGCCCCCAGGCGTCGGGTGGCCTCGACGCCGTCGATGCCCGGCATGCGCACGTCCATGACGACGACGTCGGGCCGCAGCTCGGTCACGGCGGCGACGACGCCGGCACCGTCGCCGAGCTCGCCGACGACGTCGAAGCCGTGCGAGGCGCGCAGGATGCCGCGCAGCCCGGCCCGGATGAGGTCCTGGTCGTCGACGAGGAGCACCCGCACCGGCGCGCCGCCGGGACCGCCCGGGCCGCCGGGTCCGCCGGCCGTCACGACGGCAGCACCGCCTCGACCCGCCAGCCGCCCTCGCGGGGCCCGGCCGCGAGCGTGCCCCCAAGCGCCTCGGCCCGCTGCCGCATCCCGAGCACCCCGCTCCCCTCGCGCGCCCCCGGGGCGGCCGCCCCGGTGCTGTCGACCCGCACGACGGTGCGGCCCGGGCCCACCTCGAGGGCGGCGGACGTCGCGGAGCCGGGCGCGTGCTTGGCGGCGTTGGTGAGGGCTTCCTGCAGGATGCGGTACACGGTGAGTCCTTCGGCGGCGGTCAGGGTCGTGGGGTCGCCGGTGACGGCGAGGTCGACGGCGGTGCCGGCCCGCTCGAACGAGGCCACGAGGTCGGGCACCTGGGCGGCGCCGGGCAGCGGGGCGTGGGCCGCGTCGGCGGCGTCCTTCATCAGCCCGACGACGGCGCGCACCTCGGCCAGGCTCTGCTGGGCGAGGCGCTCGGCCTCGGCGAGGGAGGCGGCGGCCTCGGCCGGGTCGTCGTCGAGGGCGAGGCGGGCGCTGGTGACGTGCAGCACCGAGACGGTGAGCGCGTGGCCGATGACGTCGTGGAGCTCGTGCGCGATCCGGTTGCGCTCCTCCGCGGCGGCCCGGACGGCGAGGCCGGCCTGGGCCTCCTGCAGCGCGGCGAGCAGCTCGCGCTGGCGGCGCGCCATCAGGCACGCGGCCGCACTGAAGACGGTGCCCGCCGTCCACGGGCCCCAGCCGGGCTCGCCGGGCTCGGCGACGAACTCGGCCGCGAAGCCGGCCGCGGCCAGCGCCGTCAGCACGACGGTCGGCCACAGCCCGGTCACGAACGCCGACCACGCGACGACGACGCACAGGGTGAACCAGCCGAGGTTGGCCGCGACGCCCGACGACAGCAGCCATGCGCACCCGGCGATCACGGCCAGGCCAGCGACGGCGACCGGCCCTGTGCTGCGCCGGACGGCGAGCACGACGGCGATCACCACCCCAACCACGAGTGCTGCGACGGCGACGCCGGTCGGGCGCTGGGTCGACCCCAGGCCGGCCAGCAGGCACAACGAGACCGCGACGGGTGCGGCGATGATCGCTGCCCGGTCGATGCTCATGGCGCCATCCTCACAGCCCGGCGGCGTGGCGTCGTCGCACCTGGGGCAGAGACCGGCTGCCTGTGGGCGGAGTCGGTCTAGGGCGTCGAGAACGGGGCGTCGGACGCCGGCAGCCACCGCGGCCCCTGCGCCTCGACGTAGGCGCCGGTGAACAGCGACAGCGCCAGCAGCACGCCGACCGCGACCAGCCACCACCCGAGGCGGTCGGCGACCGGGTCGACGAGACGGCCGAGGGGCCCCCGGAGGCGGCTGCCGCCGGGGCCCCACCACAGCGAGATCGCCCCGACCAGGCCGGTGACGAAGAGCCCGAGGCCCACCGGGGCGGCGACGGCGTAGCAGACCAGGGCGGCGGCGATGCCGAGCCCACCCGCCCAGGCGAGGAGGCCGCCGGCGCCGGGGATCGCCTGCACGAGGTGCCACGGGGCGTGCACGAGCAGCTGCGGGGTGTCGTACCACCGCCGGCCGCGGCGGGCCTGGCGCAGCCCGGCCGAGGTGGCGGCGAGTGAGCCGGCGCGCAGCAGCCACACCGCGAGGCAGATCACGGCCAGGGCCACCCAGGGGGCGACGGCGCACAGCGCGCCCGTGAGCAGGGCCCCGGCGCCGACGACGACGAGCCGGCGCACCCGGACGCCGACCGGCACCGGAGCCGGGCCAGGGACGGCGTACGGGTAGGGCTGCTGCAGGTACGGCGGCTGGTGCGGGGCCACCGGGTGCTGCGGGGCCGGTGGGTACGTCGGGTGACGCAGCACCGGAGGCGGCGGGTCGGCGCGCTCGACGAGCGTCGGCGCGACGGGATCGTGGACGCGCGCAACGACGGGCGCGTCGACGGCGGCCGGGATGACGAGCGTCGACGCCTCGTGGTCGGGCGCCACGGGTCCGACAGGCGTGACGGGCGGCGGGTCGTCGTCGGTGGGCGGGTCACCGTGGGCCAGCGCCGCGAGCGCGAGCGGTGCGTCGAACGGGTCGGGCGCCGGGACCGCCGGGCCGGCCTCGGTGGGCGGGGCCACGAGCACCGGGCCGGGCCGGGTGGTCTGCGGACGCAGCCAGGCCAGCACGGCCTCGAGGCTCGGACGACGCTCGGGCTCGGGGTCGAGGGCCGCGGCGACGACGTCGTGCAGGGCGCCCGGCAGGCCGGTGAGGTCGTGCTGGCCGCGGCGGGCGCGGTCCATGATCGCCATGGCCGGACCGCGCCCGAAGGGCGGGTTGCCGGTGCCGGCGAAGGCGACGGTGGCCGCCCAGGAGTGCAGGTCGGACGCCGCGGTGGCGTTCTCGCCGTAGAGGATCTCGGGCGCGAGGTAGCCGGGCGTGCCGAGCAGCCAGCCGGTGTGGGTCAGGCGCGGGTCGTCGGCCACGCGGGCGAGGCCGAAGTCGATGAGGATCGGCGTGCGGCCCTCCATGAGCACGTTGGAGGGCTTGATGTCGCGGTGCAGGACGTCGGCGGCGTGCACCGACGCGACGCCCTCGGCGAGGCAGGCGGCGAACCAGGTCAGGTCGGAGCCGGTGACCGGGCCCTCGTGCTGCACGTGGTCGTGCAGCGACAGGCCGGGCACGTAGCGGGTGGCGACGTAGGGCACGGGAGCCCACGGGTCGGCGTCGAGGATCTCGGCGACCCACCTGCTCCGGATGCGCCACAGCGACCCGACCTCGCGGGCGAGGCGCTGGCGGGCCTCGTCGTCGCCGACGATGTGCGGGCGGAGCACCTTGAGCGCCACGCGGTCGCCGGTCTCGTCGCGCCGGGCGAGGTGGACGACGCCCATGCCGCCCTCGCCGATCTTGGTCAGCAGCGTGTAGGGCCCGACCCGGACCGGCGTGCGCGGCGCGGTGGGCCCGTCCCACTGCGGCCGGGTCGTCACGCGCCGAGGTTACCCGCCACGCAGCGGTTCACCGCCGTCCACAGGCCGTGCCGTCGAGGGCGCGTGTGCTCTGATGGAGCGGTGAGCGAGCTCGGCACCCAGCTGCGCGTCTGGCGCGACCGGTTGACCCCCGCGGCCGTCGGGCTGCCGTCGGCCCCGCGTCGTCGGACGCCGGGTCTGCGCCGCGAGGAGGTCGCCCAGCTCGCCGGCGTGTCGAGCGACTACGTCGTCCGGCTCGAGCAGGGCCGCGCCGAGCACCCCTCGGCCCAGGTCGTGCAGGCGCTGGCCCGGGCGCTGCGCCTCGATGACGAGGAGAGCGAGCGTCTGCACCGCATGGCCGGGCACTCGCCGCCGTCCGCGGGGCGCATGAGCCGGCACGTGACGCCGAGCATCCTGCGCATCGTCGACCGGCTGGGCGACACCCCGGTCTCGGTCATCGACGCCGCGTGGGAGACCGTGCTGCAGAACCGGGCGGCCGACGTGCTGTTCGGCCCGATCGCCGGCGAGACCGGTCGCGGCCGCAACCGGGCGTGGCGCACGTTCATGGACGTGCCCGGCATGGGCCGGCTCGAGCCGCAGACCCGCTCGATGGTCGAGCGTGACGTCGTCGCCGACCTGCACGCCGCGCTCATCCGCCTGCCCGACGACCCCGACATCGCCGCGATCGTGGCCGACCTGCGCGCCGAGAGCCCTCGCTTCGCCGAGCTGTGGCAGACCACGCCGGCGCGGGTGCGCGGGGCCCAGCGCAAGACCCTCGAGCACCCCGTGGTCGGGCTGCTCACCGTCGACTGCGACGTGCTGAGCGTGCACGGCAGCGACCTGCAGATCGTCGTCTTCTCGGCCGAGCCCGGCACGCCCGACGGCGACGCGCTGTCGATGGCGGTGATCATGGGCCTGCAGGACATGACGGCCGGTACCTGAGGTCCACAGGCCGGCACCCGCGACCGATGGGGCGAGGCGTCGGGCCGCCTAGCGTCGAGGCATGCACCGCCTCGTCGCTGCCGCCCTGGTCGCGGCCTACCTGTTCCTCGTCGCGCACCTGACGCTGACCGACCCGTCGAACGGCCGGTGGGCCTTCAGCCTGGCCGACCGGGTCGCCGTCCGGCTCTCCGACGGCGCGCTGACCTGGACCGAGACCGAGGTGCTGGCCAACATCGCGCTGTTCGTGCCGCTCGGCTTCCTGCTCACCATCGCGACGGGCAGCGCCTGGGTCGCCGTCACGCTCTGCGCGCTGCTGTCGGCCGGCATCGAGTGGATGCAGCTCACGCTGCTGCCCACCCGGGTGCCGACGCTGGACGACGTCGTCCACAACTCGCTGGGCGGAGTGGTGGGCGCCGCCGTCGCGGTGGTGTGCCTGGCGCTGGTGGCCGGCGCCACGGGCTCGCGGCGGCGGGCCGCCGTCAGTGCCCGGGGGTGACCTGCTCGACCTGCTCGAGCCGCGCCAGGTCGTCGTCGTCGAGCGCGACGTCCACGACGGCGAGGTTCTCCTCGAGGTGGGCCACGGACCTGGTGCCGGGGATGAGCAGCAGCCGGTCGTACTGGGCGAGCAGCCACGCGAGCGCAACCTGGCTCGGCGAGACGCCGTGCTTGGCGGCGACGGCGCTGACGTGCGGGTCGGCGGCCAGCGTGGCCGGACCGCCGGCGAACGCCGAGCCGAGCGGGAAGTACGGCACGTAGGACACACCGTGCTCGCGGCACAGCTCGAGCACGGGGGCGTCGCTGCGGTCGAGGATGCTGAACGGGTTCTGCACCTCGCCGATGCCGACCGTCTCGATCGCGGTGCGCACGGTCTCGAGGCCGACGCTCGAGACGCCGATCATGGCGACCTTGCCCTCGTCGCGCAGCTCGGCGAGCGCGCCGAGCTGGTCGGCGAGGTCGGGCTCGGCGGCGTCCGGGTGGTCGCGCTCGAAGCGGCGCAGGTTGACCAGGTCGATCTGCTCGACGTCGAGCGCGCGCAGGTTGGCCTCGACCTGCTCCTTGAGCTGGGCCGGCTCGCCGGCGGGGTTCCAGCCGCCCTCGGCGTCACGGACGCAGCCGACCTTGGTGACCAGCCGCAGGCCCTCGGGGTAGGGGTGCAGCGCCTCGCGGATGAGGTCGTTGACGACGTCCGGCCCGTAGAACTGGGCGGTGTCGACGTGGTCGACGCCGAGCTCGACGGCACGGCGCAGCACGGCGCGGCACGCCTCCGGGTCGGCGGGCGGGCCGAGCACGCCCGGACCGGCGAGCTGCATCGCACCGAAGCCGACGCGGCGGACCGGGAGGTCGCCGAGGAACGAGGTGGCAGGCGCAGGAGTGGTCATGGCTCCACCGTCGCGCACCCGACCGGGCGGCACCAGGGACGCCGGGTCCTGGGAACCGCAGTCCCAGGACTTCCACGTATCAACTCATGCTGATACAAAGGGGGCATGATGTTCTCCCCGACCGATCACCTCGGAGCCGCCACCCGCACCGTCACGACCGTGACCCGCGACGACGCCGAGCTGCGCCTGGTCACGGTGAGTCGCACCTACGACGCCACCCCCGACGAGGTCTGGGCCGCCCTGGTCGACCCCGAGCGGATCCCCCGCTGGCTCGGGCCGGTCGAGGGCGACCTCCGCGTCGGCGGCCGCTTCGCCCTCGAGGGCAACGCCAGCGGTGACATCACCACCTGCGACCGGCCGGAGCGGCTCTCGGTCACCTGGGAGCACGGCGGCGACACGTCGTGGGTCGACGTCTCGCTGCGACCCACGCCCGACGGCACCGTGCTCCAGCTCGACCACTCCTTCGCCGTCACCGACCACTACCGCCGCTACGGCCCCGGCGCGACCGGCATCGGCTGGGAGCTGGCGCTGATGGGCCTGTCCCTCCACCTCGCCGACCCCACCTTCGCTCACCCGGCCCACGACGAGCTGCCGCCGGGCCTGGCCGAGTTCAACCGGGCCGCGGCGACGGCCTGGGGCGAGGCCGCCGTGGCCGGCGGCGACGACGCCGCCGAGGCCGACCTGGCCGCTCGTCGCTGCGCCGCCGCCTACACCGGTGAGCCGGAGCCCGAGGCCTGAGCCGTGCACGCGCTCGACGTCCTCGGCGACCCGGTGCGCCGCCGGATCCTCGAGGTCCTCGCCACCGGCGAGCAGCCGGCGGGCGACGTCGTCGCGGTCATCTCCGAGGAGTTCGGCATCGGCCAGCCGGCCGTGTCGATGCAGCTCAAGGTGCTGCGCGAGGCCGGGTTCGCCACCGTCCGGCCCGACGGACGCCGGCGTCTCTACGCCGTCTCCCCCGCGCCGCTGCAGGAGGTCGACGCCTGGCTCGAGCCGTTCCGCTCCTCCTGGACGCAGGCCCTCGACGCGCTCGACACCGAGATCCGGCGCGGACGACGCGCGTCGTCCGGCGACTGAGCGGTCAGACGCAGCGACCGTCGCCGAGCTCGCGCAGGCCCTCGAGGTCGCCCTCGCCGAAGGAGTCCTGGAAGGTCGTGGTCGGGTACATCAGCTGACGGTCGTCGTCGACGTGGTCGAGGCCGACGAGGTGGCCGAGCTCGTGCATGATGACGGCCTTCTGGAGGTCCAGCTCCCCCCGGAACGTCATGTTCTGGAAGTCGGGCCCGTCGAGGGTGACCGTGCCGGTGACGTAGACGTCGCCGGCGCCCCGGAAGGGCCCGGCCAGGCCGACGGTGTCGCCGTCGAGCTCGGGCACCTCCTCGGCCGTGGCCCACGACACGAGCACGGGCTTGGGCCGGTTGAGCGCGGTGAACCGGTCGTCGCCCGGACGCTCACCGGTCTCGCCCTCGATCACCATCTCCAGGCCCGTGGCCGCCGACACCGCGTCGAGCGACTCCTCGAGCGTCGAGCGCCACCCGTTCGGGGCGCCGTCGGGGTTGACCACGAACCGGATCGGCGCGCACGAGCTCCACGTGACCGGGTCGCCGCTGAACGGGTCGGCGGCGAGGTAGGCGTGGTCGCTGGCGCTGCCGCGACCGCCGTCCCAGCCGACGAGCCCGCGGAACGCCGCGATCAACGGCGTCGCCTGCAGGCTGAACACGGCCCCGATCACAGCCAGCGTGACGACGACCGTGACGACGGTCCGCCGGCGCTCGCCGCCGCGCCCGGGCGGGCGCTGACGGCGCGAGCGTCGCTGCCGCGGCGGCCTGGGCAGCGAACGGTCGAGCGGGGTGACCGACCCACCGTCGGGGGTCTCGCCCTCGTAGGTCGGCAGGGCCCGCAGCTGCTCCTCGAGCTCGCGCTGCCAGCGCCGTTGCTCGCGCCGGTCGCGACGATCCCCCCATCCCACCCGCAGATCCTCCCCCAGGAGTGGTCGCCGCCGT
The DNA here is from genome assembly GCF_039939255.1 of Nocardioides secundeburneus. NCBI lineage: Bacteria > Bacillati > Actinomycetota > Actinomycetes > Propionibacteriales > Nocardioidaceae > Nocardioides > Nocardioides secundeburneus. The sequence continues at coordinate 478,170 of NZ_JBDUUE010000005.1, forward strand.
GCCGGTACCGGCATGTTGGACCCTGTGAACGCCCCGACCACCCTCGAGAAGCTGCAGGCCCTGGTCCGCATCCCCACGGTCTCCGCGCCCGACCCCGCCGACGTCGACCGCGCGGCGTTCGAGGCGTTCACCCGTGAGCTCGCGCGGCTGTTCCCGCGCCTGCACGACCTCGAGCAGGTCGCGATCGCCGAGCACGGGCTGCTCGTGCGCTGGCCCGGGCGCTCGAGCGAGCGGCCCGTCGTCCTCATGGCCCACCTCGACGTCGTCCCGGTCAGCGACGACGGCGCCGGCTGGACCCACCCGCCGTTCGGCGGCGACGTCGTCGACGGGTCGGTCTGGGGTCGTGGCACGCTCGACGACAAGGGGCAGCTGGTCGCGATCGCCGAGGCCGTCGAGACCCTGCTCGGTCGCGGGTTCGTGCCGGCGCAGGACGTCTGGCTCTCGTTCGGCTGCACCGAGGAGGTCTCGGGCAGTGGTGCCTCCGACGCCGTCGCCGAGCTGCGCCGGCGCGGCGTCCGGCCGTGGTTCGTGCTCGACGAGGGCGGCGCCGTGGCCTCGGAGGTCTTCCCCGGCGTGTCGGCATCGGTCGGCGTCGTCGGCGTCACCGAGAAGGGCGTGACGACGCTCGAGCTCGTCGCCGAGGGTCGCGGCGGGCACGCCTCGACGCCGGCCCGTCGCGGTCCGACCGCCCGGCTCGCGCGCGCCATCACGCGCCTCGACGCCGCCGCGATGCCCGGCCGGGTGCCCGAGCCGACGGTCGAGCTGTTCCGCCGGCTCGCCCCGCACGCCGTCCTCCCGCTCCGGCCGCTGCTGGCCGGCGCCGCCCGGCTCGAGCCCGTGCTCCAGCGCGCGCTCGTGGCCGCCGGGCCCGAGTCGGCCGCGATGACCCGCACCACCTTCGCCGTCACCATGCTGTCGGCGTCGCCGGCCGCCAACGTCGTCGCCCAGTCGGCGCGCGCCGTCGTCAACGTGCGGGTGATGGTCGGCGACACGGTGGCCGACGCCGTCGAGCACGTGCGCCGGGTCGTGGGCGACGACGTGCGCGTCGACGTCGTCGACGCCGTCGAGCCGTGCCCGATCAGCCCGCGCGACGACGCCTGGGCGTTGCTGGAGTCGACGATCGAGGAGGTCTTCCCCGACGCCGTCGCGGCGCCGTACGTGATGATGGCCGCCACCGACGCGCGGTTCTTCACCGCCGTCTGCGAGCGCGTCTACCGGTTCGCGCCGTTCCGCATGAGCAAGGCACAGCGCGAAGCCATCCACTCCTTCGACGAGCACCTCGGCGTCGACGACCTGCTCGACGGCGTCCGGTTCTACGAGCGGCTGATCCAGGGGTTGGCGTGACCGCGCCGCACCCGATGACGTCGACGCCGGCGCGCAGCCTGGCCGCGATCGTCGGGTTCCTGGTCGTCGTCGAGCTGGCCAGCGGCATCCTGCAGGGCTACTACACGCCGATCTTCAGCGACATCGCCGACCACCTCGACATCGCCGACGCCGACGTCAACTGGTTCGAGGCCGCCCAGCTCATCGTCTCCGCGCTGCTCGTGCCGCCGCTGGCCCGGCTCGGCGACCTGGTCGGGCACCGCAAGGTGCTGCTGCTCTCGACGGCGGTGACCGCGGTCGGCTCATGGGTGCTGGCCTTCGCGCCGTCGTTCTCGACCTTCCTCGTCGGCTGGGCGCTGCAGGGCGCCTACGTCGTCTGGCTGCCGCTCGAGGTCGCGATCATCCACCGCCGGACGGCGGGCACGGGCCGGCAGGCGCTGCTGACGCGGCGCGCGGCCGCCGTCCTGGTGGGGGCGCTCGAGCTCGCCGTGATCATCGGCGCGCTCACCTCGGGCGCGCTGGTCGAGGCGACGTCGATGACCGTGCTGCTCGCGCTCCCGGCCGTGGCGGTCACGCTGTGCCTGGTCGTCGTCTGGTTCGGCGTCGAGGACGACTCAGGTGTCGCGACCGGCGGCTTCGACTGGACCGGCCTGGCACTGGTCTCGGTCGCGATCGGGCTGGTGATGGGCGGGCTGGTCGCCGTCCGGGTGGCCGGGCCGGGCTCGGCGCTGCCCTGGCTGCTCATCGTCGCGGGCGTCGCCGCGACGGTGCCGTTCGTGCGCCACGAGCGCGGCCTCGACGACCCGATGGTCGACGTCCGGCTGCTCGCGACGCCGGGCCAGTGGCCGGTGCAGCTGACCGCGTTCCTGTTCGGCATGTCGGTGCTCGGCGCGCAGATCCCGCTGTCGACCTTCGCCCGCACCGACCCCGACACCGTCGGCTACGGCCTCGGCGCCGACGCCTCGTTCGTATCGACCCTCATCGGCGTCTACGTCGTCTTCCTCGCCGTCGGCGCGTTCACCCTGCCGCTGACGACCCGGCTGCTCGGCGCCCGCGGCGCGCTCGTGGGCTCGTCGTTGTTCGTCGCGCTCGGCTACGCGCTGTGGCTGCCGTTCCACGACTCGACCGGGCAGGCGCTGCTCAACATGGCGGTCGCCGGCGTCGGCTCGGGCGCGCTCGTCGCCGCTCTCCCGGCCGCGGCCGCCGCGGCTGCACCGCCCGAGCGGACCGGCTTCGCGACCGGCATGACCAACGCGACCAAGACCGTGGGCGGCGCCATCGCGTCGTCGGTCTTCGCCATCGCACTCGCCTCGGCCGGCGCGATCGACGACCCGGTCGAGGGCCACGCGCCGCTGTCGGGCTACCTCACCGTGTGGTCGGTGTGTGCCGCTGCGGCGCTGCTCGCCGCCGTCGTGCTGGCGCTGACGCCGCGGCCAGCAGATGCCGAGGCCCGCCGCTGACGGCTCAGACGACCCGGTGCATCCAGCCGAACGTGTCGTCGGCGCGGCCGTACTGCACGTCGACGAGCGCCTCGCGGATGCGCATGGTCAGGTCGGTGCTCGCGGGCGCGGGCACGTCGCCGTGGGTCGACTTGAGCTCGCCGACCGGCGTGATGACGGCGGCGGTGCCGCACGCGAACACCTCCGTGATGCGGCCGCTCGCGACGCCCTCGCGCCACTCGTCGATGGAGAACTTGCGCTCCTCGACCTGGTGGCCGAGCTTGCCCGCGAGCTCGATCACGCTGGCTCGGGTGATGCCCTCGAGGATGGTGCCCGTCTCGGGGGTCACGATGGTGCCGTCGTCGTGCACGAAGTACATGTTCATGCCGCCGAGCTCCTCGACGTAGCGGCCCTCCTGGGCGTCGAGGAAGACGACCTGGTCGCACCCGTGCTCGCTCGCCTCCTGCTGCGCGACGAGCGAGCTGGCGTAGTTGCCGCCGGTCTTGGCCGCGCCCATGCCGCCGCGTCCGGCCCGCGTGTAGTCGTCGCTCAGCCACAGGCTGACCGGCTTGATGCCGCCCTTGAAGTACGCACCGGCCGGGCTGGCGATGACCATGAACGTCGCGTGCTGCGCCGGCCGGACGCCGAGGAAGACCTCGCTGGCGAACATGAACGGGCGCAGGTAGAGGCTCTTCTCGCCCTCGGTGCCGGGCACCCAGCGCTGCTCGACCTCCACGAACGCATCGACCGCGGCGACGAAGTCGTCGGCCGGCAGCACCGGCAGCGCGAGCCGCCGGCTCGAGCGCTCCATGCGCTTGGCGTTCTCCTCGGGCCGGAACAGCCAGACCGAGTCGTCGGCGTGCCGGTAGGCCTTCATGCCCTCGAAGATCTCCTGCGCGTAGTGCAGGACGGCGCTCGCCGGGTCGACCGACAGCGGGGCGTAGGGCTCGATGCGGGCGGCGTGCCAGCCCTCGGCCGGCGTCCACTCGATCGTGAGCATGTGGTCGGTGAAGTGCGTGCCGAAGCCGGGGCTGGCGAGGATCTCGGCGAGCCGCTCGTCGCTGGTCGGCGCTTCGGTGAGGGTGGTGCTGAAGTCCATGGTGCGCAATCTAGTCGGGCTCCCTACCGTTCGGCAGGGTGCGGGCGGGGCGGGGAACACCCGGTGCACCGGGTGTTCCTGGGACGGGTGGGACGACGCCGACGCGCGCCCGGGCCGGGTCAGGCCAGGCGTGCGGCGATGGCGTCGCCGACCTCGGACGTCGTGCGTCCGCCGGTCGGGCCGGACGCGGGTGCGCGCTCGGCGAGGTCGGCGATGGCGGCTGCCTCGATGGCCGCCGCGGCCTTGGGGTGGCCGAGGTGGTCGAGGAGAAGTGCGCCGGAGAGGATGGCGGCGGTCGGGTCGGCCTTCTGTTGCCCGGCGATGTCGGGCGCCGAGCCGTGCACGGGCTCGAACATCGAGGGCGCCGTCCGGTCGGGGTTGACGTTGCCGGACGCCGCCAGGCCGATGCCGCCGGTGATGGCGGCGGCGAGGTCGGTGACGATGTCGCCGAAGAGGTTGTCGGTGACGATGACGTCGAAGCGGGCGGGGTCGGTGGTCATGAAGATCATGGCGGCGTCGACGTGCATGTAGTCGACGGTGACCTCGGGGTACTCGGCCGCGACGGCCTGGGTCAGGCGCCACCAGACGGATCCGGCGTGCACGAGCACGTTGGTCTTGTGGACCAGGGTCAGCTTCTTGCGGGGGCGGCGCTGGGCGCGGGCGAAGGCGTCGCGGACGACGCGCTCGACGCCGAAGGCGGTGTTGACCGAGACCTCGGTGGCGATCTCGGCCGGGGTGCCGACGCGCAGGGCGCCGCCGTTGCCCGTGTAGGGGCCCTCGGTGCCCTCGCGCACGACGACGAAGTCGACGTCTCCCGGGTTCGCCAGGGGCGACACCGCGCCGGGGTAGATCTTCGAGGGCCGCAGGTTCACGTAGTGGTCGAGCTCGAAGCGCAGCCGCAGCAGCAGCCCGCGCTCGAGGATGCCCGGCGGCAGGTTCGGGTCGTTCGGCTTGCCGCCGACCGCGCCGAGCAGGATCGCGTCGTGCTGCCGGATCTCGGTCAGCACGGAGTCGGGCAGGACCTCACCGGTGGTCAGGTAGCGCTCGGCGCCGAGGTCGTAGCGGGTCTGCTCGAGCTCGATGCCCTCGGGCGCGGCCGCCTCGAGCACCTTGAGCGCCTCGGCGGTCACCTCCGGGCCGATGCCGTCGCCGGGGATGACGGCGAGCTGGACGGTTCCGGATGCGGGGGTGAGATCAGTGGTCACGTGGGAACGCTATCTGTCGGATTCGAGGCGCCCCGACCCGTGTCCAAACCGGCCACGCGGCGCACGCGACGTCGTCCGACCCACCGCCCGGTCGGGCCGGCAGCCGACATCGCGGAGCCCGCCGAGAGTCGGCCCGGCCTGCGGGCGGGCGAGGACGTGAGTCGCCATTCGATCCGGTGCCGTCGTCCGACCCACCGCCCGGTCGGGCCGGCAGCCGACATCGCGGAGCCCTCCGAGAGTCGGCCCGGCCTGCGGGCGGGCGAGGACGTGAGTCGCCATCGGGCTCAGTTGTCGTCGGGGCGCTCGCCGCCACCGTCTCGCAGGTCGAGGGAGGTCTGGACGGCGGACCGGGCGCCGGCGTGGTCGTCGTCGCGGCGGTTCTTGGCCGGGCCCCACTCGGGGTACATCTCGTACATCGCTGTTCTCCGTTCGGTTCACCTGGTGTGGAGGTCACACCCGGAGATGTCCCCGCGGAGGGAACCCGTGGATCGCACGGGGTGGGTCACGCGGACGAGCGGATCGCGCTGACGAGCGCCGGAAACCTGGGCCGCCGCGAGGACATCACCGGGAGTGGTGGTTCGCGAGGCCGAGAAAGTATGCGTCTGGGTACGCATGAGAACCACCGCGACGGGGTGGCCTCACGCCGCAGGATCAGTCCTGCCGGGCCCCGTCGCGGCGCTCAATAAGTACGAGGACGCTACGCATGGTCCTGACAGGTTGGCACAGCCTCGGCGGCCCCGGCTACTGACATCGGTCATCTGTTCGCATCCCGAGACGCGCGTCTCGGCGTCGGAGGCCCGGGCGTTGACTTCTCCCATGAGCGCCTCCCCCGACCTGCCGCACGTGGTGGAGCGCGCCTTCGCGGTCTCGCGCCGGGCCGGCTACGTGTCGTTCTGCCGCAACGAGACCGGTCGGCTGCTGGCGATGCTGGCCGCCACGCGCGACGGCACGATGGCCGAGCTCGGCACCGGCTGCGGCGTCGGGACGGCGTGGCTGCGCTCCGGCGTCCGCGGCGAGAAGGCCCGCATCCTCACCGCCGAGCTCGACCCGCGCCTGGCCCGGGCGGCCGCGGAGATCTTCGAGGACGACGACCAGGTCGAGGTGCTCGCCGCCGACTGGTCGACCCTGCTCGACAAGGGCCCGTTCTCGCTGTTGTTCCTCGACGCCGGCCAGGGCGACGGCTTCGGCGGCGGCTGGGGCGGTGGCAGCGGCGGCGACGTCGGCGTCGACGCCGTGGCCGACCTGGTCGAGGACGGCGGCATCGTCGTCCTCGACGACTTCACGCCGTGCGAGGGCTGGCCGCCGATCACCCACGGCCGCGTCGACACCCTGCGCGAGCAGTGGCTCACCGACGACCGGTTCACCGCCGTCGAGGTGATGGTCGCCCCCGACGCGGCGACGATCATCGCGACGAAGCGCTGAGGGACCCAGCGAGGAACGAGCTGGGTCCCTCACAGCGCGCAGGTCGAGCAAGCGCAGCGACTGAGGAACGAAGTCGCGAAGCGCGTCGAGACCACCGCAGCAACAGCACGACGCAACCACGGTGGCCGAGACGAGCGGTCGCTCACCAGGTCTCGACTCGGGCTCGCCGGGGGCTCGCGCGGCTCGACCAGCGATCGTCGCTAGTCCTCCGACGACGTGCGCGGCTTGGTCGGCGGGTTGACCGGGTTCACCGGGTCGACCGGCTCGGCGCCCCGGTGCCGGATCACGGTGGGCGCGTCGAGCGGGTAGCGCGACGGCGGCGGGGGCGGCCGGCGCTCGACCGGTGGCGGCGCGGCCGGTGCGGCGTCGGGCTCGCGCGGCGGCGGGGCGAAGGCCTCGTCGGGGAAGTCCCGCGGCGGCAGTCCGGGCGCGGGCGGGTCGACGTCGCGCAGCGGGGTGCCGATCGGTGGCGGCAGCGGCGTGCCCGTCGGGGGCGGCATCTCGGGGCGGAACATCAGGTCGTCGTCGGCTCGCTCGCCACCGCGCGAGCGCGCGAGCAGGACGGCGGCGACCACCGTGACCAGCAGGACGCCGGCCCCGACGGCGATGGCGATCGGCGCGTCCACCAGCCCCTCCCTCAGATCTCGCCGTCGGCGGCCCTGCGGAGCACGATGCGGGTCCAGGCGCCGAGGTAGACGCGCTCGTCGGGGCGCACCTCGACCTTCTGGCCCACGGGCACCGGCGTCTTGGGCAGGGTGCCGAGGGCGCCGCCGACGTAGGTGCCGTTGGAGGAGCCGAGGTCCTCGACGAACCAGCGGCGACCGTCGGTCGTCAGCTGCGCGTGACGGCGGCTGATCCCGGAGTCGGTGCCGAGGTCGAGGTCGGGGCTGATCCCGCGGCTGCGCGAGGCCCGGCCGATGAGGATCGAGGTGTGCCGCAGCGGGGTCACGGTCGGCAGCCCGGGCGAGGGCAGCGGGTCGGTGCTCTGCTGGTCGGCGTACCAGTCGGGGTCGATCCAGATCTCGGCCACCCAGGTCTCGGCCAGCGGTGGCGAGGGGTTGGCACTCGTCTCGTCGGTCGGGACGTCGACCTGGCTCAGGCCCTCCGTCGTGGGGAGTGCCCCGGCCGGCGGGTCGAGCGGGCGCGGCATGGCGCCGGTGGTGAAGTCGTAGCCGCAGTTCTCGCAGAACAGCGCATTGGCCGGGTTGGTCGCCCCGCAGCTCGGGCACCCGCTGGACGCCGGCCCGTCGGCCGGGGTGACCGGCAGCAGCCCGGTGCCCGCGGCGTCGGGGTCGTCGACGCGCGGGACGGCGGGCGCGGCCGCGGGATCGCCCATGGCGATGCCGCAGGTGTCGCAGTAGTCGGTGGACGCCGAGTCGTGGCCGGCCGGGCAGATCACTTCTTGATCCGGGTGGTCTTGGTGGAGGCGGTGTCGAGGGCCATCTCGTCGGCCTTGTCGACGGTGCGCTTGAGCCGCACGGTGCCCTCGGCCTCGTTGTCGACGTCGACCACCTTGCGCAGCTTCGACGTCGCCTCGTCGTTGCCGGTGGCGGCGGCGAGCTGGACGGCACGGCCGAGCTTGGTGGTGGCGGTGGCCTCGTCGCCGGCGGCCTTGGCCGCCAGGCCCTCCTGGATCATCGCGGCCAGCTCGGTCTGCCCGGTGTAGTGGGCGACCTGCTGGTCGATCCGTGTGGTCAGCGAGGAGTCGCCGGACCAGGTGGCCTTGACCAGCCCCTGGGCGAGCACGGTGTCGCCGATCGCGATCATCACGCGCGCGGCGAGCTGCTCCTGACCGATCGCCTTGGCCGCCACCCGGACGGCGACGTGGTAGTCGCGCGACTCGTCGGACCAGGCGCCGGTCGGGTAGGCGCCGGTGAGCGGGTTGACGGTGGTGCGCCGGGCCGTGAGGTCCTCCACGGTCGGGGCGACCTGGCGGACGAAGAGCACCTGCGCGCCCTGCGGCGCCCAGACCCGCAGCTGCGCGTCGGCGACGCCGCGCGACATCGAGGTCTGCATCATCTGGCGGAACTGCTCCACCATCGTCTCGGGGGTGGGGATGATGTCGACGGTGCCGAGCAGGGCCTGGGAGATGCGGCGCAGCTCCTCGACCTGCCAGCCGGTGCCGGCGCCGCGGCAGTCGCACTGGAAGTAGCCGGTGGCCTGCTGGATCGCGAGGTCGAGCTTGCCGGCGTCCTCGCGGTTCTCACCGTCGGTGAGCAGGATGGCATGACGCTGCGTGAGGCCCTCGATGGAGCCGAACAGCTGCATGGCGAGGGTGAGCCAGGTGCTCATCGCGGTGCCGCCACTGCCGACGAAGCGGGAGATCGAGGCCTGCGCCTCGGCGCGGGTCTGGGCGTTGGCCTGCACCATGCCCGGCCCGGAGGAGACCTGCGGGTAGGCGAGCATCGCGCGGTCGGAGCCGGCGATCACGGCGAACCACACGCCGTCGGCGATCTCGCCGACGGCGGTCTGCGCAGCCTGCTTGGCGGCCGCCATCGTCTGCGGTCCCATCGAGCCGGAGGTGTCGACGATGATCACCTCGCCGGCGGTGCTCCCGCCCGCGCCGCCCACCGAGCCCGCACCGGTGCACTGCACGGTGACGATGGCGTTGACGTCGGTGCCGCCGTCGGGCAGGAACTCGTTCTGGTAGACGCTCGCGGTGAACTCAGCCATCGGTCTCTCCCGGGGGTGCGGTCTCAACAGTGGTCTCGCCAGCGGCATTCTGCCCTGACGCCGGCGGTGGTGACGGCGCCGGTGCGGTGCCCTCGACGCGGGCCAGGGCGACGGTGATGTTGTCGTGCCCGCCCGAGGCGTTGGCGAACCCGACGAGCGCGACGGCGAGCTCGAGCGGGTCGGTGGTGCCGGCCGCGGCGACCTGCTCGGCCACCGCAGATGGTACGGATGCGTAGTTCCACAGGCCGTCGCTGCAGACCAGCACCCAGCCCGGCTCGGTGAGCACCGACTCGACGAGGTGCGGCACGAGGTCGGGCGCGTCCTCGCCCAGCCAACGGGTGATCGCGTGGCCCTGCGGCCCTTCCTCGGCGACCTTGCGGTCCATGCCGGCGGCGATCTGGGCCTGCGCGACGGAGTCGTCGACCGAGAGCTGGACGCCGGGTCCGGCGTCGGGGAGCCAGTAGGCGCGGGAGTCGCCGATGTTGGCGATGTGCAGGCGCTGGCCCTCGACGACCGCGACGGCGAACGTCGCCGACGGCGGCTTGTCGGACCCCTCGGGCGTGAAGCCGACGATCGCGTCCTGAGCCGCCTGCACCGCGGCGCCGAAGACCTGCTTGACCGCGGAGTTGCGGCTGGTGTCGGTGCCGAGCCCGCTGGGCAGCGGCGTCAGCAGCACGTCGCGCGCGGCCGTCGCACCCGCCATCGAGGCCTCGGAGGAGTGGTCGGTGTTCGAGACGCCGTCGAGGACGACGAGCACGACCCGCCCACCGGCCTGGGTGGTCGCGTGCAGCGCCATGGCGTCCTCGTTCGCGGCCTTGCGCACGCCGCGGTCGCACACCCCGGCCACCGTCGGCACCGGTTGCTCGCGGAAGTGGTCGCGCTCGCTCGGCCGCTTGCTGCCGCACTGCTCGCAGTAGCCGTCGGGGCCCACGGTGCCGCCGCACTGCAGGCACGCGGGCGGGCCGGACGCCGTCGGCCTGCCGGGCGCGCGGGTCGCCGCCGTCATCTCGAACGGCGATGCCTCCTCGGAGACGTCGACGGGTGCGGCGGGCGTGGCGGGCGCCGCGCCGACCCGCTGACCGCAGGCCTCGCAGAAGGCCGCGCCGTCGGCAAGGGGTTCGGCGCAGTGGGGGCAGTTCACAAGGTGCCTCTCGTCTCGGTGGGGTGGTCGCCCGTCACGTCAGCGTCCACGCGCGGACGGCGTTGGCCCGGTTGACCAGCTCGATGCGCTCGGGCAGGTCGGTGGCGTCGCGGGCCAGGAGCCGGTAGGCGCGCTCGATGCCGGCGCGCAGGCCCGGCTCGTCGGCGGTCACCGAGCCGACGGTCGCCCCCGCCGTCGCCTGCGCCGAGCCGGGGCCGGTGACGACGGCGAGCGCCTGCTCGAGGATGCGCACGGTGTAGCGGCCGTGGGTGACGGGGTCCATGGTCACCGACTCGATGGAGCGCATGGCCTGGTCGAGGGCGCGCAGGTCGGTGCCGCCCTGCGCGGAGCCGAGGAGCACCTCGGCACGCAGCTGACGGCTCTCGGGGTAGCCGCGGCTCGACTTGGGCACCAGGTCGAGCGCCTCGACGGCGCCCGGGGCGTCGCCGCGCTCGGCCCGCACGCGGGCGACGCCGAAGGCGGCCGGGGCGACGTAGGCGGCGTCGGTCTGCGCGCAGGTGGCGTAGAGGCCCTCGGCGACCTCGGGCAGACCGCCCTTCTCGCACGCGACGGCGAGCGCGAGCTTGGGCGCGAGCTCGCCGGGCACCTGCTGGTAGACGGCGTTGAACGACGACTTGGCGGTCTCCCAGTCGCGCTGCTGCATGGCGGCGAGGCCGTCGACCCACAGCGCCCGCCACTCCCACGGGTCGGCCTGGAGCATGTCGGCGGCGATCTCGCGGGCGGCCTCGGGGTCACCGAGCTCGAGGGCGGCACGGGCCCGGGCGAGGCGCACCTCGGCGGTCTGCTCGGGCGCCTCGTGGGTGAGGATGCCGAGCCGCTCGCCGGGGTCGGTGGCGCCGACGCCGCTCAGCCAGGAGTACTGCGGGTCGGAGGTGTCGACGCGCAGGCCCGGCAGCTGCGACCACTCGAGCACGCCGCGCGACGTCGTCGGGGTCTCGAAGAGCACCGAGGCGGCGGAGGTGAGCGAGGTGCCCGTCGAGCGGCGGGCGACGGTCTCGCGCAGGACGCCGAGCAGCTGCGTGCGCAGCTCGTCGGCCGAGGAGAACCGGTCGGCGGGGTCGGGCGCGCAGCACTTCGCGACCAGCCAGTAGAGCGAGTCGAAGTCGCGGAAGAGCGGCGTCGACCCGGGCGGCGGGAGCGTGTGCAGGTAGGTGCCCTGGTAGCCGCGGAACTCCATGCACAGCACCACGATCGTGCGACCGATCGTGTAGATGTCGGAGGCGACGCTGGGCCCCACCTGGGCGACCTCGGGCGCCTGGTAGCCGACCGTGCCGTAGATGGCCGACTCGTCGTCGTCGATGCGCCGGACGCCGCCGAGGTCGATCAGCTTGAGCGCGTCGCCCACCTGGATCATGTTGTCGGGCTTGAAGTCGCAGTAGACCAGGCCGAGGTCGTGCAGGTACTGGAAGGCGGGCAGGACCTCGAGGATGAACGCGAGCGCCTGGTCGACGGGCAGCGGGTCGTAGGCGCCGCCGTTGGCGCGCATCCGCTCCTTGAGCATCTGCTTGAGCGAGCGGCCGCCGACGTACTCCATGACGATGTAGCCGGCGCCCTCGTGGGTCACGAAGTTGTAGATCTCGACGATGAGCGGGTGCTCGACCTGGGCGAGGAACTGCTGCTCGGCGATGGCCGCGGCGAGCGCGTCGGGGTCGCCGGAGTTGAGCAGGCCCTTGAGCACCACCCACCGGTTCGAGACGTTGCGGTCGCGTGCGAGGTAGATCCAGCCGAGGCCGCCGTGGGCGATGGCGCCGACGACCTCGTACTGCCCGCCGACGACGTCACCGGGGTGCAGCTTCGGCGTGAACGAGAACTCCTGGCCGCACTGGGGGCAGAAGCCCTCGGTGCGACCGGGCCGGCCGTCACGGCTGCGGCCGATCTTGGTGCCGCACTTGGAGCAGGTGCGCTTGTCCTCGGGCACCATCGGGTCGGGCTGGACGGCGGCGCTGGGGTCGACCGTCGGGGCCGGCGGCACGCTGGTCAGCCCGGCGCCGATGCGGGCCGCGCGCAACCGCTGCGAGCCGCTGCGCTGGCGCCGGGTCGACAGGGAGTCGCTGCCGACACGGGCCGAGCCGAACCGGGCCGAGCCGACGCGGGACGACGCCGTCGCGGTCGACACGGACGACGGTGCGTCGTGCACGCCGGCGGGCTCGGCCGGGGCCCCGGTGGTCGAGCCGGTCGGGACCCCGGCCATGCCGCAGGTGTCGCAGTAGCCGTCGGCGATGGCACCGGTGCAGCCGGGCTGGGTGCACGGCGAGCCGTCGGCGCTGACGGCGCTGACGGCGCTGACGGCGCTCGACGAGGGAGCCGCCGCGGGAGCGCCGGGGGCGGCGGTGGGCGTCGTCCCGGGGGCCGGGGCCATGCCGCACACGTCGCAGTAGCCGTCGCTGATGGTGCCCGTGCAGCCGGGCTGCGTGCAGGTCATGGCTGGCCTCCGGTGGTCTGGCCCTGGGCGTCGACCCAGGTCTGGTAGGTCGTGACGAGCTGGCGGGCGATCGGCACCGGGCAGGGGCGGCGGGCGAGCACGTCGCGGGCCTGCTGCTCGGCGGCGGCGACGTCGGGGTGGCCGGCGGCGCCGGTGGCCCGGGCCTTGACGACGTAGCCGTCGAGCAGCGCGACGAGCTGGGCGTGCTCGGCGAGCGCGTCGGCGTAGGCGTCGTCGGCGAGGGTCATGGCCTGGCCGACCCGCACGAGCCGGTCGCGGTAGGCCCCGAGCGCCTCGGGGGTGTTGGGCAGCGGCCCGAGCGCCTCCACGTCGGGGACGGCGTAGCGCGGCGCGGGCTGCACCGTGGCGACACAGGTCGCGGCGAGACGCTGCAGCGCGGCGCCGCGGGCGACGAGCTCGGCGCGCTCGGTGCGCACCTCGGCCAGCAGGCCGCGGGCCTCGCGCCGGCGCTGGTTGCCGACGATGAGGTCGCGCTCGAACACGGCGGCGTCCTGCTCGAGCGAGGGCAGCAGGCCCCCGACGTCGGCGCCACGGCCGGCCCGCTCGGCGATGTCGTCGAGCCGCGCCATCATCGCGGCGAGCCGGTCGACGGTGGCGTCACGGCCGACCGCGGGCTCGAGGGCGACCTGGTCGCGGATGCGCTCGAGCTGCGCGCGCAGGTCCTTGATCCGTCCGGCCGCGGCGTCGGCGCCGGGGGTGAGCGCGAGCTTGGTGCGCAGCGTCGAGGTGAGCGAGTCGGAGAGCCGGCAGGCCTCGGGCACCGAGGCGCCGGCGCCGTCGAGCCGGGTCCAGACCAGCGCCGTGACCTTGGCCCGATCCGCCTCGAGCACGCGCCCGCCGTCCCACGTGGCCCACATGGCGGCGTAGCGGTCGCTGACCGCCTTCCACAGCGACAGGGCCAGGGCCATGTCGGTGGCGACCTCGGCCCCGCGCCCCGACGCGAGTGCGGCGGCGTCGAGGTCGTCGAGCTCGGTACGGCGTCCGCGCACCCAGGCCTCGAGGCCGGTCAAGTAGGCCGCCAGCGCGGCGGGCTCGGGTGCGCTGCCGAGCGGGCCGGGGGGTGGCGGGGCGGTGGCGGGGGGCTGGGCCACGGTGGTCATCGGCCGTAGAGCGGCGCGGGTTGGACGCCGGCCACGCCGAGGTCGGGGCGGAGCCACCGGTCGTAGGAGGCCTGCCAGCGACCGTCGCGGCGCATGTCCTCGAGCACCGTGTTGATCAGCTCGACGAGGTCGCGGTCGTCGGCGTTGACGCCGATGCCGTACGGCTCCTCGGTGAGGAAGTCGGACTTCAGCACCTGGGCGTAGGGGTCCTGGGCGGCCAGGCCGGCGAGCACGGTGTCGTCGGTGCTGACGCCGTCGGCCTCGCCGTTCTGGAACAGCACCATGCAGGCGGAGTTGTCGGTCGAGCTCACCGGCTCGGCCCCGAGCACCTTCTCGATGTTCTCCAGGCTCGTGGTGCCGGACGGCGCGCACAGGCGCTTGCCGGCCAGGTCGTCGATGGTGATGCCCGACCCCTTGCCGACCAGCACCTTCTGACCGGCGCTGTAGTACTCCTGGGAGAACGCGATCTGCTCCCACCGCGCGCAGTTGATGGTCATGTTGCGCGCGACGATGTCGATCGTGCCGTCCTGCAGCAAGGGGATGCGGTCGGCGGCCGTGATCACCTTCAGCTCGACCCGGCGGCCCGGCGCGTCGGGGTCGAAGTCGTCGAAGATCTCCGCCGCGATCGCGTAGACCATGTCGATGTCGAAGCCCTCGATCTGGTTGGTGTTCGGGTTGCGCGCACCCAGCAGCAGCGTGTCGGCCGCGACCCCGGCGATCAGTCGACCGCGCGTGCGGATGTCCGAGACCGCAGGCCCTTCGCCGACGTCGCCGGAGGGCTCGTAGGACCGTAGCTGCGTGCCGTCGTTCGCGCACTCGGACGGCGCCGCGGGCGCTGCGGCACCCGCGGTGGGCGGCGCCGGGGTCGCGGTGTCGTCGTAGCCGCCGCACCCGGCGAGGAGCAGGGCGGCGAGGGTCAGGCCCACCAGGCGCTTCACGAGTACTCCTTCCGCCGGACGCCGATACCTCGGGTCGCGGCCACCGCGGCGAACAGCGCGCCGAGCAGGGTGACGACGGCGAGCCCGACCGAGAGCGCGCCGCCCGACCTGAACCCGTCGACGGCCTCGGCCCCCGACGCGTCGACGACGCCCGCGGCGCTCTCGTCGACGGCGTCGAGCAGGGCGGTCGGGCTGCCCTCGCCCGTCTCGCGGACCCGTGCGACGGCACCGTTCCAGTCACCGGCGTCGTCGAGCTCGCGCACCGCCTCGTGCTGTGCGAGGTAGTCGCGCCACAGCGCGAGCGTCGCGTCGGACGCCGTCTGCTCGACCCGCTCGGCGGCCGGGGCGAAGTTGGCGGTGTCGTAGGCGGCTCCGGAGCCACGGGCGATGAGGTTGCCGGACTCGTAGGCCTTGGCGTCGTTGGCGGCCGTGCGGGCGGTCGCCTCGTCGACGGCCGTGCGGTAGGGGCCGTCGCGGGTGGCGTCGTCGTCGTTGTTCTTCACGACCGCGCGGCCGGCGCTGAGCACCGTGAGCACCAGGACGGCGAGCGCGGCGACCACGAGCCCGACGTTGAAGCGTCGGTGGAAGCGGCGCGCGACCTGACGGTTGACCAGGAACAGCGCGACGAGCGCGAGGGCCCCCAGCCCGAGCAGCCAGAACGGGTGCTGGCCGTGCATCTCGTCCTCGGCCCGCTCGGTGTTGGCGTCGACGAGGGCCTGCGTCAGCTGGACGGCGCCCACGGTCTGGTCGGCCGCGCTGCCGCGCAGCGCCTCCCGGGCCTTAGTGAGGTAGGCGATGCCGATCGGCAGCTGCTGCCGGTTGAGGTCGCGCGCCTGCGAGACGCGGTTGGTGTAGGTCGAGACCGTGCTGTTGAGGTCGGCCAGCACCGCGCGGTCGGCCGGCTGCGCCTCGGCTGCGTCGGTGATCAGGCGCAGGGCGTCGTCGATCGCCTCGTCGTACTCGGCGCGCGCCTCGGCCGGCTCGAGCCCGTCGTAGAGGTAGGAGTTGGTGGCGACCGCCTCGGCGCGCAGCAGCAGCGACTGGATCTGCTGCACCCGCACGACCTGCTCGGTGTTGTCGGCGGCGCGGCCGGCGGCCTGCCACGACAGCACCTGGACGACGGCCGCGGCGATGCCGAACACGAGGCAGGCGGCGACGGCCAGGGCCTGCAGGCGGTTGAGGACCTGCGGGACGTTCTCGGTGAACCGGGCGTCCTGGGGAGCCGGCGCGGCGGCGCCGACCGGGGCCGGCGTCGCGGTCCGCGCCTGGGGTGCGGGTACGGGTGCGCCGGGCGCGGTCTGGCTCACGTCGTCTCCTCGCGCTGCGGGTCGGGGCCATCGGCTTCTCCCCCGATGTCGACCGGCTCAATCTCCGCCAGGTCGTCGGGCTCGAGGACCCGGAGCTGCTCGAGGGACGGGGTCTCGACCTCGCGCAGGCGCCAGGCCTGGCGGCCGATCGAGGCCTCGAGCAGGTTGCGCACGTAGCGCGCGTTGCCGAAGGTGGGTCCGCGATCGACGCCGCCGAGGATGGTGCGCAGACGCTCGAGCACGGCGTCGTCGACGTCGTACTCCGCGCCCCTGGCCATGACCGCGAAGATGTCGACGAGCTCGTCGTCGGTGTAGTCGGCGAACTCGACGTGGGTGCGGAACCGGCTCTCGAGGCCGGGGTTCTCGCCGATGAAGACCGCCATGGGCAGCGGGTAGCCGGCGACGATGACGACGAGGTCGGCGCGGTTGTCCTCCATCTCCTTGACCAGGGTGTCGATGGCCTCGCGGCCGTACTGGTCGCCGGAGAGCGAGTAGGCCTCGTCGATGAACAGCACCCCGCCGATGGCCGAGGCCACGACCTCGGCCGTCTTGGTCGCCGTCTGGCCGAGGTAGCCGGCCACGAGCTCGGAGCGGTCGACCTCGACGAGCTGGCCCTTGCTGAGCAGGCCGAGCGCGGCGTAGATGCCGGCGACCAGCCGCGCGACGGTCGTCTTGCCGGTGCCGGGGTTGCCGTTGAACACCATGTGGCGGGTGATGTCCGGCGTCTTCAGGCCGGCCTCGGCCCGCAGGCCCTCGACCCGCAGCACCGCCGCCTGGCGGTGGATCTCGGCCTTCACGTCGGCCAGCCCCACGAGCTCGTCGAGCTCGGCGAGCAGCTCCTCCACCGTCTTCGCCGGCCTCTCGGGCTCGGGTGCGGGCTCGGGCTCGGCCGGCGTCCCCGGCGGCGGCTGGACGGCGACCGGGGGCTGCTGCTCGCTCGTCGACGGGGCGGAGGGGGCCGCGCCGTCGCCGAGCAGCGAGGGCAGCGGCGCGGTGTTGAGCCCGGCGATCTTGCGCTGGACGACGGAGAGCTGCTCGAGCAGCGACCCGGTGACCTCGTCGCCGAGCGTGGGCGGCGTCGGGCGCTGGGCCGGCGCCTCGGCGAGCTGGGCGGCCGCGGCCGTGACGGCGTTGCCGCTCGATCGCGGGTCGGGCGTGCCGAGGCTCGCGGCGGCGAGGGCGACGTCGCCGAGCGCGGCCGCATAGGCCGGCGCGTGCGCCGAGCCACCCGCGGCGAGCAGGCTCATCGTGGCGGTCTGCGCGACGCGGTAGCGGCGTCCACGGCTGGCGGCGTCGAAGAACGGCTCGGCCGACGACGCCCGGCCGGTCTCGGCGCACCAGTCGACGAAGGCCCCCTTGTTGGGCTCGGCGACGGTGGCGGCGAGGGCCTCGCCCTCGCGGCGGGCCCCGGCCGGGTCGACCCCGGCGCCGGCCGCGACCGTCTCCAGCGCCTCGAGCGCGGCGGCGAGCGTCGTCGTCGTCATGCGTCGTCGTCCTGTCTGATCGAGGTCACCGCGATAGTCGTGGACGTTCTGCACACGTGCGAAAGGTCCACGACTATCGCTGTGGGGCGGCTCATGGCGTCCCGAGCTGGAGGTCGGGGCCGCCGTCGGAGGCGCTGCCGAACTTGGCGTCGAGGAACATGCCGTGCGCGATCAGCGCCTGGGCGTCGGCGCGGTTGGCGGCGTCGAGGATCTTGTCCATCGTGGCCGCGAGCAGCTCGAGCTGCTCGACGAGCACCATGAGCGAGGTCTTGTAGCCGTCGATGGGCCGGGTGTCGGCCCAGTCGCGCGGCAGCCGCAGGTAGGCACCGACGGCCTCGGGCAGGTAGGTCGTCGCCGTCGCCACGACCGAGTAGCCCTCCTGCGAGCCCAGGCCCAGGTTGCGGATGCGCGGCAGCGTGTCGGCGATGGTGCGCGCGATCCGCACCACCCGCGCCGTGACCACGGGCGGGGCGTTGCCCTCGGTGAGCATCGCGTTGACCCGGTTGAGCGAGGCCAGCACGTCCTGCTCCGTCGGTGGGTGCGGTGACGACGTGACGGCGTCGTCGGGGCCGCCTCGCCGCCGGCGCCACCAGTCCCTCAGTCCCACGCCCCGGTCAGCTCAGGGGCTGGTTCGACAGGTCGAGCGTGCCGGCGGCGTTGCGCTGGTCGTGCTGTTGGACCCGGGCGAGGTACTCCTGCGACTTCTCGACCTCGGTCGACAGGGCGCCGATCGTGGTCGACATCGAGTCGAGCGCCTTGAGCTTGAACTCGTCGATGGAGTCCATGGTGGCGTAGATGTTGGCGAAGGCGGCCTGCAGCTGCTCGATGCCGATGGTCGAGCTGGCGGCCTGCTCCTGGATGGCCGCGCTGTTCTCCTTCAGCATCTCCGAGGTGCGCTGGATCATCCCGGACGTCGTGGTGTTGAGCGCGGTGATCTGGTCGAGCACCAGCTTCTGGTTGCCGAGCGCCTGGGCCACGATGACCGCCGTGCGCAGCGCCGAGATCGTCGTCGTCGACGCCCGGTCGACGCCCTTGATGAGCTCGATGTTGTTCTTGATGATGATGTCGATCGCCAGGTAGCTCTGGATCGACACGGCGAGCTGGGTCAGCAGGTCCTGGTGCTTCTGGCGCACGTAGAACAAGACGTCCTGGCTGAGCGCCTTGGCCGCCTCGGGGTCGCTGAGCTCGAGCTCGGCGATGCGCGCGGAGAGCTTGGCGTCGAGGCGCTCGGCGACGTAGACGTACTGGTTGAGCCGGCCCATGACCGCCCACAGGTTGGTCTTCTCGAGGTTGAGCGCGACGTTGTCGCGCTGCAGCTCGTCCTGGCCGTTGCGCAGGCTGTGCAGGATGCCGTTGAGCTGGGTCTGCGCCGACTGGTACTTGCGGAAGTAGTCGGTGATCTTGTCGCCGAACGGCAGCAGGTCGAGCCAGCGCTTGGCCCCCGTGGCCTGGCTCGGGTCGAGGTCCTCGACCGTGCGCCGCAGCTCGAGCAGGGTCTTGCCGACCGCGCTGCCCTGGCTGATGCCGCCCTCCTTGAGCGCGGTGACCGGCTTGTCGAGCATCCGGTTGGAGGTCTCGGCGGCCTTGCGGATGTCGGCGTCGCCCATGGTGCGCACGTTCTCGGCCTGGGCCGCGAACTCGGGGCTGCCGGCCTGGGTGCTGGTCAGCGCGGTCATGAACCCGTCGACCTTCGCGTCGAGCTCGGGCATCGCCTCGGCGGCGACCGGGGGCGCCATCCTCGGCGCGGCCGTCGTGGCGACGGCGGCGACCGGCTCGGGCGCCGTCAGGGTGACGACGGGGTCCGGCGGGGCGAGGGGCTGGACGGCCGGTTCGGGGGTGCCTGCGCTCATGGCAGCGCAGTCTGTCACCTGCGGCGCCCGGCGTCTCGCACCGATCGGGCCATGGCGGAACCGGGAGCTCAGGAGTAGCGGTGCGACTTGGCCGCGTGGCCCTTCTCGCGCGTGCAGGTGCGGCCGCTGATGTTCTTGTGCCCGCACAGGGCCTCGGCGTCGGCGCCCCCGTCGAGGGGTGAGGCGACCGGTGCCGGCTGGGCCGCCTTCTTCGCCGGCTTGGCGGGGGCGGCCTTCGCAGGCGCGGCGGGGGCCTGGCCGGCGGCAGCGGCGCGGGCACGGGCGTACTTGGCCTCGCGCATCGCGCGGAGCTCTTGGGCACTGGTCATCGGGCGATCACGTGACGAACCCTAGACGCCGCCACCGACAACCGGCCCGTCGGCGCTCAGCGCTTCACCCGGAACGTCGTCGACGCGACCGGGCCGACGCCGATGGCGTTGCTCGCCGTGACCTTGACCGTGCAGGTGGCTCGCTTCGTCCGCCCGAGGGCGACCGTCGCGGCACGCCGGCCGGCGGGGATGGTCCGGGCGAGCTTGACCGAGCCCGCGCACGTCACGCGGACGGCGTACGAGCGCACCGGCACGTCGGAGTTCGCGACCGCCGGGCGCCAGCTGACCGTGCGGCGGGCCGCCTTCTTGCCACCGGAGACCTTCAGCCCGGTCACCCTGGCCGGAGCGGTGTAGGGACCGAGCGGGCGGTGGACCGAGACCGCAGCGGTGTAGGCCTGCGTGGCCATGTCGGCGCGGTTGGTGACCAGCGAGCCGGTGGGACCGAGGTCGAGGCCCGACAGGTCCCCGAGCCCGGACCGGGTCCCGGCCAGGACGGCCGTGGGCGTCGCGTTGCCGGTCGCGCCCGGGGCGAAGGCCAGGATCCGCTGGTTGCGGAAGCGCGGCTCCAGCGTGTCGGGGAGCACGTAGAACTCGGTCGTGCCGACCACGATCGCGCCGCGCCGGTCGAGGCCGACACCCGTGGTGTAGCGGTCGGCGTCCGAACCGAGGCCGGTGCGGCTGCCCGCCAGGTAGCGCTGGGGAGCGAGGCCGGGGGTGTTCGTGCTGTCGGCACCGGCAGCGAAGACCGAGACCCAGTTGCGGCCGGAGAGCACGATGCGTCCCGCCGGGTCGGCGTCGATCGCCTGCGGCTCGAAGATCTGGGTCGCGGTGTCCGAGCCAGCGGCGAGGTAGCGCTCGCGCACCGTGTCGCCGGAGCGCAGGTCGTAGAACTCGACCGCGTTCGAGTCGTTGTCGACGATCGCGACCTGGCTGCCGACAGCGGTCAGGTCGAGTGGCGTCCCGAGGCCGAGGTCGCCGGCGGCGTAGGTCACCGGCGGCGTCGCGGCCGCCGGGCGCACGACGGTGACCTCGGGGTCGACGCCGCCGTCGCGGCTGATCACGTAGATCCATCCGGCCTCGTCGACCGCGAGGCGCGCCGCCGAGCGGGTCGCCGCGAAGCCCAGCGAGACCGAGCGCACCGGCGTCGCGTTGCCGCGCGCACCGGGGGCGAAGACCCGCACGGCGTCGGGCGTCAGCACGTAGATCCGCCCACTCGGGTCGGTGTCGACGTCGACGGCGGCGGTGATGCCGGTGGCAGCGCCCGAGATCACGACCGGGGCGCGGTCGACGCGGATCGTCGGCGCGGCGGCCTCGGCCGCCGGGAGCGTGGACAGGAGCAGGGGCGCGGCAGCAAGGGCTGCCCAGCGGCGGATTCGCACGTCGGCAGGCTAGGCCTCCGGGCACGGGTCGCGTGGCCGAATGCGCCGACCTCTGCCGGGTGCCGCCGGACCAGGTCGCGGACCTCGTCGAGCCCCGCGCCGGTCGGGCTCAGCGCACGTCGTCCGGGGCCCCGGGCACGACGGGCACGCGGACGTCGACCAGCAGGAACGGCAGCATGGCCTGGGCGATCGGGCCGATGGTCAGGGCGAAGAGCACGGTGCCGACGCCGACCGCGCCGCCGAGTACGAACCCCAGCACGACGACGGTGATCTCGAGGCCGGTGCGGACGGCGCGCAGCGACCAGCCGGTGCGGCGGGCCAGGCCGGTCATGAGGCCGTCGCGCGGACCGCGGCCGAGCTGGGCGCCGATGTAGAGCGCCGTCGCGAAGCCGCACAGCACGACGCCGCCGACGGTGAGCGCGAGGCGGGCGGCAAGGGCGTCGGGGGAATCGAGCAGGCCGAGCGAGGCGTCGGCCGAGATGCCGACCAGGATCGCGTTGGACACGGTGGCGAGGCCGGGCACCTCGCGCAGCGGGATCCAGAGCAGCAGCACCACGAAGCTCACCGCCACGACGGCCTGGCCGAGCGTGAGCGGCACGTGCCGGATGAGTCCGGACTCCATCGTCGACCACGGCGCCAGCCCGAAGCGCCCGCGCACCATGAGCGCGATGGACAGGCCGTAGGCGACCAGCCCGACGTAGAGCCGGACGAGCCGCTCGGGCAGGCGCCCGGCACGCAGCTGGGCGACGGGGCCGAGGTCGGCGAGCGCCGGCCGGGGCCGGGTCGAGGAGGACGGGGCGTTGGTCACGTGCTCCAGCATGGTCTCGATTGGCCTGGTCCTGAATAGCCAATCGTGCCAGAGTGGACTGCATGACGCAGTCCATTTCCGCGGCGAGGGTGGCCGCCCTGGTCGACGGCTTCGACCGCTCCCCCGCCTACGTCGGCCTCGCCGACACACTCACGCACCTCATCGGCGACGGCCGCATCGGCCTCGACGTCCGGCTGCCGAGCGAGCGCGACCTGACGACGGCGCTCGGCGTCTCGCGCACCACGGTCACCCGCGCCTACACCCTGCTGCGTGACAGCGGCTACGCCGAGGCCCGCCGCGGTTCCGGCACGTTCACCCAGGTGCCCGGCGGCCGCTCGCGCGCCCACGACCGGGCGCTCGTCCCCGGCACCGGCGACCCCGACGCCATCGACCTCAACTGCGCCGCGGCCTCGGCGCCGCCCGGCATCGCCGCCGCCTACGCCGACGCCGCCACCGACCTGCCGGCCTACCTGGGCGGCCACGGCTACTTCCCGGCCGGCCTGCCCGCGCTGCAGACCGCGATCGCCGAGCGCTACACCGCCCGCGGGCTGCCCACCGACCCCGGCCAGGTGATCGTCGTCGCCGGCGCCCTCGCCGCCGCGGCGCTCGTGGCCCAGGCGCTCAGCGGCCCCCGCGACCGCGTGCTCGTCGAGTCACCCACCTACCCCAACGCCACCCAGGCGGTCGCCACCAGCGGCGCCCGGCTGCGCGCCGTCCCGGTCGACCCCGACGGGTGGGACCTCGACGCCGTCGGCGCCGCCCTCGACGACGTCCGCCCCACGCTCGCCTATCTCATCCCCGACTTCCACAACCCCACCGGGCACGTGATGAGCGAGGCCGACCGCACGACGTACGCCGCCCACCTGCGGCGCACCGGCACGGTCGCCGTCGTCGACGAGGCCCACCAGGCGCTCGCGCTCGACGGGCAGCAGATGCCGCGCCCGTTCGCGGCCTTCGACGCGCGCACGATCACCCTCGGCAGCGCGAGCAAGTCGCACTGGGGCGGGCTGCGCCTCGGCTGGGTGCGCGCCCCGCACGACCAGGTCGAGCGGCTCACCCGCGCCCGCCTGGGCCTCGACCTCGGTGCCCCGGTGATGGAGCAGCTCGTGCTGACCCGCCTGCTGGCCGACGACGCCGTCGTCGAGGTGCACCGCGAGCGGTTGCGCGAGCAGCGCGACGCGTTGGTCGCCGCGGTCGCCGAGCACCTGCCCGAGTGGCGCTTCCACCGCCCCACCGGCGGCCTCGCGCTGTGGTGCGAGCTGCCCTCGGCCCGCGGGACCGCGCTCGCCACCGAGGCCGAGCGGCGCGGCGTCGTCCTGGCGCCGGGGCCGGCGTTCGCCGTCGAGGGCGGGCTCGACCGCTTCGTCCGCATCCCCTGGTCGCGCCCGCCCGCCGAGCTCGAGGAGGCGGTCCGACGCGTCGCCGGTGCCTGGGACGCCGTCCGCGACCGCGACCCGGCCGGCGTCCGTCGTCCGTCGCGCGTGATGGTGGCCTGACCCCACGCCGCGATAGTTCGACACTCAGTCGACCTCCCCGGGTGCGCCGGACGTCGACTGAGTGTCGAGCTATCCCCCGCCGGGGCCCTCAGACCAGGTCGATCGAGCGCGCGGAGTGGGCACTCATGGCGGACTCGATGTCGGCGAGGACGTCGGCGGCGATGGCGGTGTCGACCGAGAGGGCGACGAGCGCCTCGCCGCCCTTGGCGTTGCGCGAGACCTGCATGCCGGCGATGTTGACGCCGGCCTCGCCGAGCACCCGGCCGACGGTGCCGACCATGCCCGGGCGGTCGTGGTAGGCGAAGAACGCGAGGTGGTCGGTGGGCTCGAGGTCGATGTCGTAGCCGTTGACCTCGACCAGGCGCTCGCGCTGGTTGATGCCCACGAGCGTGCCCGAGACCGAGACCTGCGAGCCGTCGGCGAGCGTGCCGCGGATGGTGATGAGGTTGCGGTGGTCGGGGCTGTCGGTCTCGGTCAGCAGCCGGACGGCGGTGCCGCGCTCGGCGGCCAGCAGCGGGGCGTTGACGTAGGAGACGTCGTGCTCGACGACGTCGGTGAAGATGCCCTTGAGCGCCGCGAGCTCGAGCACCTTCACGTCGCTCTCGGTGATCTCGCCGCGCACCTCGACGTCGACCTGCTGGGCGACCTCACCGGCGACGCCGGTGAAGATGCGGCCGAGCTTCTCGGTGAGCGGGATGCCGGGGCGGACGTCCTCGGCGATCACCCCGCCCTGCACGTTGACGGCGTCGGGCACGAGCTCGCCGGCCAGTGCCAGGCGCACCGACCGGGCGACCGACAGGCCGGCCTTCTCCTGCGCCTCCTCGGTGGAGGCGCCGAGGTGCGGCGTCGCGACGACGTTCTCGAGCTCGAACAGGGGGCTGTCGGTGCACGGCTCCTGCGCGAAGACGTCGAGGCCGGCGGCGGCGATCTGGCCGGTCTTGAGCGCGTCGTAGAGCGCGGCCTCGTCGACGATGCCGCCGCGGGCGGCGTTGACGAGCACCAGGCCGGTCTTGGCCCGCGCGAGCTGGTCGGCGCCGATGAGGCCGACCGTCTCGGGCGTCTTGGGCAGGTGCACGCTCATGAAGTCGGACTCGGCCAGCAGCGTGTCGAGGTCGACCAGCCGGACGCCGACCTGGGCCGCCCGACCGGCCTGCACGTAGGGGTCGTAGGCGATGACGGTCATGCCGAACGCGGCGAGCCGCTGCGCGACGAGGACGCCGATGCGCCCGAGCCCGACGACGCCGATCGTCTTCTCGTACAGCTCGGTGCCGGTGTAGCGCGCCCGCTTCCACTCCCCGTTGCGCAGCGCCGCGTGCGCCGGCGAGACGTGACGCGCGGCCGCGAGCATCAGCGCCACGGCGAGCTCGGCGGCCGAGACGATGTTCGAGGTCGGCGCGTTGACCACCATGACGCCGGCGAGCGTCGCGGCCCGCACGTCGACGTTGTCGAGCCCGACACCGGCGCGCGCCACCACCTTGAGCCGCGTGGCGGCGTCCAGCGCCTCGGCGTCGATCCGGGTGGCCGAGCGCACCAGCACCGCGTCGGCGTCGACGATCGCGGCGAGCAGCGCGACCCGGTCGGAGCCGTCGCAGTGGCGGATCTCGAAGTCGGGACCGAGCGCCTCGACCGTGGCCGGACTGAGCTCCTCGGCGATCAGCACGACGGAGCGGTCGGCGCGGCTGGCGGGAGAGATCACAGCGTTCCTCGCGGGGGTGGGGACGGCGGGTCGGCGCACGTCGCTGTGCGTGCGCCACCGTACACGGATGACGAGCGTGTTAACGGCCGGTCCGGCGGCCGCCCGGAAACCCGCTCGCGCCCGTGCCGCGACCGGCGTAGCGTCGACGTCGTCCTGCCCCCGACGTCTGGCGCCGACTTGAAGCTCTGAGGCCGTCCTCAACGCCCTCGACCCCCGAAGGGGAGCTTCCGCATGCCATCACCCACCTCCGTCATCAGCCTGTCCGGCGTCACCGTCACCTGGCCCGACGGCACCCCGGCCCTCCGCGGCCTCGACCTCCTCGTCCCGCCGGGCCGCTCCGCGCTGGTCGGCGTCAACGGCGCAGGCAAGTCGACGGCGCTCCGGGTCGTCGCGGGCGAGCTCGCGCCGACGTCGGGTCACGTCGTGGTCGCCGGGCGGGTCGGCTACCTGCCTCAGGACCTCACCCTCGACGTCGACCGCACCGTCGTCGACTTCCTCGGCATCGCCCCGACCCTCGCGGCACTGCGGCGCGTGGCCCGGGGCTCGGTCGAGCCGGCCGACTACGACGCGGTCGGCGACGACTGGGACGTCGAGGAGCGCGCCGTCGCGGCGCTGGCCCGCCTCGGCCTGCCGGACGACGTCCTGCACCGTCGGCTCGGCGAGCTCTCCGGCGGCGAGGTGGTGCAGCTCGGCCTGGCCCGGCTGGTGCTCGACCCGCCCGACGTCCTGCTGCTCGACGAGCCGACCAACAACCTCGACGCCGCCGCAAGAGCCCGGCTGGTCGACCTCGTGCGCGGGTGGTCGGGCTCGCTGCTCGTCGTGAGCCACGACCGCGAGCTGCTCGAGCACGTCGACCGCATCGGCGACCTGCGCGACGGCGCGGTGCGCTGGTACGGCGGCGGGTTCAGCTCCTACCTCAAGCAGGTCGAGGCCGAGCAGGCTGCCGCCGAGCAGGCGGTCACCACCGCGAGGGCCGACCTGCGCCGGCAGCACGCCGACCGCCAGGAGGCCGAGCGCGTGCTGGCGCAGCGCAAGCGCTACGGCAAGAAGATGTCCGAGCAGAAGCGTGAGCCGAAGATCGTCATGGGCGCCCGCAAGCGCGCCCAGCAGGTCTCGGCCGCCCGGCACCGCGCGCTCCACGACGACCGCCTCGACGCGGCCCGCGACCGGTTGGGCGAGGCCGAGTCACGCCTGCGCACCGACCGCGGGATCCGCATCGCCCTGCCCGGCACCGAGGTCCCACGCGGGCGGGTCGTGATGACCACCCGCGACCTCGTGCTGCGCACCGGCGTCGAGGTCGCCGACGGCGAGCTCGACGTCTCCGGCCCCGACCGCATCGCCGTCGTCGGCCCCCACCGGGCCGGCCAGACCACGCTGCTCCGCACGATCACCGGCGCCCTGCCGCCGGAGCGCGGCGAGGTCGACGTCCGGGTGCCGCTCGGGATGCTGCCCCAGCGCCTCGACGTGCTCGACGACGACCGCACCGTCTACGAGAACGTGCAGGCCGCCGCCCCCGACGTCGACCGGACGACGGTTCGCTCCGCGCTGGCCCGGTTCCTCTTCCGGGGCGAGCGCGCCGACCACCCGGCCGGCACGCTGTCCGGCGGGGAGCGGTTCCGGGCCGCGCTGGCCACGGTGCTGCTCGCCGATCCCGCGCCGCAGCTGCTGCTGCTCGACGAGCCCACCAACAACCTCGACCTCGCCTCGTACGACGCCCTCGTCTCGGCGCTGGCCGACTACCGGGGTGCGCTGGTCGTGGTCAGCCACGACCGCACGTTCCTCGACGACGTCGAGGTCGACCGGACCGTGGAGCTGGTGGATCGCTGATCGAGCCTCCCCTTTGCTGGATCACGCTGGCCCGGTCGAGAGATCGGCTGCGGAGGGTCTCGACACGCGGGTTCGCCGGGGTGCGAGCAACCTCGCCCCCGCCGACCGCTCGCTCGACCACCATCAGCAGCGCGGGCCGGCGCGAGCGCCGTCCGCGCTGCTAGTCCCGCTTCGAAGGCATGAGCCGGGCGAGGGTCTCCTGGGCGGTGCGGCGGATGCGGCCGCGGTCGTCGGGCTTCTCGAGGTCCTGGGTCAGCCACACCATGCGCTCGACCCGGCGCTTGAGCTCGAAGGTGTTGAACGGCTTGGTCAGGTAGTCGTCGGCGCCGGCCGCGAGACCGAGGTCGACGTCCTCGAGCAGCGAGTTGGCCGAGACGAGGAGGATTGGCAGGCCCTGGCGCTGGGCGTCCGCGCGCACCCGCGAGACGACCTCGTGGCCCTTGAGGCCCGGCATCGTGACGTCGAGCAGCGCGAGGTCGATCTCGCCGTGCAGGCAGATCTCGAGCGCGGCCGTGCCGTTGCTCGCGAGCGCCACCGTGTGCCCCTCGGACTCCAGCGCGACCTGCAGCACGAGCTGCATGTCCGGGTCGTCGTCGGCCACCAGGATCCGTGCCATCGTGCTCTCCCCTTGCGGCCCTCCCCTGAGCCGCTCCCGCAGCAGGGTGCCACCGGATCTCGGATCTGTCAGGAGAACAGCGCCTGTCCGACGAACTCGCCCTCGCCGATGCCGGGCGGGACGGCGAACAGCGCCGACCCGGTGACCTTGAGGTACTCCATGAGCGCGTCGGCCTTGGCCATCGCGTTCTGCACCGGGATGAAGTGGGTGGCCGGGTCGCGCACGTAGGCGATGAAGAACAGTCCGGCGTCGAGGCTGCCGAGCGGGGTGGAGCCGTCGACGAAGTTGTAGCCGCGCCGCAGCATCCGGGCCCCGCCGAACGAGTCAGGGTGGACGACGCGCCCGTGCGCGTCGACGGGGATGGTCGGGGCCGTGCCGGTGACCGCCTCGAAGTCGGGGGTGTCGAACTCGCCGCTCGCGCCGAGGGGTGCGCCCTCGCCCTTGGTCCGCCCGACGAAGAGCTCCTGGTCGGCGAGCGGCTGGCGGTCCCAGAGCTCGATGGTCATGCTGATGCGGCGCGCGCACAGGTAGGACCCGCCGGCCAGCCACGCCCCGGCGGCGTCGTCGTCGGCCCCGACCCACACGTGGGTGTCGACCTCCGAGGCCTCCTCGGCCTTGAGGTTGGCGGTGCCGTCCTTGAAGCCGAACAGGTTGCGCGGGGTCGCCTGCGTCGTCGAGGTCGACGACGTGCGCCCGAACCCCAGCTGCGACCACCGGACGGTGGCCCGGCCGACGGCGATGCGGGCCAGGTTGCGCACGGCGTGCACGGCGACCTGCGGGTCGTCGGCGCAGGCCTGGATGCACAGGTCGCCGTCGCTGATCGCCGGGTCGAGGACGTCGGCCGGGAAGTGCGGCAGCCGCTGCAGCGAGGCCGGACGCCGACCGGCGAGCCCGAACCGGTCGTCGAAGAGCGACGGGCCGAACCCGACGGTGATCGTCAGCCGCGACGGCGGCAGCCCCATCGCCTCGCCGGTGTCGTCGGGCGGCAGCGCGGGGTCGCCCTCGACCGGGCCGACCTCGCCGGCCGCCTCGCCCCGGGTGAGGCGCTCGGCGGCCGCCGTCCAGTCCTGGAGGAGCGAGACCAGCTCGGCGCGGTCGGTGGTGGTGACGTCGAAGGCCGCGAAGTGGAGCCGGTCCTGGGCCGGGGTGACGATGCCGGCCTGGTGGGCGCCGCGAAAGGCGTAGGACGCCGGACCGGCGGCGCCGTCGGCGCCCTCGGCTCCGGCCGTGGCGTGGCCGACGCCGAACGCACCGGCCACCCCGGCGGCGGCCACGCCACCGCCGAGGAGCCCACGTCGGGAGATCCGCGCTGCCATGCCGGCCTGCCTCAGACGACCGCGGCGGTGAGCCGCCCGAGCGGGTCGGACAGCGCGTTGACGGCGTCGGAGAGGGCCTTGACCTCGGCGGGGGTCAGCTGGTCGTAGGTCTTGAAGCCGTCGCCGACCCGCTGCGCGTCGAGCAGGGTCTGCAGCTCGGCGAACCGGGAGGTGAGCGTGGCGGCGAGGTCGGGGTCGTTCTTCTCCACGATGGGCTGCACGCCCTCGTAGCCGACGCGGGCGCCGTCGACGTTGGCCTGGAAGTCGTAGAGGTCGGTGCGCGACCAGTACTCCTCCTCGCCGGTGACCTTGCCCTTGGCGACCTCCTCGAGCAGGCCGCGCGAGCCGTTGGCGACCTGGTCGATGGTGTAGTCGAGCTGCTGGATCTCGGTGTCGAGCGTCTGGGTGTTGGCGAGCAGGTCGTCGGCGTACTGCGCGCGCTGGGCCGGCGTCATGGCCCGGTACTTCTCGGCGCGGGCCGGCCAGAGGTCCTTCTCGATGCGGTGCCAGCCGGTCCACTCCTGGCCGGGCTCGAGGTCGGCCTCGCGGAGGTCCATCTTCGGGTCGAGGTCGCCGAACGACTCGGCCACCGTCTCGATGCGCTCCCAGTGCTGGCGTGCGACCGGGTAGAGCGCCCGCGCGGCATCGTCCTGGTCGCCGGCCTTGTAGAGCTCGACGAACTCGGCGGTCTTCTCGAGCAGCTGGGCCGACTGGTCGCGCACGTAGAGGCGGTAGCCGGCGAGCGCCTCGTCGACGAGCTGCTGGTCGGAGGCGCTGAGCTCCTCCTGGCCGTCGTCGGACGCCGTGACGCTGAAGGCGGCGCGGATGCCGTCGCCCTTCATGCCGGGCTTGCAGGCGGTGACGTAGTCGCCCTCGGGGGCCTTGACCGTGAGCGAGCGGGAGATGCCGGGGCCGATGTTCTCGACCTCGCCGAGGATGCGCAGGCCGTCGGAGCCGAGCACGTAGAACTCGGTGACCTCCGAGCCGGTGTTGGTGACCTCGAACGTGAGGGCGCCGGCCGGGGCGGTGGTCCCCGAGACCTCACAGGCGTCGTCGGAGGCGGACACGGTGAACGAGCGGGCGTCGCCACCGCTGCCGCCGTCGGCGCCGGCGGTGTTGTCGGTGCAGGCGGCGAGGACGGGGGCGGCCAGCACCAGGCCGGCCACGAGCAGGGTCTTGCGCACGAGGGTCCTTCGGTTCGAGATCTCGGACGAGATCGGTCGGGTCAGCGCGCCGAGACGGGCGCGGCAGCGGGAGCGGAGGCGGCCTTGCGGCGGCGGACGCCGAGCACGAACAAGGTCATGACGGGCACGGCGTAGAGCACCCAGGCGGCGGCCTCCAGCCAGGTCGTCGCCGGTGAGAAGTTGAAGACGCCCTTGAGCACGGTGCCGTACCAGGACGTCGGCTCGATCGTGTCGGAGACGTCGAAGGCGAGGTTGCCGAGGCCGGGCAGGACGCCGGCCTCCTGCAGGTCGTGGACGCCGTAGGCCAGCACGCCGGCAGCCACGATGATCAAGAACCCGCCGGTGTAGGTGAAGAACGCCGTGAGGTTGATGCGCACGGCGCCGTGGTAGAGCAGCACGCCGACGACGACGGCCGTGAGCAGGCCGAGACCGGCGCCGAGCAGCGGCTGCCAGGTCGGGGTGATGCTGCCGACGGCCTCGCGCGTGCCGGCCTGGGTCGCGGCCCACAGGAAGAGCGCGGTCTCGAGGCCCTCGCGGCCGACGGCGAGCATGGCGACGACGACCAGCGACCAGCGACTGCCCTCGGCGGCGGCGTCGATCTGGCCGCGCAGCTCGCCGCTGATGCTGCGCGCGGCGCGCGCCATCCAGAAGATCATCCAGGTCACGAAGCCGACCGCGACGATGGACAGGCTGCCGCCGATGAGCTCCTGGGCCTCGAAGCTCAGCCCGCGAGGTCCGTAGGTGAGTGCGGCGCCGAACGCGAGGCTCACCGCGACCGCGACGCCCACCCCGGCCCAGATGCGCGGCACCAGCTCACGTCGACCGGTCTTGACGAGGTAGGCGACCAGGATGGTGACCACCAGGGCCGCCTCCAGCCCCTCGCGCAGGCCGATCAGGTAGTTGCTGAACACAAGCGCCGATCGTACGCCTGTTGCTGAGGCTTACCTAACGTGAAGCGCGTCACGCCTGCCAGAGGCCGAGGCGGCGTCCGAGCGACTCGCCGAGCTCGCCGGAGTAGGTCGAGGTCAGGTGGCTGCCGTCGAGGTAGGGAATGACGTCGCCGATCACCGCCGCGCACCGGCCGCGCCAGCACAGCCACGGCCGCGGGTCGACGACGGCGACGCCCGACCGCCACGCCGCGCGCTCGGAGGCGTCGGCGTCGGCCTCGTGGTCGGGCTCGGGCGTGAACAGGCAGTCTCCGAGGTCGGGGTCGTCGCGGGTCAGGCAGGTGCCGAGCACGAACCCGGCCCGGGGCACGTCGCGGATGAGTCGGAGGTCGTCGGTGTGCGGCGCGAGCCGGGCGAAGGTCGTCGTCCACGCCTGCTCGAGCACGTCGGCCCGGCGTGGGTCGTCGACGCCGACCTCGCCGGCGCCGTCGGCCCCGGTGAACACCGTGTCGTCGGGACCGGTGCTCGCGAGCACGGTCATCGCCGGGTCGAGCTCGGCGACCTGGTCGAAGGCCCACTCGCGGAAGTCGTCGCAGTCGTCCCACGGACCACCGGTCACCGGCGCGGACACCGTGACCGACGCCGCGGTGCACTCGGGCTTGACCAGGTAGTAGGTCCGGTAGCCGGCGCGGGTCGCGATCTTCTCGAAGGCCGTGATCCACATCCGGGCGTGGGAGTCGCCGATGACGACGATCGTGCGGTCGGCGTCGGTGTCGCCGCGGGCGCAGAGCTCGCGGACGCCGGCCGGGCTGTAGTCGCACTCCCCCACCCCGGCGATCGAGTCGGGCAGCTCGAGCCGGCCGGGTCGCAGGTCGGCCGGCACCGGCCGGCCCTGCTCGCCGGCGTAGACCGAGGCCTGCACGAGGGCGACGATCGGATCGGGGCTGATGTCGACCTCGGGGTCGTCGGTGACCCCCGACTCGGCCAGCGTGACCGCCGGGCCCTCGCCGTAGGTCGCCACCCGGGCGTGGGCGTAGGACCACCCGATGGCACAGGTCAGGGCGAGCACCCCGACCGAGGCGGGGTAGAGCGCGAGGGCACGTGGCCGCGGGAACCGGACGGCGCTGCGCCACGGCTGCTCGACGAAGCGGTAGGTCACCGCGGCGAGCGCGAGCACGATGAGGGCGAGGTCGAGCCGCGCGAGGGGCGAGGCCTCGCCGTAGCGGGCCTCGAGGATCACCAGCAGCGGCCAGTGCCACAGGTAGAGCGAGAACGACCAGTCACCGATGGCCCGCATCGGCCGCACGCCGAGCAGGCGCTGCACGCCGACCGGCTCGTGCTCGTGGCCGACGCCGGCGAGCAGCACCATGGCCGTCGCCAGCACCGGGACGGCGACCAGCTCGGCCCGCGCCTGCGTGCCGTGGTGGAACGTGGTGACCACGAGCCCGATGCCCACCACCCCGGTGAGCGCGAGGAGTCCTCGAGCGCGCGGCGACAGCGGCGCCGCGACGCGGGCGCCGACGAGCGCGACGAGGGCACCGACCCCGAGCTCCCACGCCCGCGTCGTCGCGGAGAAGTAGGCCAGCAGCGGCTCGGTGCGCGAGAGGTGGACGGCGTGGGCGAACGAGGCCGCGACGAGGCCGAGCAGCACGACCAGCAGCGGCACCAGGCTGGGCCGGTCGCGGGCACGACGGCGTCCGAGGAACCCGACGCAGAGCAGCACCAGCAGCGGCCAGACGACGTAGAACTGCTCCTCGACCGCCAGCGACCAGTAGTGCTGCAGCGGGGAGGTCAGCTGGTCGCGGCTGAAGTAGTCGGCGCCGACCTGGGCGAAGCGGACGTTGGCGGCGAACAGGGCCGCCCACCCGGCGTCGCGGACCACCTCGAGCGACTCGGCGGCACCGAGCAGCATCGAGGCCAGGGCGACCGTGACGACGAGCACGAGCGTCGACGCCGGCAGGATCCGGCGCGCGCGGCGGGCGTAGAAGCCGCCGATCGAGACCCGCCCGGTGCGGCGTGCCTCGCCCACGACGAGCTGGGTGATGAGGAAGCCCGACACAACGAGGAAGACGTCGACCCCAAGGAACCCGCCCGGCAGCCCGGGCAGCCCGTAGTGGCCGGCGACCACGGCGAGCACGGCGACGGCCCGCAGGCCCTGCACGTCGCCGCGGTAGCGCGGACGGTCGGGCTTGCCCGACCGCTCCGACATCGTGCTCCCCGCTCCCACTGAACTGACCGACCTCAGGCTACGAGGCGCGCCGCGGTCGATCGGGCAGGCACGCCGCCCCCACGGCGATCGAGGTGCGAGCGCAGCGAGACGACGGCGCTGATCGAGGTGCGAGCGAAGCGAGCCTCGAGATCACCCACCCACCACACCCGGACCGACCACGGCCAGGAGGCCTCGAGGCTCCTCGCAGGGCTCGTCGCACCTCGACCAACGTCCCGGGGCGACCCTGAGACGTCTCGGGGTCGGACGCCGGGGTCCGGGTCAGCACTCTCCCCGATGTGGCCGACCCGTCCGTCACGACAGGCTCCGGGCCATGATCACCGTCCAGCACCTCACCCGGACCTACGGGTCCTTCACGGCCGTCGACGACGTGTCGTTCACCGCCGCCGCAGGCCGGGTCACCGGCTTCCTCGGTCCCAACGGGGCCGGCAAGTCCACCACCATGCGCGTCCTGGTCGGGCTCACGCCCGCGACCAGCGGCACCGCCACGATCGGCGGACGACGCTTCGCCGACCTGCCCAACCCCGGCCGCGAGGTCGGCGTCCTGCTCGACGCGTCGGCGCAGCACGCCGGGCGCACGGGCCGCGAGATCCTCACCCTGGCCCAGCGCACGCTCGGGCTGCCGGCCTCGAGCGTCGACGCGATGCTCGAGCGGGTCAGCCTGACGCCGTCCGAGGCCGAGCGGCGGGTGCGTCACTACTCGCTCGGCATGCGGCAGCGCCTCGGCATCGCCGTCGCGCTGATCGGCGACCCCGCGTCGCTGGTCCTCGACGAGCCGGCCAACGGCCTCGACCCGGCCGGCATCCGCTGGATGCGCGACCTGCTGCGCGACTACGCCAACGCCGGCGGCACGGTGCTGCTGTCCTCGCACCTGCTGCACGAGATCGAGGTGGTCGCCGACGACCTCGTCGTCATCGGCAACGGCCGCATCGTCGCCTCGGGCACCAAGGCCGAGCTGCTCGCCGGCTCCGGCACCCTCGTGCGGGCCCGCGACCTCGACGCCCTGTCGCGGGCGCTCACCGAGTCGGGCCTGTCGTTCAGCCCGCTCGACGGCGGCTTCCGCGCCGACGCCGACGCCGAGGTGGTCGGCAAGGTGGCCCACACCGCCGGCGTCCCCCTGTACGAGCTGCGCCCCGCCGAGGGCGCGGGCCTCGAGGAGATGTTCCTCGAGCTCACCGCCACCACCCAGCGTGAAGGAGTGGCCGCATGAGCAACGCGACCCTGACCCCCGAGACGAGCCGCCCGACGTTCGCCCCGATCCCGTTCTCGCGGATCGTGTCGGTCGAGCTGCGCAAGATGTTCGACACCCGCTCCGGGTTCTGGCTGATGTCGAGCATCGGCATCCTCGCCGTGCTGGCGACCGCGGCCGTCGTCCTGTTCGCCTCGGACGACGACCTGACCTACGACACCTTCGCCGCGGCGATCGGGATCCCGATGGCGGTGCTGCTGCCCGTCGTCGCCGTGCTGTCGGTGACGAGCGAGTGGAGCCAGCGCACCGGGCTGACGACCTTCACGTTCGTGCCCGGTCGCGGCCGGGTGATCGGGGCGAAGCTGGTCTGCTCGATCGGCATCGGCGTCGTCTCGATGCTGCTGGCCGCCGGCGTCGGTGCGCTCGGCAACGTGGTCGGCTCGGCGATCGCCGGCGTCGACACGGTCTGGAACGTCAGCGCCGCCGACCTCGGCTCGATCATGCTGGGCAACGTCCTGGGCCTGCTGATCGGCTTCATGCTCGGCATCGTGCTGCGCAGCTCGGCCGCGGCCATCGTCGGCTACTTCGTCTACGGCTTCGTGCTGGTCGGCATCACCTCCGCGCTCGCCGCGGCCCAGGAGTGGTTCGCCGACCTGCAGCCGTGGGTCGACTTCAACTACGCGCAGGGCAACCTCTTCGCCGGCGCCCCGTCGCTCGAGCAGTGGGCCCAGCTCGGGGTGACCGGGTTCGTGTGGCTCGTCGTCCCCCTCGCGATCGGGCTGCGCCTCGTCATGCGCTCCGAGGTGAAGTGAGCAAGCCCGCAGGCCCTCGGCGAGGAACGAGCCGGGGGCCGTCGCGGGCGCAGGTCGAGCAGGCGCAGCGACCGAGGAACGAGGTCGCGAAGCGCGTCGAGACCACCGCAGCCGGTCCCGGGGACGCCACCGACGACGGCGGGCCGTCCGTGGTCCAGGGTGAGAGATCGGCTGCGGGGGTCTCGACTCGCCCGGCGCGCCAGCGCGCCCCGGGCGGCTCGACCAACGAGACGCCACCCGGCTCAACGACGAAAGGCCCCGCACGAGCAGGTGCTCGTACGGGGCCTCTGTCACCGGTGCGTCCGTGAGATCGGTTACGGGGGTCTCGACGCGCTCGCACGGGTTCGTTCCTCACCCGTGTCGCTTGCTCGACCTTCGCCCGCCACGGCACTCCGCTCGTTCCTCGCGGAGTGCCTGCGGTCTCACCGCGCGGCCGAACCCTCGGTGTAGTCCTTGTCGCCGGTCTGCCACGAGAAGTGGGCGCGCAGCGCCTTGCCGGTGGCCTCGATCGAGTGGCCGGCCTCCTTGTCGCGGAGCTCGGTGAACTCGGGGGCGCCGGCGTCCTGGTCGGCGATGAAGCGCTTGGCGAAGGTGCCGTCCTGGATGTCGGAGAGGATGCCCTGCATCGACTCCTTGACCTTGGCGTCGACGACGCGCGGGCCGGAGACGTAGTCGCCGTACTCGGCCGTGTCGGAGATCGACCAGCGCTGCTTGGCGATGCCGCCCTCCCACATGAGGTCGACGATGAGCTTGAGCTCGTGCAGCACCTCGAAGTAGGCGATCTCGGGCTGGTAGCCGGCCTCGGTGAGGACCTCGAAGCCGGTCTGCACGAGGTGCGACATGCCGCCGCAGAGCACGGCCTGCTCGCCGAACAGGTCGGTCTCGGTCTCCTCGGTGAAGGTGGTCTTGATGACGCCGGCGCGGGTGCCGCCGATGCCCTTGGCGTAGGACTTCGCGAGGTCCCAGGCGGTGCCGCTGGCGTCCTGCTCGACGGCGATGATGTCCGGGATGCCGCGGCCGGCCTCGAACTCGCGACGCACGGTGTGGCCGGGGGCCTTCGGCGCGACGAGGATGACGTCGACGCCGGCCGGGGCCTGGATGTAGCCGAAGCGGATGTTGAAGCCGTGGCCGAACACGAGGGTGTCGCCCTCGGCGAGGTGCGGCTCGATCGACTCGGCGTAGACGTGGCGCTGCACCTGGTCGGGGGTGAGGATGACGACGACGTCGGCCTCCTCGACGGCCTCGGCGACCGTCTTGACGGTGAGGCCGGCCTCCTCGGCCTTGGCCTTGCTCTTCGAGCCCTCGGCCAGGCCGACGCGGACGTCGACGCCGGAGTCGCGCAGGTTGAGCGCGTGGGCGTGGCCCTGCGAGCCGTAGCCGATGACCGCCACGTTCTTGCCCTGGATCAGGGACAGGTCGGCGTCGTCGTCGTAGTAGATCTCAGCCACGAGGGCTTCTCCTTCTGGGGTTGGTTTCCGGCGGCCTCGACAGGCTCGACCGCCGGGGGAACGGCGTCAGCCCGCGTGGGCGGGCGCGACGGGAACGGCGACCGGGCGCAGGCTGCGCTCGGAGATGGAACGGGAGCCGCGGCCGATGGCGACCTGGCCGGACTGCACGAGCTCGCGGATGCCGTAGGGCTCGAGCATGGTGAG
The DNA here is from genome assembly GCF_039939255.1 of Nocardioides secundeburneus. Taxonomy (NCBI): domain Bacteria; kingdom Bacillati; phylum Actinomycetota; class Actinomycetes; order Propionibacteriales; family Nocardioidaceae; genus Nocardioides; species Nocardioides secundeburneus. The sequence continues at coordinate 515,033 of NZ_JBDUUE010000005.1, forward strand.
GAAGTCGGCGATCTTGCCGCGGTTGCCGGTGATCTGCATCGTGATCGCGTCGGGGGCGATGTCGATGACCTTGGCCCGGAAGAGCTGCACGATCTCGAGCACCGAGCCGCGGGTCTCGACCGAGGCGCCGACCTTGACCAGGATCAGCTCGCGGTTGACCGACGAAGTCGGGTCGAGCTCGACGATCTTGATCACCTCGACGAGCTTGTTGAGCTGCTTGGTGACCTGCTCGAGCGGCGAGCCCTCGACGGCGACGACGATCGTCATCCGCGAGATCTCGGGGTGCTCGGTCGGGCCGACCGCCAGGGAGTCGATGTTGAAGCCACGACGGCTGAACAGCCCGGCGATGCGGGCCAGGACGCCGGGCTTGTTCTCGACCAGGACGCTCAGGGTGTGGGTGGTCATCTCAGACGTCGTCCTTGTCGAACTGGGGCGCGAGGTCGCGCGCGTACTTGATCTCGTCGTTGCTGGTGCCGGCGGCGACCATCGGCCAGACCATGGCGTCGCGGTGCACCCGGAAGTCGACGACGACCGGCACGTCGTTGATGCCCATGGCCTTCTCGATGGTGGCGTCGACGTCCTCGGGCCGCTCGCAGGCCAGGCCCACGCACCCGTAGGCGTCGGCGAGCTTGACGAAGTCGGGGATGCGCTTGGAGTGCAGGTCGGTGTTGGAGTAGCGCTCGTTGTAGAACAGCGTCTGCCACTGGCGCACCATGCCGAGCGACTCGTTGTTGATGATCGCGACCTTGATCGGGATGTCGTTGATCGCGCAGGTGGCGAGCTCCTGGTTGGTCATCTGGAAGCACCCGTCGCCGTCGACGGCCCACACGACGGAGTCGGGCATGCCGACCTTGGCGCCCATGGCCGCCGGGACGGCGTAGCCCATGGTGCCGAGACCGCCGGAGTTGATCCAGGTGTTCGGGTTCTCGTAGCCGATGAACTGCGCGGCCCACATCTGGTGCTGGCCGACGCCCGCGGCGATGATCGTCTCGGGGCCCGAGATCGCGCCGAGCCGCTCGAGCACGTACTGCGGGGCGAGGGCGTCGTCGACCGGCTTGTCGTAGCCGAGCGGGTAGGTCTTCTTGATGCCGGCGACGAAGGCGACCCAGCCCTCGTAGTCGCCGGTGCGGCCCTCGGCCGCCTCGGCGCGGACGGCGGCGGTGAGCTCGACGAGCACCTCGCGGACGTCGCCGACGATCGGCACGTCGGCGTGGCGGTTCTTGCCGATCTCGGCCGGGTCGATGTCGGCGTGGATGACCTTGGCGCCGGGCGCGAACGAGTCGAGGTTGCCGGTGACGCGGTCGTCGAAACGGGCGCCGAGGCTGATGATGAGGTCGCTCTTCTGCAGCGCGGCGACCGCGGCCACGGTGCCGTGCATGCCCGGCATGCCGAGGTGCTGCACGTGGCTGTCGGGGAAGGCTCCGCGCGCCATCAAGGTGGTCACGACCGGGATGCCGGTCAGCTCGGCGAAGGCGAGCAGCTCGCGCGAGGCGCGGGCGCGGATGGTGCCGCCGCCCACGTAGAGGACGGGCTTGCGCGACTCGAGCACCAGCCGGGTGGCCTCGCGGATCTGCTTGGCGTGCGGGCGGGTCACGGGCCGGTAGCCGGGGAGCACGATCTCGGAGGGCCAGTCGAAGGTGGTGGTCGCCTGCAGGGCCGACTTGGCGACATCGACGAGCACCGGGCCGGGGCGGCCGGTCGAGGCGATGTGGAAGGCCTCGGCGACCGTGCGCGGGATGTCGGCGGGATCGGTGACGAGGAAGTTGTGCTTGGTGATCGGCATCGTGATGCCGCGGATGTCGGCCTCCTGGAAGGCGTCGGTGCCGATCATCGCGGCGCCGACCTGGCCGGTGACGGCGACCATCGGCACGGAGTCCATGTGCGCGTCGGCGAGCGGCGTGACCAGGTTGGTCGCGCCGGGGCCCGACGTCGCCATGCACACGCCGACCCGGCCGGACGCCGCTGCGAAGCCCTGGGCGGCGTGGCCGGCGCCCTGCTCGTGGCGGACGAGGATGTGCCGGATCGAGGAGTCCATCAGCGGGTCGTAGGCCGGCAGGATCGCGCCGCCCGGGATCCCGAAGATCGTCTCCGTGCCGGCCGCCTCCAGGGACTTGACCAGGCTCTGCGCGCCGGTGATCTCTTCGCTCATCGTGTTCCTCGGTGGTTCGGGTGGTGCAGGTCTGGGGCAACAAAAAACCCCTCGGCCCGGTGGCTTCGAGGGGTGACGCGCTGTCGCTGGGTCGGGTGGGTGACGTCAGCAGCTGGCGCGTCGTACGCGTACGAGAAGGTTTCCACGCATGACGCCACCGTAGCGCGCGGCCCCTCGAGGCCGCACCCGAGTCTTGCACGGTCTCGCATCGTGGGACTCGCGTCCCATCATCCGGTCAGGTGGCGTCCTGGTCAGCGGGCTTCTCGGTGCGCCCGAGCCACGTGGTGATGCAGGCCAGGTTGCCCTGTGCGTCGGAGAGCACCCAGAACGCCGGGGCGCGCTCGTCGCTGACCAGGGTGCCGCCGGCCTCGAGCGCCTTCGCGATGCGGGCCTCGGCCGTCTCGGGCGGCACGCGCAGGTCGAGGTGCCAGCGCTGTCGCGGGGTGTCGTGGCGCTCGGTCTCCTGCGCCCAGATGCTCGGCATCGTGCCGTCGGGGTCGTTGAGCTCGCCGTCGTGCTGCGCGTTGCCCTCGTAGCCGAGCAGGGCCGCCCAGAACGGCTTGACCTCGTCGAAGTCCCAGGTGTCGAGGCCGAGCTCGACGACGCTCACCTCCCCCGGCCGGGCGGTAGCGCCGAGGCGCCCGGCGGCGTCGCTGATCTCGCGGGCGAGCCGGACGTCGCGCTGGGTGACGCCGCCGACGTCGTGGCTGCTGAGCCGGACGTCGACGCGCGGGTAGGTGAGGTCGACGTCGGGGTGGTGGTTCGCGGCGTCGGCGAGTGCGGCGATCTCGGCCACGAGGGCCGCACCGGTCTCGAAGCTGCCGGTCTCGAAGCGCGCGTGCAGGCGGGTGAACAGCAGCCGCCAGTCGGCGAGCAGCTCGGCCTCGACGTCGTGGCCGTTCAGGATCGTCTGGTCGTCGGTCTCGTCACTCATGGCAGCACCTTCTGTCCGATCTCTCCGGGGTTGGTGGCGACCTCCCAGCGGAAGCCGTCGGGGTCGGCGAAGTAGCCGGTGTAGCCGCCCCACTCGCGCTCCTGTGGCTCGCCGACCGTCTCGGCCCCGGCCCGCCGCGCCAGGGCGAGGACGGCGTCGACCTCCGCGGGCGTGGCCACGTTGTGCGCGAGCGTGAGCGGCGCGACGCCCGGGCCGGCGGCGACGACGCCGACCTCGGCCTCGAAGTGCTCGCGCTGCCACAGGGAGAAGACCAGCCTCTCGCCGACCTGGATCATGCAGACGTCGCCCTCGACGTAGAGGTCCTCGGTCCAGCCGAGACCGTCGAGGTAGAAGCGCCGCGAGGCCTCGAGGTCGGTGACCGCGAGGGTGACGAAGCTGATCCGCTGGTCCATCGGTCCGACCCTGCCACGCCTCGGCCGTCAGGTCACCACACGCAGGGGCGTGCGTTGGGCGCCGTCGTCGGCGAAGTTGGCCGGCGAGAGCCAGCGCTCGTGCTCGGCGCGGACGGCGGGCCACTCCGCGTCGGTGACCGAGAACCAGTCGGTGTCGCGGTTGCGCCCCTTCGTCACCAGGTGGTGACGGAAGCGTCCCTCGTGGGTGAAGCCCAACCGGGCGGCGGCCCGACGCGACGGCTCGTTCAGGCTGTCGCACTTCCACTCGAACCGCCGGTGGCCGAGCACGTCGAAGGCCCAGCGCATCAGCAGGTGGGTGGCCTCGGTGGTGGCCGGCGTCCGCTGCAGGCGCCGCGCGTAGAGCACCCCGGCGACCTCGACCTGCCCGTGGGCGGGCTCGACGCGCATGAACGAGATGATCCCGGCCGCCTCCCCACCGAGCGGGCCACCGACCGGGACGACGGCCCAGGTCTCGACCCCGGGCACCGCGAGCTGGTCGGCGACGAAGGTCTCCATGGCGGGGACGTCGGCCGGCGGCTCGGTGGGCCGGTAGGTCCACAGCGCGTGGTCGTCGGGCCCGCACAACGAGCGGTGCAGGGCCGGGGCGTGGACGACGTCGAGGGGCTCGAGCGCGACGTGGTGCCCGGCCAGGCGCACCGGCGTGGGCCAGGCGCGCGGCGTCCACGCCGGCACGAGGTCACCGACAGGCTGGCCGTGCACGTTCTCCTCGGGCATGTGCCGACCCTAGGGTTCGGGACGTGACCGTCGCGCGTCAGTTCCACCTCGTCACCGCCGTGGTCGTGACCGCGACGCTCGCGCTCCAGCTGGTGCTGGTGCTGCAGGGCGGCCGGGTGCTCGACGAGACCTCGCCGCCGGACCTTCCGGTACGTCTGGCCCGCCTCGTCGCCTACTTCACGATCCAGAGCAACGTGCTCGTCGCGGTCGTGGCCTGGCAGCTGGCCCGCGACCCCGCCCGCGACGGCGCCGGCTGGCGCGTGCTGCGCCTGGCCTCCCTGGTGGGCATCACCATCACCGGCGTCGTCCACTTCGTGCTCCTGCGGCCCCTGCTCGACCTCGACGGCGCCGACCGGCTCGCCGACAAGCTGCTCCACCTGGTCGTGCCGCTGCTCGCCGTCGCCGGGTGGCTGCTGTTCGGCCCGCGCCCGCGCACCGCCGTGCGGACGGCGGCCCTGGTGCTGGTCTGGCCGGTGGCGTGGCTCGTGGTCACGCTGCTCGTCGGGGCGGCCACGGGCTGGTACCCCTACCCGTTCCTCGACCACCGCGAGGACGGCGCCGGCGCGGTGGTGCTCGCCTGCCTCGGCATCACCGCGCTCTTCGTCGTCGTCGACGCGGCCCTGGTGGCCCTCGACCGACGCTTGCCACCCACGGCAGACTCGACCCCATGAGCGACGGCATCGACCCGAGCGTCCCGCCCAGCGGCACCGGCTGCGCCGACTGCGACGACGTCGGCGGCTGGTGGGTGCACCTGCGCCGCTGCGCGCAGTGCGGTCACATCGGCTGCTGCGACTCCTCCCCCGCCCAGCACGCCTCGGCGCACTTCCGCGCGACCGGCCACCCGGTCATGCAGAGCTTCGAGCCGGGCGAGGAGTGGTTCTGGGACTTCGCCACCGACACCGACGCCGACGTGCCCGAGGGTCTCGAGCTCGCCCCGCCGACGTCACACCCCGACGACCAGCCCGCCCCGGGCCCGAAGGGCCGCGTGCCGCTCGACTGGCGCCAGCACATCCACTGACGTCAGGAGGCCTTGCGGCGGGAGCCGACGGCCTCGCCGACCGCCAGCACGACCGTGAGCCCGACGCTGCTGCCGACCAGGAGCATCACCAGGCCGACGACCCACAGCCCGCTGTCGTCGGTCGACGCCGCGTCGACCGACCACGGCACGGCGAAGCCGACGGTGGCTGCGACGGCGAGCGCCGGCACGGCCGAGCCGCCGCGGGCGAAGCGCTGGGCGACGAGCGCCGCCAGCACGACGGTGAGGCCGCACGCGACGACCTGCCAGGGGCGGTAGGGGCCCTGGGCGACGCCGTCGACCAGGTAGTACTCGTCGTCCCAACCGAGCCACGCGAACCACGCGCCGGCCGCTGCGAGGGCGAGCACGAGGCAGACGGAGGTGAGGCGGGCGAGGGTGAGGCGGGCGGCCGCCCGGAGTGTCGTGGTGTCCATGGACCGAGCCTGGGCCGCGCCGCCCGCCCGGGCATCCGTCCTCGTGCTCAGGAAGGTCTCGGCGCCGGTCAGCGGCCGGCGGTCCGGCGCCAGGCGCTGAACGAGCGCACGGTCGACTCGCGGGGCCGCACCAGCCAGGGCCACGGGTGGAGCTCGCGGACGTCGAGGCGGGCGCGGCGGCGGGCCCAGCCGGGCACCGGCGCGTAGGTCGTGGCGAGCCGGCGGCCCGCGAGCTCGCCGACGACGTCGCCGCGGCGCACCTCGAGGTCGCGCTCGAGCGCGAGGTCGCCGAGGCACTCGGCCAGGAAGACCAGTCGCTTGCCCGAGAGCCGCAGGCGGGCGAGCAGCGGCTCGTCGAGGACGAACACGGCAGGACGGTCGGGGTCGGCCGCCAGGGCCGGGTCGGACGCGCCGAGGGACTCCGCGGTCAGCCACACGACGTCGGCCCCGTCGCCGTCCGCGACCTCAGCGCGCTCGAGGTCGTCCGGCCCGCCCGGCACGGGGCCGCGGCCGAGGTCGGGGCCGTCGGCGACCGGCGGGCCGACGGGGGCCTCGGGCCAGTCCTGGATGGGGCAGGCGTCGCGCAGCCCGCAGCCGCGGCACAGCTCGGGCGCCCGCTTCTCGACCTGCCAGCGGCTGAAGCCGTAGGGCTTGCCGCTGCCGGTGCCGACCGTCCACTGCCAGCCGAGCCGGTTGGCGGCGCGCGAGCCGTCGAGCAGGTGGGCGAACATCGCGTCCTCGCCGGTGCGCCACTCGGCGCCGGCGCGGACCGACCACTGCGCCGCCAGCCACATCCGGGTCTGGTTGACCAGCCACCCGTCGTCGGTGAGGGACTCGACGAGGAAGGCGTTGCAGGCCATGTCGGTGCGCAACGGCTCGGGCCACCGCTCGGGCCGGGGCTGCTCGCGGCGCACCGAGCGGCCGAGGTCGGGCCCGACCCGGGCGTAGAGGTGGCGCGCGTACTCCTGCCACAGCAGCTCGTCGCGGTAGCGGCCGCGATCGCGGGACGGCGCCCCGGCGACGGCGTCCCACAGCTCGGGCAGGGTGACGAGCCCGTGGCGCACGTAGGGCGACATCCGGGTCGCGCCGCGCCGCGACTCCGGCAGCACGGTGCTGCGCGAGCGGGCGTAGCCGGTGACGTCGAGCGCGGCCAGCGCGGCGTCGGCGGCCGTCTGCCCGCCACGCACCAGCCCGGGCCGCAGGCCGTCGGCTCCCTCGCGGGCGAGGTCGCCGAGGTGCTCACGCACCCACGCGACGACGTCGTCGGGCGTGGCCCCGGCACCGGGGGCCGGGGGCGTCGGAAGCACGGACACCGCTCCAGCGTCGCAGCCGCCGCGTCACCCCAAGGTGTGCCGCCGGGTCCTGCGCTGGGCCTACTGCGGAGCTGCCGACGCAGCGGTGTCGAGCGTCTCGGGGGCGACGAGCCACGGCAGCAGCGCGAGCAGGCTGATGAGCGCGGTGACCGCGAACGCCCAGCCGTAGCCGGCCCGGTCGGCGACGACGCCGACGAGCACGGGGCCGAGGATGGCGCCGCCGTCCTGGAACATCTGGAACGTGCCGAGCACGGTGCCGCCGCTGCGCTCGCTGCCGATCACGTCGGCCACGGTCGCCTGCTGACCGGGGTTGACCAGGCCGGCGCCGATGCCGGAGAAGGCCGAGAGCACGAACAGCACGACGAGGTCGTGGCTGAGGCCGAGCAACCCGAAGCCGAGGGCGGTGACGGCGAGGCCGACGAGCACGAGCGGACGTCGTCCGACCGAGTCGGCGACGCGGCCGGCGACCTGGAGGGTGGCGGCCGTGCCGAGGGCCGCGAGCGCGAGGGCCACGCCGGCCACCCACGTCTCGTCGCGCACCACGAGCGCGAACTGCGGGACGACGGCGACCCGCACGCCGAAGTTGCACCACCCGTTGGCGAACGCCGAGGCCAGGCAGGCCCGGTAGGCCGGCAGGGCCAGCGCCGCGGCGAGCCGCATCGGCGGCGCCGGCGGGCCGCCGGAGGCCGGACGCAGCTGGGCGCCGGTCAGCCGCAGCGCCACGACGGCGGCCGCGACGACGAGCGCGACGGCGTAGGCGACGAACGGCACCCGCAGCCCGAACCCGGCGAGGGCGCCGCCGAGCACGGGGCCGACCATGCCGCCGATGAGGAACGAGCTGGCGTAGGCCGACGACACCCGGCCGCGGATCGTCGGCGGCGCGAGGCGCACCAGCAGCGCCATCGCCGAGACGGTGAACATGGTCGAGCCGATGCCGCCGAGGCCGCGCAGCACGAGCAGCTGCACGTAGGACTGGGCGAACGCGGTCGCCAGCGACGACGCGGCCACCACGAGCAGCCCGGTCAGGTAGACCGGGCGCTCGCCCAGCCGCGACACGAGCGCCCCGCCGGCCGGGGCGAAGACCAGCCGGAAGAACGCGAAGATCGACACCACGAACGAGGCCGCGGCGACACCGACGTCGAAGCTGCGGGCGTAGGCGGGCAGCACCGGCGAGACGAGCCCGAAGCCGATCGCGATGACGAACGCCGACGCGATGAGCACCTTGATCTCCGCCGGCACGGGCGGTCGCGCCGTCGTCGAGGGGCGCGGGGACACCTCAGCCAAGGGAGTCGAGCACCTCGCGCACGGCGGTCAGCCCGCGGGTCACCTCGTCGAACGACGTCGACAGGGGCGAGAGCCCGAGCCGGAGACCGCCCGGGTCGCGGTAGTCGGGGACGACGTCGCGCCGCCACAGCTCGGCGGTGACCTCCCGCATGAGCGGGTGGTGCAGGGTCACGTGGCCGCCGCGCCGCTCCGACTCGCGCGGCGAGGCGAGCGTGGTGTCGGGCAGCAGCTCGGCCGCGAGGGCGATGGCGTGCTCGGTCAGCGCGACCGACTTCGTGCGGACGGCGTCGATGCCGACCTCGTCGACGAGCGCGAGCATGTCCTGCAGCGCCAGCATGCCGACGACGGGCGGGGTGCCCGAGAGCATGCGCCGGACGCCGGCGGCCGGGGCGTAGGTGGGACCCATGAGGAACGGGTCGGCGGCCCCCATCCAACCCTGGACCGGCTGCGCGAGGTCGTCGTGGAGCGCCTCGTCGACGTAGACGAAGGCGGGGGCGCCGGGCCCGCCGTTGAGGTACTTGTAGGTGCAGCCGACCGCGAGGTCGGCGTCGCAGGCGTCGAGGGCCGTGGGCACCGAGCCCACCGAGTGCGACAGGTCCCAGAGCACCAGCGCCCCGGCCCCGTGGGCGATCTCGGTCAAGGTGGGCATGTCGGCGAGCCAGGCCGAGCGGTAGGCGACGTGGCTCAGGACGACGAGCGCGGTCTGCTCCCCCACCACCGCGGCGAGCTGGTCGGGCGTGACGCCGGCGCTGGTGTCGACGTCGATCCAGCGCAGCGTGAGCCCGCACTCGCGCGCGACGCCGTCGGCCACGTAGCGGTCGGTCGGGAAGTTGTCGCGGTCGACGACGATCTCGGTGCGTCCGGGACGCAGCGCGACCGCGGCCCGCATCGCCTTGTAGAGCAGCACCGTCGTGGAGTCGCCGACGACCGTCTGGCCCGCGGCGGCGCCGAGGCACACGCGGCCGATCTCGTCGCCGACCACTTCGGGCAACCGGAACCACGACTCGTCCCACCCACGGATCAGCCGCTCGCCCCACTCGGTGGTGACGAACGTGCTCAGCCGATCGGCGGTGGCCCTGAGCGGACGCCCGAGCGAGTTGCCGTCGAGGTAGACCAGCGGCGACTCCGTGCCGACGAAGCGGTCGCGGTAGCCGGCGAGGGGATCGAGGTCGTCGCGGTCGGGCACGGGCCGAGCCTAGGGCGTGGTCGACACCCGGCGGTCGCGACCGGTAGACCTGCCGCGTGGAGATCCGCCGATTCACCCTCGACGACCACGAAGCCTCCTACCGTCTCGCGGTCGAGGCCTTCGGTTCCTCGCCCGGCGGCGTCCCGCCGCGGCCGGCCGCGCTGCCCGAGGGCCGCGAGGTCTGGCTCGCGCTCGTGGACGGCGACCTCGCGGCCCGGGTGGCCGCGCACTCCTACGAGTCGTGGTGGCACGGCGTCCGGGTGCCGACGTGCGGCGTCGCCAGCGTCGCCGTCGCGCCGGAGCGCCGGGGGGCCGGGCTGCTGCGGCCGCTGTTCGCAGCGATGCTCGCCGCGGGCGCCGAGCGCGGCGACGTGGTCTCGACGCTCTACCCGACCGCCAACGGGATCTACCGCCCGCTCGGCTACGAGGTCGTCACCTCGTTCGACACCGTCCGGCTCGCGACGGCCGAGCTGGCCGGCGTCCGGGCGCCGAGCGGCTCCACGACGGTGCGGCGGGCCGGCGTCGACGACCTGCCGGCGATGACGGCCGTCTACGACGCGTGGGCCGCCGCGCAGAACGGGCCGCTCAACCGCACCGGCCCGCGGTTCGCCCGGTCGCCGCAGGAGCTGCTCGACGACGTCACGGCCGTCTCGCTCGCCGTCGAGGGCGACCGGGTGGTGGGCTTCGCCTCGTGGGACCGCGGCGAGGGCTACGACCCCGCGACGGCGAGCCTCGAGGTGCACGACCTCGTCGCCGTCACCGCCGACGGCTACCGCGCGCTGTGGCGGATGCTCGGCACGCACACCTCGGTCGCCGGCACCGTGCGCCTGCACACCTCCGGCGACGACCCGGCGCGCTGGGTGCTGCCGACGGCCACGTGGGACGTCGTCGCCCGCCACCCGTACATGCTGCGGGTGCACGACCCGGCCGCCGCGTTCGGCGCGGTCTCCGGTCCGGCGCACCTGGCCGGCGCCACCGTGCCGTTCCGGGTCGTCGGCGACCCGCTCGGCGTCGCGGACGGCGACTACCGGCTCGACCTCGACGGCGCCACCGGCGCGGCCTCGTGCGAGCGCGCCGACGGCCTCGGTGGCCAGGACGTCGCGACCTACACGATGTCGGGACTGGCGCTGGCGTGGTCGGGCGCGCAGTCGTGCGCCAACCTGCGACACGCGGGCCACCTGAGCGGCCCGTCGACCCACGACCGTCTGCTCGACGCGCTGCTGCGCTCACGACCCCTGCACGTGCGGGACTACTTCTGAGCCGGGTGTGGAACGCTCCACGCCATGTCCGACCACGGTGAACCCCCGCAGCAGGCCCGGCCGTACTCGCCCCCGCCGCCGTCAGCACCCCCGTCGCCGCAGCCGTCAGGCCCCTACGGCTTCCCCGGCCACCCCGCCGGCGGGATGGTCGACGTCGACCCCCGCTCCGCCGGCCTGGAGCGCCGCGAGAAGCCGGGATGGGCGCTGCTGTTCGTGGCGTGCGGCGCGTTCGGCATGGTCGCCGCGCTGTTCCTGCCCCGGTGGGCCGAGATCCGGGTCTACGGCTCCTCCCCCTCCGATCTCTCCACGTCGCGGGAGTACCCGGGCCTGTTCGACACCCTCGACGAGGTCCGGGGCACCGACGGGATGGCCGCCGACCCCGGCGCCCTGGCCTCGGCCTTCTTCCCCTGGCTCGCCGTGGGGCTCACGGCGGCCTGCATCGTGGCGGCGCTCGTCGCCGCCGTCGGCCTGCGCCGCGCCGCGCTCACCAACGCCGCCCGCGTCGTGGCGGTCGTGCTCGGCCTGGCCGCGGTCGCGCTCGCCGTGGTGGCCGTGTTCAGCCTCGGCTTCGAGATCGAGGGCAGCGGCGAGGCCACGACCTCCAGCCCGACGTCCGCGGCCCCCGACGCACCAGGGCCTGACGAGGGTGCCGACGAGCAACGCGCCCGGGTCGTGCCGGGCGCCATCGGCTACGTCGGCTGGCTTCTCGCCACGCTCACCATCACGATCGCCGGCCTCATCGGGCCACGCATCACCTACCTCCTGCCGGCGGGGGCCGCGGCACCGCAGCTCGCCGGTCCACCGGGACCGGCCGGCGCGCCCGTCGTCCACGGCGCCCCGTTCGCGCCCGGTCTGCTGCGCCACCGCACCCACGTCGGCGCCGTGGTGCTCGCAGGCCTCGGGGCCCTGCTGTGCCTGGCCGGCTACACCTTCCTCAGCTGGGCGAGCGCCGCCGACACCGTCACGTTCATCGACATCGGCGACTCCGTGCGCGACGCCGGCGGCAGCGGCAACGGGTTCGCCGAGGCCTACTTCAGCTTCCTGGGCTGGCTGGTGCTCCTCGTCGCGATCGTCGTCGTGGTGCTGGTCGTGCTCGGCCTGAAGCCGTCGGTCAACCCGCGCGCGCTGCGGCCGGTGCTGGTGGTCACCGCCGTCGTCCTGCTGCTGGTGCACCTCGGTGCGCTGGTCGACCTCGACCTGCCCGAGTACGGGCCGGCCGCGTGGGTGATCGGGTTCGGGCTGGGGGCGCTCGCGGTCGCGGCGATGCTGCCGCTGCGCACCACGGCCCGGGTCGCCTACCAGCCGTCGTGGCCTACTGGAAGCTGACGAACCGGACGGCGGGCCGGACCCGGCGCACGTCGCGCGGCGACATCCGGTCGACGTCCTCGTCGTAGAAGAGCTTGAACCCCATGTGGAACCGGTCGTGGCGGGCCACCGCGCGGTAGGTGTCGAGCTTCTGGCCCGGGGTGCCGAACCCGTCGACGTGCTGCACCATCGCCAGGTTCGCCCGCGTCTCGACCCGTTCGATGTTCGGGATCATGTCGGTGCGGAACTGGTGCAGCACGAACAGCTTCTCGGGCAGTCCCTGGCGGGCCGTGAACGCGTCGAGCCAGGCGCTCACGTAGTTGACCTCCTGCGGTCGCACGGCCCCGATCACCCGCCCCGGCACCTCGTCCTTCGCCATGCGCCACTCGGGGTCGAGCGCGAGCCCGACGTGCGGCTCGCGCAAGGCCCACGCCAAGCGCCGGGCGACGTCGATGAACGGGGCGCGACCGGTCTGGATGTCGAGGAGCAGCAGGGCGCCGTGGCGGCGGGCGGCGTCGACGTAGCGCTGCACGACCTCGCGCGGGACGTCGTGGCTGTAGTCGCCGTCGGGGCCGGGACGACCGTCGGCGATCGTGACGATGAGCTCGTAGACGAGGGTCACCCGGCTGTCCGGGCGCTGGAACGGCTTGGCCGCCCGCTGCAGCCGGCGGTGCATCTCGTCGGGGCCGGCCTCGCCGAGCACCCCGAGCGACGGCGTCTGGCCGGTGCCGTAGTAGGCGACCAGGAACCGGTTGCCGCCGAAGATGTGCCCGTCGGGTGCGTGGGTGCTCGGCACCGGCGGGGCGGGGTCCGCCGGTGCCGGCGGCCGGGTCTCCTCCGACGACGGCGCGGCCCCGCCCGGCGCGGGCACCGCGACCGGGCCGGGGTCGCCGGCGGCGCCGGGGTCGTCGCCGGTGAGCCGGGTGGTCGCGGCGACGACGAGCAGCAGCACGAAGGCTGCCGCTGCTGCGCCGAGGGCCCGAGCCTCTCGGTCAGCGGTCACGCGTCAGGAGGTGACGGCGCCGTGCGCGGCAGAGGCGACGGTGCGGGCGTACTTGCCGAGCACCCCGCGGGTGTACTTCGGAGGCAGCGGCTCCCAGCCGGCCTGGCGGGCCTCGAGGTCGTCGGGTCCGACCAGCTCGACCTCGAGCGAGCGGTTGAGCACGTCGAGGGTGATCGTGTCGCCGTCGCGCACGAAGGCGATCGGGCCGCCGTCGACCGCCTCGGGCGCCACGTGGCCCACGCAGAGGCCCGTGGTGCCGCCGGAGAACCGGCCGTCGGTGAGCAGCAGGACGTCCTTGCCGAGCCCGGCGCCCTTGATCGCCCCGGTGATGGCGAGCATCTCGCGCATGCCGGGTCCGCCCTTGGGGCCCTCGTAGCGGATGACGACGACGTCGCCGGCGACGATCGAGCCCTCGGTGAGCGCGTCCATCGCGGCGCGCTCGCCGTCGAAGACCCTTGCGGTGCCGGTGAAGACCGACTCGTCGAAGCCGGCGCTCTTGACGACGGCGCCCTCGGGGGCGAGCGAGCCCTTGAGAATGGTGAGGCCGCCGGTGGCGTGGATGGGCCGGTCGATCCTGCGGATGACGTCGTCGTCGAGCTCGGGCGGCGCGATGTCGGCGAGGTTCTCGGCCATCGTCTTGCCGGTGACGGTCAGGCAGTCGCCGTGCATGAGGCCGGCGTCGAGCAGCGCCTTCATCACGACGGGGATGCCGCCGACGCGGTCGACGTCGTACATGACGTACTTGCCGAACGGCTTGAGGTCGCCGAGGTGCGGCACCTTGTCGCCGACGCGGTTGAAGTCGTCGAGGGTCAGGTCGACCTCGGCCTCGCGGGCGATCGCGAGCAGGTGCAGCACCGCGTTGGTCGAGCCGCCGAGCGCCATGACCACGGTGATGGCGTTCTCGAACGCCTCCTTCGTCATGATCTGGCGGGCGGTGATGCCACGACGGAGCAGCTCGACGACGGCCTCGCCCGACTTGTGCGCGTAGCCGTCGCGGCGGCGGTCGACGGCGGCCGGGGCGGCGCTGCCGGGCAGCGACATGCCGATCGCCTCGGCGACGGCGGCCATCGTGTTGGCGGTGTACATGCCGCCGCAGGCGCCCTCGCCGGGGCAGATGGCCCGCTCGATGCGGTCGACCTCGTCGCGGCTGATCTTGCCGGCCAGGCACGCCCCGACCGCCTCGAAGGCGTCGATGATGGTGACGTCACGACCGTCGACCTGACCGGGCATGATCGAGCCGGCGTAGAGGAAGACCGAGCTCAGGTCGAGGCGGGCGGCGGCCATGAGCATGCCGGGCAGCGACTTGTCGCAGCCGGCGAGCAGCACCGAGCCGTCGAGGCGCTCGGCCATCATCACGGTCTCGACCGAGTCGGCGATGACCTCGCGCGAGACCAGCGAGAAGTGCATGCCCTCGTGGCCCATCGAGATGCCGTCGGAGACGGAGATGGTGCCGAACTCGAGCGGGTAGCCGCCGGCGGCGTGCACGCCGTTCTTGACCGCCTTCGCGAGCCGGTCGAGCGAGAGGTTGCACGGGGTGATCTCGTTCCACGACGACGCGACGCCGACCTGGGGCTTCTCCCAGTCGTCGTCGCCCATGCCCACCGCCCGGAGCATCCCTCGCGCCGCGGCCCTCTCGAGACCGTCGGTGACGTCGCGCGAACGGGGCTTGATGTCGGGCGTGTCGCTCATGCTCCGAGGATAGGACGGCGCGCGCGCCGTCCGTGACCGGTCCCGACCGGCGGTCGGGCCTCAGCGCTCGGCGGCGTCCTTGAGCCGGGCCAGGCCCCGCTCGAAGTCCTTGCCGAGCAGCCGGTCCATCGACACGACCCTGCCGAGCACGGCCATCACACCCTTCTGCTCGCCGGTCATCGTCCAGGTGACGGTGGTGCCCTCGGCCGCGGGCACGATGTCGAACACGACGTCGCTGGTCGAGCGCATCGGCCGGAGGAAGGTGAGGCGGACGTCGACGGCCTCGGGCGTCGAGCCGACGACCTCCATCGTGCCCTGACCGGCCTTGCGGTTGCCCGACCAGGAGTAGTGGGCCCCGACGCCGGCGTCGGCGCCGCTGTAGCTCCGCTCGAGGCCGGGGTCGACGTCCTCCCACGGCGACCACGCCCGCCACTCGCGCAGGTCGCTGACGAGGCGGTGCACCAGCGCCGGGTCGGCGGCGATGGAGGTGGAGCGGCTCACGCGGTAGGTCGCCATCCGCGCATCGTGACACAACCGTTACCGAATGGGGCGGCCCGGAGGCCGCGCCCGGCCCCGGCGCGGTCGTCGCTACGGTGACGCGGTGATCCGGTCCCCCATCGTGCTGGTGCTGATCGGCATCGCCTCGGTGCAGCTCGGCGCGGGCGTCGCCAAGTCGCTCTTCGACGACGTCTCGCCGTCGGCGCTGGTGTTCCTGCGCCTGGCGACCAGCACGGTGATCCTGCTGGCCTGGGCCCGCCCGAGCCTGCGCGGTCGCAGCCGCAGCGACCTGCTCGTGCTCCTCGGCTTCGGCGCCAGCCTCGGCATGATGAACCTGGCGATCTACCAGTCCTTCGCCCGCATCCCCCTCGGCATCGCGGTGACGATCGAGTTCATCGGCCCGCTCACCCTGGCCGTCGTCGGGTCGCGACGCGCGCGCGACCTGGTCTGGGTCGGTCTCGCCGCCGTGGGCGTCGTCCTGCTCGGTGCCGAGCGCGCCGACCTCGACGTGGTCGGCGTGCTGTTCGCCCTCGTCGCGGGGGGCTGCTGGGCGGCCTACATCCTGCTCTCCGGGGCGACCGGACGACGCTTCGAGGGCCTCGACGGCCTCGCCCTCGCCAGCGCGGTGGCGATGCTGCTGGTGATGCCGTTCCTCGCCGTCGGCGACGCGACCGACGGCATGCTCGACCCGCGCGTGCTGCTCCTCGGCGCCGCGGTCGGCCTCCTGTCGTCGGTGGTGCCCTACAGCTGCGAGCTGGTCGCGCTCCGCTCGCTCAAGCCGGCCACCTTCGGCATCCTCATGTCGCTCGAGCCGGCCGCGGCCGCGCTCGCCGGCATCCTCGTCATCGACGAGTCGCTCTCGGGCCTGCAGTGGCTCGCGGTCGCGTGCGTGGTCGCGGCGAGCATCGGCGCGACCCGGCAGCGTCCGGTCCTCCACGAGCCCGCCCCCGACTAGCGACGCGGACGGCGCTTGCGCCGGCCCGCGCCGCTGATGGTGGCCGAGCGAGCCGTCGTCGGGGGCGAGCTTGCTCGCACCCCGACGAACCGGCGTGCCGAGACCGACGCAGGATCAACGGCGACCGCACCACGGCCGTGGGATCGCGACAGGCTCGATCACCGGATGATGGCAGCCTGTGAGTTCACGAAGTTGTCACGCCGCAGTGATGCCCCCGGGCGCCTCGGCACGTAGGTTCGACAGCATGCTCGGCACCCCACCCATGCGCGGTCCTCTCCGGGGCCTGGTGCAGCGAGTTCAGGACTGGCCTGTCGCCTCCCAGCAGCAGGCCCGTCGCAACGCGATGGTCGCCGCGACCGCGTGTGCCCACCGTCGCGCCGAGCGCGAGGACGTCGCCGACTTCCTCGACGCCCTGAGCGCCCCGCCCGCCGCCGAGACCGCCCCCGAGGTCTCGCTGGTGCGCCACTCCTCACGCGCGTAGCCGCCCGTCGCCTCGCGGCGTGGGGCACAATCGGCGCCATGCCGACCTCCGCCGCGCACGCCGTCGCGCACCCCTCGCCGGCCTTCCGCGACATCCGTTCCGACGACGGCACCACGCTGCGCGCCTGGACCAACGACCCCGACGGCGTCATCGACGGCCCCACCGTCGTGCTGTGCAACGGCCTCGGCACGAACGCCTGGTGCTGGCCGGCCCTGCTCACGCCCGACTGCGGCGTCCGCGTCGTGTCGTGGAACCACCGCGGCGTCGGCGGCTCCGAGCGACCGGCCGACCCGACGCACGTCGAGATCGAGCACTTTGTCGAGGACGGCGTCTCGGTCATGGACGCCTTCGGCATCGACCGCGCTGTGCTCATGGGCTGGTCGATGGGCGTGAACACGATGTTCGAGCTCGCTGCCCGCTACCCCGAGCGGGTCAGCGGCCTGTTCGCCGTGGCCGGCGTACCCGGCGACACGTTCTCGACGATGCTCGCCCCGTTCCGGCTGCCGCGGTTCGCGGCCCGGGCGGTCACGGTCAACGCCGCGCGCGTGCTGTCGCTGGTCGGCAAGCCGCTCTCCCCGATCGCCCGCTCCCTGCCGATCGGCCGCAAGACGGTCGCGGTCGTCTCCCACTCCGGCTTCATGCTGCCCGTCGCCGACCCCGAGCTCGTGGCCGTCGGCATCAAGGAGTTCCTCACCACCCCGCTCGACTGGTACTTCCACCTCGCGCTCAGCACCTCGCGCCACATGCGCGTCTCGCTGAGCACCATCGACGTGCCGGCCGTGTTCGTCGCGGGCCGGTGGGACGTGCTCGCCGGGTCCCGGCACATGGCGACCGCCGCCGACCGGATGCCCGACGCCGACTACGTCGAGCTGCGCGGCTCGCACTTCCTGCCGATGGAACACCCCGACGTCGTCCACGGCCTGCTGCTCGAGCTGCTCGACAAGGTCGGCTGACGCCGGTGCGCACCCGTTCCCTCGGGGCCCTCGTGGCGACGTCCGCGCTGCTGCTCGCCGCCTGCGGCCAGGGTGGCAACGAGACCGAGGTGACCGTCTCCGGCACCAGTCCTGCCGCCAGCGGGACGCCGTCCGCCACCGACGCCCCGTCGTCCGGGACGCCCGAGACCGGCACCGAGACCGGCGAGCCCTCGGCCGAGCCCGACCCGACGGGCCCGCCGGCCGTCGTCACCGAGATCGCCACGGGGCTCGAGGCGCCGTGGGGCCTCGACTTCTTCGCCAACGGCGACGCCATCGTCACCGAGCGCGACACCCGCCGGGTGCTGCGCGTGACGCCGTCCGGCGAGGTCACCGAGCTCGGCGTCGTCGACGCCGCGCGGCCCACCGGCGGCGGGGCCGAGGACGGGCTGCTCGGCGTCGCACTGTCGCCGGACTTCGAGCAGGACTCCCTCGTCTACCTCTACCTCTCGACCGTCGACGACAACCGGGTCGTGCGCACCACGCTGACCGACGGTGAGCTCGGCGAGATCGAGGTGCTGCTCGACGGCATCCCGCACGGCTTCATCCACGACGGCGGCCGGCTGGCGTTCGGTCCCGACGGCTTCCTCTACGTCTCCACCGGCGAGGCCGGCGAGCCACCGCTGGCCCAGGACCGCGCCTCCCTCGGCGGCAAGGTGCTGCGCCTGACGCCCGACGGCGACCCGGCGCCCGGCAACCCGTTCGACTCCCCCGTCTACTCCTACGGCCACCGCAACGTCCAGGGCCTGGCCTTCGACGACCAGGGCCGGCTGTGGGCCTCGGAGTTCGGCCAGGACGCCTTCGACGAGCTCAACCGCATCGAGGCCGGCGGCAACTACGGCTGGCCCGAGGTCGAAGGGCGCGGCGGGGGCGGCGCGTACGTCCAGCCGCAGCAGACCTGGGCCACCGACGACGCCTCACCGTCCGGCCTCGCCTTCGCCGACGGCGCGCTCTACATGGCCTCGCTGAAGGGCGAGCGCCTGTGGCGGGTCACCGTCCGCGGCCAGCGGGCGGTGCGGCCGAAGGCGTTCTTCATCGGTGAGTACGGCCGCATGCGCACCGTCGCCACCGCCCCCGACGGCACGCTCTGGCTGACCACCAGCAACCGCGACGAGCGCGGCGAGCCCCGCGAGGGCGACGACCGGATCCTGCAGGTCCGGCCCTAGCGGTCGGCACGGGACTCAGCCGTCGCCGCGCTCCTGGGCGTTGCGGATGACGCACAGCTGGTTGCCCTCGGGGTCGGCGAGGGTGACCCAGCCGGTGCCGGGTCCGTACTGACCGCGGCGGTCGGCGACGAGCGTGGCGCCGTGGGCGAGCAGCCGCTCGACCTCGTCGTCGCGGGTGCCCTCGCGGGGCGCGACGTCGAGGTGGATGCGCTTGGCCGGCAGCTCGTCGTCTGGGACCTCGATGAAGAGCAGCTGCTGACCGGACTCGGGGTCGCGGATCATGCACTCCTCGTGCCCGGGCTCGTTGGGGTCGCCGTCGATGTCGACGTAGCCGAGCACGGGCTTCCACCACTCGGAGAGCGCGTAGGCGTCGTGGCAGTCGATGGTCACGTGGGACAGGAAGGAGGTCACCGGCCGAGCCTGACACCGTGGCGGGCGAGCTGCGACTCCAATTCGGCGAGGCCGTCGAGGAACGTCCAGTGGACGCCGGCCAACCCGACCGACCGCGCGCTCTCGACGTTGTCGAGCCGGTCGTCGACGAACACCACCTCGCCTGGCCCGACGCCGATGCGCTCGACGGCCCGCTCGAAGTAGGCCGGCTCGGGCTTCACCGCGCCGAGCTCGTAGGAGTAGCAGGAGACGTCGAACAGCTCGTCGTAGCCGAGCGTCGTGCGCATGTAGGCCGCGCGGTGGCGCTCCTGGTTCGTGCCGAGGTGGACGCCGTAGCCCGCCGCCCGCAGCCGGTGCACGAGCTCGATCGAGCTCGGCACGACCTCGATCGAGGTCCACACGGCGGCGAACAGCTCCTCGACGGCGACGTCGACGGCGTAGGCGGCCAGGTGCGCGCCGAGGTGCTCGAGGAAGTCGGCCTCACCGCGCAGGCAGGCCGCCTCGGTCGCCCACGAGTCGTGGATGAACTGCTCGGCACGATCGCCGAGCCAGGGCCGGACACCCTCGAACCAGCCGCCCGGCAGGTCCTGCAGGACGCCGTCGGCGTCGAGCAGGACGTGACCGGCGTCAGGCAACGTCGTTGGCCGCGATCCAGGCGAGGATGCGGTCGGCGAGCTCGGGGCGGCAGACGACGAGGTCGGGTAGGTAGACGTCGTCCTGGTTGTAGCGCAGGGGCGTGCCGTCGATGCGGCTGGTGAACAGCCCGGCGGCGCGGGCGACCGCGACCGGGGCGGCGCTGTCCCACTCGTACTGGCCGCCGGCGTGCACGTAGGCGTCGGTGATGTCGCGCGCGACCGAGAGCACCTTCACGCCGGCCGACCCCATCGCGACCAGCTGGGCGTCGAGCTCGGTGGCGAGGCCGTGCACGAACTCGGGCGGGCGGCTGCGCGAGACGGCGATGCGCGGGCTCGCGCTGGTGCACGGCGGGACGACGGGCGGGACGCCGGTGGTGAAGGTCTCGCCGAGGGCGGGCTGCGCGACGGCGCCGGCGGTCAGGTCGCCGCCCTCGCCGGCCGAGCGCTCCCAGAGCGCGACGTGCACGGCCCAGTCGTCGCGTGGGGGCTCGGAGAACTCGCGGGTGCCGTCGAGCGGGTCGATGATCCACACCCGCTCGGCCTGCAGCCGGACCTTGTCGTCCTTGCCCTCCTCCGAGAGCACGGCGTCGGTCGGGCGGTGCTGCGCGACGAGCTCCATGAGCAGCTCGTGCGCGGCGCGGTCGCCAGCGTCCTTGAGCTCGCGGCCCTCGAGTCCCTCCCCGCGGACCTCGAGCAGGCGGCGTCCGGCCTCGTCGGCCAGCCACGCGGCGAGCACGTGGTCGTCGGTCGCGGCGGACTCGGGCGGGATGCTGGGCTCGTAGGTCACCGGGTGAGGTTACCGAGGGTGGTGGGGCTCGGTTGCATGCGCTTGGCACGCTGGTCGAGGTGCGAGGTCGCCCGCGACCTCGCCTCGAGACCACCGCCGAATTCCGGCGGTTGTTGCACCAAGTGGTGGGTGATGGGTGAGAGGTTGCGGTTCATGCCTGGTACGAGGTTGACGTTGGAGCAGCGGCGAGTGATCGAGAGGGCGTATCGGGCAGGTCTGACCCAGCGTCAGATCGCGGCGGTGGTCGGCAAGCATCACTCGACGATCTCGAGAGAGCTGAGCAAGCGGTTTCCGGCGCCGGGGGTGCGCTCGCCTCGACGATCGATGGCGCGGGGCGGTGGTCTGGGCTACGAGCGGGTCTACAACGCGGCGAACGCGCAGCGTCACGCCGCGATCAAGGCCAGGCGTCCGAAGGCTCGTCGGCTCGACCACGCGCCGTTGCGGGACAAGGTGTGGGAGCTGTTGCGGGCAGACTGGTCACCGAAGCAGATCTCGCGGTGGCTGCCCGGCCAGTACCCGAAGAACGAGCGGATGCGTGTGTCGCACGAGACGATCTACCAGTCGCTGTTCGTCCAGACCAAGGGCGAGCTCAAGCGCGAGCTGACCG